>NZ_JBGGKV020000001.1:0-1324520 GCF_041287165.2 Mycobacterium bulgaricum | reverse complement strand
GCAGTTCGCACTTCACTCGGAGGTCTTCGTCTTGTCACCTCACCACGCCGTCACCAACGTCCGTGGTCAGTACAGCTAGCACGTCTCTGCGGAATCGCGTGAGCCAGTTCTACCGGACACGCCTCGCCGCGAGGTCGCCGCACGCCGGAGGGTGGCCCCTCAAGTGCATCAAGGACTTGAGTACCGCCTGGGTGCACTTCGGTGAGTGCGCCAACGTGAAGGTCGCTGAGCGCAAGATGTTGGAATCTTTCATGTCAGCGTTGGGGCCTGTTGCGAGGGAACGCACGATCGATCCTGAACTTCCCTTGCCTTACGCGAATCTCGAGATCAAGGACTCCTCGAATCGCCGCCGAATCAAGCGACATGGAATCAGCGGTGCTAAAGCTACCCGCTGAAATGCAAGATACGAGACGCAAGCTGGCACCAATAGACCAGTGCCCAAACCCGTTCGGCCGGTTCAGTACGGATCCAGCGCCGATGCACATCCCGAGTCGGATCTTGGGCAGACAAAATCAGTTCGTCTCAGTCTCTTGCAGCTCACGAATGATTCTGCGACCGAATTCATTTACTCCGGTGATGCTGTAGTTCTCAGCTCGGGGGATGCTGTACAGGCCGCTGGATACAGGCTGTGAACCCACCAATACAAGTCCGGTTCTTACCAGAACCGCCTTCACCGCCGGTGGCTCGTTGCTAAGTGCGGTCTGCAGGGTTTCGTCGTTATTGCCGGGATCTTTTCGGTTCTCGTCATCGGCGGCTATGAGTCTGACAAGTGCGCGAACGTGCGGACCCTCAAGCTCGCGCAAGGCGGCCACGATGAACTGAGCGTCATCCATCTTCGTGTCGTCCGTTAGGGCATTCGCCACCACGCGCGCAAGATAGATGCGCTTACCGCTGTCTGCCGCCGACATCGCGGCTTGGATGCCATCCCAGAGCAGATTCTGGAGCCCCGGATCTGCCCGGACCTGTTCCAACAGTCGGTGTGCATCCACGAGATCGGCAACACCATCGACGAACTCTTCCGCACGACCTTGACGAGAATCGATCAGCCCCTGAACCACGGCGCCGGTTCCCGCGCCAACACCCGGCACACCAGCCTGCCAGCCGAGCACCTCCGCGCCGGAAGCAACCGCAGCTCGCACGACTATCTGTTTCCACGAAGGCACTTCTTCGTCGACCATGCGCCGATGCTATGCCGACGCTCGCGGCTGGAGCTGGCCTCGGCAGCGAATGCAGTCAGGCATGCGACCTGCAACCTCCCCGATCCAGTCGGCGCTAGCGGGTTGAATAGAGCGAGCGTAAGACGGCTCCCGACGGCGATAACGGCACGATCGGGGTTGGATCGAAGGAGTCAGCCATTGCCCGAAAGCCGGCACCGATACCTCTACGAACGCCTTGGCGATCACGATTTTCAGCAGCTCGTCAGCGCTCTGTTGGCAATACAGTTCCCCGACTACTGCCCGATGGCGCTGAGGCAGACCGACGGCGGTGTCGACGGTCTCCGCAACATCGATCCGGAGACATTACTGATCTATCAGGTCAAGTGGTCGGTCAGCGGCACGGAGAAGAACCCCGTCAGCTGGCTGGACGCGGTCGTGAAGAAGGAGCTAAACAACCTGCGCCAGCTAGCGAAGGACGGCATACGCAACTACGTCCTGGTGACCAATGTGGCAAGTACGGCCAAGCCAAAAACCGGCACGTTCTCCCAGCTAAACCGAAAGCTAAAGGAGCACGCCAAGAACGTCGGTTTTGACCAAATGACATGCATCTGGCGTGAGGCGCTTAATCCGTGGGTCGACAACGCTCCGGACTCGACAAAGTGGGCCTACGCCGACATGCTCGCAGGCTGGGATCTCATCCGATACTTGGTCGCTGAGCAGGTCGGCACCGCCAAGAACCAGGCAGACCGCAAGCTGATCCGCAAAATCGCCGCGGCGCAATGGGACGACGACCAGCGTGTCAAGTTCAGCCAGGCTGACGTCGACCGCGAAATGGTGGTGGACCTCTTCGTCGACGTCACCGCCGATCAGGTGCATTCCCCGACCGAAACCCGGATGCGATCAAGCGCGCCGACCCCACTCGGCGGAGCGGCCGCTCACCTGCTGCACTCACCAATACCGTTCACATTGGTGCGAGGCGCCCCCGGTCAAGGAAAATCCACTCTCAGCCAGTACATCTGCCAAGTGCACCGCAGCGCGTTCATCCCGGAATCGGAGCGGCCAGAATCGCTTCCAGAGCTGAAGAACCCTCGATTCCCGATCAGGCTGGACCTCAGCGACTACGCGCTCTGGCTCGCCGGCAACGACGTGTGGGACCACTCCGACGATCGCAGGCCGGCGACGAAGAAGCCACGCAAGGGTGAGCAGGCGGCCATCGAATGCTTCCTCGCCGACCTGTTGACCCATGACAGCGGCGGTATCACCACCACCGCGACAACCGTGCAGGACATATTCGAGCGAGTACCCAGCCTCGTCGTACTTGACGGTCTCGACGAAGTCGGCAGCGCCAGCATCCGGCGCAGGGTGGTCAACGAGATCGACGCGTTCGCCAGCCGGGCGAAGACTTACAGTGAGCCGCTGAAGGTAGTCGTCACCACGCGCCCCAGCGCCGGTGAGCTTGCGGAACCGTCGCCACACATGTTCGGGATCGTCACCTTAAACCAACTCACTGGTGACCAGCGGGCTGATTACCTACGCAAATGGTGCGCCGTCCGAGGGATCAAGAGCAAAGACGGTCGCGCGCTGCGCAGGAGCTTCCAAGAGAAGAGCCGCGAGCCCTACATTCATGAGCTCGCCGGTAACCCAATGCAGCTCACAATCCTGTTGGACCTTCTCCACCAGCAGGGGGCTGCCACCCCCACACAGCGGACCGACCTATACGACAAGTACGTTGACCTGCTCTTGGCCCGCGAAGCCAACAAGCACCCGAAGGCCGTCCGCGACCACAAGGAAGAGCTCCTCGAGATCATCCCGTTCCTCGGCTGGTACTTGCACGCACACACCGAAGAATCGCAGATCAACGGGCGCATGAGCATCGGCGATTTGAAAGCGGCGATGCGCCACTTCCAGCACACCTACGGCAACCGCGAGTCGATTGTCGATCAACTCTTCGAGGGCGCGAGCGACCGTTTGTGGGCTCTGACGAGCAAGGTGGATGGCACCTACGAGTTCGAGGTGTTGTCGCTGCGGGAGTACTTTGCTGCGCGGTTCCTCTACCGCACTTCAGGCGAGGACAACGCTGATTTCGACAGCACAACGGTGCTTCGGGAACTTCTGAGACGCCCGTACTGGCTCAACACCGCAAGGTTCTACGGAGGAAACGCTAAGGGCAGCGACGTTTACTCGTTGACCGCCGGGATCGAGCAGGAACTGGGGAAAACCTCAAATGCCCCGTCGTACCTCGCCGCGTGGGCGCTGCTCACCGATGGCGTCTTCCTGCGTCGTCCGCGTGAAGCTCGAAAGGTGCTGACCGCGCTTTGTTCGGACACCGGAAGCGCGATCTTGCTATCCGCGCTCGACCGCCGGGACATCGTTGCACTCCCTGAACTTCCCGACCTACCCGCCGACGACGGTGTCGACCCGACCTGGGCACGGCTGACGGCCCTAATCAGCAGGAATCCGAGCGATGTCGAGAACCCACAGCGTGTGCGAGTCCTGCGGGAACTGCTTAACCAATGCAGCGACTTTACGGCGTGGTGGTACCAGCAGCTCACTGCAGCGATTGGCACGACCCAGCAGAACGCGTGGCTCGCTGTCGGTGCCTGCTGTGAAGCTGGAGCCGGCATCACCTCGAAATTCGAGAACTTGGATCTGTCCAACGGCGCCGCCGAACTCTTCCTCAGTACCGGGCTAACCCCGGAGCGTGGAAGTTCGTTGGAGGCAGCTCTGCTCACCGCGGTGCTGGATGGGCAATGTCCCTGCGTCACGTCGACGCGCTCGATGCCTGCGCAGGTCGCGGTCGCCCTGGCGCCCGGAGAGTTCCTGACCAGCTCCACGACAGGCTTCATCTCCGGCGACGAGAGGGCGAAACGTCGCAGATCTGAGGCGATCAACCAGCTCAGAAGGGCCCGCTCACCGTGGGAGCAAGTCGGAAGGAAACGCACGTTTAGGTCCGGTTATAAGGCGAGCACATTTCCGTGGGCAGACACCGCCAAAGCGGTGTACGAGCAAGCCGGTCGTTGTTGGATCGCTACGGAGATCGCCATCATCGGCGCGGCCTCTCCGTTCGGACTCGCGTACAGGAAGTGCGCTGACGCTACGGCCTTTGGAACGATGAGCCACCCGACCGAGCTCCTTGCTCAGACCACCACGCACTCACGCAATCCCGGCTGGTGGCGGGAACAGCTGGAGGTCATCGACGACGGCGACCTAGGCCAAGCGGAATGGGCACTGGCCCTATGGTCCGTCGCATCAGGAGCCGTCGTCTCCGAACTCCTGCCGGAATTAACGCTCGTTCTCGGACAGCTCTCGGCGGGGCGACGACGTACGGTCCTCCGCGCGGCTGAACAGATCGCTCGCTTCGGCTGGCTGACAAACCGCCCCGTCACCGGCGACACGACCGACGCCGAATTGGCCGAACTCAATCGGCTCCGAGTGGCAGCACCACCGGCGGAGCGGCCAGGCAAGACCGAGGCTCTTGATCACACGACGATGCCTTCGCTCCTCAGCGTTGCCCGCGCCGAACGGTGGCTGAAGGTCGACAACGCGGCCGCCTACCGCTGAGGGTCCCCGCCCGCGCAACGACAGATACCGGCCGCGTACCGATCAGCACGCCCTTCACACTTGCGAGAGCGTTGCGATCCGCAATTGAACGTCACAGATGCTCCGTTTGATGCGAATGTTGCCCACCCCTCCTTTGGGCGTTTGCCAACACTAGCGCGTCAACCAGTACATTTCGGCCAACGGGTCACACGCTAGCCTGTTTGTGACGTAAGCAGCAGAACGCGTGCGCGCGACGAAAGGCGAGCTCCATGTCAGTCACAACGAAGATCCGCCGTCGACCTGCGCCGGCGATTGCTGTCGTTGGGTTCGGAGCCGCGGAGGCGTTCGCCATCAACAAGGTCACTTCGACGCCGGCCTGGTGGTGGTGGTTACTCCTCGTCGTCGCTCTCATTGGCGCAATCGGTTGTGCGGTGTTGGTGCAGCGCGCGCCTGAAAACGACGCTGGCCGCGATGACCCTAGCAACAAGGTGGAGGGCCCGGTGTCAGGCGGTAGCGCGATAACGCAGCAGTCAGCCGGTGACAAAGGACAGAATATTTCAGCCGACAACGGATCCTTCGCTGCAAACCGCGTGGACAAAATCGGCGACATCACGCTTGGAGGGCAGCGACCCACGGGCGACGATCCCAAGAACCGCTGACGTTTGTGACCTCCCCATCGGAAGGATCAGAAGCGCAGCAGCAAGGAGTGGCGGCCAACGACCACTCCGTCGCGATCGGCCAAGTGGGATCTCTCGGCACTCTGAATGTCGAAGCACGCACGGTGCATATGAATTTCCATGTGCCGGCCCCCAGCTCCTCCATTGCAGAGGCAGTTGGGCCGAGCCCCCTTGACACTGCAGATGCCGTATCACTCGGGCCTCTCGCCAGCACTGAAGCCCAGGGCCTGCTCGACAGAGCGAATCAGCTCGCTGCCGACGACCCACGTGCGGCGCTCGAGCTTTTCCGCGAGGTTCAAAGACGTTTAGTGGCTGCTGGTTTCCCGATTCACGCTGCAGAATTCGACCATCGGGTCGCGGCCCTGTGCGTCAGTACCGGGGAGGAAGACACCGCCGTCCGGCTGATGCTGCAATCGCTATGGGAAGCCGACATCTCTGGAAGCTCAATGCGCGCCGATCGGGTGCTCGGGGCGTTAAGGAATCTGGCGGGTTTTCCCGATTTCCCGAAAGGCTCAGAAGAACCCCTAACTGCGCGCCTGGGTGCTGCGGTCGAGATCGCCGAATTCGTCTCAGATCACCTGCAAACTCCTGTGCCGTTACCAATCGAAATCCCCTCCGAGGCAATATCACTGGTCGATGCGGAAGACCGTGCACGGACCGTCTTGTTCGCAGCAGAGAGCGCGCTAGGCGACGACAACCTGGCCTGGATCGTGAATAACCGCCAAGTGATCACGACGGCCGCGGACGAGATCGCGCATACCCTCCCGGAAATCGCGCTTCGTTTGAGACTGGCATCTGCGGATGCGACGGGAGAATGGGGCGACCTGCTCCACGCGTCAAGTTCTGGAATAGCGAGAAACCTCAAGGCATTGGTGCTCGCGCGACATGCGCGCCACAAGCTACTGCAGGCCGTGCCAATTGAAGCCGACCGGGACTGGCGCGCAGCAGTCAATGAGGCATGTCTGTCGGAGCGCTACACGGACGCTGCCGACTGGCTCTTGAGTCAGCGGTTCGTTGCGAACCGCTTCGGTGTGTTGGCCGACGACAAGTGGCACCCTCTCGCTCAGGCGCTGCTGAACATGCCATCCAAAGCCCGTATCGTGGCTGGGGCTGAGAGCGTTCGCGAACTTGGGCTAGCAGCTTTGCATTTCAATAGCCCGCGTATCGCCGCCATCAATCTAAGACGGCATCTACTTGAGGGAATACGGTCAGCGTCCTTCTTTGACGAAAGAGACGCTCGCGGGCTACTCGGAGCTCATTACCTCGCGTGCGGTGAGTTGCCCCTCGCTGCCTTCTACACCATCGGCGCCGGCAACTATAAGGAATCTCGGGACGTTGCCAAAGCTTTTGGCGACACCTACCACGATGTTACTGAGCTCATCAAGAGTCCACTATCGTGGGTGTGCGCATCCGCACTCGAATTCACAACTCAGCAAGCCGATCTCATCCCTGACAACGATCTCAATTCCGTCGTAGCGCAGGCGCTATCGACAATTGATGACGTCGCTTCGGGTGCACGGCTCGACTCTCCCGTCTTCAGTCCTCAGATGCGCCGATCTGCCTACGGCCTTCTGGCCGCCGTGTCTGAACGTCTTACCGCCTGTGACGCGGAAACCGTCCTCAAGCTGCTATCTGGGTTTGTCGAGTGCGAGAAGCACCACTACCGTCCCACTGACGAAAGCCACGTTCTCATCGCGGCCGGCATAGCTCAGACACACACCGGCGAGCTCCGTGGCGCCGCCGTTGAGCAACTAATCGGTCTCTACGGGAGGGCCTCTCACGCGTTTGGCGATTCGGCTCGCAGAGCGTTAGCGGCCAACTTCGACCAAGTCCGCGATCGACTCCATGAGATGGCGGAAGGTACCCACCTCGACGCTGCAGCTTTCCTCGCGTGGCAAGACCCCGCCGACACGACGACCGATGCTGCGCAAGCTGCTGCACAACGATTGTGTCAACCTGCGAAGAGCGGTCCAAATGGTTTTGGCGTCGGAACTGGGGCAGTCAACGACTCGCTGCTTGCCGCGTCCCTTTCTGAGCCAGAACGCATCAGCTGCATCGAGATGCTTTTTAAGAAGGCAGAGTCCTCGTGGGAACCGGCCACGAATCGCGACGATTACCTCCGCGCCGCCAGCAATCTCGTTAACGGAATTCCCGAGGATACCCGCCGCACATACTTCACGAAGGCGCTGTCGTTCGCTTCGGACATGCCTCATTCGAAGGCCGACGCTTTTCAAGCGTCCATGAGCAGTCCTTTGAGCGCAATGAGGGTCAATGACGGCAGTGACTGCAGACCGGCGGCGGTGTATCTAGCAGGCAGGCTCGCAGACACAGTCGAGGAGAAACAGCGGGTACGAGATGCAGCTCTCCGTCTCGTTGGTGTCGGAACGGACGAAGACTACAGAGTCACGAAAACCTTGCAGCTCGTCCAGTCTCAGCTTGACGGAAGTGTCGGCCTGCTTGCTCAGGGAAGTTGGACCCTGAAAAGTCTCGCGGCCATGTTGTGGGTCGAATCGACAACGTTGCCGGACGAGGTTGGTATTGCATTGAGCCGCGACCCCGATGTCCGAGTCAGAAAAGCTCTCGCCCGGGCCCTGAGTTCGTCACCGAACCGTGCCGACTCCATCGCGCGAATCACTCTTGCCCAAGACCCGCGGTGGTCAGTTCGCACACTGTCGAATAACCGCAGCACCGACAGATGAACAACGGCAGTAGCTCGCAAGGCGCTGAAATACGTGTCAATCAGCGTCATCGTATTACCCTCGGCAGCAACCGCCTACGGCGACCTCGAAGAGACACACAACAATTACCGGCGTCCACAGATACGACAGCAAGAATGCTGAAATTGAATACGCGAGGCAGACGGCACTCAGCGAAAATCCTACGGCCGGCGCAGCATTCCGATGCCGCCGAGCAGGTCGCCACCACCATCGTTGCAGCCGTTAGAACCACGCGGGGCGACCGCCGTGCTCAACGGAGCATCGCGCCGCTTGATCTCTTCACTGTTGCGTTCGCTCGCATAATCGAACGCGTCCCGCCCAACGTCCGCCGCCTGCCCGAACGCGGCGAATCTGCTCACAGGGTGTCGCACCCGACGTTCGATAACGTCAGCGCTGCAATTTTTACTCGGCTCGTTCGTAACTGCTTTTTCTCTGTGCCAGCTGACGGAGGACATGCTCAGGATCACGAACTTCTACCCCTCATACCGCAGTAGTTACCGCAGTGCTTTCGTTTAGACTCAGCTCCGGCCAACGCAGCCAACACCGTATCCGCAGCTAGAGGCATATCTCCCGACGGATTCCAGAACTGGCAAACACAACAAACGCCCAGTTCAGAGGATTTTAAGTCCGCTGCCTCTGCCAATTGGGCTATGGGGGCCACGCCGCCGCTGATACTACGGCGGCCCCCATTGGGACAGATAAGCGCTTACGCGCGCCGACTAGCTGGTCGGCGGTTCGTAATGCGCGTCGGGATTCTCGCGGTGCCAATCCTGTTGCTTGAGTTGCACTTTGTGATGTGCGCGCGCCAGCCAGGCCAGGCCGCCACCAATCAACAGCACCGCCAGGACTACACCGATGACACCGGTGGTCGTGCTCCCGTTCGCGAATGAGAACAACCCGACCACGAGGGAAAGGACGCCGAGGCCTACGGCAATCAAGCCGGGCGCGTTCACGCCCGCCTTCATGGTCTCGCCGGCGTGCTGGCGCGTCGTACGGGCATGGTCGACGGGATCGCGTGATGTATCAGGCATGGGACTCCTCCTCGCCGTTCGGTGTTTTCACTCGTAGGGCTGGTATTGCGATTGCTTCAACACGCGTGCCAGGTGCACGGCGTTGCGTGCCGCCGCCGCCGTCGTCGAAGCGACCTGCTCGGGCACGTCGTCCAAATCCTTGTAATCGCCCGTCTCCATCGCCGGGCCATTCCAGTACGTGCAGCCTTGCGCGGGGAGGCTGAAGCCGACGTCATTCAGCCCCTGGAACAGGTCCGCCACCACCTTGTGCGCGCCGTCCTCGTTTCCCACTACCGCTACGAGGGCCACCTTGCCGACCATCACGGGGCGGCCTTCGTCGTCGGTGGTCGACAGTTCAGCGTCCAACCGTTCGAGAACACGCTGCGTCACCGAGGCCGGATGCCCCAGCCACACCGGCGAACTCATCACCAGAATGTCTGCGGCCAGGACCTTTTCGCGAATCTGCGGCCACTGGTCGCCTGAGCCCATGTCGGCCTCGACGCCCGGGGCGATGTTGAAGTCCACGCAACGCACCGCCTCACATTCAGCGCCCTGCGCCCGCAGATTGTCGAACACATGCTCGAGCATCAGCGCGCTGCTCGACTCCGCGGGACTCGGCTTGAGGCTGCAGACCAGTCCTAGCGCACGAACGGATTGCGGCGTTTCTGGCATGTGGTCGAAGTACCCGAGGCATGCGCCACCAAACGGTCAGCGGCGTCACGTCACACCTTGGACAGACCGGTACCTGTTTGAAAGAGCACGGTGAGGGCATGCCCTCGCCATGACAGATCCGCAGGAAGAAAAGGCCGAAGCCGACGTCGAGCCCGACTCCAAGGTGGCGGGATCACGCGCCTCTGAGGGTGACGACGACCCAGCCGACGGACCCTACGTGGGCCGGTCGAGCTCGGACGACGACTTCGATGCCGGCGAGTCCGGCGCCGAGGCCCGCAGCAGCGACTGACTTAATGGGATCACGGTGTAGTTGGTCAACATGACATTGACCAACTACACCGAAATTCCGGCTAAACCCGACCGTCAGTGATTGCGAAGCTTGTCGATCAGCTTGCCCTTGGTCAGATGCGAGTAGCCCGAAAGACCCAGCTGTTTCGCCTTCTGCTTCAGATCGTCAACAGTCCAATCGTCGTACGACCCGGACTGGCCGCCCTTGCGCCCGACGGACGACTTACCGCGCGCCGCAGCGGCGTTGGAGATGCGCGCCGCTTTCTCTTTCGAGTTTCCGTCGCGGCGAAGATCTTCGTACATCTTCTCGTTCTTGATCGATGCGTTTGGCATTGAACTTGAACCTCCTACCCCGTTGGATCTCCATTGAGTTCCCGGGGTGCCAGCTACCAAACCCTTAGGTACGGGCCACTCTGCGAATGAGTGTGCGGGTCGCCTTCTCCAGAATGGCCTGCGACTCGTTCGGGTCGGACGCCTTCTCGGCACGCTTGACCGCCGAGGAAATGGTCATTCCCTTGGCATATCCGTCGACCAGCCGCGGGTCGACATACGAAGCGCGGGCGACGGCAGGGGTGTTGCCGAGCTCCGCGGAGACCTCCTTCATCACCGCCGAGGTCTCCTTTTTAATCCTGGTTTCCGAAGTCGGTTCCTTCGCGCTCGCAAACGCGGCGGCCGCCAGCACGGTGCCATGCCAGGTACGCAGATCCTTGACGGTGAACTCCTCACCCACGAGCTCCTTGAACCGCGCGTTGAGGTCATCGGCCCGCACGTCGATCCAGGAGCCGTTCGACCCGCCGCGGCACACCAGTAGGCGGTCGGACCCGCCTTCGCGCCGCATCAACGATTTCACCGCGCGCACTACTTCAGGGTCTTCGATCTCGATGCTGCGCTGCACACCGCTCTTGGCGGGATACTCGAAGGCCACCGCCCCCTTACGCAACGTCACGTGCTCACAGAGCAGCGTCGCCAGCCCGTAGTGCTCGAACTCCTCGGCGGACTGTTCGCCGCCCGCCCGGAAGTACCCACGGTCGAGCAACTGCAGCGCGAGCGCCAGTACCCGCTCGCGTTCCAGCCCGCGCCGGGCGAGATCCTTGGCGACCTGGGCGCGCCATTCCGGCAGCCGGGTCGACAGTTCGAGCACGCGATCGAACTTCTCCTCGGCCCGCTCCTGCTGCCATTTCTCGTGATACAGGTACTGGCGTCGTCCCGCGACGTCGGTACCGACCGCCTGAATGTGCCCGCTCGGTGTCGGGCTGATCCACACGTTCTTCCACGCCGGCGGAATGACGAGTTCCTTGATGCGTTGCGCGGTGTCTTCGTCGGCCAGGAGTTCGCCGTCGGGGCCGTAATACGCGAACCCCTTGCCGCGACGCTTACGGACGATGCCTGCCGAGTTCAGCTTGCTGCGTGTGAGCCGCACGATGGGGAACCTCTCGGGACCGTGACCGTTACCCCGCCGGGGTACCCAATCCGCGTGTCCCCCACACCATTACGCCTGCTCAGGGCTGCAAGATGACCTTCACGGCACCGTCCTGCTTCTTTTGGAAGATGTCGTAGGCGTGTGGCGCCTGGTCCAGCGGAAGCACGTGCGTGGCAAAAGTGTCCACGCCCAAGGGGTCTGAATCGGTGAGCAGCGGCATGATGTCGTCGACCCACTTCTTCACATTGGCCTGGCCCATCCGCAGCTGAATCTGCTTGTCGAACAGCGTCAGCATCGGCATCGGATCGGCCATGCCGCCGTAGACACCGATCAACGACAGCGTGCCGCCGCGCCGCACACAGTCGATGGCCGAGTACAGCGCGTCGAGCCTGTCGACCCCGGCCTTCTCCATCATGGGCTTGGCGAGGGCGTCAGGCAGCATCGCCGCCGCGGCCTGAGCCACCTTGGCCACCGGTGAGCCGTGCGCCTCCATGCCGACCGCGTCGATCACCGCGTCACTGCCACGGCCCTGGGTGAGACGGCGCACCTCGTCGCCGACGGACCCGTCGACGTTGCCGGCGTCGATGGTCTGGATCCCGCGCGCGATGGCCCGATCCAACCGCTCCGGGACCATGTCGACCGCGAACACCTGATAGCCCAGATGCTGGGCGATCCTGGCAGCCATGTCGCCGATGGGGCCGAGTCCGAGGACGGTGACCGTGCCACCGTCGGGAATGTCTGCATACGCGACGGCCTGCCATGCCGTCGGCAACACGTCGGAAAGGTATACAAAGCGCGAATCCGGCGGCCCCTCAGGGACTTTGATGTGCGTGAACTGCGCCTGCGGTACGCGCAGATACTCGGCCTGCCCGCCGGGCACCGAACCGTACAGCTCCGAATAGCCGAACAGGGCCGCGCCCATCCCCTGGTCGCGAACCTGCGTCGTTTCGCACTGGGTGAAGAGCTTCTGGTCGCACATGAAGCAGTGCCCGCACGAGATCTGGAACGGGATGACCACCCGGTCACCCACCGCCAGGTTCGTCACTGCGGTACCGACCTCCCGAACGATGCCCATGGGCTCGTGTCCGAGCACGTCGCCTTCCTTCATGAACGCGCCGAGCACTTCGTAGAGGTGCAGGTCCGACCCGCAGATGTTGGTGGACGTGACCTCGATGATCGCGTCGGTGGGCTCTTTGATCTCGGGGTCTGGGACGGTGTCGACGCGCACATCTCGGCGGCCGTGCCAAGTCACTGCCTTCATGGGCCCGTCACTACCCGGTGACAACCTCGCCAAACGTCAGCCACGGCACCACCCGTTTGACGTCCACGTCGAATGGCAATGCTCGTCGGCGCAAGGAGGTGCTGATGACAGACCAACCGGGCACTGCCGACAACGGCGGTGCGGCGTTCGAGAACATGGTGTCCTTGCTCGACTATCCGATGTTCGTCGTCACGACGGCGTCGGAGGGCCACCGCGCCGGTTGCCTGGTCGGTTTCACCTCGCAGACAAGCATCAACCCCCCGAAGTTCCTCGTCGGGTTGTCGCGCAAGAACCACACATTCACCGTCGCCCAGGAGGCCGACCACCTCGCCGTCCACCTGCTGCCCCGGGAAGAGCTTGCCGTCGCGAAGCTGTTCGGCGGCACGAGCGGTGATTCGACCGACAAGTTCGCCCAATGCGGCTGGAGCCCAGGGCCGGAAGGCATGCCGATCCTCGATGCCGCTGCAGCATGGTTCGTCGGTCGGGTGTCGAAGCGCTTCGAACTGGGTGACCATGTCGGACACCTCCTCGAGCCGGTCGACGGCAACGCCCCGGAGGATCTGGGCGAGCTGATCACGTTCTCCGACGTGCGTGACATCGACCCCGGCCACGACGCATGACCGACGTGGTCACGTTGCCGGCCGGCACTGCCGTCGAGGACCACGGCTATCGGCCTGCGCCACAGGGATTGCGCGCTAACATGATCTTCAGCGCCGACGGCGCCGCCGCGTTCGCCGGCCGGGCCGGACCGCTGTCCTGCCCGGCCGATTTCCAACTGCTGCTCGCGTTGCGCGCCTATGCGGACGTCGTCCTCGTCGGCGCAGGCACCGCGCGGGCCGAGAACTACGGCCCGGTGCGGCTGCGGCCCGAACACCGCGAGCAGCGGCGTGAATTGGGGCTGGGCGATGAACCGCCGCCCATCGCCGTCGTCTCCCAGTCGGGCCGACTACCGGACAGCATCTTCGGCTCCGCGACCACACCGCTTCTCGTCACCAGTGCGCGGGGCGCGCGTGAAAGTCACGAAACACGCTGCGAGGTGCTGACGGCCGGTGACGACACCGTCGACCTCGGTGCCGCCGTCACCCAACTCCGCAAGCACGGCATGACGCGGATCCTATGCGAAGGCGGACCGACCCTTCTGGACGAACTCGTCGCCGCCGATCTGGTCGACGAACTCTGCGTGACCATGGCCCCGCGCCTGGCCGGATCCCAGCCGATCGGCTCGGGATCACCCGCGGGCCTCACATCCCCGATCTCGTTGACGCTCGGCCATGCACTCGTCGCGTCCGACGGCTACCTGTTCCTCAAATACGTGAAAGCCTCACCCGGGTAACGTTTCCCCGCCGATAGGCGCGAGCACCTCGCCGCTGTAATACGACGACATCCGCGACGACGCGAAGAAGACGTAGGACGGTGCGATCTCGTCCGGTTGAGCGGCCCGACCCATCGGCACCTGCTCACCGAACGATTCCGTCTTCTCCCTGTCCATGGTCGCAGGAATCAGGGGAGTCCACACCGGCCCGGGCGCAACACAATTGACCCGAATGTTGCGCTCGGCCAGGGACTGCGCGAGCGAGTACGTCAACGCGATGACCGCACCCTTGGTGGCCGAATAGTCGATGAGGGTCTTGTTGCCCCGCAGACCGTTGATCGACGCGGTGTTGATGATCGCCGACCCGTCGGGCAGGTGCTGCAGCGCGGCCTTGGTGACGTGGAAGAAGCTGTCGATGTTGACCGCGAAGGTGCGTCGCCACTGCTCGTCGGAGATCTCCGAGAGGTCCGAGGCGGGGTTCTGGAAAGCCACGTTGTTGACCACGATATCCAGCCCGCCGAGCTCGTTGACCGCGCCGGAGACGACGTCGCGGCAATGCTGCGGATCGGCGAGGTCGCCGGGCAACTCGACACCCCGCCGGCCCGCCTTCTGGATCAGCGACACCGTGTGCGCGGCGTCGTCCTTCTCGTCGAGATACGCGATGGCCACGTCCGCGCCCTCCTTGGCGAAGGCCACGGCGACTGCCCTTCCGATACCTGAATCACCGCCTGTGACAAGAGCTTTCCTACCGGCGAGCAGTCCGCTGCCCACGTAGTCGGCCATCTCGTCGCGGGGACGCTCTCCCATGTCGCCCGTCTCGCCGGGGTAGGGAATCACGGCGTCCGGTGTCACGTCGTCAGTCATGGCGCCCGCGTACCCGCGGGCAGAGCCGCGAAACTACGGCGCGGGCGGCTGCTCGCCCCCCGAGCGCATCGAGAACGGCCATGCCAGCCAGAACGTCGCGAACACCACCAGCGCGCAGCCACCGGCGATCAACGCCGGATAGAGCCCGACGACGGCATCGAAGATGATCACCGTCATACCCGTCACCGCGATCGCCAGCAGGAGCAGACCCGCGTAGGCGCACCGGTGCGCCGCTCGGACCAGTGCGGCGAGACGGTGTCGCCGGAACAGAATCCGGTGCATCGCGACGGGCGCGATGAGCAGCGCGGTGGACGCGACCGCCGCACACACTGTGGCCAGGTAGACGGCCTGCATGTGGTTGTCGAGGATGTCGAAGCGCTGCTGGAACGGCAGGGTCAGCAAGAAACCCGTCAGCAACTGGACCCCGGTCTGCACCACGCGCAGTTCCTGCAACAGGCTGGCCCAGTTGCGGTCCAGCCGTTCGGTCTGGGTCTCCCCGCGCTGGGCCCGGTCCCAGTTCTCGTCGTCGTAGGGCCGACCCCCTGTCTGCGGATGCTCGGCGCCCATCACCTGATCCTCTCACCAGGGGTGTCGCCGTGTGATGCGTTTGGGAGGCACCCTCCGGGGTAGTCCGGTGTGGACTGTAGTGCGCCGCATACACATTGGAGTGACGATGAGCAAAGTCGCGAGATCGCTGTATACGCCGCTGTCGGTGGCCACCGGCGTCGGGGGAGGCTTGCTGGCCGGTGCGATCTTCGGCCAGATCTGGAAGCGCATCGGAGACAACGACCCAGAGCCGCCAGACCCCAAGGACTTGTCGCAGTCCGCCAAGACGGTGTTCATCGCTGCCGCCGTTCAAGGCCTGATCGTCGGTCTCGTCCGGGCCTCGTTGCAGCGCGCAGGCGCGCGCAGCTACCGCGCTCTCACCCACGAGATGCCCCCGGCTTAGCAATCCCACGCCGACTTCATAGCTTGTGCTCAGCTATCGGCGAGCCGCCTCTTAGCAGGCGGCTTCACTGTGTGAGTCATGGCTGGCACCGTAGAGTTTCCCGAAGGACGCAACCCGCTTGCGCGTGAAACGCAGCGAACGTGGCTCACAGCAGTGTTCGCCTTGGCGGCAAGCCTGGCGATGATGCTCGTCGCGTCGCCGAGCACCGTCTCCCCCGCTGCTCACTGGGTGGTGTCGTCGATCGCCCTGACGACGGCACTGGTCGTATTCGTCGCGGGCCAGCGCGCCTGGGGCGAGATGGTGACCAACGCTCAAGCCGCGGGCGTCGTCGAGCGCTGAAGCGCTCATCCCTCACGCCCCTCGCCGAACTGAGATTCCCGGCTGCGATTTCGGCCGAAAGCACAGCCGGGAATCTCAGTTCGGCGAGAGTTGGCAAGCGGTGCCAGCACCACCAGCGGACGGGGTAGACGCCACGTCGCGCACCCGGCGTCCAACGCATCGTCGACCGCCGTCGCCACCGACCTCAGATCCCCAGGGCCGCCCGTAAGCCATGTTTCGACAGACCCACCGGCCAGGCTGAGGCGTGTGAGCTCCATGCCGAAGCCGCGCATCAACGCCATGCGACTCAGAAGCCGTTCGGTCACCGCACCCCATTCCTCGACGCCTGTGGAATCGTCGACGTCGCAGTGCATTCCGACGACGTCGAGGCGGCGCTCGCCGACGACGGCGGGGCCCTGAGCGTCGAGGTAGACGTGCCTGGTCGCCGCCGGGCAGCCGGCCAGCACATCGACGTGCCGGTCGGTGGACACCACGAAGCGCACCACACCGAGCGCAGCCGCCCGCCGGATCGTGTGCGTGACGGGGTTGCACCTGAGAACGACGTGGATCGGTCGCACGCCGCTGCGCTCGACAAGGTCCAGATCCTCGTCGTCGCACGCGGTCACGGCCAACCCCTGTGCGCGCACCCACGCCGCCACGCCGGGGTCGCGCAGCGCGCCGGCGGGCATCGCGCATCCGGCCATCGGCAGTATCCGCCGCACGCAATGCACCGAGGCCGACAGGCGGTTCGGCGTGGCAGGGACATCCAGAATGGTCATCACTTCGGTGTACGCGCCCCGGCTGGCAGCAGGCCTCGATCCATACAGATCCTTGACGGAGCGCTCCCAGACTCTGACGCCGCGCTGACGCCCGTTCGAAATCCGTAAAAACTCCCGTCCGCGCCGTCAAGAAACCGTCAATGCCCAGCTCACAGCGGGTGCGACGGGCATACGTTGGCGTCCGCATCCCGCCACCACCGGCGGGGGCGTAAACGAGCACAGGAGTGCTGATAATCGATGGCTGTTTTTCTTTATGTCCTGTTGACGGTGACGGTGTTCGCACTGCTCGCCGGGGCGGTGAAGGTGCTCGAGCGATGAGCGTCGCCAACACCGTCGGGCTGGTCCTCGCGACCGCAGTCAGCATCTTCCTTGTCGTCACCCTGTTCCTTCCCGAGAGGTTCTAGTGAGCAGCACCACCGCGGGGATCCTGTTCCTGGTTTCCCTGATCGTCGCCCTGGTGGCCGTGCACGTTCCGCTCGGCGACTACATGTACCGCGTGTACTCCTCCACCAAGGACTCACGGCTCGAAGCGGGCATCTACCGCGTCATCGGCGCCGACCCGAAAGCCGAGCAGACCTGGAGCGCTTACGCCCGCAGCGTGCTGGCGTTCTCGGCGGTGTCGATCCTGTTCCTGTTCGGGTTCCAACTGGTGCAGAACTATCTGCCGCTGCACCTGAACGATCCGGCCACCGAGGTGACGCCGGCACTCGCGTGGAACACTGCGGTCAGCTTCGTCACGAATACCAACTGGCAGGCGTACTCCGGTGAATCGACGTATGGCCACCTCGTACAGATGGCCGGACTGGCGGTACAGAACTTCGTCTCCGCCGCCGTCGGCATGGCCGTAGCCGTCGCCGTGATGCGCGGTTTCGTGCGCACCCGCACCGGTTATCTCGGCAACTTCTGGGTCGACCTGGTGCGAGGCACTCTGCGCATCCTGCTCCCGATCTCCGTCGTCGCCGCGATCGCGCTGGTCGCCGGCGGCGCCATCCAGAACTTCTCGCTGCACTCCCGGGTGGTCGACACCATTGCCGGTGCGCAACAGACGATCCCGGGCGGACCGGTCGCCAGCCAGGAGGCCATCAAGAACCTCGGCACCAATGGCGGAGGCTTCTTCAACGTCAACGCCGCCCACCCGTTCGAGAACCCGACGACGTGGACGAACTGGATCATCATCTTCCTGCTGCTGGTGATCGCCTTCTCCCTGCCCCGCACGTTCGGCCGGATGGTCGGCAGCACCAAACAGGGACTGGCGATCGTGGCTGTCCAGGCGACACTGGCGACCGTCAGCTGGGCCGCGATCCTGTGGACTCAGTTGCAGCACCACGGCACGGTGCCGACCGCGGTCGACGCCGCGATGGAAGGTGTGGAACAGCGCTTCGGCGTTGCCAACTCGGCGATCTTCGCCGCATCCACGACGTTGACATCCACCGGGTCGGTCAACTCGTTCCACGACTCCTACACCAGCCTCGGCGGCCTGGTCCTGCTGCTGAACATGCAGCTCGGCGAAATCGCCCCTGGCGGAGTCGGATCCGGTCTGTACGGCATGCTCGTGCTCGCAGTCATCACGGTCTTCGTCGCCGGTCTGATGGTCGGTCGCACCCCGGAATACCTGGGCAAGAAGATCACCCCCCGCGAGATCAAGCTCGCCGCAACCTATTTCCTGGTCACCCCGCTGATCGTGCTCACCGGCACCGCGCTGGCCATGGCGATGCCCGGGCAGCGGGCCGGCATGCTCAACAACGGTCCGCACGGCCTGTCGGAAGTGCTGTACGCGTTCACCTCAGCTGCCAACAACAACGGATCGGCGTTCGCGGGCATCACCGTCAACACCGAGTGGTTCAACACTGCGCTCGGACTGGCGATGGCGTTCGGCCGCTTCCTGCCGATCATCCTGGTCCTCGCGCTCGCCAGCTCGTTGGCCAAACAGGGTCACACACCGGAATCTGTCGGAACACTGCCGACCCATCGGCCTCAATTCGTCGGAATGGTTTCCGGCGTGACACTGATTCTCGTTGCGCTGACGTTCCTACCCATGCTCGCGCTGGGCCCCCTTGCTGAAGGACTCCACTGACATGACGGTCACCATCATCGAATCGGCCAACTCCCGCGCTGCCGACAAGAAAAAGCGCGAGAAGTCAGGTGTGGGAGGCGGATTGCTCGACCCCAGGATGCTGTGGAAGTCGACGCCCGATGCGCTGCGCAAGCTCGACCCACGCACGCTGTGGCGAAACCCGGTGATGTTCATCGTCGAGCTCGGCGCAACCTGGAGCACCGTCCTCGCATTTCTCGACCCGTCGTGGTTCGCCTGGCTGATCGTTTTCTGGTTGTGGGCGACCGTCATCTTCGCCAACCTCGCCGAGGCCGTCGCCGAAGGGCGGGGCAAGGCCCAGGCCGAGACCTTGCGGAAGGCGAAGTCCGATACGGTGGCCCGCCGCCTCACCTCGTGGTCGCCGGGCAGATCAGGCACCGAGGAGCAGGTGGCCGCCCCACTGCTCGCCCAAGGCGATTACGTCGCGGTCGAAGCAGGTGGCGTCATACCCGGAGACGGCGACGTCGTGGAAGGCATTGCCTCGGTGGACGAATCGGCCATCACCGGTGAGTCGGCGCCGGTGATCCGCGAGTCCGGCGGTGACCGGTCGGCCGTCACCGGCGGCACCACCGTGCTGTCCGACCGGATCATCGTCAAGATCACGCAGAAGCCGGGTGAGAGCTTCGTCGACCGGATGATCGCACTCGTCGAGGGCGCCAACCGGCAGAAGACACCGAACGAGATCGCACTGAACATCCTGCTGAGCGCGCTGACGATCATCTTCGTGTTCGCCGTCGCGACGCTGCAGCCGCTGGCGGTCTTCTCCAAGGCCAACAATCCTGGCGTACCGGACACGCTGGCACTCGACGGCAATGGCGTCACCGGCATCGTCATGGTCGCGCTGCTCGTGTGCCTCATCCCGACCACCATCGGGGCCCTGCTGTCTGCGATCGGAATCGCAGGCATGGACCGGCTCGTACAGCGCAACGTGCTCGCCATGTCGGGTCGCGCCGTCGAGGCCGCCGGCGACGTCAACACCCTCCTGCTCGACAAAACCGGCACCATCACGCTCGGCAACCGCCAGGCCGGCGACTTCTTCCCGCTCTCGAACGCCGGCATCGAGACGCTCGCGGACGCCGCGCAGCTGTCGAGCCTGGCCGACGAGACCCCTGAGGGTCGCTCGATCGTCGTGCACGCCAAACAGGCTCACGGTCTGCGCGCCCGCCACCCCGGCGAACTGTCCGGCGCGCACTGGGTCGAATTCACTGCCACCACAAGGATGTCCGGCGTCGATCTCGAAGACGGGCAATCACTGCGAAAAGGCGCGGCCGCGTCCGTCGCCGAATGGGTGCGCAACCATGGCGGCGAGGTACCCACCGAGCTGACCGACATCGTCAACGAGGTGTCCGGATCCGGCGGCACCCCGCTGGTCGTCGGCCGCGTCCACGGTGGCGACGCGCAGGTGCTCGGCGTCATCGCGCTCAAGGACGTCGTCAAGCAAGGCATGCGAGAACGCTTCGACGAGATGCGCCGCATGGGCATTCGCACCGTGATGATCACCGGCGACAACCCGTTGACCGCCAAGGCGATCGCCGACGAGGCCGGCGTCGACGACTTCCTCGCCGAGGCCACACCCGAGGACAAGCTCGCGCTGATCAAGAAGGAGCAGGCCGGCGGCCGGCTCGTCGCGATGACCGGCGACGGCACCAACGACGCGCCTGCGCTGGCTCAGGCCGACGTGGGTGTCGCGATGAACACGGGCACTTCGGCGGCCAAAGAAGCCGGCAACATGGTCGACCTCGACTCCGATCCGACGAAGCTGATCGAGATCGTCGAGATCGGCAAGCAGCTGCTCATCACCCGCGGCGCGTTGACGACGTTCTCCATCGCCAACGACATCGCCAAGTACTTCGCCATCATTCCGGCGTTGTTCGTGACGCTGTTCCCCGGCCTGGACCTGCTCAACGTGATGCGGTTGCACAGCCCCCAATCGGCGATCCTGTCCGCGGTCATCTTCAACGCGATCGTCATCGCCGCGCTCATTCCACTGGCCCTGCGGGGCGTCCAGTACACGCCGGCCAGTGCGTCAAAGCTGTTGAGCCGCAACCTGTCCATTTACGGACTCGGCGGCATCGTCGCGCCGTTCATCGGCATCAAACTGATCGACCTGGTTGTCCAACTCTTCCCCGGGATGTCCTGACATGTTTTCCTCCACTGCTGAATACTCTTCGCGCAAGCGCTCATCGACCCTCGTTCGTCAACACTTCGCCGCGCTGCGCGCGCTGCTGGTCCTCACCGTCATCACCGGGCTGGCCTACCCCGTCCTCATCTGGGCTGTGGCACAGCTGCCAGGGCTGAACACGAAAGCGAACGGCTCGATCGTCGAGTTCGACGGAAAAACGTTGGGCAGCAGCCTGATCGGGCAGCTGTTCACCGATGCCGACGGCAATCCGCTGCCGCGGTACTTCCAATCCCGGCCCTCCGCGGCAGGTGACGGATACGACCCGCTGTCGACCAGCGCCTCCAACCTCGGCCCCGAAGACATCGTCGATTCAGCCCACCGCACGAGCCTGCTGACCGACGTGTGCAGTCGCAGCCTGGCCGTCGGAGAACTCGATGGCGCCGATGGCGCACGCCCGTTCTGCACCGGCGACGGTGTCGGCGCGGTGCTGTCGGTGATCGGGCCGCGCGACGCCGCAGGCAATGTGGTCAACCCGACGAGGGTCGTCAGCGTCAACCAGCTGTGCGAGAACACCACTACGCCGTTCCTGGACACCTACGAGGGCGTGCGGGTGCAGTGCAACGACGGCAGCGACTTCTCGCAGGGCCAGATCGTCGCGATCCGCGGCGACGCGCCCGCTGACCCGGCCGTGCCCGCCGATGCGGTGACAGCAAGCGGTAGCGGTCTCGATCCGCACATCTCACCCGCCTACGCCGAGCTGCAGGTCAACCGGGTCGCCGAGGCACGCGGTATCAGCGCAGACGAGGTGCGCGCACTGGTCGCCGACCACACCGAAGGACGCGAGCTGGGCTTCCTCGGTGAGCCGCGGGTCAACGTGCTGGACTTGAACCTGGCCCTCGACAACCGAGGGTGACGGGCACTCCCGGGAATTGCACCGACATGGATGATGAAGTGGTGGCGACACCGCACCATCGGCCGAAACGGGGTGAGTTGCGCATCTATCTGGGCGCGGCCCCCGGTGTCGGCAAAACCTACGCCATGCTCGGCGAGGCGCGCAGACGCCTCGAGCGCGGCACCGATCTGGTCGCCGCCGTCGTGGAGACCCACGGCAGAAAGAAAACCGCCGAGCTGCTCGCAGGCATCGAGGTCGTTCCCCCGCGGTACATCGACTACCGCGCGGGAAGCTTCCCCGAACTCGACGTGCCGGCCGTCATCGCCCGCGACCCCGACGTCGTCCTGGTCGACGAACTGGCCCACACCAACACCCCCGGCAGCAAGAACCCGAAACGCTGGCAGGACGTCGAGGAATTGCTGAACGCCGGAATCGACGTCATCTCCACAGTCAATGTGCAGCACCTCGAAAGCCTCAACGACGTCGTCACCCAGATCACCGGCATCGAGCAGAAAGAAAAGGTGCCCGACGAAGTCGTCCGCAACGCCTCGCAGGTCGAGCTGGTCGACATCACGCCGGAAGCACTGCGGCGCAGGCTCGCACACGGGAACGTCTACGCGCCCGAACGAATCGACGCAGCGCTGTCGAACTACTTCCGACGCGGAAACCTCACGGCGCTGAGGGAATTGGCACTGCTCTGGTTGGCCGACCAGGTCGACGCCGCACTGGAGAAATACCGGGCCGACAACCAGATCACGGCGACTTGGGAAGCCCGGGAGCGTGTCGTCGTGGCGGTGACCGGAGGCCCGGAGTCGGAAACCCTGGTGCGCAGGGCATCTCGTATCGCATCCAAGTCCAGCGCCGACCTGATGGTCGTCCACGTGGTACGCGGTGACGGACTGGCCGGCATCTCCGCGGCGCAGATGGGACGAGTCCGCGAGCTTGCGACCTCGTTGGGCGCAACCCTCCACACCGTGGTCGGTGACGACGTTCCCGCGGCACTGCTGGAGTTCGCTCGCGAAATGAACGCCACCCAGCTGGTTCTGGGCACGTCACGGCGATCACGATGGGCGCGCATCTTCGACGAAGGCATCGGCGCCACAGTGGTGCAACAGTCGGGCAGCATCGACGTCCACATGGTCACTCACGACCAGGCGCGCGGTGAATCGCTATGGTCGCGAATCACACCACGGGACCGACACGCCATGTCCTGGATCGCGGCTTTCGTAGTGCCCGTCGCGATCTGTGCGGTCAACGTCGCGTTCCTGGACATCTTTCTCGGTGTCAGTGGCGAGAGCGCGGTCTTCTTCATCGGCGTGCTGGTCGTTGCCCTGCTGGGCGGCGTGGCACCGGCGGCGCTGTCGGCGGTGCTGTCGGGCCTGCTGCTGAACTACTTTCTCGTCGAGCCTCGCTACACGTTCACGATCTCCGAACCCGACAGCGCGATCACCATCGTCGTGCTGCTGGCGGTGGCTGTTGCCGTGGCCGCGCTCGTCGACGGTGCCGCCCAGCGTGCCCGTGAAGCGCGAAGTGCCGCAAGGGAAGCCGAACTACTCGCACTGTTCGCGGGCTCCGTCCTGCGCGGCGCAGACCTCAACACCCTTCTCGAGCGTGTCCGGGAGACCTACGCGCAGCAGTCGGTGAGCCTGCTGCGCGAGGGACCCGACGGCCCTGTGATCGTGGGATGCGTGGGCTCCACGCCCTGTGTGGATGTCGACACCGCCGACACAGCCATCGAGGTCGGCGACAACACGTTCTGGATGCTGCTGTCCGGCCATAAACTCGCCGCGCGCGATCGCCGGGTGCTCGGTGCGGTCGCCAAGCAGGCCGCCGGATTGGCCACACAGCAAGCGCTGACCGAGGAGGCCGACAGGGCCGCCGCGATCTCCAGAGCCGACGAGCTGCGCCGGTCGCTGCTGTCGGCTGTGAGCCACGATCTGCGCACACCGCTGGCGGCGGCCAAGGCGTCGGTGTCGAGCCTGCGCAGCAGCGACGTCGACTTCTCCGCCGAAGACACCGCCGAGCTGCTGGCCACCGTGGAGGAATCGATCGATCAGCTGACCGCGCTCGTGGGCAACCTGCTCGACTCCTCACGGTTGGCGTCCGGCGCCGTCAAACCCGAGCTTCGCGAGGTCTACCTCGAGGAGGCCGTACCGCGCGCCCTGCTCAGCATCAACCGCGGCAACACCGGACTGCGCGCCGGGCTGGAGAGGGTGAAGGTGGAGGTCGACGGTGCCGTCGTCATGGCCGACAGCGGACTGCTGGAACGCGTGCTGGCCAATGTCATCGACAACGCTGTGCGTTACGCGCACGACGGTCCGATCCGGGTCACGGCGGGCCGTATCCGTGATCGGGTACTGATCGCGGTGGCCGACGAAGGACCCGGGATCGCCCGCGGTGCCGAGACGCAACTGTTCGCCCCCTTCCAGAGGCTGGGCGATCAGGACACCAGCAGCGGTGTCGGCCTTGGCCTTTCGGTAGCGCGTGGCTTTGTGGAGGCGATGGGCGGCACCATCTCGGCGTCGGACACCCCCGGCGGCGGATTGACAGTCGAGATCGACCTGGCAGCCGGCGGCACATCATGACCACGACGGCGGGCAAGACGCGCGTCCTGGTGATCGACGACGAGCCCCAGATCCTGCGCGCGCTGCGGATAAACCTCTCGGTGCGCGGTTACGAGGTGCTGACAGCGGCCACAGGCACCGAAGCGCTGAAGCTGGCCGCAGAGCGGCGACCCGATGTCATCGTCCTCGATCTCGGATTGCCGGACATGTCGGGCATCGACGTGCTCGGCGGTCTGCGCGGGTGGCTGACGGCACCGGTGATCGTACTGTCAGCTCGCAGCGACTCGCTGGACAAGGTCGAAGCACTCGACGCAGGTGCCGACGACTACGTCACCAAACCCTTTGGCATGGACGAGTTCCTGGCCCGACTGCGCGCCGCGGTGCGCCGGGGTGCCGCCGCGGCGGAAACAGACGAGCCGGTGATCGAGACGTCGTCGTTCACGGTGGACCTGGCCGCCAAGAAGGTCACGAAGAACGGTGCCGAGGTGCATCTGACGCCGACCGAATGGGGCATGCTCGACATGCTCGTCCGCAACCGCGGCAAGCTCGTCGGCCGCGAGGAACTCCTCAAAGAGGTATGGGGCCCGGCGTATGCGAAGGAAACCCATTATCTGCGCGTTTATTTGGCGCAGCTTCGGCGCAAGCTCGAAGATGACCCGTCACACCCGGTGCACCTGCTGACCGAGGCCGGGATGGGGTACCGCTTCCAGGCCTAGGTCCTGCCGCGCGAAATATCATTCCGGGCTGCTCTTTCGCCCGAAACCACGACCCGGAATGATATTTCGCGGGCAACGGGCTAGCGGGCGGGAAACTCCTCGGCCAGCGCGATCAGCTTCGCGCGCACCAGATGTGGCTGCTCGTCGACGATGAAGTGCCCACCCTCGACGATCTCGATCTGGTAGTCGTCGGCGCGGGCCGTCTCCGCCGAGGCCAGATCCGGATGGATGGCTGTGTCCTTCTTCCCGAACAGGACGCGCGTCGGCACCGTCGACCGTCGCCGCTCGCCCTCACGCACACCCTTGGGGATCTCGTGCAACAGGAACGTCCGATACGTGTCGCGCGCCGTGCGGGCCACGACCGGATCGCGGAACCGGTCGGCGTAGACGCGCACGGTGACCGGATCGAGGTTCGGTGCCGCCGCCCGGAAGACCACCTTCTCCAGATACTTGGTGCGCTGCTGCAGCGGCACGCCGATCGAGGCGACCACCGGTTGATAGAGCAGGAACCTCCACAGGTGCGGCGCCATCACCTTCGGCGGCACCCACGGGTGGGCGATGTTCAGTGCGAGATAGCCGTCGATGCGCTCGGGGATGCGCAGTGTCAGCAGGTGCCCGATGTAGCCACCCCAGTCGTGACCGACGAGCAGGAACCGGTCGATTCCCAGCGCGTCGACCAGGGCGACCAGGTCGGTGACCACATCCTCCTTGGCCCAGCGGTGCGGCGGGGGCCCGGACCATCCGTAGCCGGGCAGGTCAGGAGCGATGATGCGCAGCCCTGCGGGCGGATCGGCCAGCAGGTCCCGGTAGGCCCAGTGGTGCTGGGGCCAGCCGTGCAAGGCCAGGACGGGCCTGCCGTCCTCCGGGCCCGCCTCGGTCACGTGGAAATTGACTCCGTCGACCGTGACATGGCGTCTGCGCACCCCTCCGATTGGCGGGGGTTGGTTCGTCATGGCCCTGAGAATAATCCCGAGGGTCTACGGTTCTGATATGCCCGGGTATCGCGACCTCTTCGACGCCAGCATCAACGATCCGACCGCCTTCTGGGCGGACGCGGCCAAAGCCGTCACCTGGACACGAGCCCCCGAACGGATCCTCGATGACAGCCATCCGCCGTTCTACCGCTGGTTTCCCGACGCGGAGTTGAACACCTGCGCCAACGCTCTGGACCGCCACGTCGAGAACGGCCGAGCCGAGCAGCCCGCCCTCATCTACGACTCGGCTGTCACCGACACCAAGCGCGTGTACACCTACGCCGAACTGCTGGACCAGACCGCCCGCTTCGCAGGTGTCCTGCGCTCGCTCGGCGTCGGCAAGGGCGACCGCGTCGTCATCTACATGCCGATGATCCCCGAGGCCGTCATCGCGATGCTGGCCTGCGCGCGCCTGGGCGCGGTGCATTCGGTCGTCTTCGGCGGCTTCGCACCGCACGAGCTCGCGGTGCGCATCGACGACGTCCGACCGACGGTGGTCGTCTCCGCATCGTGCGGAATCGAGCCCACCCGCGCGGTGGAGTACAAGCCCATGCTCGACGCCGCGATCGGGATGACCGAGCACCCGCCCGAGCATTGTGTTGTGGTGCAACGTGATCGGCTGCGCTGCGACCTGATCGAGGGCCGCGATCTGTCCTGGGACGATGTGATGGCAGACGCCGAACCCGTCGATCCCGTGCCCGTCGCCGCCACCGACCCGCTGTACGTGCTGTACACGTCGGGAACTACCGGCAAACCGAAGGGCATCGTGCGCGACAACGGCGGCCACGCGGTCGCGCTGCTGTGGAGCATGCGCCACATCTACGACATCGCCCCCGGAGATGTCTTCTGGGCCGCCTCCGATGTGGGCTGGGTGGTCGGCCATTCGTACATCGTCTACGCCCCACTGCTTCTCGGCGCCACGTCGGTGCTCTACGAGGGCAAGCCGGTCGGCACCCCGGATCCCGGCGCGTTCTGGCGGGTGGCCTCCGAGCACGGCGTGAAGGCGTTGTTCACCGCGCCGACGGCGATCCGCGCGATCCGCAAAGAAGACCCAGAAGGCAAGTACGTCGCCGAGTACGACCTGTCTGGCTTGCAATACCTGTTCTTGGCCGGCGAACGTCTGGACCCCGACACCTACCACTGGGCGTCGGAGAAGCTGGGCATCCCCGTCATCGACCACTGGTGGCAGACCGAGACCGGTTGGCCGATTGCCGCGAATCCCATGGGCGTGGAACACCTTCCGATCAAGGCCGGCTCCCCCACCGTCGCGATGCCCGGCTATCACGTGCACATCCTCGACGAACAGGGCCACGACTGCGCACCCGGCCAGGAGGGAGCCATCTCCATCCGGTTGCCGCTGCCGCCCGGCACGCTGCCGACCCTGTGGAACGCCGAGGATCGCTACCGGGCGTCCTACCTGACCGAGTACCCGGGGTTCTATCTCACCGGCGACGGCGGGCACTTCGACGACGACGGCTACCTGTTCGTGATGGGCCGCATCGACGACGTCATCAACGTCGCCGGGCACCGGCTCTCGACCGGCGCCATCGAAGAGGTGCTGGCCACCCACCCGGCCGTCGCCGAGTGCGCGGTGATCGGTGTGGCCGACGAGATCAAGGGCCAGGCGCCGCGCGGACTCGTGGTCGTCAAGTCGGGGGCGTCGACCGAGGGGCTCACCGAGGAACTCGTCAAGCTGGTGCGCGACGAGATCGGCGCGGTCGCGGCGTTCAAGCTCGTCGATGTCGTGCCCGCGCTCCCCAAGACCCGCTCGGGCAAAATCCTGCGCAAGACGATGCGCGGGCTCGCGGCGGGCCGCGACGAGCCGGTGCCGTCGACCATCGAGGACCCGTCAGTGCTCGAGAAACTGGGACCGATTCTGCGCTCCTGACGCCAGATGTTATGCCCGACGCAAGTTGGGTATCTCCCCCATCACAGACGTCAATATGACTGGTCGTGAGGGGAGGCGCGGATGTCCCGACAGCCCAAATACATGGCGGTGCAGGGCGCGGCGCTGATCGTCGCCGGTGCGCTCGTCCTCATCGGTGTGCTGAGCTTCATCCCCGGCATCACGTCGAATCTGGACAAGCTCAGCTGGATCGGACAGCATTCTGGTGCCAGGCTTTTCGGCACGTTCGTGGTGTCGGCGGTGCTGAGCATCGTGCATCTGGTCGTCGGCGCCGCGGGCTTCTACTTCGCGCGCACCTACGCCGGCGCGAGGGCTTACCTGCTCGGAGGCGGTCTGCTCTATCTGGGCCTGTGGCTCTACGGCGTCCTCGTCGAGTTCGGGAGCAACGCCCACGTCATCCCGCTCAACACGGCCACCAACTGGCTGCACCTGGGTCTGGGTGTCGTCATGGCTCTGCTGGGCGTGACGCTGGGCGGTCAGCACGACCCGACGAAGCGACGGCCGAGGCTGCGCCGCGCCGCATCGCACTAGGCGATCGGCGGAACTAGGCAATCGAAAGAGCGATCCCGTCGAGGATGTCGTGCTCGCTGACCACCAGCTCGGTGATGCCCGCCTTCTCCTTCAACACGGCGGCCAGCTCCTCCACGATCAGCGCCCCGCCACCGATGACGTCGACACGCCCCTCGTGCATCGGCCCCAGCGCCGCCCGCTGCTGACGCGTCATCGACAACAGGTCCGCACAGACGGGAAGCAGTTCGTCGAAGCCGACCCGGGACAGGTGGATGGCGTCCGCGTCGTAGATCGTCAGCTTGTTCGCGAGGGCGGCCAGCGTCGTCATCGTCCCGGCGACACCGACCCAGGTCCGCGCCTTCTGGACGGGCACCTGCCGCACCACCTCGGCCAGCGCGTCACGCACGACCGCCCGGGCCGCCTCGATCTCCTCGGCGGTGGGGGGGTCTGACCGCAGGCAACGTTCGGTCAGCCGGACACATCCGATGTCGGCGGAGTATCCCGCCTCCGCATCCTCGGAGCCGAGCACCACCTCCGTGGACCCGCCGCCGAGGTCGACCACCACGAAAGGCGCTGCGGCGGAATCAAGATCGCCGACGGCGCCGTAGAACGACAACCCGGCCTCTTCGGTGCCGGTGATCACTTCGGCCACCGCGCCGGGCACGACGGCGCCGAGGACCTCCGACGTCATCGCAAAGAACTCCTCGCGGTTGGACACGTCGCGGGCCGCCGACGTGGCCACCATCCGGACCGCGCCGACACCGTGGCGGCGCATCAACTCGGCATAGGCACTCAACGCGGTTCGCGTGCGCGCCAACGCCTCCGGAGCGAACTCGCCCGTCGCGTCGACCCCCTGACCCAACCGCACGATGCGCATCTCACGGTGGACGTCGCTCAGAGTGCCGTCGGATACGTCGGCGATCAACAACCGGATCGAGTTCGTTCCACAGTCGACCGCCGCGACCCTCACGTCCACACCTTCCTGTCGAGAATTCCGGCCATCTCCGGCTCGGCGGCCAGCACCGCCAACGCCTCGTCGCCGAAGGGATTGAGCCCCGGCCCTTTTGCCAGGGAATGCGCGATCACCACGTGCAGGCATTTGACCCGGTCGGGCATTCCACCCCCGGAGAACGTCGTCCCCAACGGCTCGATCGCATCACGCTCCGCGAGGAACGATTCGTGCGCCCGGCGGTAGGCGGCGGCCAGCGCCGCATCCTCGGCGAGCCGCTCCGTCATCTCGCGCATCATCCCGGAGGACTCCAGGCGACTCGCCGCGGCCGTCAGTGCCGGGTGGGTCAGGTAGTACAACGTCGGAAACGGTGTTCCGTCAGGCAGTTTCGGCGCAGTCTTGACGACGCCCGGCTCGCCGTTCGGGCAGCGGTAGGCGATCTCGAGCACGCCGCGAGGCTCCCGGCCCAGCTGCTGCGCCACCGCGTCGAGATCAGATTGCTCAACCACCGGGCGGGGGCGCACTGGGCGGGATGGGCTCCGGCGCGGCGGGCGCACCAGGAGGCGGGGTCGGCGGAACACCGTGCGGCGCATCGGCGATGGTGTGCCACAGCGCGGTGTACCAGGGGTCGTTGCTCTTCGTCTCGGCCAGGTCGGTGGTCGGCGCGCCCGGCGCGGCGGCACCAGGAGGAAGCTGCACCTGGTACGGCGTCTCACCGGGCATCACGAACCCGAGCCGCTCACGCGCCTGAGCGGCGATGAACACCGGATCGGCGAGCTTGGCCTTCTGCTCCTCCAACTCCGAGATCTGTTCTCGCAGCTGCGCTTCGCTGGCCTCGAGCTGCTTCATCTCGGTGCGCTGGGCGAAGTATGTCCGCACCGGCCCGGCGATCGTCAACGTCAGCACACAGATGACGGCGGCGAGGATCGCCGCCCGCCGCGCGGCCGACCCGAACCGCTGCTCGGCAGCCGCGTCGGCCGACGCGATGATCGACTCCCGGATCGAGCCGCCCTCGGACGTGTCGGATAGGTCGACGAACTCGGCGTCCTCCTGTGGCGCCGCCGCGGCCGCGCGCGGCGTCTCCCGACGAGCCGAGATCGCCCGCGGTTTGGCCCGGCCGGTATCGCCGGCCTTGGCAGGCCTCGACGCGGGGGCCTTCTTCGCCGAAGAAGACCTCCGTCGAGGGTCGGGCCGTTTCGCTTCGGGCACAGGCTATTTTGTCTCCACACTGAAGCGCGGGAAGGCGAGGTCGCCGGCGTAGCGGGCGGCGTCGCCGAGTTCTTCCTCGATGCGCAGCAGCTGGTTGTACTTCGCGACGCGCTCGCTTCGGGCCGGTGCGCCGGTCTTGATCTGACCGCTGCCCACCGCCACCGCCAGGTCGGCGATCGTGGTGTCCTCGGTCTCGCCGCTGCGATGGCTCATCATCGTCTTGTAGCCGGCATTGTGGGCCAGCGACACCGCGTCCAGTGTCTCGGTCAACGTGCCGATCTGGTTGACCTTCACCAAAAGGGCGTTGGCAGCACCTCGTTCGATGCCGTCCTCCAGCCGCTCGGGGTTGGTGACGAACAGGTCGTCACCGACGAGCTGGACCCTGTCGCCGATGGCGGTGGTCAGCGCGACCCAGCCGTCCCAGTCGTCCTCCGACAGCGGATCCTCGATCGACACCAGCGGGTAGGCGCCCAGCAGGTCGGCGTAGAACGCGGCCATCTGATCGGCGGTGCGCGTCTCCTTCTCGAAAGCGTAACCGGTGCCGTCGGTGTAGAACTCCGTCGCGGCGACGTCGAGGGCCAGCGCCACGTCGCTGCCGATCTTGAGCCCGGCAGCCTCGATGGCGGTGCCGATCAGGTCGAGCGCGGCCTTGGTGCCGGGCAGATCGGGGGCGAAGCCACCCTCGTCGCCGAGCCCGGTGCCCAGGCCCTGCTTCTTGAGCACCGACTTCAGCGCGTGGTACACCTCGGCACCCCAGCGCAGCGCTTCCTTGAAGCTCGGCGCGCCGATCGGGGCGATCATGAACTCCTGGACGTCGACGCCGGTGTCGGCGTGGGCGCCGCCGTTGATGATGTTCATCATCGGCACGGGAAGGATGTGCGCGTTAGGCCCGCCGATGTAGCGGAACAGCGGCAGCTCGGCCGCCTGAGCGGCAGCCTTCGCGACGGCGAGGGACACACCGAGAATGGCGTTCGCGCCCAGCCGCGACTTGTCGGGCGTGCCGTCCAGATCCAGTAGCGCCTGGTCCACCAGCCGTTGCTCGTCGGCACCCAGCCCGATCACCGCGGGCGCGATCTCGTCGAGCACCGCCTCGACGGCCTTCTCGACACCCTTGCCGAGATACCGGGAACCGCCGTCGCGCAGCTCCACCGCCTCGTGCTCTCCCGTCGACGCGCCCGACGGCACGGCCGCGCGGGCCACGGTTCCGTCCAGCAGGCCCACCTCGACCTCGACCGTCGGGTTTCCCCGGGAATCGAGGATCTCGCGGGCTCCGACCTGCTCGATGATGGGCACTTTCGCCTCCTGGGTCTTTCGCTCAGACGTTTTCGGTGTTGAGCCTAGAGCGTGCGTGTTCGGCGGGTGAGGTCAGAGCGGATGTCCCTGGGCGTACGCCGTCGCCCAGTCGCGCACGTTGCGGGCGTACGCGTCGGAGTGGTTGTAGGCGCGCAGCGCCTCCATCCAGCCGCGCGGCTTCGACAGATCCTTGCCGCGCCAGCACAGATAGCCCGCCGCCGACAGGGCCGCGTCGTCGATGTTGTCGGCGCTGATGTCGCCGTCGTTGTTGGCATCGACCCCGTAGAGCCGCCACGTCTCGGGGATGAACTGCATCGGGCCCATGGCGCGGGCGTAGGGCTCATCGCCCTTTTCCTCGACGGCCGGGTCGTGACTGACCGAGTCGTTGTCGAGGATCTCCAGGTTTCCGTTGGACCCGTCGAGCAGGACACCGCGGATCGGCGGCGTCACCTCCCCGTCCGCGGCGACGGTCGAGCCGCGATAGGTGCCGTGGTGGCTCTCCACCTGGCCGATGCCGGCGAGCGTCGTCCACCTCAGGTTGCAGTCGGGGTTCTCCACCTCGGCGACCCGGGCCGCGTAGGCGTACGCCTCCAGCGCCGTCACCGGGATCCCCAGCCCAGGCGCCCGCTGTGCGGCCCACTCGTGCAACTGGTCGGCGGGTCGCCCCTTGGCATACGTGTCGATTTGCGGGACGGCATCGCCGGGCGGAGGCGGGACACCGTCGGGCACCGGCGTGCCGAGCTGCCAGGAGCAGCTCGAAGCCAGGAGCAGCGCTGTCGCGCCGATCACGGCCATCGCCTGTAGCCAACGCACCCGCGTCACCGGACTCCCTCAAACCACTCTGGTTGTAGCCCATGCTGCCACGCAGCGGCGGAGTTGAGGTTCACCCCGGGCCGCGGGGCGTGGGTGTACATTCACTGTGCGCTTCGGAGAATAGGTGAGCCACACCTTCGTTTGGTGAGGCAAAGCAAATCGGGCGCACGGCGTAGCGAGGAAAAACTAGATGGTTGCTGGAACGGACCTGCCGGTCACCTCCTACTACGCGGCTCCGAACATCACCTCACAGCTTTTTGGCAGCGGACTCATAGGTTTGCGCGAGGGTCTGGAAGCGGCGATCGTCGTGTCGATCCTCGTCGCGTTCCTCGTCAAATCCGACCGGCGCGACGCGCTCAAGTGGGTCTGGCTGGGCGTCGGCGCCGCCATCGCCATGACCCTGATCGTCTTCCTGACCATCCAGTTCGGCTCCCACACCATCACCGGGCTCGGAGCGGAGGCCATCGCCGGGGTGGCGTCCCTGATCGCCGTCGCGATCGTCACGACCATGGTGCTCTGGATGAAGAAGGCGTCCGCGTCGATGTCGGGCCAGCTGCGCAGCGAGATGTCGCGGGCGCTGGAGACCGGCCCCGTGGCCATCACCGCGTTGGCGTTCCTCGCCGTCGGCCGCGAAGGCGTCGAAACCGCGCTGTTCATGGTCGGGTACGCCGAGGCGCAGACGGCCTGGCCCCTGATCGGCCTGATCGTCGGGGTCCTGATCGCCGGGCTGATCGCGTACGGGATGTACCGCGGCGCGCTGAGCATCAATCTCGCCAAATTCTTCAGGTACACCGGCATCTTCCTGATCGTCGTGGCCGCCGGGATCCTGTCCTACGGCATCGGCGCCCTGCAGACCGTCGGCTGGCTGCCGGGCCTGGGCAGCAAGGCCTTCGACATCAGCACGTCGTTCAACTGGTCGGCCTGGTACGGCGAGGTCATCCAGGGCATCTTCAACGTCACGCCGACACCCACGGTGCTGCAGCTCGCGGGCTATCTGGCCTACCTCGTCGTCGTCCTGGTCCTGTTCCTGCGCCCGACCACGGCGACGGCAGCCGGGCGTCGGAACCCACAGACCCCCACACCCAACCCATCACCTGAAAGGTCGACCCAGTGAAGGTTCACCCCTCTGCCGCAGTGATCGCGGCGGCCCTGGCGGCGTGTGCGCTGACCAGCTGCCAGGCCAAGGAAGAGACGCCCGCCGCGTCCGAGGAAGGCGGTACCACCGCGCCCTCGGAGATCACGGTCGAGGCCTCCGACACCTCCTGTGAACTCTCCGGCACCGAAGGCAAGACCGGCGCCAACACCTTCGTGATCACCAACAACGGCTCGAAGGTCACCGAGTTTTACGTCTACGGCGAGGGCGAGCGGGTGATGGGCGAGGTGGAGAACATCTCTCCCGGCCTGCAGCGCAAGTTGATCGTCCAGCTCAGCCAGCCCGGCACCTATCAGACCGCCTGCAAGCCCGGCATGATCGGCGACGGCCTGCGGGGCGACTTCACCGTCACCGGCGAAGAGGTCCAGATCGACACCGAGGGCAAGTTCAAGGAAGCCGCCGACAGCTACAAGCGGTACGTCAACAGCCAGGTCGAGGCGTTCGTGCCGGCCGTCGAGGCGTTCGTCGCAGCGATCAAGGCAGGCGACATCGAGGCCGCCAAGGCGCAGTACCCGACGGCGCGGACATACTTCGAGCGCATCGAGCCCGTCGCGGAATCGTTCCCGAACGACCTCGATCCCCGCATCGACCTGCGCGAGGCGGACCTGGAGCCCGGCCAGAAGTGGACCGGCTTCCACCGCCTCGAGAAGGACCTGTGGGTCAGCGGCCTGCAACCCGACACCAACGCGGTCGCCGACCAGTTGCTCGCCGACGCCAAGGAACTCCAGGCCGGTGTCAGCGCGCCGGACTTCACCGTCGACTCCACGCAGATCGCCGGCGGCGCCCAGGGCCTGCTCGACGAGATCGCCACGGGCAAGATCACCGGCGAAGAGGACATCTTCAGCCACACCGACCTGTGGGACTTCAACGCGAACCTGCAGGGCTCGCAGACCGCGGTGGCCTCGGTGCGCCCGATCCTCGACGAGCGCAACCCCGATCTGGGCAAGCGCGTCGATCAGCGGTTCGAGGAAGTCGAAGCCCTGCTGCAGAAGTACCGTGAGGGCGACGGTTTCGTGCTGTACGACACGGTGACGGAGTCGGAACGCCAGGAGCTCTCACGCGCGATCGACGCGCTGAGCAAGGAGGTCAGCCAGGTGCAAGGTGTCATCGCACCCCAGTAACGCCGAGTCGGCGGCTGAGCCCGAACCCCAGCGGTCCGGGCTCAGTCGCCGCAGGCTGTTCGGTGCCGCAGGTGTGACGGCGGCGGTCGTCGGCGCAGCCGGTGCGGGAGCGCTGGCAGGCCGCGCGTCGGCCGCCGAGGCACCCAACCACCTGCACGCCGCCGTCCCGTTCCGCGGCGACCATCAGGCGGGCATCGTCACCGAGGCCCAGGACCGCATGCACTTCGCCACGTTCGACGTGACGACGAAGAGCCGCGACGACGTCATCAAGATGCTCGCCGACTGGACCGAGATGGCCGAGCGGATGACCCAGGGCAAGGAAGCGTTTCCGAACGGCTCCACCGGTCAGAACCCGTACTCGCCGCCGTCGGACACGGGCGAGGCGCTCGGACTTCCGGCGTCGCAGCTGACGCTGACCATCGGGTTCGGGCCGTCCTTCTTCCTCAAGGACGGGGTGGATCGGTTCGGCATCGCCGACAAGAAGCCCGACGCGCTCGTCGATCTACCAAAGTTCCCGAACGAGAAGATCGACCCCGCCAAGAGCGGCGGCGACATCGTCGTGCAGGCGTGCTCCAACGACCCGCAGGTGGCGGTGCACGCCATCCGCAACCTGGCCCGCATCGGCTTCGGCACCGTCGCGGTGCGCTACTCGCAGCTGGGGTTCGGTCGCACGTCGTCGACGACCCGCGACCAGTCCACACCGCGAAACCTGTTCGGATTCAAGGACGGAACGGCGAACCTGCGTTCCGATGAGACGGAGAAGCTGAACAAGTTTGTGTGGGTCGCCGACGGCGACGGCCCGGCCTGGCTGACGGGCGGTTCCTACCTGGTGGCGCGCCGCATCCGAATGCGCATCGAGCAGTGGGACCGCACCACGCTGCTCGAGCAGGAGCGTGTCATCGGCAGGCAGAAGGGCACCGGCGCCCCGATGGGCCTCGACGACGAGTTCGAAGAGCTCAACTTCGACCTCGTCAACGACAAGGACGAGCCGCTGATCGACACGCTGGCCCACGTCCGGCTGGCCTCCCCCGAACACCTCGGCGGCATCGAAATCCTGCGCCGCGGATACAACTTCACCGACGGCTCCGACGGCTTCGGACACCTCGACGCGGGGCTGTTCTTCATCGCGTTCGTCCGCAACCCGGTCACGCAGTTCGTGCCGATGCAGAACGCGATTTCGCGCGACGACGCGATGAACGAGTACGTCACGCCGACGAGCTCCGCGGTGTTCGCCTGTCCGCCCGGCATTCGCGAGGGCGACACGTCGACGTTCTGGGGTTCGACACTGTTCGAGTGAACCGGCGCGCACGTCGAGATCCACTTTGTGCAGCGAACGTATGAGTGCGGCGCTGCACCAGGTGGATTTGGGCGTGGCAGGGGGGACTTGGGTAACGCTGTGGCGGAACGTGGGCCCCCCAATCGCCGTGACGTTACGTAACTTCGCCGTCCTCGGCGTCGTCCGGCTCGGCCGGCGCCTCCTCGGTCTGCGCGTCGTCAACCACGACCGGCCAGTGTGCGCGCCAGTCGTCTGCGGCGATCACGCCGTGCGGGGCATCGTCGAGCTCCTCGGCGACATCGTCACTGCGTCGGGCCGTCACGGCGGCCTTCTCCGCGGCGCGCACGTCGTCCATGAACTCCAGAACCGCTGAGCGCAAAGCATTCTCGGCGTCGACGTCGGCCGACACCGTCACCGACGTGATCGACGACGGGATCAGGTCGGCGGGCAGCCCGGCGGTCTCCGCCCGGGCCAGCACCTTCTGTGCCAGCGCCAACGCCGGCTGCGCGGTGGGAATGTCGTCCATGCAGGACTCTCGAGTGGACCGTTCCAGCGCTTTGCGATGCTCCCACTGCGCCAGCTGGTCTTCGAGCGAAATCGATTCGCCCGCAAGCACTGCGGGCACGCGATTGCCGAGCTTGCGCACCAGCGCGTCGGCGACGTCGTCGATGTCGAAGGACTTCTCGGGGGCCTCTTCGGCGATGCGCGCATGGAACAGCACCTGCAGCAGCACATCGCCGAGCTCGTCGCGCAACTCGGCCAGGTCACCGCCGTGCACCGCGTCGAACAGTTCGTAGGTCTCCTCCAGCAGGTAGCGCCGCAGCGAGTCGTGCGTCTGCTGGCTCTCCCACGGACCCGCGGTGCGCAGCTTGTCCATCATCGACACCGCATCGACGAGACGTTCGCCGGGCTGCGCGGCGGGTGCCGAGATGACCCGCTCGCCTGCCGTGACGCGCGCCACGACGTCGGGGTGATCCGGGTCGGACGACAGCAGCACCTCCGCTGCCTCACCGGTGTAGGCGGGCCGGGCAGACGGTAGCGACCAAGGCACCTTGATCGGCATTTCCTCGGTGTACTGCACGTCACCGGCCAGCAATTCGATCGCCTCGACAGGGACCAGCGACGGGCGGCGTGGATCGACGAGGACGACGGTCATCGCACCGGTTATATCAGCTTTGCCCGGCGGTCATCCATCTGTTGCCCGCCGTCGAGTCCTAATCGTGAAGCACCTTGATGAGGCCGGAGACGAACTCGATGAGCTCCAGATCGCGGATCCGTGGCGCGCCGACGCCGCTGCCGGCACGAGGTATCGGCACCTGGACCGTCGACGTCGTCGCGCGGTAGTTCGCGCCGGCGTAGAGCCGCTTGAGACGCAGCTGCGCGGAGTCGGGCAGCGTCAGCGGCGAGATCCGCAGCGTGGACGCCGCGGACGACACCGCGCCGATCTCGGTGAGACCGTGAGCGCGGGCGAGAAGACGCAACCGGGCGACGGCCACCAGTAGCTCGGCGGGCTCGGGCAGCGGACCGTATCGGTCGACGAGTTCCTCGATCACCGCGTCGACGGCGCTGTCGTCGGGCGCCGCGGCCAACCTCCGGTAGGCCTCCAGCCGTAGCCGGTCGCTGCCGATGTAGTCCGGCGGCAGGTGCGCGTCGACGGGCAAGTCGATGCGCACATCCTTCGGTTCCTCAGGAGTGGCAACGGTTTTCCCGTCCGCCGCGGCACGGTAGGCCTCGACGGCCTCACCGACGAGACGCACGTAGAGGTCGAAGCCGACGCCGGCGACGTGGCCGGACTGCTCGGCGCCCAACACGTTTCCGGCACCGCGGATCTCGAGGTCCTTCATCGCGACGGCCATGCCCGCGCCCAGCTCGTTGTTCTGCGCGATGGTCGCCAACCGGTCATAGGCCGTCTCGGTCAGCGGAACCTCGGGCGGATAGAGGAAGTAGGCGTAGCCGCGCTCACGGGACCGTCCGACGCGGCCGCGCAGCTGGTGCAACTGGGACAGCCCGAAGGTGTCGGCGCGCTCCACGATCAACGTGTTGGCGTTCGAAATGTCCAGTCCCGTCTCGACGATCGTGGTGCAGACCAGGATGTCGAACTCGCGGTTCCAGAACCCTTCGACCGTCTTCTCCAGCTGTTCTTCGGGCATCTGCCCGTGCGCGACGACCACCCTCGCCTCGGGCACCAGCTGCCGCACCTTCGCCGCCGCCTGGTCGATCGAGCGGACCCGGTTGTGGATGTAGAACGCCTGCCCGTCGCGCAGCATCTCGCGGCGCAGCGCGGCCGCGACCTGTTTGTCGTCGTGCGGGCCGACGTAGGTCAGCACCGGATAACGCTCCTCGGGCGGCGTCAGGATCGTCGACATCTCGCGGATTCCGGCCAGGCTCATCTCCAGCGTGCGCGGAATCGGGGTGGCGCTCATCGTCAGCACGTCGACGTGGGTGCGCATCGATTTGATGTGTTCCTTGTGCTCCACGCCGAAGCGCTGCTCCTCGTCGACGATGACCAGACCGAGGTCCTTCCACGTCACGCCGGTCTGCAGCAGCCGGTGGGTGCCGATGACGATGTCGACGGAGCCGTCCTTCATCCCTTCCATCGTCGCGCGCGACTCGGCGGGATCGGTGAAGCGCGACAAGCCTTTCACCGTGACGGGGAAGCCGGTCATCCGGTTGGTGAACGTCTGCAGGTGCTGATCGGCCAGCAGGGTGGTCGGCACCAGCACCGCGACCTGTTTGCCGTCCTGCACGGCCTTGAACGCCGCGCGGACGGCGATCTCGGTCTTGCCATAGCCGACGTCACCGCAGATGACTCGGTCCATCGGCACGGGCTTTTCCATGTCGGACTTGACCTCGGTGATGGCGGTGAGCTGATCGACGGTCTCGGTGAACCCGAACGCGTCCTCCATCTCGGTCTGCCACGGGGTGTCGGGGCCGAACGCGTGACCCGGTGAGGCCTGACGCTTGGCGTAGAGGGTGACGAGCTCGGCGGCTATCTCCCGAACTGCCCGGCGCGCTTTGGTTTTCGTGTTCGCCCAGTCGCTGCCGCCGAGCCTGCTGAGTGTGGGCGACTCCCCTCCGACATAGCGCGAGAGCTGATCCAGCGAATCCATCGGCACGTAGAGCCGGTCCGACCCGCCACCGCGCTTGGCTGACGCGTACTCCAGTACCAGATACTCACGCCGGGCACCGCCGACCACGCGCTCGGTCATCTCGACGAAGCGACCGATGCCGTGCTGATCGTGGACGACCATGTCGCCCGCGGTGAGCGCCAGCGGGTCGACGACGTTACGGCGCTTGGCCGCAAGCTTTTTGCCTTCGGTGGCGGCTGCGCGGTTGCCGGTCAGATCAGTCTCGGTGATGACCACCAGGTTGGCGCCCGGGATGACCACGCCGTCGTGCAGCGGCCCCTTCAGAACGCCGACCACTCCTTCGCGCGGGGTATCCCCGGGTTCGAGAATGACTGCGGGAGTGTCGGATTCGGACAGCTGCTCAACGACGCGCATCGCGGTGCCGGTGCCGGGCGTGACGACGGCGCCGAATCCGCCGGTGGCGACATGCCCGCGCAGCATCGCGAAGATCTCTTCGAGGTTGTGCTGCTGACCGCGGGCCGACGGCGCGGGCCTGATGTCGAGGGCAGAAGATTCGCCCGACCCGCTGTCGAGCTGGCTCAGCGTCCACCACGCGTGACCGCCGGCGCGGGCAGCGTCACGGGCGTCGCCGTAGCTGACATACCCCGACGCGCCCAGGGCTTCGATGTCGATCGGCACGTCGCCGCCCACCGCGGCGGTCGACCATGACGCCTCGAGGAACTCGCGGCCCGTCTTGATCAGGTCGGCGGCGCGGGTGCGCACCTTCTCCGGGTCGCACACCAGCAGCGGTGTGCCCTCGGGCAGATGGTCGGGCAGCGTCGCAAAGTCGCTGGGGCGCAACAGCGGAAGCAGTGCCTCCATGCCCTCGACCGGAATGCCCTCGGACAACCTGGCCAGCATGTCGGGCACGCTGCCCGGCACACTGTTCTCCACCACTGGATGTTCGGCCGACAACGCCGCGGCCCGGTCCCGGACGTCGGCGGTGAGCAACAGTTCACGGCACGGTACCGCGATCAGGGTGTCGATGTCGATCTCGGGGATGGATCTCTGGTCGGCGACCGAGAACATCCTCATCTCGGAGACCTCGTCGCCCCAGAACTCGATGCGCACCGGATGTTCGGCCGTGGGCGGGAAGACATCGAGAATGCCTCCGCGGACCGCGAATTCGCCACGCTTGCCGACCATGTCGACGCGGTTGTAGGCGAGTTCCACCAGGCATGTGACGGTGTCGTCGAAGTCCGCGTCGGCGCCGACCGTGAGCGTCACGGGCTCGACCTGAGCCAGATCGGGTGCCATGGGCTGCAGCAGCGAGCGCGCGGTGGTGACGACGATCCGCAGCGGCGCGCCGAGGCGGGCGTCGTCGGGGTGGGCCAGCCGCCGCAGCACCATCATCCGCGCGCCGACCGTGTCGACACCCGGTGAGAGCCGCTCGTGCGGCAGCGTCTCCCACGACGGGAACAACGCGACGGCGTCCCCGAAGACGCCCTGCAGTTCTGCGGTCAGGTCATCGGCCTCCCGCCCGGTCGCGGTGACGACGAGGAGCAGGCCGGACCGGGCGAGCGCGGACGCGACGAAAAGGCGCGCGCTGGCCGGCCCGACGAGGCTGAGATCGGCAGGTCGGTCGGCGGCGCGGCGAGCGATCTCCTGCAGTGAGGGGTCGCGTAACGCGAGGTCGACGAGGCCCGCGATCGGGGTTTGGACATGGCTGGGCCCCGAAACGGTCATGATGCCTCCATCGTAGGCACTGCTCCCGACACGACGAGCGGGCACCGGGCCCGCCCGGAACGGTCGAAATTGGTGCACAGACCCCCCGCCCCCCGGTGTTAGCGTCGGTGCGGGCTTTGCGGGGAACGGGAGATTCATGGTTGCGACGCTTTCGATCGTGGAAGGCACCCAACCATCGCGTTTGCTGGAATCCGCGGGCACGCAGGAGGAGAAGGCCGCTGCGCTGGCGAACCACACCGCGACGCTGCAGCGCAGTCTGGATGCGCTGCGCGCGGCCTGGCAGGGCGGCGCTGCCGACGCCGCGATCGCGACCGCCGACGCCGACCTCGCCAACCAGCGCGCACTACACGCGAAGCTGATCAACTACGCCTCTGCGTTGCGGTACGGCGGGGTCAATCTGGACCCGCTGCGCAGCCAGATCCTCGCGATGGCGACCCAGGCCCGCGCCCTGGGCGGCTTCGTCGCCGACGACGGCACCGTGACGGGCCACGACACGCTGAGCGTGATGTCGCCCGCCCTGGCCACCGCGTACACCACCTCGCTCAAGACCATGCTGTCGTGGTTCACCCGGATCGACGACACCGTGGCGGAGTCGTTGCGCACCGGGGACGCGGTGCCGCAGACGCCGGCACCAACGCCGAGATGGGACGAAGACGCCCTCTATGACGGCGACCCGAAGGGCTCCGACGTCAATCAGGACGGCATCGGCGACTGCTACCTCGTCGCCACGATGAGCGCGATCGCGAATGCCGACCCGCAGTGGATCAGGGACCGCATCAGCTACGACCCGCACACCGGCATGTTCGACGTGACCTTGTGGGACGGGCACGAATGGCGCCACATCCCCGTCACCCAGGCCGACATCGACGCGAACATCGCCGCCAAGGGAGCCAGCGGTGTCGACGGCGCGACGCCCGAACTGACCAACCCGAACGCGCCGCTGTGGCCTGCGGTGCTGGAATCGGCCTACGCCAGGATGAAGGCGCCGGGGCAGGGTATCGAGGGAATCGAGAGCGGTCTGACTCCCCCGGCGTTGGAAGCCCTGACCGGCAACAACGGGGACTGGATCATCCCCGCGACCGAGTGGATGACGCCAAGCCAACACATCGACAGCAGGATCGCCGAGGCGCTGGCCGGCAACCAACCCGTGATGCTGTCGACCAGCGTGCTCACCGGTGGCGTATCGGGTCTGTCGGCACAGCACGTCTATCCGGTCGAGGCGATCGCCGGCACCGGAAGCGATGCGACGGTGACGCTGCGCAATCCATGGGGACCGGACGACGGTCCACCGCTGATCACCGCACGGCTGGGTGACCTGATCGGCACCAACCCGCTCGGCGGGATCGGACTCGGCCCCACCGGCATGATCAACATCGGCCGACTGGGGGCATGACCGATGCGCAAGTCGTTGATCGCGGTCGCTGTCGTCGTCCTGGTCGTGACGACAGCCGTCGGCGCCTACCGGCTGCTCTATCTGCCGTCGCAACAACCGATCCTCGTCGGCGCGAAGCCGATTCCCGCGAACCAGATGCAGATGATGCCGGTGACGCCGCTGGCCGAGGTGGCGGTCAGCGGCACCGTTCGCGCCGACATCGCCGAGACGCTGCGGCGCGCGGCGCGCTCTCTGCAAACCGGCAGGCACATCGACGAAGAACAGATGTTCTCCCACCCGGGTGGCTGGCATCCGTTGCAGAAGCTGACGAGCGAGTACTTCGCCGACTTCGGGATGCGTCAGCAGGCCGACGGGGAGACGTCTTTCGACGGAACCTCGTTCCGCTACCTCATCTGGGGAACCGGTTGGCCGAGAGACCAATTCGACGACCGGAAGGTCGTGGCGGTCGAGTACTACGAGCCGCTGCGACCCGACTATCCGGAATCCATGCTCGGCTTCTTCGTGATGTCGCGCTGAGCTATTCCTCGTGCAGCACCGGATCGGACTCCAGGTGCGTCAGCCCGTTCCAGCACAGGTTCACCAAATGCGCGGCGACGACCTCTTTCTTGGGCTCCCGCACATCGAGCCACCACTGCGCCGCCATCGACACCGATCCGACGAGCGCCTGGGCATAGAGCGGCGCGAGGTCGGGGTCCAGGCCGCGGCGGGAGAAATCCCCCGCGAGGATCGACGCGACCTGGCTGACGGCGTCGTTGAGCAACGTGGAGTAGGTGCCCTGCGTGATGCTCGCCGGCGAGTCCCTGATCAGGATCCGGAACCCGTCGGTGCGTTCCTCGACGTAGGTCAGCAGCGCCAGTGCGACCCGCTCGACCCGCACCCGTGACCTGTTGTCGGCCAGCGAGGACGTGATGCCGTCCAGCAGCGCCGACATCTCCCGGTCGACCACGACCGCATAGAGACCTTCTTTGCCGCCGAAGTGTTCGTAGACAACGGGTTTGGACACGTTGGCCCGCAGCGCGATCTCCTCGATGGAGGTGCCGTCGAAACCCCGCTCGGCGAACAGCGACTTGGCGATCTCGATCAGCTGCTGGCGGCGTTCGCTACCGGTCATCCTGGCGCGGGGCGCGCGGATGACGACCTCGGGTTTCTCCGAACCTGCCACGGGTTTCAGGGTAAACCGTGCCGCGCCGCCACAGGCGTAGCGTCGAACCCCGTGATAACGCTGGACCGCCTGATCAACGTGCTCGGCGGATACGGCGTGCGCTGGCAGGGCGGTTCGGCGGATCGGCAGACAGAACTGCGCAGCGTGGTGCTGCCCGAGACCGTCGACGGTCGGACCGTGGCAGGCGATGTCCTGTTGGCCGTCGGCGCCACCTCGGTGGTGGAAGCGCTGGGCTGGGCGCGGTCGGCGCGTGCGGCTGTGGTGCTGACCCGGGGTGACCTGTCCGAGTCTGTGCGCGACGCCGGAGATGTCGCGGTCGTCGTCGTCGATCCGGCGATGCCGTGGAGCGATTTCGCCGCGATCGTCTACGGCCTCGTGATGGAGGGACGCGAGACCGAATCCGGTCGCGGCCCCACGGATCTGTTCGCCCTGGCCGACAGTCTGTCGGATGCGGTAGGGGGTGCGGTGGTCATCGAAGACCGGACGTCACAGGTGCTCGCGTTCTCCAGGGGTCAGCAGGACGCTGATCCGGCACGCACGGCGACCATCCTGGCCCGCCAGGCTCCGCCGGAGCTGCGGGCCGTCTTCGACGCGCACGGGGTTTTCGCGCATCTTTGCGCGTCCGACGACCCGGTGTTCGTACCCGGAGCCCCTGCTGTCGGCCTGACCGGGCGCTCGGTGGTGGCGGCGCGCGCCGGGCGTGAACTTCTCGGCTCGGTGTGGGTGGCATCGCCCGCCCCGCTCAGCGATGCTCGGCGGCAGGCGCTGGCCGACGGGGCACACACCGTCGCGGTGCACCTGCTGCGGTCGCGCGCGAGTGCGGACCTCGAACGCCAGGTGGAATCGGAGTTGGTGATCCGCCTGACGGAGAGCCCTGCCGATGCCGAGATGGTCGCCAGCCGGCTCGGGCTGCCGCCCTCCCCGCTGCGGGTGATCGCGCTGCGAGCCCACGACGACACCGGCACGCATTCGGCACTGCTGCAGGTGTTCGAGCGTGCGACCGCCGGCTTCGGTTGGTCCAGACCGTCGCGTAGCGCCTTGGCCGACGTCACCGTCTACACCGTGCTCGCGGCCGACGACGCCGCGGTCGCGCGGGCCTGGGTCCGCGCCCTGATCGCATCCCTGCCCGATCGCGTGACGGTGCAAGCCGGCATCAGCGCCGCCGCGACGGCGACCGAACTCAACGCCGCCCGCACCGAGGCCGACGAGTGTCTGGCGCTGCAGGAAAGCACTGCGGCCGCCGAGCCGCCCGCCTACGACGAATCATGGGACGACCTGCTGCTGCGGCGGTTGAAGACGGCTGCCCGCTCGGGGCGCACGCCGCACCGCGGCGCGGTCGTCGAACTCAAGAACCACGATGCGACCAGCGGTACGGCCTACGTGGCGACCTTGCGCGCCTGGCTGCAGGAACAGGGCGATCCGGTCCGGACCGCCGCACGTCTGGGTGTGCACGAGAACACGGTGCGATACCGGATGAAGCGGATCGCCGAGCTCACCGAGCTGCATCTCGACGACGCCCACAAGCGGTTCGCGATGACGATCGCGTTGGCCGTCCTGGACTGACCCTTCGTTGTTGCGGAACCACAGTTCACCCCGTTCATTTTGTCGTCGCGGAACAACACCCCCGGTTCGGGGAAGGCCGACCATGAACTCGTCGGCGACTCCCGCTCAGCGACTCACTCTCCCCCTCTGAGGAGGGGTCCCCTGTCGTCAGGGGCGGCGCGCAGTGCCCGCCCCTGACGACGATCCCTGCCACCCGAAGGAAGACCCATGGACGTGTCCGACCACATCTGGATGACGCCGCAGGCCCGCGAGAGCCTGAAGCGCGAACTCGCCGCGCTGCTGGCCGTGCCGAGGACGGCGGGGACCGACGACATCGTCGACGCGTGGCTCGCCCGCAAGGAACGCATCCGCGAGATCCACGAACTGCTGAGCAGAGCCGAGCGCGCCGTCGATCCCGCTGACGACGGGATCGCCGAACCGGGGATGGTGCTCTCCGTCCGCTTCGACGACACCGGTGACATCGAGACGTTCCTCCTCGGAAGCCGCGGAACCGCCGACCCGGATCTGGACGTCTACACCGTCAGCTCGCCGCTGGGCCGCGCGCTGGTCGGCGCGACGCCCGGACAGCAGTGCAGCTATCCCCTGCCCGGAGGTCGTGTGCAGTCGGTGACCTTGCTGAGCGCCACACCGTATGGTGCCCATGCCGTCGCCGCTTCGACTTCTCCGTAGGAAGAATCGACCACTCGGTGGGCTAGAGTCGCACGCGTAACTCGTGGCCCGGTCCGTCGTGGTGTAATCGGCAGCACCTCTGATTTTGGTTCAGATAGTTCAGGTTCGAGTCCTGGCGACGGAGCTCTTGCAGCGACGAGCGTGCGCGACATGGCATCCAGGACCGGCGTGTCGACCGCAGACACGCACGCTCGCGAAGGCGAGGAAGGACATCTATGCGTGACCTTGCGGTCCTGATCTTGGCAGCGGGCGCAGGCACCCGGATGAAATCCGACACCCCGAAGATGCTGCACACACTGGGCGGTCGCAGCATGCTCGGCCACAGCCTGCACGCCGTGGCGCAGATCGCGCCGAAGCACCTCGTCGCGGTCGTCGGCAAGGATCGCGAACGTGTGGCCCCCGCCGCAGCGCAGATCGGCGAGCAGCTCGGCAGGACGATCGACATCGCCGTCCAGGAAGAGCAGCGCGGCACCGGACACGCGGTCGCCTGCGGGATCACGGCCCTGCCCCAAGATTTCGACGGCACCGTCGTCATCACCGCCAGCGACGTCCCGCTGCTGGACGCCCGCACCTTGGCCGAGCTGGTCACCGCCCACCACGCGGAGTCCGCGGCGGCCACACTGCTCACCACCACGCTGGCCGACCCGACCGGCTACGGGCGGATCCTGCGCAGCACCGACGGCGAGGTGCTCGCCATCATCGAGCAGGCCGACGCCACCGACGCGCAGCAGGAGATCACCGAGGTCAACGCCGCGGTCTACGCGTTCGACGTCGGTGCGCTGCGCTCGGCGCTGAGCAGACTGCGCTCCGACAACGCGCAACAGGAGCTGTACCTGACCGACGCGATCGCACTCGTGCGGGGCGACGGCGGCCGTGTCCGCGCCCAGCACATCGACGATTCGGCTCTGGTCGCCGGCGTCAACGACCGGGTGCAGCTCGCCGACCTCGCCGGTGTCCTCAACCGCCGCATCGTCACCGCTCATCAACGCAACGGCGTCACGATCATCGATCCCGCTTCGACGTGGATCGACGTCGACGTGACCATCGGCCGCGACACCGTGGTACGGCCCGGCACCCAGTTGCTCGGCGCCACCGCGATCGGTAGCCACTGCGAGATCGGGCCCGACACCACGCTGACCGACGTCACCGTCGGTGACGGCGCCCAGGTGGTCCGCACCCACGGCAGCTCGTCGACCATCGGCGCGGACGCCGTCGTCGGCCCGTTCACCTATCTGCGTCCTGGCACCGCGCTCGGCGCGTCCGCCAAGCTGGGCGCCTTCGTCGAAGCCAAGAACGCCACGATCGGGACCGGCACCAAGGTGCCGCACCTGACCTACGTCGGCGATGCCGACATCGGCGAGCACAGCAACATCGGCGCCTCCAGTGTGTTCGTCAACTACGACGGAGAAACCAAGAGCCGCACCACGATCGGCTCCCATGTGCGCACCGGGTCCGACACCATGTTCGTGGCGCCGGTCACTGTCGGCGACGGCGCCTACACCGGCGCGGGCACGGTAGTGCGTGAGGATGTTCCGCCGGGCGCACTGGCCGTTTCGGCTGGTCCGCAGCGCAATATCGAGGGCTGGGTGGCACGCAGGAGACCGGGAAGCGCCGCCGCGGAGGCAGCGAAGGCAGCCGAACCGGAATCCCGGCAAGCTACCGGCGAGTAGCGTTCGGTCGCCGTTTATTGGCATTCTGGTAACCCGCCAGCGTCTGAACGTCAGCGCTACGTACGATGACCCGAGAATCGATCACCATCGATCTGAGAAGCCGAGGGCAGCCCGTGAGCCACGACTGGACCGACAACCGCAAGAATCTGATGCTCTTCTCGGGTCGGGCGCACCCCGAACTCGCCGAGCAGGTCGCCAAGGAACTGGACGTGGCGGTCACCGCCCAGACCGCCCGGGACTTTGCCAACGGCGAGATCTTCGTCCGCTTCGACGAGTCCGTCCGCGGCTGCGACGCCTTCGTTCTGCAGAGCCATCCCTGGCCGCTGAACCAGTGGCTGATGGAACAGCTGCTCATGATCGACGCGCTCAAGCGCGGCAGCGCCAAGCGGATCACCGCGATCCTGCCGTTCTACCCGTACGCGCGCCAGGACAAGAAGCATCGCGGGCGTGAGCCGATCTCCGCGCGCCTCGTCGCCGACCTGCTCAAAACCGCAGGCGTGGACCGCATCGTCACCGTCGACCTGCACACCGACCAGATCCAGGGCTTCTTCGACGGCCCGGTGGACCACATGCGCGCCCAGAAGTTGTTGACCGGCTATATCGCCGAGAACTACGCCGATCACGACATGGTCGTCGTCTCCCCCGACTCGGGCCGCGTGCGTGTCGCCGAGAAGTGGGCCGACTCTTTGGGAGGTGTTCCCCTCGCCTTCATCCACAAGACCCGCGATCCGCTGGTGCCCAATCAGGTCAAGTCCAACCGCGTCGTCGGCGACGTGAAGGGGAAGACCTGCATCCTCACCGACGACATGATCGACACCGGCGGCACCATCGCCGGGGCCGTCCGACTGCTCAAGGAAGACGGCGCCGCCGACGTCGTCATCGCCGCCACACACGGCGTGCTGTCCGACCCCGCTCGCGAACGACTGCAGGCCAGCGGCGCACGCGAGGTGATCGTCACCAACACGCTGCCGATCGGCGACGACAAAATGTTCCCGCAGCTGACCGTGCTCTCGATCGCGCCGCTGCTGGCCAACACCATCCGTGCGGTCTTCGAGAACGGTTCCGTGACAGGACTTTTCGACGGATCGGCATGACCACCACCCGCATCCTGCACAACCCCAAATGCTCCACGTCCCGCAAGACCCTGGAGTTGTTGCGCGACAACGGGGTCGAGCCGGAGATCGTGCTGTATCTCAAGACGCCTCCGTCGCGTGCCGAACTCGCCGCGATGATCGAGGACGCAGGCATCGACGTGCGTACCGCCGTACGCAAGCGCGAAAAGCTCTACTCCGAGCTGGATCTCGCCTCGGCGTCCGACGATGAACTGCTGGATGCCATGGCCGAGCACCCGATCCTGATCGAGCGGCCTTTCGTCGTCACCGGCAAGGGCACCCGGTTGGCCCGGCCGATCGACAACGTCCGAGAGATTCTGTGACGCCTCGCCTCCTGCTGGCCGCGACCGCAGCGGCGGCATTGGTCACGACGGGGTGCGCCACCGAAGCGCCTGACTACCAGTCGGTCTGGTCGACGACGACCGCGACTCCCACAACGACCACCGACGCGTCGACCCCACCCAAGTCGATCGCCGCCTTTCTGGAAGAGGAGGGTGTGGGCGGGCAGCCGGTCGCCCCCGACAAACTGACCGACCTGACGGTGTCGATCCCCACGCCACGCGGCTGGCAGCCCTACATGAACACCAATCTGGCGCCCGGTACCCGGACGATCGCCATGGGCGACACCTACCCCATGGCCATGCTGATGGTTTTCCAGCTCGACGGCGACTTCGATGTCGCACAAGCACTCAGCCACGCCAACGCCGACGCGCAGATGTCGGAGAACTTCCGCGAACTCAACACCTCGGCAGCGCCGTTCAACGGATTTCCGTCGTCGATGATCGAGGGCAGCTACGACCTCAACGGCGCCAGGATGCACAGCTACAACCGCATCGTCATCGCCACCGGCGCGCCACCCAAGGCACAGCGCTACCTGATCCAGTTCACCGTCACCGGGTACGCGGACAAGGCAGCCGAGGAAGCCCCCGACATCGAGACCATCATCAAAGGATTCACCGTCAAGCTCCCGTGACCGACGTTCACCAGAGCTTCGCACTCGGCCGGTGGACGCGTCGGCACATCCCGTTACTGTGATGGCCTATGAGCGACTGGACCGCCGCGGACCTGCCTTCGTTTGCCGGGCGCACCGTCATCGTGACCGGCGCCAACAGCGGGCTCGGGCTGGTCACCGCACGGGAACTCGCCCGTGCCGGCGCGACGACGATCCTCGCCGTGCGCAACCTGGACAAGGGCAATGCCGCGGCCGCCGGTATGACCGGTGACGTGCAGGTCCGCCACCTCGACCTGCAGGATCTCGCGTCGATCCACTCCTTCGCCGACGGCTTTTCCGGTCCGGAAGACCGCATCGACGTGCTGATCAACAACGCCGGCATCATGGCGGTGCCGTACGCGCTGACGGCCGACGGTTTCGAGAGCCAGATCGGCACCAACCACCTAGGGCATTTCGCGCTGACCAACCTGCTACTGCCCAAGATCACCGACCGTGTCGTCACCGTCTCGTCGATGATGCACCTGATCGGATACGTCAGCCTCAAAGACCTCAACTGGAAGTCCCGCCCGTACCTGGCGTGGCCCGCCTACGGCCAGTCCAAGCTGGCCAATTTGCTGTTCACCCGCGAACTGCAGCGCCGTCTCAGCGCAGCCGGGTCGCCTGTGACATCGCTGGCCGCCCACCCCGGATACTCGGCGACCAATCTGCAGGGCCAGACCGGCAGCCGGTACGGCACCCGCGTCTGGGACGCAGGCAACCGGCTGTTTGCCACCGATGCCGACTTCGGAGCCAAGCAGACCCTCTATGCGGCCTCCCAAGAGCTGCCCGGGGACACTTTCATCGGGCCGAAGTTCTCGATGCGCGGCCCCACCGTCGCGCACTGGCGTAGCCCGCTGGCCACCGACCGCGCCCGGGCCACCGCGCTGTGGACGCTGTCCGAGCAGCTCACGGGCACCGAGTTCCCGCTCTGATTTCCGGGTGAGCAGCTGTTTGCGCTACCCTTGCGGACGCGTCACGGCGAGGGTGGCCTGCACGGGAAACACATCAGCAGGGCACCGTTATCGACGGAAACCGACACTTCTGTGTGTGTAACCCCTGGCCGTGCCCGAGAACCGATCACCGGCACAGGAGCGAAACACAATGGCCAAGAACGCCACCAACAATCTGAGCGCGCAGGTCCGCGACACCACCGGTAAAGGCGCCTCCCGCCGCGCGCGCCGCGAAGGCCGCGTCCCCGTGGTCCTGTACGGCCACGGCACCGACCCCCAGCATCTCGAGCTCAACGGCCACGATTTCGCCGCCGTGCTCCGCAACTCCGGCACCAATGCCGTGCTGACGCTCGACATCGACGGCAAGGAGCAGCTCGCGCTGACCAAGGCCATCGAGATCCACCCGATTCGCCGCAACATCCAGCACGCCGACCTGCTCGTCGTGCGCCGCGGCGAGAAGGTGACCGTCGACGTCACCGTCGTCGTCGAGGGCGAGGCCGTCCCCGGCACGCTGGTCACCCAGGACGCAGGCACCATCGAGATCGAGGCGGACGCGCTGTCGATCCCGCAGCAGTTCACCGTATCGGTCGAGGGCGCCGAGGAGGGCACCCAGATCCTGGCCAGCCAGATCGAGCTGCCCAGCGGCGTGACCCTGATCGCCGACCCGGAGACCTTGATCGTCAACGTCGTCGCGGCTCCGACCGCCGAAGAGCTTGAGTCCGAGGGCGGCGGTGCCTCGCTGGAGGAGCAGGCGGAAGAGGCCGCCGAGGCGGAGTCCGAAGAGGGCGAGAGCGAAGGCGAAGCCGCGGCCGAGTCCGACTCCGAGTAGGTCGACCCCGTCATGGCCGAACCCATGCTGGTGGTCGGCCTGGGCAACCCCGGACCGCAGTACGCGACGACCCGGCACAACCTCGGGTTCCTCGTGGCCGACGTTCTCGCCGACCGCATGGGCGAAACGTTCAAGGTGCACAAGAAGTCTGGCGCAGAAGTCGCCACCGGACGGCTCACGGGCCGTCCGGTGGTGCTCGCCAAACCGCGGGTCTACATGAACGAGTCGGGTCGCCAGGTCGGTCCGCTGGCCAAGTTCTATTCCGTCGCCCCCGCCGACGTCGTGATCATCCACGACGAACTCGACATCGACTTCGGCCGGATCAGGCTGAAGTCCGGCGGTGGCGTCGCAGGCCACAACGGCCTGCGTTCTGTCGCTTCGGCGTTGGGCGGCAACGACTTTCAGCGGGTGAGGGTCGGCATCGGCCGGCCGCCGGGCCAGAAGTCCGGCGCCAGCTTCGTGCTGGAGAACTTCAACTCCCGGGAACGTCCAGAGCTCGGCACCATCGTGGAGTTGGCCGCCGACGCCACCGAACTGTTGGTCGAGCTTGGCATCGAACCGGCCCAGAACACCGTGCACGCCTGGAGCTGAGGCTCAGCGGCCGCGGATCCCGCTGTCGACCGTCTTGACGGGTTTGTGCGGGTAGCGCTTCCTGGCATGGGCCTCGGCATCGGAACCCGGCAGCACATAGAGCGTTTCACGCTTGTCCTGAAGCGGCTTGAGGACGAGGTCCATGAATCCCTTGCGGTCGTCGAGGTAGGGCTCGATGACCTCTTCGCCCGCCGGGCACACAGCCAGACAGTAGGCCGCCTTGTAGTTGGGCTTGAAGGACAAGCTCTGCCACATCGATGCGTTCTCCGAATCGGTGACGCGAGAACGAAAGTCGTCGGCGTCAGCGCTGTCGGCGATGGTCTGCACCCAGTCGGTGAATCCGCCCATGAATTCGCGGTAGTTGTGCACCGAGCACGCGAAGAAGTCGAAGTCGCCGTTCTTCTTGATCGCCCCGACCGGACACGCAGCGACGCACAACTTGCACTCCAGGCACGGCGAATAGTCCAGCGGTGCACCGTATCTGTTGATGCCGGAGGCCACCACGATGGTGCCGAGCAGGATGAAGTTGCCGAATTTCGGGTGGATGACGTTTCGGTGGATGCCCATCGCGCCCATGCCTGCCGCCACCGCGACGGGCTTGTGCGCGACGACCCAGATACGTCCCGGGAATCGGTCCATCTCCATCGGGAACGTCGCCGACGGATTCAGCACCCGGTGGCCGGCATCCTGCAGCACGCGGGTTATTCGGTGGGCAGCCTCGTTCATCACCTCACCGCTGCGGTGGAACTCCTGGTTCGCGACGCTGCGCGCCGTCGACCGGACGTTGTCGCGGTTCATCTTCACGACCAGCGAGAGGTAGCTGACGGCACCCGGTAGCGCCGCCTCGACGTGGGGCAGTTCGGACGCCAGCTCCGGGTCTCCGACGCGGGCGAAGCCCACGTCGTCCGCGCCGGCGTCCAGACATACCGCTCGCAGCCAGTCGGCATCGATGATGCCGGGCGCAGAGGTCGGTCGTGATCGCACGGCGCGCACGGTCGGATGGTCGGCCAGTCGGGGCGGCAGCTTGTCCACCCACCTGAGTATAGTCATAAATACCCAGATGGGTGACCCCCGCGCCGCCGGTCAGTCCGCGGTTCTGCGCCTGTAGGCGTACAGCGCAACCGGGGCGAAGATCGCCGTCAACGCGAGCGACCACAGGATCGTCGACAGCACCGGATGGTGCAGCGGCAGCTGGGCACTTGCGGGCGCGGGACCGCCGTTGCCCCACAGTTCCCTCATCGCCTGCGCCAGTGATGACACCGGGTTCCACTCGGCGATCACCCGCAGCCAGTGCGGCATCGGCTCGGTGGGCACAAAGGTGTTGGCCAGAAACGTGATCGGGAACAGCACGGTGAACATCACGCCGTTGACCGCCTCGACCGTGCGCATCAGCGATCCGATGAGGATCCCGAACCAGATGATCCCGAAGCCGAACACCAGCAGAAGGGCGAACGCGAGCACGGCTTCGCCGACACCGTTGCGGATCCGCCAGCCGATGGCCAGCCCCGTCAAAGCCATCACCAGCACGCCCAGCGACGAGTGGATGACGCTGGCGATGCTGCGGCCGATCAGCACCGACGAGCGTGAGATCGGCAGCGACCGGAAGCGGTCGATGATGCCCTTCTCGACGTCGGCGGTGATGCCGGCCGCCACCACGAACGCCGAGAACACGATGGTTTGCGCCTGGATACCCGGGAGCAGGAACTCCCGGTAGGACGCCCCTCCGGTGTTGGTGATCGACGCACCGAAGACGAACGCGAACAACAGCACGAACATGATCGGCTGCGCCGTCACGTCGCTGAGCATCTCGGGCATGCGCTTGGTGTGGATCATGTTGCGTTTCACCATGATCCACGATTGCTGTGCCAGGTTGGTGCGGTGCGTCGGCACCGGGTCGGGCCGCACCGACGTCGTGGTGGGTGTCTCCAGAGCGGTCATGCGCCGACCTCCTCGCTGTCTTCGGTGCGGTGTCCGGTGAGGGTCAGGAACACGTCGTCGAGGCTGGGCCTGCTCAGCCCGATGTCGTCGACGGTGACGCCCGCGTCGCGCAGCCAGCCCGCGACCTGGATCATGTCGTCGAGACCGTCGGCGGATGCCGTCAGCCTGCGGGCCCCGGCGTCGACGTACACGTCGGCGCCCGTCCGCGCCAGGAGCGTGTGGGCGGAGTCCAGGTCGGCGGCGTCGGCGACGGTGACGACCAGACTGGCCCGGCCGGCCTGCTGCTTGAGTTCCAGCGGAGAACCCTCGGCGATGATCCGACCGCGGTCGATCACCACGATGTTGTCGGCAAGCTGATCTGCCTCCTCCAGGTACTGCGTGGTCAGCAGCAGCGTGGTGCCCTGGGCCACCAGGTCGCGCAGCACGTCCCACAGCTCGCTGCGACTCCGGGGGTCCAGACCCGTCGTCGGCTCGTCGAGGAACAGGACCGGCGGGGAGGCGAGCAGACTCACCGCGAGGTCCAGCCGGCGACGCATGCCGCCGGAATAGGATCGGACCACGCGGTCGCCCGCGTCAGTGAGTGAGAACTGGTGCAGCAGTTGGTCGCAGAGCCGGTTGAGGTCCTTGCGGCGGATGCCGTGCAGACCGCCGATCATCCGGATGTTCTCGCGCCCGGTGAGCAGTTCGTCGACCGTCGCGACCTGACCCGTCAGCCCCATGTGGCGGCGGACCTCGTCGGGCTGGGTGCGAACGTCGAACCCGGCTACCCGTGCGGTCCCGCTGGTGGGCTCCGTCAGCGTAGTCATCATCCGCACGGTGGTCGTCTTGCCTGCTCCGTTGGGGCCGAGCAGGCCGAGCACGGTTCCCGGCGGCACCGCGAAGCTGACGCCGCCGACCGCGGTCTCGTCCCCGAACCTCTTCACCAGGTCGAGCGCTTCGATGGCGGGAGGATGTGGCATGCATCCGACGCTATCGGCGGCCCCTGACAAGAGCCAATCGATTTACCCGTGTGCGGGCGGGCCTGTCGCTGTCGCCGGCGACGAGGGCGCGCGAAATGCCGCTGCGGGCGGCGTGTCGGCGTGCAGACCCGCGCGCTCGCGGTGCGACGACTACGTGACCAGCGACACCGACGTGGAGCGGCGGAGCTTGCCCGACGACGTCTTCGGGATGCTGCCGGGGCCGAGCACCACGACGTTGCGCGGACGCACATCGACCTCGGCGACGACCTCGTGGGCGACCTGGTGCTCGATGCGACGCACCTCGACCGGGTCCTGCCAGTTGTTCGACTCCACGGCGACGGCGAACGTCTCACGGGAGTGTCCGGCGTCCAGGCGCACCGCGACGGCACAGCCGGGGCGCACCCCCTCAACGCGGCCGGCGGCCCGTTCGATGTCGGTCGGATAGATGTTGCGCCCGGCCATGATGATGACGTCCTTGACGCGACCGCAGACGACGACGTTGCCCTCTTCGGTCATGTAGCCGAGGTCGCCCGTGTCGTACCAGCCGTGCTCGTCCTGAGCGGGGATGAACCCGCCCATGGTCATGTAGCCGGGGGTCACGCACTCGCCGCGCAACTCGATGACACCGACCCCACGGGGCGGCATCACATTGCCGTGGTCGTCGATGACGCGCGCTTCCAGGTCGGTCAGCAGCGGGCCCAGCTCGGCCAGCCGCTTGGTGTGTCCCTTCGTCGCAGGCACGGCGCGGCGCAGGGCCGCCAACAGGTCGGCATCGACTTCGTCGACGGTCAGACCCGCGCCGCACGGCGAGAACGACACCGCAAGCGTGGTCTCGGCCATGCCGTAGGCCGGAAGGATCGCGCCCGGATCGAGGCCGAACGGCTTGCCGGCGTCGAGCAGGTCCTCGACGTCGGCGGGCTCGACGGGCTCCGCACCGGACAACGCGAAGCGCAGGGTCGACAGGTCGAACTCGCCGGGCTTGGCCTGACGGCGCAGCCGCTTCGCGAACAACGCGTACGCGAAGTTCGGCGCGGCGGTCATCGTGCCCTTGTACTTGTCGATGAGCTTGGCCCACAGCAGCGTGTCGCGCAGGAAGTCCATCGGCGTGACCTTCACGAGCTCGGCGCCGAAATACATCGGGATGGTCAGGAAGCCGACCATGCCCATGTCGTGGAAGCAGGGCAGCCAGCTCACCATCACGTCTTTGTCGACGTCGTATTCGGCGCCGATGAACATCGCCTCGGCGTTCGAGTGGATGTTGCGGTGGGTGATCTGAACGGCCTTGGGAGATCCCGTCGACCCGGACGTCAGCTGCATCAACGCGAGGTCGTCCTCGCCGACCTCGATCGGGTCGACGGGCTCGGACGCGAGCAGGTCGGTGACCGTGAGAACCTTGATGCCCTTTTCCTCCAGCACCGGGACGGCGACGAGGAACGGTTCGGACACGATGACGGCCTTGGCCTCGATCATGCCGATGACGTTCATGGTGTCCTCGGCCCAGACCACGAGGTCGGTGCGCGGGGTGGGCTGGTGCAGCATCGTCAGGCTGGCGCCGCGCATCCACAGCCCCTGGGCCGTCGGCGCGATCTCGACGGGGAACCCGGCCAGCACGCCGACGGCGTCTCCGTGGCCCACGCCCGCCGCGGCCAGGCCACCGGCGATGCGCCGGGCCCGCTCGTGCACCTCGCCCCAGGTGTGACGGACGGGCTCGTACGGCTCGCCTGTCACCATGCCCCGATCGGTGGTGCGGGCATTCAAGTACATCTTCTCGGTGAATCTGCTCACGACGACCTCCTCGCCGACATCTGCCCCGGTGCACATGCCCGTTTGCCATGCTCCGCCTGATCAGCGGCCTTTTCGTGGAGGCGCGCACACTTTTGGGGAGCGGTTGTGTCTCGAATCGGTGATGTTCGGCAAACTCGGCCGGACGCGGTGCGGATTCTGTTCACCGCCCCGCCGGATGCACCGGTGGGGGAACTCGTTGCGTGAACTACTCGACCGCTAGCTGTCACCGTCGCTCATCTTAAGCAACTCTTAAGTAGCTGCCAAACGCGCGCGATTATTGAGGCGTGTGTCACACCTTTTTGTGATCGCGAATTTATCGATCAGCCTGCGGTCGAGAGCCGGGAACCACCCGGGCGCCTTGGACCGGCCCGCTCGCGACCCGCACGGTGCGGCACACTCCCGCGCCCGCCAGTTCGGTGCCGACGTCGACCGCGGCCCCTGCCGAGGTGCACAGGAAGGCGCAGGTGGGCCCGGATCCGGACACCACGCCCGCCAGCGCACCCGCCTCGACGCCGGCACGCAGCGTGCGGCGCAGCGTCGAGTCCAGGCTCAGCGCCGCGGGCTGAAGATCGTTGCCGAGCAGCGGCGCCAGCTGCGCCGGGTCCCCCGACGCCAGGGCGGCGAGCACCGGCTCCGGCGATTCCAGACGCGGCGGGAGCGTGCGGTCCTCTTCGGCTCGGAGGCGGTCGATCTCGGCGAACACCGCCGGGGTCGACAGTCCGCCCGGTGAGAACGCCAACACCCAGTGAAAGGTGTTGCGCGCCAGCACTGTCGCCAACTCCTCCCCGCGTCCGGTACCCAGTGCTGTGCCGCCGTGGAGCGCGAAGGGCACGTCGCTGCCGAGCCGGGCCGCCAGAGCGTGCAGATCGCGCCGCGGGACCCCGAGCTCCCACAGGTGGTTCATGGCCACCAGGACGGCCGCCGCGTCGGCGCTGCCGCCGGCCATGCCGCCCGCCACCGGGATCGTCTTCTCGATAGAGATTGCGACATCGGGGGCCCGTCCGACGTGTTCGGCCAACAACTCGGCCGCGCGCCATGCCAGATTGCGGTCATCGGTCGGAAGGGATTCGGCGCCCTCGCCGGTCATGTCCAGAGTCAGCATGTCGGCGTTTCGGACGGTGACCTCGTCGAGAAGGGACACCGCATGGAAGACGGTCGTCAGTTCGTGGTAGCCGTCCTCGCGGACATCGCCGACGTCGAGGTACAGGTTGACCTTGCCGGGCACGCGGACCGTGACCGAGCCGGAAGGAACCCAGTCTGATGCGGTACTACCGTCTCGCGCGGACACTCGAACGACATTAATCCCGCGACCACGCCTCGTGCAGTGGAGGCGTGGTCGGGGTGTCGCCTCAAGAGACGGCTTCGAAGCAGACACAAAACCGGCCCCGGCAAGGAGCCGGGGCCGGTCTGGTGCAGTGGTGGCGGATCAGACCGTCAAGCCCTGCGAATCGTCGCCGGCATCGACCGGTTCGAGCTCCTCGGAGTTCGCGTTCTTGGGCACGACATGCCAGTCGGCGTTGCGCTGCAACAGCCGCACGAAGTCCTTGATGCTCAGCGTCTCACCGCGAAGGCCCGGATTGATACTGGCAGCGAGCAGTCGGCTGGCCGACTCGTTGCCCGACCCCGCCCACTCGGCGAACGCATTGCGTACCGTCTTGCGACGCTGGGCGAATGCGATGTCGATGAGCTCGAAGACGTTCTCACGGAACTCGGCATCCATCGGCCACTCGGGCGTCTCGTAGCGGTCGATGCGCACCAGGCCGGAGTACACGCGCGGGATCGGCCAGAACACCGTCGGCGACACCATGCCGTAGCGACGCACATTGCCAAAGAACCGGATCTTGGCGCTGGGCACTCCGTAGTCCTTGCCGCCCGGTTCGGCGGCGAGGCGCTCGGCCACCTCGGCCTGCACCATGACCATGACTGTTCGGATCGACGGGAACTCGGCCAGCAGGTGCAGGAGGGCGGGGACCGCGACGTTGTACGGCAGGTTGGCTACCAGCGCGGTCGGCATGTCGGTGAGATCCGACTGCTTGAAGGTCAGGATGTCCCTGTTCAGGACGGTGAGGCGGTTGGCCTCGCTGTGCGAGTGGGCGGCAATGGTCGTGGGCAGCTGCTTGGCCAGCACCGGATCGATCTCCACCGCGGTGACCCTGGCGCCCCGGTCCAGCAGCGCGAGCGTCAGCGAGCCCAGCCCCGGTCCGACCTCGAGCACATGGTCGTTTCGGTTGATGCTGGACGCGGAGACGATGCGGCGCACCGTGTTGGCGTCATGGACGAAGTTCTGACCGAAAGACTTCCTTGGCCTGAAGTCAATTGACTTAGCCAGATGCCGAATCTCAGTTCTTCCGAGCAGCCGTATTGTCACGACGCACCGATCCTCCCACTACAGGTCGGCCACGCCCCCCAACCTTGGCGTGCCCGAGTTACCTCAGCAATCGCGATCTGCTCTTCTCTCGTTGCCAGATCCGCTCGCTGAGCATACCTCAGACCCCCGTTGCGCTCCCAGGTGTTTTGGTCAAATTGAACGCCACCAAAATAGCCATTGCCCGTATTGATGGCCCAATTACCTCCGGCTTCGCACCGCGCGAGGGCGTCCCAGGTGCCCCCGTTGCTCACCGCGGGCACCTCTGTGCCCGGTTTCGCGCCGATTCTCAGCACACCATCGCGCGCCGGCGCGACGACGACATTGGCTACTGGCAGCCTGCCGGTCTCCACCCCATTGACGGTCGAGACCGCAAAAGTCACGTCCTGGACACCGGGATTTCCGGGATCCTCCACTATTTGACGGCTCATGTTGAGGGTCACGTCTTCGATGCGCTGATTGTTCGGATTCAGCGGCAATCTCTCGGTGACTTTCGCAATGCGCACGCGTGTCACTTTTATGTGCATACCGTTCACAATTGGGCTTGACGGCGAGGGGATGACTGTGTCCCTTTGCTGTAACGGCGCTCCAGCGGCATCTAACAGCGCCGCCACGTTCGGGGCCGCAAGCCGCACCGAGCGCGTCACTCCGGCGTCCTCGATTTGCACGTTTTGCGCGCTGACCACCGGAAGCGCCATGCCGTCGAGCGGCAGACGGCTTCCACGAGACGCGGCGACAGGCGCCTTGTCGGTCATCTGCAACTGTGCGAGCGCTTCGTCGACGGTCGACGCCGTCGTCCACACCTGTTCCGATCCGCCGCCGTCGGTGGAGATCTCCAGCGGCCGGCTGCGACGCAGCACGATCGTGTCGGACTGGTTGACAGGCGTGTCCGCGGCGGGGAAAAGGTCGTCGCGCTCGCCGACCTCGAAGCCGTTTTCGGTCACGACGTCGATGACGCGAGACTTCATCGTCGACACCGTCACAGACGCGCCGTCGATCGTCAGGGTCACCGTCTTGTGGGCAGCGACCGCCGTGACGCCCGCGAAAGCCAGGGCCAGCAAAGTCGCCGCGACCACAAGTCGCAGGAGGGGCGAGCGCGTCTGATGGAGTTTGGTCAATGCATTCAAAATGTCGTCTATCCCGACTTAGCCTGGCGCGGAGGGCGTGGAGGTGGGGGTGGCCACCGCGCGATTTATCACAAGACGGTAACGAACAGGTCTAGCTCCAGCAACCCGCCAGACCGTACACCCGCATCGCCGTCTCGAAGCTCTCCTCGGCGAGAGCCTCGGCCGGCCGGCCGACGAGGTCAGCCAGCGCCCGGACAGTGTAAGGGAGGCAGTAGGGCTCATTCGGCGCGCCGCGGAACGGGTGCGGGGTGAGAAACGGTGCATCGGTCTCCACCAACAGCTGGCCGGCGGGAATCAGGGCGGCCGCTTCACGCAGGTCATGCGCGTTCTTGAAGCTGACCGTCCCGGACAGGCTGAGCACCCACCCTTCGTCGATGCACGTACGGGCCATCGCGGCATCGGAGGAAAAACAGTGGAAGATCACAGTCTCGGGGGCACCCTCGGCCCGCAGCACGTCGAGGACGGCGGCGTCGGCATCGCGGTTGTGGATCATCAGCGGCTTACCGGTGCGTTTCGCGAGGTCGATATGCCACGCGAAGGCCTCGCGCTGCTGGTCTGGCTCGGCGCAGCCCTCCAGGCGACCGGGCCAGTAGAGATCCACACCGGTCTCGCCGATCGCGACCACCCGCGGATGCTCGGCGAGCCGTTCGATCACCGTCCGCGCCTCCGACGTCAACGCATTGGCCCTCGTCGGGTGCAGTGCCACGGCCGCGTACACGCGCGAATCCCAGTCGGCGGCTTCGGTCGCCCAGCGGGCCGATTCGAGGTCGTCGGCGATCGTGACGACGGCTTTCACGCCCGCCTGCCCGGCGCGGTCCAGGATGGCGCGCACGCCGTCCGCGTCGCGGGCCCCGCAGGCATCGAGGTGGGTGTGGGCGTCGATCAACGGTGCGACGGGCTCCGGAATCGGCGGCGGCTCGCGCTTCTGTGAGGGACTCACCCCAGACACCTTAGGGTTGACGTCGAAATGAGCGAGAAATGAGCGAGCCTTACTACATCACGACGGCGATCGCGTACCCCAACGGTGATCCTCACGTCGGACATGCCTACGAGTACATCGCCACCGACGCGATCGCGCGGTTCAAGCGGCTGGACGGTTTCGACGTCCGCTATCTGACCGGTACCGACGTGCACGGGCTCAAGATGGCCGAGACCGCCGCCAAGCTCGGCATCCCCACCGCCGAACTGGCCCGGGCCAACTCGGACGTCTTCCAGCGGCTGCAGGAGAAGCTGAACATCTCGTTCGACCGCTTCATCCGGACCAGCGATGCCGACCACTACGAAGCGTCAAAGGCGATCTGGACGCGGATGGTCGACGCAGGCGACGTCTACCTCGACAAGTACTCCGGCTGGTATTCGGTGCGCGACGAACGCTTCTTCACCGAAGCAGAGACGACTGTCGACGGCGACGGAGTTCGGGTGGCCACCGAAACCGGCACCCCGGTCACCTGGACCGAGGAGGAGACCTACTTCTTCAAACTCTCGGCCTACACGGACAGGCTGCTGGCCCTCTACGCCGAACGGCCCGGATTCATCGAACCCGAGGTGCGGCGCAACGAGATCGTCAGCTTCGTCTCCGGCGGCCTGCGCGACCTGTCGATCTCGCGGACGACGTTCGACTGGGGCGTCCCGGTTCCCGGCCACCCCGACCACGTCATGTACGTGTGGGTGGACGCGCTGACCAACTACCTGACCGGCGTTGGCTTCCCGGACACCGAATCCGAGGCGTTCCAGCGGTATTGGCCCGCCAGCCTGCACATGATCGGCAAGGACATCATCCGGTTCCACACCGTGTACTGGCCGGCATTCCTGATGTCGGCGGGCATCGAGCTGCCGAAAAAGGTTTTCGCCCACGGCTTTCTGTTCAACCGCGGCGAGAAGATGAGCAAGTCGGTCGGCAACGTCGTCGACCCCAACAACCTCGTCGACACGTTCGGCCTGGACCAGCTGCGCTATTTCCTGCTGCGCGAGGTGCCGTTCGGGCAGGACGGCAGCTACAGCGAGGACGGCATCATCGGCCGGATCAACGCCGACCTGGCCAACGAGTTCGGGAACCTGGCGCAGCGCTCGCTGTCGATGGTGGCCAAGAACCTCGACGGCGTCGTGCCGACCCCGGGCGAGTTCGCGCCCGAGGACTCCGAGCTGCTCGCCGCCGCCGACGCGCTGCTGGACAAGGTGCGCAGTCACTTCGACGCGACCGCGATGCATCTTGCGCTGGAGGCGATCTGGTCGGTGCTCGGCGCCGCGAACAGGTACTTTTCGGCGCAGGAGCCGTGGGTGCTGCGCAAGAGCGATCCGGCGAGGTTTGCGACCGTGCTCTACACGACGCTGGAGGTGGTGCGGATCGCCGCGCTGCTGAGCCAACCGGTGATGCCCGACGCGATGACAAAGCTTCTCGACCTACTCGGCCAGCCCGAGGACGACCGGGCGTTCACCGCGATCGCGACCCGTCTGGCGGCAGGGACAGCGCTTCCCGCTCCGACGGGTGTGTTTCCCCGCTACCAGGCGGAATGACCCCTGATTTGTGACGTGCGTCACGACATGTCACATATCGTCGGTCGTCGGTGTCTTGAGGTCAGCCCGACTCGATGGGGAGTCGACAACCTCGAAGGAGATGCTCATGGCCGCGAAAGCAACGACCGTGCTGGTGATCGGCGGCGGATACGCCGGAGTCATGGCAGCCAACCGCCTGATGTCACGTGACGATGTGAAGGTGAAGCTGATCAACCCCCGGACGGAGTTCGTGGAGCGCATCCGGCTGCATCAGTTGGCGGCCGCGGACGACCCGAACAGCACGGTGGCGGTCCAGGATTTCGGCGCCGTCCTCAACGCCGGTGTGCAACTCGTCGTCGACAGCGTCGAGCGCATCGACGCGGGCGCTCGCCAGGTTGCGCTGGCATCGGGCGCGACGCTCGATTACGACTACCTCGTCTACGCGGTCGGCAGCACCGGCGCGGTTCCGGTGTCGGTGCCAGGGGCCGCCGAATTCGCCTATCCCCTCAGCGAATTGGAGCAGGCGAAGCGCCTGCGGTCACGACTGGCGGACGTGCCGGTGCAGGCACCCGTCGTCGTCGTGGGTGGCGGGCTGACCGGCATCGAGGCGGCCGCGGAGTTCGCCGAAGCGGGCCGCAGGGTCACTCTGGTCAGCACCATCGTCGGACCGTCGCTGAGCAAGGCGGGACGCCGCTCGGTCACCAAGCGCCTCACCAAGCTGGGCGTCGCGATCCTCGACGGACCTGAGGCGACCGTCACCGCCGTCGGCCCCGACCAGGTCGCCCTGCCGGGCGGCCTGACTCTGCCCAGCGCGGTGACCGTCTGGACGGCCGGCTTCGGGGTGCCCGGACTGGCCACCGCGAGCGGCCTGACGACCGATGCGCTGGGCCGGCTTCTCACCGACGAGACGCTGACCAGTGTGGACGATGACCGCATCGTCGCGACCGGCGATGCGGCGTCGCCCTCGGGCCTGCCCTACCGGATGAGCTGCCAAGCCGGCCTGCCGCTCGGTGCGCAAGCCGCCAACACGGTGCTGGCCAGGATCGCCGGCACCCAGCCCGCCGACGCGACGGTCAAGATGACGGGCCAGTGCATCAGCGTCGGCCGCGGCGCAGGCACCGTGCAGCTGGCGCGTGGGGACGACACCCCGGTCGGTCTGTACATCGGTGGGCGCGCAGGCGCATTCGTCAAAGAGCAGGTGTGCCGGTACACGGTCAAGTGGCTCGCCGGCGAGGCCGCAAAACCAGGTTCTTACAAGTATTTCCAGGGCCCGGACCGCAGCGAGCTGATCGCCGCCGTGACGGCGGTGCCCGTCCGATGACCGTCGGACCGGGTGACGAACACGCCGAGCGGTTCACGCAACTGCGTCCGCTGCTGTTCACGATCGCCTACGAGATCTTGGGCAGTGCAACGGAATCCGACGACGTGCTGCAGGAGAGCTACCTGCGGTGGGCCGAGGTCGACCTCGGTACGGTAGCCGACATCAAGGCCTATCTCGCCCAGCTCGTCACCCGGCAGGCACTCAACGCGCTGCGCGCACAATCGCGGCGCCGCGAGGACTACGTCGGCCCTTGGTTACCCGAACCGCTTCTCACAGAGGCGGATCCGTCGGCCGATGTGGTGCTCGCCGAGTCGGTGTCGATGGCGATGCTCGTGGTTCTTGAGACGCTCAGCCCCGACGAGCGAGCGGTGTTCGTGCTGCGGGAGGTGTTCGGCTTCGGCCACGACGAGATCGCCGCGACGCTCGGAAAGACGACGACCGCGGTGCGTCAGATGGCGCACCGCGCACGCGAGCACGTGCAGTCGCGCAGGAAGCGCTTCGAGCCGATCGACCCCAAGGTGTCGACCGAGATCACGATGCAGTTCTTCACCGCGGCGGCCACCGGGGATCTCGACGGTCTGATGGGAATGCTCGCGCCGGACGTGGTGTGGACCGCCGACAGCGACGGCAAGGTCAGCGCGGCTCGCAGGCCCGTCGCCGGTGCGGAGCGGGTGGCCAAGCTGATCCTGGGTCTGATCCGCCTGGGCGGACCCGACGGCCGCGCCGAACCGGGCATCTACAACAACGCCCCTGCCCTGGTGCTCTACACCGCGGACAAGCTGGAAGGTGTCGTCTCGGTCGAGGTGATCGACGGCAAGATCACGAACTTCTATGCCATGCGCAATCCGGACAAGCTGGCTGGCGTGATGGTGCCGCGACGCATCGGCCGATAATGAACCGGTGCGCATCGAGCGGCTCGGCGATCTGGGCCCTGCCCCGCAGGTTCTGCGTGCGCTGAGCTCAGCGACCACCAGGCTCGGATTGGCGCCGCCCGCGGCGCTGATCGGGGACTGGTTCGGCTCGACCGCGGTGGTCGCCCCGTCGGTGCCCGTCACCGAGGTGTCGGCCTCGGAGGTGTTCGACGTGACGCCCGGCAATCGATCCGACGGGCCGGTCGGCGGCGGATGGTTCGGATACCTGTCCTATCCCGACGCCGGCGCCGACGGCCGCGGTCCGAGGATCCCGGAAGCGGCGGGCGGGTGGTCGGACTCGGTACTGCGGTGTGACCGAGACGGCGTGTGGTGGTACGAAAGTCTGACCGGCGCACCACTTTTCGACTGGATGACGGAAGCGCTGCAGACGGTGCCGCCCCGCCGCGCCGCCGTTGTCGACTGGGGACATGCGGACCGTGACGCCCACGAACGCGGCGTCACCTCCTGCCTGGACGCCATCGCAGCGGGCGAGGTGTACCAGGCGTGCGTGTGCACGCAGTTCACCGGAAGGCTCCACGGCGAATCCGTCGACTATTTCGCCGAGACCGCGGAGAGGACGGCGCCGTCGCGCGCGGCCTACCTCGCCGGCGACTGGGGTGCGGTCGCCTCGCTCTCACCGGAACTGTTCCTTCGCCGGTGCGGTGAGGACGTCACGTCGAGCCCGATCAAGGGCACCCTGCCCCGCGATGCCGACCCCGCCGCGTTACGCGCGTCGGTCAAAGACGTCGCGGAAAACATCATGATCGTCGACCTCGTGCGCAACGACCTCGGCCGGGTGGCGCGAACGGGGTCGGTGTCGGTGCCCGAGCTGCTGGCCGTCCGTCCAGCGCCCGGCGTCTGGCACCTGGTGTCGACCGTGTCGGCGCGGGTCCCCGCGGAGCTGCCGATGGCCACGCTGCTGGAGGCAACGTTCCCGCCGGCGTCGGTGACCGGCACACCCAAGCGCCGGGCCCGCGAGCTACTCGTGGGCTGGGAACCGCGGCGGCGCGGAATCTACTGCGGAACAGTCGGATTGGCTTCTCCGGTGGCGGGCTGCGAAGTGAACGTCGCGATCCGCACGGTGGAGTTCGCGGCCGACGGCACCGCGGTGCTCGGTGTCGGCGGCGGCATCACCGCCGACTCCGACCCGGGCCGCGAGTGGGACGAATGCCTGCACAAGGCCGCACCGATCATCGGTCACGGCGCCTACTCGCGGGCGCGCAGAACCGCGTCGTAGAGCTCGCGCCGCGACGGGGACCCGGGGTGGGCGGCGACCACCTGCGCGCACGCGTCCTTGACCCGCATGCCGTCGTCGACGAGGCGGATGGCTTCTGCGACGAGCGCGTCCGGGTCTGCGGTCGGGGTGGCGCCCGCGAGCACCACGGTGATCTCCCCGAGTACGCCGTCGGCCGCCCATTCGGCGAGTTCCCCGAGGGTTCCCCGCACGATCTCCTCGTGCGTCTTCGTCAGCTCCCGGCACACCACCGCGCGGCGGCCGGCTCCGAGCACCTCGACGGCGTCGTCCAGCGTTTCGGCCAGCCTGCGCGGTGACTCGAAGAAGACACAGGTGCGCGGCTCGGCGGCCAGCGACTGCAGCCAGGACGTCCGGGCGGCCTGTTTGCGCGGCGCGAAACCCTCGAAACAGAACCGCTCCGACGGCAGACCGGCGACGGCCAGGGCGGTCGTGACCGCGGACGGGCCGGGCAGGCACTGCACAGGCAGCCCGCTGTCGGCGCATGCGGCGACCAAGCGATAGCCGGGGTCGCTGATCAGGGGCATCCCGGCGTCGCTGACCAGCAGCACCGTCGCGCCGCTGCGAATGTCGTCGAGCAAGGCGGGTACCCGGGACGCCTCGTTCTGGTCGTAGAGGCTCACGATGCGGCCGGCGGGCTTCACCTCCAGCGCGGCGGCGAGCGTCCGGATCCGGCGGGTGTCTTCCGCGGCGATCACGTCGGCGCTGCGCAGGGCCCGAACCAACCGGGCGGACGCATCCGAGGGCTGCCCCAGCGGCGTGGCGCCTACAAGCAGTCGTCCGGCCGTCATGCGAGACAGCCTACGATCGCAGGCGTGACTGCCCCGACCGACGAGCTCTCGAGGAGCGGGCGAGCGGTCCCTGTCATCAGCCCCGGCCCCGTGGTGCCCGTCGCCGACTTCGGTCCGCTCGACCGCCTACAGGGCTGGGCGATGACGGCAGTGATCACGGCGCTGGCGGCCATCACGCGGTTCCTGAACCTCGGCTCCCCCACCGATGCGGGCACCCCGATCTTCGACGAGAAGCACTATGCGCCGCAGGCGTGGCAGATGGTGCACAACAACGGGCTCGAGGACAACCCCGGCTACGGCCTGGTGGTGCACCCGCCCGTCGGCAAGCAACTGATCGCGATCGGCGAGGCGATCTTCGGCTACAACGGCCTGGGCTGGCGGTTCTCGGGCGCCGTGTGCGGGGTGGTGCTCATCCTGCTGGCGGTCCGCATCACTCGGCGCATCAGCAGGTCGACGCTCGTCGGTGGCATCGCGGGGCTGCTGCTGATCGCCGACGGGGTCAGCTTCGTGACCGCGCGGACCGCGCTGCTCGACGGGTTCCTGACGGTGTTCGTGGTCGCGGCGTTCGGCTGCTTGATCGTCGACCGCGACCAGATCCGCGAACGCATGCATCTCGCGTTCCTGGAAGGCCGCATCGCGGAGACCCCGTGGGGCCCGCGGCTCGGAGTGCGGTGGTGGCGGTTCGGCGCGGGGGTACTCCTCGGGCTGGCCTGCGCGACGAAATGGTCGGGGCTGTACTTCGTGATGTTCTTCGGCGTCATGACGGTGGCGTTCGACATCGCCGCGCGCAGGCAGTACCGGGTGCCGAGGCCGTGGCTGGGGACGTTCCGGCGCGACGTGGGCCCGTCGCTCTACGCGCTCGTGCTGATCACCTTCGGCGTCTACCTCGCGTCGTACACCGCGTGGTTCGCGTCGGAGACAGGTGTCAACCGCCACGAGGTGGGGCGCTCGATCGGGCCGGACAGCGTGCTGCCGATCCCGGACGCGGTGCGGTCGCTGTGGCATTACACCTACGCCGCGTACCGGTTCCACTCCGGGCTGACGAACGCCGACGGCAACCACCACCCGTGGGAGTCGAAGCCGTGGACGTGGCCGATGTCGCTGCGGCCGGTGCTGTATGCGATCGACACCGAGAATGTGTCGGGCTGCGGCGCGCAATCGTGCGTCAAAGCGGTCATGCTGGTCGGCACCCCGGCGATGTGGTTCATCGCGGTGCCGGTACTCGCGTGGGCGGTGTGGCGCGCATTCGTGAAGCAGGACTGGCGCTATGCCGTGCTGCTGGTCGGTTACAGCGCGGGCTTCCTGCCGTGGTTCGCCGACATCGACCGGCAGATGTACTTCTTCTACGCATCGACGATGGCGCCGTTCCTGGCCATGATCCTCGCGATGATCCTGGGCGACATCCTCTACAAGCCGAACCAGAACGCCGAGCGTCGAACGCTGGGCCTGCTCGTGGTGTGCATCTACGTGGCGGTGGTCATCACGAACTTCGCATGGCTCTACCCGGTGCTGACCGGGCTGCCGATCTCGCAGCAGACGTGGGACATGCAGATCTGGCTGCCGTCCTGGCGCTGAGCGCGCCATCTCGCCGAACTGAGATTCCCAGTCGTGGATTCGGAGTTATCCACAGCCCTGTGACGAGGCTCGCCGACCGCCCGCCACGTTGAGCGACGATCAGGTGCGTGCAGTCGGTGATCCTAGGAAGTCAGGCGATCAAGCGCGGCGCGTTGACCCGCGGGCAGTTGCGTTGGCGGTACGAGCCGCTCTTCCCCGACGTCCACGTCCTCAAAGGCACCCCGCGGTCGCTCTACACCAGGACGGTCGGGGCATGGGTGTGGTCGCGGGAACGCGGTGCGATCACCGGACGCGCCGCCGCGGCGATCCACGGTGCCAAGTGGGTACGCGACGACGCCCCCATCGAACTGTTATGGAAGTGCTACGACACTCCCGACGGGATCATCGCCCGCGACGACCACTTCTCGTACGACGACATCATGGAGATCGACGACATGGCGGTCGCGACCTATCCCCGTTGCGCCTATGACCTCGGCCGCCATCTACCGCGCAACGAGGCACTCATTCATCTCGACTCGCTGGCACGCGCCACCGGCATCCGCGCCGAGCACGTAGTGCCGATCATCGAGCGGTACAAAGGCGCCCGCCATATCCGGCGCGTGCGGACCGCTGTCGATCTGATGGACGCCGGGGCCCAATCCCCGAAGGAGACGCTTCTTCGCCTACTGCTCATCGACGCCGGATTCCCGCGTCCCCGTACGCAGATTCCGGTGCGCGACGAGTACGACGTCCCGTTCGCCTACCTCGACATGGGTTGGGAGAGCGTCAAGATCGCGGTCGAATACGACGGCGACCAGCATCGCATCGATCGCAGCCAGTATGTCTGGGACGAACGTCGACTGCGGCGCGTGCGCGACCGGGGCTATCTGCACGTGAAGGTCATCGCCGAAGATCGTCCGTTCGAGGTCATCGAACGCGTACGACGGGCGTGGGCCGAACGCGAGCCTGGATCCATGGTCGTGTAAGGCGGCGAAAGAACGACCGGGAATCTCAGTTCGGCGACACGTGGGCCCCTAGAGGGGGTCTCGTCCTGCCGGGCACGACATGCAGCGCGGGCCGCCGCGGCCGGTGCCGAGCTCGGAGGCGGAGATCGGCAGCACCTCGATGCCCGAATCCATCAGGCGGGCATTGGTTTCCGTATTGCGCTCGTAGGCCACCACCACACCGGGTGCGACGGCGAGCGTGTTGTTGCCGTCGTCCCACTGTTCCCGCTCGGCGGTGACGGGGTCGAGCCCGGTGTCGATGACCCGCAGCTTGCCGATGCCCATCGCGTCGGCGGCGGCGTCGACGAACGGCGCCGCCCTGTCGATCGTCACACCTTCGGACCGGCGGCGAATCGTGAACGCCGTCAACGAATCCTGGATGTTCGGGTACATCACGACGGCGTCCTTGTCTACCATCGTGCACACGGTGTCGAGGTGCATCTGCGCGCGCTCCTGTGCGATCGGCACCGCCAGCACCGTGTGGGCGAGATCGTCGTCGAAAAGGCTGCGCGCCAGCGCTTCTGCGCCCGCAGGTGTGGTGCGCTCACCGACACCCACGGCCACCACGCCGGGCGCGAGCAGCAGCACGTCGCCACCCTCGATCGGGGCCGACCGCGACTCGTAGGCCCGCCGCACTCCGAGGAATCGCGGGTGATGGGCGTAGATCAGATCGGTCAGCGACGTCTCGCGCACCCGGGCACGCATCGCCAGCGACGTGATGGCCACGCGCGGCCCGATCCAGAACGACGAGTCGCGGGTGAACAGCAGGTTGGGCAGGGGGTCGATCACGAAGTCGCCGCCGTGGTGCATGCGCCGCACCAGCGACAGCTCGTTCTCCCCGAAGGGCAACTCGTCGAATGTCATCCCGGCCATCAGGATCCGCGCCAGCGACGGCGCATCGAGCGTACGCAGGTACGCCGAGAGTTCCTGGGCCAGCGGCGCGCCGAGGCGGCGGGCATCCACCGCGGCCGAGATGCCGTGCATCCGCGCCGCGCCGCTCTTGGCCAGCGCCTCGGTCAGCAGCTCACCGAGCACCAGCACCTCGACACCACGCGACCGCAGCAGTTCGGCGAACGCGTCGTGTTCCTGCTGCGCCCTGGCCACCCACGGCAGCCCGTCGAACAGCAGGGTGTCGTTGTTGCGCGGCGTCAGTCGCTGCAGCTCGGGCCCGGGTCGGTGCAGGATGACCACCCGAAGCCTGCCGACCTCCGAATTGCACCCCAACGCCGCCTCTGTCACATCTAGCACCGTAACCCCGGAGCCCACCTCAACTATGGTTTAGGTCATGGAGTGGCCGCACGAGTTGACGCCGGGCGACATGGCGGTGCGCAGCGGGGTCGCCGTGTCCGCGCTGCACTTCTACGAACGCGAAGGCCTCATCACCAGCAGGCGCACCGGCGGCAATCAGCGGCGCTATTCGCGCGAGACGCTGCGCCGGGTGGCGTTCATCCGCATGTCGCAGCGGCTCGGCATCCCGTTGGCCCGGATTCGCGACGCGCTCGCCACACTGCCCACCGATCGCGTGCCCACGAGCAAGGACTGGGCGCGGCTGTCGGCCGGCTGGCGTGAAGACCTCGACGAACGGATCGTGCACCTGCAGCGCCTGCGCGACAACCTCACCGGATGCATCGGCTGCGGCTGCCTGAGCTTGAAGGTGTGCGCGCTGGCCAACCCCGGTGACGTTCTCGCCGGCGAGGGCCCTGGCGCGGTTCGCCTTTGACTCGAACGTCTGTGCGATAGACTGCGCGGCATGGAGCAGGCTCTGCAAAGCTCGCTTTTCGACCAGTCCGATCGGCGAGACCTCGGCAACGGCGCGTGGCTGGAGGTGCGTTCCGGGTGGTTGTCGCAAGACGATTCGCCCGACGACACCCTCTTCGGTGAGCTGCGTGACCAGATCCCGTGGCGTGCCGAGCGCCGCCAGATGTACGACCGGGTGCTCGACGTTCCGCGGCTGGTCAGTTTTCACAATCTCGTCGACGGCGCGGTCCCCCACCCACGTCTCAAGCAGCTCCGCCGCAGACTCAACGATGCCTACGCCGGCGAGCTCGGCGAACCGTTCGTGACGGCGGGGCTGTGCCTGTACCGCGACGGCAACGACAGCGTCGCCTGGCACGGTGACAACATCGGCCGCAGCAGCACCGAGGACACCATGGTCGCCATCGTCGGCCTCGGTGCGACAAGGGTTTTCGCGCTCCGCCCGCGCGGTGGCGGGCCGTCTCTGCGCCTGCGGCACTGCCACGGCGACCTCCTGGTGATGGGCGGTTCGTGTCAGCGCACCTGGGAGCACTCGATCCCGAAGACCACCAGGCCGACCGGACCGCGCATCAGCATCCAGTTCCGCCCGCACGACGTCCGCTAGCGCCTGCCCTACCCCTTGACGAGCTCGACCGTCTGCGCGACGAGATCGCGTGCCCGCTGGGTATCGACGTCGGCCAGCGGCCGGTCCGCGACGACGAGCGGGTTCGCCGTCACGATCACGATGAAGTTCCCGAAGCGGGCGACATAGTTGTAGAGCTCACCGGTGCGTGGCCCTTCCGCGGTGATCGTCTGCAGCACGCGGTGAGTTCCCACGACGTCGACGCCGTCGATCTGCGGCGCCTCCACCACCTCGACGAGTCCGCCCATGCCGGGGCCTTTGAACGACACCTTCTGGCACTGCTCGGTCGGCGGGTTCGCGGGGACCGGCTCGGAGGTCTCGACGGCGAGAGCGATGTAGCGCATGCCGTCGCCCTCGGCGGTCGTCGCAGCCATGTTGCCTTTGACACCGTCGGGGATCGTCTGCTCGCCCGCGGACTGACCGCAATCGGCGGGGTCGAACGTCAGCCCCGGCGGCAGCTTCTGCGCCTTCAGGAATTGCGGATCGATCGCCGCAGGCCCGACCGTCTTCACCGTGAAAGGCGGTGGGAAATCAGCCTTGACCTCAGCTACCCGGGCGATGTCGGCGTTCGACAAATCCTCGGGTCGATTCGCGCCACATGCCGACGTGCACGTCGCCAACAACCCGGCTACCGCCGCCATCGTGATCGTCAGCTGCTTCCGGGGGTTCGACATCGCCGCCAATGTACCCGCGCCGCGGCGCTCAGCCGCGCAGCGTCGACACCGTTTTGACGAGCAGATCCGACGCGTACCCGGGCCCGAGGGCGGGCTGTGGCGAGCCGGGGTCGGTGACGACCGTGACGAAGCAGACGTGTCCACCGAGATAGGCGACGAATGTTTCGGCATGTGAACGTGTTTCGGTGCCGCCCTCGACAACTGTGGTCGCCGCGGTGCTCATCCCGATCGTGTCCGCGGCGGCGATATCGGGCCCCGGCAGTCCCGTGACCGTGCCCGTGGACGGGCCCGAGGCCACGGTCCACCGCTCACAGGCTGCCACCACCGCCGGATCGAGCGCAGCACCGGGTGACGTATTCGCGACCACGGTATAGACGATGCCGCCGGGCCCCGACGCCGTCCATCCCCTCGTCGTCGCCGCGTCGACCGCAGGCGCCCCCAACGTCACGCACTGAACCGGGTCGGTCACCGCGGAATCCCGGAAACCCCACGCCGCGAACGGCGCAGGCGCTCCCGCGTATCCGGTCACCTCGTAACCGGCGGGCAGATCATGACGCGTGCGGTCGACGCGGGCAGGGTCGACCGTCAGGTTCACGGGCGCCTCCGGCGCGGGAGGCGGCGGTGCAGACGGCTGCGCGCAGGCCGCACACAGCAGGACCGGCACGCATGCGGCGGTGAGCCTCACGCGCTGTTGATACCACGCGTATGCGGCGCGCAGCGCTCAAGCAGCTTCGGCCGCGTCGCTTTCCGGCTGCGATTCGGCGTCGCCGGCGGGTTCCTCCGGCTCAGGAGCCGCCGATTCCTCAGCCTCGTCCTCGACGCCTTCGGGGTCGGCGGCCCGCTCGTCGACGTTTGCGGCAGGATCGTCGTCGACGTCCTCGCGTCGCGCAGGGTCCTCGGTTTCGTCGGCGACGACGACGGAGATCGCTGCGCGCTCATCCTTGTACGGCGACGGAACCGTTTCCTGCACAACAGGTTCGGCCGTGTCGTCGTCCTGCTCGGACGGGAGTTCGGGGCCGCCGACGCCGAAGGGGCCGGGGTTGGTGGTGCCGAGCACGCGCCCCAACCCGAATCCCTCGGTGAGGTTGTCGACTGCGACGGGGATGGACGCGAGGAGGCGGGCCGCGGTACCGACGAAGTCTTTGATCGGCCGCCAACTCGCCCGGGTGGGAACGCCGGGCCCGATGTCGCGGTCGTAGGCGTCTTCGATGATCACCCGCAGCGGCGCGTCGATCGCGGTGAGGATGGGCTTCGGCACGAACAGCCGAAAGGGCTGCAGCAGCGGCACGATGTCCGTCTCGATCAGGTAGTAGCTGGTGTCGCCTTCCCGGCCCTGGTAGCTCGCCTCGGACAGCGGCACGTTCACGGTCTCCCCGTGCAACATGCCGTAGCCCAGCAGGGCGTTGAGGGTGGCGATCAGGTTCAGCGGCCGAACCGGGAAGTCACCGCCGAGGCCGTCGTACTGCCGCACGATGTCGATGGTCCGGTAGATGCTGTCGACGCTGCCGGTCGGTGATGCGCCGGGGAACGGGATGCCGAGAATGGGGATAGTAGGCCAGCCTTCGAAGCGCATCAGGATGCCGCCGTTGGGCCGCATCGAATTGGCGTCCAGCACGAACGACACCGGCGCGGCGTCCGGTCCGTACTTCTCCATCAACTCCCGCTTCAGCAGGGAGGCGATCACTGCGCTCTGCGAGTACCCGAACACCAACATCGCGTCGCCGGACTCCGGTGCGGCCGAGCCGACGAGCGGGTCCTCGTTGAACACGCAGTCTGACGTCGCCGCCACGCACCTGCCCAGATTCGCCAGACCCTGGGCGAGCGACTTCTCGAAGGTGAGTCGCCCGAGCGGGAAGAACTCCTCCGGGGTGTACACCGCGACCGCGTTGGTCACCGGCCCGAATGTCCCGAAGGCCGGTTCGAGGAAACCGGTGACGGCGTTGTCGAGGTAGTCCTTCACGAAGTCCGGACGATCCTTCGGCCCCATGAGGGGGTGAAAAGATCCACCCATGATGAGCGCTGCCGTATTCGCCGAAAGCAGGACGGGGGGCGTCGTCCATGACAGCGAGAGCGCGACCACGCTAGCGATCGCACCGAACAACGCCGCGACCGAGCGAATAACGATCGTCATGTCCCGACCCCCCAATCCACCAAGTCGGTACAGCTGACATGTACCACCGGCAGCCCGTCGGCGGCGCGTTTCGGCAAACGACGTCACGGATACGCCAGCAAATTGACTAGCCTTGAGCCTGACGAACAGGAGATCGAATGACCTTCGCCAAGCGCGCCGGTGCCGCGGCGGTGGCCGCCGCCCTCGGGATCGGACTGTCGGCCTGCGCATCCGACACCTCGGGTGAGGCCACGAAAGCCAGTGATACCAGCACGCCCTCACCGGCGTCGCAGACGGCGACCAGCACCTCGGCCGCGCCTCCCCCGACGCAGACACCCGCGGCAGCTCCCGGGATGACGCTCGACCAATACATCCTGGACAACGACATCGACTCGAAGAGCGTGCGCCGGGGCGATGCGGGTGCGCCGACCATCACCTTGCCGATCCCGCCGGGCTGGGAACCCGCGGGACCCCGTGCTCCCGAGGGCGCCTACGACGCCATCGTCTACACCGCGCCGCCGCCGTCACCGACGCCGCCGACGATCGTGGCGTTCGTCTCCAAGCTGACCGGCAACGCGGATCCGGCGAAGGTCCTCGAATTCGCCGCCAACGAGACGCGCGCCCTCCCCGGCTTCCAGGGCGCCGACGAAGGCAAAGCGAGCACACTGGCCAACTTCCAGGCGACCCAGATAGGTGGCTTCTACACCAAGGACGGCGTCGAACTACTCATCGCCCAGAAGACCGTGGTGATCCCGGCGCAGGACGGTCTGTTCGTCCTGAAGATCACCGCCGAGGGGTCCGAAGATTTCGCGATGCCGTTGATGGACGCCACGGCGGCGATCGACGAGCAGACCACCATCACGGTCTAGACGTTCAGGCCCTCGATATCCGCGACGCTTCGGCGATCTGCTCGGGACTCGGCCGCACTCCGGTGTAGCGCTCGAACTGCTCGGCGGCCTGCAGCGCGATCACCTCGGCGCCGGTGATGACGTTCGCACCGGCGGCTCTGGCGGCCGTGATCAACGGCGTCTCCGACGGAAGCGCCACCACGTCGAACACCGTGCCGGCAGCCGCGATCGTCGCCTCGTCGAAAGCGACGTCGCTTTCCTCCGGTCCGCCGGCCATCCCGATCGGCGTGACGTTGGCGATGATCGGGACAGTCAACGATCCGACCTCGGAGCGGTATTCGTATCCGAGTCGATCCGCCAGCGCCGCACCGGTTCCCGCGTTGCGCGCGACGACGAACCCGGCGGTGAAGCCTGCGTCGACGAAGGCGGCGCCGACCGCCTTGGCCATCCCGCCGCTGCCGCGGATCAGGACAGGGTCATCCGGGTCGAGACCGTGCTGCGCGATGAGGTGTTGCACCGCAAGATAATCCGTGTTGGACGCAGTCAGCCTGCCGCCGTCGTTGACGATCGTGTTGACCGACTCGATGGCCTGCGCCGACGGCTCGATGTCGTCGACGAGCGCCAGCACGTCCTCCTTGAACGGCATCGACACCGAGCAGCCCCTGATGTCGAGCGCACGCACTCCCCCGATGGCCGCGGCGATGTCGGTGGTGGTGAACGCCTTGTAGATGAAGTCGAGGCCGAGCACGTCGTAGAGATGGTTGTGGAACCGGGTGCCGATGTTGCTCGGTCTGCCCGACAGGGAAATGCAGAGCCGCGTGTCCTTGCTCAATTGCGGCCTCCGGCCGGCGTCAGGGGCTTTCGTCATCAGCCCACCGCCCGGATCGCTTGCCGCGCAACGTCGCGGATCTGCTGTACGAGCTCCTGGTTCAACCCCAGGTCGTCGATCGAGGGCACCGGGATCTCGGTCACCACCACGCCGAGATCGTCGCGGCGCCAGACCGCGCCGAAGCGGTCCAGGATGGCCCGCATCGGGACATTGTCGGTGAGAACCCTTGCCGTGAAACGCCGCACCCCGTCGTAGCCCGCAGCGACAGAGATCGCCGCCATCATGAATGTGCCGATACCCCTGCCCTGGTAGGCGTCTCCGACGATGAACGCGATCTCGGCTTCGGTGGAATCGTTGGCGTCGCGGACGAAGCGGACATCGGCCACCACCGGACCATCGGGCCCCTCGGTCAGCACGAACACGAAATGATCCAGGTAGTCGACCTCGAAAAGGTAGGCCATCAACGTCTTCGACGGGGACTGGACCGACTGGAATCGCCGGTAGAGCGTCTCGCCGGAGAATTCCACCGGCCCGTTGGTGGTGCGTTCGTTGTCGCCGGGCAGCACCGGCCGCAGATACAGGACGGAGCCGTCGCGCATCTGCACAGGTATCGGGGTGATGTAGGCGGCCAGCCGTTGCCGCGCGGTGCGCACCAGCCTGTCCATCATCCCGGGCACTTCGAGCATGGTCCCGAACGCCTCCCGGCCGCCGACCCAGCCGGTCAAGGCCTCCGTGGCGACGACAGTTGCCGTGCGGGGAGCGTCGCGCAGCAGTGCGATCTCTCCGACGATGAGACCGGGGTCGACGCCGACGACGGTGTCGTGCCCGTCGTCGCCGATGTGGGTGACCTCGGCGCGGCCGGATCCGATCACCAGAAATGAGACCGCGAGCTCGCCCTGCTGCATGAGCACCTGACCCGGCGCCGCCGTCAACGGGCGCAACTGTGCAGCGAGGGGGACGAGGGCCTCGGGTCTGATGCCGTGAAAAACCGACAGCGCGGCGAGGTCATCGGCGCGAACTGCAGCCAGGCCAGACACATTGACGAGGCTACGGGCGGGCGGGAAGGACCGGCAAGAATGCGGTGAAGCCGCCGGCAAACGGTTCTTGTGAATTGCATCCCGATCGGCGCGTTCGATCACCCGGGCCGACCCGGCCATGTTGGATGACACAAAAAGCACGGGCGACGAGATGGTGTGGCATGCAGCGGGATCACCGACGCGCTGATCACTACGAGTGGTTCAGCGGCTTCCTCGAAGCACGCGGTGTGACGTTGTCCGTGCGCCTTTTCGTGGCGGCGCTCACGCTGTCGATGGCGGTGGCGGTCCTCGTCCTCCTCGCCGGCGCGGGCGGCCCGACGGACCACCCTCAGCGCGCCATGATGTGGGTGGCCGTGGCCGGCGGCGTGGCAGGCACTGCGCTGTGGCTGCGGCGGTGGCCGACCAAAACGCAGTCGGCAGGCTTCGTGATGGTGACGAGCATTTCGATCGCGCTCGCCTGTCTGGCCTATCCGGATCCGCTGGCCGCGCTGCTCGGGTGTGTCGCGTTCACCACGAACGGGGCGATCAGTGCGTTCTTCCACACGACGCGGCTGGTACTCGCCAACGTCGCGGTCGCCGCCGGGGTGGGAGCCTACGAGGCGATCCAGCTCGCCGCCGAAGGCCGCACCGCCCTGGCCGCGGTCGACTTCTTCCTGATCCTTCAGATCAACATCGGCGTGCCGCTGGCGATTCGGCTGCTGCTGCACGCGCTGGAGGGCGACCTGCTCTACGCGGATCTGGATCCGCTGACCGGCCTGCTGAACCGTCGTGCTTTTCGCAGGCAGACGAGGAGCCTGCTGGCGCGCCGCTACGAGACGGATCGTTACCTGGTGGTGGCCCTGCTCGATCTCGACGACTTCAAAGCGCTCAACGATGCGCACGGGCACCTCGCGGGAGACCGGGCGCTGGTCGCCGTCGCCGACGCGCTGCGGGCGACCGCGACGCCGACAGCGGTCATCACCCGCAGCGGCGGGGAGGAGTTCCTGATCGCCGACGTCGCGTCGTCGCCGCGCGCCGCCCTGCGGTATCAGGACGTGTGCGACGCGATCGCCGCACTGCCGATGCACGTTCGGGCCAGCGTCGGGACGGCGTACACCGAACTGACCGGTTCGACGCAGACGCACGATGCCGCCGTCGACCACCTGATCGCCGCCGCCGACAATGCGATGTACCGTGCAAAACGTAACGGGGGCAACCAATGTCACCATCACGGAGTCTGGCCCGGGCCCGGGTCGACAACATGACGCCGTGGCGGGGAGGGAGCGAGGACAAGTGCGGACGCTGATCACGGGAGTCGACGCGGACGGCAAGTCCTGCGTCGTGAGTCAGGACGAGCTCACGCTCGACCAGCTGGCGCCCGGCTTTGCGATGGGAATTCCCTTCGCGACGTCGGAAAGTCCGCCGCCCACCCGTCCCGCAGGCAGCGCGCCGCTGATCGATCAGGGCATCGCGCCCGGTTTGGTGCGCTGGATGTTCGTCGAGCTGGGCCCGGACTCCGAGACGCCGATGCACCACACCGACACCCTCGATCTGCAAACGGTGCTCTCCGGCAGTGTCGACCTCGTCCTGGGAGACGGCGCCCACCACTTGGAGCAGGGTGACCTCGTGGTGCTGACCGGCGTCGACCACGCGTGGCGGGGCGGCCCCGACGGCTGCCGTCTCAGTGCCGTGTTGATCGGCACCCCGCCGCCGGCGTGACCGATCACGGAGGAAGCATGGATCGCGAAACCTACGAGAAGGGCCGGCAGATCCGGACGGCAGTGCTCGGCGCCGACTATGTCGAACGGGCGGCGGCCAATGCCGACGAGTTCTCGCAACCGTTGCAGGATCTGGTCACCGAGTACTGCTGGGGCGCGGTCTGGGGGCGCGAAGGCCTGCCGCTGAAGACGCGCAGCATGATCAATCTCGCAATGATCGCGACGCTGAACCGGCCCCACGAGCTGGCCACGCATATCAGGGGCGCGCTGACCAACGGCGTCACGCGCGACGAGATCCGGGAGATCTTCCTCCAGGTGGGCATCTACGCGGGAATCCCCGCCGCGGTGGACAGCTTCCGGGTGGCGAGGGCGACGTTCGCCGAGATTGAGGGTGATTAGTCGATGGACGTTGGCTTCGTCGGGCTGGGCAACATGGGATTTCCGATGATGAGCCGGTTGGTGGCGTCCGGAATGCGCGTGACGGTGTTCGACACCGACGCCGAGACAGTCACGCGGGCGGTGCAACTCGGTGCGGAATCCGCCGAGTCGGCCCGCGGGGTCGCCGATCGCGCGGAGACCGTGCTGGCGAGCCTGCCGACGCCGCAGGTGTCCAACGCCGTCGCCGCGCAGATCGCCGACGGGTCGCGCGTGCGCCGCTTCGTCGACCTGTCCACGGTGGGACAGCAAGCGGCACAGCGTAACTGCGAGATCCTCGCTGACCGCGGCATCGCAGCGCTCGACGCCCCGGTCAGCGGCGGCGTGCACGGCGCGGAGGCGGGCACCCTGGCCGTGATGGTGTCGGGGCCGCGCGACGAGTTCGAGGTCCTTGAGCCGGTGTGGGCAACATTGGGCCGGGTCACGTTCGTCTCGGAGCGCCCCGGTGCGGCGCAGACGATGAAGCTGATCAACAACCTGATCGCGGCGACGACCCTGGCGGTCACGGCCGAGGCCGTCGTGATGGGAACCAAGGCGGGACTGGACGCGCAGGTCATGATCGACGTTCTCAACACCGGTTCCGGTGCCACACATGCCAGCCGGGACAAGTTTCCGAGGGCCGTGCTTCCCCGCACTTTCGACTACGGATTCGCCACCGGGCTGATGACCAAGGACGTGCTGCTGTATCTCGACGAGGCGCAGTCGCTGGGCACACCGGTCGCACTTGCCGAGTCGGTGGCCGCATTGTGGCGCGAGACGCAGGACGAGGAGGGATCCGCCTCGGACTTCACCTCCGTCGTCAAACCGATGGAACGGGCCGCCGGGGTGACCGTCAACGGCGGGTGACGCACGCAATATTGCTTGGGCACTAATCGTTAGTGCACTATCTAACTATGGCCGCCACCACCGCAACCGAGCTGGACCCACTGGCGCTGGAACGCCAGGTCTGCTTCGCGCTGGCGACGACCAACCGAGCCGTGCTGGCTGTCTACCGGCCCCTGCTGGAACCACTGGGCCTCACCCATCCGCAATATCTCGTCATGCTGGCGCTGTGGGATCACCGGAAGAGGTCGTCAACGCCCTCGCCGCTGTCGGTGAAGGCGATCGCCACTGCGCTGCAATTGGATTCGGCCACTCTGTCGCCGATGCTCAAGCGGCTCGAAGCGCTCGGGCTCATCACCAGGGCCCGCAACGCCACCGACGAACGGTCCACCGATGTCCAGCTCACCGACAAGGGAGCAGCTCTGCGCGCTCAGGCGCTCGACATTCCGCCCGCCGTCGTCGCGCGCCTCGGTGTAGACCTCGCCGAACTCGAACACCTCCACCATGTCCTGACCCGCATCAACTCGGCTGCGCTGGCAGCCGGGGCGCTGCAGTCCTGAATCGCGCGAAGGAGCGCTGATGACCCCCGACGAGCCAGCGGGCACCGACAAGCCCAACCTCTGGCAGTACCTGCTCTACAGCTACGGCAAGAAGCTCCCCGCCTCGATGAACCGCTGGGTCGCAGAGGATCTCGCGGGCCAGGGGGCGGTGCGGCGGCACATGATCCGGTACGCGATACCACCGCTGATCATCCTCGCTCCGCTGTGGCTGCTTCCCGCGCCGATCTACATGCGTCTGGAGATGACGGCGCCCATCTACATCTGGGCGCTGCTCATGGCGCTGGCGCTCAACAAGGTGTGGCGCAGGCACCGGCTGGCACGCCACGGGCTCGACCCGAACCTCGTCGACGTGATCAGGCGGAAGAAGGACGCGAAGATGCACGACGACTACATCCGCAAGTACGGCCCCCGCCCCGACGACGCCCGGTCGCAGTCCAACAGCAGTCCCTTTTGACAAGACATCTTGACGGCATACGTATGGTCGTGCGTATCGTCGCGGTATGCCGAACGTGGTCGACTTCGACCTGACCGATCTGGACAGGTTTACCACCGGTTTCCCGTTCGAGGTCTTCGATGTCCTGCGGCGCGACGCCCCCGTCTGGTGGCACCCGCCGACTGCACACTCCCCCGGCGGCGAAGGCTTCTGGGCGCTCAGTAGGCACGCGGACATCGTCGCGGCGGCCGCCGACAGCGAAACGTTCTCCTCCGAGACCGGCGGTGACCGCCAGGGCGGGGGCACGACGCTGGAGGACATGCCGATGGAGTTCGCGGTCGGCGCATTGCTCAACATGATGGACGACCCGCGCCATGCGCAGTTTCGCCGGCTGCTGGCACCCAGCACGACACCCCGTGCGCTGCAGGCCATCGCCGACGACCTGCGCAGCCGCGCGATCGACATCGTCGACGCGGCGCTGGCCAAGGGTGAGTGCGACTTCTTGATCGACGTGGCCGCCGAACTTCCGCTGCAGGCCGTAGCCGAGCTCGCGGGCGTGCCCCAGGAAGATCGCCACGAGTTGATGAATTGGGCGAACGTCACCCTCGACTACGAGGAACGCGAGATCGGTGAGGTCAGCGACCGCGTCGCCCAGGCGCAGGCGCAGATGTTCACCTACGGCACAAAACTGTTGGAACGCAAGCGCGGTGAACCTCCGGCAGCGGACCTGCTGTCGCTCGTCACCCATTCGACGATTGACGGTGCACCTCTCAGCGAGAACGAGCAGCGTCTGTTTCTGAGCCTGATCATCGCCGCGGGCAGTGAGACGACCCGCAATTCGATCGCCCTCGGAATGTCGGCGCTGAGCGAGCGACCCGGAGTCTGGGAACGCCTGCGAGACAACAGAGCTCTACTGCCGACCGCGGTCGAGGAGATGCTGCGGTGGGCGTCCTCCACCCCGTACAACCGGCGAACCGCAACCAGGGACGTCGAGCTGCACGGCCAGCGCATCAGGGCCGGCGACAAGGTGAGTCTGTGGTGGGCGTCCGCCAACCGTGACGAAGCGGTCTTCGCCGAACCGTATACCTTTGACGTGAATCGAAACCCTAACCCGCACTTGGCGTTCGGCCGTGGGGTGCATTTCTGCCTCGGGGCGTCACTGGCGCGGATGGAGATGCGTGTGATGTTCGACGTCCTGTTGGACCGGGTCGCCACCGTCACGCGGACCGGGCCCATCGAATACGTTCGAAGCAACAAGCACAGCGGAGTTCGCCACATGCCCGTCACGCTCGAGGGCCGCCCGTGACCGTCGCGTGGCAGTACATCGACGCAGTCAATCGTGCCGACATCGAGGCACTGATGGGCTTGTTCGCGCCGTCGGCATGTCTGAATCACCCCGCCGGGACATTCGCCGACCCGCACGCGATCAGGAATTTCTACGAGACGGTCGTGTTCGCCGGGCGGGCGGTAACCGAGATCGACGCCTCGTTCAGCGACGGCGATACCGAGATTCTTCAGATCAAGGCGTCCAGCCCGCTCGGGGAGCCGGGCAAGTTCGTCTATGCCGCAGACGTCTTCACGCTGCGGGACGGATTCATCGAGCGCCTGGACATCTACTACCGCTAGGCATCAGCGCCTGCGGGCCGTGTCGATGAACGGCCGCTATTTCGCGGTGCGGAAGTACGGTTCGACCGTGCCGTTGAATTTCATGACCATGGGATTGCCACGGCGATCCTTGGCGGTGGGCACTTCGACACGCACCCAGCCCTCGGCCACGTCGTACTCGACGACATTGGTCTTCTCGGCGCCGTTGAAGCGGATACCCACATCCCGCAGGAGCGCCTCTTCGTTGTAGAAGGGGCTGTTCGGATCGATGGAGAGGTGATTCGGTGGAACGTCGGCGATCTGGTCCTCGGACATAATGGCTTTCGTTAGATGCTGCGTCGATCTTCAGCCGATCGACACGGCCACTTCCCTGAAGTGCCGTACTGGTGGAGCTAAGGGGAATCGAACCCCTGACCTTCTCGATGCGAACGAGACGCGCTACCAACTGCGCTATAGCCCCTAGTGCCGGTACAGGCTATCAGCCGGTGGGCACCGCCAGAAATCGCGAGGTGGCTACTGCCCGGCCGCGCGCGGCAGGTCATAGTGACGCGAGAACGGCACGTAGTCGAGGTGCTCGAACGCCGGGTCCTCGTCGTCGATCTCCAGCACGGCCGCACCCGGCCTGCGCAGACGCGACGGCGTCACGTCGTAGTCGCGGTCACTGGTGTTCTCGACGCCGAGACGCGACCGTGCCATCCGTTGCGCGCGGCGCCGGCGCAGCTGCTCCTCGATCCGGGTCTGCCTGCGCAGATAGGCCAGATAGAGCAGCGTCACCGTGGCGGTCGCGGTGGTGGCGTACCACATCGTCGACGACCAGGTGAACGCTGCGACGGCGCTGGCGAGCATCAGCACGGCCATCACCGCGATCGTGCGGGCGCGGAAGCGATACTTGCGCGCCGACACCGCGGCTGCGGTCGTCGACTCGTGGCGCCTGCGGCGCGCATCGCTGAGCGAGTCCGCGATCCGCGCCTGGGGCTGCGCGGGCTCATCGGCATCCTCGGAACCGTCGGCGTCATCGGCGTCGCCGTCGTACTCGTATTCGTCCTCGATGACCGAGTAGACGCCGGTGTCCTCGGAGGTGTCGCGCTTGTCGTCCTCGACGGCGGCCTCCACCTTCGGAGCGCGCGCGTCGGCACTCTCGGCGGCACCGTCGAAATCCAAGGTGAGCTCGTCGCTTTCGGCCGCGACCGGCTCTGCGATGTCGGCGACGGGAAGCGCCCCTGAGTCCTCGACCACGTCGACGTCGAGATAGTCCGGTTCACCGTCGACATCGTCGGCCTCGGTGGCGACCATGACGACCGCGCGACTCGGCGCGTCCTCGTCGTCGAGGTCGGCGTCCTCGGCGGACGGCTGCCAGTCCGGATCGCTGCGGTGACCGGACGCGGGCCCGCGACGACGCCGCAGCCGCGCACCCGCGCCGCTGTTGAGTACGCGGGTCGCCAGCGCGACGTCGCTGGTTCGCCGCACTGCGTCCCGCTTGCTGATCAGCATCGGGACGAGCACGAAGAGCCAGAGGACGACGAGCGAGATCCAGAGGAGAGATTGGGGGATGCTTGGCATGGCGCCTGCTCCTTTCCCCATCAGGCTAGGTCTGTGACCAGCGCATCCATGGGCGGCGCGCCGACACAATTACACACCTGTAATTCGCTGGAGACAAGCACCACACGCCACACGTGTCACAGGAGTAACAAGTGGGGTTCGGCAAACGACCGTCAGGCCCAGGAGGCGTGCCCCGCACGGACCAACGCCGAGGCCACCGACCCGTTCAATTCCTCGATCGTGATGGCCACCAGCAAGTGGTCCCGCCATGCGCGGTCGACGTCGAGGTAGCGCTTCAGCAGGCCCTCTTCGCGGAATCCGGCCTTTGCCAGCACTGCTCTGCTCGCCCCGTTCTCCGGCCGCACGGTCGCCTCGACGCGATGCAGCATCACCGGGCCGAAGCAATGGTCGAGCCCGAGGGCCAGCGCGGCCGTGGCGACACCGCCGCCCGTCGAGTCGCTGGCCACCCAGTACCCGATCCAAGCCGACCGCAGCGCGCCGTGCGTGACGTTGCCGATCGTGAGCTGTCCGGCGAACTGGCCGTCGAGTTCGATCGCATACGGCAGCATCCGACCCTTGCGGGCCTCTGAGCGCAGACCCGAGCACACCGACGGCCAGGCCGAAACCGAATGCCGCAGTTCCCAGTTCATGTCGGTCGACGGCTCCCACGGCTCCAGATGCGCGCGGTCGGCGAGCCGGATCCTGCTCCACTGCGCGGCATCGCGCAGCCGGATAGGGCGTAACCGAACCTTGCCCGCGGGCACCACGAGCGGCCCGACCGGTTGCGGCCACCCCGGGTGCTGCGAACGGGAACTCAACAGGTTCATCAGGGCGCCGACCGACTGCTCAGCCGCGCTGCGCGAGGAACGCGACGTCGACGACCTCACCGGTGCGAATCTGCTCCGCCTCACTGGGGACCATCACCAGACAGTTTGCTTCTGCCAGCGTCGCGAGCAGATGCGACGACGCGCCGGGCGCGCCGCCAAGGGCCTGCACGAGGTATTCACCGGTGTCCTGATCGCGCATCAGCTGCCCGCGCAGGAAACCTTTGCGGCCGGCCACCGAGCTGATCGGCGACAGCGTGCGGGCGGGCACGACACGCCGCATCGCCTGACGTTTGCCGAGCGACAGGCGGATCAGCGGCCGCACCATCACCTCGAAAACCACGAGCGCGCTCACCGGATTGGCGGGCAACAGGAAGACGGGCACGCCATCCGGACCGAGCTGACCGAACCCCTGCACCGACCCGGGATGCATCGCGATGCGGGTCACCTCCATGTCACCGAGCTGGGCGAGCACGGCCCGCACCCCTTCGGCCGCCGCCCCGCCGACCGCACCGGCGATGACCACGACCTCTGAGCGGCTGAGTTGGCCTTCCACGACCTCGCGCAGCTGCTTCGGGTCGGTCGGCACGATGCCGACCCGGTTGACCTCGGCACCGGCATCGCGGCCTGCCGCCGCCAGCGCATAGGAGTTGACGTCGTACACCTGGCCGTTGCCGGGGGTACGGGAGATGTCGACGAGCTCGCCACCGACACTCAACACCGACACCCGGGGCCGCGGATGCACCAGCACCCGCTCACGTCCGACGGCTGCGAGCAGGCCCACCTGGGCCGCGCCGATGATCGTGCCTGCCCGCACCGCCACGTCGCCGGGCTGGACGTCGTCACCCGTGCGCCGGACGTAGGCACCCGACCGCACGCCTCGCAGAACCCTGACGCGCGCGTCGCCGCCGTCGGTCCAGCGCAATGGCAGGACTGCGTCGGCCAGGGTCGGCATCGGCGCCCCGGTCTGGACCCGGGCGGCCTGGCGGGGCTGTAGCCGGCTGGGTGTGCGGCTGCCCGCCTCGATCAGACCCATCACCGGCAGGCTGATCTCTCGCGGCCTGCCTTCGTCGCGGTCGGCGTCGCCACCCTCCTCGGGCCCGTCACCCGCGCCACCGATTCCGAGCACGTCGACGCTGCGCACCGCGTAGCCGTCGATCGCTGCCTGGTCGAAGCCGGGCAGCGGACGTTCGGTCACCACTTCCTCGGCGCACATCAGGCCCTGGGCTTCGGCGATCGCGACGCGCACCGGCCGCGGCGCCACCGCGGCAGCTGCCACCCGAGCCTGCTGCTCCTCCACCGAACGCACTGCACGCCTTTCTTCCGTTGATCCGGCTGGCGTCGACCGGCTCGCTCGGCGGTGCAGCCGTGGCTACCCTTCGGTCGTCGCCGGGACGGCGTCAACCGACCCTGCCGGGACGGCGTCAACCGACCCTGTCGGAGCGAGACCGAGCCGTTCGACCAGCCACCGGCGAAGTTCGGGCCCGTAGTCGTCCCGCTCCAACGCAAAGTCAACCGCAGCCTTCAGGTAGCCCCCGGGATTTCCCAGGTCGTGTCGAGATCCGCGATGGACGACGACGTGGACCGGGTGGCCCTCCTCGATCAGCAGGGCAATCGCGTCGGTCAGCTGCAATTCGCCTCCGGCGCCCTTGGGGATCCGCCTCAAGGCGTCGAAGATCTCCCGGTCGAGCACGTACCGGCCTGCGGCGGCGAACAGCGACGGCGCGTCTTCGGGCTTGGGCTTTTCCACCATGCCCTTGACCCGCAGCACATTTGGGTTGGCCGCGTCGGGCACCTCTTCGACATCGAAGACGCCGTAGGCGCCGATGTCCTCGCGGTCAACTTCGATGGCGCACAGCACGCTTCCGCCACGCTTGGCGCGCACCTTAGACATCGTCTCCAGCACGCCGGTCGGCAGAACCAGGTCGTCGGGCAGAAGCACCGCGATCGCGTCCTCGTCGGGCGACAGGCTTGCTTCGACGCAACCCACGGCGTGCCCGAGGCCCAGCGGTTCGGCCTGGACGACGGATTCGACCTTGATCAAGGCCGGTGCCCTGCGGACCTTTTCGAGCATGGTCTTCTTGCCGCGGGCCTCCAGCGTCCCTTCCAGGACGAGGTCCTCGACGAAGTGCGCAACGACGCCGTCTTTGCCTTCGGAGGTGATGATGATCAGCCGCTCGGCGCCGGCCTCGGCGGCTTCGGCGGCAACGAGCTCGATCCCGGGCGTGTCGACGACCGGCAGCAACTCCTTCGGCACCGTCTTGGTGGCAGGTAGGAAACGGGTTCCCAGTCCCGCTGCGGGAACCACCGCGGTGTACGGAATGGGAACTTCAGGCCGATTCATCGTTCACACACTAACCTCTCTGCGTCGGTTGTTCTCCCCATACCCGAGCTTCGAAGGACTACTCGGTGGCGCCCACCAAATCACAGGTACGAGCCGGAATCCTGGCTGTCAGGCGATCATTGAGTCAGCAAACACGCGAGCACGAAACGGCTCTATTGGGCGGTCACCTCGAAGCCTCGGTCGAGCCGGGGACGACCGTCTGCGCGTACGTCCCGGTCGGATCCGAACCAGGTTCGCTCGTACTGATCGACCGGCTGGCGGCGCGCGGGGTGACGGTTCTGCTGCCCGTCGCCAGGGAGGACGGCTTGGGCACTCCCCTGCCGCTGCAGTGGGGGCGTCACGTTCCGGGCGAGTTGGTCGACGCCCCGTTCGGATTGCGCGAGCCCCGGCCGCCGTGGCTGCCCGCGGACACTGTGGCCACTGCCGCCGTCGTCTTCGTTCCGGCTCTCGCGGTCGACAGGCAAGGGGCCCGATTGGGTCGGGGCGCCGGATACTACGACCGGACGTTGCCGCGGGCGGCCGGCGGCGCGCTTTTGGTCGCCGTGGTCCGCGACGACGAACTCGTCGATCGGCTGCCGTCGGAGGCCCACGACGTCCGGATGACGCATGCGCTCACGCCGGGTCGAGGTCTTGTCCCGCTGGGTTGAGCCTCGGACGACAGTCGTGCCGCGGGTCTGCTGTGCGACGAACGCCACGGGGGGAATGAGCCGAGCCCGCTGGCGGTTCTAGCACTTGAGCCGGTAGAGTGCTAACCAGTTTGACCACTTCGGAGGTTTGTGTGCCCACCTATTCCTATGCGTGCACCGAATGCAGCAACAAGTTCGACGTGGTGCAGGCGTTCACCGATGACTCTCTGACCGAGTGCCCTCAGTGCGACGGACGGCTGCGCAAGGTATTCGGCAAGGTCGGCGTGGTCTTCAAGGGCAGCGGTTTCTATCGCACCGACAGCCGTGAATCCGGGAAGAAGACGAGCACCGGCAGCTCCAGCAGCAGCACCGAGTCGTCGAGTCCGTCGTCGTCGGAATCGTCCTCGTCGAGCTCATCGTCGGAGAAGTCCGGGTCTTCGGACTCGTCGAGCTCAACGAGCAGCTCTTCGACCCCCGCTGCAGCCGCGTCCAGCTGATTCTCATCGTTATCCACAGCCGCCGAATCAAAGGCTGACGGCGGGGTGCCGCGCTGCATAGCGTGGCGCCATGGGGGATTCGCTTGATCCGTCGCCCTTCGATCGGCTCGGCCGTGCGTTGCGGCCCGACTGGTCCAGGACGCCGGCGGCGCGGCGGGCGGTTGCCGCCGCCCTGGTGATACTGGCCGCGATCGCTGCGTGGCGTGGCGACCCCCGCGCGGATTACGCCGAGGTCGTCGTCACCGTTCGCGACCTTTCTCCGGGAACCGAGCTCACCGCAGCCGATGTGCGCATGGAGGCGCGTTCGGTGCCGACCGTTCCCGAGGGTGCGCGCAGGGACGTCGACGCCATCGTCGGAACCACCTTGGCGGGCCCCGCTCGTCGCGGTGAAGTGCTCACCGACGTCCGCCTGCTCGGGCCGCGCCTTGCCGATTCGGCGGCAGGCCCTGATGCACGCATCGTCCCGATCCCGCTCGCCGACGCCGCGCTGACAGACCTCGTCAGGCCCGGGGATGTTGTCGACGTGGTCGCGGCGCCCGCCGACGGCACCGCCGAGGCGCGCCTGGTGGCGACGGACGGGGTCGTAGTTCTGGTGTCCGCCAAAGAAACTGGAGTGGGTGCCCGCGGCGGCGGACGGGTGGTGCTCGTGGCGCTTCCCGCCGCCGCGGCGAAGACGGTCGCCGGGATCGCACTCGTGCAAGCCGTCACGCTGACATTGCACTGACCACGCGAAAACAAAGCACCCCCGGGATATCCCGGGGGTGGCAGTGTTTGGTTCTGGTCAGATCACCAGTCGCCGATGGCGGGGCCGACCGGGTATTCACCCTCGAAGGCCGAGGCCGTGGTGCCTGCGACTGCCTTGGTGGAGTCGCGGACCTCGGTCGAGCTGCTTCCGCCGGCGTGGACCACACCGGCATCCGCGAGGCGCGCCTCGGAGATGCCGCGGGCGACACCGAAGTCGTTGATACGGATGACCGCGTTCTCGGAGGCCTGCCGGCTGGTGACCTGAGGAGCCGGTGCGATCTCCTCCACCTCGGCGTTGGCGGTTCCTGCGCTCAGTCCGGAGAATGCTGCGGCCATAAAGAACGAGCCCAAGCCCACGGCACCCAGCTTCTTCGCACTACGAGCGGGCGCTTTGGCGTGCTTAGCCATCAGCTTCCCCTTCACTAAGAGTGAGGACACAAGTGTCCTGCTTGACGTTTTCAGGCTTTCACAGCGTATCAGCCGGAACCTCCAAGCGCTCACCCAATCAGAGATTCTTAATTACATCGCCCCGGCCGTTTCGAACCGGCCGGCACAAGCTCGAAACCCGCTCGCCCACTTCACGTTTGACACTTATGACAAGTGATCGAAAAGGCTTCGCGAGGACCTCACAGAATGTTCACAGTCGGCCCGCTGCACAGCTGCAGGCGATAGGTTCATTGCCCTGACAGGACTACGAAGAAGAAGGGTCATCGCCATGCTGAAGGGTTTCAAAGAATTCATCTCGCGGGGCAACGTCATCGACCTCGCCGTCGCGGTCGTCGTCGGCGCCGCATTCACCGGTCTGGTCACCGCCTTCACCCAGAACGTGGTGCAGCCGCTGGTCGATCGCATCGGCGCGGGCCCCGACGCCGAGTACGGCATTCTCAAGATCCCGCTGGGCGCCGACCAATTCGTCGACCTGAACGCCGTTCTCTCCGCGGCCATCAACTTCCTGATCGTCGCGGCGGTGATCTACTTCGTCATCGTGGTCCCGTTCAAGAAGCTCAAAGAGCGCGACGCCAAGGTGGTCTCGGAGGAGACCGAGTTGACGCTGCTGACCGAGATCCGCGATCTACTGCAGGCGCAATCCACCGGCACCGCGGCCGCCGCGGACCACACCGAGGACAAGCCCGACACCGAGAAGTGAGGCGCAGCTCCGACACGAAATCAGCCCCCGGCCGAAGCCGGGGGCTGATTCGTTCAAACCAGGTGGAACCAGGAAAAACCCTGTGTCAGTTCATGTTCCAGGGAGCGCCGTAGGTGCTGACGCTGTCACCGGTCGAGGAGATCAACCGAGCGAACGGACGCAGCAGCACGCCACCGGCGGCACCGGTCACGGTGCCGTGTGCGTTGGACACGACCACCGAACCGCCGGGGCCCTCCACGTCGACCGAGAAGGTCGCGACTTCCTGGATGCCGGGGCCGTTACCGAGGTCTGCAGAGATCGACACACCGGGGAACAGCGGCGGGGTCACGATGGAGTCGAAGAAGCCGAAGTCGGGATCGCCGGTGGGGGCGAAGGCGTAACCGTCATAGGCGATGTTGGGGGTGGTGTAGCTGAAGTTGATGCCCACACCCAGCGACCACGGGAAGCCGACCTGGTAGCCCAGCTCGAGGGTGCCCTCGAAGTCGTCGGCGCCCTCGCCGGCCACGATGTAGGTGGCCTTGCCCGAGTGGAACCACTCACGGGTGAGGCGGTTGCGGTCGAGCGGGAACACACCGTTGAGGAACGTGTCCCACTGCTGCACGGTCAGGGTGCGGCCCTGGCCGTCGACCACACTGAGCTCGTTGTCCAACCCTGCATGTGAGGTGCCAGTGCTCACGAACAATGCCGCGATGGACGCCACCATCGCGATCAGCACCCGAGTGATTGCCTTCATGATCTCCCTAGCTATGTCTTCTCGTAACCCCGGGCGGGGTTCCGAGTGCCCGTGCCTGGCCCTACCGCTACACCACACACCTCGCAAGGCCTTCATGTGAGACGAATTAAAAATCCCACAGTCCGTTCTTACGATTCGCTCATCGTTGACACGAGGAACATAACGGGGAGGCATCTGACCGGCAACGCGTGGCTTCGGTGGTGTGAGCCGAGACGCGCGCGTGTGCGTCATTTGCTGAACGTTCCCCGACGGTTCTTGACCCCTTCCGCGCGGCGACGGGGCGTGGTCTGAGAAAACGCCGCAGTTCGGGACCCCGTATCGACGTATTCGTCAATGGGAGTGAATCCGTTACCAGTCGGTGTTTACGGATGCTTAAGCGAAATCACAGGTCAATCGTGGTGGGGCGGGACGTTGTCCCGCAGCCACCGGTCGCGCTCGGATCGGTCGTCCGGCGAGGTGGGTTCGAGTTCATCACGGGTGACGTCCGGGATCGAGTCACCGAAGATTCGGTTAACTAGCTCACGGGACTCGCGGGATGGTTCAGCCACAGTGTCACCTCGCTGTGATCAACATCACTATCTGACGGGTAGGTTTGTTCACCTGTACTTAACCTTGCAGGCAGGTCCCGGTTTACAAAAGGCCGAATCCGCCGGTACAGGATGCCCGTACCGGCGGATTCTGAACAAGTCCCAGGGGAGGACCGGCGTTTAGATCTCCAAACTGGATAACTGGGCGATGATTTGACCCGCCAGCGGACCGAGCGTGGCCATCCCGTCGCGCACCGCGGCGCGCGAGCCCGCCAGATTGACCACCAGTGTGCTTCCCGAGATTCCCGCGAGACCGCGCGAAACGCCCGCGTCGATGGTCCCCGCCGACAGGCCGGACGCCCGCAGCGCCTCGGCGATACCCAGCAGCTCCCTGTCGAGCAGGTCACGGGTGGCCTCGGGGGTGACGTCGCGCGGCATGACGCCGGTGCCCCCGACAGACACCACAAGGTCGACGCCACCGATGACCGCGGTGTTCAACGCGTTGCGGATCTCCACCTCGTCCGAGGAAACGACGACTACCCCGTCGACAACGAACCCGGCCTCGCCGAGCAGTTCGGCGACCAACGGACCGCTGTGATCTTCTTCGTCTCCATGGGCGGTGCGGTCATCGACGACAACTACCAAGGCACGACCTACCAAGGCGTGGGGCTGCTCCATGAGCTCAACCGTATATCTCGGTACGGACATCGGTGCAGCCACACGGAGCACGGCGCGATCGTCCCCGATCGAGGACCTCACTGGGCTGCCTTTCCGAGCGTGACCTCCAGCGACTGCGATTTACCCGAGGGGTCCAAGTACGTCAGCGTCACCTTGTCGCCCGGGGCTTTGGAGCGGACAGCGGCCACCAGCGCGTCAGCGCTGCTGATCACCCGGTCGTCGAGCTTGGTGACCACCACACCGCTGGGGAGCCCGGCCGCCGAAGCCGCACCGCCCGCGGTCACCTCGACGATCTTGGCGCCGTCGACGCCCGCGTCGTTGCCGACCTGAACGCCCAGCGACGCTCGGGAGGCGCTTCCGGTCTGGATGATCTCGTCGGCGATCCTCTTGGCCTGGTCCACAGGGATGGCGAAGCCGAGCCCGATCGAACCGCCCTGGGGACCGCCTGCATCGGCGCCCATGGTGGCGATTGCCGAGTTGATGCCGACCAGTTCCCCGCTCATGTTGACCAGTGCGCCACCGGAGTTGCCCGGGTTGATCGCCGCATCCGTCTGGATGGCATCGAGGACGGTGTTCTGGTTCTTGGCGTCGCCGCCCGCGGCCACCGGCCGGTTGAGGGCGCTGATGATGCCGGTCGTGACCGTGCCTTCCAGTCCGAGGGGCGAGCCGATCGCCACGACGTCCTGCCCGACCCGCAGATCCGCCGACGAGCCGACCGCGATGGGCGTCAACCCCGACACGTTCTGTGCCCTGACGACGGCGATGTCGCTGCCGGGGTCGGTGCCGATGACCGTGAACGACGTGGTCTTGCCGTCGGCGAACGTGACCTTCGTCTTTGCGGGACCTCCCGGGACACCTGCGGGGCCGGCATCGCCCGCCGCGGCGGCGACCACGTGGTTGTTGGTCAGGATGAGCCCGTCGGTCGACAGGATGACCCCCGATCCCTCTTCGGTCGCACGCCCCTGATTGACCTCGAGCTTGACGACACTGGGCACCACCTTGGTGGCGACGGCCTCGACCGATCCGCCCGGCACGCTGGCCGCCGGCACCGAGGGCGCGGCTCCCGATGCGCTGATACCGCTCAGGCTGTGGTCGGGGTGGACGAGCGTGGCGACCCCGCCACCGATTCCGGCCGAGACGAGCGCGAGCGCGACGGCGCCTGCGATCAGAGCCGATGCGCGAGAACGCTTTCCGGGCTGAGGCTGTGCGGCGGGCGGCATCCCCGGACGGGGATACTGGCCCGGACCGCCAGGCATGGGCGCGCCGGGATACGGGTCGTACGATGGCCGGAACGCTTGGCGCTGCTGCTCGGTCGCGTAGCGCCAGTCCCAACTGCCGCTGCCCTGCTGCTGCTCATAGGAACCTGACCGCTGCGGCCCGGCGGGGCCAGGGGGCACCTGCCCGGGATAACCGGACTGACGACCCTGCTGCGGAGTCGGCGAGTACCTCGGGTGGTTGGTCATATCGCTGCAGTGCTCTTCCTCGAGTCGGTTCTGACGTGTCGTTCAACGATCGTTGCCTTGTCAGCGTGCCCAAACGTACTGAGAAACCCCTTAGAGATCGATTTCCTTTGAGACAAATTTGAGCGTGCCGGGCCGCATCCGCCGAAAGCCCGTCTCAATCATCCCTGGCGGTGACACAGGTCACCGACGCAGCGGTTGCGCGTGTCGCGGTTACTCGTCGTCCTGTCCGGAGGCGGCCGGGAGGCGTCCCGGCAGGACCACATGCATCGACGTTCCTGGCGGCTGCCCCCCGGGCACGGTGTCTTCGACGCGCAGGCTGCCGCCGTGTTTGACGACGATCTGCTTGACGATGGCAAGCCCGAGACCCGATCCCGGCATCGCCCGCGCCGAGGTGGATCTGAAGAACCGTTCGAAGACGAGATCGCGTTCATGGGGCGGGATTCCGGGCCCGTGATCGGAGACCACCAATTCCGCGTGCAGTGAGTCGATCTGGGTGAGCCTGATACCGACGGAGGCTCCCGGGGGGCTCCACTTGGCCGCGTTGTCGAGAAGGTTCAGCACTGCTTGGCCCAGTTTGGTCGCGTCGCCGTACACCTGCCACGGGGTGACCGACACCGTGAACTCGATGTCGTTGCGTCGCCGGCGAACCCGCTCGAGGGAGCGTTCGATGACCCCGGTCATCTCGACCGATTCGTGCACCGCAGCACCTGCATCCTCGCGGGTGAGATCGACGAGATCGCCCACCAGCGTGGACAGTTCCTCGATCTGACCGATGACGTCGGCGCGCAGCTCGACCATGTCTTCCTCGGGGAGGCGCGGCGCCCCCGGCTTCATCGACTCGATCAGGAGCTCGACGTTGGTGCGCATCGACGTCAGCGGGGTGCGTAACTCGTGGCCGGCATCGGCAACCAGACGGGTTTGGCGCTCCCGAGATTCGGCGAGCGCCCGCAGCATCATGTTGAAAGCCTCGGTGAGGCGGGCGAGTTCGTCATTACCGACGACCGGTATCGGGCGCAGATCGTCGGTGCGCGCGACCCGTTCGGCGGCCTGCGTGAGCCTGGCCACCGGTCTCAGACCGGCGCTGGCCACCATACCGCCCGCAATGGCGGCGACGGCGACCCCGAGCCCGCCGACGATCAGCAGGACCGTGCCGAGCCGCTTGAGCACCTGCCCGGTCGGGGCCAGGCTCTTGGAGAGCAGCAGGGAGTTGCCGCTGTCGAGGCGGACCGCCAGCACCCGCTGCCGGTCGACGGTGCGCAGCGACATCCAGAGCGTGCCGTCCATGACGTCCTGCTCGGGTCCCCCCACCGGCAGTGTCTGGCCCTGGTGGTTGGCGGTGTATTTGCTGCGGCCGGGAATGTAGAACATCGCGTTCATGTCGGAGTACGCGGTGCCCTCGATGGCTTTGCCGGGGTCGGCGTCGAGCGAGCCGCTCTCGATCAGCATCTGCGCCCTGGTTCGCAGCTGGTCGTCGATGTCGTCGTAGAGCGCGCGGGACACCACCGCGTAGACCGCGACGGCCATCAGCACCACGGAGATGACCACCATCGACATCGCGAGCAACATGACCCGCCAGCGCAGCGACACCGAACTCGCGGGCTGCATGGTGAACGTCTGACCCGGCCACGGGCCCATCCTCAGCTCCGACGCCATCAGGGCGGCGTCTCGCGGAGCACGTAACCCACACCGCGCACCGTGTGGATCAGCCGCGGTTCCCCTTCGGCTTCGGTCTTGCGCCTCAGATACCCGACATAGACCTCGAGCGCGTTACCCGAGGTCGGAAAATCAAAGCCCCAGACTTCTTCGAGGATCCGGCTGCGCGTCAGCACCCGGCGTGGATTCGCGATCAACATTTCGAGCAGCGAGAACTCGGTGCGGGTAAGGCTGATCGCGCGGTGGCCTCTGGTCACCTCCCGGGTCACCGGGTCCAGCGACAGGTCAGAGAACGTCATCGCCGCCGACTCGGCTTCTCCGTCGTCGGGGCCGGTGCGGCGCAGCAGTGCCCGCATACGGGCGAGCAGCTCTTCGAGTGCGAACGGTTTTGGCAGGTAGTCGTCGGCCCCGGCGTCGAGGCCGGCAACCCGCTCGGAGACGGAATCGCGGGCCGTGAGCACGAGAATCGGCAGATCGTCGCCGGTGCTGCGGAGCTGCCGGCAGACCTCGAGACCGTCGAGCCGCGGCATCATCACGTCGAGCACCACGGCGTCGGGGCGGCTGCTGGCTATCAGGTCGAGTGCTTCGCGGCCGTCCTGGGCCAACTCGACCGAATAACCGTTGAAGGAGAGTGACCGTCGCAGGGATTCGCGCACGGCGCGATCGTCGTCAACGACAAGAATGCGCACTGCCACAGTCTCAACCCAGTGTCTGAGAGTGACCTGAGAGGCGCGCCGCCAATCCGACGGTTTCCCTGAGAGTTAGCGGCGGTCGAGGTTGATGAGGCCGAGACGGGCGGCCTTAAGCAGGCGGCGGGGCACCTTATGGGGCTGACCCGCGACGGTCACGTTGACCAGGCCGGTGGCCTCTGCTTTCCACTGCGCGCGCCGGCTACGGGTGTTCGCGCGCGACATCCTGCGCTTCGGCACAGCCATGATCGAGCTCTCCATCTCATCGGGGTGTCTGCCTACGAGCCTGGACAGGCCGGGCGCTGACAATTGCTGACCAGGATAGCCGGTGGGCTGGGCCCGTTCCAAACTATGCCGGTCGGCCGAAACCGCGACATCGGCCCGCGGACCCGGCGTCACCCGCACACTGGAAACGGCGACCCCCGCCGAACCCTTGACTTGATACCGCCGGTACCCATTAACCTACCGGTTGGTTGGTCGAGCCTTTCGACGCAACGACGCCGGGTGAGGAGTGCGCGTGACGACTGGGCCGGACCACACGCCGGCGGGAGCTTCGGTCCGCATCGGTAACTGCTCCGGTTTCTACGGCGACCGCCTTTCGGCAATGCGGGAGATGCTCACCGGCGGTGAGCTGGACTACCTCACGGGCGACTACCTGGCCGAGCTGACGATGCTGATCCTGGGCCGCGACCGCATAAAGAACCCCGACCGCGGCTACGCCAAGACCTTCCTCCGCCAGCTCGAGGACTGCCTCGGCTTGGCCAAGGACGCCGGTGTCCGCATCGTCACCAACGCGGGGGGCTTGAATCCCGCGGGGCTGGCCGACGCCGTCAGGGCGCTGGCCGACAAGCTCGGCGTCGCGATCTCCGTCGCACACGTCGAGGGCGACGACCTGCTCGCCCGCGCAGACGCACTCGGCCTCGGAACTCCATTGACCGCGAACGCCTACCTCGGCGCGTGGGGCATCGTCGACTGCCTGGCGTCGGGAGCCGACGTCGTCGTCACCGGCAGGGTCACCGACGCATCGGTCATCGTCGGACCCGCTGCGGCCCACTTCGGTTGGCAGTCAACCGATTACGACCAGATCGCCGGTGCGGTCGCGGCGGGCCACGTGATCGAGTGCGGCACACAGGCCAGCGGCGGCAATTTCGCGTTCTTCGCGCGCGACTTCCCCGACCTCACGGCCCTGACCCATCCGGGTTTTCCGATCGCCGAGATCCACGCCGACGGCTCGTCCGTGATCACCAAGCACGCCGGCACCGGCGGCGCGGTCACGGTCGACACCGTGACCGCACAACTGCTCTACGAGATCGGCGGCGCCCGGTACGCCAACCCCGACGCCACACTGCGCGTCGACAGCATCGAGCTGACACGCCACGGCCCGGACCGGGTGCGGATCAGCGGGGTCAGGGGTGAGGCGCCGCCGCCGACGCTGAAGGTGTCGCTGAACAGCCTCGGGGGTTTCCGCAATGAGGTCACGTTCGTGCTCACCGGACTCGACATCGTGGCCAAAGCCGAGCTGGTGCGCCACCAGCTGGAAACGAGCTTGTCGGTCAAACCTGCCGAACTGGAATGGACGCTGGCGCGCACGGACCACCCCGACGCCGACACCGAGCAGACGGCGAGCGCGCTGCTGCGCTGCGTGGTCCGCGACGCGGACCCCAACATCGTAGGCAGGCAGTTCTCTTCGGCCGCCGTCGAACTCGCGCTGGCGAGCTATCCCGGATTCACCAGCACGGCACCTCCCGGCGACGGTCAGGTCTACGGCGTGTTCACCGCCGCGTTCGTGCCTGCTATCGAGGTGCCCCACGTCGCCGTGCACGCCGACGGGAACCGCAACGACATCCCGGTCGCGGCCGACACCGTCGAACTCGCTGCCGTCGGCGAACCCGACCTTCCGGCACCGCCCGTAGTCGGTGCAACGCGGCGGCTTCCGCTGGGCACCATCGCCGGGGCGCGTAGCGGCGACAAGGGCGGCAGCGCGAACGTCGGGGTGTGGGTGCAGACCGATGCCCAGTGGGCGTGGCTTGCCCACGCGCTGACCGTGGACAAGCTGCGCGAGCTGCTCCCGGAGACGAAAGACCTTCCCGTCACCCGTCACGTCCTGCCGAATCTGCGGGCCGTGAACTTCGTGATCGACGGGATCCTGGGCAAGGGCGTCGCCTATCAGGCGCGCTTCGATCCCCAGGCCAAAGGACTCGGCGAATGGCTGCGAAGCCGGCATGTCGACATACCCGAGGAGCTGCTGCCGTGAGCATCTGGACCACACCCGAACGCGAGGATCTGCGAAAGACCGTGCGCGCCTTCGCCGAACGTGAGGTGCTGCCCCACGTCGACGAGTGGGAGCGTGTCGGTGAGCTGCCGCGCGACCTGCATCGCAAGGCCGCCCAGGCCGGCCTGCTGGGCGCGGGCTTTCCCGAGGCGGTTGGCGGCGAGGGCGGCGACGGCGCCGACGCCGTCGTCATCTGCGAGGAGATGCATCAGTCCGGCGCGCCCGGAGGCGTGTTCGCGTCGCTGTTCACCTGCGGCATCGCCGTGCCGCACATGATCGCCTCCGGTGACGAGCGGTTGATCGACGAGTACGTGCGCCCCACATTGCGCGGCGAGAAGATCGGCTCGCTGGCCATCACCGAACCCGGCGGCGGCTCGGACGTCGGCCATCTGACGACGCGCGCGGTGCGGGAGGGCGACGAATACGTCCTCAACGGCGCCAAGACTTACATCACGTCCGGCGTGCGGGCGGACTATGTCGTCACCGCAGCACGCACCGGCGGCCCCGGCGCCGCGGGCGTTTCGCTGATCGTGGTGGACAAGGGGACACCCGGTTTCGAGGTCAGCCGCAAGCTCGACAAGATGGGCTGGCGCTCATCGGACACCGCAGAGCTGTCCTACTCCGATGTGCGGGTGCCCGTCGCCAACCTCGTCGGTGTCGAGAACAGCGGCTTTCTGCAGATCGCCGCAGCGTTCGTCTCCGAGCGCGTCGGCCTTGCCGCCCAGGCGTATTCGAGCGCACAACGCTGCCTCGACCTGACCGTCGACTGGTGCCGCAACCGCGAGACGTTCGGCAAGCCGCTCATCGCCCGCCAGTCGGTACAGAACACGCTCGCCGAGATGGCGCGCCGCATCGACGTCGCCCGCGTGTACACCCACGCCCTCGTCGAACGGCAGATTGCCGGTGACCCGAACTTGATCACCGAGGTGTGCTTCGCGAAGAACACCGCCGTCGAGGCCGGCGAGTGGGTGGCCAACCAGGCGGTGCAGCTCTTCGGCGGTATGGGCTACATGGCCGAGTCGGAGGTCGAGCGGCAGTACCGCGACATGCGCATCCTCGGCATCGGTGGCGGCACCACCGAGATCCTCACCTCGTTGGCCGCCAAGACGCTGGGATTCCAGGCATGAGCCTCAAGTCCACCCTTGACACCCGCTCGCCCTCCTACGCCGAGGCCGCCGATGCGATGGCGGTGAAACTGCTGGAACTGGAGACCGAGCACGCGAAAGCCCTTGCCGGTGGCGGCGAGAAGTATGTGGCCCGCCACCACGCCCGCGGCAAGATGACCGCGCGTGAGCGCATCGAGGCGCTGCTCGACCCCGACTCACCGTTTCTGGAGCTGAGCCCGCTGGCGGCCTGGGGCACCGACTTCACCGTCGGCGCGAGCGTCGTCGTGGGTATCGGCGCGGTCAGCGGGGTCGAATGTCTGATCGTCGCGAACGACCCCACTGTCAAGGGTGGTACCAGCAATCCGTGGACATTGCGGAAAATTCTGCGCGCCAACCAGATTGCACTGCAGAACCGACTTCCTGTCGTCTCCCTGGTGGAGTCGGGCGGCGCCGACCTGCCGACGCAGAAAGAGATCTTCATTCCGGGCGGGCAGATGTTCCGCGATCTCACCCGCCTGTCGGCGGCGGGAATCCCCACCATCGCGCTGGTGTTCGGCAATTCGACCGCGGGCGGCGCCTACATCCCCGGCATGTCCGACCACGTCGTGATGATCAAGGAACGCTCCAAGGTGTTCCTGGCAGGCCCGCCGCTGGTGAAGATGGCCACCGGCGAAGAGTCGGACGACGAGTCGCTCGGTGGCGCCGAGATGCACGCCCGCACCTCGGGTCTCGGCGACTACTTCGCCGTCGACGAACTCGACGCGGTGCGCATCGGGCGGCGCATCGTCGCCCGGCTCAACTGGCGCAAGAAGGGTCCGGCGCCCCAGCCGTTCACCGCACCGCTGTTCGACGAGAACGAGTTGATCGGTGTGGTGCCGCCGGATCTGCGCATCCCGTTCGACCCGCGCGAGGTCGTCGCGCGCATCGTCGACGGCTCGGAGTTCGACGAGTTCAAACCGCTCTACGGCGGATCGTTGGTCACCGGCTGGGCCACGCTGCACGGCTATCCGCTGGGCATCCTCGCCAACGCGCGGGGCGTGCTGTTCAGCGAGGAGTCTCAGAAGGCGACGCAGTTCATCCAGCTCGCCAACCGCTCGGACACCCCACTGTTGTTTCTGCACAACACCACTGGCTACATGGTAGGCAAGGACTACGAGGAAGGCGGGATGATCAAGCACGGCTCGATGATGATCAACGCCGTCTCCAATTCGACCGTGCCCCACATCTCGTTGTTGATCGGCGCTTCCTACGGCGCCGGGCATTACGGCATGTGCGGCCGTGCCTACGATCCGCGCTTCCTGTTCGCCTGGCCCAGCGCGAAATCGGCGGTCATGGGTGGCACGCAGCTTGCCGGTGTGCTCTCGATCGTCAGCCGCGCCGCCGCCGAGGCACGGGGTCAGCAGGTCGACGAGGCGGCCGACGCCGCACTGCGCGCCGCCGTCGAGGCCCAGATCGAGGCGGAGTCACTGCCGATGTTCCTGTCCGGACGCCTCTACGACGACGGTGTGATCGATCCGCGCGACACCCGCACCGTGCTGGGAATGTGCCTGTCGGCCATCGCCAACGGTCCGATCGAGGGGACGTCGAACTTCGGCGTCTTCCGGATGTGAGCGCCCGCATGTCTGCGATTTCGGCGTGCTTTTCACCGCTGAGCGACCGAAATCACGCCGAAACCGCTCAGAAGGGGCGCCGATGATCACGCGAGTTCTGGTCGCCAACCGAGGCGAGATCGCCCGGCGGGTGTTCGCGACGTGCCGGCGCCTGGGGATCGGTACCGTCGCGGTCTACACCGACCCGGACGCCGATGCACTGCACGTCGCCGAGGCCGACGCCCGCGTGCGCCTCGAAGGAACCCGCGGCTATCTGGACGCGGCGCAGCTGATCGCCGCGGCGCGGGCCGCGGGAGCCGACGCCGTCCATCCCGGTTACGGGTTCCTCTCGGAGAACCCCGAGTTCGCGCAGGCCGTCCAGGCGGCGGATCTGACCTGGATCGGCCCGCCGGTGGCGGCCGTGGCGGCGATGGGCTCCAAGATCGAGGCGAAGAAGATCATGGCCGCGGCAGGTGTCCCGGTCCTGGAGGAACTCGATCCCGAGTCCGTGACGCCCGACATGCTTCCCGTGCTCATCAAGGCGTCGGCCGGCGGCGGTGGCCGCGGCATGCGCGTGGTGCGCGATCTCGCGGAGCTGCCCGCGCAGGTGGAAGCCGCACGGCGCGAGGCACAATCGGCGTTCGGCGACCCCACCGTCTTCTGCGAGCGCTACCTCGATGCGGGCCACCACGTCGAGGTCCAGGTGATGGCCGACGCGCACGGCACCGTGTGGGCGGTGGGTGAGCGTGAATGCTCCATCCAGCGCCGGCACCAGAAGATCATCGAAGAGGCTCCGTCGCCGCTCGTCGAACGCACCGCGGGAATGCGGGACAAGCTGTTCGAGGCGGCCCGGCTGGCGGCCACCGCGATCGGGTACACCGGGGCGGGCACTGTCGAGTTCATGGCCGACGGTGACGGCGGCTTCTTCTTTCTGGAGATGAACACCCGGCTGCAGGTGGAGCATCCGGTCACCGAGCTCACCTCGGGATTGGATCTGGTCGAACTGCAGGTGGCCGTCGCCGACGGCGAACGACTCGGTCCCACACCCCCGTCATCACAGGGCTTTTCGATCGAGGCGAGGCTCTACGCCGAAGATCCTGCCAAGAACTGGCAGCCGCAGGCTGGCCCTGTACACCGCTTCGCCGTCCCGGCCGCGGGAACGCAGTTCGGGCCCGTCGGCCGCGCCGGGGTGCGCCTGGACTCCGGCATCGCCGACGGGTCGGTGATCTCGGTGTTCTACGACCCGATGATCGCCAAGGTGATCTCGTACGCGCCGACGCGCGACAAGGCCGCGGCGCTGCTCGCCGACGCGCTGGCCCGCACACAGCTGCATGGCGTCAAGACCAATCGCGATCTGCTCGTCAACGTGCTGCGCCACCGAGCCTTCCTCGACGGCGCCACCGACACCGCGTTCTTCGAGGTGCACGGGCTCCCTGAACTCGCCGCACCTGCCGGCGAGAAGCAGGCGGCCCTGTCGGCCGTGGCCGCGGCGCTGGCTGCTGCCGCCCACAACCGCAGCAGCGCAACGGTTTTCCGGTCGGCACCCAGCGGATGGCGCAATCTCCCGTCGGGCTACCAGACCAGGACCTACCGCGACGCCGACGGCGAGAGCCACGACGTCCGCTATCGGTTCACCCGCGACGGCGTCACCGTCGAGGGCCACGACGACGTACAGCTCGTCGCGGCGACGCCGGAGCGGGTCGTCCTCGCCGTCGCGGGCGTGGACCGCCCCTTCGACGTGGCGCGCTACGGCGACGACGTCTATGTCGACTCCCCCACGGGGTCGGTGCATCTCGTCGCGGTATCCCGGTTCCCCGATCCCGATGCGGCACTCGCACACGGGTCGCTCGTCGCCCCGATGCCGGGGTCGGTGCTGCGTGTCGGAGCATCCGAAGGCGATTCGGTGAGGGCAGGCCAGCCGCTGGTGTGGCTGGAGGCGATGAAGATGGAGCACACCATCGCCGCGCCTGCCGACGGCGTTCTCGTCGAGCTCAACGTCACAGCAGGTCAACAAGTCGAAGTGGGCGCCGTGCTGGCACGCGTCGATTCAGGAGAGGGCGAACAGTGAGCGGCTTCATCGAGACCGAGGAACAGCAGGCACTGCGCAAGGCGGTGGCCGCGATGGTCGCCAACTACGGGCAGGAGTACTACCTCGAGAAAGCCCGCGCCGGCCAGCACACCGACGAATTGTGGTCCGAGGCAGGAAAACTCGGCTTCATCGGGGTGAACCTGCCGGAGGAGTACGGCGGCGGCGGCGCGGGAATGTATGAGCTCAGCCTGGTGATGGAGGAGATGGCCGCCGGCGGGGCCTCACTGCTCATGATGGTCGTCTCCCCCGCGATCAACGGCACGATCATCTCGAAGTTCGGCACCGACGAGCAGAAGAAGCGCTGGATCCCCGGTATCGCCGACGGATCGTTGACGATGGCGTTCGCGATCACCGAGCCCGACGCCGGCTCGAACTCGCACAAGATCACCACGACCGCCCGCCGTGACGGCAATGACTGGATCCTGTCCGGCCAGAAGGTTTACATCTCGGGTGTGGACCAGGCCCAGGCGGTGCTCGTCGTGGGTCGAACCGAAGACCACAAAACCGGGAACCTCAAGCCGGCCCTGTTCGTGGTGCCCACGGACACACCTGGATTCACGTTCACGAAGATCCCGATGGAGATCATCAGCCCGGAGTTCCAGTTCCAGGTCTTCCTCGACGAGGTGCGACTGCCCGGTGACGCGCTGGTCGGGTCCGAGGACGCGGCCATCGCGCAGCTGTTCGCCGGGCTGAATCCCGAACGCATCATGGGTGCGGCAAACGCGATCGGCACGGGGCGCTTCGCGCTCGACAGGGCCGTCGAATACGTCAAGACCCGTCAGGTGTGGAAGACCCCGATCGGTGCGCACCAGGGCTTGTCACATCCTCTGGCGCAGAACCACATCGAGATCGAACTCGCCAAATTGATGATGCAGAAAGCCGCCGCGCTCTACGACTCGGGCGACGACGGCGGAGCAGCCGAGGCGGCCAACATGGCCAAGTACGCGGCGGGCGAGGCGTCGGTGCGCGCCGTGGACCAGGCGGTGCAGTCACTCGGCGGCAACGGGCTGACCAAGGAGTACGGCGTCGCCTCGTTGCTGACGGCGTCGCGGCTGGCCCGCATCGCGCCGGTGAGCCGCGAGATGATCCTCAACTTCATCGCCCAGACGTCGCTGGGCCTCCCGAGGTCTTACTGATGAGCGCTTGCGCGAAGAAGCGAGGGGCCTGATGAGCGCTTGCGCGAAGAAGCGAGGGGCCTGATGAGCGCTTGCGCGAAGAAGCGAGGGGCCTGATGAGCGTCCTGGTCGGCTATGAGCGTGACGGCGCGGTGGCGCGGCTGATCCTGGACTCGCCGCACAATCGCAACGCGCTGTCGACCGCGCTGGTGGAACAACTGCACGAGGGATTGACCCGCGCGTCCGCCGATCAGGACGTGCGTGTGGTGGTGCTCGGCCACACCGGTGGAACGTTCTGCGCCGGCGCCGATCTGAGCGAGGCGGCCGGCCGCGACCCATCGGAACTCGCCGTCGCCCGCGCACACGAGATGACCCGCCTGCTTCGCCGGATCCTGGAACTACGCCTACCCGTCATCGCTGCGATCGACGGCCATGTCCGAGCCGGTGGACTGGGATTGGTCGGCGCGTGCGACATCGCGGTGGCCGGCAATGCCAGCACGTTTGCGCTCACCGAAGCGCGCATCGGAGTCGCGCCGTCGATCATCTCGCTGACACTGCTGCCGAAGATGTCGGCGCGGGCCGCGGGCCGGTACTTCGTCACCGGGGAGAAGTTCGGTGCGGCAGAGGCGGCGGACATCGGGCTGATCACCGTGGCCGCCGACGACGTCGCCGCGACCGTCTCCGAACTCGCGGCCTCGATCGCCTTGGGTTCGCCGCAGGGGCTGGCGACGTCGAAGGCACTCACGACGGCGGCGGTGATCGACGACTTCGAGCGTCGCGCAGAGAAATTGACGCGCGAGTCGGCCGAGTTGTTCGTCTCCGACGAGGCAAGGGAAGGCATGCTGGCGTTCCTGGAGAAGCGACCGCCCCGCTGGGTGGGCTGACCAGCTCACAGTTTGGCCAAGATACTTGCATGTGCCGACGTTCGTCGTAGGCTCGTTGGCGATGCGCGCATGTGTCACGACCAGAAGGTCACGATGAGCACCCCCGCCTTCCGCAGCGGGTCGACGCGTGCTGGAGACACCGACCGTATTCAGGTAGCCCAGCTACTCACCGATGCGGCCGCGTCGGGCACGCTCGGCATCTCGGAATACGAAGACCGTCTGAACAGGGCGTATGCCGCCCAGACCTTCGACGAACTGGACCGGCTGGCGGCCGACCTTCCCGGCGCTGTCACCCGCGGCCGCGGCGGCCCGTGCCGGCCCGCGCCGTCGAGCCTGCTGCTCGCGATTCTGAGCGGCTACGAGCGCCGGGGACGGTGGAACGTCCCCCGTCGCCTCACCACGTTCGCGTTCTGGGGCGGCGGCGTCGTCGACCTGCGCTACGCCGATTTCACCTCACCCGAAGTCCACATCCGCACCTACTCGATCATGGGCGGTCAGACGATCCTGGTGCCGCCGGAGGTCAACGTCGATCTGAACGGCGTTGCGGTGATGGGCAGCTTCGACCACAGCGTCGACGGCGAGGGCTCCCCCGGCGCCCCGCATGTGCACATCAGCGGGTTCTCCGTCTGGGGCAGCGTCACCGTCCGCCGCAAGAAGCGCAAGCGCGCCGACTAGCGGCGTCGTTTCGCGCTCAGATAGTCGCCGACCACCGCGGCGCCCAGGCCGTCGAGGTCCGGCACCACCACGCGCCCACCCACGCGGCGCGCGACCTGATCGATGAAACGCGCGAGCCCCGGATCGCTGCCGAGCCGGAAGATCGTCACCTGCGCCCCCAGCCGCGCCACCTCGTCGAACCCCTTCACGGTGTGGGCGATGGTCCGGGGATGCGGCGGGTAATCGAAGAACACCGCGGGACTTCCGTTGCCGTCGAAGTCCTCCAGGTGCGCCGTCGGCTCGCCGTCGGTGACGACGAGAATCACCGGCTGCGCATTGGGGTGACGCCTCAGGTGCCGGGTGGCCAGCGCAAGCGCGTGATGCAGGTTGGTGCCCTGCTCGTAGACGCCCTCCAGCCCGGTCAGCTCGGCGGCGGTGACCGTGCGGGCGTAGCGGCCGAACGCGACGATCTGCAGGGCGTCGGAGCGGAACCGGGTGCTGACGAGGTGGCTGAGCGCCAGCGCGGTGCGCTTCATCGGCAGCCAACGGTTCTCCATCACCATCGAGAACGACGTGTCGACCAGCAGCGCGACCGCCGCCTGCGTGCGGGTCTCGGTCTCGGAGATCTCGACATCCTCGACCGTCATCGTGATCGGGCCGGCGGCCTCACCGGTGCCCGCCTCACGCAGGACGGCGTTGGTGAGGGTGCGGGTCACATTCCACGGTTCGGTGTCACCGAACTGCCACGGCCTGGTTGCGCCCGTCAGCTCGCCCGCGGCCCCGGCACGTCGGGTGTCGCGCTCACCATGGCGGCCCGAAAACTGTTGGGCCACATCGCGTAGGGCTGCCTGGCCGAGTTGACGCATGGCCTTGGGCGAGAGACGCCACTGCCCGTCGGAACCGCGGTCGAGAAAGCCCTGATTCATCAGCGCGCGTTCGAGCTCGGCCAGGGTCCTGGCGTCGACGGCGGCGTCCTCACCGAGTTGACGGGCCAGCATGTCGAGGTCGACGTCGTCCATCGTCGCGCCCGAATAGCTCTGCGACAGTTGCTCGGCGAGTTGCTCGAGTTCGGAGATGTCGGCGAGCGCCTGCGCGCCCTCCCCCATGCCCAGAGGGTCGTCACCGGAGAACCGTTGCGAGCCCGACCAGTCCTCGCCGGGGCGGGCGGCCTGCAGGTGGCTGTCGAGACGGTTGAGCGCGTTCATCAGCGACGGCGACCCGAACGCCTGCTGCGCCAATGAGTCCAGCTCGGCGCGCTGCTGCTCGCTGAGGCTGTTGCGGAAGCGTTGCGCCGCAGCCGAACGCTGCGCCAGCGAGTCGAGCAGTTCGTCGATGTTCTTCGGGTTCTCCGGGAAGTACTGGCCGTGCTTGGCCATGAAGTCGTCGAAGTCTTGTTGACTGTCTTCGCCTTTGGCGTGTTTGTCGAGCAGGTCGTTGAGGTCGTCGAGCATCTCGTTGACTTGCTGCCGATCCTCGTCGGTCGCGTTCTCCAGCGCTTGTTTCATCCCGGCGAACCGCTGGTCGAGCATCTCGCGGCCGAGCAGATCCTTGATCTGCTCGTACTTTTCGCGGGCCTCCTGAGAACGCCACTCGTACTCGGCGAGCTCCTGAACGGCTTTGGCCGGCGACGGCGACAGCGATTCCAGCTGCAGCTCGCCGAAGCGGGCGTCGTCGTCGAGAGCCCGTGCCAGTTCCTTGCGCTCGGCGAGCACCGCCTCGTCGAGCAGCTTCTTGATGTCGGCGAGCGTCCCGTCGAGGTTGTTGCGCTGCAACAATTCTCGCCGGCGACGGTTGGCCTCGGCGGCGAGCTTGTCGGCGCCAGGCATGTTCCTCGTGCCGCGGCGCAGCAGCTCGGACAGGGCGCGGCGGGGTGACGTGCCCTCCATGACGTCCTGCCCGATCGCCTCCAGCGCTTCCCTCAGGTCGACGGGAGGCGCCAGCGGATCCGGCCCGCCGGTGTAGCGCGAGTACCGCGAAAGCCTTTTAGCCATAGACCGTTTCGCCTTGATCGGACACCTTGTCGATTCGCTTGGCGAGGTAGAGCGCTTCGAGCGCGAGCTCGATCGCGGCCGCCCGCTGCCCCTCCGACTGCGCACCGAGGCGCTGCTGGATCTCGGCGACGGCGGGCACCTCGGGCAGCGCCGCCAGAACGTCGCGCGCCGAAACCCGCTCGCCGGTGGTGACGGGCGAGCCGCCTTCGACCGCCGTGACGATCGGGCCGACGTCGATGCCGCCGAGAAGCCGCTGTGCCGTCTCGGCGGTCGCGCGCCGCAGCAGATGCTCCAGGATCGCCTGCTCGCGACCCTCCTCGCCGGATTCGAACTCCAGCTTTCCGCGCAGCACGTCGACGATAGACGCCAGATCCACGACGCGGGCGACGGGCTCCTGCTCGTTCAGCACCGCCGCGCGGTGCCGGGCGGAGGCCCCCACGGTCTCGGCCGCGGCGATCGCGAACCGCGCGGACACACCGGACCGCTGGTCGATGGAACTCGATTCGCGCAGGCTGCGGGCGAACCGGGCCAGGATCTGCAGCAGGTATTCGGGCACCTCGGCGGCCAGGTGCGCCTCCTGGACGATGACGCCGACCTCGGCGTCGAGTTCCTGCGGGTAGTGGGTGCGGATCTCGGCGCCGAACCGGTCCTTGAGCGGAGTGATGATGCGCCCGCGGTTGGTGTAGTCCTCCGGGTTGGCGCTCGCGACGACAAGAACGTCCAGCGGCAGCCGCAGCGTGTAGCCACGCACCTGGATGTCGCGCTCCTCCATCACGTTGAGCATCGACACCTGGATGCGCTCGGCGAGGTCGGGCAGCTCGTTGACCGCGACGATCCCGCGGTGCGCGCGCGGGATCAGGCCGTAGGCGATGGTCTCGGGGTCCCCCAGGCTGCGGCCCTCGGCCACCTTGATCGGGTCGATGTCACCGACCAGGTCGGCGACGCTGGTGTCGGGCGTGGCGAGCTTTTCGGTGTAGCGCTCGCTGCGGTGGCGCCACTCGACAGGCAGGTCGTCGCCCGAGTCGGCGGCCCGGCGGATCGACTCCGGGGTGATCGGGCTGTACGGGTGCTCGCCGAGTTCGGAGCCCGCGATGACGGGGGTCCACTCGTCGAGCATTCCGGTCAGGGCGCGCAGGAGACGGGTCTTTCCCTGGCCGCGCTCGCCCAGCAGGACGATGTCGTGCCCGGCGATCAGCGCCCGCTCGAGCTGCGGGATCACGGTGTCCTCGAAACCGAGAATGCCGGGCCAGACCTCGTCGACGGGGGCGCCCGACGCCAGTGCCGCCAGCAGGTTCTCCCTGATCTCGGCCTTGACGCTGCGTTCGCGATGCCCGGATGCCCGCAGCTCGCCGACGGTGCGGGGCAGGTCGTTAGGTGATGTCACCACTCCAAGCTACGACTGCCGCACGATTTAGGCACTGCGCCCCCGGCGAACACCGTCTAGCGGGCGCCCGGAGGCAACATCTGGAAGCCGTCCAGGATCTCCTGCGAGTCGCGCTGATACTCCGGGTCTTCCTCGTCGGCGCTCTGCAGCGTCAGCGCGACGCCGAAGGTTCGGCCTTCGGTGAACATGACGGCGCTGAGCAGTTCGGCGCGCCGTGGCCCCGCGGTGCCCAGCAGCGGTGACATGTAGCTACCGCGCACAGCGGGCAGACCGCACAGGGTGGTGTCGGTCAGCTCGAGCTCGGTCACGCCCAGCTGTGACACCTGGTCTCGCTGCTCGTCGAAGAACGCCTGCGCGGACAGTTCACCCCGATGCGACTCCAGCGTCACCACCGCCGTCGGCGCCACCCCATCGCTGGCGAGCTCGTCGTTGCGCATCACGAAGCGGATCATGTCCGAATCGAGCGCCGAGATCCGCTCCCACCCGTCGGGCTGCGGGATCCGCAGCACCGGATCGGCGTCGGCTGAGACACCCGATGGGGTGGGCACATCGACGAGTTCGGCGTCGACAGGTGTGCAATCTTCCGCCGATGCGGCGGACCCGAACAGCTGGCCGGGCTGTGCGGCCACGCCCCGCGCGTCGTCGACCACACGGGTGCACGAGGACAGCAGCGTGGCGGCGACGAGCGCGACGAGCGCGACCGCACGTCGACGTCGAGGTGTCCGGATCGTCATCGGTGCATCGCTCCTAGTGCGCGAAATGTCGTGCGCCGGTCAGGTACAGCGTGATGCCGGCTGCTTCCGCTGCGGCCGTGACCTCGTCGTCGCGCACCGAGCCGCCGGGGTGGACGACGGCCTTGACTCCTGACTTGGTCAGCGTTTCCAGCCCGTCGGGGAACGGGAAGAACGCGTCGGAGGCACCGACGGCGCCCTGCGTGCGATCACCCGCCCGCTCCACGGCCAGCCGTGCCGCGTCGACCCGATTCACTTGTCCCATACCGACTCCGACGGTGGCGCCATCCCTGGCGATGACGATCGCGTTCGACTTGACCGCCCGGCATGTGCGCCACGCGAACACCAGGTCGGCCAGCGTCTGCGGGTCGGCGGGGGTGCCCGTGGCCAGCGTCCAATTGGCGGGGTCATCGCCGGCCGCGTCGAGCGCGTCGCGCTGCTGCAGCAGCAGCCCGCCGCTGACCTGCCGGAACTCGGTGCCGCCCGGCTGCGGCTCGGACGCCACGAGCACGCGGATGTTCTTCTTGCCCTGCAGGATCTCGACGGCACCGGGCTCGTACGCCGGGGCGATGATCACCTCGGTGAAGATGCCTGCGACGGTTTCGGCCATCTCCACGGTGACCTCGGTGTTGGCCGCGATGACCCCGCCGAAGGCCGACAGCGGATCGCACTCATGCGCCTTGCGGTGGGCGTCGGCCACCGACACCGACGAAATCGCGATGCCACACGGGTTGGCGTGCTTGATGATCGCGACGCAGGTGTCCTCGTGGTCGAACGCGGCGCGCCAGGCCGCGTCGGCGTCGGTGTAGTTGTTGTACGACATCTCCTTGCCGTGCAGCTGTTCGGCCTGCGCCAGCCCGGGCCAGCCACCGTCGTCGCTGTACAGCGCGGCCTTCTGATGCGGGTTCTCGCCGTACCGCAGCACCGCGGTGCGCCGGAACGTCGACCCCAGCCACGGCGGCAGCTCGGCCGTGTCCGTTCCCTCCTCGGGCGCCAGTACCGACCCCATCCAGGAGGCCACGGCCACGTCGTACTCAGCGGTGTGGCGGAAAGCCAACGACGCCAACTTCTTTCGCTCGCCATAGGTGAACCCGCCCGCCCGCACCGCGGCCAGCACCCCGTCGTATCCGAGTGGGTCGACGACGACGGCGACGCTGGGATGGTTCTTGGCGGCCGCGCGCACCATCGACGGCCCGCCGATGTCGATCTGCTCCACGCATTCGTCGACACCCGCACCAGAGTTGACGGTCTGGGTGAACGGGTAGAGGTTGACGACGACGAGCTCGAACGCCGCGACGCCGAGGTCGGCGAGCGCCGAAACATGTTCGGGCTTACGCTGATCGGCGAGCAGACCGGCGTGCACATGCGGGTGCAGCGTCTTGACCCGGCCGTCGAGCACTTCGGGGAACCCCGTGACGTCCTCGACCGGGGTTACGGGAATGCCTGCGCCGGCAATGGTTTTGGCGGTCGACCCGGTGGAGACGATGTCGACGCCCGCCGCGTGCAGCCCCTGCGCAAGCGGTACGAGACCGGACTTGTCGTAGACACTGATCAGCGCACGGCGGATGGGCCGCCGGAAGTCGTTGTCGCTCATCCTAAAATCGCCTTTCGTCCTGTCCAGGTCATACCGCGGGTGGCCACCGAGGCCACCACGTCCACCAGAAGCTGTCGCTCGATCACCTTGATCCGCTCATGCAGGGTCGACTCGTCATCGTCGTCGAGGACTGGCACGGCCTGCTGGGCCACGATCGGGCCGGTGTCGGTGCCCGCATCCACCACGTGCACGGTGCACCCGGTCAACCGCACCCCGTAGGCCAATGCGTCGCGCACCGCGTGAGCGCCCGGAAATGCGGGCAGCAGCGCCGGATGCGTGTTGAGCACACGGCCGGGGAACCTCGAAAGAAATTCCGGACCAAGGATTTTCATGAAACCGGCGGACACGACGAGGTCCGGGCTGTGGGCAGCAGCGGCATCGGTGACGGCGACATCCCACGCGCTGCGATCAGGATGGTCGGCCAGCGCGACGGTGAAGGTCGGAATCGAGGCGGCAGCGGCGATATCGAGTGCCGCACACCCACGGTCGGTGCCCACGGCGACAACCCGCGCCGGGAAGTCGCCGACGGCGGCGTCGAGCAGGGAGGCCAGCAGCGAACCGGTCCCCGAAGCCAGAACCACGAGCCGCGACGGCGCACTCGGGGCGACGTGGACCTCGGGCTGCACGCTGAGAGCCTAGTGGTTACGACGATCAGCATCGTCGCGGCCGTCTTCATCTACGACGCTGGGCCCGTTTATTTCGTCTCCGACGAAGGGCTTGCTCTCTTCGTCTACGACGCTCCAGCTGCTCTCTTCGTCTACGACGCTCCAGCTGCTCTCTTCGTCTACGACGAAGTGCTCCTCCGGGTCCATCTCCTCGGCCGGGGCCCTGTCCACCACGACACGTTCCGCGGCAGGCGCGTCGTCGAAAACCGGCTCTGGTCGCTCAGGGGCAGTGACGTCCGTGGAGATCTCCTCGGTCACCGGCTCTCGGTCCTCGTCTGGGTCCTCGACGGTCTCCTCCGCGATCACGGCGTCGGCGACCGGCTCGGGCTCGGGCTTGCGCACCCGGGGCCGGATGCCATCCGACATCGCGGTCGTCAGTGCACCGATGCCTGCGAACCAGAGGAATACCGCGGGCGCGAACGTCGCCTGATCGACACCAACGTCGCCGAAGTTGCCCAGCGGCCCGCTGCCCGCGTACGCCAGCAGTGCCATCGCCGCCGCCGCGACCGCCGAGGCCAGCAGCACCTTGGCCATAGCCGTGGGGAGCGGTAGCGGTCGGCGCGCGCACTGCTGCCCCAGCGCGACGGCGGAGACCGCGGCCACGATCAGCAAGGCCACCCAGACCGGCCCGAGCGGAGGCGTCGGAACCGCCGCCAGCACCGGCAGTGCAGGAATGTCACCGCCGAACACCGTGAACGAACTGAACGTCGCAAGGCCCACGTGGGCACTCGAGCCCACGGCCACTGCGGCGGTGCCGACCATCACGTTCGGCAGGTACAGCACCGACAACACGGTCAGGCTGAACTGGCCGAACATCGAGTCGGTAATGGAGAACAGGTCGTGCATCGTCGACCAGTGCACGATCAGTGACCCCGCGATCACCACCCCGGACAAGCCCATCAGGGCGAGCACCCCGGCCGTGGCCGCCCGGAACACGTCGAGCAGCCAGTTGGGCAGTGGCGAGGCGATCAGAAGTCGTCGACCCATCCGCGACCCGACGCCCAGAGCGGCGCCGATCGCATGGACAGCGAACACGCCCCCGAATGCGCGCAGGGCATCGGGGGTCTGCAGCTCGGTCAGGACCGACGCGGCGTCGTGGATGACCGCCAGGCTGATCGCGGCGATCAGCACCGGACCGCCCAACGCCGACGCGACCACCCACCGGGTGACGAACCAGGAGGTACTCGTCGTCGCCGCTGCCGTCGTGCGCGCGGTGCCGTAGATCATCAGCAGAACCGGCAACAACGGCATCACGCCCAGCGCACTGCCGGCGATCGACACCGGAACCTGATGCACCCCGAGCCACATGCTCGCGATCGCGCCGAGCGCGCCTGTCATGTCGCTGTTGGCGATCAGCAGCTGCAGCAAGACGACAGCGGCGATCACGACCAGCGCGACGACCGACGGGCCGAACGCAACCCGCAGCAGTTCACGCGCCTGGCGTGTACCGACGGGCCGGGTGCTCACGGGTTGGGCCGCTCCTCGCAGACGCTCGGGCGCGCGACGTTCGCGCACGCGCGGCTCAGACTACGACGACTGACCCGGCTGCGAGGTTGGCGGCGACTGGTGTTGCGCCGGAACCTGTGTCGTCGGCGTGTTGCTTGCCGGGGGCTGACCGTAGGTGGGGAAGCCCGTCGGCGGCGTAGGCGGACCGGACTGCGGGTCTGCGGCCTGGAAACCGCCGGTGCTCGGGCCGGTGCTGGGATATCCGCCGTACGGGGTCGGGTAGCCGGGACGCTGCTGCGGGCCCTGATGATGCTGCGGGCCGCCGTGCTGCTGGGTGGGCGGCTGGCCGTAGTACCCGCCCGGGTACTGGCCGTACTGCGGCTGCTGCTCGTACTTGGGTCGCGGCACCGGCGGGGTGATGATCCCTGAGTCGAAGAGCAGGACGACGACCGCGACGGCCGCCTGCAGCAGTGAGAAGGCGATGACGAGGTACAGACCCCAGTCGATCGACACGCCGCTCGGGGTCGAGATCACGACGTAGAGGACGAGCAGGAATCCCAGGACCGCCGCGACGGCGGCCAGTGCGCTGTAGTTGCCCTGCCGGGGAAGCAGGCCGACGCCCGCGAAGAGCGCGGCGAGCAGTGCCGCCACGACGACGAGAAGGCCCCACAGTGAGATGCCGCCGAGTGCGGCCGCGGCGGCCAGGTCGGCGGATCCCACGGCGAACTGCGGGCCGAAGCTGGACAGGAACACCAGCAGGCCGAGAGCGGCGGTGGCCGCGCTCAGGTAGAGGGGGAGCTTGCTCGGTCCGTCGCCGGCCGGCTCGGAGTCAGGCACTTTGCTGAACTGCTGGGTGGGGGCGCTGAACTGGTTGGTCGGCTGCTGAGCGGGCGGGAATCCAGGACCCCCGGGCGCGCCTTGTGGGTACGACATGACTTCTCCTGTGCTGTGCGGCATCGGAACCGGCGGTGACGCCGCCGGTGACGCCGTTGATGACGACACTGTCGACGGCGACGGTCGATAGATCCGCCTGAGCGATTCGATGAACCACGCTAGCGCACCTCCGGGAAGCGCCGGCACACCCAGCCGCCGCCTCGGTGAGGCACTACCCGGAGCTAGGCCGAGACGAGCACCGGGGACTCGGCGGAATCGCGCTCCGAATCCTCTATATCCCGGACCAGCGGCAGAACGCGCGCGCCGAAGTACTCGATCTCCTCCTGGAAGTGCAGGAAACCGCCGAGGATCAGGTCCACACCGCGCTTGCGGTAGGCGGCGATGCGTTCGGCGATCTGCTCAGGAGTGCCGATCAGCTGCGTGCGGAAGCCGTCGTTGTACTGCACCAGGTCCTCGAAGGAGGAATCTGCCCACATGCCGCGCTTGTCGGACGTGGAATCGCCCGCCTGTTGCACGGCGCCACGGAACCCGTCGACCGCGGGCTTGTTGGCCTTCGCGATGATCTCTCGGACGACCTCTTTCGCTTCTCTCTCGGTGTCGCGCGCGACGATGAAGCCGTTCAGCCCGAACTTCACCTCCCGGCCCGCGTCGCGCGCGTGGTCACGCACCTCCACCACCTGCTCGGTGAGCCCGTCGAAATCCTTGCCGTTGGACAGGTACCAGTCCGAGTAGCGGCCGCCGTTGCGTCGGGCCGCCGTGGAGTTGCCGCCCTGGAAGATCTCCGGGTTGGGACGCTCGGGCGTGTTGAGCGGCTTGGGCTTCAGCGTGAAGTCGTGGATGCGGTAGAAGTCGCCGCGGAAGTCCACGTCGTCCTCGGTCCAGATCTTGCGCAGCACCTGGAGGAACTCGGCACTGCGCCGGTAGCGCTCGTCGTGTTCGAGCCACGGCTCGCCCAGATGGGTGAACTCGTCTTTGAACCATCCGCTGACGACGTTGACGGCGAACCGGCCCCCGGACAGGTGGTCCGCGGTGGCGCCGAGCTTGGCCAGCACCCCGGGTTGCCACAGGCCCGGATGCACCGCGGCGATGACCTTCAGTCGTTCGGTGGCCAGCAGCAGCGCCAGGCTGAAGCTCGTGGACTCGTGCTGGAACTCCGCGCCGTAACTGGCTTCGTAGCGCACCTGCGACAGCGCGTACTCGAAGCCGTTGTTCTCCGCGGTCTGGGCGAGCTTCTTGTTGTAGTCGTAGTTCCAGTCCGTGCGCTGCTCGATGTCGCTGGTCACCAGCCCACCGCTGACATTGGGCACCCAGTAGGCGAACGTGACGTGGTCGGCGATGCGTTCGGTCGTCATGAACGCCATGGAACCGCCGGCGCGCGCCGCGGTCATCGGTATGGATCGCGGTGAAGGAAAGGGCCGTCAGGCCATCACGATCGGTGTCGGGGTTATCCCGTTGAACGGCGAAGCGGTGACGCTGGTGTAAGCACCCATGGCCGGACTGATCAGGAGGTCACCGACTCCGAGGGTCGGCATGGGATACCCGCGGGCGATGACGTCGGCGCTGTCGCAGGTCGGCCCGGCCAACACGACCGGTTCGAGGGCCGCATCGGCCCCAGAGAGCTCGCCGAGAGCCAGAATCGCGGGGTGCACGTCCTCGGTCATCACGTTCGAGTAGCTGCCATAGAGCCCGTCGTCCAGGTAGTACCAGACCTGCCCCTCCCGCACCGCTGTCCCCACCACGCTCGTCAGCAACGTCATGCAGTCGGCGGCCAGAAAGCGGCCCGGCTCGGCCAGCAGCGTGAAGTCGTGCGTCGTTCCGAGGACGTCGGCGACGATCGCCCCGACGTCGCCGACCGGCGGCGCACACTCCCGGTAGCTCACCGGGAAACCGCCACCGATGTCGATCACGCGCGTCTGCACCCCGACCGCGGTCTGCAGATGCGCGATCAGCTCAAGCGTCTCCTCCAGAGCTCGGCGATAGGGCGCCATCGAGGTTCCCTGGCTACCGACATGAAAGCTGAAGCCGGCGAAGCGCACTCCTGCCGAAAGCACATGTTTGACGAGCAGCTCGGCATCTGCGGGTGGGGCGCCGAACTTCGCCGACAGGTCCGACTTCGCGGTCGGATTGCGGAACGCCAAGCGCACCAGTATTTCTACATCGTCAGGCATTCCGGTGAATTTCTCGGCCTCGCAGGCATTTTCGACGACGAATGTCCGCACCCCCGCGCTGTAGGCGTGCTCGATGTCGACGGGCTTCTTGATCGGATTGGTGTGGATGCACCGATGCAGCGGCAATCCGAGGCGCTGGATCAGCTCGATTTCTCCACGCGTGGCCACGTCGAACCCACCGCCGCAGATGGCGATGGTCGACAACACGATCGGATGCGGCAGCGCCTTGACCGCGTAGTGCAGCCCGAAACCCGGAAGTGCGGCCTGAAGCTCCCGAAACCGGCGGGCCGTTATGTGCGGCTCGAGGACGAGCAGCGGCGTGCCGTACTTACGCGCCAACTTTTCCCAGCGCGGGCCGCGGTCCCGAAGCTCGTCACGCAATCGAGACCGCCACTGTGGGTTCATGGCCGCCCTCCTCTGCGAGATCAGCTTCGGGCGTGCGATGCGCGAGAAGCGAAGTGAATCGCTCGTAGCTGAAGATGGCGCAGGTGTAGAACGCGGCATCCGACACCAACTTTCCGAAGATCCAGCCGGCGAGGACATCTCCGAACATCATCGGCCCGATATAGAACGCCAACGGACGGACGGCGACGCTGTCGATCAGTTCGGCCGGACCGAACTCGACCGCAACGCTGCGCAGCGCGAGCAGATTGGCCACCGCGACGCGCGGGGCGCCCCGCCGGTGCGCCTGGTCGCGGTAGGTCCACCGCAGCGCGCTGATGTAAGCGGCGGCGTAGTACCCGATCGACGCGCCGACCGTCGCCGCGACGGCCGCCATCGCCAGCGAGCCGGTCTGGACGTAGACGAGCGCTGCGGCGCCGAACTCCGCTGCGGTCCCCGCGATTTCGCAGGGCAAGTACCGCCGCACCCATTCTTTGAATTTCGACCACTGTGACGTTGTTTCCCACATGCCCGAAACCTTCGTCGCCACCGGTACGGCAGTCCTGAGTAGCGGGCTACGCGTATTCGCCACCGGACGCCGCACGAGGCCGAGCAGGTACCCCCCTTGCGGCCGCGGATTGGAACACGTTCTAATTCTCGGCATGAACTACGGATTGGTGCTGTTCACCTCCGATCGCGGGATTGCGCCCGCCGCGGCCGCCAAGCTGGCCGACGAGCACGGATTCGAGACGTTCTACGTGCCCGAACACACCCACATCCCGATCAAGCGGCAGGCTGCGCACCCCACCACCGGGGACGAGTCGCTGCCCGACGACCGCTATATGCGCACCCTGGACCCGTGGGTCTCACTCGGCGGCGCCGCGGCTGTCACGTCCCGCGTCCGGCTGTCTACCGCTGTCGCGTTGCCCGTCGAGCACGACCCGATCACGCTCGCGAAGTCGATCGCCACGCTCGATCACCTCTCCGGTGGCCGCGTCTCGCTCGGCGTCGGCTTCGGTTGGAACACCGACGAGCTTGCCGATCACAACGTGCCGCCCGGTCGCCGACGCACGATGCTGCGCGAGTACCTGGAGGCGATGCGCGCGCTGTGGACCGAGGAAGAGGCCGAGTATGACGGTGAGTTCGTCAAGTTCGGACCGTCGTGGGCCTGGCCGAAGCCGGTGCAGGCGCACATCCCGGTCCTCGTCGGCGCCGCAGGTACCGAAAAGAACTTCAAGTGGATCGCCAAGTCGGCCGACGGCTGGATCACCACCCCGCGCGATTTCAACATCGACGAGCCGGTCAAGCTCCTGCAGGACACCTGGGCCGCGGCGGGTCGTGACGGCGCCCCGCAGATCGTGGCGCTGGATTTCAAGCCGGACCCCGAAAAGCTGGCACACTGGCGCGAACTGGGCGTCACCGAGGTGTTGTTCGGCCTGCCCGACAAGTCCGAGTCCGACGTCGCCGCCTACGTCGAGCGGCTGGCCGGGAAGCTCAGCGCCCTGGCGTAAATCGTGCGTGGCGGGTCCGCACGGACGACTTAGGCTGGTGAGCAACCCCGGCTAGGAGCCCCGTCCGTCGCATGTCCATTTCCATGATCCGCGCGCAGAACCCGCAGGAGGTCGTCTACGCGGGCGGTGACTTGGCCACCAAAGCATCGGCGCTCGACGAGCTGGTCGGCGAGCAGGTCCGCGCGCTGAACCAATTGAAACTAGACTGGTCGGGCAGCGCGGCGAATGCGGCGGTCGCCACGGCGTACCGCAACATCCAGCAGCAGCACTGGCAGCACGAGAAGTTGGCGGCACTGGCCCACGCGATGAAGTCCGGCGGCGGCGCCCTGGTCGCGGTCCGCGACGTCCTGCTGGCCTGGGTCGACATCGCATCGACGTTGTTCGACGTCTCGGACTCCGGAGTGGTCACGCCGCGGGCGCCGAACGACACGGCGCCATGGGTCGCGATCGCCGCGTCCTACACAAAGATCATCCAGCAGCTCATCGAGTCGTTCGTCACGACGGATCAGACGGTGTCCACGGGCATCAGCGCCATCAACGCCGGGTGGCTGCCGGGCAACAACCCGCTGCCGGGCAACATCGACCCTGACAGCTTGAACAGTGAACAGTTGAAATGGATGCAGAGTCTGGCCGGGTCAGGCGATCCCACTACCGGTGAAGGCGGGGTCGGTGTACCCAACACCGACCTGTCGATCATGGGTATGACGCCGGACGGACGCCTGTTCACGATTCAGGGCGACACCGGTGTGGGCATGGGTGAGACAGGCGGTCCAGGCCCCCGGCCCGCCGAGGGTGGCCACAACAACATCATCTTCTGGAGGATGGACGAGCACGGGAAATGGGTGGTCGACGAGGTCGTCAACGACCCGTTCCCGAACACCCCGGGCCGGTTACCGAAACAGGCCGAAGACATCTCGACCATCCCGACCTCGACCTTCAACAACGGCGACACGATGTACACGTCGGTGATGAATGTGAAGAACTGGGACGACGGCACCTGGCAGACCCGCAGTTCGCAGTTGTACAAGTCCACCGACGGCGGACGCACCTGGGAGCCGGTGAAACCCCTCGTGTGGACGAACGGTGAAGCCGCACACGATAATCCGTTCCAGGTGCAGAGCTTCGCGCCGAGCGATGACGGCTACACCTACATGTATGGAACGCAGGACGGGCGCGTCAACGACGGTATGCACGTGGCACGCGTCCCGACCGACCAGATCGAGAATCCCGCCGCATACGAATACTGGAACGGCTCGGGTTTCGACGCCGACCAGTATCCGGAAACGAGCCCCGCGATCCTGGCCCCGCCGAGCGGTTACGACGGTGTGGGTGAGCCGAGCGTGCACTTCTACGACAACAGGGCGCTCGTGACGTTCAACGACAACATGGGCAACGTGTTCACCAGTTCGTCGACCGACGGCGTCACCTGGTCGCCACCCCAACTCGTCACCGCTGCGCCCGGCGCATACGGCGTCTTTCAATCCCCGCTGTCCGGCGGTGATTCGATCGATGCGTCGATCTCGCTATGGAAGCCGTACGGCACGCACCTTGTCCAGATCCAGAACTCTGACACACGCGGATTAGGAGCCTACTGATGATCGCGAGATGCATTGCCGCCGTTGCATTGTCGATAACAACGCTCACGGGGTGTTCGCCGATGCCGGACACCGGATCCACCGAGAGCAGCGATGTGTCTCGACAATCCGCCACCGCGACGAGCCCTGCCGACGCTGCGCCGGAGGGCTTTCCGGATCTGTCGGGCTATACCGAGAGTGGCGAGCAATTCGCCCAGCAGATGGTGCCGCGTGTGCAGGGTTTCGCCTTTTCGACGCCCACGGGGCTCATCTGCGCGAGCAACGCCTACCCGGAGCCGAAGTTCGAGCACGTTGGATGCCGCGGGCCGATCCCGTCACAAGGCCCCGGCGACTGGTCGGTCGGCGCGGGATACGCGGAGTCGGGAACGATCGAATCCCTGGCCGGTGACCCAGATTTCGCCGCCGACAAGAAGCGGCCACCGCCCACGCTGGCACCGATGCACAAGGTCACCTCACTCGATGGCGTGGCTGTGTGCGGCGTCGATGACGCCGGGACCGTAGCCTGCCGGGTCGACGACCACGGCTTCGTGATCACCCCGGCCGAGACGACAATCTTCTAGCGCAGGACGGCCCTGTTGCCGGAGTCGGTCGGCGTCACAGTCAGCTTCGCGCCCAACGGATCTCCCTCGGACATCAATGCCACAAGGTCAGCGTCCTCAGTGGTCGCCATGAACCGTGAACCATCGGAATCGAGCCGGCCGACGATGATCCCGGTACGCACCGGCCAATCGTGGCGGACCGAATACGTCTCGACCGTTCCCGCGCCGTCCGGCGACTTCGTCACCTCGACCGTGGGGAGCTCGGCAACCTGCGCGGTCAACTCGGCGCTGCGCGAGGTCGGCCACGGCGCCGGCTCGGTCGAGTAGATACCCACCGAGTACTTGCTCATGATGCCGCCATTGGCGCCGACGAAGCCGAACTTGCCTGGTCTGTCCCGCATCTGAGTGACGGTCTCGGCGATCCCGTGCAGCGAGTAGCTGTTCCCGGGACCACCGAAGTACGGTAGACCGCCCGTGAGCGTGAGGCCACGCGGATCGTCGGCGGCCAGCCCGAGCGCTTCGCACATGACGAAGACGGGGAACGGGAAGCAGCTGTAGAGGTCGAACGTGGCGATGTCGTCGACACCGAGGCCGGCCACTCGCAGCGCTTCGTGCCCCGCATGTACTGCCGCCGGACTGGCGCCGAGATCAACGCGCTTGAGCAGGGGCTGCTCGATGAGGTCCGAGTGCCCGTGCACGAAAACCCACTTCTGTTCGGGCACACCGAGTCCGCGTGCCGCCTCGACAGACATCAGCACCGCCGCGGCGCCCTGGTTGACGGTGTCGCGCGCGACCAGCAACCGAGGGTAGGGATCACAGATCATCCGGTTCTCGTCGGTGACTGTTTCCACCTCTTCCACCGACCGTTCGACCGGCGATGACGAGAACGGGTTCTTGGCAGCAACTTTCGACATCGGAGCGAACAGCTGCGCCATCTGGTGGCGGTACTCGGTGACGCCGAGACCGAGGCGGGAGCGGCGCGCGTTGTCGAGCAATCCGTACTGCACCGGAGCGCCGGTGAGTCCGTGCGTGACGGTGTATTCGTCGATGTAGCTGTAGATCTGATGTCCACGGTCTTCGAGCTGGCCGTCGACGTTCTCGGTGAAGTCGGGCTTGTCGTCGCGGTTCGCGAAATACTTGGCGGTGGACCCTGGCTCCGAACCCATGATCATGACGACGTCGGCGTCGCCGCCGACGATCAGATTGCCCGCCTCGGTGACGAGTTTCTGCGGGCTCTGACCTCCGACGGGTTCGAGAACCACGCGGGCCGGGTTGCCGCCCAACCGGTTCATGACCGACCGCGGATAGTTGTTCGACTTGCCGAGCGTCGCGGGCATCGGACCGGAGATCTCGAACTGCCGCAGCCCGAAGACGGTGTCGATCGCCGCGGCCACCGCCGCGGAATCCGCCCCGGTGTCGCTCAGCGCCGCCTCCGCCGCGGCGGTCGCCAACTCCACGGCCGACATCCCGCGATAGGCGGGGTCGTCGATCCGTTCGGTGAACTGCCCGACGCCCACGATCACCGGCGTGCGTGGGTCAACTGCCATGCGCCCGTCCCTTCACCCCTCGGCTCTCCGAGTTACTTCGGGAGGCTAATAGAACACGTTCCAGCAAGGCCAATCGGGACATGCGCCGCTTGACCGCTTTGTCACTTAGTGACACAGTGGGGTTGTCACTAAGTGACAGAGACTCACGACGAAACGCAGCGGGCCGACGCAGTCCGGTCCGCTGATGACACGCGCCTGAGGAAGGACGACATGACCGGCACCGCCCCGCCCCCGATCATCCCCGTCGAGGAGTTCTTCAGCCCTCCCGTCCGCGCCGGCGCGACGATCTCGCCCGACGGCACCCGGATCGCGTACCTCGCACCGTGGAAGAACCGGCTCAACGTCTGGGTGCAGGATGTCGACGGCACCGAGGAGCCCCGCTGCGTCACCGCCGACGAAACCCGCAGCGTGTACATCTACTCGTGGACCCACGATTCGCGGTGGCTGCTCTACATGCAGGACAGTGGCGGCGACGAACACTGGCACCTGTATCGGGTCGATCCGGACGCCCCCGAGGTGTCCGCCGTCGACCTCACCCCGTTTCCTCGTGTCCGCGCATCCTTCGAGCTGCTCAAGGCGCGACCGGGCAAGGCCATCGTCCAACACAATGCCCGCAACGCCGAGCTCGTCGACGCCTTCGAACTCGACATCGCCACCGGCGAGCTCACCCTGCTCGCCGAAAACCCCGGCAACGTCGTCTCCTGGATCGCAGGCCCGGGCGGTGACCTGTTCACCAACACCTTGACCGCCGAGGGCGACGTCGAGATCTCGCAGTGGGATCCGGCGACCCAGACGCTGCGCCCCATCAAGGTTTACACCGGCCGCGACTACCCGCTCGGTATCCATCCCGTCGCGCCGACTCCCGACGGCACCGGCATCTGGCTGGGCTCCTACGACGGCAGCGATCGGCTGCGCCTGGTCCGCCTCGACGTGGCGACCGGCACCGAAGCCGAGGTGGACAGCCACCCCAGCTTGGATCTCGGCGCCCAGATCATGCTGCCGTCGCCGTTCATCCTCAGCGAGCAGACCGGGGAACTCATCGGTGCCCGCTACTACGGTGAGCGTCAGGTGATTCACGCGCTCGACCCGGACTTCGCCCAGGTGCTGAATGCGCTGACCGACCTTTCCGACGGTGACCTGTCGAAGATCTCCACCGATGACAGCGGACAACGCTGGGTGGTCAGCTTCACTCACGACCGCGAGCCCGGCGTCACCTATTTCTGGGACCGCACCACCGGCGAGAGCCGGCTGCTGTTCCGGCCGTATCCGCAGCTGGACCCCGCGGCGATGGCGCCGATGACGCCGGTGAACTTCGAGTCCCGGGACGGACTCCAGGTGCACGGATACCTGACTCTGCCGGTCGGACGGGAGCCGGAGAACCTTCCGCTCGTTCTGCTCGTGCACGGCGGGCCCTGGGCCCGCGACGTCTGGTCGTATCAACCCGACGTGCAGTTGCTGGCCAACCGCGGATATGCGGTGCTCCAGGTCAACTTCCGCGGATCGACCGGATACGGGAAGGCCTTCACGCAGGCCGCCATCGGCGAGTTCGCGGGCAAGATGCACGACGATCTGATCGATGCGGTCGACTGGGCCGTCAAGCAGGGTTACGCCGACCGTGATCGGGTGGCGATCTTCGGCGGCTCCTACGGCGGCTACGCCACGCTGGTCGGCGTCACGTTCACCCCGGACGTCTTCGCCGCCGCGATCGACTACGTCGGGATCTCCAGCCTGCCCAACTTCATGCGAACCCTCCCCGATGTCGGCCGCCGGTTTCTGGCCAACAACTGGAGGCTCTATGTGGGCGATCCGTCGGATCCCGAGCAGGAGGCCGACATGCTGGCGCGTTCGCCGATCACCAGGGTCGACCAGATCCGCACGCCGCTGCTGGTGGTGCAGGGCGCCAACGACTCTCGCGTCGTGCAGGCCGAGTCCGACAACATGGTCGCGGCGCTGCGGGGGCGCGGCGTGGAGGTCGAGTACATGGTCAAGGAGGACGAGGGCCACGGCTTCGTCAACCCCGACAACAACATCGACATGTATCGCGCCGTCGAGAAGTTCCTCGCCACGCATCTGTAGCCCGCGCCCGAAAAGCCCCCGGACGAACACGTTCCGGGGGCATCGTGGCGCTCGAGGCGCGGTCGAAAACGCAGCGAGCGCGCGCATCTGCACGTGTTCCGACGGTGTGTCGGCGTGCAGACGCGCGCGCTCGCGGTGCGAGTTCTACAGGTTCTGCAGCAGTTCGCGTGCCTTGGCGGCGGTCTCGGACGGCGTCTTGCCGACCTTCACACCCGCAGCCTCCAGCGCCTCCTGCTTACCCGCGGCGGTGCCCGCGCCGGACGTGACGATGGCGCCGGCGTGACCCATGGTCTTGCCTTCAGGAGCGGTGAAGCCCGCGACGTAGCCGACGACCGGCTTGGTGACGTTGGCCTGGATGTAGGCGGCGGCCTTCTCCTCGGCGTCGCCACCGATCTCGCCAATCATCACGATCAGCTTGGTCTCGGGATCCTTCTCGAACGCCTCGATGGCGTCGATGTGGGTGGTGCCGATGACCGGGTCGCCGCCGATGCCGATGGCGGTCGAGAAGCCGAGATCGCGCAGCTCGTACATCATCTGGTAGGTCAGCGTGCCGGACTTGGAGACCAGACCGATCGGGCCCTTGCCGGTGATGTTGTTCGGCGTGATGCCGACCAGCGACTCGCCGGGGGTGATGATGCCGGGGCAGTTCGGCCCGATGATGCGGGTCTTCTCGCCCTTTTCCACGTTGTAGGCCCACGCATACGCGCTGTCCTGCACCGGGATTCCCTCGGTGATGACCACCAGCAGCGGGATCTCGGCATCGATGGCCTCGATGATGGCGTCCTTCGAGAAGGCAGGCGGCACGAAGGCGATCGACACGTCGGCGCCGGTCTCCTTCATCGCCTCGGCGACCGAGCCGAAGACGGGCAGTTCGACCTCGTTGCCATCCTTGTCTTCGTGCTTGACGGTCGTGCCGGCCTTGCGGGCGTTCACGCCGCCCACGATCTGGGTGCCGGCCTTGAGCATCAGCTTGGTGTGCTTGGTGCCCTCGCCGCCGGTGATGCCCTGGACGATGACCTTGGAATCCTTGTTCAGGAAGATAGACATTTGAGTTGGCTCCCTTACTTGTTGGCCAGCTCGGCGGCCTTGTCGGCCCCGGAGTCCATGGTTTCGGCCTGTACGACCAGCGGATGGTTGGCTTCGGCCAGGATGCGGCGACCCTCGTCGACGTTGTTGCCGTCGAGACGCACGACCAGCGGCTTGTTGGCCTCGTCGCCGAGGATCTCCAGCGCCTTGACGATGCCGTTGGCCACCGCGTCACACGAGGTGATGCCGCCGAACACGTTGACGAACACGCTCTTGACCTGGCTGTCGCCGAGGATCACGTCGAGACCGTTGGCCATCACCTCGGCCGAGGCACCGCCGCCGATGTCGAGGAAGTTGGCGGGCTTGACGCCGCCGTGCTTCTCACCGGCGTAGGCCACCACGTCCAGCGTGGACATGACCAGGCCCGCGCCGTTGCCGATGATGCCGACCTCACCGTCGAGCTTGACGTAGTTGAGGTCGTTCTCCTTGGCCTTGAGCTCCAGCGGATCAGTGGCCTCTTTGTCCTCGAACTCCTTGTGCCCTTCCTGGCGGAAGTCGGCGTTCGCGTCCAGGGTGACCTTGCCGTCGAGAGCGAGGATCTGGTCGTCCGGCGTCCGGACGAGGGGGTTCACCTCGACCAAGGTGGCGTCCTCCTTGGTGAACACCTCCCACAGCTTCTGGATCGTCACCGCGGCGGCGTCGAGCACCTCGGCGGGCAGGTGGCCCTTCTCCGCGATCTCGCGCGCGAAGGCGAGATCGACACCCTTGACGGCATCGACGGGCACCTTGGCGAGACGGTCCGGCTTGGTGGCGGCCACCTCTTCGATCTCCATGCCGCCCTCGACCGAGCACATGGCCAGGTAGGTGCGATTGGAGCGGTCGAGCAGGAAGGAGATGTAGTACTCCTCGGCGATGTCGCTGGCCTCGGCGACCAGCAGCTTCTTGACGACGTGGCCCTTGATGTCGAGGCCGAGGATGTTCTGCGCGTGCGTGAAGGCGTCATCCGGGGTCGCGGCGTACTTCACGCCACCGGCCTTGCCGCGGCCGCCGACCTTGACCTGCGCCTTGACCATGACGGGCTTGCCGATCTCCTCGGCGATGGCCTTCGCGTCCTCGGCGGATTCGGTCACCCGGCCGGGAGTGGTGGGAACGTTGTGCTTGGCGAACAGCTCTTTCGCCTGATACTCGAAGAGGTCCATGGAATCCGGAACATCCCTGTCTGTGAGCGGCTAGAGGTACGGCCCGATGGGCTCCGGGTGACTGTATCGACACGAGTGCAAACCGTTGCCATCGCATCCCGATCATGTGGTCGATCTCACCGCGGGCCGAGTCGTGATTCAAGTCACATTTGCGAGTGGAATAACCTCTCGGGTTGCCACCAGGATTGGATTTTGGTTAACGTCCTGTGGTCTAGATAACGGACTGGTCACGACGACTCCCCGGACATTAAGGACGTTTCAGGTTGCCTCAGCATCGTTTGCCTCGTTCCCGCGAGGCCGTAGCGGCGCCTGGCCTCCCAGGAATCACCGAAGTCACCGACATCATCCCGTTCGACGAGTTCGGTGAACTTGCAACGTCCGGCGATCTAGAGTTCCTGTCCCACGCGGCTTTTGACCGCGACACCGAAGTCATCCATGCGCCCGAGCTCGACGATCTCCACGACACCGACGATCTGACGCCGCTGCGTCTCGTCGTTCCGACCGAGTTCCGTGCTGAGCCGAGCGCCGAGCGCCGTTCATCCGCTCGCGCCTATCGCGACAGCCACACCGACGTCAGCGACGGCACAGCAAAGACAGACATCATCGATATGCGTAGCCGGAAAGGCGCGCATCGCAAGCCTGAAGTGCCGGTCAGGGGTCGCCTGGTCGTCGCGGCGATGGCGGTCGGAGCAACCGCCGCGGGCGCGTACACAATGACCAACAACACGTCGAAGGCGCCCGCCGAGACCGTGCTCGCTTCCGACCAGACGACGCTCGGCGACGGCACCGTCGTCACCGGCTCGGTCGACGGCATGCAGATCGTTTCGGTGGCCCCGGCCGCCAATTCCACGGTTCACGCCGAGGAGATCACGAAGGCCGCCGCGTTCGCGCAGGAGCGCGCCGAGCGCGAAGCCCGGCTGACGAAGCCGCAGTTCGTGATGCCGACCACGGGCGTGTGGACCTCGGGCTTCGGATTCCGGTGGGGCGTGCTGCACGCGGGCATCGACATCGCCAACGCCATCGGTACACCGATCCTCGCGGCTGCAGACGGCGTCGTCATCGCCGCCGGATCCGAGGGCGGCTACGGCAACCTCGTGAAACTCCGGCACGCCGACGGCACGGTGACGCTCTACGGTCACAACAGCTCGATCATGGTCTCGGTCGGCGAGCGTGTCATGGCAGGCGACCAGATCGCGAAGATGGGCAACACCGGCAATTCGACCGGGCCGCACTGCCACTTCGAGGTGCACCTCAACGGCACCGACCGCGTCGACCCTGTCGGCTGGCTGGCCAAGCGGGGGCTGTCCCCCGGCGGCTACGTTGGCTGAGTGGCCAGCGACCCACCTCCTGAACTCGTCCCGCCGGTAGATCCGGAAGAGGAAGACACCAGTACGCGCATTCTGCGGCGTGCCCCCTCGCACACCGGATCCAATCCCGCCGTCGCCTCTGCCGATCCACCGACAAGCATCCTGCGCCGCCATCCCACCGGCGCCCAGCCTGTCGTCTCCGAACCCGATACCCAGTTCTTCCCGCGCGCCAAACCCATCGCGGTCGGACCGACGCGCAGCCCGCGGGCCGATCCGCGGTCGGCGATCGCGACCGCGGTGCTGAGCATCCTGTCCGGTTGGGCCAGCGGCGTGATCGCCACGGACCTGATCACCGGGTGGTGGGCCACCGACCCTCTCTTCTGCGTCGCCGTCGGATTCCTCGCCGCGGTCTCGGCTGCGGCCTCCATCAGCGGCGTGATCGCCCTGCTCCTGCGGCGCCGAACCGCGCGACTGCTGATCGCGGTCGGGGCTGTCATCGCGCTGCTCATCTTCGCGAGCCTGTTCGTTGCAGGCGCGAAGCTCCCCCCGCCGGTCTATGCGTTGCCGCTGCTGCCGCTGACGTCCGTCGTCCTCGCGGCCTTGCCCGCGACGGCGCGGTGGAGCCGCACGGACTGATTCAGAGCTTGCTGATGGGCGCGTGGTTGTGCATCAGCTTCACCCGGCCCGCGCTGCCGAAGTCGATCAGCGACATCGCGGACTCACCGGCGCCCGACACCTCCTCGACCCTGCCGAGACCGTACTTGTCATGGGTGACCCGATCGCCGGGCTCCAGCACGATCAGTGCGCGCTTCGCCGTTGCCGGCCGCGACGGGGACGGACGCGGCGTGCCGTACCGGCCCGCGTTGCCCACCGGAGCCGAGTACGACGATGGCGGGGCCTCGGTGCGGCGCCAGTTGATGAGCTCCTGCGGAATCTCGCGCAGGAACCGGGATTCGGGATTCAGCATCGGCTGGCCCCACGACGAGCGGACCTTGGCGCGGCTCAGGTACAGGCGCTGGCGGGCGCGGGTGATACCCACATAGGCCAGGCGCCGTTCCTCGGACAGTTCCAGCGGGTCACCGAGAGCGCGCATGTGCGGAAACATGCCGTCCTCCCATCCGGTCACGAAGACCAGGGGGAACTCCAGCCCCTTGGCGGTGTGCAGCGTCATCATCGTCACCACGCCCGAGCCGTGCTCGGGGATGTCGTCGGCGTCGGCGACCAGGGACACCCGCTCCAGGAACGCCGCGAGCACACCGGTGTCGGGAACGTCCTCGTCCTGCAGATCGGTGTCGTCTTCAGCGAGGGCCTTGGCGTTCGCCAGGTCGGTGCTGAATTCGTGTGCGACGCTGACCAACTCGTTGAGGTTGTCGAGCCGGGCGAGGTCCTGGGGATCGTTGGACGCCTCGAGTTCGGCGCGGTAGCCGGTGCGGTCGAGAACGGTCTCGACGAGATCGCCCAGTTCACCGTCGAGGCCGCCGCGGAGTTCGTCGAGGAGGGCGACGAACCCGGCGATCTGTTTCTCCGAGCGCGTGTTGAGCATCGGCACCTTGCCCTCGGCGGCCGCGGCCAACGCGTCGTTGAAATTGGAGCCGGTGTTCTCCGCGTACACGGCCACACATGCCTCGGCGCGGTCACCGATACCGCGGCGCGGGGTGTTGAGGATGCGCCGCATGCTCACCGAGTCGCCGGGGTTGTCCAGGACGCGCAGGTAGGCGACGATGTCGCGGATCTCCTTGCGCTCGTAGAAGCGCACTCCCCCGACGACTTTGTACGGGATGCCGGCACGGATGAAGACTTCCTCGATGGCGCGCGACGAGTTGTTGGTGCGATAGAAGACCGCCACGTCGTTGTAGGAGAAGTCGGCGATCGAGTCCGACAGCGCGTCGATCTCCTGCGCGATGAAGCGCGCCTCGTCATGCTCGTTGTCGGCGACGTACCCGACGATGAGCTCGCCTTCGCCGGCGTCGGTCCACAGCCGCTTCTCCCGGCGGCCGGCATTGCGGGCGATCACCGAGTTCGCGGCGTTCAGGATATTCTGCGTGGACCGGTAATTCTGTTCGAGCAGAATCGTTGTGGCGTTGGGGAAGTCGCGTTCGAAGTCCTCGATGTTGCGGATTGTCGCGCCGCGGAAGGCGTAGATCGACTGGTCCGCATCGCCGACCACGCACAACTCGGCGGGTGCGAGACCGTCGACTGTCTCGGTCCCCACCAGCTCGCGCACCAGCACGTACTGGGCGTGGTTGGTGTCCTGGTATTCGTCGACCAGGATGTGCCGGAACCGACGCCGGTAGTACTGGGCGATCTGTGGAAATGCCTGCAGCACAGCCACTGTCTCGCCGATGAGGTCGTCGAAGTCGAGCGCGTTCGCGGCACGCAGCCTGCGCTGGTACTCGCCGTAGACGTCGGCGATGATGCGCGCGAGGTCGTCTTCGGCCTCGGACGCCTCGGCAGCGGCCTGTTCCGGTCCGATCAGCTCGTTCTTCAGGTTCGAGATGCCGTTGGCCAGCAGGCGGGGTGAATGCCGCTTGGTGTCCAGGCCCATGTCCTTGCCGATCATCATCAGCAGCCGCCGCGAATCGTCGGCGTCGTAGATCGAGAAGTTCGAGTTCAGGCCGGGCAGCAGCGAGGCCTGGTTGCGCAGGATCCGCACGCACGTCGAGTGGAAGGTGGAGACCCACATGTTGCGCGCCCGGGGACCGACGAGGCCGACGACCCGCTCGCGCATCTCCGCGGCGGCCTTGTTGGTGAACGTGATCGCCAGCACCTGGCCGACACCGACATCCCGGGATGCCAGCAGGTAAGCAATCCGGCGGGTCAGTACCGCCGTCTTCCCCGAGCCCGCGCCGGCCACGATGAGCAGCGGCGAGCCTTCGTGCAGCACCGCCTGGCGCTGCTGCGGGTTGAGTCCTTCGAGGAGGTCGTCGCCGGACATCGGCCTGGCGTCCTCGTTGAGGACGTTCGCGTCGTTCAAGGTCACCTGCACACTCATGTCGCACCCAAACTTACCGCTGCCGGCAGACAGATTCTCCCCACCGCGATGCACACGGGCCGGGTCACGACGAAACCTCCGGGGAAGGGGTTTCGCCCTTCGCCCGGAGGCGTCGTTCAGCCCTTACCCGTCGGATTCGGAGGCGTCGGACCGGTTCGTCGTCCCGTCCTCGCCATCCTCTCCGGCCTGCCCGCCGATGCCGCCGGAGCCGCCGATGCCGCCGAGGCCCGCAGTCGCGTCCCCCTTACCGCCGGGCAGGTTCGGCAGGGTGGCGTCGCCGCCGTCGCCGCCGTCACCGCCGTTGCCGAGGACGATCCCGCCACGGCCGCCGTTCCCGCCGGTGCCCCCGACGGCGTCGCCGCCCGAATCGGAGAGACCGCCGGTGTTCACCCGGCCGTCGCCCGCGTCGCCGCCCTGCCCGCCGGTGCCGAGGGTGCCCACATTTCCGCCGGCGCCACCGTCGCCGCCGTACGCGTCTCCCTCGACGGACTCCCCGTTGCCGCCCTGACCGCCTGCGCCGCCGTTGCCGGTCGACGCGGTTCCGCCGTCACCGCCCTGACCGCCTGCCGCGTCGCCGTCCAGGCTGTTCGCGTCGCCGCCTCTGCCGCTGTCACCGCCGTCGCCGAGGATGGTCGAGCCGCCGTCACCGCCCCGGCCGCCGATCGCCTCGGTGCCTTCGAGCAGACCCGTAGCCTGACCGCCATCGCCGCCGGTGCCGCCGTCGCCGCCGGCCGAGTTGCCGCCGTCACCGCCCCAGCCGCCGTCGGCGTTCCCGCCCAGCGAGATGGCTTCGCCACCCGCGCCGCCGTCGCCACCCCGGCTGTTGCTGGAGTCACCGCCGTAGCCTCCGTCGCCGCCGATGGCATTGCCGTTGTCGGAGGTGGCGTTTCCGCCGGCGCCGCCGGTTCCGCCGGTTCCGCCGAACAGTCCGCCGCGGCCGCCGTCGCCTCCCCAGCCGGCTTCGGCGTCGTTGTTCTCGGCGACGTCGGAATCGAGCGTGTTGTCGTCGTCACCGCCGCGACCCCCGTTACCGCCGTTGCCGAAGAGGCTGCCGCGGCCTCCGTTGCCGCCGTCGGTGGCTGCCAGCTTGTCGCCGGCGGCGGGGCGGTATTGGGCATCGAGTCCGTCGCCTCCGTCACCGCCATCACCGAAGAAAAGCCCGGCATTGCCGCCGTCGTAGCCGTAGAGCCCGTCGCCACCGTTGCCCCAGAGCAGCCCGCCGTTGCCGCCGCGGCACGCGTTGCCCTCGCAATCCTCCGCGGCGTCGAGGCCGTCGCCGATCAGCCACCCGCCGGGTCCGATCATCGGGCGCAGCGCCGGGTTGGCGGAGATCAGCGCGAGCGGCGCCGCACCGCCGGAACCGACGAACGTGGCACAGCCGTCGCCTGCGCCCGCGCCCGCAAGGCACTCCGGCGGCAGCGTCGAGTCCGTCGAGGCCAGTCGCACATCCATCCGCACCGTGGACGGGGACTCGGCGTCAGGAGTGACGGCCAGGGCGACCCCGGCCCCGACCATCGCCGTTCCGAACACCCCCGCTGTCAGGTAGCGAAGCGCTGAACCCGGTGCTGTCGTTTGCGTACTGCGATGCCTCGCCATGAATGACTCCCCCTCCGGAGTTTGTTCGCCCCGTGCCGGCGACTGCTGTGAGACCCAGAATTTCCTGGGCAAGCGCAATCTATGGTTGCGTCCAGCAACGTGTCAAGAACCGTCGTCAATATGGCTGCAGCTTGTCCGAAATGCGTGTGAACGCGCCTTCACCGAGTAAAAGGCATTGGACGCATGAAGGCCCGCACCAATCGTCAGGCCGCCAAAGTTGTTCTGCCAGTAGCTTTTTCGGACATCAAACACCGGCAACCGCTGGCGCGCGCCATCGGGATCCGCAACTCCGGACAGTGGCGTGACCCCACGCCGCACCCGAGCGGAAGTCACGCTCACAGCAAACACGAATGGGTGGCGGCGCCTTTACGACGTCACCGGGCCCGCATCAGCACGTGACCGCGCTCAGCAATCTGAAATGCCATCGACCTCGCGTTCACCGATCGGCATCGGCGCCGATCCCCCGTCCGTGCGCTTCCGACTCGCGCCTCGTAGCCACTGTATATCCACCCCCGCGTCAATACCCGGTGGTTGCGACAGGATTTTCCCGCTGTTCTCGCATTTGGAACGCACAGCGGGACATACAACCGCCCGGCCGTCCTCGACCGGCGACTGCCCGGCACGGGGTTGCGGAAGGCGCGGATCCCCGAGCGCCTCCGCACCCGACGGGATCGGCTGCGCGCTCAGCGCGCCGCGCGCTCCGGCAAATCCACGCCCCCGGTCGGGGACATCCGCCGGCTCCGGGCGTTGTTGCCGGCCGGGCCGGAGTCTTTGCGCAGCGCTGGTCAGTGATGGCACACTCGCTACGTGCTCATTGCGCATCCCGGCCTTCTGCTCTTCGCCCGAGGGGCTCATCGCCGATTTTTCTACGGGTACCGGCCAGCGGTGCCCGTGGTGTAGCTGCTTCCCAGAGCCCCGCGGTCCGCTTCGGCGATCCGGGGCTCGTCTCTTGTGTGAGGCCCGAGATCCGGAAAAGGCCTCCGACACAACGAGAACGGAGAACGAACATGACGCACACGGAAACCACGAAGCACACAGAAGCCACGGGGTCATCGACGATGCCTGATATCGACGAACTCCGTCAGGAGATCGACCGGCTCGACGCCGCCATCCTCGAAGCCATCCAGCGCCGCACCGAGGTGTCGCAGATGATCGGCAAGGCCCGCATGGCCTCCGGTGGCACCCGCCTGGTGCACAGCCGCGAGATGAAGGTCATCGAGCGCTACAGCGTCCTGGGCGAAGAGGGCAAGAACCTCGCGATGCTGCTGCTGCGTCTCGGCCGCGGCCGCCTCGGCCACTAGCCTCTATTCGGGTTTGAGGGCCTCGACCAGCCACGGCGTCAGCCATTCGACCGCCTCAGGTGTCGGGTGTACGCCGTCGCTGCGGACCCTGATGCCGTCGACCCTCGTCTGGTAGTAGCCGTTCGGGCTCAGCTTCTTGTTCAGGTCCAGCACCGAGGCGTTCGGCCGCTCCTCGACGACGCTGCGCAGCAGGGCGTTCCAGGTCTCGACGCGCTTAGGCTGATCCTCCGGGTAGAGACTGCCGTCCGGCTTCTCCGCACGCCGGTTGTACGGCTCGGTCGTGACGACGATCCGGGCACCCGTCGAGCCGAGGATGTCCAGCGCGCGGTTGAGCTCGCCGCGCAGGTACGCGTCGTAGCCGGGCTCCCCGATGTGCGTCCACTGGCCTTCGCTCATCCGGTCGACGACCTCCCAGCGACCGACGATCAGCAGCGCCACGTCGGGCTTCTCGTGGCCGATCCGCTGCGCCCACCGCGCCGGCCACGCATCGCATTCGGGCTTCTGCTGCAACTCCTGGCCCACGTACTCATAGGGCCCGCCACGCGCGATTCCGCATCCGATCGTGGTGAAGTCCGCGAAGTCCATCCCGGGGGTGTCGGGCAGGTAGCGCATCATCGTCCACGCGATCGAGTCGCCGAACACCGCGACGCGCAGGTCGCCTGGGGCGCGCGGACGTGGCGCCTGCGTCACCGCGACCGGGACCTCGGGCCCGACCAGAGCTGCGGTGTCGACCAGTGGACCGGGCTCCGGCCTCTCGGGGAGGACCCTGACCGGCAGCACGGTCATCGTCACGACGGCGGCAGTCGCGGCCGTCGCTCCCGCGAGCGGCAGCATCGGCACGAAGGCGGGCCGCCACTCGCGGATCGGCTGCTCGATGAGCCACCACGACACCGCGGCGACCGCGACCGTCGCCGCGCACCGCAGTGCGAACAACTGCCACCCGTCCGTGCCTGTGCGCTCCCCGTTGAGCACGAGGAAGATCGGCCAGTGCCACAGGTACACGCCGTAGGAGATCGCGCCGAGTCCGACGAGCGGCCCGACGGAGAGCAGCCGGGCGACGGGACCGTCCTGCGCGAGAGCCACCGGAGCGATGACGAGGATCGCGGCGAGTGCGACCACGATGAGTAGGCCGCTGCGGAATTCCTCGGCGCTGCCGGTCGCGATGCGGGCCGCCATGAACAGCACCAGCAGACCGACCACGGGAAGCGCCCAGGCGAGCCAGCGCGTCCACCGCCCACGGAAGATCACCAGGCCGGCGGTCAAGCCCCGCCAGTCACGGACCACCAGGGCTGCCGCGGCCGCGCCGACGAGAAGCGCCTGCACGCGGGTGTCGGTGCCGAAGTAGACGCGGTTGAGGTTGCCGGGTGAGCTGAGCAGAAACGTTGCGGTTGCCGACGCGGCGACGCCTGCGGTGGCGAGGCAGAACACCGCGACACGCACCGCGCGTCGGGACAGCGTGACGCCGCGACGGTAGGCAATCGCGGCCATCCCCCCGACGACGGCGGCGATCGCCACCGGCCAGAGCACGTAGTACTGCTCCTCCACAGCCAGCGACCAGGTGTGCTGCAGCGGGGACGGAGGAGCGCCCTGAGCGAAATAGTCGGTGTCGTTGGCGACGAACATCCAGTTGGACATCCAGAAGAACGTGGCGACGGCGTCGTCGCGCAGCGTCGCCGTCGACTCCTCGGAGAACAGTTCGCGCAGCGCGACCACAGCCAGGACCATCACGAGCAGCGCGGGCAGCAGCCTGCGTGCGCGGCGGATCCAGAACCCCTTCAGACCGATCCGACCGGTGCGCCCGATCTCGTCGAGCAGCAGCGAGGTGATCAGGAAGCCGCTGAGCACGAAGAAGACGTCGACGCCGAGGAAGCCGCCCGACAGTCCGGGGACGCCGCCGTGGTCGGCCAGCACCAGCGCGACCGCGATGGCTCTGACGCCGTCGAGGGCCGGGATCGACTGTCCCGGACCGACATAACGGCGCGGCCCGACCCGGGTTGGCGCCGCACTCACGGCAGTCACAGTCGAGCGCCCTCCCTACCTGTCCGAGCAAGGAAGTCTATGGGCGGGCCCGCTCCCGATCGGGAAGGCGCGCGCGGCGTCGACTACTTGGTGAAAGCGACGTACTTCGTGTCGAGGTACTCCTCGATACCTTCGGTGCCGCCTTCGCGTCCGAAGCCGGACTCCTTGATTCCGCCGAACGGCGCTGCGGCGTCGGAGATGACTCCGCGGTTGACACCGACCATCCCCGACTCGATGCCCTCGGCCACCCGTAGCGCACGATCCAGTGATTGCGTGTAGACGTAGGCGGCCAGCCCGTAGACGGTGTCGTTGGCGGCCGCGATGCCCTCTTCTTCCGTCTCGAAGCCGGCGATGGGCGCCACGGGTCCGAAGACCTCCTCCTTGAGGATGCGTGCGTCGGCAGGGACGTCGGTGAGCACGGTGGCGGGATAGAAGTTGCCGGGACCGCCAGGAGCGACGCCGCCGACGGCGACGGTCGCACCGCGCGAGACGGCGTCGGAGACCAACTCCGTCACGGTGGCCACCTGCTTGGCGTTGATCAACGGACCCAGCGTCGACTTCTCGTCCAGGCCCTTGCCGAGCGTGAACTCACTCATCCGCTTGACGAACTTGTCGGTGAACTCCTCGCGCACCGCGTTGGCGACGTGGAAGCGGTTGGCGGCGGTGCACGCTTCGCCGCCGTTGCGCATCTTCGCGAGCACGGCGCCTTCCACCGCGGCGTCGACGTCCGCGTCGTCGAACACCACGAACGGGGCGTTGCCGCCGAGCTCCATCGAGGTGCGCAGCAGCTTGTCCGCCGACTGCTTCACCAGCGCCTTGCCGACGCCTGTCGATCCGGTGAAGGTCAGCTTCCGCAGCCTGCCGTCGTCGATCAGAGCCTCCGTGACCGCGCCGGGATTGCTGGTCGGCAGCACCGACAGCACGCCCTTGGGCAGGCCCGCCTCGTCCATCAGCTTGGCCAGCAGAAGCATCGTCAGCGGCGTCTCCTGTGCGGGCTTGACGATCATCGTGCAGCCTGCCGCGAAGGCGGGGCCCATCTTGCGGGTGCCCATGGCGAGCGGGAAGTTCCACGGTGTGATCGCATAGCAGGGGCCGACGGCCTGTTTGGTGACGAGGATCCGGCCGGTGCCCGCGGGGCTCGGCGTGAAGCGGCCGTCGATGCGGACGGCCTCTTCGGCGAACCAGCGGAAGAACTCGGCGCCGTACGTGACCTCGCCCTTGCTCTCGGCGACCACCTTGCCCATCTCGAGCGTCATCAGCGCGGCGATGTCGTCGGCGCGCGCGGTGATCGTCTCGAACACCGACCGCAGGATCTCACCGCGCTTGCGCGGCGCGGTTCCTGCCCATTCGGCCTGCACGGCACACGCCGCCTCGAGGGCCGCGCGGGCGTCATCGGCGGTGGCATCGGCGACAGCGACGAGTACCTCGTCGTCGCTGGGGTCCAGCACATCGAACGTCGACGATCCTCGGCGTTCCTCACCGCCGATCCACAGGCCGGTAGGGACCGACGCGAGCAGTGCAGAGACAGCGGAAGCATCCATACTCCAAGTCTTCCACCCCTGTCTATCTGGCCGCACTAGTGTTTCTGACATGGGAACCGACATCACCGCTACGCCCGCCTGGCAGGCACTGTCCCGGCACCATGACGAGTTCGGCGCCACGGATCTGCGCACACTTTTCGCCGAGGATCCGGCCCGCGGAACCGAGTTGGCGTTGACGGTCGGCGACCTCTACATCGACTACAGCAAGCACCGGGTGACACGCGAGACGCTGGCGCTGCTGCTCGATCTGGCGCGTACCGCGGACGTGCCCGCGCGGCGCGATGCGATGTTCTCCGGTGAGCACATCAACACGTCCGAGGACCGCGCCGTGCTCCATACGGCGCTGAGGCTTCCGCGGGATGCGGAGCTCACCGTCGACGGCCAGGACGTCGTCGCCGACGTACACGACGTTCTGGACCGGATGGGCGATTTCACCGACCGGTTGCGCAGCGGTGAGTGGCGCGGCGCGTCGGGCGAACGCATCACGACGGTGGTGAACATCGGCATCGGCGGCTCGGATCTCGGGCCGGTGATGGTGGACCAGGCGCTCCGCCACTACGCCGACGCGGGCATCTCGGCACGGTTCGTCTCGAATGTCGACCCCGCGGACCTGGTGGCAAAGCTCGACGGACTCGACCCTGCGACAACACTTTTCATCGTCGCGTCGAAGACGTTCTCGACCCTGGAGACGTTGACCAACGCGACGGCGGCGCGGCGCTGGCTCACCGATGCGCTCGGCGACGCGGCGGTGTCGAAGCACTTTGTCGCGGTGTCGACGAACGCCAAGCTCGTCGACGAGTTCGGCATCAACACCGACAACATGTTCGGCTTCTGGGACTGGGTCGGCGGCCGCTACTCGGTGGATTCGGCGATCGGGCTGTCGGTGATGGCAGTGATCGGCAGGGAACGCTTCGCCGAGTTCCTCGCCGGGTTCCACCTCGTCGACGAGCACTTCCGCACCGCCCCCCTGGAGGCGAACGCGCCTGTGCTTCTTGGCCTGATCGGGCTCTGGTACAACAACTTCTTCGGCGCGGAAACCCGTGCGGTGCTTCCCTATTCGAATGACCTGGCGCGGTTTGCGGCCTACCTTCAGCAGCTGACGATGGAATCGAACGGCAAGTCGGTGCAGGCCGACGGCACGCCCGTCACCGGCAGCACCGGTGAGATCTTCTGGGGCGAACCGGGCACCAATGGTCAGCACGCCTTCTACCAACTGCTACACCAGGGCACCCGCCTGATCCCCGCGGACTTCATCGGGTTCAGCGAGCCGACCGACGACCTGCCCACCGCCGACGGCACCGGCAGCATGCACGACCTGCTGATGAGCAACTACTTCGCGCAGACGCAGGTGCTGGCTTTCGGCAAGACCGCCGAGGAGATCTCCGCGGAGGGAACACCCTCAGATGTGGTGCCGCACAAAGTGATGCCGGGTAACCGACCGTCGACGTCGATCCTCGCGACAAAGCTGACACCCTCGGTGGTGGGCCAGCTCGTCGCGCTCTATGAACATCAGGTATTCGTCGAGGGCGTCATCTGGGGCATCGACTCGTTCGACCAGTGGGGTGTGGAGCTCGGCAAGACTCAGGCCAAGGCGCTGCTGCCGGTGATCACGTCCGACGAGTCGCCGGCCGAGCAGTCGGACTCGTCGACGGATGCCCTCGTGCGGCACTACCGAGCGGAGCGAGGTCGCACCGCGTGATTTCGGCGTGCTTTTCGTCGCTGAGCGGCGAAAAGCACGCCGAAATCGCTCACGCTTCGGGGTCGGGACGGGTCCAGCCGAGGATCATGGCCGGTGTGCAACCGCCGATCAGTAGCACCGTCAGCGCCATCAGCCCGCCGGCATAGGCCATATCGGTGTCGGTACCACCGGTGAACACCGCACCGAAGATCAGGTACAGGATCGGCAGCATCATCAGGTTCTGCGTGACGGTCAGACCGATCGAGCGGGCGCTGTTGCGCTGCGCGAGTTCGTATTCGTCGAGCGTGGCGTTCGGCGCGTCGCCTTGGCGTCCGGACACGATCTGCAGCACGGTCCACAGCGGGAAGAAGATCAGGCAGGCCGGTAGCCACAGCAGCGGCGCCCAGCTGATGCCGAACGCGCACACCACACTCACCGCGAACATGAGGGCGAACGTCGACGCCAGCCCGGCGACCAGGATGCGGCGCCGGTGTTGCGTACGCCAGCCGGGCAGCCAATTTGCGTATGTCTGTTCGTGTTTGAGGAACCGGCCGGCACGATAGGTCTGATAGCGGTCGATCAGGGTGGCCTCAGGCATGAGCTTTTCCTCCTTGCTTTCGGTAGAGCTCCGTCGACAACGGCGCGAAGGGCTCGCGGGAGAACACCGCCTCGACGGGCAGGTCGAAGACGTCGCAGATGCGGAATGCGAGATCGAGGCTTGGGTAGTGGTCGCCCCGTTCGAGCGCCCCGACAGTCTGCGGGTTGACGTCGATCAACTCAGCGAGCTGCGCCCTGGTCAGTCGCCGCTCGGCGCGCAGTACGCCGATGCGGTTGTGGATGGGGAATGTTTCCCCGCGCCGTACCGGACTCACCTAACCAATCGTTAGGAAAACCCAACAGTTTGTCAAGGTTGGCGATCGGCGGTCGCAAGCGTGAGCAGCGCGAGCGTGCGCAAAGTTTCAGGATTCCGCGGCGTTTCGCCCGCAGACACGCACGCTCGCGGTGAAGAGGGGCTGCTACGCGAAGTACTTGGTGAAACGCGGCGGCAGCAGCTTCATGACCTCGACCAGCGGCCACCACGGCCAGCCGGGGACCACCGCGCGCCCCTTCTCTTTTTCGATGGCATCGACCATGGCCTTGACGCCGGTCTCGTTGTCGACCATGAGCATCGTCGAGTTGGACTTCGCCGTCATCTCGGACTCGATGTAGCCGGGCTCCAGCACGGTGATCTTGATCGGCCCCGACGGATACTCGGCGCGCAGCGATTGGCCGAGTGACGTCACGCCGGCCTTGCTCGCCGAGTATGCCGCCTTGAAGCCGGGCACGCCGACGTTGCCGAGTACCGACGAGACCAGCACCAGATGCCCTGCGCCCGCGGCCTTGAACATCTCCAGCGCCGTCTCGGTCTGCACAAGGGCCGCAACGAGATTGGTCTCGATGGTGGCTTTGTTCGCCCACAGCTTTCCCCCGCCGAGCGGGTAGCCCTTGCCGATGCCGGCATTGACGATGACGCAGTCGATACCGCCGAGTTCGTCGCTGAGCTCGTTGAAGACCTTCGGCACCTGCTCGTGGTCGTTGACGTCGAGTGCGGCGACGGCGACTTTGATGTTCGGGTAGCGCGCAACCAGTTCGGTCTTCAGCTCGTCGAGGTTGTCGAGCCTGCGTGCACACAGGGCGAGGTCTCGTCCCTTGGCGGCGAACTGGCGGGCCATCCCGGCGCCGAGGCCGGAGCTCGCGCCGGTGATCAGGATCTTCTGCCGAGTCATGCCGGAAGGATAACCGAGTTAGACAAGTCCTGTTAATCGCCGCAGTTACTTCAAAAGGCGCGACATCCGCCGGTCGGCGAGCACTTTGCCGCCGGTCTGGCACGTCGCGCAGTACTGGAACGATTTGTCGGCGAATGACACCTCGCGCACGGTGTCCCCACATACCGGGCACGGCAGCCCGGTGCGCGCGTGCACGCGCAGCCCCGACCGCTTCTCCCCCTTGAGGGTCGCGGCCTGCTGGCCGACGGACCGCTTCACCGCGTCGGTGAGCACGGTGATCATCGCGTCGTGCAGCGCCGCGAGCTGAGCCTCGGTGAGTTTGTTGGCGGTCGCGAACGGGGAGAGCCTCGCGACGTGCAGGATCTCGTCGCTGTAGGCGTTGCCGATACCGGCGACCACCTTCTGGTCGGTGATCACGGTCTTGATCCGTCCGCCCTGCGTCTTCAGCACATCGGCCAACGCGTCGATGCCCAGGGACAGGGCGTCGGGACCCAGCGCGGCGATCTGTGGAACGGCCATCGGGTCCGTGACGAGCCACACCGCCAGCCGCTTCTGGGTGCCGGCCTCGGTGAGGTCGAAACCGGGCGCGTCACCGGGGGTGCCCAGATGGACGCGCAGTGCGATGGGCCCCTTGCCCGGTTTCAGGGGCATGGCTGCCAGCTTGTCCGACCATCGCAGCCAGCCTGCCCGCGACAGGTGGGTGATCAGGTGCAGGTCGCCTGCCTGCAGTCCGAGGTATTTGCCCCACCGGTTGGCTCCGGTGACCTCGTGCCCGGCGAAGGCCGTCACCGGCGGGTCGAAGGTCTTGAGCACCGACAGCGCCGAGACGTCGACGCGGCCGACGGTCAGTCCGACGGCGTGGCGACGCAGATGATCGGCGAGCGCTTCGACCTCGGGAAGTTCAGGCATACCACTCAGTCTGCCTGCACGATGAGCGAAAGCAGCCAGCTCACCACCGACAACACGATGGCCGCCCAGATGGCCGTCCACCAGAAGTCGTCGATGAACAGGCCCCAGTGGGTGGTGTGCTCGGTGATCCACGACGTGAGCACGAGCATGAACGCGTTGATGACGATGTGGAAAAGGCCCAGCGTGAGGATGTAGAGCGGTATCGAGATGATCTGCAGGATCGGCTTGATGATCGCGTTGACCACCCCGAATATCACGGCGACGACGAAGATGATGCCGATCCGTGCCGCCGTCGAGTCGCCGCCGACGAATTCGATGCCTGGCACCAGCAGGGTGACCACCCAGAGCGCGAGCCCGGTCAGGCCGGCGCGCAGCAGAAACGATCCCATGCCGCTCATGATCCACCCCGCACGTCACAAGTTGGCATTACCGCAAGTATCCGATACCGGAGGTATTGACAGCCCGCCAAGAACCTCCCTACCGTCGAGGGACACCCGGTCGGCGGAAGGACCCTGATGACGGCTCCTGCGAAGTCACAAGCGACAACGCGTCAAGCTTTCGCCGAGCGTCTCCTCAAGGGTTCGGTCAGGAAGTCCTACGCCCCCGTCGTCGACATCGACTGGAACGCGCCACTGGACCCGGACAAGTTCTTCTTGCCCCCGAAGACCGTGTCGCTGTACGGCACGCCGCTGTGGGAGACGATGACGAGGGAACAACAGATCGAATTGTCCCGGCAGGAGCTGGCCAACACGCTGTCGGCGGGGATCTGGTTCGAGAACATCCTCAACCAGGCACTGCTGCGCAAGATCATGCATCAGGATCCCACCGCACGGGCGACGCACTACGAGCTGACCGAGCTCGGTGACGAGACCCGGCACATGGTGATGTTCGGTAAAGCCATCGATCGTATCGGCGCAAAACCGGTGCGGCCCAGGCGTTATCAACGAGTCGTCATCAATGCGCTGCCATTCGCGTTCCAAGGATCGATGCTGTGGATGGCGGCGCTGATCGGCGAAGAGATCTTCGATTCGCTGCAGCGCCAGATGATGGACGACCCCGAGCTGCAGCCGATGGTGCAGCGGCTGATGCGCATTCACGTCACCGAGGAAGCGCGTCACATCCAGTTCGCGCGCGACGGCCTGCGCAAGCGTGCACCGCACCTGCGGCGCGTCCCGAAGTTCGTCCTGGCCAATATCAACGGTGTCGGCGGCCTGTTCTTCCGACACCTGTTCACCAATCGCGTTCAGTACGCCCGAGTCGGGCTCGACGCCGCCGAGGCTCGCCGGATCGCGCGTGCCAGCGCCCACCGGCGCGAGGTCCAGGTGAGCGGGTTCGCCCCGCTGGCGGCGTTCCTCGACGAGGTCGGCCTGCTGGGGCCGGTGGCGCGGCGGCTGTGGAAGCGCGGCGGGTTTCTGTGACCTCGGGGGCCGTCGACGCGGTGGCCTATATCGACGCCGAGGCGACGCGGGACGCGGAGTTCGACGAGGCCAGCCACACATGGACGGTGGGCGGACACCAGGCACGGGTCGTCATCGCGACCGACGGGTCGCTGCCACCGGTGGGCCGGACGGACGGTCCGCGGCCCTATCTCGGCGTCGCCGTGCACGGCGTACCGAACTGGTTCCTGGTCACCGGACCCGACGTGGCGGCGCAGAAGAGCTATATCGCGAAGTGTCTGGACCATATGGGTCGCTCGGACGCCACCCGCATCGAGGTGCGGGCCGGCACGCAGCGTCTTTACGACGACCGTTCGCGTGGGCAGACCCGCCGCGGCGGCCACTACTGGCGCAAGGTCGGCAGACGGATTCCGTCGGCGTTCGAGGTGCGTTCCCCGGGCTTCGACGAGGGCCCCGACGGCACGGTCTTCGACGGTGCGGCGACAGTCGTCGTGGGCGATCGCATACACGATGTGCAGGTGCGCCTGACGGGTCAGATCCATCCGATCGACGGCCACTACCACTGGCAGGGAACAGTTTTGGCCACCGATATCGACGTGCGGCTCCCGCAGGAGGTGACAGTTGTGGTCGGCGAGCGCTCCGCGCGCGGGCGGCTGACCGAACGCACCCCGTGGTCGACGTTCTCGGTGGTCGGCCTCGGTGCGCCGCCTTTTGCGCTGGAGCCCGTCGTGGTGGACGTCCCGCTTCTCTGAGGCCAAACGGTCACCGGCATATTAGAACGTGTTCTAGTATTCGGTCACCGACGAGCAGGAGACGACGTGCGATTCACCTACGCGGAAGCCATGACCGACCCCAAGAATTACATTCCGTTGGCCAAGGCCGCCGACGAGGCCGGGTACCACGGGATGACGATCGCCGACAGCGTCGCCTATCCGGAGGTGTCGGACTCGAAGTATCCGTACACCGAGGACGGCAACCGCGAGTTTCTCGACGGCAAGCCGTTCATCGAGACCTTCGCGCTGATCGGCGCCCTGTCCGCCGTGACCACCAGGCTGAAGTTCAACATCTTCGTGCTCAAACTGCCGATCCGCCCACCCGCGCTGGTCGCCAAGCAGGCCGGCTCTCTGGCCGCGCTGTTCGACAACCGCATCAACCTCGGCGTCGGCACCAGCCCGTGGCCGGAGGACTACGACATCATGGGCGTGCCGTTCGCCAAACGCGGAAAGCGGATGGACGAGTGCATCGACGTCGTCCGAGGCCTCACCTCCGGCGAGTACTTCGAGTACCACGGCGAGTTCTACGACTTCCCCACCTTCAAGATGACGCCCGCACCCACCAAGCCGATCCCGATCCTGATCGGCGGTCACGCGGACGCCGCGTTGCGGCGCGCCGCCCGCAACGACGGCTGGATGCACGGCGGCGGGGATCCCGAAGAACTCGACCCGCTGCTCAAGAAGTTGCAGCAGTACCGGGAGTCCGAGGAGCGCATCGGCCTGGCCGACGAATTCCAGATCCATGTCATCTCGATCGACGGATTCACCCTCGACGGCGTCAAGCGCCTGGAGGACAAAGGCGTCACCGACGTCATCGTCGGCTTCCGCATCCCCTACATCATGGGCCAGGACACCGAACCGCTCGACGATAAGATCCGCAACCTGGAGTGGTTCGCCGAGAACGTCATCGCGAAGGTCTGACGGCGGCGAAGGCGCCAATCCCCCTCCTGCAGAGGGATATTCCTCGCCTTGTCAGGAATTCGACAACGGCCGAACGCGCGGCCCCCAACAGTGGGCCGCGGGGGCGGCTGCCCGGCCCTGCCGAAGTGCACCCACTCCGCGGCGCCGTCCCGGACGGCCGAGTACGACCGGCGAAGAGGCGCACACCGCCAATTGTCATAGACATGTAATAAGCGACCCGCGGGTTGTCGGACCGAGCCGCGCGACCGCGTCCCGCAAGCAGCTCCGCCAAGCCGATGCTGACCGGGAATATCTGAATTGTCCTGCAGGACAGGGCTGTTGGCGCATGGTCGAGATGTTCGACACGCCGGCATGAGCGCCCGGGCAACGCCCGCATCGCCCCCGCCGGTTACGCCGCGTCGCTCGCTCGACCCGGCTACCCGGCGTCGCGACAGGCAAACGAGGCCCATAAACAGTGTCGGGAAGGCATACACGCATTAGAAATGGGTAATGGCTCGATTCGATGACCACCGGCGCCAGGCTCACCAGGGACCGGGGCGATATGCCCGCGGGTAGGAACGGCACGACGACGCGGACCCAGGCGCTCGGACTGGCGGACGGACTGGACGGGCCCTGGCAGGCGTCGGTTCGCGAGGCGGTGCTGGCCGCGGTCGCCGAGTTCCTCGACTCCCGTTGCACACAGGCGCTTCCCGGCAGCCGCGTCGACATCGCCGAGGATGTGCTGCGCACACTGCTTGCCGACGGAAAGTGTCTACGCTCGACGTTCCTCTATCTGGGCTGGTTGGCGGGCGCGCACGCCGAATCTGCCGCGATCAGGGCGGCGGCAAGCCTGGAGTTCCTCAACGCGTTCGCGTTGATGCAGGACGACGTGATGGACGGGTCCCCGATGCGCCGGGGAAGAGCCAGCGCCCACCGCGCGTTCGAAGACTGGCACCACCGTCGCAGGCTGCCGGGGTCCTCGGCACGGTTCGGTGAATCGGCGGCCATCCTGCTCGGCGACCTGTGCCTGGTGTGGGCCGAGCAGATGCTGCGCGAGAGCGGGCTGGCCGAGGACGCCCTGGCCCGCGCATGGCCACGCTACGACGCCATGCGCACCGAACTGGCGGTCGGGCAGTTCGCCGACCTGGTCAACGACACATCGGTGTTCCCGTCGCTCGACGACGTCCTCGACGTAGCTCGGCGCAAGTCCGGCAACTACACCGTGCGTCGACCGCTGGAGATCGGCGCGGCGCTGTCGGGCTGCGACGAGCGGACGCTGAGCGCCCTGGGCGATTACGGTGTCGCGGTCGGCGAGGCATTCCAGCTGCGGGACGACCTGCTCGGCGTCTTCGGCCGGCCCGAGACGACCGGGAAACCGGCAGGATCCGACCTGGCCGCGCGGAAGGCGACTACGGTTGTGGTAGCCGCATACCAGTTGGGCAGCAGCGCACATCGACGTCAGCTCGAACGCCTGATGACCAGCACGGATCTCCGTGACGACGACATCACACGTTGGCAGTGCCTGATCGCAGAGATCGGGACAGTGGAATGGATGGAACAGTTGATCGACCGACGCCTCGCGTGGGCCCTGCACCGCCTCGACAGCGCATCGCTGGACGACGACGTCCGATCGGCACTGGCCTCGATGGCCGCGGCGTGCACCGAGCGGGTGGCCTGATGCGCACCGTCACCGGCGCGACCGACCGGGTGGTCGTCGTCGGCGCCGGGCTGGCGGGTCTGTCCGCGGCACTGCACCTCGCCGGGCGTGGACGTCAGGTCACCGTCGTGGAGCGCGGCGCACACCCCGGAGGCAGGGTCGGCCGGGCCGACGTCTCCGGATATCGCCTCGACACCGGGCCGACCGTGCTGACGATGCCCGACATCATCGACGAGACGTTCGCCGCGGTCGGCGAATCGACGGCGTCGCGGCTCGACCTGCAACCGGTGCTGCCCGCCTACCGCGCCTCGTTCGCCGACGGCAGCAGCCTCGACGTGCACAGCGACGCCGAGGCCATGACCGCGGAGATCGCACGCTTCGCCGGCCCGAAGGAGGCGCAGGGCTACACCGAACTGCGCCGGTGGCTGACGCGACTGTACGAGCTCGAGTTCGACGGGTTCATCAACGCGAACTTCGACTCCCCGCTGTCGCTGCTCACCCCGCAGCTCGCCAAGCTGGCCGCGATCGGTGGCTTCCGCAGCTGGGAACCGATGGTGCGGCGCTTCCTCTCCGACGAGCGCCTGTTGCGGGTGTTCACGTTCCAGGCGCTCTACGTCGGGGTGCCCCCCAAGCGCGCACTGGCCGCGTACGCGGTGATCGCCTACATGGACACGGTATCGGGTGTGTACTTCCCCCGCGGCGGAATGCGGGCGCTACCCGACGCCATGGCCGCCGCAGCGGCCGATGCGGGCGTCGAATTCCACTACAACGCACCGGTTTCCACGCTCGAACGGTCGGGTTCGCGGGTCACCGCGGTCCGCACCATCAACGGTGAGCGCTTCCCCGCCGACACTGTCATCCTGACGACCGAGCTGCCCGACACCTACCGGCTGCTCGGCCGCACCCCCCGCCGGTTGCTGAAGCTGCGCCCCGCCCCGTCAGCCGTCGTCGCGCACGTCGGATGCCGCGCGGCAGCGGCCGAGTCCGATCCGTCGCACCACACGATCCTGTTCGGGGATGCGTGGGACCGGACCTTCGACGAGATCATCGATCAGGGCCGACCGATGGTCGACCCGTCGCTGCTGGTGACCAGGCCGACGCTGGGCGACCCCACGCTCGCACCGGACGGGAGGGAACTGTTGTACGTTCTTGCGCCGGCGCCGAACACCGATGTGGGGCACAAGGACTGGGATGCAGACCGCGACGACTACACCGGCCACATGCTCGAAGCCGTCACCGCACGTCTGCCACACCTCGGCCAGGACGCCGAACTCCTTCACGTCGTGACACCCCAGGATTGGGCCCGGCAGGGCATGGCCGCCGGCACGCCGTTCGCGCTGGCACACACGTTCGGGCAGACTGGCCCCTTCCGGCCCGGGAACACCGTGCGCGGAATCGACAACGCGGTGCTCGCCGGATCCTCGACGGTGCCCGGAGTCGGTATCCCCACCGCCATCGTTTCGGGACGCCTCGCCGCGGACCGCGTCACCGGGACCTCGACCCGGACACAGTCACAGGTAATGTCGCGATGATCGGAGCAACGATGATCAGCTCGGAGCTGGACGCCGCGGGCGTCCACGATGTTGCGCTCAGGGAGTCCTACCAGAAGTGCCGCGCGATCAACGCACAGCACGGCCGAACGTTCTTCCTGGCGACTCGCCTGCTGTCGCCCGAACAGCGGCCCGCCGTGCACGCCCTGTACGGCTTCGCGCGGCGTGCCGACGACGTCCTCGACCAATTCGATTCGCGCACAACGGCAGAACGCGCCGACGAATTGCAGAGGTTGTCGACGGCGCTGTTCACCAGAATGGTCGAGAACCAGCCGAGCGGAGACGATCCGACACTGGACGCCGTCGTGCACACCGCCCGCAAGTACGACCTCGACTGGCAGCTCTTCGACGACTTCCTGGCATCCATGCGGATGGACCTGACGGTCACCGACTACCAGGACCGAGCGGCGCTGGATCGCTACATGTACGGCTCGGCCGAAGTGATCGGGCTGCAGATGCTCCCGATCCTCGGCACCGTCGTCCCCCGCGAGGAGGCAGCGCCCCATGCCGCCGCGCTCGGAAAAGCCTTCCAGCTCACCAACTTTCTGCGCGACATGGATGAAGACCTGACGCGCGGCCGGGTGTATCTGCCTGCCGACGAACTCGCCGCACACGGCGTCGACCGCGACGTGCTGACCTGGTGCCAGCAGAACAGGCGCACCGACCAGCGGCTGCGGGCGGCGCTGGTCGAACAGCTCGCGCTCACCCGCACCATCTACCGCAGTGCCGAACGCGGAATCGCGTTGCTGGCACCGAAGTCCCGGCCGTGCATCAGCGCGGCGCTGACGTTGTACTCCGGAATCCTGGAGCGCATCGAGGACATCGACTACGCCGTGTTCGCCCAGCGAGCCACGGTGTCGACGGCGCGCCGCCTCCGGGTGGCCTCGGCGGGTCTCGCCAAAGCTCTCCTCGCGCGGGCCCGCCGCCGGGGGGTGTAGACCATCGAGCGCTACGAGTACCTGCTGCTCATGGTCGGGTGTCTGATCCTCACCGCGCCGCTGGAGATCCTCGGCGCCGGTGTCTACCGCCAGGCCAGGAGAACGGCGGCGGCGATCATCCCGGTGGCGCTCGTGTTCATAGGGTGGGATCTGATCGCGATCGCCGGCGATGTCTGGAGCTACAACCCACGCTTCGTGTCGGGCATCGACATCGGCATCATGCCGGTCGAAGAGCTCATGTTCTTCTTCGTGGTCCCGCTCTGCGGCCTGCTCACCTACTCGGCAGTGAGCACCATCCTGGGCTGGATGTCGCGCAGGCGGAGCGAACATCGTGTGAGCCGATGACGGGCCTCGGCTACACCCTGCCCGCAGTGGTCGCCGTGCTGGCGGTCATCGCGTGGGAGCTGCGCGTACTGCGCACCAGCCTGTTCCGCCGTCCCGCCTACTGGATCTCGATGGCCATCGTGCTCGGTTTCCAGATCCCGGTGGACGGCTGGCTCACCAAACTCAGCGCGCCGATCGTCGTGTACAACGAGCAGCATTCGACCGGGATCCGATTCCCGTGGGACATCCCCGTGGAGGACTTCCTCTTCGGCTGGGCAATGGTGACCGCCGTGCTCCTCCTCTGGGTGCGCAACGGCGACAGACAGAAACGTGAGACGGCATGAACCTGCGACGCTACGACGTTCCCGACGCATTCGACGCGGGCGCGAAACACTATGACCGACTCGTCGGCGCCAATCCCGGATACCACGATCACCTCCGGCTCTCGGCACAGCGGATGGGGTTGCCCGACGGAGGGCGTGGCCTCCGCCTCCTTGACATCGGCTGCGGCACAGGCGCTTCCACTGCGGCACTGGTGCAGGCGGCACCGCACGCCGAAATCGTTGCCGTCGACGGGTCGGCGGGGATGCTGGAAAAGGCCCGGGAGAAGTCGTGGCCCGAGGCGGTCACGTTCGTCCACAGCCGCGCGGAGAATCTTGCCGAGGCGGGCGTGAGCGGACCGTTCGACGGCATCCTCGCCGCATACCTCGTGCGCAACCTCAGCGATCCGGACCCGGTTCTGCGCTCCCTGCTCTCGTTTCTGCGCCCGGGCGGCATCTTCGCCGCCCACGAATACTCGGTGCGGGATTCCCGTGCCGCCGCCGCGATCTGGAACCTGGTGGCGACGGCGATCATCATCCCGTCAGGACGTCTTCGCGACGGAGACGCCGGCCTCTACCGCTATCTGCGCCGAAGCGTGAACGAGTTCGATGGCGCCTCGGAGTTCCGGGATCGGTTGCAGCGCATCGGGTTCACCGACGTGCGGAGTGAGACCGTCTCGGGGTGGCAGCGCAACATCGTGCACACGTTCCTCGGCCGGGCGCCGCGGTGACCGATCCCCGCCGGGTTCGCCATCCCGCCAAGCCGGGGCTCCCGACGGCGGCCGGTCTGCCCACCCGGCCGCGGGTCGCGGTCATCGGTGGTGGCATCGCCGGGCTGTCCGCGGCCACGGCGCTCGTCGAACGCGGCGTCGACGTGGACCTGTTCGAGAGGGAGACCTACCTCGGTGGCCGGGTCGGCGGATGGACCGAACACGGTTCCGGCGGTGCCCACCTCGCCATGAACCGGGGCTTCCACGCGTTCTTCCGGCAGTACTACAACCTGCGTGACCTGCTTCGCCGCATCGACCCCGACCTCGCGATGCTCGCGCCCCTCGACGACTATCCCCTCGTCGATGCGCAAGGCCGCCGTGACACCTTCCGCGGGCTGCCCAGCACTCCACCGCTCAACGCGGTCGTCTTCGCTCTGCGCAGCCCCACCTTCCGAGTGCGCGACCTGGTGCGCCTCGATGCCCGCGCCGCCGCGCCCCTCGCCGAGGTCTCGGTTCCGCAGACCTACGACAAACTCGACCACCTCGACGCCGAGACGTTCCTGCACGACATCAACTTTCCGGTGGCCGCCCGTCACCTGGCGTTCGAGGTGTTCTCGCGGAGCTTCTTCACCCGGCCTGCCGCGTTGTCGGCAGCCGAGCTCGCCACGATGTTCCACATCTATTTCCTCGGTTCGAGCGAAGGGCTGGTCTTCGACGTTGCCACGTCGAACTTTGATGTGGCACTGTGGAATCCGCTGTGCGAGCATCTGCAGGAGGAAGGTGTGCGGGTGCACCTGAGCACCGCGGTGCACAGTGTTTCGCAACAGGATGGGCGTTTCACGGTCACCCCCGCGTCCGGTACCCCCCTCCACACCGACGGGGTCGTGCTGGCCACCGACGTCCGCCCGTTGCGGTCCATCGTCGCGAACTCGGAGGGCATCGGGGACTCCGAGTGGCGAGCGCGGATCGAAATGCTGGGTAGCGCTGCGCCGTTCGTCGTGCAGCGCCTCTGGCTGGACCGGCCCGTGCGCTCCGATCGGCCCGCGTTCCTCGGCACCGGCGGGCTGCCGCCCCTCGACAACATCAGCGTGCTCGACAGATACGAACGGGAGGCCTCCGAGTGGGCCCGACGCACCGGCGGGTCGGTGGTCGAGTTGCACGCCTACTCCGTGCCCGAGCACACCCCGGACCTGCGTGCTGACATGCTCGAACGCCTGCGCGAGCTGTATCCGGAGACGGCGGCAGCGTCGATCGTGGCCGAGAAGACGCTCACCCGCGACGACTGCCCACGCCTGGCGCCGGGCGATTTCGCTACCCGACCCGTGGTGCGGACGCCGACACCGGGCCTCACCCTGGCAGGCGACGGCATCCGTATCGACCTGCCGGTGGCGCTGATGGAGCGGGCGGCCACGACCGGGATCGCGGCGGCCAATGCACAACTCGACCGATTCGGCGTGAAGGGGCACGATATGTACACCGTGCCGGTGCGCGGACGGTCACGCGTCCTGCGGCACCTTGCAGGACGCGTGGAAAGGCGGACATCGCGATGAGTTTCCTGAGCCGGCTGACGACATCGGTCAGCAAGGCATCGCCGTTCGAATTGTTGCCGCGCACGGCGTGGGCACGGCAGCCACCCACCTACCGGCAGGCCTCACCGCAGGTGATCGCCGCGGCGCTGGCCCGGTCCCAGGCCCGCCCCAGCGGCAATTGGTTCGTCGTGGCGGCCAGCACCGACATCACGTCGAAACCCCATGCGGCCACGGTGGCGGGCGCAGAACTGGTCTGCTGGCGCGACATGGACGACGTCCTGCACATCGGACCTGCGCGGTGCCCCCATCTCGGGGCGGACCTGTGCACCGGGACCGTGGACCGCGGCCATCTCGTGTGCCCGTGGCACGGATTGCGGCTCACCGGCCGGTCCCGTCCCGACTGGCCGGCGGTGCCCGCATTCGACGACGGCGTTCTGGTCTGGGCCCGGCTCGACCGTGTCGGTGGTGAGACCCCCACCGCCGAGCCGATTTTGCCGGCCCGGCCCGAGGGTGCGCAGATCGCGGCCGTCACCCAGCTCAGCGGTGCGTGCGAGGCAGCCGACATCGTCGCCAACCGGATGGACCCGTGGCACGGCGCCTGGTTCCATCCGTACTCGTTCACCCGTCTGGAAGTGCTCAGCGCACCGCCGGAATCGCAGGACGTCCCCGAGGAGCTCGACCGGTTCCTCGTCGCAGTGACCTTCCGGGTCGGGCGACTCGGCATTCCCGTCATCGCCGAGTTCACCAGCCCGGAACCCCGCACCCTCACCATGCGCATCGTCGAGGGCGAAGGCGCCGGCAGTGTCGTCGAAACCCACGCCACCCCAACGGGTTACGGGCCTGATGGACAGCCGCGCAGCACTGTCACCGAGGCGGTGATCGCGCACTCGGATCGACCCGGTTTCGCGCGGGGCCTCCGGGCGGCCCCGTTGATCACGCCGTTCATGAAGATGGCCGCCAACCGGTTGTGGCGGGACGACCTGCTCTATGCGGAACGGTTGCACGCCGTGCGGCGCCAGGACGCCGACGGGACCGCGGACCTTCTCACAACGGTCGACGAGCGTACGAACTGAGGGGCGTCAGGCCGCCGCGACGAGGGCGTCGACGGCCTGCGGGTCGAGGACGTGATCGAGCACCATCATCGCGCTGCCGATGACGCCGCCCCGGTCGCCGAAATCGGCAGGCACGATTTCGAGGACCCGCGTCGCGAGCGTGGTCGCGTTGCCGTACAAGGTCTCCCGTAGGCCGGCGACGAAGATGTCGTAGGCCCCCGCAACGTCACCGCCGATCACCAGCGCAGCGGGGTTGAGGAGGTTCACCGCGCCCGCCAGCACTTCGCCGACGTGCCGACCGCTGTCGCGGATCAGCCTGCGCGCCAATGCATCTCCGGTGTGCGCAAACCTGACGATGTCGCGCAGGTTCTGCACCGGCCTGCCTGCATCCCGCAGCAGGCGGGTCAGCGCCCAGCCGCCGGCCACGGTCTCGAGACAACCCACGTCTCCACAGCGGCAGGCCAACTCGGCAGCGGCCGAGGTCTTGTTGTGGCCGAACTCTCCCGCAGCGCGATTGGCGCCGCGCTGCAGAGCTCCGCCCGCAATGATGCCCGCTCCCAGTCCGGTGGACACCTTGATGGCAAGCATGTCGTCGAAACCGCGGCCCGCTCCTGCTCGCCATTCGGCGAGCGCGATGACGTTGGCGTCGTTGCCGAGCACGACCGGTGCGTCGGTGAGCTCGCGGAAGTACGGAATGAGCGGCGCGCCGTCCCAGCCGCTGAGCACGGGGGTGTCGACGCTGCTGCCCCGTGATTGGTCCACCGTGCCGGGCAGGCTCAGCCCGACACCGAAGACCTGATCGCCTCGGTGCCCGGACTCGGCGAGCAGCCGGCCGAGGCGGGCGACGACGTCCGGCATCAGATCGCCCGGCGCCAGTCCGGGCTCCTGGTCGACGTCGGCGGCCGCGAGAACGTCACCGGCGAGGTTGCACACGCCCAGGCGGGTGCGACTACCGCCGACCGCCACCGCCAGTACCACCCCGGCGGCGGCATTGAAGCTGAGTAGGGCCGCCGGGCGGCCCCCGGTGGAGGGCGCTTGCTCGTGTTCGACGACGAGCCCGCGCGTCGTGAGTTGGGTCACCCTGGCAGTCACTGCCGTTCGAGACATCCCTGTGAGTTTGCCGATTTCGGTGCGGGTCAGGTCTCGCTTGTGCCTGATGAGGGCGTAGAGATCCCCCACCGTGGTTGCTGACGATGCCCTGAACGAGACCATGAGAGCAGCGTAACCGCGTCCACTTATGCACTTCAAGTGCATAAGTAAGATTGAGAAGTACCTAAACCAGGGCTACCGTCGAACTCATGAGAGAGCCACGGTCGCTGTTGGACGTCGCCCCGGTGATGCCCATCATCAGCGTGCACAGCGCATCCGCGGTGTCGGCCGCCGCCTCTGTCGCACGTGCGATCAGTGACGCCGGGCTGCCCCTGGTCCAGGTGGCACTCGACGGACCCTTGGCGCTGGAGGCCATCGCGCGCATCGTCGCGGACGCCCCCGAGGTCATCGTGGGCGCGGGAGCGATCACGCACATCGAACAGCCAGAGCTGGCGCGGGCAGCCGGCGCGGAGTTCCTTGTGGCCACCGAGGGTCCCGCCGCTCTGCGCAACGCGATGTGCGCCACCGAGCTGCCCCACCTTCCGGGCGCGAACACCGCCGACGAGGCCGCAGAGCTCATGTCGGACGGGTACACGGACATGGTGCTGCATCCGGCCTCGGCAGCGGGCGGGCTGCGTCACCTGAAGGCACTCGCCGCGTTTGTGCCCGCCGCCCGCTTCTGCGTCTCCGGCGGCCTCACCGCCGGGGACCTGTCCGGCTACCTCGCCTCCCCGAACGTCGGCTGCGTCAGCGCGGACTGGCTCGCCCCGGCCGAGGCGGTGCGCCGCCGCGATTGGGACCGCATCCGCAGGCTGGCCGACGTCGCCGTCAAGCTGAGCAAGCCGACCGTCACCGCCGTCCGAGCGCTATGACGGTGACCCTCGACCGGCCGTCCGGCCCTGTGTCGGTGGTGGCCCCCGATCCTGTCGTGCGCCGGCTCGCCGTCGTGGCGCTCGCGCTCGGCGGATTCGGTATCGGCACCACCGAATTCGTTGCCATGGGATTGCTGCCCGACATCGCGCAGGGCCTCGGCGTCTCCGAACCCGCTGCCGGGCACGTCATCTCGGCCTACGCGCTCGGTGTAGTGGTCGGCGCCCCGTTGATCGCCGCGGTGACGGCCCGGATGGCGCGCCGCACGTTACTACTGGCGTTGATGGCGGTGTTCACCATCGGCAACCTCGCCAGCATGATGGCTCCGACCTACGAATCCCTGATCGCGGCGAGATTCCTCGCCGGGCTGCCACACGGCGCGTACTTCGGTGTCGCCGCGCTGGTGGCCGCCCACCTGATGGGGCCGCAGAACAGGGCGAAGGCCGTCGCCCACGTGTTGACCGGGCTGACCGTCGCCACGGTGCTGGGCGTGCCGGTGGCCTCGTGGCTGGGCCAATCCCTGGGATGGCGAGCAGCTTTCGGCCTCGTGGTGGCGGTCGGCGCCATCACGCTTGCCGCGCTGTGGTTCTGGTTGCCGCCCCAGCTCAAGACGATGCGCACCTCCAGCCCGCTCACCGAGCTGGGTGCGCTGCGCCGTCCGCAGGTCTGGCTCGCCCTCATGGTCGGGATGATCGGATTCGGCGGCATGTTCGCCGTCTACACGTACGTGACCACGACGATGACCGACGTGGCGGGGCTGCCGCGATCGCTGGTTCCGTTGGCGCTCATGATGTTCGGCCTCGGCATGTTCTTCGGAAATCTGGTGGGCGGGCGGCTGGCCGACCGGTCGGTGGTCCGCGCGCTGTACCTGTCGATGGGTGCGCTGGCCATGACGCTCGCCGTCTTCGTGGTGGCCTCGCGCACTCCGTGGACCGCGCTGCTGGTGCTCTTCTGCATCGGACTGACGGGCTCCGCCGTCGGACCCGCGCTGCAGACCCGGCTGATGGACGTCGCCCATGATGCGCAGACTCTGGCTGCGGCGCTGAACCATTCGGCGCTGAACATCGGGAACGCGACGGGGGCCTGGATAGGCGGTCTGGTGATCGCGGCCGGGTTCGGCTACACGGCGCCGGCGGCAGCGGGTGCAGCCCTGGCCGTCGCCGGGATCACGATCCTCACGGTGTCGGTTCTGCTGCAGAGGCGTGGCAGCGCGGCGCCGCACCGACCACGGCGCGATTAGCGCTGGCGAGTTGCGGGCATTCGACACCATGGCCTTCAAACTCACGTATTCAGATGGACAGGAATCTCAGCACGACGACGACACTGTTTGGGAGATCGACGACGGTGTTCTCAAGCTAGGTCGCGAAAAGGGCAAGTGGTCGGTGTATCTGTCGCCGAGCCACTGGGCTGTCCTGGAACTCGGTGGCTCGTCCTCCGGTGACGAGAAGTCCGACAAGAACGAGAAGTCCGACAAGGACGAGAAGTCCGACAAGGACGAGAAGTCGGACAACGACGAGAAGTCCGACAAGGACGACGGGGACGACGAGAAGAAGGACGCCGACAAGAAGGACGACGACAAGAAGGACGCCGACAAGAAGGACGACGACTGACCCTTCGCGTCCCCCGCTGACGTAGCGATACAGTCAGCAGCGGGTACGGACGCAACACGAAGGGACTGCCGATGGGTGACGCTGACGAAATCCGGGCAGAACGCAACGACTGGGTCAGCGACCATCGCGCCGAATACCTGCAATCCGGAGGTACGCGCGGGCACATCCTGGACCTCGCCGGCGTCGGCGGCCGCACGTTCACCACGCACTGCCTGATCAGGCTGCGTGGTCGCACGTCGGGTAGGCAGTATGTGAACCCCTTGATATACGGCAACTTCGGCGGGGAGTTGGTGATCGTCGCGTCGAAGGGCGGTGCCGACAGTCATCCGCAGTGGTATCTCAACATCCAGGCGAGCACCACGATCGACGTGCAGATCGCAACGCAGGCCTATCAGGCGACGTGGCGTGAGCCCAGCGACGAGGAACGCCACGAGGTCTGGTCGTACATGACCCATCTGTACCCGCCGTACATCACCTACCAGCAGTCCACGAGCCGCCGAATCCCATTGGTGATGCTGGCACTCGGTAAGTCCATCGACGTCTTCACCTCCTGAGCGCGGCGGTGAGCCTTTCCGTCGACGAGTTGGTCGTCGCCGATCCTGCGGACGCATGGGTGCAGGCCGGCTTCGGGGTCGGCCCCGACCATCGGTGTCACGTCGGAGGCGTCCGCATTCACCTCGCCGGTCACAGCTCGGGAACCGGAATCGTCGGGTGGTCTCTTCGCGGGCTTCCGCCGGACGCTCCGCCCGATCTCGACGGCATACCCACCGCTGCTTCTGACTTCGGGGCGTCGGAATCCGAGGCGCACACCGACGGTTCGCACGCCAACGGCGTCGTCGCGATAGACCATGTCGTGCTGATGTCCCCCAACCTCGACCGCACTGTCGCATCGTTGGGTGCGGTCGGCGCGGTTCCGCGCCGGGAACGTGTCGCCGAACTGGGCGGCAGACCCATCCGCCAGATCTTCTTCCGGTTCGGCGCGGTGATCGTCGAGGTCGTCGGTTCGCCCGGAGCAGCCGGCGACGCACCGTCGACGCTGTGGGGCGTCACGTTCACCGTCGCCGACATCGAGGCCAGCGCGGCGTTCTTCGGCGAGCGCACCACCGCGGTCAAGGACGCGGTACAGCCCGGCCGTCGAATCACGACGCTCCACCACCGCGAGCTCGGAATGTCGGTCCGTACGGCGCTCATCTCCTCCCCTATCCTCAGCACATGACCGACCGCGGCTCCGCCGATCACGACGTCGTGGTGATCCACACCGACGGCGGCTGCCGCCCCAATCCCGGCCCTGGTGGCTGGGGTGCCGTGCTGCGGCAGCGTCACCATGTCCGCGAGATGTGCGGCGGCGAGCCCGGATTGACGAGCAACAACCGCATGGAGCTGACGGCGCCGATCATGGCGCTCGAAGCGCTCACGCGGCCCGTGACGGTGCACCTGTACACCGACAGCACCTATGTTCGCAACGGCATCACGAAATGGGTACTCGGGTGGGAACGCAACGGATGGATGACCGCCGCGAAGCAGCCGGTGAAGAACGCCGACCTGTGGCGGCGGCTGCGTTCGGCGTGCGCACAGCACCAGGTCGAGTGGTTCTGGGTGAAGGGCCACTCCGGGGTCGCCGACAACGAACTGGCCGACGTGCTGGCCACCCGCGGCCTACAGGAAGCGGTTGCGGCGACGGCGTGACAGGCTTTGTATAACACTTGACTTATATAAGTCTAGCGTTTTAGCTTTAGGGCGTGCACGCCTTCGACGTCCTGGGCGATCCGGTGCGACGCCGGATCCTCGAGCTGCTCGCGCAGGGCGAGTTGTCCGCAGGGGCGCTCACCTCGGAGATCCAGGCCGAGTTCTCGATCACCCAGCCCGCAGTCTCGCAGCACCTGAAAGTCCTGCGAGACAACGGCTTCACCACCGTACGCCCGGAAGGCCAGCGGCGGATGTACGCGGTGGACCCTACCGCCCTGCGGGGTGTCGACGAATGGTTGGACAACTTCCGCCGATTCTGGGCACCCCGCCTCGACGCCCTGTCCACCGAGATCGCCAGAGGCAAACGGCAGCGCCGCACCGAGCGACCCGAAAAGCACTGAAGGAGAGCAGAAGCCATGGACCTCAGCGATCAGGTCAATGCAGTGCAACGAACGGTCGGCAACCGCACCCTGGACGCCGGAGAAGCGCGCGTCGTCACGCTCAGCCGTTGCTACCCCACCGATGCCGCCGACCTCTGGGACGCCTGCACCAATGCCGAACGGCTGCCGAGATGGTTCGCGCCCGTGCACGGCGATCTGCGGCTGGACGGCAGGTACCAGGTCGAAGGGAACGCCTCAGGCACGATCCTGACGTGCGACCCGCCCCGCTCCTTCACCGCCACCTGGGAATTCGGTGGCCGAGTGAGCTGGATCGAGCTGACGATCACCGCCGAAGGCTCCGACAACGCACGCATGCAGCTCGACCATATCGCTTTGGTGGACGACGACATGTGGCCGCAGTACGGGCCGGGCGCGGTAGGTATCGGTTGGGATCTGGCGCTGCTGGGCCTGGCCATTCACCTGGTGAGCGGCGCAGCGGTGCCTGACGAATTCAGAGAGGAAGAATGGTCCACCACAGGCGAGGGCCGAGACTACATCCGTGGTGCCGGTGAGGGCTGGTACGTGGCACAGCTCGCGTCCGGCGAGGACGAGGGCGTCGCACGGCGATCGGCCGACAATTCCATCGCATTCTTCCGCGGCGACCCTCCTCCGTCGTGATCGATGTCATCGTTGAGTCATGGCCGACGACATCAAGCACATCGGGATCCTCCTCTTCCCCGACGTCGAAGAACTCGACGCGATCGGACCGTGGGAAGTTCTGTCGTACTGGACCAGGACGTGGCCCGACGACGGTTGGCAGGTGTACACCTTCGCCCAGTCCGGCGGAGAAGTGGTGTGCGCCAAAGGGTTGAGGGTCCGCGTCGACCACAGCGAGGCCGATCGTCCTGGCCTTGACATCCTGATCTATCCCGGCGGACAGGGAACTCGCCCGCAGCTCCACGACGAAGAGCGGCTCGCGTGGGTGCGCCGGCGCCGAGACGACGGCACATTGATGACCAGCGTGTGCACGGGCGCGTTGGTGTACGCGGCAGCCGGGATTCTCCGCGAGCGGGCCGCCACCACGCATTGGAAGTCCCTTGACGTGCTGACACAGCTCGATCCCACCATCGACGTGCGCGCCGAGGCGCGCTTTGTCGACTGCGACGACGTGATCACCTCGGCCGGGGTGTCCGCCGGCATCGACATGGCACTACACCTGGTGGCTCGCCTCGCAGGCGTCGAGCGCGCACGAGAGGTACGCCGCGGCATCCAGTACGACCCCGAGCCGCCGATATGAGTCGCTCCTCAGCCGACCTGGCCGGCCGGTTGGCGCGGGGTGAACCTCGCACGCCGCCAGCCCCCCGATCGCGGTAATCAGCGCCGAGATTCGACCACCGACGAATTCGGCGGTCCCCCGTCACCTCGCCGCGGGGCGGTCCATCGACACCGCGAGGCCGGCGAGCGCCACCTCGACGACGGCATCCAGCCTTGCCTGGGGGACTCCCGCCGCGGCGTCCACCGCCAGCCCCTGCCCGATGGTGACCGCGTACCCCGCCAGAGCCGCCACGTCGAGGTGAGATGCGTCCTCGGTTGCCGCCAAAGCCTTTTCGACGGCGTTCTCGATGCCGCGGCGGTAGTCGGCGAGGAGTTGCGGTATGCGTGCGTTGTTCGGGGCGCACGAGAGTCCGCCCTGGATCGAAAGACACCCCGGCAGCGTCCCCGCGCGCACCGACTTTGCCGTGGCCCGAAGATACGACTCGATGACGTCGTAAGCGCGCGGATGCGCGAGAAGCTCCCTCAGATGCTCGTGGTACGACTCGCCGTACCGCTGTAGAGCACGGACGAAAAGTTCTTCCTTGCTTCCGTACACGGCATACAGACTCGGCTTGTTGATGCCCATCGCGTTCGTCAACTCGGCCAGCGACGCGCCTTCGTAGCCGAGGCGCCAGAAAACCTCCGTGGCCCCGTCGAGCGCGCGCTCCTCGTCGAAGGCACGCGGCCGGCCGCCCGCGTGCCGCTGCCCTGCGCTCATGCTCGTGATCTTAGTCCCGATTCCCGAGCGATCTAACCGATCGGTACAAAACTGGTACGGTAAGTATCTGACCGATCGGTACAAAACTGAAAGGAACTCATGCCGAACCTCACAGGCAAAACCGCACTCGTCACCGGAGCCACATCGGGTATCGGGCTCGCCGGCGCGCAGGCACTCGCCCAGGAAGGAGCATTCGTCTTCCTGGTGGGTCGACGCCTCGATGCCCTTCACGACGCCGTAGCCGATATCGGTTCTGACCGAGCTACTTCCATTCAGGCCGATGTCACCGACCAGGCCGATCTCGATCGGGTCGCGGCCACCATCGAGGCGAGCGGGCGCCGCCTGGACATCGTCTTCGCCAATGCGGGCATCAACGAGTTCGCGACGCTCGGCAATCTCACCTGGGAACACCACACCAAGATCTTCGACACCAACGTCGGAGGGGTGACCTTCGCGGTGCAGGCCGCCCTTCCGCTGGTGAACGAGGGTGCCTCGATCATTCTGTGCGGCTCGAACGGCGACGTGAAAGCAGCTCCGGGAGCCAGCGTCTACGCGGCGTCGAAGGCCGCGATCCGCTCTTTGGCCCGCAGCTGGGCCGCCGAGCTCGTCGACCGCAAGATTCGCGTCAACGTCGTCGCGCCCGGACTCACCCAGACTCCGGGATTGGCAGACCTGTTCTCCGAAAGCGCCGGCGCCCTGGACGATCTGACGTCCACGGTGCCGATGAAACGCCGTGCCCGCCCGGAAGAGATCGGCAACGTGGTCACCTTCCTGGCGTCCGACGCCAGCTCGTTCATGACCGGAGCAGAGGTCTACGTCGACGGCGGTGTCAGTCAGTTCTGAGTGACCGCTCCCCTGGATCACCACCGAAAGGATTGTCCTCGTTGAACTTCCAGTCCTACTCGACCCCGAAGGCACACGCACCGACAGTGGCCGAGGACCTGCTACTGCTGCTTTTCCAACCACGGTTCGGCACCATCGCCGGCGAGAACACGCTCTTCTACGTGCTCGGCGCAGCGGTGCTCGCCGAGCTTGCACTCGCCGGTGACGTCACCGCGACGACGGCACGCAACGGGACAGTCACTGTCGCCGCGGTGGAAGGGCGCCAACCGACGGACGAGTTGTTCCACGAGGCATGGACGTATCTGTCCGAACGACCTCGCGGACTTCAGGCCAGTCTCGCCGCGATCGGTCCCACGCTGCGCCGACCCGTGCTGAATCGGCTGATCCAGCGTGGTGACGTCCGCGAGGAGAAACGAAAGAGGCTCGGCATTTTCAGCATCACCACCGTGCGCCTGGGCGAGACCGACCGCCGCGCAGGCCTCCTGCAGGACGTCCGCGCGGTGCTGGTCGAGAACGCCGAGCCCACTGCGCGAACCGCCGCGCTCGCGGCTCTGCTGTGGGGAAGCGGCACACTCCCGCAGTTCAGTCAGGAGATTCCGTGGAACTCCGCCGTCATCACCCGCGCCCAAGAACTCGGGCGCGGAAATTTCGGCGCCGCGGCCGCGGGCGAGGCCGTGAGCCGCACGATGACAGCGATCGTGGTCAACAGCGTCATCGTCGCGACCACCGCGCCACCGCCACAATGAAGTACGAACATTCTGGGCGACGGCCCCAATCCCGCTCAGCGGCAGAGCTTTAGGCAACCGAAAGGCATCCATCCGATGACCACCACGCCACTCACGATTCCCCGCGGGCCATTCGACCTCGCGGCCCTCCTTCACCTACCAGACGACTTCGCCGAAACGCGCGCTGTCCCAGCAGTCGTGCTTTCGACGCCGGGTAGCAGCGTCAAGGAACAGATCGGCGCGAACTACGCGTCCGGACTGGCTGCGCGCGGTGTCGCCGCACTCGTCTTCGATCCAGGGCACCAAGGAGCCAGTGGCGGTGAGCCGCGCGACTTGGAAGACCCCTACCGACGGGGCGAGGACATCTCCTACGCCATCGACACCCTTCAGACCGTTCCTGGCATCGCCCCTGACCGCATCGGCGTGCTCGGCATCTGCGCCGGAGGCGGATACGCCGTGCACACCGCGCGCACCGACCATCGAATCCGCGCCGTGGGCACCGTGGTCGCGGGCAACATGGGGGACACGTGGCGTTCGGAAGCCTTTGCCCCCGAGGGCCCGGCCGCCGCACTGGACCGCCTGGCCGTCGAGCGGACCGACGAAGTTCGCAACAGCGAACTCGGCCGCCGCAACTGGTTGCCCGACACTGCCGAGGACGCCCGCGCGGCTGGTGTCACCGACATCGACAACACCCAGGCGATCGAGTACTACCGCACGCCGCGCGGAAAGCACCCGCGTTCCACCAACCGCCGACTGGCGCGAAGCGACGCTCTGTTGATGGGCTTCGACGCATTCCACCTCGTCGACCAGCTGTTGACCCAACCCCTGCAGGTCATTCTCGCAGGCCGGAAGGGGGTCACCGGTTCGTACGAGGCCGGCATGAAGCTGTGGCAGCTCGCCCCGAACCCTGTCGATCTGCTGATCGTCGAAGGCGCCGGGCACTATGAGATGTACGACGTTCCCGAATACGTGGATCAGGCCGTCGGCCGCCTGGCCGACTTCTACCGAGAGCATCTCCGGTGAGCAACGGCCTTTGTCCCGTCAGTCTTCCCACCTGACTTCGTCAGGCGTCTTGTCGTCGCGCAGGCCGCGCCAGCTCGGCTGCCGCAACCGGTTGTCCGACGTGCGCTCGCTGTAGCGCACCTCCCCTACCAACTCCGGGCGGACGAACGTGACGCCCTTCGCGTCCGGGCCGGCAAGCCTTGCGGCGAACGGTGATTCGTCGACCTCCAGTGGTGCCAGCGTCTTCTTCAACGACGCCAACTGCTTCTCGGTGAAGCCGGTCCCCACCCGACCGACGAAGTGCAGACCGTCCTCGTCGGGGATCCCGAGCATCAACGCGCCGATGCCGCTCGTACGTCCGCCTTCGCCTTGCCGCCAGCCGCCGATCACCACCTCCTGGGTGTTCCAGATCTTGTCCTTGATCCAGGACGACGACCGGCGGCCCGGCTGATAGGTGGAGTCCCGCTTCTTCGCGATCACACCTTCCCAGCGCCGGGATCGCGCGTACTCCAGCGCCTCCGGACCGTCGCCCTCCAGGGGGTCCGGCACGATCAGCCCGCCGCCGTCGGCCAGCGCCTCCAGTATCTTTCGCCGGTCGGTGTACTTCGCCTTCATCAGCGATCGGCCGTCGAGGAACAGGATGTCGAATGCCCAGAACTCCAATCGTGTTGAGCGAGCCCGGTTCTGCATCTCGCTGAAGCTGGGTACTCCCGACTCGTCGAGGGCCACCGCCTCGCCGTCGAGAATCACGTGATGGTCGGCGAGGTCGGCGGCAAGCGCCTTCAGTTGTGGGTATTCGCCGGTGACATCGCGGCCGCGCCGCGATCGGAGCGTGAGCGTGCCGTGGTCGGCATCGACCAGCAGTCGATAACCGTCCCATTTGCCTTCGAATGCCCACTGCGCCTTGGTCAGTCGCTCCACCGATCCTTCCGTCGACAGCATCGGGGCCAGGTCGGCAGCCGTCGGCCTCTGCTGGTCTTTCATCCTGTGCGCGAGCCAGTTCTTCCCGTCGGTCTGGATCAGCGCGTATCGGCCCTCGATCTTCGTGCCGTGCAGCGTGACGATCACCTCGCCGCCCTTGGCGGGCCCGTCGGGTGAGTGGTCGTTGAACTTCTCGGTCTCGTAGGTTCCGGTGTCCCAGATGTAGACCTCGCCGCCGCCGTACTCACCCTTCGGGATCTCGCCGGCGAAGTCGATGTAGTCCATCGGGTGGTCCTCGGTGTGCACCGCAAGGTGATTCACCGAAGGAGTGTCCGGCAGGTTCTTGGGCACCGCCCAGCTGACGAGAACCCCGTCGCGTTCCAGACGAAAGTCGTAGTGCAGCCGGCGGGCGTGGTGCTCCTGGATGACGAACTTGTCGTTGCTTCCGGTCTTCGGCGGTTCGGCGGGCACAGGTTCGGGAGTCTTCGTGCGGTCGCGCATGCTGCGATAGCGGGTGAGTTTGTCGGTGGCCGGCAGCGGCTCGTCGAGCTCGGCGAGCAAGTCACCGTCACGGTCCAAACGCTCGAGCACCTCGTCGAACTTCAGGTGCCGCAGCTTCGGGTCTTCGATCTCGTCCCATGTCCGCGGCGCGGCGACGGTCGGATGTTCGCGCCCGCGAAGCGAATACGGAGCGATGGTGGTCTTGTTGCCGTTGTTCTGGCTCCAGTCCAGGAACACCTTGCCTTCCCGCAGACTCTTCGTCATCGTCGCGGTGACCTGCTTGGGCATGGACTGCTCGAGCTGCTGGGCCACCCGCTTGGCCAGCACCGAGGCGCCCCGCGAGCTGATCGGATCCTCCAGCGGCACATAGAGGTGCAGCCCCTTGCTACCGCTGGTCAACGGGAACGTCGTCAAGCCGATGTCGGTGATCAGATCCCGGACCTCGTGGGCGACCTCGCACAGCTGACGGAACGTCACGCCCTCCCCGGGGTCGAGATCGAACACGATTCGCGTCGCGGGTCCCACCTGTTGGTCGACGAACCGCCACTGCGGCACGTGGACCTCGAGTGCGGCCTGCTGCGCGATCCAGGCCAGACCCTCGACGGTGTCGATGACGGGATAGGTGGTGGTGCCCGACTTGTGCACGATGGTCCCGCGATCGAGCCAATCCGGTGCCGACGACGCCAGCTGCTTCTCGAAGAACGACGACTCCTCGACGCCGTTGGGCCAGCGCTTGCGGGTCACCGCGCGCCCTGCGATGTGGGGCAGCATGGCCTCGGCGACGTTGACGTAGTAGTCGAAGACCTCACCCTTGGTCGTGCCCGTCGCCGGGTACAGCACCTTGTCCGGGTTGGTCAGCCTCACCCGGTCATAACGGTCCACCACTTCACCGTATTACCCACAATCCGCCGGGTAGCGTCAAACCTGTGCGGGCACTGGTGATCGGGGAAGCGCTGATCGACATCGTGGAGCGCGACGGGAACGTATTGGGCGAGCACGTGGGGGGCAGCCCGCTCAATGTCGCGGTCGGCTTGGCGCGGCTGGGTCGCAGCGTCGACTTTCTGACCCACATCGGCACCGACGGCTACGGCCGCCACATCGCCGAGTACGTGAAATCCTCGGGAGTGCAATTGGTTTCGGGCAGCACCAGCGCCGGAAAGACCGGCACCGCACGCGCCGCGCTCGATGCGTCGGGCTCGGCGACGTATTCGTTCGACATCGAGTGGGCGCTGGCAGGCACCCCTGAGGCCGCACCTCCCCTGGTCGTGCACACCGGCTCGATCGCCGCAGTACTGGAGCCCGGCTGCCTCGCGACGAAGGCACTCGTCGACACGTACCGCCTCTCGGCGACGTTCACGTTCGACCCGAACATCCGACCAGCACTGGTGACCGACGCCGATGCCGCCCGCTCCCGCCTCGATCGTCTGCTCGAGCGGGCCGACGTCGTCAAGGCCAGCAGCGAGGACATGCACTGGATCGACCCCACTCGCACGCCCGAACAGATTGCGACGGCGTGGCTGGCGCTCGGGCCGTCCATCGTCGTCGTGACGTACGGGGCGGACGGCGCGGTGGCCATGTGTGCCGCGGGGACCGTGCGGGTACCTGCGGGAAATGTCGATGTGGTGGACACCGTGGGCGCCGGAGACGCGTTCATGACGGGGCTCATCGACGCCCTGTGGTCCATGGACCTGCTCGGCGCCGAGCGCCGGCCGCAGCTGAGAGCGATCGGGACCGAGGAGTTGACCGTCGCTACGCGGGCCGCGACGCTCACCTCGGCGCTCACGGTGGCCAGAGCCGGGGCCGATCTGCCCGACCGCGTCGACGTCGATCACGCCCCGGTATCGGACATACTGAGCTGATGCGGTCCATCTGGAAGGGTTCCATCGCCTTCGGGCTGGTCAATGTCCCGGTCAAGGTGTACAGCGCCACCGAGGACCACGACATCAAGTTCCACCAGGTGCACGAGAAGGACAACGGCCGCATCCGTTACAAGCGGGTGTGCGAGGTGTGCGGCGAGGTCGTCGAGTACCGCGACATCGCCAAAGCCTACGAATCCGACGACGGTCAGACCGTGATCATCACCGACGACGACATCTCCACGCTGCCGGAAGAGCGCAGCCGCGAGATCGAGGTGCTGGAGTTCGTCCCCGCCGGCGACCTCGACCCGCTGATGTACGACCGGTCGTACTTTCTGGAGCCGGAGGGCAAGTCGTCGAAGTCGTATGTGCTGCTCGCCAAGACCCTGATGGAGACCGACCGTGTGGCGATCGTGAACTTCGCGCTGCGCAACAAGACCCGGCTGGCGGCGCTGCGGGTCAAGGACTTCAGCAAGCGCGACGTCATGATGATCCACACGCTGCTGTGGCCCGACGAGATCCGCGACCCCGACTTCCCGGTGCTCGACAAGGAAGTCGACGTCAAACCCGCCGAGTTGAAGATGGCCAGCCAGGTCGTCGACTCGATGACCGACGACTTCAACCCGGACCGCTATCACGACGACTACCAGGAGCAACTGCACGAGCTGATCCAGGCGAAACTCGAAGGCGGCGAAGCGTTCACCACCGAAGAGCAGCCGCAGGAACTCGATGAGACCGAGGACGTCTCCGACCTGTTGGCCAAACTCGAAGCCAGCGTGAAGGCGCGCAAGGAGCAGAGCAAGTCGTCGTCGAGCAGGTCGGATTCTGACGACGACGAGCCCGTCAAGAAGGCTCCGGCGAAGAAGGCCGCTGCCAAGAAGGCCCCCGCGAAAAAGGCCGCGGCGAAGAAGGCCCCAGCCAAGAAGGCAGCGAAAAAGGCAGCGGCGAAGAAGAGCTAGCCTCGTACCGCCTTCTGCGTCGAGCGTGCACCCGCGGCGCTCGACAACTGATTAGAACGTGTTCCAAAAACTGGCCACACGCATCCGTTCGGCTTGCTAGCGTTTCCCGCGTCAACGAATGGAGGCGCGCGTGATTCTGGACCGGTTCCGGCTCGACGATCAGGTGGCAGTGGTGACCGGGGCGGGGCGCGGACTGGGCGCCGCGATGGCCCTCGCCTTCGCCGAAGCAGGCGCTGACGTGCTGATTGCGGCACGCACACAGTCGCAGCTCGAGGAGGTCGCCGAGCAGATCGCCGGCACGGGACGGCGCGCCCGCATCGTCGTCGCCGACCTCGCCCGCTCCGAGGACACCGCCGCTCTCGCAGCCCAGGCGAACGAGGCGTTCGGCAGACTAGACATCGTCGTCAACAACGTCGGTGGGACGATGCCGAACGCGCTCCTGAACACCAGCGCCAAAGACATGCGCGACGCCTTCGCGTTCAATGTCGCGACCGCGCACGCACTCACCACCGCCGCTGTGCCTCTGATGCTCGAGGGCTCAGGCGGCGGCAGCATCATCAACATCACGTCGACGATGGGACGCCTCGCCGGCCGCGGGTTCGCCGCCTACGGCACCGCCAAAGCCGCACTGGCGCACTACACGCGGCTCTCGGCGCTCGACCTCGCGCCGCGCATCCGCGTCAACGCGATCGCGCCGGGTTCGATCCTGACCTCCGCACTCGAGATTGTCGCCAGCAATGACGATCTGCGCGACCCGATGGAGAAGGCCACACCGATGAAGCGCCTCGGCGATCCGCTCGACATCGCGGCTGCCGCCGTCTATCTCGCCTCCCCCGCGGGCTCCTACCTCACCGGCAAGACCCTCGAGGTCGACGGCGGCATCACGTTCCCGAACCTCGATCTCCCCATCCCCGATCTGTAAAGGATGTCGACATGGCCAACTCCTCCCCAATCAGCGTCGCAGCGATCGGCACAGGAAACGTCGGCAGGCACGCGCTGACCCAACTGATCACCGACCCCCGTTTCGAACTGACCGCGGTGTGGGTCTCCTCGGAATCCAAGGCCGGTAAAGACGCGGCAGAGCTTGCGGGACTTGAGAATTCGACCGGCATCCTGGCCACCACCGACCTCGACGCGGTGCTGGCCACCCAGCCCGCGTGCGTGGTCTACACCGCACTCGCCGACAACCGCCTCCCCGATGCGCTCGAGGATTACCGCCGCATCCTCGAGGCGGGCGTCAACATCGTCGGTAGCAGCGCGGTGTTCCTTCAGCATCCCTGGCAGGTGCTGCCCGCAGAACTCATCACCCCCATCGAGGACGCCGCGAAAGCCGGCAACGCCAGCATCTTCGTGAACGGCATCGATCCGGGCTTCGCGAACGACCTGTTGCCCATGGCCCTGGCGGGCACCTGCCAGAACATCCAGCAGATCCGTTGCATGGAAATCATCAACTACGACACCTACGACAGCGCGGCGGTCATGTTCGATGTCATGGGGTTCGGCGGCTCCCTGGACGAGACGCCCATGCTGCTGCAGCCCGGAGTGCTGAGCCTGGCCTGGGGCTCGGTCGTGCGCCAACTCGCCGCCGGGCTCGGCATCGAACTCGACGAGGTCACCGAGACCCACGAGCGGATCCCTGCACCGGAAGACTTCGACATCGCTGCGGGCCCCATCGCCGAGGGCACCACCGCGGCGATCCGCTTCGAAGTGCGCGGCATGAAAGACGGTGAGATCGCGGTCGTTCTCGAGCACGTCACGCGGTTGCGCGACGACCTCTGCCCCGACTGGCCGCAGCCCGCCCAGCACGGCGGCTCCTACCGGATCGAGATCACCGGCGAACCGTCCTACACCCTTGACCTCTGCCTGAGCAGTCCCAACGGTGATCACAACCACGCGGGCCTGGTGGCGACGGCCGCCCGCGTGGTAAACGCGATTCCGGCCGTAATCGATTCTGCGCCAGGAATTGTGACCACGCGGGAGCTCCCCCTGGTCACCGGCGAAGGCTTGTACGCTGGCCACTGACTCTGCAGGGAAGGTTCCCCCATGAAGGCTCGCCTCGCCGCACTCCTCGCCGTGGGCGCCGCCTGCGCGGCGACTGTCGCGGCCCCCGTCGCGATCGCCCAGCCGCACTGCAGCACGACGTCTCAGGGCGGTGGCCCCGAGGGCGGTTCCACGAAGGTGTGCGAGTCGCCCGGGGACGCCGAGATCAGCACCATCCCGCCGGAGAACGCGACACCGTACTGGGGCGGGATCCTGCCGTTCGAGAACTACGGTCCCGTCACCTTCTGACCGTCCTCTCGGCGCGTAATCGACTCTGTCGCCGGAATAGTGACAGCCGAAGAGTTACCTCCCGAATCTGGCAAAGGTCTGTACGCTGAGCGATGACACTCGCTGGAAGGATCCTGAAAATGAAGGCTCGACTGAGCGCTCTCGCTGCCCTCCTCTGCGCGGGCGGTGCTGCCGTGGCGATCGCCGCCGCCCCCGCTGCGCTTGCACAGCCGAACTGCTCGACGACTTCTCGCGGTGCCGGCGGCGCGACCGAGGTGTGCGAGTCGCCGGGCAATGCCCAGATCAGCTCGACCCCGGGTCAGTACGCACAGCCGTGGTACGGCGGCGGCTTCTTCCCGTGGGAAGGCTACGGCCCCTACATCTTCTAACCCCTTCCGATCGGGCCTCATCATGAACACCGTCCTACGGCGCATCGGCGGGCTCCTTGCGGGCCTCACCGCCCTGGCCCTGTTCGCGGCGCCTGGCGCCGCGGCCGCACCGGAGTGCACCGACGTCGGCCAGACGGTGACGTTCTGCGAGACGAATGGCAGCACCCAGTTGACGACGACGCCGCCGCCGTGGAATTACGGCGGCTGGCAGGGCATCGGCTACTGGCCCCTGGTCGGCGGTTACGGCCTCGGGCCCTGGTGACACCGGAGCGTATCCGACCCCGGCAGTAGCCCACCCCGAAGGTTTCGGCTAGCCTAACTTTTCTATTCGTGGAGCCGGATGGAAAAGGGGGGTGTCGTGACGCACGTCCAACCGCAATCGCGGCCCGGCTGGCTGCTGCTCGGCCCCGCGTTCGTCGCTGCGATCGCCTACGTCGACCCCGGCAACGTCGCCGCGAACGTCAGCGCGGGCGCGCAATTCGGATTTCTCCTCGTCTGGGTCATCGTCGTCGCGAACCTGATGGCCTGCCTCGTGCAGTTCCTGTCCGCCAAGCTGGGACTGGTCACCGGCTCCTCACTACCGGAAGCCGTCGGTGCACGGATGGGGAGGCCGGCCAGGCTGGCCTACTGGGTGCAGGCCGAATTGGTGGCGATGGCAACCGATCTCGCCGAAGTCGTGGGAGGCGCCATCGCGCTGTACCTTCTGTTCGATCTTCCGCTGGTGGTCGGCGGCGTGATCACCGGGGTGGTGTCGCTGATCCTGCTGATCGTGAAAGACCGTCGCGGCCAACGACTCTTCGAGCGAGTCATCACCGGGCTGCTGATGATCATCGCAATCGGTTTTCTCACAAGCCTGTTCGCGTCCCCGCCGTCGGCCGGGGCGGCCGCCGAAGGGCTCATTCCGCGGTTCGACGGCGCCGAGAGCATCCTGCTGGCCGCCGCCATGCTCGGCGCCACCGTGATGCCGCACGCGGTCTATCTGCATTCCGGCCTGGCGCGTGACCGCCACGGCCATCCGGCGCCGGGGCCGGCACGGCGTGCCCTGCTGCGAATCACCCGCTGGGACGTCGGCATCGCGATGCTGGTGGCGGGTGCGGTGAACCTGTCGATGCTCCTGGTGGCGGCCACCAACTTGCAGGGGATGGACAACACCGATTCCATCGAGGGTGCGCACGCCGCGGTGCAGAGCACCCTCGGCGCCGGCGTCGCACTGCTGTTCGCGATCGGCCTGCTCGCCTCGGGCCTTGCCTCGTCATCGGTCGGCGCCTACGCGGGCGCGATGATCATGCAGGGACTGCTCCGGCGTTCGGTTCCACTGCTGGCACGACGCCTCATCACGCTGCTGCCCGCTCTGGTGATCCTTGCCATCGGCATCGACCCCAGCCGGGCCCTCGTGCTCTCGCAGGTCGTGCTGTCCTTCGGCATCCCGTTCGCGCTGATACCGCTGGTGCGGCTGACCTCCGACCCGAAGCTCATGGGCGCCGATGTCAACCACCGCGTCACCACCGCACTGGGCTGGGTTGTCGCCGGTTTGATTACCCTTCTGAACGTGGTGCTGATCTATCTGACGCTCGCCGGCTGAATGGGACGCCGGCACAACTACTTCGCGTACGGGTCGAACCTGTGCGTGCAGCAGATGGCGCTGCGCTGCCCCGACGCCACCGACCCCAGGCGGGCCACGCTGGCCGACCACGACTGGCTGATCAACGAGCGGGGCGTCGCCACCGTCGAGCCGTTCTCGGGGAGCGAGGTGCACGGCGTGGTGTGGCAGGTGTCCGATCGCGATCTCGCCACGCTCGACAGCGCGGAGGGGGTACCGGTCCGCTACCGCCGTGACGAGATGACCGTCCTCACCGAAGCGGGCCCGTCGACCGCGTGGGTCTACATCGACCACCGCGTGGAACCCGGACCGCCGCGCCCCGGTTACCTCGAGCGCATCCTCGACGGCGCTCACCATCACGGCCTGCCCGGCAGGTGGATCCAGTTCCTCGAGCGCTGGGACCCCGCCCACTGGCCGCAACGTCGTCAGGATTCTGATTCCGGTGCGCCACAGTCACTTTCGGAGTTGCTCGCCGACCCTGCCGTCGTCGAAGAGTCGACGTTGCGGTCCGGGTTCGGGTTCCTGGCGATCCACGGCGGCGGCCTCGAGAAGATGACTGATGTCATCGCCGAACGGGCCGCGGATGCGGCGGGCGCGTCCCTCTACGCGATCCGGCACCCCGACGATTACCCGCACCATCTGCCGTCGGCGCTCTACGATCCGGCGCAATCGGCCCGGCTCGCCGAGTTCCTCGCCCACGTCGACGTCGCTGTCTCGTTGCACGGCTACGGCCGGATCGGCCGCAGCACCCATCTGCTCGCCGGCGGCCATCACCGTGCATTGGCCGAGCACCTGGCACACCACATCGACATCCCCGGCTACCGGGTGGTGACCGATCTGGAATCCATCCCGAAGGAGCTGCGCGGCCTGCACCCCGCCAATCCGGTCAACCTCGTCCGTGGCGGCGGCGCACAGCTGGAACTCCCGGCGCGGGTGCGCGGAATCAGCCCCCGCAGTTCGGTACCCGCCGACGACGGGCTCTCGCCGGCGACCTCCGCACTGGTCCAAGGATTGGCGAGCGCCGCCCGGTCGTGGAAACTACCCTCGCACTGATGCGCCTCGTCCCCGGTCTCACGGGCATGCTGATCATCGGCCTCGCCGCACCGCCGGCGTTCGCGCAACCTGCCGGACTCGATGCCGTTCTGGCCCGGACCGTCGCCGCGAACGGGCTTTCCGGAGCGGTCGCCGTCGTGGATGACGGCACCGCCGGGCGGCTGTCGGCGGCGGGCCACGCTGACGCCTCCACCGGTGCGCCGTTCGTGCCCGACACGTACGTCCGAGTCGCCAGCATCACGAAAACCTTTGTCGCGGCTGCGATTCTGCAGCTCGTGGGCGAGCGCGAGATCGAGCTCGACGCCCCCGTCGAAACCTACCTGCCGGACCTGATCCGCGGCCAAGGCATCGACGGGCGCGCCATCACCGTCCGCCAGTTGCTACGCCACCAGAGCGGGTTGCCCGAATACTTCGACGACACCACAGAACCGCCGGTGCAGCCCGTCTCGCCCCGCGAACTGCTGTCATGGGCGCTGGCCAAGCCGGGCGCACCGCCCGGTCGACCGGTGCCGGTCTACACCAACACCAATTACGTCGTCGCCGGGCTGATCATCGAGGCTGTCACCGGCAGCACCGCGGCGGACGAGATCACCCGGCGCATCATCACCCCGCTCGGGCTGACCCACACCTATTTCCCCGCTGCCGGCGATACCGGTCTTCGCGCGCCGATGGCGCACGGCTACGAGATCGTCGACGGGCGTCGCGAGGACGTCACCGCCGCGGAACCTTCCGGCGAGTACATGGCCGGATCCCTGATCTCCACGAACGAGGACATCGCGTCGTTCATCACGGCGCTGCTCGACGGCCGGGTCGTTGCGGCTGCCGAACTCGCGCAGATGACCGACACCGTGCCGTGGCCGCTGCACGGGCCGGGATTCGGTTACGGCCTCGGACTGACCAGCATCGACCTGGGGTGCGGGGTCACCGTGTGGGGTCATGGCGGCGATCTCGCCGGCTATCACAGTGTGATGGCCAAGGCCCCCGGCCGGCCTGCGGTCGCGGCCACGTTCACCCAGGGATCGCCCGACGCCACCTCCATCGCGAACGACCCCCGCTTTGCGGTCCTGACCTCGGTGTACTGCCCCACGTAGAGGCCCTCCCATCCAGACGGGGCGCGGCTCCGAATACGGGATGTGAAAGCCATACGTGCGGGGGACCGGACGACCTCTGCCCTGTACCGCACCCGGATCACGCATCTGCGGCGCGCTCCCGTGCACCACTATTTCGAGCATCGCAGCTACAGCTGGTTCGTCGACCTGGACGCATTGCCGCAGCTTCCTCGCTGGCTACGCCCCTTCGCCAGGTTCGAGGCACAAGACCACCTGTGGGAGAGCGCTGTCGACACGATGCGTGGTCGCGTCGATGCGTTCCTCGCGGGCAAGGGGATCGAACTCCACGGTGGCCGGATCACCGCCCTGCTGCACGCCCGCGTCTTCGGCTACGTGTACAACCCCCTGAGTCTGTACTGGTGCCACGACGCGGACGGGGTGCTCCGTTATGTCATCGCCGAGGTGCAGAACACCCACGGCCAGCGGCACGCGTACCTTCTTCCCCCCTCGGGTGTCCAGCCCACGATGGTCGACAAGAAGCTCTACGTGTCGCCGTTCAACGACGTCGACGGGCATTACCTGGTGCAGGCGCCGCAACCCGGCGACGAGCTCGATGTGCGGATCTCGTTGCACCGCGACAATCAGCCGGCGTTCGTCGCGACGATGCGCGGCACCCGGCGTCCCGCGACCCTTCGGCAGATCGTCGCGCTGCAGATGACGGCTCCGATGGCGCCGCAGATGAACGTGCTGAGCATGCGCATCCAGAGCATGCTGCTGTGGCTGAAGCGGGTGCCCATGGTCCCGCACACCTCCCCCCGCAGTGACGAGGACCGCGAGAAAGTGGACCAGCTGTGAGTGGTCCGACATCCACCCCGACAGTGGCGACGTGACTGCGGTCGGCGGGCTGCAGCCCGGCCTTCTTCGCGCCACGGCTTCACAAGGTGCGCTGACCTTGACGGCATCGGCGCTGGTGGGCGTTAGGCTACGGCTCGTGACCGCCGAACTCGACGCATTGTTGCGCCAGGTGGCCCGTCGCGACGCCGAAGCGTTCGCCACGTTCTACGACCAGACGCGCTCACGGGTGTTCGGGCTGGTCACCAGGGTGTTGCGCGATCCCGGCTACAGCGAGGAGACGACGCAGGACATCTACCTGCAGGTGTGGCGCAACGCAGGCAATTACGACCCGTCGGCCGGTTCGCCGCTGGCCTGGCTGCTCACCTTGGCCCATCGGCGCGCGGTGGACCGCGTGCGTTCCGAGGAGGCGGCCAGCTCCCGCGAGTCGCGCTACGGCGCGGCGACGGTCGAGCCGCCGGCCGACCACGTAGCCGATGCGGTGATCAGCGGTGACGAGCGGCAGCAGGTGACGGCCTGCCTGGACACTCTCACCGAGACTCAGCGCGAATGCATCCAGCTCGCGTATTACGACGGCCTGACCTACGTGCAGGTGTCGGAGCGCCTGGCAGCCAACCTCGCGACCATCAAGTCCCGGATGCGCGACGCGATCCGCGGCCTGCGTAGATGCCTGGGGGTCGCATGACCAATCCGCACTCCGCCGACGACCTGCTGTCGCTGGCGACCCCGTATGCGTTGCACGCCCTGACCGACGGCGATGCCGCCGAGATCAATCGTCAACTCGCCGACGCTTCGCCCGACATCGCCGAGGCATTCGCCGCCGAGGTGCGCGCCGTCCGCGAGACCATGGCCGTCATCTCCGCCGCCACCGCCGTCGAACCACCGGCACATCTGCGCTCTGAGATTCTGCAGCAGATCTCTGACGACAACGTGAGGACACTGCCGCCCACGCAGCCGCGGCAGCGGCGCTGGACAAGGGCGGTGCTCGCCGGCGCCGCCGCTGTGTTCATCGGCCTGGGCGCCGTGTTCGTCGGCTATACGTTGCGTCCGGCGCCGACACCGACGACGGCGGAAGAGATCTTCGCCGCGCCGGATGTGCGCACCGTCTCGGGGGAGATCCCCGGCGGTGGCACCGCCACGGTCGTGTTCTCCCGCGAGGAGAATGCCGGCGTGCTCGTCATGAACAACGTGACGCCGCCGCAGACCGGCACCGTGTACCAGATGTGGCTCATCGACTCCGAGGGCCCGCATCCTGCGGGCACGATGGATTCCGAGCAGGTCGCGCCGTCGACGACGGCGGTGCTGTCGGACCTCGGGACGTCGCAGACACTGGCCTTCACCGTCGAGCCGCCGGGTGGGTCGCAGCAGCCCACAAGCCCGGTGTTCGCGCAACTGCCCCTCGTCTGATCCGTCAGGGTCTTTTCCCGGACGTCAGGGCGCTTCGAGGGTCGCCGTCGCCGCCTCGGCGATCACGTCGCCGACGTCGTGCCGCGCGCCCCATGCGCGTCGCTGCCGGGTCGCACCGTTGCCGCGCTGCGCCAGTTCCGCCAACCCCGTCGTGACCAGAGCGAGGTCACCCGAAGCCTCCAGCGCGGGCCGGACCTGCTCGACGAGCCCGTCCAGCAGACCGAGCATCGGCGCAGCGACGTGGTTCTCCAGGTCGAGGCCGTCACCGTCGATGCCGTTGCGGGCCGCCTTCCAGTACGCGGCCTTGAGCGCGTGCGGAGCCAGCGGCATGACGGAGTCGCCGCGCCGCTCCTCGTCGAGCACCGTCATCACGCACCCGCGCACGAGCGCGGCGAACAGCACGGTGTCGGCCACCGTCGCCGGCACGTCGGCGACTCGCACCTCGACCGTCGGGAAGTTCTTCGACGGCCGCACATCCCAATAGACCATGCCGTCGTCGCGGATCACGTCGTTGTGGCACAGCATCTGCACGGCAGCGTCGAACTCATCGGCCGAATCGAAGTGCGGCGGCGGACCGGCGCTGGGCCACCGTGCCCACAGCACGCTGCGCCAGCTGGCGTGCCCGGTGTCGGCGTTGCGGTAGATCGCCGAGTTCGCGGTGAGGGCGAGCAGCAGCGGCAGCCAGGGGCGCAGCCGGTTGCTCACCACGATCGCGGTGTCGCGGTCGGGCACGGCCACGTGCACGTGGCAACCGCAGATGCCCTGTTCGTGGGCGATCATGCCGAACCGTTCGCCGATGTCTCGGTAGCGCGGGGTGTCGGTGATCGGGAAGTCGTGAGGCAGGGTCGGCGGCAGCCCCACGGCGAGTAGCCGGGCGCCGGCGCGGTCGGCCGCCTCGGCCGAGTTGCCGCGCAGCCGGACGAGCTGTTCACGAAGGTCGTCGACATCCCGGACGACCCCTGTGGCCGTCTCGACCTGACAGCTGGTGAGCTCGAGCTGCAGTTCGACCTCCAGCTCGGCAGCCCGGTCGGCGACCTCCCGGTTGAGGGCGACGGGAGCGCCGGACTCGGGATCGACGAGAAGAAATTCTTCTTCGACGCCGAGGGTCGGGATGTCTGCCATGGCTCCAACGAACGAAAAATATTGATCCGGCCCGTCGGATATTTCGACGACGGGCCGGATCGGGGTGATGAAAGTCGATTGCGTATATGCCCCAGCCCAATACGGTTCAAACCTGGCTCTACGATCACGATGTGGCAACGGAATTCCGGTTCGGCGTCGGCGTCACGCGGGCCGGTTCGCGAACCAAACTCGAAGACAGCGCCCGCCGCGCGGAGGCCCTCGGCTTCGACGTCCTGCACGTTCCAGATCATCTCGGTGGGCCCGCCCCGTTCCCGGTGCTGACGGCGATCGCGAGGGCGACCTCGACGTTGCGGGTCGGCACGTTCGTCATCAACTCGGCGTTCTACCGGCCGGCGCTGCTCGCCCGCGATGTAGGAGCACTCCACGACCTGAGCGACGGGCGGTTTGAGCTGGGTCTAGGTACGGGCTATGTGAAAGAGGAATTCGACGCGGCCGGCATCCCGTATCCCAGCGCTCGGGAGCGCGTGGACCACCTCAAGGCCACCACCGAGTACATGGGCGAACACCTTCCCGACGTGCCCGTCATGATCGCCGGAAACGGTGACCGCGTCCTGCGGATCGCCGCGCGCAACGCCGATATCATCGGCCTGACGGGAGGCGACCGGGCGGCCACGCCCGATGAGGACCCGCTGGCCGACCGCATCTCGTTCGTGCGGGACGCCGCCGGTGACCGGTTCGAGGAGCTCGAGCTCAACATCGCGATCACCGCGATGCCGGTCGACGACTCCGGTCACCCCGACCTGACGATCCCCCGGATCTCGCTGCCGGGCCTGTCCGACGAGGAGCTGCTGCGGCACCCCGGCGTGCTGTCGGGGTCGACCGAGGAGATCGCCGAGCGGATCCGCGGCTATCGCGACGTCTACGGGATCAGCTACATCATCGTGCAGATGCGCCACGCCGAGGCATTCGGCAAAGTGATCGAGCTACTGCGTCAGAGCCACAGATACAGCCCGGACAGCACCGCCCACATCACCACGCAGTAGCCCTCGAACGCCGCGCGCAACGGGATGGGCGCGTGGCGCAGCTCCATGAAGTCGAGCCCGACCAGACGCACTTTGATCGCGGCGATGCCGAGCACGAGGACGGCCACCATCGAACCGGTGCCGTGCTCGGCCCCGACGGCCCACGACACGACGGTCGCGGCGACGAGGAACAGCCAGCTTGCGCCGGCGCGGTTCTTCAACAGCTCGAGAACTCTCATCAGCTCACCAGGTAGAGCAGCGCGAACAGGAAGATCCACAGCAGGTCGACCAGATGCCAGAAGCAGGCTGCCCCTTCGATGAGCGCGGTGCGGGTGACGCTGAGCTCGGGCCTGCGCGTCTGGCTCAGGACGAACGACAGCGCGCCGAGGCCGATGCAGACGTGGAACAGGTGCAGCCCGGTGAGGATGAAGTAGTAAAGGTAGAAGTCGTTGGCGCCGGGCCCGTGGCCGGCCATGGCGAGCGAGACGTACTCGTAGACCTTGAGCGCGATGAACGCCAGCCCGCAAAGCATCGCCACGGCCACCGCGCGGCTTGCCATCTGCCGAGCGCCTGCACGTATTGCGTTGAGCGCCAACACGACACACAGCGAGCTCGTCAGCAGCACCAGAGTGTTGACGACGCCGACGCCGACGTGCAGCGTGGCCCTGGCGGCGTCGAAAACGTCCGGCGCCTTGGCACGTTCGACCAGGAACGTGACGAAGAAGGCGCCGAACACGAGCATGTCGCCGAACAGGAAGACCCAGGTGCCGCTCTCACCGGGGATCCGCCGCGCGTCGCGCGGCGGATGAGCCGTGGCCGTCACGCGGCGACGGGCTCGACCGACAAGGCCTTCTGCTCGGCCTTGATCGACTTCAGCATCACCGCGGTGGTGGAGAACAGCCACACCACGAGCACGAGACCCGGTATGTAGAAGGCGAATACGCCGTTCCATGCGAGTGGCCCGTCGTTGAAAACCACCACGACGCAGCCCGGCAGCGACAGGGTGGCGACCCACAGGTTGAGGTAGCCATACCACCGCGGGAAGGTCGGCGGGTCGGTCTTGTCGGTGAACGCCGCGGCGGCCAGCGTGAGGTTCTGGATGATGATGGTGCCGACGATGCCGATGAACCACAGCCAGAACACGTCGTTGAGAGCCTGGGTGAGTTCGGCGGAGCGCTCCTCGGGACGGTACGCGGCGACGCCGAGAAAAAACTGCGGGAACAGCAGAGCCGGGACAAACACCGTCGCGGCCATCAGCTGGGTCATGGACAGCATGCCGAAGTGGCCTTCGACCCTGCGGATGCGCAGCACGATCGTCGCGAGGAACGGCAACGCGAGGACGGCGCTGAGCAGTGCGCCCGAGACCCCGAACCGGATCCACAGTTTGTGGTCGACGAAGAACGCGGCGATCTCGTCGGCCGGGGCGGCCGGGGACAGCGGCGGAAACAATTGGGCGATACCGGAGAAGCTGGCGCCGTAGAGAAGGATCATGACGGTGCCCGACCAGGCGCCGATGCGTTGCAGTGTCAGCTCCACGGCAGGCACGCTACCGGCCCCAGCCCAAAGTTTTGACACTTTTGACATAACTCAGAATCGGCGTTGTGGGCCGGGCGCCAGATCCAGGTAAGCTTCCCCCGGTTGCCGCCCCCGTAGCTCAGGGGATAGAGCACGGCTCTCCTAAAGCCGGTGTCGCATGTTCGAATCATGCCGGGGGCACTTCGTCTGCGTATTCGCCACCGAACGTGGGGGCCACGCACGCTCTTTCGGTCATATCCGTGCGTAAGCCCCACGCTCGACCCCCGATTCAAGGGGATCCGCCAGCCGATGACCGACTTCCGCGTCCGTTGCGGACTTCCGTCCGCCGGCATGCCGGACGCCTGAATTCGGTTCACGAGGCAGGGATTCCGAGTCCCTGGCTGACGAGGTCGACGGCGGCGACAATGACCGGATGGATCGTGACGCGCTGGCAGAGTTTCTGCGTCGCCGCCGCGAGGCGATGCGGCCCGCGGACGTCGGCCTGCCGACGGGCCCGCGCCCGCGGCGCACCGCCGGTCTGCGCCGTGAAGAAGTTGCCCAACTGACCGGCATGTCTGTCGACTATTACGGCCGACTCGAACAGTCACGCAGCACGCAGCCGTCGCCGCAGATGGTGCGCGCACTGGCGCGCGCCCTTCGGCTGACCGACGACGAAACCGACCATCTCTACCGACTGGCCGGCCATGCCGTCCCGGACCGCGACGCGACGTCGATGCACGTGCGGCCCGCGTTGATGTTCGTCCTCGACCAGATGCGGGACGCGGCGGCCTTCATCTGCTCGGACACCTATCAGGTGCTCGCCCAGAACGATCTGGCGAAACGGCTCATGGGTCACCGCACCTCCGTCACCGGTGCGCTCGAAGAGAGCATCGCGTGGCAGTGGTTCACCGATCCGGACAGCCGGTCGAACGTCCCCGCCGACGACCACGCCGAACACAGCCAGGTGACGGTCGCCGATCTTCGCGCAACGTGGGCGCGCCGCCGGAACGACAGCGACGTGTGCCACCTGATCGAGGCGCTGCTGGCCCACAGCGCCGAGTTCGCGCAGCTGTGGGCACGCCACGAGGTCGCGGTACGCCGGATGCAGCGCAAGACGTTCGTCACGAAGGTCGGGCCGATCACGCTCGACTGCGAAGTACTGGCGACCTATGACGGTCAGAACCTCGTGGTGCTCACTCCCCCGGCCGGCTCGTCGGCCCTCGACGACCTACATCTGCTGCGCGTCGTCGGCGACCAGGCCGTCGACTCGCATTGACCGCGGTGCTGCGGCCTGACTTCAGGTGCCCCTGGTCTCGATGACCTTCTGTGCGACCTCGACGAGCTTGACATTGCTGTCCTGCGACAGTTTGCGCAGCATCTCGAACGCCGCGACATCGTCGATGTCGAAGCGCTCCATGATGATGCCTTTGGCCTGACCGATCCGGTCCCGGGTCGACAACGCCGACTCCAGTTGCTCGCTCTCCCGGCTCGCCATGATGGCCGCGGCCGCATGCGCCGCAAGCACCGCGCCGATCGTCTCGGCGTCACCGTTGAACGCGTTGGCCTTCATCGCAAACAGGTTCAGTGCCCCCGCGGTCTGCGTGCTGGTGTACAGCTTGAAGGACAGCGCGCTGAGCACCCCGAGTTCTACGACGGCCGCCGAGTACAGGGGCCACCGCTTCTCGGCGCGGAAATCGTCGGTCCGCACGATCAGATCGTCGACCGCAGCTTGATAGCAGGGTCCTTCGCGGTACTTCATCTGCAGCGCGTCGAGCCGGTGCGGCAGGTCCGAGGTGGCCCCCACCGAGTCCCACTTCCCGGACTTGCCGATCAGAAGGACACCGGCGGTGTCGGTACCCGGGATCAAGCGTTGGGCCTCTGCGGTGACGTCGGACAACACATCCTCGACCTTGCGTGGCGCCGCCACCGAGCGGGCCAACTCCGCCATGCGTCGCGCGAGCTCGTGACCGGACGGTTCTGTCATGGCTACAGAATCCCCCATGAGGGCTCCTTCGTACACGTCAGGGGGTTTGCGCATCAATATCGAGGGCAATGCAGCCGTGAGACAGGCGTCGACGGTCGACAGTGGCGCTTGTCGAGGTCTCGTCGGTTCAGACTGCGAGCCGGCGGGGCCGCCCGTCTGTAGTCACTCTGTCAGTTGTAGTACGGTGCCGGAGTGGGCTCCACAGGCGTCTGGATCCTCGGTGGCTACCAGAGCGATTTCGCGCGCAACTTCGACCGCGAGGGCATGGACTTCGCCGGCCTGACGGCCGAAATCGTGACCTCGACACTCGACGCGGCCCATGTCGACGCGGACGAGATCGGCGTCGTGCACGTGGCCAACGCCTTCGGTGAACTGTTCGCCCGTCAGGCACATCTGGGCGCGATGCCCGCCACCGTGGACGACGGGCTGTGGGGCACCCCGTCGGTACGCCACGAGGCCGCGTGCGCATCCGGCGGCGTCGCCATCGTGTCCGCCATCGCCGACCTGCGGTCCGGTGCGTACCAGTCGGCGCTGGTGCTCGGGGTCGAGTTGGAGAAGACAGTGCCCGGCGACACCGCGACCTCGATCCTCGGCGCCGCCGCGTGGACCGGCCACGAGGGCGGTGACGCGAAGTACCTGTGGCCCCACATGTTCGACGCCGTCGCCGCCGAGTACGACCGCCGCTACGGGCTCGATCCACTGCATCTGCGCGCCATCGCAGCACTGAACTTCGCCAACGCGCGCGCCAACCCGCGGGCTCAGACCCGCGCATGGTCGATACCCGAGCAACTGACCGACGACGACATCCAGAATCCCGTCATCGAGGGCCGCCTACGCCGCTTCGACTGCAGCCAGATCACCGACGGCGGGTCAGGCGTCGTCCTCGTCACCGACACCTGGTTGCGCGACCACCCCCGCGCGCGGCCTCTCGGCCGGATCGACGGCTGGGGCCACCGCACCGTCGGACTCGGCCTGCATCAGAAGCTGGACCGTTCGCGGCGCGACCCCGCGGAGGACTATGTCCTCCCCCACGTCCGAACCGCCGTCCTCGACGCATTCGACCGCGCCCGCGTGACGCTCGACGATGTCGACGGTTTCGAAGTCCACGACTGTTTCACCCCCAGTGAGTATCTGGCCATCGACCACATCGGCCTCACCGCGCCGGGCGAATCGTGGAAAGCCGTCGAAGCGGGCGACATCGAGCCCCGCGGCCGCCTGCCGATCAATCCCAGCGGCGGTCTCATCGGCGGCGGACATCCCGTCGGCGCGACCGGGGTCAGAATGCTGGTCGACGCGGCCCGGCAGGTCAGCGGCACAGCCGGCGATTATCAGGTTGACGACGCAAAAACGTTCGCCACGTTGAACTTCGGCGGCAGCACCGCCACCACCGTCAGCTTCGTCGTCGGGAGGACACCATGAGCATCACCGAAATCGTCGGCAAGTACCTGTCGACGCTTCCCGAGGATGACGATCACCCTTACCGCACGGGCCCCTGGCGCCCGCAGACCACCGAGTGGGACGCCGACGATCTGGCCGTCGTCTCCGGCAAGATCCCGGACGATCTCGACGGTGTCTACCTCCGCAACACCGAGAACCCCCTGCACCCCGCGCTGAAGAACTATCACCCGTTCGACGGCGACGGCATGCTGCACATCGTCGGCTTCCGCGACGGTAAAGCGTTCTATCGCAACCGATTCGTGCGCACCGACGGCTTCCTGGCCGAGAACGAGGCGGGCGGCCCGCTGTGGCCCGGCATCGCCGAGCCCATCGAACTCGCGCGTCGCGATTACGGCTGGGGCGCACGCACACTCATGAAGGACGCCTCGTCCACCGACGTCATCGTGCACCGAGGAGTGGCACTGACGAGCCACTACCAATGCGGTGACCTGTACCGCGTCGACCCCTGCACCGGCAAGAATCTCGGCAAGGAAACGTGGAACGGCGGCTTCCCCACCGACTGGGGTGTGTCGGCGCACCCGAAGGTCGACGACCGCACCGGCGAACTGCTGTTCTTCTCTTACAGCAAGCAAGCCCCGTACCTGCGCTACGGTGTGGTCGACGATGCCGGCGCGGTGGTGCACGGTGTCGACGTAGAGCTGCCCGGACCGCGACTGCCGCACGACATGGCGTTCACCGACAACTACGTCATCCTCAACGACCTTCCGCTCTTCTGGGACACCGAGCTGCTCGACCACAACATCCACCTGCCCAGATTCCATCGCGACGTCCCGTCGCGGTTCGCAGTGATCCCTCGAAGGGGCGACCGCTCGCAGATCATGTGGTTCGAGGCCGACCCGACCTACGTGCTGCACTTCCCCAACGCCTACGAGGACGGTGACGAAGTCGTGCTCGACGGCTTCTTCCAGGGCGACCCCGAGCCCGCCGACAACGGCATGGGCAACAGGTGGCAGCGCGCCTTCCGGTTCCTGGCGCTCGACCGCATGCAGGCCCGACTGCACCGGTGGCGGTTCAACACCAAGACCGGAGCGGTCCGCGAAGAGCAATTGACCGACACCATCAGTGAATTCGGCATGATCAACCCGGCCAACACCGGCCGCCCCTACCGCTACACCTATGCCGCGACCGGTAAGGCCGCCTGGTTCCTGTTCGACGGACTGGTCAAGCACGACCTGCACACCGGCTCAGAGCAGCGGTATGCGTTCGCCGACGGCGTCTACGGCAGCGAGGCCGCGATGGCGCCCCGCGCGGGCGGTACCGAAACTGGCTCCGGCGAAGACGACGGCTACCTCATCACACTGACGACCGACATGAACGCCGACGCATCGTACTGTCTGGTGTTCGACGCGGCGCGTGTCGAGGACGGTCCGGTCTGCACGATTCGATTGCCCGAACGAATCTCCAGCGGAACACATTCGACGTGGGCGCCCGGCGCGGACCTGCCCCGGTGGCGTCTGGACGACAACGCAGCCGCTGCGATCGGCCTGTGAGTGAACCCAACGCCGTCGCGCGGATGCTCGGCCTGCTCGGCGATGAGTGGACGCTGCTCATCGTGCAACGAGCCCTACTGTGCGCGCGCCGTTACCGCGACTTCGTCGCGGCGCTGCCGGTGTCGAACGCCGTGCTGTCGAACCGTCTGCAGAACCTGACCGAGCAGGAACTGTTGTCCCGCAGCGAGTATCAAGGCAACCCTCCGCGGTTCGAGTACCTGGCCACGTCGACGAGCCGTTCGCTGTGGCCGATGCTGACCTCGATCTGGGAGTGGGAACGACGCTGGATACCCGACCACCCCGAGCCCCTGCCCAGGATGCGGCACACGGCCTGCGGGACAGAGTTCACGCCCCTGGTCACATGTCGGGCCTGCGAGGAGTTCGCCGACGACAAAAGCGTTGCCGCACAATGGGGACCGAGCGGCTCGTGGGAGCGTTCCATCCCGGCGGCAGGCACCCGCAGGCGCTCCGCCGCGCGCCGGTCCGGCGCCGCCGAGATGTTCCCGCAGACGATGAGCGTGATCGGCGACCGGTGGGCGTTCGCCCTGCTCGTCGCCGCATTCGTGGGTGTCAGCCGGTTCACGGATTTCCAGACCCAACTGGGTGCCCCGCCTGTGACGATCGCCGACAGGCTGACCGTGTTCACCGAGGAAGGCATCCTGGTGAACAGCGAGGCCCGGTACCGGCTCACCGAGAAAGGTCGGGCGTTCTTCCCGGTTCTGGTGTGCGCGCTGGCGTGGGCACAGCGGTGGTTCCCGTCCCCCGAGGGCCCGGCCGTGATCCTGACCCATACGGCGTGTGCGCGGCGGTTCACGCCCGTCCTGGTCTGCGACCAGTGCCGCGGACGCCTGCGCGGCTCCCAGATCCACCCCGTCTCGTAGACAATGGCGTCATGACCACACTCGAAAACAGGCCCCGCAGCGCACTTCTCGTGGTGGACGTGCAGAACCTCGTCGTCGATGGCGCGTACCGGCGTGACGACGTCATCGCCAACATCGCCGCATTGGTGGACAGGGCACGCAGCGAAGGCGTTCCCGTGGTGTGGGTGCGGCACAGCGACGAGGCTCTGGTCAGGGGCAGTGACGGCTGGCAGATCGTCTCGGAACTCGCGCCGAGAGCGGACGAGGCGATGGTCGACAAGAACTACGGCGATGCGTTCGAGGCCACGAACCTCGACGATGTGCTGGCCGACCGGCAGGTCGGCCGCCTCGTCATCACCGGTTCAGAAACCGACGCCTGCGTGCGCTCCACCCTGCACGGCGCGTTCACCCGCGGCTACGACGTCACCCTGGTCGGGGACGCGCACACCGCCGGGGACAAGACCCAGTGGGGCGCCCCGCCGGTGGAGGCGGTGATCGCCCATACGAACCTCTACTGGAAACATCAGGCCGCTCCGGGCCGGACCGCAGGTGTCGAGTCCACTACCGACGTCGCCCTGCGCCGGTGAGTCAGAGTCGGTGTCGGTCCAACCGGTAGCGCAGGTTGTTGCGGACCGCGGGCCACTCGATGTCCAGGATCGAGTAGACGACGGTGTCGCGGCGCGATCCGTCCGGCTGAATCTGGTGGCTGCGCAGAATGCCGTCGAGCTTTGCGCCCAGGCGCTCGATCGCCGCCCGGCTCGCCGAGTTGAAGAAATGGGTGCGGAATTCGACAGCGACACAACCCAACTCGTCGAAGGCGTGGCCGAGCAGCAGTAGCTTGCACTCGGTGTTGACGCCGGTGCGCCGCACCCGGTCGAGATACCAGGTGTAGCCGATCTCCAGCCGCCGGTTGGGCCCGTCGACGTTGAAGTAACTCGAGGATCCGATCAGTGCGCCGGCGTGATCGCGCACCACGAACGTCAGCCCGGTCTCGGGCGTCTGCGCGGCCAGTCGGGCGTCAACCCAGTCCCCCGCGCTGGTCGATGTCGGCGCCCCGGTGAACCACAGCGAATCCAGGGCGCCTCCGGCCACCTCCGCCTCGATCTCCGGAAGATGCTCTCGGGTAAGGGGTTCCAGCGCCACCCAGCGCTCACCCGTCAGTGACACGGGTTCGACGAAACCCGTCGTCACGACCGTCCCCATGCCGCCACCATCGTCCACACCGACAGCAACACGGCCACCAGGGCTATCGCACCGCCGACGTAGAGGCCGTAACCCGCGGACACGGGCGGGTAGACGTACAGCCGGTAGTACCAGACCGCCAGCGCCGCAAGCACAAGCGAAATCGCCAGCGCCACCGACGATGCCAGCCGCCCGGAGATACCGCGCGCCGCCATCGCGCCCGCGACCACCAGCGTCGACGCCAGCAGGACGATCAACTGACCCACCCCGAATCCGGGTGGAGGTACCGGCATGGCGCCGGCCACGCCACCGATGGCGCTCGCCCGTCCGCCACTGTCGGGGGACGTCAACCACGGCAGCCAGGCGCTGACGGCGACGGCGAGCGCGCACAGCGCGACCAGCCACCCCGGAAGCGCGCGAGCCATGCGCAGAAGACTACTAGGGTGAGCCGATGAGCGATCTCCCCGAATGGGCGCGTCGTCTCGACCTCTCGCCGCACCCCGAAGGCGGCTGGTTTCGGGAGACCTGGCGCAGCGAACTGATGGTTCCGCAGTCTGCGCTGCCGCCCGACTACACCGGTCCACGTAACGCGGGGACCGCGATCCTGTTTCTGCTCATGCCGGGGCAGCAGTCCGCATGGCACACCGTTCGCAGTGCCGAACTGTGGCTGTATCACTCGGGCGGGCCGCTGCTGCTCGAAGTCGGCCCACGCCAGGACAGCGCCACCACCCGTGTTCTCGGCGCCGACATCATGGCCGGCGAGAGCCCGCAATTCGTGGTGCCGCCGGGACATTGGCAGCGGGCCAGACCGCGCGGCGACGAGCCCTGCCTGGTGAGCTGCGTCGTCGTCCCCGGCTTCGACTTCGCCGACTTCGAGCTTGCGCCCCCTACCGACTGAGAAGTTCGGCAGCCGCCGACACCAGCTCCGCGTTGCCTGCCGCGACCGTTCCGTCGGGCAGCACCAGGGTGTCTTCCAGGCCGATGCGGGTTTGGAGACCGCGCCGACCCGCATGTTCCAGTAGCGGCCAACAGCTTTCGTCGAGCCCGTGCAGCAGGACCGGTGCGGGTGAGCCCGCGGCGCCCACGAGCGCGAGAAGGTCGTCGGCCGTCGCGGTGTCGCCGTCGGCGTCCAGCTCGATCATCACGCGCAGACAGTGCGCCGCGACGTCGGAGGCCGCCCAGGACCGTGCCGCCTCCGCGTGGAAGATGCCGGCCTCGACCCCGACTCCGCGGCTCAGCAGCAGGCGGGCCAGCTCAGGCGATCCCGGCTCGTGCCAATTGACCGACGCGAAGTCCGGCAGCACCGTCCAGTCGGCGACCGCGTCCAGACGCTGTTGCGCATCGGACAGGGCCCAGTACCCCGTGGTGACGCCCAGCGGCAAACCCGGTAACGCCTCCCGCACGGCGGCGACAGCAGCGTCCACCTCGCGTGCCAGCAGCGAATCCACCCCGTCGGCGTCCTTGGGGTGCACATGAACCGCTCTCGCGCCGGCGCGGTGAGCGGCGACGGCCTCGGCTGCGAGCTGCTCGGGCGTGACGGGCAGATTCGGATGCCGGTCGGGCGTCCGCGCGCCGTTGATGCACGCCTTCAGATAAGTCATCGGGGTTTCGGTGTCGTGGTCGTCGCTGGGCATGGCCCCCATCCTCGTCTGCAGCGGACGGCCCCGCGCGGGAAGCCGGATCAGTACCCGAAGCCCGCGCGAGCCGCCTCGACCCGGTCGGCGCCAGGCGGGTATGGTCGGCGAAGCCGCGGTGTTCGCTTCACGGAGTGCACACCCCTAGAGCGGGTCAAGGCCGAGTTGAACACACAGCCGGGCCGTGTCGCGTCGCAACAGAACTTTGCAGACAGGATGGGTCGCATGCCGAATACTTCAACCGAAGATCCGAACGCCACCGCCAAGTCCGCGTGGCTGTCGAAGTCGGCGTCGGACACGCGTGGTTCGGACAAGAAGGAAGTCCAGTTCCACTACGACATCTCCAACGATTTCTTCAAGCTCTGGCAGGACCCGTCGCAGACCTACAGCTGCGCGTACTTCGAGAAGGACGACTACACGCTCGAGCAGGCGCAGCTCGCGAAGGTCGACCTGTCGCTGGGCAAGCTCGGCCTGGAGCCGGGCATGACGCTGCTCGACATCGGCTGCGGCTGGGGCTCGACCATCCAGCGCGCCGTGGAAAAGTACGACGTCAACGTCATCGGACTGACGCTCTCGGAGAACCAGAAGCAGCACATCGAGACCAACCGGTTCCCGAACATCGACACCACCCGCAGCATGGAAGTCCGGCTGCAGCCGTGGGAGGACTTCGAGGGCAAGGTCGACCGCATCGTGTCGATCGGCGCCTTCGAGCACTTCGGATTCAACAAGTACGACGACTACATGAAGAAGACGTACAGCTGGATGCCCGAGGACGGCGTGCAGATGCTGCACACGATCATCATCCCCAGCGATGAAGAGATCAAAGCCAAGAAGCTGCCGCTGACCATGTCGAAGGTGCGGTTCATCAAGTTCATCATGGACGAGATCTACCCCGGTGGGCGTCTGCCGCTGGCCGCGCAGGTCACCGACGCCGCGACCCGGAACGGCTACACCGTGACGCGCGAGCAGCACCTGCAGCCGCACTACGTGAAGACGCTCGACACCTGGGCCGCGAACCTGAAGGACAAGAAGGACGAGGCCATCGAGATCACCTCGGAGGAGATCTACGAGCGCTTCTACAAGTACCTGACGGGGTGCGCAGACCTGTTCCGCGACGGTTACACCGACGTCGTCCAGTTCACCATGGAGAAGCAGTAACTGACGACCGTGTAGTAATTTGGTCACACGCGTTACCTGATATGGAGGTCGGCCGGGGATGACCGGGAGCAGGGTGCAGCAGCCGCCCGAAAGTGGCGACGACATGAAGCCTCATTTCGCGGAGGTCCAAGCTCACTACGACCTCTCGGACGACTTCTTCGGTCTGTTCCAGGACCCGTCCCGGACGTACAGTTGCGCGTTCTACGAGCGTGACGACATGACGCTGGCCGAGGCACAGGTCGCGAAGATCGATCTGTCGCTTGCCAAGCTGAACCTGGAGCCGGGCATGACCCTGCTCGACATCGGCTGTGGTTGGGGCTCGGTGCTGAAGCGCGCGATCGAGAAGTACGACGTCAACGTCGTCGGCCTCACGCTGAGCCGCAACCAGTGCAAGTACGCCCAAGAACTGCTCGACGGCATGGACACCGAGCGGTCCCGCCGGATCCTGCTGCGCGGCTGGGAGCAGTTCGACGAGCCGGTCGACCGCATCATCAGCATCGAGGCGATCGAGGCCTTCCCACAGGAGCGGTATGCGCCGTTCTTCAAGATGTGCAGCAGCGTGCTGCCCAGCGGCGGGCGGTTCCTGCTCCAGGCGATCCTGGGGCACCCGCTCAAGAAGTGGCCTGAGCTCGGCATTCCGATCGTGATGTCCGACCTCAAGTTCATGCGGTTCATCGCCAAGGAGATCTTCCCCGGCGGTTCGGTGCCGGGCGAGGAGAACATCGTCGCGCTGTCCGCCGACGCCGGCTTCACACTGGAGCAGACACAGTTCCTCAACGAGCACTACGTGCGGACACTGGACACCTGGGCCGAGGCCCTGGAAGCCCACCATGAGGAGGCCGTCGCGGCCACCTCCGAAGAGGTCTACCAGCGGTACATGAAGTACCTGACCGGATGCAGCGACTTCTTCAACCGCCGCATCAGCGAGCTGGGGCAGTTCACACTCGTCAAAGCCTGACCCCCCTCGCCGGCCGGGTGACCGCGGCTGTCAGGCCCGGCCGAACACCAGCGAGACGTTGTGCCCGCCGAACCCGAACGAGTTGTTGATCGCGTACTCGAAGGTTCCGCGGCGCGGCTCACCCGCGACGACGTCCAGGTCGATCTCGGGATCGAGATTCTTCAGATTGCGGGTCGGGGGGATGATGCCGTCCCGAAGCGCCAGCAGCGTCAAGATCGACTCGACAGCACCCACGGCACCCACGGAGTGGCCCAGCGCGCCCTTGGGGGCGTAAACGGCGGGCTTGTGCCCGCCGAGTGCGTTGTTGATCGCCATACCCTCGGCGACGTCGCCGACGGAGGTGCCGGTGGCGTGGGCGTTGACGTGGCCGATGTCGGTCGCCGAGAGCCCGGCCAGCTCGACCGCGTGGGACATCGCGTACCCGGCCCGTTTCCCGTTCGGGTCCGGCGCGACCATGTGGAAGCCGTCGGAGGTGATGCTGGCGCCCATCAGCCGTCCGAGGATCTTCGCGCCGCGGGCCTTGGCGTGCTCCTCGGTCTCGATGACCAGCAGTGCGCCGCCCTCGCCGAACACGAACCCGTCGCGGTCCTTGTCGAACGGGCGGCACGCGCCCTCGGGATCATCGTTGTTGGTCGACATCACGATGCGCATCTGCGCGAATCCGGCGATCGGGACGGCTTCGATGCGGGCCTCCACGCCACCACAGATGGCGATGTCGGCCTCACCGAAGACAATCTGCCGCCAGGCCTGGGCCACACCCTCGGATCCGGACGCGCACGCGGACACCGGTGACAGCACCCCGGCGCGCGCGTGACGTTCCATGGCGACGGCCGCAGAGGGTCCGCTGGGTGCGTATTGCTGCACCACGGTCGGGTTGACCTCTTCGAGCCTGCCCTCTCGGAGGTGGTCGTAGGCGAAGGCGAGCTCTTCGATGCCACCCATGCCGGTGCCGATCGACACCGCGAGGCGGTTCGGATCGACGTCGGGGGAACCGGCATGCTCCCATACGCGACGGCCGAGCACGACCGCCATCCGCTGTACATAGGAGAGGTTGTAGTTCTCCTCGGCCGTCAACTCGTCGTCGAACGTCTCAAGCAGGTGACCGCCGATGCGGACGGGCAGGTCGAACTCGTCGATGAACGAATCTTCGAGCGTGCGGATCCCGCTGCGCCCGTCCAGCAGGGCCTGCCACGTTGACTCGGCGTCGGTCGCGAGCGCCGTCGTCATGGCCATACCGGTGACCACCACGTCTGGAAATTTGGTCATGGGACCCCCTCGTACACTCCGTTCCGTCGCTACGGCCACGATATCTACCCGCGTCCGCCCGGCTCACTCGAGAGTTACTTCAGGAGTAGCCGTTGCCACTACGGGTATGAACCGCTTCGTGAGCAAGGATGATTTCAACAAGGGCGACAAAGTCACCTGGCAAAGCCACGGCAGCACCGCTGAAGGGAAGGTGGAGGAGAAGATCACCTCCGACACCGAGGCGGCAGGCCGGACCGTGCGGGCGTCCGAGGACGAGCCGCAGTACCGAGTGCGCAGCGACAAGAGCGGCAACGACGCGGTCCACAAACCCGAGGCGCTGAAGAAGAAGTCATGAGTGACGATCGGAGCACGTACGACGACTTCAAGGACGCGGTGAACATGACCGCCTCCGAGCTCGAGAAGTGGTTGGACACCGACGAATCCAAGGCGGTCGGGCAGAAGTCGTCGGGTGGCGGGGAGTCCACCGGCCACCGCAGTGGACGCCGCATCATCGACATCCTCGGAACCAAGAAGGCCGACCTCTCCGACGATGATTACGCGCACATGCGCAAAGTCGTCGGCTACGTCCATCGGCACCGCGCGCAGGGTCCGTCGAAAGATGTCGAGCATTCCGACTGGCGGTACTCGCTGATGAACTGGGGGCACGACCCCACCAAGAAGTGACCTTGCGATTTCGGTGTAGTTGGTCAACCGTAGCGTGACCAACTACACCGAAATCGCTACTACGGCGAGTAGCCGAGGGCGGCCTTGGTCTCCAGGTACTCATCGAACGCGAACTGACCCCACTCGCGGCCGTTACCGCTGCGCTTGTAGCCGCCGAACGGCGCGGCCATGTCGAAGCCGTGGTTGATCGCGACCGAGCCGGCACGGATGCGTCTGGCCACGGCGCGGGCCTTGTCCAGGTCGGCGCCGGACACGTAACCGGCGAGCCCGTATTCGGTGTCGTTGCCGATCTCGACGGCCTGGTCGATGTCGTCGTAGCCGAGGATGCACAGCACGGGGCCGAAGATCTCCTCGCGCGCGATGGTCATGTCGTTGGTGACGTTCGCGAACACCGTGGGCTTGACGTAGTAGCCGGCGTCCAGTCCGTCGGGACGGCCGACACCGCCGACGACGAGCGTGGCGCCTTCGTCGATGCCCTTCTGGATCAGGCCCTGGATCTTGTCGAACTGCGCCTTGGACGCGACCGGCCCGATCGCGTTCTTGTCCTCGGGATCGCCGACCTTCACCGCACCGGCAACCTCGCGGGCGACGGCGATGGCCTCGTCCATCCGCGAGTTCGGAACGAGCATGCGCGACGGCGCATTACAGCTCTGCCCGCTGTTCATCATCATCACCGACGTGCCCGCGGTGACGCTCTTGGCGAAGTCCTCGTCGTCGAGCACGATGTTGGGGCTCTTGCCGCCGAGCTCCTGCGACACTCGCTTGACCGTCGGTGCCGCGTTCCTGGCGACCTCGATCCCGGCCCTGGTGGAACCGGTGAACGACACCATCTCGATGTCGGGATGGCTGGACAGCGCTGCGCCGACACCGGGACCGTCACCGTAGATCAGGTTGTAGACGCCCGCGGGAACGCCTGCGGCGTCGATGATCTCGGTGAAGATCTGCGCCGAGTACGGCGCGACCTCGGACGGCTTGAGCACCATCGTGCAGCCGGTGGCCAGGGCCGGATACACCTTGACCGCGATCTGGTTGATCGGCCAGTTCCATGGCGTGATGAGCCCGCAGACACCGATCGGCTCCTTCACCACAAGCGTGGAACCGTGCTGCTCCTCGAACTGGAAGTTCTTCAGCACGTCGATCGCGGTGGCCAGGTGGCCCATGCCGAGGCCGACCTGGGGGCCGGCCGCCAGTGAGGCCGGTGCGCCCATCTCCTCGGTGACGGCGTCGGCGAGGTCCCCGGCACGCTTCTGGTACTCGGCGAGGATGTTGCCGAGGACTTCGAGACGCTCCTCGCGCGTGGTCTGGGACCAGGTGGCAAACGCCTTGCGGGCCGCTTCGACCGCTTTGTCGACGTCGGCGGCGCTGCCTATCGCGATCTGTCCGGAGACCTGCTCGGTGGTCGGATTGTCGACGTCGAGCGAACGTTTCTCGACCGGGTCGACCCACTGTCCGTTGATGTAGAACTTCAGGTATTCGCGCATAACTTGCACTCTTCCTTAGTCAGGGCAGTTACTGGGTGCCTTCTGCATACCAGGTCCGGAATCGGTCGTACTTCGGCATCTCCTCGGAGTTGGCCTTCGGGTCGATGCAGACATGGACGACGCCGACCTTTCCGCTGGCGTAGGCGCGCGCGATGGCGGGACCGATCTCGTCTTCCTTCTCGACGTATTCGCCGTGGCAGCCGAAGCCCTCGGCGATCTTGTCCATCCGGACGTCCTTGCTCCAGTGCACGCCGGGCTGCGGCGACGGCTGCTCGAACGTGCGCTTGTACACGCCGACTTCGAGACCCCACTGGTGGTCGACTCCGACGACGCACACCAGCGGCAGGTTCAGCCGGGCGGCGGTCTCCAGTTCGGCGATGTGGAACAGGAACGCCGAGTCACTTGTCAGCAGCATGACCGGGCGCTTGCCGCCCTCGGCGACCGACGCGCCGACGGCGTACGGCAGGCCGGTCCCGAGGTGGCCGAAGTTCTGGTTCCAGATCACGTCGCGCGGCTTGGATTGCGAATACGTCCACTGGAAGATGACCGTCGCGCCGCCGTCGCGGACCAGGATGCCGTCCTCGAGCTCGTTGAACGCCTTCGTCGCCTCGACGACGTAGCGGGCCGGGTGGATCGGGGAACGCCCCGACGGCGCGTTCTCGGCGAGCTGCGCCAGTTCCTCGGCATCGGCCTTGATCAGCGTGTCGAGGTTCGGCGACGGTTCGCGAGGGGTCTCCTTGAGCGCCTGCACGAGCTGGGGGACGACACCGCGCAGGTCACCGACGAGCGGCACGTCGAATTGGCGGTTGACGCCGATGGCGGTCGGATCCTGTTCGACGTAAACCCATTTGCGGTTCACGTCGTTGCCCGCCCAGTGCTGGGTCCGACCGTAGTGCATCGGCTCACCGAGTTCGGTGCCCAGCGCCACACACAGGTCGGATTCCTCGACCGCCTGGTTCGCCGCCGGCGAGAACAGGTACGGGAACGTGCGGTCCTGCAGCCCCGGGATGTAGGAGGTGCCGCCCGAGGTCTGGATGACGGGGCAGTTCATCAGGTCGGCGAGCTGTTTGACCTCCTGCTGGGTGCGCGAGGTGTGCACGCCATGGCCGACGAGCAGGATAGGGCTTTCGGCCTCACGGATCAGCCTGACGGCCTCGGTGACCTCTGATGCGCCCGCGCCCTGGTTGACGAGCCGATACCGGTGCGGCGGCAACGGATCCGGCACGTCGAGCTCTTCGAGGATGACATGCGACGGGTATTCGACGTAGGTGGGGCCGGGGGTTCCGGACATCGCCTGCCGGATGGCCTCACGGATGATCTCGTCGGTCTGGTCCGCGTACTCGATCGAGCTGCTGAACTTGACCGACGCCTCGAAAAGTGGTTCCTGCTGCACGAATTGGATGCGGCCGCGACGCACCCGACGCTCGGTGACGCGTGCCCGCTGGCCGCCGAGGAAGATCACCGGCGAGTTCTCGACGAGCGCGCACTGGATCGCCCCGGCGATGTTGGCCATCCCCGGCCCGAGGGTGCCGATGCACAGCCCCGGCTTGCCGGTCATCCGCGATGCCGCTTCGGCCATGAAGCCCGCGCTGAGCTCGTGGTGCGGTGCCACGACCGACCAGCCGCGGGCCTCTGCCTCGGTGAACATGTGCACGAAGTTGGGGTCGGGGATGCCGAACAAGGTGTTGACACCCTCGGCCTCGAAAAGGTCGAGAATGCGTTTGTACACGGGTACGCCCATGAGTACTCCTTCTAGTGGTAGCGCTGTGAGAGTCTTTTACGTTGTGTTGCAGGCGAACCGAACCAAGATCGGTTCAGGGCGGCGCGTTTGAGGTAGGTGTGGATGCCGCTCTCCCACGTGTAGCCGATGCCGCCGTGCAGCTGCATGGCCTTGCCCGCGACATCGACCGTGGCCGAACAGGTGTAGGACTTGGCCATCGCCGCGGGGATCGCCGCGTCTGCTCCATCGGCGATGGCTGCGACCGCGTCTGCCACCAATTGGCGGGAAACCTCGATGGCAACCAACATGTCCGCGCACGCATGCTTGACCGCCTGGAACGATCCGATCGGCCGGCCGAACTGATGGCGTACCTTCACGTAATCGACGGTGGCCGAGAGCATCTGCTCGGCGATGCCGAGGCTGTCGACGGCGATGGCGACCGCGGCCCGGTCGAGCAGCGCCGAAGCGCCCTCGAATTCGACGATCTTCTCGGGGATCGCCCCGTCGGCGGTGACGGTCGCCAGCGTGCGGGTTTCGTCGACGACGGGTTGGGCGCTGACCGTCAGGGCGGAAGCGGGGACGACGGCGACGCCGTCGCCGACGGGGATGAGCAACCGGTCGGCACCCACGGCATCGGGGACGAATCCGGCTCTCCCGCAGAGTTTTCCGGATTCGATAGCGAATTCGTCGGTGACGACGGCGAACCGGCTGCTGCCGTCCGCGACGGCGGCCAGCAATTCACCGGGTGCGTGCTGCAACGCAGCCACCGTCAGCGCCGCGCTGCCCAGGTAGTGGTTCGCGCTCGCGGCCCGGCCCATCTGCCGCAGGATCAGGGCGGTCTCGGTGAAGGTGGCACCGGCGCCGCCGACGTTCTCCGGCACCTCCAGCCCTGTCCATCCGGCATCGACGAGCACCGCCCATTCGACCTCACGGTCCTTGGCCAGCAGGTCGCTCGCGACCGAACACAGCTCTTCGTGGAACTCGGCGAAGTCGCTCATGCCACGCTCGGTTCCCGGGGCAGCCCCAGCCCGCGTTCTGCGATGATCGTGCGCTGGATCTCACTGGCGCCGCCGGGAATGGTCCACTCCCAGGAGCCGACGAAATCCAGTACCCACGAGCCGGATTCCCACCCGCTCGACATCGGCTTCGCCACGACGGTGTGCGCCTCGGGTCCGCCGATCTCGGCGCCGAAGTCGGTGAGCCGCTGCAGCAGTTCGCTGTAGTACAGCTTGACGACCGACGGATCGGCAGGCCCGGACGGACCGTCTTCGACAATTCGGCGGCACATCCCCCGTAGGCCGGTGAGCTCGGCCTCGAACTGTGCGAGCCGATCGGCCACGATCGGGTCGTCGACGTCCGCGCACTGGACGAGCCACTGGAATCCGGCATTGCCCAACCGCTCCGCCAATTCCAGCATCGTCATGCCGCGCTCGGCGCCCAGCGTGGCCTGCGCGACCTGCCAGCCTTCGTTCTCGGGTCCGATCAGGTTGGCCGCCGGGATTCTGACGTCGTCGAGGAAGATCTCACAGAAATGTGAGTCCCCGACGGCGTTGCGGATGGGGCGGACGTCGATGCCGGGCGAAGTCATGTCGAGCAGAAAGTAGGAAATGCCCTTGCGTTTGGGTGCTTCCGGGTCTGTTCGGGCCAGCAGTAGGCACCAGTCGGCATGAAGTCCGCCGCTGGCCCACAGCTTCTGGCCGCTGACGACGAACTCCTCACCCTCCCTGCGGGCCGTGGTGCGCAACGCGGCGAGGTCGGATCCTGCCTCGGGTTCTGAGAAGCCCTGCACCCAGATCTCGCCGTCGAGGATTGCAGGCAGGTGGCGTCGGCGCTGCTCGTCTGTGCCGGCGACGAGCAGGGTCGATGCGGCGTGGTGGATCCCGACGAACGCGAGCACGAGCCGGGGCGCGTCGTGGGCCGCCAGCTCCTGATAGAGCACCACCTGGTGCTCGACGCTCATCGGCCCTTTTGCTCCCCGCGTCCGCAATCCGCCACCCCACTCCGCCGGCCAGTGCGGCACGGCGTATCCGGCGCTGTGCAATTCGGCGAACCACTCCTTCTGGAAGCGCACGAACTCGTCGTCGCTCACCCCGGTCTGGGAGGCTCGCCAGTCCTGGGGGATGTGGTCGCGACACCAGGCGCGGACTTCGGCGCGGAAGTCATCGAGGCCGCTCATGCGTAGAGCCCCGTCAGCCCGCGGCGGCCCGCGGTGCGGGTCAGATGATCCCGCGTCGCGGAGAGCCCGAATGGCAGGCGGCGCAACGGCTGACTGTAGCGCGACAGCCAGGACAGCTGGGTCTCGTCGCAGAAGCCGACCGCGCCGTGCAGCTGGTGGCACACCCGGAACACCACGTCGGCGGCTTCGATCGCCGCCATCCGCAACGCCAGGGCGTCGTCGAGCGCGTGCGGCTGGTCGGTGGCCACCGCCCACAGCGCGTGCTTGGCCAGGATGTCGGTGCCGCTGCGTTCGACCTCGGCGTCGGTGAGCTGGAATTGCACCCCCTGGAACGACGACAGCGTCTGGCCGAACTGCTTGCGTAGGCTCACGTGCGCGACCGTCAGTGCGAGGGCGCGGTCGAGCATGCCGAGCAGAGTCCAGCACGGCAGCACCAGCGCCAGCGCCACGTCGCGGGCGCCGGCGTCGTCGACGGGCTCGAGGTCGAGCTCGGCGACGAAGCCGGCCTCGGTGGCGCCGAGACCGGTAACCGTCGACCGGTGACCGTCGAGGTCGACTGCGGCCCAACGGAGGTCGAGCCCGGCGATGGCGGCCGAGGGCCGGGCACCACCGACCACGACGAGCCCCTCGGCGCCGAGGTCGGTGGGCGCGGCGAGCCGCTCGGCGATCGGGTACGGCAGCGCCCAGTATCCGGCGCTGCGGCACAGCGCGGCCGCGGCTTCGAGTCCGTCGCTGTCAGAACGCGGATCGAGTTCCCACGCACCGAGCCCGTCGAGGACCGGACCGACGAGCGACGCGCGGGTCTGCGGGGCCGCCTCGGCCTGTTCGACCAGCCGGTCACCACCCGCGGACTCGAACGCCTGCAGCGCCTGGCGCCCGTATTCGAGCGCGTCGTCGGAGAGGTCCAGGATCATTTGGCACCGCTCAACATCGCCCGAGAGAGCAGAATACGTTGCATCTCAATGCTTCCCGAGGACACCGTGGAGGCCTGCGAATACTTCCAGTGGTCTTCCACCTCGCCGAGGAACCATGCCGCGCGGTCGTCGGTGTGCGCCACTTCGGCGGCGATGTCCATCAACACCTCGGCACTGTCCTGGTCGAGCGTGGTGACCGCGATGCGATAGGCCGAGGCGTCTCCCGGCGTGATCCGCCCGCTGCTCTGCAGGGCCACCACCCGGTAGGCCAGCAGCCGCGCCCGGCGGCAGTGCATGAGCATGCGGATCCAGCGGCCTCGCAGCTCGGCGGGCAGCGACTCCCAGCGCTGCCCCAACACGGTCGGTGCGGCTGCGAGCAGCCGCTCACAGCGGGCATAGCGCGCGATGCCGACCCGCTCGAACGACATCACGTCCTGCACGATCGACCACCCCTGGTCGACGGTGCCGAGCACGTCCGCCTCCGTCACGCGCAGGTCGTCGAAGAACACCTCGTTGAGATGATGCGGCCCCAACATGGCGCGGATCGGGCGCACCGTGATCGCCGGATCGTCCATCGGCACCAGGAAGATCGTGAGGCCCTGCTGTTTCTTCTCACCACGCGACGTGCGGGCCAGCAGGAAGCACCACTGCGCCATCGTCGCGTAGGACGTCCAGATCTTCTGCCCGCTGACCAGCCACCCGCCTGACCCATCCTCGGCGGGGCGTGCCGTGGTGCGCAGGGACGCCAGGTCCGAACCCGCCTCCGGCTCGGAGAATCCCTGACACCAGATCACGTCCCCGGCGGCGATGGGCGGCAGGTGCTTTCGCTGCTGCGCTTCGGTTCCGTGCCTCATGATGATCGGCCCAACCCAGTTGACGCCCATGTACTGGGCGCCGCGCGGCTCGTGGTGTGCCCACATCTCCTCACGCACGACGGTCTGCTCCCACACCGACGCGCCGCCGCCACCAAACTCTTCGGGCCATGCCAGGCACAGGAGATTGCGCTCGGCCAGGGTGCGGCAGAACTGCTGCGCGGTCTCCAGGTCGGCGGGGTCGTCGGTGAACGCACCCAGGAAGTGTTCGGGCACATGCTCGTCGACCAGTGCGCGCAGCTCGGCGCGCAGGTCTCCGGCACGCTTGCCCATGTCAAAGTCCATCAGCTCACCCGCTCCGAACCCAGGCCCAGCTCGTCGAGGACGGCGGCCGTGTCAGCGCCCAGCTCCGGCGCCGGCCCGCGTACCTTGCCCGGTGTACGGGAGAACCACGTCGGCACGCCGGGGAACTTGACGGGACCGTGTGGGGTATCGACGGTTTCGAACAACCCCACCGCGTTGAGGTGCGGACTGTCGAAGAGGGCATCCGGGGTGTTCAGCGGCGCGGCGGGAATCTCCAACTCGCGGAACAGATCCAGCCATTCGTCGGTCGTGCGCTCCTCCAAGGTCTGCGCCACCAGGCCGTACACCGTGTCGATCTGGTGCGCCCGCGACTCCAATGTCGCGTAGAGGTCCGACGCCCACACGGGGGCCACGGCCTCGATGAAGGCGTTCCAGTGCTTGTCGTTGTAGATGAGGGCGGCGATGTAGCCGTCCTTGGTGCGGTACGGCCTCCGGTTGGGTGCGACGGTACGCGGGTAGACAGCCGGGCCGAGCGGGGGGTCGAACATGGCGCCGTTGGCATGTTCGACCAGCATGAAGGACGCCATCGTCTCGAACATCGCGACTTCGACCTCTTGGCCTTCCCCGGTGCGCTCCCGATGGAACAACGCCATCATGGTCGCGTACAAGGCGGTCAGCCCGGCCACCTTATCCGCCATGATGGTGCCGACGTAGTCCGCCTCGCCGGTGAGTTGTCGTTGCACAGCGGGGATTCCACACTCGGCCTGGATGGTGTCGTCGTATGCGGGACGGTCCCGTTCCGGACCGCGCCGCCCGTAGCCGTAGCAGTTGGTGTAGACGATCCGCGGGTTGATGGCGGCGACATCGTCGTAGCCGAAACCCAGCTTGGCGATCGCCTTGGAGCGCATCGAGTGGATGAAGACGTCGGCACGTTCGATGAGCACGCGCATCGCCGCCCGGCCCTCGTCGGAGCGCAGGTCGAGCACGACGCTGCGCTTGCCGCGGTTGACGTTGACGAACACGCCGCTCATGCCCGGCACGGGGCCCACGGAGATGAAGCGGGTGTTGTCACCCTGCGGCGGTTCGACTTTGACGACGTCGGCGCCCATGTCGGCCATGATCTGGGTGCAGTAGGGACCCATCACCATCGCGGTGAGGTCGACGACGCGGATCCCGGCGAGCGGGCCTGTGTCAGGCATGGATGGCCCCCTGCCCTGCTGTCTGCTCTTCGCGCGAGCGGCTCATCGCCCCGGCCATCGCGAAGCTGTACCTGATGTGGTCGTTGTGGCCGTCCGGGACGACGGGGAAGGTCACGGGTTCGGTGCGGTCGCGGATCGCGTCCAGATGCGTGCCGACGTCGGCGATGGTCCACGAGGGTCGGTACACGCCGGGCGACTCGATGACGGCGGCCGTCGCGACACGGCCGGCGAGGGCGATGAACATCTCCCCGGTGGCCGAACAGCTTTCGTGCGACAGGTAGCCGACGACGGGCGCGACGAGTTCAGGTCCCATCGGAGGATAGGCGGACGTGTCGATCCCCTCCGCCATCCGCGTCACGGCGGCAGGGACGATCACGTTGCTCTTTACGTTGTGCGCCGCGCCCTCCATGGCTGCGACGTTGGACAGGCCGATGACCCCGGCCTTGGCGACGGCGTAGTTGGCGACGTCGTGGTTGCCGTAGAGCCCGCCGATCGACGACGTCAGCACGATCCGCCCGTAACCGGCCTCGCACATCACCGGGAACGCGGGCCGCACGACGTGGAATGCGCCCCGCAGGTGCACGTCGAGGACCGCCTCGAAGTCCTGATAGCTCATGTCCTTGAGCGAGCCACGCCGCACGATGCCCGCGTTGTGCACGAGGACATCGATCGAGCCGAAATGCTCACGCGCGGTGTCGATGATGGCCTGACCGCCTTCGGGAGTGGCCACCGACGCGGTACTGGCGACCGCGTGCCCGCCGGCATCGGCGATCTCGCGGACGACGTCGTGTGCTGGTCCAGTGTCGGCGCCGTCCCCGTCGAGCGCGCCGCCCGGGTCGTTGACGACGACCTTCGCGCCCTGAGCGGCCAGCAGCAGCGCGTACGCGCGACCCAGCCCCCGTCCGCCGCCGGTGACGACGGCGACGCGACCGTCGAACCTCGCATCGGTCAACTCAGTTCCAGCCCGTCGAGGTCGCCCTTGTTCCGCCATTCGGCGATCAGCTCGTCGAACGCGTAGAAGCCGGGTGAGTAGAAGTCACCGAGGAAGGAGCCGTTGCGCTCGGCGCCGCCACGGCCCTCGTTGTTGTAATAACCGGGCGTGCAGGACAATTCGAAGGCCGAGTTGTCGATGGCGAGCTCGCGGACCGTCGCCACCCAGGCGTCCTGGCCCTCCTGACTGGGCTCGACGGTGGTGGCGCCCCGGTTCTGGGCCTCGGCGATGATGTAGGCGATGTGCTTGGCCTGCTGTTCGAACATCGCCGTGGTGTTCGCCGACACGCCGCCCTGGATGAAGCCCATGAAGAACTGATTCGGGAAACCGCGGCTCGTCATCCCGTGCAGCGTCTTGTAGTCGTTCTGCCAGTAATCGAACAGCGAGAGCCCGTCGCGGCCCTCGATGCTGTCGATGGCGAAGCGGCGGCTGATCTCGGTGGAGATCTCGAAGCCGCTGGCGAAGATCACGCAGTCGACCTCGTATTCGACGCCGTCGGCGACGATGCCCTTTCCGGTCAACCGTTCCACGCCTTTGGTCGCCGAGACGTCGACGAGCGTCACGTTGGGGCGGTTGAACGTCTCCAGGTACTTCTCGCTGGAGGTGGGCCGCTTGCACATGAACCGGTAGTACGGCTTGAGCGCCTCGGCGGTCTCGGGGTCTTCGACGATCTCGGCCACGCGGCGGCGCAGCCGCTCCATGATCTTGTAGTCCTCTTCTTCCCGGAAAGCCATGATCTGCTCGATGGTCACGGCCGTGGGGTCTTCGCTGCCCGCGATCCGGGCGGTGAGGTTGCGTCCCAGCTCGGTCCAGAAGTCGCAAACCAGATCCGGTTCGCCGAACACGACGCCGACGAACGGTGACCAGTTGTGGAAGTTGCGTTTGCGCTCCTCCTGCCACCCCGGCTGCAGGGACGCAGCCCACGACGGGTCGGTCGACGGATTCGCGCGCTGGTCGACCGACGACGGGGTGCGCTGGAAGACGAAGAGCTGCTGGGCATCGCGGCCGAGGTGCGGCACGACCTGGATGCCGGTCGCCCCGGTGCCCACCAGGGCGACCCGCTTGTCGGCCAGCTTGTCGAGCCCGCCGTCGGCGCTGCCGCCGGTGTAGTCGTAGTCCCAGCGCGCGGAGTGGAACACATGGCCCGCAAAGTCTTTGATCCCAGGGATGCCGGGAAGTTTCGGCCGGTTGTAGGAGCCTTGGGCCATCACGACGAAGCGGGCCCGGATGTCGTCACTGCGGTCGGTGGTGATCTGCCAGCGTTGCGTCCCGTCCTCCCAACGGAGTTCGCGAACCTGAGTGGAGAACAGCGCACCGTCGTAGAGACCGAAGTGCTTGCCGATGTTGCGGCAGTGCTGGAAGATCTCGGCGCCGTCGGCGAACTTCTTCGACGGCATGAAGTCGAGTTCTTCGAGCAGCGGGATGTAGCAGTACGCGTCGTTGTCGCATTGAATCCCGGGGAAGCGGTTCCAGTACCAGACGCCGCCGAAGTCGCCGGCCATCTCGATGACCCGAATACCGTCCACGCCTGCCTTCTTGAGGTAGGCCCCGGCCAGCAGTCCGGCGAAGCCGCCACCGAGGATCACGACGTCGGCGTCCTCGACGATCGGGTCGCGCTCGGTCACCGTGGTGTACGGGTCGACCTCGTAGAACTCCGCGAATTCCCCTTCGAGTTCGAGGTATTGGTCGGCACCCTCCGGTCGCAGCCGCTTGGCCCGCTCGGCGGCGTACTTCTCCCGGATCGCAGGGATGTCGATGTCGGTGGGCGTGTCGGTGGGCCCGCACGAGGTCTCGGTCGTCGTCATGTGTGGTCTCCTCTTCGGGACTTCGGCGTGAAAATCGTCGCTGGGCGACGAAAAGCACGCCGAAATCGCGCTACAGGGCTTGCGGGTCGCCGGTACCCATGTACTTGGACAGCTGGTGGTGCAGGTTCACGGTGCTGCGTTCGCGATACGGGTTGGGCAGCGTGCCGGGGAAGCCGGCCGACTTCATGCCCTGCTGCACCGCGGCCATGTTCGAGAAGTCCTGCGGTAGCACCGAGAGCCAGTTCGGCGAATCCTTGGGCGTGTAGGCCCATTCCGTCTCGGGCTCCTCACCTTTGGGATACAGCTCGTACACGGCGACCTCGAAGATGCACTTGTCCGGGTTGTAGCTTGGATCCGGGCGTGCGGAATAGCACAGTGCGCTCGTCAGACCCTGACCGACCTGGAAGTTCGGGAAGATCTGCCACGCCGTTCCGCTCTGCCCGAGGATGTCGGGCGGGATCGTCGGCCAGATGACGCCACGGGCTTCGTCATCGCGCCGGGCCGACGCCAGCCAATGCTGCAGCACCTGATCCGCGGGCGTGCCCTCGGGCAGTTCGTCGACGAGACGCTTGGCCGCGTTGACCAGCGTCTGCGTAGTGGTCGCATTCGTCTCTTCCATTGTGTAGACCTGCATCTCGGCCGTCGAGATGCGGGGGTCTCCTGTGCCGAGGCGGATCTTGGACTTCGTCTCGTCCATGCCCTTGGGCGCGTCGTAGCCGATGTTGCTGTGCCGGCCCTGGGCCTTGGCCCAGCCCTTGAACTCGCCGAACTTGTTGAACTCCGGATGCGTGGTGAACACGTGGTAGGTCTCGTTGAAAGCCTCCATCGCGACTTTCCAGTTGCAGTCGAAGTACAGCCATTTGCGCCACTTGTAGCGCATGTTCTCCAGACCGAACGGGTCGAGGATCTTCGATGCCGGGAACAGGAAGTCGGCCAGGGATTCGCAGTCGGGGTCCATGTTGATGAACAGCCAGCCGCCCCACGTGTCGACCTGGACGGGGGCCAGGTGCGTGTTCTTGGGGGTGAGCTTGCCTTTCCAGTCGTCCTGCTCGCGGATGTGGGTGCATGTTCCGTCGAGACCGTAGGTCCAGCCGTGGAATCCGCAGACGAACGATTTGCGGGCGCGGCCGACGGCGTTCTTCGCGCCCTCGGGGTTGTCGACGAGCTTGCGACCGCGGTGCATGCACACGTTGTGGTGGGCGGCAAAGGAATCGGGCCCGGTACGGACGACGATGATCGAGTCGTCGAGGATGTCGTAGGTCAGGTAGCTGCCGACTTCGGGAATCTCCTCGACACGCCCGACCTGCTGCCAGACCTTTCGCCACAGCTTGTCGCGCTCGGCACGTGCGTATGTCTCGGAGATGTACGCGTCGACCGAGATGGTCCTCGGGTCCGAGAGGTCCTCGGCGATCTCACCCGTCGAGTCGTCCTCGTCGGCCTCGACCTCGATGGCGGCCTCGAGGTCGGATTCGGTATGGGTCACTAGATCCTCCTTATGGCTTCGCGGAAGGACTGGTCTTTCAGGAACAGCGACGTGTTGTCGGCGCCGAGATGGGTCCACTTCAGGTTCAGGCCGCCGTCGACCAGCAGTGTCTGCCCGGTGATGTAGCTCGAGAGGTCCGACAGCAGGAACAGGATGGCGCCGGCCTGTTCCTCCGGAGTTCCCCTGCGTCCCATCGCGATCGCGGTGCGGTCCCGTTCGGGATCCTCGTCGACGTACATGCGCGACGCGGCGGTCTCCGTGACGCCGGGGGCGACGGCATTGACCCGGATGCCGTCGAGGGCGAGTTCGACGGCCATCGTGCGCGTCATGGCCACCACGGCGGCTTTGGCTGTGCCGTAGGCGATGTGGAAGGGCGCGGTATTCATGCCGCTGATCGACGACACCGACACGATCGAGCCCTTGTTGCCGTCGGCCCGGATCTGCGCGGCGACCGCCTGGCTCATGAAGAAGGCGGTCTCGAGGTTCGCGGCGAACAGCGCGCGCCAGTCCTCGCGAGTGACGCGGGTGGACGGCATCCAGGTGGCGGGCGCTGCGCCGCCCGCGATGTTGACGAGCCCGTACAGGTCGCCCTCGACGGCGCGGACCTTATCGATGACGGTGGCGATGCCGTCGTCGGTGGAGGCGTCAGCCGACACCGGAACCACCGACAGCCCCTGTTGCGCGAGCGGGGCTACGTGCTCGTCGAGGTTCTCCTGCGACCGACTGACCGCCACGACGGTGGCACCCGCCTCGGCGGCGAGGCGGGTGATCGTCGTTCCGATGCCGCCGCCACCCGCCCCCGAGACGACGACGATCCGGCCGTCGAGGCTGAGCGATACTCCGGCCGTCATCTCACTTGTCCGGACAAATAACGTTACTCTGCATACTGCAGAACACTATTCCGCAGCGCTTATGTGGCCGTCAAGGCCGGTCGGGCCGCAGCTGCGCCGCTATTGTCTGGACTAGGAGGTCTTGCTAACGTCCGGGTTCATGACACCGCGCACGACGGCGCAGCTGCCGTCAGCCAGGTACACCGCGGCCGATCCGGCCACCGCCGAGGGCTGGCGCGTCGAACGCCTCACCCCGCCGAGCCGGTTGTTCGGGGCCAACGGGCTGCGGACGGGGCCCGACGGGCGGATGTACATCGCTCAGGTGACGGGCAGCCAGATCAGCGCGCTCGACATCACGAGCGGAACGATCGAGACGATCAGCCCGAAGGGCGGCGACATCGTCACCCCTGACGATCTCGCGTTCGACCTCGCCGGGAACCTCTACGCGACCGAATACATGGAGGGCCGGGTCAGCGTCCGCGACACCGCGGGACAGACGCGCGTGCTGCGCGACGACATCCCTGCGGCCAACGGCATCACGACCCATCAGGGCAGGTTGTTCGTCAACGAGTGCCGTGAAGGCGGCCGCTTGATGGAGTTCGATCTCGGTGGCGGCCCGCCCCGCGTGATCCTGGAGAACCTGCCGTCGCCGAATGCGATGGAGGTCGGTCCCGACGGTCTTCTCTACTTCCCGGTGATGACCGCGAACGAGATCTGGCGGGTCGGTCTCGACGGCGGGGAGCCCGAACGTGTCGCCACCGGGCTCGGAGTTCCCGACTCGGTGAAGTTCGACGCCGAAGGCTTCATCGTCTCGACCCAGGTCGCCAGCGGCCAGGTGCTGCGCATCGACCCCCGCACCGGTGCGAAAACTGTTTTGGCGCAACTCAATCCGGGACTGGACAATTTGACGATCGTCGACGGCAGGCTGTTTGCGTCCAACTTCACCGGCGAGATCACCGAGGTCCTCGAAGAGGGCGAGACCCGCACGCTGCTGCCGGGCGGATTCAACTGGCCGCACGGCCTCGCGATGGGCCGGGACGGCAGGCTCTACATCGCCGACGGCACGTACTTCTATGCGCTCGACTCCGACGGCACACGCGAAGCGGTCGCGATGCTGTTCACCCCCGGCTACCCGGGTTACATGCGCGGCCTCGCCGCGACCGTCGACGGGCAGTTCGTCTGCACGATCTCGCTCGGCCAGGTCGGCAAGTACCGCCCCGGTGGCGACACCGACTACCTTGCAACGGGTTACGACCAACTGTATGGCGTCGCGGTCGGTCCGGACGGCGCGATCGTGTTCGCCGAACTGGGCGCCGGGCGCGTGCACGGACTGCGGGGCGCGTCCGCCGAGGTACTCGCCGACGGACTCGCCGAGCCGTCGGGGGTCGCGTTCGGCCCCGACGGCGCGCCGCTGGTCGCCGAGTCGGCCGCGGGCAGGGTGGTGCGACTCACCTCCTCCGGCACCGAGACCGTCGTCGACGGACTCGACACGCCACAGGGCATCACCGTCGACGACGGCACGCTCTACGTCGTCGATGCCGGAGCCAAAGAGGTGCTCGCCGTCGACCTGCCAACGGGCGAACGCACCGCCATCGCATCGGGTCTCGCGATCGGAGCCCCGCCGGGCGTCACCCCCAAGCCCCTCAAAGGGATACAGCCCTTCTCGGGCCCGCAGGGGCCGTTCGCCGGGATCACGTCGGGACCCGACGGGACGCTGTACGTCTCTGCCGACGGCGAAGGCAGCGTGGTGGCGGTCCGCCGGACATGACGACCACGGCCGGTGATCACCGCTATCTGCAGGTGGCGCGCGCCCTGCGCAAGGAGATCGTCGACGGCGTGTACCCGGTGGGCTCCCAACTGCCCACCGAACACGAGCTCTGCGAACGATTCGCGGTCAGCCGCTACACGGTCCGTGAGGCACTGCGACGGCTGCGCGACGACAACCTCATCGCCTCGAAGCCGCGGGCGGGAACCCTGGTGGTCCCCCGTCCCAGCGCCAATTCCTACGCCCAGGACGTCATGTCGATCGACGACCTGCTGGCGTTCGCACAAGGAGCGCGGTTCGCAATCGAGGCGAACGCAATGATCACCGTCGACGATGCGCTCGCTGAGCGCACCGGACTCACACTGGGCACCGAATGGCTTGCTGTGAGCGGATTTCGACGAGTCGACGACGCCACCGCGCCGACGTGCCGCACGGAGTACTTCATCAACCGCAGCTTCGCCGCGGTGGGCCGCCTGCTGCAGCGCCACAGCGGGCCGATCTTCCCGCTGATCGAGGATCTGTTCGGCGTCAGTGTCACCGAGGTGCACCAGGAGATCTCGGCGGTGATTCTGACGGCCGATTTGGCGCGGCGCCTCGACAGCACACCGGGCGCCGCCGCGCTGCAGTTGCAGCGCACCTACACCACGTCCGACGGTGACGTCGCTCAGGTGACCGTCAATACCCACCCGTCGTCGAGATTCCGGCACGCGATGACGATGCGCAGGGTCAGGGATTCCCCGTGACGACCTTGGCCGATGCGTTGCGGGATGCCGCGGCGACGACGCCGGACCGCATCCTGGTGCGCGACGGCGATGTCGCACTGACCTGCGCGCGCCTGTCGGAGCAGGCGACGGGCCTGGCGCGCGGGCTGATTCGGCGCATGCCGGTGGGCAGCGTGGTCTCGTTCATGGTTCCGAATTGGCATGAGGCCGCGATCATCTACCTCGGCGCGACACTGGCCGGCATGGTCGTCAACCCGATCCTGCCTTCGCTGCGCGACCATGAGTTGAGCTTCATCCTCGCCGATTCGGACAGCCGGGCGATCTTCATCCCGGAGGCGTTCGGTGGTCACGACTACGCCGCCATGCTGGACAGGGTCGTCGCAGGTCTGCCCACTCCACCCGAGGTCGTCGCGCTGCGCGGCGACTCCACCACATTTGAGGCTCTGCTCGACGAACAGGGCGACGGTCCGCTGCCGACGCTCGACCCCGCCGCGACACGCATGATCATGTACACCTCGGGAACCACGGGTCGGCCCAAAGGTGTGCTGCACTCGCACAACTCGTTGAATGCGCTGATTGCTCAGCTCGGAAAGTACTGGCAGATCGACCCGGGCGACACCTTCCTGGTGCCCTCCCCGATCGCGCACATCGGCGGGTCGATCTACGCGTTCGAGTGTCCGCTGCTGCTGGGCACGAAGGCCGTTCTGATGCAGCGCTGGGATGCCGAGGCGGCAGTATCGCTGATGCTCGAGCATCGCTGCACGCACATGGCCGGCGCCACCCCGTTTCTCACCGGACTGTTGACAGCCGCGGAGCAACAGGGCACGCACCTGCCCGATCTCAAGGTGTTCATCTGCGGTGGCGCTTCGGTGCCGCCGTCCCTGATCCGCCGCGCCGCAGACTATTTCGAGCATGCCCTCGTCACACGGGTGTACGGGTCGACGGAGGTGCCGGTCACCACCGTCGGGTCCCCCGACGACGTCGACCGCGCGGCCGAGACCGACGGCCGCCCGGGGATTGCCGACGTCACCCTCGTCGACGGCGAGATCCGCGCCCGCGGGCCGCAGATGCTGGCCGGGTACCTGCATGCCGAGGACAACGACGATGCCTTCGACGACGCCGGCTATTTCCGCACGGGGGACCTCGGCCGCTGGACCGAGGACGGCCATCTGGTGGTGACGGGCCGCGCCAAGGACATCATCATCCGCAACGGCGAGAACATCTCCCCCAAAGAGGTGGAGGACATTCTGGTCACGCACCCCGGGATCGCCGAGGTCGCCGTTGTCGGCATTCCGGATGCGCGGACGGGTGAACGGGCCGTCGCCGCGATCGTCGCCGACGGGTCACCGGCCCCGGACGTCGCGGAACTGCGCGATTTCCTGCTCCAGCGGGGCGTCGCGAAGTTCAAAGCCCCGGAGCAGGTGGTGTCCGTCGACGCGCTACCGAAGAACGATGCGGGCAAGGTGCTCAAGCATGCTGTCAGAGCTGAGCTGACGAAGGAGTCGTGACATGCAGGTAGCGATCGTCACCGGTGCCAGCAGTGGCATCGGATTCGGCTGCGCCACAATGCTCGCCGAGCAGGGCATCGCGGTGTTGGGCACCGGCCGCGACGCCGACCGGCTCGCGGAACTGGAGAACGCGTCCGACCGGATCGCGACGCTGGCGGTGGACCTGACCGAGGATGACGCACCGAAGCGCATCGTCGACGCGGCGCTCGAACGGTGGGGTCGCATCGACTTCCTGGTCAACAACGCGGGCATCGGCAGCCCGAAACCCCTGCACGAGACCGACGACGAGATGCTCGACCACTTCCTCGGCATCATGCTGCGGGCCCCGTTCCGCCTGGCCCGCGACGTGATCGGTCATATGCAGCCCGGTTCGGCGATCATCAACGTCACGTCGACGTTCGCGGTCGTCGGAGGCCTGCGCGGCGGCGCCTATTCGGCGGCCAAGGGTGGGCTGACGTCCCTGACGATGCACATCGCGTGCCAGTACGGTCCGCTCGGAATCCGTTGCAACGCAGTAGCTCCCGGCGTCACGTTGACGCCGATGGTGGCGACCCGCCTCGAGGACGAGCGCTTCCGCAAGATCAACACCGAGATGACTCCCCACCAGCGGCTCGGCCGCGTCGAGGACATTGCGTCCACCGTCGCGTTCCTGTGCTCCGACGGTGGCAGTTTCATCAACGGGCAGACGATCGTGGTCGACGGCGGCTGGAGCTCGACCAAGTACCTCTCGGACTTCGCGCTGAACTCCGAATGGGTTGCCAGGTGAACCTGTTCGCGCTACTCGACCAGGCCGCGGCCCGGCACGGCGACCGCGGCGCGGTCTATCACGGTGAGCACCAGGTACACACGTGGTCCTCGCTGCGCGAGCGGGCGCTGCGGCTGGCGGGTTCGTTCCACGAATTCGGCCCCGGCGCCCGGATCGCGGTGGCCAGCGAGAACAGCCCCGAGATCGTCGAGCTGATGTTCGCGATCTGGGCAGCGGAGTGCGTGTACGTACCGCTGAACTTCAAGCTGCATCCCCGGGAGATGGAGCAGATCCTGGAGGACTCCGGCGCGAGCAGGGTGTTCGCGTCGCCGAAGATCGCCGCGCAACTGACCCCGGTGATGTCAGTGCCCATCGAGGTCATCGCGTCCGCGCAGTACGAAAGCCGTTGCCGTACAGACGCTCTGGCGGTGCCACGGAACACCGAGCCCGCGCTGCTGGCGTGGCTGTTCTACACCAGCGGCACCACCGGTAAGTCCAAGGGGGCGATGCTGTCGCACCGCAACCTGATGGCGATGACCGTCGCGCACCTCGCCGACTTCGACTCCCCCGACGAGAGTTCCAGTCTCATCCACGGTGCTCCGATGTCGCACGGCTCGGGGCTGTACGTACCTCCCTACGTTTCACGCGGCGCGCGCCAGGTGATCCCCGCGTCGGGCGCCTTCGAACCTGACGAGTTCCTCGACCTGTGCGAGCGCCACCCCCGCTGCAGCACGTTCCTCGCCCCGACGATGGTCGCGCGGCTCGTGCAGACCGGTCGGGCCTGCCCGGCCAACCTGCACACGATCGTCTACGGCGGTGGTCCGATGTACGTCGAGAGCCTGAAGAAGGCGATGGCGGCGTTTGGGCCGATCTTCGTGCAGTTGTACGGCCAGGGCGAATCACCCATGACGATCACCGGGCTGCGGCGCCGGGACCACGTCGACGCATCCGACGCCGTGCTCGGCTCCGTCGGGTATGCGCGCTCGGGTGTCGACGTCGCGGTGCTCGGGTCCGGCGGCGCACCGGCGGGCATCGACGAGATCGGCGAGATCGTCTGTCGCGGAGACGTCGTCATGTCGGGGTACTGGCAGAACCCGTCGGCGACCGAGAAGACGCTGCAGAACGGCTGGTTGCGCACCGGCGACATGGGGTCGTTCGACGCGAGCGGATACCTGACGCTGCGGGACCGGTCCAAGGACGTGGTGATCAGCGGCGGCAGCAACATCTATCCCCGCGAAGTGGAAGAGGTACTCCTCGAACACGCCGCGGTGGTGGAGGCAGGGGTGGTGGGCGCCCCCGACGAGGAATGGGGCGAGATCGTCGTCGCCTTCGTCGTCGGACAGGTTTCCGCCGCCGAGCTCGACGCGCATCTGCTGGAGCGGATCGCGAGATTCAAGCGGCCGAAGCGCTATGAGTTCGTCGACGAGCTGCCGAAGAACAGCTACGGCAAAGTGCTCAAACGGGAGTTGCGGGCACGTCTGGGCTGATCCGGCCTGAACTCAAACGCGCAATACTTCCTGCGTCGAGGCCTCAGGCAAGGCTACGATGGCCGCGTGGGTGGGGTGCGGGCCGGCTGGGCCGCAGTCAAGCGCGCGCAGATGTGGCCGGGAATCGCAACATCGGTGATGTGGGCCCGGACCGCTGGTTCGTGCTTCGTGTTCGGTGGAATCCTGATCGCGGTGGTCACCACGTTGGCCCCCAACTATTTTCCGTACGCCGCCGTCCAGTACGCCAATGCGGCGATCGCCACCGCGATCGGCGTCTTCGTCCTGTGGCGGGGCCGGCGTGTCACGCTCTGGCAATTCCATGTCCTCGTCATCGCGGCCACGGCGATGATCACCGTGTCGGTCATGGCGTCCACCGCCACCGCCGCCGTGTCGATCACAACGTTGTACGTCTTCGTCGCCTGCGGTGCCTTCTTCGTCGCGTGGCCCACTGCCGCTCTCTATCTGGCCATCGCGATCGTGTGCTGTCTGACGGCCATCTCGCTGACCCCCGCGGTGCCGTGGTGGACGGGCCTCATCACCTCCGCCTGTACGGCCGCGATCGGGACCCTGATCATCATTCTGGGCCGCAGCGTTTCCAAGGCCGAGCTCGACGACGCCACCGGGGTGCCCAACCGGCGCGGTTTCGACCGTGTGATCGCCGCGGAGATCGACCGGGCCCACTCCGCGGAGTCGGGCCCGGCTGTCATCCTCATCTGCGTCGACAGTTACGCCTCGATCTACGAGGAATTCGGAGACCACGCGGGCGACGAGTTGATGCAGCAACTCGTCGCGTCGTGGCGGTCCTTGCTCGAACCCGAGCAGGTGCTTGCGCGGCGCAGCAACGACGAGTTCATCATCTTGCTCCCCGCGGCGACCGAGAAGCAGGCACTGGCGTTCACACAACGGCTTCGCAATGCGACGTCCCAGGAATTCTCGGCCGGCGTCAGTGCATGGGACGTCGATGAACCCGTCGCCCCCGTCCTCAAGCGCGCCGACGTCGCACTGCGCCGGGCGAAATCGATCGGTCGCAACCGGACGATGCTGGAGTCGTCGCACCTGCCGACGCTGGCGGTGCAACTGCGCGACGCGCTCGCGGCAGACACCATCGGTGTCCGATACCAACCCATCGTCCGGCTTTCCGAGGGTGACGCCGTGGTGGGTGTCGAAGCGTTGTTGCGGTGGCAGCCGGCCGAAGGTGCTGACCTGCAGGCGGGCGAGGTGATCCGGGTCGCCGAGGACAACGATCTGATCGCGGCCCTCGACCAGTACGTGTTGCGGCGCGCGTGTCTGGACGCCCTCTGGATGCAACAGCACACCCCGCATCTGCGGCTGTCGCTGAGCGTCAACGTCTCCGGGCTCGAACTGGTCGAAAAGGGTTACGTCGACCGGGTGTTGGAAACCCTTGCGTCCACCGGCTGGCCCGCCACGCAGCTCGTCCTCGAAGTCACCGAGACGGTCATCGACGTGGACAGGCCGTCGTCGATCCTGGCACTGCATGAGCTCCGGACGCACGGGATCCGGATCGCCATCGACGATTTCGGTACCGGGTACTCGTCACTCAGCAGGCTCCAGAAACTGCCGACCGACCTTCTCAAGCTCGATGCGTCGTTCATCGCGTCGATCAGTTCGGCATCGTCGGTCACGCCACCGCTGCTGCATGCCGTCGCGGGCCTCGCCGATGCACTCGGCCTGCCGATCGTCGCGGAAGGGGTCGAGACGGCCCACGAGGCGAACGTGCTGCGCGGCATGGGATTCACGATGGCGCAGGGCTTCTACTTCGGCAGGGCGCAGTCTCGCGAGGACGTCGTCGGCGTCGTCGCGCGAGACAGCTGGTGAACAGGTTCACGCGGGGGCAGGGTCCGCGTCGGCGGCGGGCGCCTGGGCGCTCGCTCGGCCCGACCGTTCCTCGAACAACCGATCGCGCGCGTCGAGCGCCGCACGGAGGTCCGCCAGCAGCGGATCCAGGAAACCGGATCGGTACTCGCCGTCGCCGACTGCCCGGGCGCAGACGTACATGTAGGTCAGCGCCATCAGGAAGACCACCACCCGGATGAGCGCCGGTGGCGCCGGAATGGTCACCCCGAGCCAGACCCCTTGGGTGGGACCGCCGCCCGTCAGATGGTTGACGTTCGCCGCGTTCATGACGATGAGACCGAGCACAAGGTAGAGCAGGCCGATGACGACGGCGATGGACAGCGCCTGGATGATCTGCGAAACAGTGGCCACGACAATGACGTTCGCTCTCTCGGTCAGTGTGAGCGGACGCCGCCGAATGCCCGTGTCGGAGTCGGCATCCCACATGAGTGGTCCGACGGAATCGAGGAGGCCCGCGATCAGGTAGGAGGTGGCCACCCCGCCCAGGAAGAGCACCATCAGCCCGACTCGCAGGCCGTCGAGGTTGGACGAGATCGTCCACAGGGGCGAGTTGAAGAACACCAGGATGGTCAGCAGGACCACGGGCAGCGCGCGGAACAGCAGGCGGGCCGCGGACTTGAAATGCCGCGCCGTGGTGCGAAGGGCCCAGCCCGCGATCGCGCCCAGCCCCAGTCCCGTCCCGAGGATGATGGCGACGATCACCGACGCGTCGATCGCGAAGTCGGACAACGCATCCAACGGGTCGTCCTCGTAGAAATCCGAGAACGTGCCCGCGATGATCGACACGACTGCCACAGTCCGCCGCCCAGCGATACTCCTCATCTGCGCGACGGCCCAGATGACCGCGATGACGGCGGGAACGATCAGGAACAACACGACCGCGGCCAGCAGTTGCAGGGTGGTCAGGTCGTCGTCGTCGGTGTCGACGTCGGTGTCTCCCGAGGCCCACATGACGAAGAAGCTCGTCACCATCAGGACGGCCCACCCGGCGAGCACCGGAGCCGAACGGCTGAGCACGTGGCGCCAGCGTCCCCGTCGCCCGATCACCGACGGGAGGCCACGCTCGAGAAACCAGCGTTCCGAATCCGGTCCATGGACCGGGCCGGCTGAACTCACCTGCAACCCCCCGAGATCTCGCGCCCGACGCGGGCTGTCAGCGCAGCCTAGCTGAATACGCCAGCAGGGGCCTCGATCACGGGCGTTTCACGCGGGCAGCGGGGTAACGGTGACGGCGATGTTGCCCTGCCGTGGCAAACCGGTGATGGCGTCGTAGTCGATGTCGGTGGGCACGAGCCGGCCGACGTTCGTCCCGTGCTCACGAAAGTTGGCGTCGTCGGTGGGCATCCCGCCGAAGGCGTGATGCATGGCCACGACGTCGGGGCGAAGCGTGTCATCGGCTTCCAGCACCGCGGGAACCGAGTCGTGCCTCGACGTGACGCGCACCGGCCCGCCGGATTCGAGTCCCAGCGCGGCCACGGTCTCCGGATGCATGTAGACCGGGTTGTAGGGTTTGCCCCGGTTCAATGCGGGGAGCGCGGTACCAGACGAGTTCATGAAATTCTGGTGACGCCGCGGAATCAGCCGGAACGGAAACCCCGGGTCGGACCGCTCGGCAGCGAAATCCTCGGCGATGACAGTGGCCAGTTCGTCCAACATGTGGACGTTCCCGACGTCGAGCCTGTCGGCACAGTCCGGGTCCCGTTCGGCGACGACGGCGTCGACGTCGAAGATCTTGCCATGCGGATGCCTGCGCACCTCATCCAAAGGAATGCGCGACGTGGCGCACATCTGCGCGAACAGCTCTTCGGTCGTGAGTTCTGTTTCACCGTTCATCTGCAACACGATCGGAGGCGATTCCATGAACCTGCCTCCGCCTCCACCGAAGAAGTTCACGAACCACAACTCGAGCTCCATCCGCTTGGCGAGACCGAGGAAGAACTTCCACTCTTCGATCAGGTCGGAACCCCGAGGTGGTGCAACGATTCTCGGAACGTACTGTCCGTAGGCCGCGGGGATACCGGTGCCGCTGGTGTAGTACTTGATGAGCTCGCTGCCCATCGTCATCGCCGGGGTCTCCATCTGCATCATCGGGGCGATCACGTAGTCGGCCAATTGCGATGTCAACGACATTTCGGTGTCGAGCGTCACCAGAAGGTCCAGGCTTTGCAGGGCCCGGTGCGTCTTGCGTTGATCGGGCCAAGCGGCCATCGGGTTTCCGCCGATGCAGATCAGTGCCTTCACCTGACCTTCACCGTCCATCAGGATCTCGTCGGCGAGCGCGGCAGTCGGCATGCCGCTGACCGTGTCGGTCAGATCCCGAACCCGCAGCTTCTCGCCGAAACCCCACCCCTCGTAGGGCGGGTGCGCCTGAGCTTTTGCGGTGAACGCCGGCATCAAAGTGTTCGGACGCGTCACCCGCTGACCGGCGCGCTGCCACCGCCCGCAGATCGTCGTCAGACACAGGCACAGGTATTCGAGCAGGTTCCCGTGCATCGCGAAGTTGGCACCGGTGCCGGCGTTGACCATTCCGCGCTTGGCGCCATATGTCGCGAAAACCTTTGCCGCTTCCCGCAGTTGGTCTTCCGGGACCTCAGCCCGCCGCGCCACGTAGTCCGGCGTGAATCCGGCCACTGCCCGGGCGAGGTCGTCGAAGCCCGCGACGTTCTCGTCGATGAAGGCGCGGTCGTGCCACTGCTCACCGATGACGATGTTGATGATGCCGGCCAGGATCGTCACGTCCTCACCCGGTCGCGGCTGCAGGTGGATGGCGGCCCGGGCCGCCGTCTGAGACCGTCGCGGGTCGATGACGATCAGCTTCATTCCGCGATCGGTTGCCGCCTTGAGGTTCTGCGACGGATTCTGCCCAGGGATGCCGATCGCTTTGGATACCAACGGGTTCGTCCCGATGAGCATCCAGCTGTCGGCCTCGTTGAAGTCGACATCGCCGCCGAGCCAGTGTCCGTGCGCCGCGAGGGCGATCTGTTTTCCGGGCTGATCAATGGTGTTCGCGGTGAAGAACATCGGCGATTCGATGCCCCGCATGAAGGCGTTGCCCATCAACGCCGACGCCGGATACGGCAGGCCGTTGGTGCCGAGGTACATCGCCACCGACCGTGGTCCGTGTTCGGCGATCAACTCCTGCAACCTGGCGGCGATCTCGTCCATCGCTTGCTCCGACGCGATTCGCGCGTAGCTGCCGTCGGGCTGTCGCTTCCGGCTGTGCAGGAGCCGGTCAGGGTTGTTGTGGATCTCGGGAAGCGCCCGGCCCTTGATGCAGGTGTAGCCCTTGAACATCGGATTGTCCGGGTCACCGGCCACCTTCGTCAGCCGGCCGTCGGTCACCGTGGCGAGGACACCGCAGTGCGCCGAGCAGATTCGGCAGATGCCGGGATGGGTGCTGGTCTGAGGCATGGTCCGTGATGCTAAGCGACTGCACAGCAGCTCGGGGGTGATCGCGCGAAACGTCACCGCCGGGCTCAGAAAGTTTGGGATCGGTAGCTCGCCGCCCCGTCTGTACTCATGCCATCGACGCCGCACGAGCGGCGCACAGACAGAAGGATCAGACATGCACACGACGAAGCGGGCGATCGCAGGAGCATTGCTCTCGGCGGGCATCGCACTAGGCAGCCTCGGAATGTCCACCGGCGTCGCTCAGGCCGGCACCCCTCCCACCGGCCCGCTGACCTGGTGCCCCGGCGATCCGCCGGTGGAAACCGGCAACAAGCGGGTCAACCCCGTGATCTGGGACAACAACATCTGCCACAGCTACTACTTCGTCTACCACGGCCAGGGCAACGTCGCCCAGAACATCTGGGACGGGCCCAACCCTCCCGGTCCTCCGGACATGGGCGGGCCCTACTTCACGCCCCCGCTGCCCCCGGGCTGGTGCTGGAGCCTCTTCCTTGCGGGACCCTGCCCCCGCTAGGGACCGACGAGGGCCACCCCGCGGATGCGAGAGGCCGCATCCGCGGGGTTCCTCGCGTCGGCTGCGCGCGGGCGCGAAAACTCGGTGGCTGGAGGCGTTGATGGGGTAGACGGACCCCGCGACCGCGGGACGCCCACCACGACATCGGGAGCGGAGCCCATGACGAAGCGCTTTGCAGGAAAGGTTGTTCTCATCACCGGAGCCGCCCGAGGACAGGGGCGCTCGCATGCGGTGCGCTTCGCGGAAGAAGGCGCCGACGTGATCGCCGTCGACATCTGCGAGCAGATCGACAGCGTCCGATACCCGATGCCGGGTCCACGGGACCTCGAAGAAACGGTGCGACTGGTCGAGAGCGCGGGCGCCACGATCGTGGCCGGACGGGTCGACATCCGCGACCTGCCTGCCATGCGACGCGTCGTCGACGCGGGGGTCGAACGGCTGGGGCGGCTCGACTTCGTGCTGGCGAACGCCGGAATACTGCCGGGGCTCGACCCGAGATCCACCCGGGTGGCCGAGTTCGACGATGCCGTCGACGTGATGGTCAAGGGCACCTACTACACGATCGAAGCCGCGCTGCCCGCACTGCTGCGGCAGGGCACGGGCGGCGCCGTCGTCATCACGAGTTCGGGCTTGGCACAGAAGCCCTCGCTGAGCCCGTCGGTGCGGGCCATGAATCACGGTATCGCCGGCTACACCATCGCCAAGAGCGGGCTGATAGGCCTCATGCACCATTTCGCGCGAGCTCTGGGCGAGAGGCGCATCCGCGTCAACTCCCTCCATCCCTCGTCCGTCTCCACCCCCATGGTGATCAACGATACGGTGCCTGCATTCTTCACCGAGCTCCCCGAGGTGGCAGCCGGTGCGCAGAACCTGCTTCCCGGAGTGGATTTCATCGATACGGTCGACGTGACCGAGGCGGCGGTCTACCTGTGTGCCGAATCGGGGAGGTACATCACAGGTCTGGAACTGATCCTCGACGCCGGAAGTCTGCTTCTCTGAGTCACTTCTCTGGGCCACACGCCGAACCGCAAAGAACCGGTCGATTTCGGCGTTCGTCCTCGGTAGGCATTCGCCGTGAAACCGACGTCAGGAGAGCACATGGAGTCGAAAACCTGGTTCATCACCGGAGCGTCGCGTGGCTTCGGCCACCACTGGGCGCTGGGCGCGCTGCGTCGCGGAGACCGCGTGGCAGCGTGCGCTCGCAACATCGATGGACTGGAGAAGCTGCGCGAGGATTTCGGGAAGGCGCTGTTACCGATACGACTCGACGTCACCGACCGTTCCGCCGTCAGCGGGGCAGTCGCTTTGGCACACAGCCACTTCGGCGCGTTGGATGTCGTTGTCAACAATGCCGGTTACGGTCTTCACGGATTCGTCGAGGAGGTGAGCGAACAACAGGTCCGCGCACAGATGGAGACCAACTTCTTCGGCGTCCTCTGGGTGACTCAAGCCGTGCTGCCGTATCTGCGCCGACGGCGCCGGGGACACATCGTTCAGGTGTCTTCCGTCGGAGGCGTTGCCACAGCCGCCGACATGGGGCTCTACTGTGCGACCAAGTTCGCTGTGGAAGCGCTGTCGGAAGCTCTTGCACAAGAGGTGAAACCGCTGGGCATCAACGTCACCATTGTCGAACCAGGCCTCTTTGCCACCGGCTTCGGCTCGGCTCTCGTCCGCGCTGACGGTATCGCGGACTATGCGGACATCCACACCGATGCCGAGAAGGCGATCGCCGAAATCACAGGTGCCGCGGGTGATCCAGCTGACACGGTAGCTGCGCTCCTGCGCGCCGTCGACGCCGACGACCCGCCCCTGCGACTGCTGATCGGTGCAGGCATGCTCACCTGGCTCACCGGCGTCTATGAAGACCGCATCGCGCAGTGGACGACATGGAGCGAAGGCGTGGTCGCATGACTCGTGGGCTTCCTCTGAAGCTCGTTGCCTGCTGTGCTGCCGCCCTCGCCGGCGCTGCGACGTCACCGGCGGGGTCGAATGCAACGCCGCCGACCGGAACCGAGGTCGTCACGCTCTCACAGCAGACCGTCAACGGCACCGAGTACATCGTCACCCGGATCACGATCGACCCGGGCGGCAGCACCGGCTGGCACACCCACCGGGGCGCGGTGTACGGGATCGTCACTGCGGGCGTGCTCACGCATTTCGACGGGACATGCCACCAGGACGGCATCTACGATGCGGGCGAACCGATCACGGATCCGACGGGACCTGACCGGGTCCATATCGGGCGCAATCTGGGGACGGTTCCGGCTGTGCTCAGTGTCACGTACGTGGATCCCGTCGGCACGCCGCCCTCCGACAGCGCACCCGACCCGGGCTGCGGCTTCTCCTGAGCGGATTCGGAATTCATCGCCGGGCTCGCCGCACCGCTGTTCACCACATCAGGCCGCGGATCATCGCCACGGGTGGAATGTCCTCGACTGCGGTGATTCCCACCGGCGCGCCGCAGACCCAGTCGATCGCGTTGACCGCCCGGGCTGCGGTCGAGACACAACCGGCCTCGGTCACGTCGAGAACGGGGTGAGACAGGTGGGTGGTCATCTCGATCCGCGGTTCACCTTCGACGATGACCATGTGCACACCGTCCTGCCCCTCCGGCGGGTACTCCCACTCGGGCGCGGCGGCGGGCGTGAGCCGCGTGGTGTGCTCGACGGTGATGACGGGGACGTCGCCCCGCACCCCTTCGACGGCGAAGCGAACCCCGGCCAACTGTCCTGGCTCGACCGTCATCATCGTGCACTCGATGCGTTCAGGGGTGTACCAGGGCTCGTAACGCTGCCGGACGTCGTCGAGCTCGACATCCAGGTGGCTCGCGAGGTTGCGCACCAGGCCGCCGAACATCGACGTGATCACGCCCGGCTGGAACGCCATGGGCAGGTCGTCGTCGGGCGTGGTGCCGAAACCCATGGCAGTGCCGGTGTATTCGTAGTCGTCGTAGTTGCCGTAGTCGAAGACCTCTTTGACCGTGACCGACTCGGCGCGGGTGACGAGGCTGAGTGCGGCATGCACGGCGGTGTCGCCCGAGTAGCCGGGGTCGATGCCGTTCACATACAGCGATGAATTGCCTGCGGCACAGGCCTGTTCGAGCGGCCCACGCAGCCAGTCGTCGGCCTGGCGCGGCGTGACCAGCCACACCATCGACGTCCCGACCACGTTGATGCCTGCTGCGAGGAGCTTCGACATCTGCTCGATGGCCTCCATCGGCCTGGTCTCGCCCAGCGCCGTGTACACCACGCAGTCCGGTTTCAGCGCGATCAGCGCATCGACGTCGTCCGTCGCGACGACACCGGTGGGTTCGGTCAGCCCGCACAACTCCGCGGCGTCGCAGCCGATCTTCGCCGGACTGGCGGCGTGGACGCCCACCAGCTCGAGATCCGGCCGGCCGATGATCGCCTTCAACGAATGCTTGCCGACATTGCCGGTCGAGAACTGCACCACTCTGCGCATCGCGTGAGACCCGTTCCTGCTCAGTAGTCGGGAATGGGCAGCGGCGAGTTGTTCGAATCTATGCCGCCGTCCACGTGGAAGATCGCGTTGGTGGCATAGCAGTCGCGCGTGGACAGATACACGCACAACCTCCCGAGGTCCTCGACATCACCCAGGCGATGCAAGGGCGTCGCCTCCTTCATCTTGTCCAGCGACCCGGGTAACAAGTCAAGGCTTCCCTGTAACCCGTCTGTCGCGAAAGAGCCCAGGGCGATCGCGTTCACGCGGATCTTAGGGGCCAGTTCCTGGGCCATGGCGCGGGTCAGCGCCTCCAGTCCGCCCTTGGCAACGCAGTAGGCGGTCAGGGCCCGGATACCGAACCGGGCAGACCCTGAGGAGATGTTGACGATCGAGCCGTGCCCGGCCTCGATCATGTGGGTGGCAACGAGCTGGCTCATGATGAACGCCGAGGTGACACACCAGTCGAAGGTGTGCCGGAAGTCCTCGTCGGTGATGTCGAGAAACCGCGCATAGGTCGACCCGCCGACATTGTTGACCAGAATGTCGATCCGGCCGAAGCGGTCCATCGCCGTGCTCACCACACGTTCGCCGTCAGCCCGGCTCATCGCGTCGGCGACGAGCGCCAGCCCCTTCCCGCCCGCCGCCTCGATGCCCCCGATGGTCGCAACGATGTCGGATTCGGTGCGTGCGGTGCCGACGACGGTCGCCCCCGCCTCGGCCAGAACACGAGCAATCCCCTGCCCGACGCCCTTGCCCGCGCCGGTGACGATCGCCACCTGGCCGTCGAGCGAAAACTGTTCCATTGCCATGGGTTCCTCCTCGATGAGGTCGTGCCCATCTAACGACCCCATCTGACTTAAGTCAACAATATGCGCAAACTCCTCAACGCGCGCAGACGTGGAATTGCACGATGTCCGCGCCAAATACGCGATTTCGCGCGCGCTGACGGCCACGACGCGCCCAACATTGGCCGTTGACTGCAGCCAATCACTGACTATAGTCAGCTTGCATGAACCTGCCCACGCTGAATCGGGGCCGTGGACGCAAACCGGAATCCGGCCCGCGGCCGCCCGCAGGCAACCTCGACGAGCACATGGAGGCTTCCCAGCGGGCGCAACGGCAGGCTGACAAATGGCTGATCTCGGGAAGTCTTCTGATCGGCACCGCAGCCCTCGGAATCTTCGGCCTCCCCCTGTTCCTGCGCGGGGTGTGGTTGCTGCGCAAGGCGCAGCGCGACGGGCTCTCGGTGCGTCCGATGCTGGTCACCCTGATCGGCTACCTCGTCATCATCGACGCCGCGATCAACACCGTGGGTTGGGCGCTCGACCTGGTGGCCAACCACACCATCCTCGCGCGAATCCTGTTGAACGGCTGGGGCGCGATGTTCGACGCGGGCTACTTCTGGCATTACAACGAACTCTGGCTCGGTGGCGCCGCAGGCCCCGGCGAGAAAGCCATGGAAGTGGGCATGATTCTCACCGTCTTCACGATGCGCATCGCGGCCGCCATCGGATTCCTGCAGATGAAACGCTGGGGGCATCAGTGGATGATCATCACCTGCTGGATGGGCATCGTGATCTGGTGTCTCTATGTGTTCAACATGACGATGTACGCCGATGTCCGGTTCGCCGGGGTCGTTCTTCCTGTCGTCGGTTGGTGGCTCTACGACATCTTCTACATCACGCCGTTCCTGGCGATCCCCTACCTGCATTCGGTCAACCGGGAGATCTTCTCGGACTGATCCGATGACTGCAATCACCGAAGTTCGCCACTGAGAAAGGAGGATCCATGGCGCCACAGGTCAGACAATCGGTGCGCGAGCTGCGTCGGCTGCAGACACGCGAACGAATACTGGGCGCCGCCATCGCAGAGTTCCGGGCGTCGGGTATGGCCGGAGCAGATGTGGGCGCGATAGTCTCCGCCGCCGGTGTCGCCCACGGCACGTTCTTCTTCCACTTCCCCAGCAAGGAGCACGTCCTCCTTGAGCTGGAGCGGCGCGAAGAGGCCCGCATGGCAGCGGAATTCGCGCGGTTCCTGGACTGCCGACACGACCTCACCGCAGCGCTGACGAAGGTCGTCGCGCTGATTGCCGGGCTTGAACAGCGGCTCGGTCCGCTGCTGTTCCCGGAGCTGCTCGCACTGCACTTTTCACCGACCAGGCCCAGCAAGGACGAGTGGTCCGACCACCCCGTCATCGTCTCGCTCGTCCGGGAGATCGAACGCGCCCGCGGGGACGGCGAAGTCCATCCCGAGGTCGACGCGTTCTACAGTGCCGCGTTCTTCCTGCTCGGCATCTACGGGGTGCTGACCACGGTCGCCAACAGCGATGGCCGTGACGCCATGTTGACCAACCTGATCGTCACTGCCCGAAGGGGTTTGGAAGCCCGATGACTACCCGTCCGCACGAGAGGAACTGATGTGACCGGCTGGATCTGGGAAATACTTCGCTACGTGGCCGCCTGGGGCGGTACAGGACTCATCATCTGGTTCTGGTATTGGATGTTCTCCAACATCGGTACCTTCTGAAGACCGATACCTCGATGTCCGAACTCTCCGATACGCACGCCATGGCGGTCGAGCGCAGCTGCGCGCTCACCGCGGTGGCGTTGAGTGGGCAGCGCCGAACCGGTGCCCACCTCGTGAGCGGGCAGCACCGCGGCTTCGGCCTGAGCTCTCTGCTCGACGTCGTGCACGTGCCGTATCCGACGCCGGTCGGCAATTGGACGCGTCGCACTCTGACATGCGGTGTCGCGCTGCAATGTTCGCCGTCGAAGGACCGGATCACCGAGTACCGCATCCATGAACTGTCCGGACGCGAGCTGAGCGCGCTCTCGCTCGTCGAAGCCGGAGTCGCCCTCGGATGGGTCTCGGCGACCTGGCCCGGGCTGCTCCCCGAACTGCGACGCCTCCTACCCGACCTCGACGTCTCCGATGCCGACATGGACGGCAAAGAGATGCTCAACCGCGCCGTCGAACTGGCCCGCAGCCGCCAGACCCTGTCGGTGCACCCGATCATCGGAACGTTGCCGCGCGGCTACACAGCACCGCAGAGCCTGACCGACAAGCTTCGTCGCACGTTGGGACGGCTGCCGTGGACGATCAACCAGAAGCGGGTACCGGCACCGCATTCGGTCCCCGCCGGCGGTGAGGGCGGGATCAAGAACCCGAACCTGCCGCCGCCGAGCCGGCCCCAGGACAACGATCTCGACATCACTCCCGACCACCGCCCCGGCATCCCCTACCCGGAGTGGAACGCGTGGACCGAGCGCTTCATGCCCAATCACGTCGCCGTACTGGAACGTGCGCACCAGGGCACCGGCGGGCAGCCCGGTGCGATCGCCGTCGACGTCCGGAAGTGGTTCGAGAAGAACACCCACCGCGCGATGAAGAACCGGTTGGAGGACGGCTCCGACATCGACGTCGACCAATACGTGGGCCATTACATCGACGTCACCACCGGAGAAGCCGTCGAGCCGCGCATCTTCCGGGAACTGCTGCCCACCAGCCGCGACGTCACCACCGCGCTGCTGCTCGACGGCAGCTCCTCGCTGGGCGTGCACGGCGGATCGATCTTCAAGCTCGAACTCGCCTGTGCCGATGCCCTCTCGCGGGCGATGACGTCGGCCCGCGAACGTCACGGCATCTTCGTCTTCACCGGAAACACGCGCCACCGCGTCGAAGTCAACTGCCTCAAGGACTTTTCCGAGCGGCGCTTCGTCCCGCCGGGCAGCCTCGGCCTCTCGACAGCCGGGTACACCCGCCTCGGTGCGCCGTTGCGCCACCTGACGAGCAGACTGCTCGCCCAGCCCTCAGAACGCCGGCTGCTCATCGTCATCGGTGACGGACTGATCTCCGACGAAGGATACGAAGGACGGTATGCCTGGGCCGACGCCGCACACGCCGTCGAGGAGGCCAACGATGCCGGCGTCTCGATGTACTACGTGGGCATCGGTCCGGTGCGCGTCGATCCGCTGCCGGAAGTGTTCGGGCCCAAACGTTCTCGACGGATACGCCGCATCGAAGATCTTCCCCGGGTTCTCGCCCATGTGCACAAGGAGCTGGTAGCAGCGTGAGTACCTCTGACATCTACCTCGCGAACGGCAGTGAGGTGCAGCTGTTCGAGCGGGCCTACCGGCAACGGCTGCCCGTGATGCTCACCGGTCCCACGGGATGCGGCAAGACCCGACTGGTCGAGCACATGGGCCTCCTGCTGAGCCGGCCCGTCGTCACGATCAGCTGCCACGACGATCTGACCAGCTCCGACCTGGTCGGACGGTTCATGGTGACCGGCGGTGACGTCACCTGGACCGACGGGCCCCTGACCCGTGCCGTCAAGGCGGGCGCCATCTGCTACCTCGACGAGGTGGTCGAGGCGAGACACGACTCGCTGGCGGTGCTGCACTCCCTCACCGATCACCGGCGCACCCTCTACCTCGATCGCGCCGGCGAGGTCGTCGAAGCGCCGGAGACGTTCATGCTCGTCTGCTCCTACAACCCGGCGTATCGCAGCTCGCTCAAGGAGCTCAAACCGTCGTTCCGGCAGCGGTTCGTCACCCTGCCTATGCACTACCTCCCACCCGACCGCGAGGCCGAGGTGATCGTCGCCGAGGCAGGCGTCGCGCTGCCTACGGCGCAGCGACTGGTCCAGTGCGCCTGCGCGATCCGCACCGCCGACGAGGCCTTCCATTTCGAACCGCCGTCGACACGCGTCCTGGTCACCGCGGCACAACTGATCGCCGCGGGCGCCACCGAACTTGAAGCGGCCGAGGCGTGCGTCCTCGCCCCGCTGTCCAGTGACGGCGCGATCTCCGAAGGACTGCGCGAGGTGGCCGCGGCCGGCCTCGCCGACGCCGACAGCCAGAGCCCACACCGCTAGAAAGGAATTCGACGACATGGTCGACCAGAAGGAACGCAAGCGCAAGAAGGCGCTCATCATCCTGCAGATCGTCATCTATGGATACCTACTGACAATGTTCCTGATCCAGCTCTATATGTCGTTCGCACGGGGCTGGTGGGAGTTGTGAATTTCCCTCTGCTGAAGCAGAAGTCAGGCCTCAAGGCCAGCGTCCCGTCCGGCTCTGTCAATCTCGAAGAGCACCACGACGAGTCCTCCACGGCTCAGCGCCGCGCGGACAAGTGGATGATCGTGGGCGCAGCGCTGATGGGGATGTGGGCGCCCGGCCTGATCGGTCTGCCGATCTTCCTGCGCGGTGTGGCGCTGCAGCGCCAGGCACTTCGGGCCGGTCTGTCGGTTCGGCCGATGATCGTTACGCTGATCGGCTACCTGACGCTGATCGACGGCATGCTCAACAGCCTCGGCTGGGCGCTCGACCTGGTCGCCAATCACACGCTCATCAACCGTGTACTGATGGTCGGCTGGGGCGCGATGTTCGACGCCGGCTACTTCTGGCATTACAACGAGGCGTGGATCGGCGGGGCCGCCGGGCCCGGCGAGAAGTCGATGGTGTTCGGCATGATCCTCACCGTCTTCGCGATGCGGTGTGCCGCCGCGATCGGCTTCCTGCAGATGAAGCGCTGGGGCCACCAGTGGATGATCATCACCTGCTGGATGGGGGTTCTCATCTGGTGCCTGTACGTGTTCAACATGACGATGTACGCCGATGTGCGCTACGCGGGCACCGTGTTCCCCGTCATCGGCTGGTGGCTCTACGACATCTTCTACATCACCCCCTTCCTTGCAATTCCCTACCTGCACACCGTGAATCGCGAGATCTTCACCGACTGACCGAGCCTGAAGGAGCACGCCATGACTGCGCCAGAGACCACGCAAGAGAAGTCCGAGGACCTTCCCCCCGGCACCACGCCGTACTACGCCCGCATGCACAAATGGATCAAGCGTGCGGTGCTCGTGTGCCTGGTCGCCCTCGTCATCGAAGGCGCGTTCACGCTGCCCTTCATGGCGGTCTACTACGGCTACCCCACCCTGAGCCTGACCGAGATCTGCAGCGAACTGCTCAAGGTTCGGTATTCGGACGACAAGCTGGAATGCCAGGTGCCGTACCCGGCGCTGGGACCGCCGGAGGGCGCCGAGGGCAAGGACACCGCTCAGGATCAGTGGGGCATTCAGCCGGTGCCTCAGTACAACCGGATCGGATTCCGCGAGCTGGTGCGTATCCACGAGGCGCGGGAAGCTGCCCAGCAGCAGGGGAACTCACCGTGACGCAGACACCGCAACGGCACGCCGAGAACTGGGATCTGCGCCACGCGGATTTCAACGACAACGATTTCCTCTACGACGTGTATTCGGTGATGCGCGAGAAGTCGCCCTTCGCACACACCGACCACCCGTTCCTGAGCGCGACGCCGGCGGGCGCCTGGGTCGCGGTCCGTTACGACGAGTGCGTGAAGATCCTGCAGGACTGGGAGCACTTCTCCAGCAATCCGACGCCTGAGGGCGCAGAGCAACTCGCCGGCGACCTGGTGATCACCCTCGACCCGCCGCGGCAGCAGAAGTTCCGCAAGGTGCTCAACCCGTACTTCTCCCCGGCCAGGATGAAGGCCCTGCGCCCGGAGATCGCCGACGAAACCGACAGACTCATCGACGATTTCATCGAGAACGGGTCAGGAGACCTCGCCCAGATCGCCTGGCGCCAACCTGGAATCGTGTTCTTCAAATATCTCCTCGGCATGCCCGTCGACGACGTTCCGCTGTGCGTCGAACTGACCGACACCGCACTCAACGGCGCGACCGAGGAAGCGCGGATGGGCGCGTGGGGAGGGCTGTACCAACACCTGCACGACGCGGTCACCCTCCGTAAGGATCAGCCACCCCGCGACGACATGATCGACGTCCTGCTCTCCGCCGAGATCGACGGAGAGAAGTTGTCGTTCGGCGACGTCGTCTCCAACGCCATGCTCCTCGTTCAGGCTGGTCTCGAGACCACCGCGAGTGCAATGTCGTTCGCCTATCACTATCTCGCCACCAACCCGGACGAGCGGGACCGTCTCATCGAGGATCCTGATCTTCTCGCGCGTGCCGTCGAGGAGTTCATCCGGTTCGCCGGGTCGATTCATGGAATCCCGCGCACCGTCGCCAAGGAGGTCGAACTCAGCGGCTGCACGTTCTCGCCCGGTGAGTCGGTGATCGTCAACTACGCTGCGGCCAACCGAGACGAGCAGCAGTTTCCCGAGGCCGGGCGGTGCATCCTGGATCGCCGGGAGAACCGGCACCTGGGCTTCGGCGCCGGTGTGCACCGCTGCCTCGGATCGAACCTGGCGCGGCTGGAATTCCAGGTGGGCCTCGAGCGGGTGCTGGCCCGGATGCCGGACTTCACCCTCGCACCGGGCGGACAGGCAATCTTCCACGGCAATTCGGTCACCCGCGGCTTCCGTTCGGTGCCAGTGGTATTCACGCCCGGCTCGAAGGCACTTGCATGACCTACCGCGTCGTGCAATGGACGACGGGAAACGTGGGCCGCAAGTCGGTCCACGCCGTCGCCGCCAACACCGACCTGGAACTCGTCGGTTGCTTCGCGTGGTCACCCGACAAGGTCGGCCGGGATGTCGGCGAGATCTGCGGCATCGACCCGATGGGAGTCCACGCCACCGACGACGTCGACGCGTTACTCGCGCTGAAGCCGGATTGCATCGTCTACAACCCGATGTTCGCCGACGTGGACATGCTGGTCCGCATCCTCGGAGGCGGCATCAATGTCGTCACCACGTCGGAGTTCATCACCGGCGACACCCTCGGTGACGGTAAGCAGCGGATCGTCGAGGCCTGCGAGCAGGGCGGGGCGACCATCTTCGGCAGCGGCATCAACCCCGGCTTCATTCAGCTGTTCGCCGTCGTCACGGCGGGCATCTCCGACCGCGTCGACCGCATCTCCATCGTCGAGTCGTTCGACACGACCATCTACAATTCCCCGGCCACCGAAATACCCATGGGCTTCGGCTATCCCATCGACCATCCGGACCTGCAGGCGGTCACCGAGAAGGGGTCCGGCATCTTCCGGGAGGCGGTCCAACTCGTCGCCGACGCCCTCGGGACACCCCTCGATGAGATCCGGTGCGAGACGGCCTACGCGGCGACCACCGAAGATCTGCACCTGCCCGGCGACTGGATCATCGCCGCGGGCTGCGTCGCGGGTATCGACGTGCGCTGGACGGGCATCGTCAACGGGCGCGACGTCGTCGAGATCCGTGGCATCTGGACGAAAGGCCAAACGCTGCAACCCGCGTGGTCGACGACGTTCGGATACACCATCACCGTCGAGGGCAGACCCACGATACGCAGCACCCTGAGCTTCGAGCCGCCGCCGGATTTCGTCGGCGAAACACTCGATGACTTCATCATGCTCGGGCTTACGATCACGGCCATGCCCGCCATCACCGCGATCCCCGCCGTGATCGCCGCACCCGCGGGCATCGCCACCTACATCGACCTGCCGCTGCTTCTCCCCCGCGGAGTTCTGGCCACAAGCTGAAGGAATGTCATGGCAGACAAACAATATCGAGTGATCCAGTGGATGACGGGCGACGTCGGGCAGGTCGGAGTGCGGCATTTCGCCGACAACCCGGTGTACGACCTCGTCGGGGTGCTCGTGCACAGTAAGGAGAAAGCAGGCAAGGATGCCGGCGAGATCGCCGGTATTGCTCCGGTCGGTGTCATCGCGACCGACGACGTCGACGCCATGGTCGCCCTGGAGGCCGACTGCGTCTTCTACACGCCGATCATCATGGACGTCGACACCGTGTGCCGGCTGCTGCGGTCGGGCAAGAACGTTGTGACCACAGCCGGGTTCTTCCATCCGTCACCGGATTTCCGTGACCCGGCCGAACTGATCCGGACCGCCTGCGTCGAGGGCGGGACGTCGTTCCACGGCGGTGGCATCCATCCCGGATACGCCGGTGACATCCTGCCGCTCACACTGGCGCGCGTGATGAGCCGAGTCGACACCATCCACGTGTACGAGGTGGTGGACGTCCTCAAGGATGCACCGCTGGATCACATCGACTGGATGGGCTTCGGCAAAGACAAGGACACATTCCTCTCCGAGCCGACGATTCTCGGGCTCGGGTTGCCGTTCTTCGCCCAATCCATGCACATGATCGCCGACGGCCTCGGGGTCACGATCGACGAGGTGACCGCCGCGGAGGTCGGCGTCGCGACCGCCGTCGAGGACATCGCGCACGACGAGGGCGCCATCCCGAAAGGCACTGTCGCCGCCCAGCGCCACGAGTGGACCGCATGGGTGGGCGGCAAACCGTTGATCATCTTCCACGCGATCTACCTCACCGCAACGCCCGATCGACTCGAGCCGCCGTGGGACTGGGGCGAGACGCGCTACGAGATCGTCATCGACGGCGATCCGCCGACCGAGCTCACGCTCAAGGGCGTCCGGCAACCCGACGGGACCATGGCTCACCCCGGCTACGACTGGACTGCGATGGGGGCGATCAACGCGATCCCGGACGTGTGTGATGCATCCCCGGGCTGGCTCAACCATCTCGACCTGGGCCTGATCCGGCCGCGGGGGCTGGTACGCCCATGAGTGACGAAGCCGCGCTGCACCACGTCGTGTTCGCGGTCGCGCACGAACGGCAGGCCGCGATGACGCAGATGTTCACCGATCTCGGATTCTCTTTCAATGCAGCCGAACTCACCGAGCTCGGGGTGCAGGTCCAACTCGACTGGCACCGCGGGATCGAACTGATCAGCCCGGTGCCGGGCTCGACCGCATCGGTCGCGGCGTCGGTGACCGAATTCCTCGACCGGCACGGCGATGGCATCTATACCGTGGTGGTGCGGGTGCCCGACGCCGCGGCAGCCGAAGCGGTGGCCGACCGATACGGGTCGTCCACCAGGTTTCGGCAGAGCTTCTCCGGCGACGACTCCTATCTCGACGAGATCGACCTGTCCGTGCTCGGTCTCCCCTTGACCCTGCTCTCGACCAACATCTCATGACCAGCACGCTGCCCCATGTGCTGTACAGCGACCTGCCCATGGCCGCCGACCGCGGAGCCGGGTGGGCGACACTGCGCGACCTCGGTCCCGTCCTCTACGGCGACGGCTGGTACTACGTCACCCGCCGCGAGGACGTCCTCGCCGCGTTGCGCAATCCGGAGGTGTTCTCCTCGCAGATCACGTACGACGACATGATCAGCCCAGTGCCGTTGGTGCCGTTGGGGTTCGATCCTCCCGAGCACACCCGCTACCGCCACATCCTGCACCCGTTCTTCAGTCCTCAGACGCTCGGCGCGCTGCTGCCGTCGCTGCAGGCCCAGGCCATCGACATCATCGAAAAGATCGCTGCGCACGACACGTGCGAGGTGATGGCGGAGTTGGCCACCCCATACCCGTCGCAGGTGTTCCTGACGCTGTTCGGGCTTCCCCTGGAGGACCGCGAACGGTTGATCGCGTGGAAAGACGCGATCATCGCCTTCAGCCTGACCACCGACCCGTCCAGCGTCGACCTCACACCCGCGGTCGAGCTGTACACCTATCTCACCGAAGCTGTTGCCCGCCAGCGTGAAGAGCCTCGGGAGGGTGTGCTGTCGCAGGTGCTCCGCGGTGACGATCCACTCACCGACAACGAGGCCGTCGGGCTGTCCCTCGTCTTCGTCCTCGCCGGACTCGACACCGTCACCTCCACCATCGGCGCGACCCTGCTGGAGCTTGCCCGTCGACCCCGACTGCGCGCCTCGCTCATCGACAACCCCGACGGTGTTGCGGGTTTCGTCGAGGAGATGATCCGGCTCGAACCCGCGGCGCCGATCGTCGGCAGAGTCACGACGCGTCCCGTCACCGTCGCCGGTGTCGAGCTGCCCGCGGGTGCGGAGGTGCGGCTGTGTCTCGGCGCGATCAACCGCGACGGCTCCGACGACCATTCCGGTGATGACTTCGTGCTCGACGGAAAGCTGCACAAACACTGGGGTTTCGGTGGTGGCCCCCACCGCTGCCTCGGCTCCCACCTGGCCCGGATGGAACTCAAGCTCGTCGTCTCCGAATGGCTGGCCCGCATCCCCGAGTTCCAGCTCGCGCCCGGCTACGTTCCCGAGATCACCTGGCCATCGGCGACGTGCACGCTACCGACACTGCCGCTGATCCTGTCATGACCGCGCCGACGGCAAAACCCAGCGTGTTCGACGCCGGACTGCCAGCGCTGGACTACGGTTTCACCGACAGCCCGCAGCAGATCTACCCGCAGTTCCGCGCGGCCCAGCAGATCGCGCCCGTAGCGCTCGGTCCGATCGGACCGGAGGTGCTGTCCTACGAGATGGCCCGCACCGTGCTGCGCGATCCACGGTTCGTCATACCGCCCGGCATCCACCTGTCGGCACACGGCATCACGTCAGGACCGTTGTGGGACAGGGTGACTCACAGCATCTTGAACATGGAGGGCGAGGAGCACCGTCGCCTGCGCGGCCTGGTGTCGCGGGCGTTCACCCCGCGGGCGACGGCACGCATGCACGGTGCGATCCACACCGTCGTCAACGAGCTGCTCGACGCCGTCGCGGACGCGGGCCGTTGCGAGTTCGTCAACGATGTCGCGCGACCCTATCCGATCCCGATCATCTGCGCGCTGCTCGGCGCGCCACGCGAGGACTGGCAGCAGTTCTCGCGATGGGCCGAGGACATCTTCAAGATCGTCAGCTTCGACTGCGATCTCGCCGTGGAACAGCCCGTCGTCCTGAAGGCGTGGGGCGAATTCGACGACTACATCGACGGGATGATCGAAGACCGACGCCGTGACCTGACCGACGATCTGCTGTCCGACCTGATCCGACTCGAGGACGGTGGCGACCGTCTCGATGCCGCCGAGTTGCGCATGCTGGCCTTCTCGGTCCTGGTCGCAGGCACCGACACCACCCGCAGCCAGCTCGCCGCCTCCATGCAGGTGCTGTGCGAGCATCCCGAGCAGTGGGCCGTCCTGCGGGCGCACCCAGAGCTCGCGATGCGCGCGGTGGAGGAGACGATGCGGCACTCGCCGTCGATGTGCAGCACCGTGCGCAGCGCCACCGCCGACGTCGAGATCGGCGAATACCTTTTTCCCGCACAAACCTTCATCGTTGTCAACACGTATGCGGCCAACCGGGACGCCACGGTGTACGCCGACCCAACCCGCTTCGACATCTCCAGGGACGACCCGCCACCCATCCTGACCTTCGGCGGCGGTGTGCACTACTGCCTCGGCGCCAGCCTGGCACGCCTGGAGCTCGCCGAGGCGCTGAAGATCCTCTCGGTACGCTTGCCCAACCCGCGCACCGCGGGCCCCGTGCCGTGGAAACCTCTGCTCGGGCTCAGCGGACCGACCAGTCTTCCCCTGGAGTTCGACCGATGAAGTACAAGATCGATCCTGACGTTCTGCACGGCGTGGCCAAGCAGGTCGTCGGCTTGCCGGTGGACAGCGAGCTCATCCCCCGCACCGTCGAACTGCTCGCCGCTGAGTATCCCGGCCTCGTCGACAACGCACCCGGGCGCTGGGTCGGCAGTAAGGCCGGCGGCGTCCTCGGCAAGGTTCGCTTCCTGTACTTCAGCCCTCGCGAGTATGTCGTGATCTTCGGATCGCCCACCGGCACACAGGGTTTCTCCGGCCGATACAAGCATGTCGACATCCACAAGTTTCTCCTTGCCGGGCAGATCGACTCCTACGACCTGGAGTCCGACGACACGGTGGCGCTCCCGCCGCTGCTGCCCGGCGAGCGCACCTGCCTGGAGCGCGGTCACGCCCGCGGGTTGACCATCCACCCCGGGTCGTGGCACCTCGAATACGGACGCGGTGCGGTCGCCACCACGCTCCCGTTCGCGATGGTGGATACATTGTTGGTGTCGCTCGAATTCGAATCGGTGCGCCGTTCGACAGTGGAGTTCACAAAGCTGATGCGGCGCCGAAGAAAGTAGGCCGCATGCGCGTCGTCATCGCCGGAGGGCACGGCAAGATCGCACTGATCACCGAACGGCTGCTCTCTGCCCGCGGCGACTCGGTGGCGGGTCTGATCCGCAACCCCGACCACGCCGACGAGGTTCGTGTCGCGGGCGCGGAGCCGATCGTCGTCGACCTGGAGAACACCACCAACGGCGTCGTCTCGACCCACCTGCGGGGAGCCGACGCGGTCATCTTCGCCGCGGGAGCCGGGCCGGGCAGCGGGGCCGCCCGCAAAGAGACCGTCGACCGCGACGCCGCGATCCTGCTGGCCGACGCCGCGGAGGCCGCCGGGGTCTCCCGGTACGTCATGGTCTCGGCCATGGGCGCCGATGCCGACCTTCCCGTCGAACCCGACGAGGACGTCTTCACCACCTACCTGCGCGCCAAAGGCTCCGCTGACAACGTAATCCGTTCACGCGCAGAGCTTCTCGCGACGATTGTGCGGCCCGGTCAGCTGACCGACGACGACGCCACCGGCAAGGTCACGATCGCCGAACACACCGGCCGCGGCAGCATCCCCCGGGCCGACGTCGCCGCCGTGCTGGTCGCGGTGCTCGATGCGCCCCAGACCGCGGGCACGACGTTCGACGTCATCTCCGGCGACACCGAGATCGACGCCGCCTTGGCCTCTTTCGTGCTGTAGTCAGTCGGCGGGAGCTCTACGCTTCGCCGCTGGTGCGCTGGCGACCGGGCCTGCCGTCGGAGCCGTCGGCACCGTCAGTGCCGCCGGAACCCTTGACGCCGCTGTTGCCTGCGTTGCCGCGGCTGCCGAGTACGCCGCGGTCTCCCGCTTTGCCACCCGCTCCGGCCGAGCCCCCAGCACCACCGGAGCCGCCGGCACCACCGGCACCCGCTTTCCCGCTGAAACCGGACGAGCCGGAGCCCGGTCCGAAGTTGCCGCTGTTGCCGCCGTTGCCACCGTTGCCGCCGCGGTCACCGTCACCGCCGCTTCCGCCATTGCCCCCGTTGCCACCGTTGCCGCTGGTACCGCCGAACAGACCGCTCTTTCCGCCCTTGCCGCCTGCGCCGCCGGCGCCGCCGTCCTCACCTGCGGCTCCGTCGCCGCCCTTGCCGCCGTTGCCACCGTCGCCACCGGAAGAGACCGCGTTGGTGCCGTAGGCCCGGCCGTCACCGCCCTGACCGCCGTCGCCACCCCGGGCACCGGTGCCACCGTCACCGCCGTCGCCACCGTCACCGCCGGAAGCGCCGCCGTCACCGTCCTGGGGGATCGTGCCGTTGCCTCCTCTGCCGCCGTGGCCGCCCGCTCCTCCGGGACCACCATCTCCGCCGTTGCCGCCGTTTCTGCCACTGCACGGACTGCTGTTGCAGATGTAACCCGGGCCGACTCCGCCGTTACCGCCGCCGACGCCGAGGGCCTCGCCATCGGCCCCTCGCTTACCGAAATTCGTGTCCGACCCGCCGTCTTCGGCACGAGTTCCATTGGCAGTGGGGTTGACTCCGTTCGCCCCGGCAACGCCGTCGCCGCCGCGGCCGCCCGCGCCGCCATTGCCGACGACGAAGCCGCCGTTGCCACCGGCTCCGCCCGCGCCGCCGGCACCACCCGCGCCGCCGACGCCACCGTTGCCGAACATCCCCGCATGGCCGCCGTCGCCACCCCTGGTGCCGGTCGCCGTGCCGGCACCGCCGGCACCTCCGTTACCTCCGAAGAGTCCGCCGTTGCCGCCCGTCCCGGCAACCAGACCACCACCGCTGAACCCGTTGCCGCCGTTGCCGAACAGGATGCCGCCTGCCTGGCCGTTCGGATTCAGGGCGGTGCCGTCGGCGCCGTTGCAGATCAGGCCGCACGGACTGCGGTAGTCGACGATTGCCGCGGTTGGCGCCTTGGTCTCGGCGCGTCCGTTGTCGAGGTAACCCCACAGCACCTCGGCATCCGTGTCGGCGGACGCGGAGCCGGCCCCCAGTAACAGCCCCGTGCCCGCGAGCGCGGCACTTCCGATACCCGCCGCCAGGAAGCGGCGGACTGGGATGCGACGAGTCGCAGCGTTACGTGTTGATGGCATGGTTACAGGCCCCCTGTTTCGGTGATCTGGTCATTCGAAAGATCTCGAGACCAGCCTGGGGTAACGCACACGCTTCAGCTGGGGTAGTGGACTACCTGTCTCGAGGCGAATCGCCCCGCGGGCGGGGTGTTCAGACCTCGTCGGAGACGTCGCGCCCGGGCGTGCCCGCCTGGCCTGCCTTACCTGCCGAACCCGCGGCGCCGCCTATGCCGGTGCTGCCGTCGTTGCCCCGGTTACCGCGGCGCACACCGCGGTCACCGGATTCGCCGCCCTTACCACCCGCGCCGCCGGCACCACCCTTACCGGCAGCGCCTGCCGCACCCCCTGCACCTCCGGCACCGGCTTTACCGTCTGTGCCGACATAGTCAGCACCGTCGCCGCCGTTGCCGCCGTCACCGCCGTCATCACCGTCACCGCCGCGACCGCCGTTTCCTCCATTGCCTCCATTACCGCTGTTACCGCCGAAAAGGCCGCCGTTACCGCCCTTTCCACCGTGACCGCCCGCACCGCCAGCTTCACCTGAGGCGCCCGCGCCGCCATCGCCGCCGTCGCCCCCGGTGCCGCCGACGCCGTTGGTGGGGCTTGCTCCAAACCCACCCTTGCCGCCGTCGCCACCGTCGGCTCCGGTTCCTCCGTTGCCGCCTCGGCCGCCGTCACCGCCCTTGGCAACGGCGCCGTCGACGGGCGCTATGGCACCTGCGCCGCCTCCGCCGTCACCGCCGGGTGCGCCGGGCCCGCCGTCACCGCCGCGGCCACCGTCGCTCGCCGTGCAGCTCGCCTCGCAGAAATCGATCGGCGCTCCTTCTGCGCCGTTGCCGCCACCGATACCCTCGCCTTCGACGGTGACGCCGCCGTTCTCGCCGGCCTCACCGGTCTGCTCACCGCCGTCCTCGGCTCGTGTCCCACTGTCCTGCGGATTGATCCCGTCGCTGCCTGCCGCACCGTCGCCGCCGCGTCCGCCGGCACCACCATTGCCGAAGATGAAACCTCCGTCGCCACCGGCACCGCCTGCGGCCGTGGCGCCGCCCGCACCACCGGCACCCCCGTTACCGAACAAGCCGGCGTGGCCGCCGTCGCCACCCCTGGTTCCGAACGCGGTGCCGCTGCCGCCGGCGCCGCCGTTGCCGCCGAAGAGCCCGCCGTTGCCGCCTGTTCCCGCGACCGCTCCGCTGAAGCCGTTGCCACCGTTACCGAACAGGATGCCGCCGGCTTGGCCGTTCGGATTCAGCGCGGTGCCGTCTGCGCCGTTGCAGATCAGCCCACAGGCACGCCGGTAGTCCACCTCCGCCTGGATCGCCGCATCTTGCCTCTCCGCGGGGCCGCCGTCCTGGAGGTACCACCACAGCTGAGCGTCCGACGACGGCTCCGTGTCCGGAGCCGCGGACGCAACGCCGGCCCCCATGAAGAGTCCGGCGCCGACGACCGCGGCACCGCCGATCCCGGTCGCGAGGAAACGGCGCACCGGGAATCGTTGCGCTGGTGAAGCGGAATGGGTGTGTCGGCTGGATGCCATGGTGAAGCCCCCGTCTGGCTGGATACCTATGAATCGGCAGTAACCAGCGTGGGCTGCCGACGGGGCAGCAGCTGAGGTAGTCGACTACCTGTTTTTCGGAGGCACCTTGACGCGGCACCGCGGAGGACGGGCGCGTACTAGGAGAAGACCGCCTTGAAGCGGTTCAACGACTCCTGGATGTCGCCCTTGAGAGCGGATGCGACGACCATTCCGATCGGTCCGAACAGCGCAGGGCCGCCGAGGTGCACGTCGAAGGTGACGGTTGACCCGTCGCCGCTGGGCTTGATCTTGCCCATCAGCTTGACCTTCACGCCGCCCTTGCCGTCGCCGTTGAGGGTCATCGACTCCGGCGGCTTGTAGTGCACGACGGTCCAGTGCACCCGGTTGGGCATCCCCTTCACCTCGACGATCGAATCGATCTGGGTTCCCTTCTCGATGACGTCGGGCAACTTGGAGCGCCACACCCGGTGAATGGAGAGCCACTCCTTGTACCGGGAAAGATCGGATGCGGCTTCCCACGCCTTGTCGGGCGCGAGAGGAACGTCGACGGAGACCGAGAGCTTCGCCATGCTTTTACGAGGTGGGCGGCGCCGTCGGCGGGGACTGCGGCGGCGGGGGCGGCGGAGGTGTCGACGTCGGAGGCGTCGTCGGAGGCGTCGTCGGAGGCGCCGAGGCGGGCGGAACCTGACCCGACTGCTGCGTCGGCGGCACGTGGCCGGTGTTCCTCTGGTCGGCGACAGCCTTTTTCGCGGCCTCCTGCACCTTGTCCACGTGTGAGGTGTACTTGCCCTTGGTCCGTTTGTCGACGAGGTCACCGGCCTTGTCGATCACGGTGTCAACCTTGTCGGAGTTCTTGGCGAGAAGATCTTTGGCCTTGTCCAGAAATCCCATGGACTCAACTTACCCATCGCGGAGCCGCCACAATCTGCGTTGTTCGCCCAGTACACGGCCCTGCACCCACCAGATCACCTCGACCGCGGCGGCGCCGGCCAGCCCGACACCGAGTGCCATGGACGTGATCGCGGCGTTCGACGGGTCGAGGATGAACAGCTCGCGCGCGAACGGAATGCTGAAGATGACGACGTAGGCCGCCCCCGATACCGCGACGAGCGCGACGCGCCACCACTCGTAGGGCCGGGCAACCACCGCCAGCACCCACACCGCGGCCACCAGCAGCGTGATCAGCGCCGCCGTCGACGCCTGTGTCTGCTCCGTCTCCGTCGCCGCGCGACCCTGATACGCCAGCAGGTACGACGTGAAGGTCGCGGCGCCCACGACGAGTCCTGACGGCAGCGCCGACGTCATGACCCGTCGCACGAACCCGGGACGCGCGCGCTCGTTGTTCGGGGCCAGGGACAGGACGAACGCCGGGATGCCGATGGTGAACCAGGCCGCGATCGTGACGTGGATCGGCTGGAACGGGAACAGCAACGGGTCGGAGCCGAACAGCTTCGCCGACAGGCCCGCCAGCCCGACGAGGACGGCCAACAGGACGGAATACACGGTCTTGGTGAGGAACAGGTTCGAGACACGTTCGATGTTGCCGATGACACGCCGCCCCTCCCCCACGACGTAGGGCAGGGTGGCGAACCTGTTGTCCAGCAACACGATCTGCGCCACCGCACGGGAAGCCGAACTTCCCGAGCCCATCGCGACGCCGATGTCGGCATCCTTGAGCGCGAGGACGTCGTTCACGCCGTCGCCGGTCATCGCCACCGTGTGTCCGCGGGATTGCAGCGCGTGCACCATCGCCCGCTTCTGGTCGGGTCGGACCCGGCCGAACGTCGTGTACTCCTCCAGGGTGCTCGCGAGCTCGTCCGGCTGGTCCGGGAGCTTACGCGCGTCCATCGTCTCACCCTCGAGGCCGAGCGAACCGGCGACGGCGCCCACCGACACCGCGTTGTCGCCGGAGATCACCTTGATGGAAACTTTCTGCGAGGCAAAGTAATCCAGGGTGTCGCGGGCGTCCGGGCGGACGCGCTGCTCGAGCACCACCAACGCCGCCGGTGTGACGGTTCCTGGTGCATCGGGGTCGTCGACGGCGCGATCGGAGGAACCGAGGAGCAGCACCCGAAGCCCCTTCGCGCCGATCTGTTCAGCCTCCTCGGCCACCGGAGATGCCGGGTCCAGCAGCACGTCGGGTGCGCCGATGACCCAGTTGCCGTGCTCAGCGTAGGAGGTGCCGCTCCACTTGGTGGCCGACTTGAACGGGGCGGTGGCGGTGGCGCTCCAGCCGGGCGGCATCGTGTAGGCCTCGGCGATCGCGGCCATGCTGGCGTTGGGGCGGGCGTCGTCGGAGGCCAGTTGCGCCAGCACATCGGCGACGCCTTGTTCGTCGAGCCTCTTCAGATCGCTGACCCGCATACCGTTCTCGGTCAGGGTGCCGGTCTTGTCGGCACACACCACGTCGACGCGGGCCAGGCCCTCGATTGCGGGCAGCTCGTTGACGAGGCACTGTTTGCGGCCCAGTCGGACGACACCGACCGCGAACGCGATCGACGTCATCAGCACCAGCCCCTCGGGAACCATCGGCACGAGCGCCCCGACCATGCGCAGCACCGATTCCCGCCACCCCGCGTCGGTGGTGAACAGCTGGGTGTAGATGATCAGCGCGCCCGCGGGCACCAGCAGGTAGGTGATGAACTGCAGGATTTTGTTGATCCCGTTGCGCAGTTCGGATTTCACCAGAGTGAACTTGCTGGCCTCCTCCGCCAGCTTCGCGGCGTAGGCTTCGCGGCCCACCTTCGTGGCGCGGTAGGCGCCGCTGCCCGCGACGACGAAACTGCCCGACATCACCTGATCGCCCGCGTCTTTGGCTATCGGATCCGCCTCACCGGTCAACAGTGATTCGTCGACTTCCAGATTGGACTCTTCGAGAATCTCGCCATCGACGACAATCTGGTCGCCGGGCCCGAGCTCGATGATGTCATCGAGGACGACCTCGTTGGGAGCCAGCGGTAGCGAGACAGAACCGGTGCCGGACTGCCTGCGCACCAACGGCTTCGCCTGCCCCACGATGGCCAGCTTGTCCAGCGTCTGCTTCGCGCGCAGTTCCTGGATGATGCCGATGGCGCTGTTGGCGATGATCAGCAGACCGAACGCGCCGTTGATCACCGAACCGGTGGACAGCACGATGATGAAGAGCACGCCGAGAATGGCATTGATCCGGGTGAAGACGTTGCCGCGGACGATGTCCGACACACTGCGCGCCGCACGGGTCGGGACGTCGTTGGTCTTGCCCTCGGCGACGCGCGCGGCGACCTCGGCGTCCGACAGCCCGGCGACCGCTGATGCACTCACTTGACGAACACTCCTCGGCCACCCTCGTCGAAATACTCCAGCGTAAGACTGCCGCCATCGAAGCTGGCCGTGGAAACCGTTCCGGGAGGAGCATTTTCGGACGTCATCGGGAAGACGAAGACATCTCCCTCCCAGGGTCGCAACGTGAACAAACCCTTGGGCCCGAGTGCCAGCTGCAGCTGCCCGTCGCGTTCGGTCACCGTTGCGGGCCCCCAGAAGCGGTTGTTGTACACCCCGACGTACGAGGACAGCGGTCCGTGCGGCTGCGCGTTCGCGGGCCGCTGCCGACCGACGAGCGAACCCACCGGTTTCTCCATGTCCGCAAAAGCCTTGTTGTACAGCGCATACCAGTCTTCGCGGATCTGCCCGAACTGCACGAGGTCGGCGAACTGAGCGGTCAGCGCCTCGGGCACACCCGCCGGGGTGGCGTTGGTCAGCGCGACGATCGCGACGTCGGCCGACGGCAGGAACAGCACGTTGCTCGCCGCCCCGAGCTCGAAAGCACCGGAATGACCGAATTCCATCCGCGCTCCCGACGTCGCGCTCACGTTGAAGCCGTAGCCGTAGAACCCCGATCTCATCGCCGGTTCGGCGCCACGTGCGGAGACGACCTGCGGGGTGAGGGCCGGCAGCAGCGCCTGCGGATCGATCAGCGGCGTTCCGTCGTGCTGACCGTTCGCCAGGACCATGTTCATCCAGCGCGTCAGGTCGTTGACCGAGGAACTCACCCCGCCCGCCGGCGACTGCGCCTGGGCGTTGCGCACATACCGCGGCTCGTAGCGGCCGTCGATGTGGATGTGGCCGACGGCTCGGTCCGGCCGGGCTTCGAAGTCACCGAACCGATAGCTGGTGTCGGCCATCCCCAGCGGCCGCAACAGCGTGTCGGCGGCGAGGTCCTCCCAGCTCTTGCCCGTGCCCTCGGCGACCGCCTCGGCCCCGGCGGTGAGCCCGAAGTTGGTGTAGGCGTAGGAGGTTCGGAACTGGTCGAGCGGAAGCTGCCGGAGGCGGTCCAAGACCTGCCGGCGGTCGTAGCCGATGTCTTCGAGCTCGTCTCCCGCGTGGTCGGGCAGCCCGGAGCGGTGCGAGAACAGGTCACCGACGGTCAGCATCTGCGTGACAGCGGGATCCGACAGCGCGAACCACGGCAGCTTCGACACGATCGGGGTGTCCCAGCTGACCTGTTTCCGACCGACCAGCGTGGCCGCCACGGTCGCGCTGATCGGTTTGGACAGCGACGCCAGCTGGAACACCGTGTCGGCGTCGACCCTGTTGGTCGCGTCGTCGGAAGCGGTGTTGTTCTTGACCCCGAAACCCTTGGCGTAGACCGTCTTCCCGCCGTGCACCACGGCCACCGCCATCCCGGGGATGCCCGACTTCGACATCAGCTCCTCGGCGAGCCCGTCGAGCTCGGACACCGCGTCGGCGACAGCGTTCTCCGGCAACGGCATGGCCGGAACCAGCGGCGGCGGCACGTCGGAGTTCACGGTGCGCGACGGGGTGCTCGACGCCGCCGGTTCGGTACCGTCCGCACCGCAACCGGCCAGAATCGCGACAGCGACGGCGAGCGCGGCCGCCCGGGGCCGTGGGTTCATGACCAGCACCGTAACGCGCCGCAGCGTGCTACAGCCGCCACCACGGCTCGTATGTCGAGTCGGGCACGACCCGCTCCCCGGGGATCGGCACCACGGTGCGCACCCGGTCGAGTTCGGCAGCCTTGAGCAGCCGCTCGACCGGCTCGGCCCACGGGTGCGGCGCCAGCCGGAATGTCGCCCAGTGGATGGGCACCATGAGGCTGTTGTCCACGTCGGCCAGATCGAGGTGGGCGCGCACCGCCTCCTCGGGGTTCATGTGGATGTCGGCGAAGGCCGGGTGATAGGCGCCGATCGGGAGCAGCGTCAGGTCGAACGGGCCGTATTCGGCGCCGATGTCGGTGAAGCTCTTCGTGTATCCGGTGTCGCCGCCGAAGAATGCCTTGTGCTGCGGCCCGCTGATCACCCAGGACGACCACAGCGTGGAGTCGCGGGAGAACAGGCGGCCCGAGAAGTGCCGGGCAGGCGTGCAGACCAGGGTGAGATCGCCGATCCGGTGCGACTCGTGCCAGTCCAGCTCGACGATCCGGTTCTTCGGTATGCCCCACTTGCGCAGATGCACGCCGATGCCCAGCGGCACCACGAACGGCGCCCGCTGCGTGCGGGCCAGCGCGATGATGGTGTCGATGTCGAGGTGGTCGTAGTGGTCGTGACTGATCACCACGGCGTCGACGGCCGGCAACGCCTCGAGGAGCAGGGGTACGTCGTGCAGCCGCTGCGGGCCGACCGTGCGTGACGGGGAGCACCGCTCGCTCCACACCGGGTCGGCGAGGACGCGGTAGCCGTCGACCTCGATCAGGACACTTGAGTGGCCGTACCAGTTGGCCGCCGCATCCGCGGGCGTCGGGTCGACCTTCGGGGGTTCCTTCAGCGGGATCGGGCCCGGCGGCTTGCCGACCGAGGGGGCGTTGGCCAGATCGCGAAGCAGCTTGCGCTGCAGTTCGCGGTCCATCGGCAGGCCCGACGACGAGGCCTCCAGGTTGAGGAACTTGCCTTCCTTGTAGTGCGGCGAACGACGAGCGACCGGCGCGATCTCGGCCGGGGTCGCGCCGAGGGAGGCCGGAGTGCCCTGCAGCGCCCGCAGCACCCACCCACCGGCGAGCAATGACGCCGTCCCGAATCCGAACCGCAGGGCGGTGCGCACCACCATCAGGCCCCCTGGAACCTCGGAGCGCGCTTCTCGATGCGCGCCACCTGAGCCTCGATGATGTCCTGGCTGGCCCAGGCCCGGTCGAACAGCTCCTGGTGCGCGGGCCACGGGTCCTCGTAGGCGCCGTCGTCGTTGAGCACGCGCTTGGCGTGCTGAAGCGCCAGCGGCGCAAAACCGGCGATCTCCTGCGCCCACGCCTGCGCGTCGGCCAGGGTGCCGATCCGGTTGGCCATACCGGTCTGGAACGCCGTCGCGGCGTCGAGACGTTCGGCTGCCATCAGCATTCCCCGCGCCCGGCCCGCTCCGACCAGCGACGTCAGCCTGCGGATACTCCAATTGTCAAGCGCGATGCCATATTTGGCGACAGGGAACTGAAAGTACGCCTCGGGTGCCACGACGCGGAGGTCGCAGATCATCGACAGGATCACCCCGGCCCCGATCGCCGGTCCGTTGACCGCGCCGATCACCGGGACCGGCGCCCTGTCGATGGCCAGGTTCAGCGCTCTGGCCTTGTCCGGCAGCTCGTCGGCGACGCCCTGACCGCCCGACAGATCCGCTCCCGAACTGAAGACATGTCCGGCTCCGGTGAGGACGATGGCGCGGACGTCTTCGGCGGCCGCCTTCTCGATCGCATCACGCAGGCCGTCCACCAACTCGGCGTTCAGCGCGTTGCGCCGTTCGGGGCGCTGCAGCTCCAGGGTCAGCACGTGGCCGTCGCGGGTCACTCCAATCATGGGACCACACTATTAGCCTTTTCCCTGTGAGCCGGATCGGAGCCCTTGCCCTGCGCGACGCCGTGCTCGACGAAGGGTCCTTCATCAGCTGGGACGAACCACCGCTGAACGTCCCGATGTCCGAGGAGTACCGCAGCGAGTTGGACGCCGCCGCGGCCGCCACCGGCTTCGACGAATCCGTCCTGACCGGCGAGGGAAAGGTGTTCGGCCGCCGCGTCGCGCTGTTGGCCTGCGAGTTCGACTTCCTCGCCGGGTCGATCGGCGTCGCCGCCGCCGAACGCATCGTCGCCGCCGTGCGCAGGGCCACCGCGGAGGGCCTGCCGCTGCTCGCATCCCCGAGTTCCGGGGGCACCCGCATGCAGGAGGGCACCGTCGCATTCCTGCAGATGGTCAAGATTGCGGCCGCTGTCGAACTTCACAAGAAGGCCCACCTCCCCTACCTGGTCTATCTGCGGCATCCGACCACCGGCGGGGTGTTCGCGTCGTGGGGCTCGCTGGGGCACGTCACTGTCGCCGAACCTGGGGCGCTGATCGGATTCCTTGGCCCGCGGGTCTACGAGCATCTGTACGGAGAACCGTTCCCGGCTGGCATCCAGACCGCCGAGAACCTGCAACGCCACGGCGTGGTCGACGCAGTGATCCCCCTCGAAATGCTGCGTGCCACCCTCGACCGGGCGCTCAAGGTCGTCGCCGATCCCCCCGGCGAGCCGCCGACGATGCCGGAGAACGAGCCGCTGCCCGACATCCCCGCGTGGGACTCGGTCGAGATCTCGCGACGCCCCGACCGTCCCGGGGTGAGTTCTCTGCTTCGGCACGGTTCGACCGAGCGGGTGCTGCTGTCGGGCACCGGGCTGGGCGAGGAAGCGACGACATTGCTGGCGCTGGCGCGATTCGGCGGTCAGCCGGCAGTGGTGCTGGGGCAGCAACGGGTGGCCGGCGGCCTTACCGGTCCGGCGTCGCTGCGCGAGGCCCGCCGCGGCATGGCGTTGGCGGCCGGCCTGAAGCTTCCGCTGGTCCTCGTCATCGACACCGCGGGCCCTGCGCTGTCCGCCGAGGCCGAGGAGGGTGGGCTCGCCGGTGAGATTGCCCGTTGCCTGGCCGACCTGGTGACGCTGGACACCCCGACCGTCTCGGTGCTTCTCGGCCAGGGCAGCGGCGGCCCCGCGCTGGCGATGGTGCCCGCCGACCGGGTGCTCGCCGCCCTGCACGGGTGGTTGGCGCCGCTGCCTCCGGAGGGCGCCAGCGCCATCGTCTTCCGCGACGTGGACCACGCGCCGCAACTCGCTGCCGCACAGGGAATCCGATCGGTCGACCTGCTGCGCAACGGGATCGTCGACATCGTGGTCCCCGAGTATCCCGATGCGGCCGACGAGCCGAGGGCGTTCACCGCACGCCTGTCGGCGACCATCGCGGGCGAGTTGCACCGGCTGCGGTCGGCACCCGACAAGCAGCGGCTCGCCGCCCGGTTCGAACGCTACCGCCGTATCGGCCTGCCCTGACCGCGATTTCGGCGTGCTTTTCGCCGGTGAGCGGCGATTAGCACGCCGAAATCGCCACAGCTAGGCCAGCGCGAGGGCGGTGAGCATTGCGCACGAGGTCACCGCCAGCAGTGGGACACGCAGCATGTTGCGCCTCGTCCATTTCCGCGCCGCGGTCTCGTCGACGGCGGCGGGGTCCTTGCGCTCGAACTCCGCGCCCTTCGGGATCAGGTCGAACAACGCCCACAACCGCATGGCGGCGTGGCTGACCAGAGCGACCAACAGAGCGACGCCGACGCCGGCGTCACCCCAGGTGATCACGAGGGTGACCAGGAGCAGCACCTCGAAGATCACCGGGGCGGGCAGCCAGAAACGAACCCGTGAGACGCCGCCGTTCTGCGCCTGGATGATTCCGGGGCGTTTCGGCCAGAACGGATCGACGACGACGACTTCGTAGAGGGCCCCGCCGAGGGCGATGCACGCCGCGAGTGTCGTCGCCGCGATCAGGATGAGCGCCGGGGTCCCCACAGTCTGGAGACTATCGAAATGCCAGGATGTGTCATGGCCCAGATTCAGCCATTCGTCATCGATGTCCCCGACGACGTCCTCACCGACCTCACGGAACGCCTGAAGCGGACCCGGTGGCCTGAGGCAGAATGCGTCGACGACTGGAGCCAGGGCATCCCGCTGGCCTACACCCGTGAACTCGCCCGGTACTGGGCCGACGAGTACGACTGGCGTGCGCGGGAGTCAGCCCTGAACCGGTTCGACCAGTTCACCACGAACATCGACGGCCTCGACATCCACTTCGTGCACCAACGTTCCACCCGCGACGACGCGTTCCCGCTGATCGTCACCCACGGCTGGCCCGGATCCATCGTCGAGTTCCAGAAGGTCGTCGCACCCCTGTGCGACGCGGGATTCGACGTGGTCTGCCCGTCGCTGCCCGGCTACGGTTTCTCCGGCAAGCCGGCGGCCACCGGGTGGGGGATCGAGCGCATCGCCGCGGCGTGGGACACGCTGATGACACGCCTGGGTTACGAGCGCTACGGCGCGCAGGGCGGCGACTGGGGCGCGGCCGTCACCACGCAGATCGGGCGCAACATCGGGGGCTGCGTGGCGATCCACACCAACATGCCGATGGGCCGGCCGCCCAAAGATCTCAGCAATCCCGATGACGATGAGCTCGCGGCGCTCAAGCGCCTCGGCTACTACCGACAATGGGATTCGGGATATTCCAAACAGCAGGCGACCCGGCCGCAGACCCTCGGCTACGGCTTGGTCGATTCGCCTGTGGCACAACTGGCTTGGATCGTGGAGAAGTTCTGGTCGTGGATGGACTGCGACGGCCATCCCGAGAACATCCTCACCAAGGACGAACTGCTCGACAACGTGATGTTGTACTGGGTCACCGGCAGCGGTGCGTCGTCGGCGAGGCTGTACTGGGAGAGCTTCGGCAGCTTCGGCGGCGGCGAGCCCGTCACGCTGCCCACCGGGGTCGCGTCCTTCCCGATGGAGATCCTGCGTTCGCCCCGGCACTGGTGCGAGGCCAACTACCACATCACCCGTTGGACGACGATGCCGCGCGGCGGGCACTTCGCGGCATTCGAGCAACCCGAACTGTACGTGGCCGACGTCACCGAGTTCTTCTCCGACTTCCGCTGAGCGCCAATCAGATCCGGCCGTCGAGCACTTTGATGTTGCGTGCCACGTCCTGGCTCTCGGTTTCCCCGATCCAGCGCACCAGCCGATGCACGGAATCGCCGGGGTGCAGGTAGTACGACCCAGCACCCCGGCCCATGCGTCGTGAACGGCAATGTTGTCACGTCGCCTCTTGGGCTGCGCGGCAACCTGATTGGAGAACGCCCACGCCAGGTCACGGAAGATGCGCAGCACTTCGCCCAGGATCCTGTCCTCGCAGAACAGGAGCCTGCGGATCAGCCTGACCCGCGGCGACAGCCTGGAGAGGGTGACCAGGAAGATTCCGACCTCGCCCGCCAGCAGTTCGTTGATCCGGTTGAAGTCGTTGTGCAAGCCGGCGATGGGCTCGGCCCCCGCGGCCATCGCGGCGGCAATGCCCAGGTCCAGGTTCACGTGTGAGTTCACCGCAGTCAGCATGTGCTGCAGCATGATCGGATCGTCGGGCTCTGGATACTCGTGCCCGTCGAAGCACCACTGCCACGTGTGGGTGGGGGCTTCGTAGGCCTCGGGGTGGAAGTACGCATTCAACGCGTCGAAATAGCGCTGCGCGAAGATGATGTCGAAACGCGTCATCCGTTCGTCGTCTTCGAAATAGCCACCCTCCTCGATCTTGTCGCGGATTGCCACGGTGGCGCGCTTGTACACGGTCGGGAAGTATCCGAGGCCGTTCTCGGCCTTGATCGCCCAGTCGATGATCACATCGAAAGTGGCGATCACCTCGTCGATGGAATGCGCCTGCTTCAGTTTCGGCAACGGCGAGACCGGGAAGGCGGGTTGTTCAGGCATGCCCAGGTCCTTCCGCGTCACTCGGGGAATTCAGCAGACACACGTCGCAGCGCCTGCTCACCGCGGCGGAACAGCACCCCGGGGTCCGGCGTCCACCCGTCTGAGTCGTCCCGCGAGAACGTGTCGACGATCGCGCGGGTGCGCGCGTTGGCCAGATCGGCGGCGCCCACGACCATGGTCCGCAGCGCGCTGAGGGCATCGAGGATCGACGCGCTCGTACCACCTGAGGGCCCCGCGAGGTGCCGGCCGCTTTCGGCTATGGCCCTGGGCGACGGCAGCTTCGGGGCATCAGATCTGACTGCGGCACACAATCGGCGCAGCGCCGCGTCGGAATCGGCGACGAGGTCGTCGGCCCACTGCGAGTTCGTCTCACTCATGACTCATCCCCCCGGATATCGTCCATTTTCCGACCGAGTTCGGCCCGCGTCCTGATCCCGAGCTTGCGGTAGGCGCGGCCCAAATTGTGCTCGACGGTCTTCTGGCTGATGAACAGCGTAAGCGCGATGTCTCGATTGGTCATCCCCGCGGCGGCCAGCTCGGCGGTACGCCACTCCGACGGGGTGAGACCACGATCATCGTTGCGCCGCACATTGGTTCGGGAGAGCTCGGCCTGTGCGCGGCGAGCCCAGATTGCGGCGCCCATCGACTCGAAAGTCTCCAGCGCCTCCCGCAGGGCTTGAACCGCCGCGTCCTTGGAGCGGCGTCGGCGCAGCAACTGGCCCAGCAACAGCTGTGTGCGCGCCCGCTCGAAAGGCATGGGGACGCGGTCGTGCTGGGCCATGGCCTCGCGCGCGGTGGCCTCGGCCGCCTCGACGTCCCCGCGAGCGGCCAGCGACATGGCCCGGCAGCGACCCGCGGTCGCCAGCATCCACGGGCGGTCCACGCGGCGCCCGTTGCGCTCCAGGATGTCGACGATGTCATCGGCGCTGCGCAGATCGCCGAGGGCGACGAGAGCTTCGGCGGCATCGGGCAGGTACCACGAATGCATCAGCTCGGTGCCCGGCACGATGTGCAGCCGTGCCAGCAACGGCTGGACCGCGGCGAGGGCCTCGGCGTGATTGCCGAGGGACACCTCGACGAGGCTCAGCGTCATCCTGGGCCAGTCCGCCATGCGGGTGGCCCCGCACTGCAACGCTGCGTCGAGTGCCACCTGGGCATCGGCGCGCGCCTCCTCCTCCCGCCCCTGGTAGGCCGCGACCACGCTACGCACACTCAACGGGATGATCTCGACGTACCGCCCGCCGAGCTGCTGAGCCCGCTCCACCCCCTCATCGGCGAAAGCCTCTGCAGCGGAGAGGTTCCCGCGCCACATCTCGATCATTGCGCTGTAGCTCGCCACGGCCATCATGTCGCGGTCGGCACCTCGCTCCTGGCAGCTGCGCCGCACCGCGAGCATGCGCGCCGCCGCCTCGTCGAGACGTCCCGTCCAAGCCAGGATGAGCGCGTTCACCGCGCTGGCTTTGAACGGGATCGCCACATCGTCGTCGACGACTTCGAGCGCAAGCGCCCGGTCGAGCGCGACCTCGTCGACGCCGTGGCCGTGGATGAACAACGTGTGCACCCACATCGCCAGGGCCTGGCTTGTGACCGTGGGGATTCCGACCCCTTCAGCCAGGGTGACCGCGCGTTTCGAGTTGTCGAGCATGATCTCGAAAAGACCGTCTTCAGAGGATCCTTCCGCGAATGACCCCATCCCCTGCGCGAACGACAACGACATCAGGGCCTGCACCTGAACCGCAGGCACCTCGCCTGCGTCGTCGACGGCCTTGGTCAGCAGCTCCGTCGCTTCGGAGAACTGGTTGTCGTAGATGCACAGCGCCCCAAGAAGGTTGAAGGCGATCGCGCGCAGCATGCCCGGGCGCAGATCCGCGATGACCTGCTCGAGCAACGCGCGGGCGCGTTCGGTGTCACCGGCCTGGAAATGATCGCCCGCGGCTCGGAGCCGACGCCACGGCTTGTCGCCGCCGAGGCTGATGGCCAACTCGACGAGCTCTGCCGCCGCGGCGGGAGCGCCGCGGCTGCGGGCGGTTTCGGCGGCTCCGTCCAGCGCGGCCAGAGTGTCTTCGTCGGCGCTCGTGGCTGCCAGGGCGAGATGGCGCGCCTTCAGTTCGGGCTGCGATTCGATCGCCGCCAGTGAACGGTGCATGGCGCGCCGACTGGCCGGGGTCGCATCGCCGTAGATTCCGCGGGCCAGCAATGGGTGGGAGAACCGCACCCGGTTGCCCTCGATGCCCACGATGCCGTCGGCCTCCACATCTTCGAGCAACCCGACCACATGCTCGGCCGTCGTGTCGTTGAGGCGTGCCAGCAGGTCGACCGTGGGCGCCGCGACCGACGCGACTGCGAGCAGGACCCTGCGGACGTCACCATCGAGCCGGCCGAGGCGCACGCAGACCAAGTCGGCCAGAGTCGTCGGCAATCCGGTGTGCGATGCCGGCGTCTGTCCGTCCATGGCGCGGGCGAGTTCGAGTGAATAGAACGGGTTGCCGCCCGCAACCTCGGCGATGCGCACCATGACGGCGCGCGAGAACGACCGGCCCAGCTTGCGCATCAGCAGCGCGTGCAAGGCGCCCACGCTCAGCGGCCCCAGACGCAGGCGCGCGATCTCTTCCGGTCGGCTCAGTTTCAGCCACGACGTGGTCGTGCCCTGCAGCGCGTCGCAGCGCTCGGTGACGAGAATTCCGACCCGACCGGTCAGCCGGCGCGCGGCGAATTGCAACACGGCTCTGCTGGACGGATCCAGCCACTGCACGTCGTCGACCGCGACGAGCACCGGCGACTCCGAGGCAAGAGTTTCCAGAAGGGTGCCGATCGCCGCGGCGACCACCCGCTGGTCGGTGGCAGGGCCCTCGGAGCCCGCACGCAGCAGGACGCGGTTGACGGCCAGCCGCTGCAATTCGGGCAGTGCGTCGACGATCTCGACGTCGACGTCGGCCAGCAGGTCGGCAACGGCCGCGTACGCCAGCACCGACTCCGCCTGGGCCGGGCGCGACGACACCACGCGAACGCCGCGGCGGTGCGCTTCTTCGCTGATCTCGAACCACATCGTGGTTTTGCCGATTCCGGCCTCGCCCTCGATGACCAGCGCGGCGGGTCGGGTGCCCATCGTCGCGAGGAACCGCTCGACAGTTTCGTTGCCGACGGCGCGCGCGAGAACGTCGGTGGACACGTTCCGGATGATGGCACACGCGGATCGGCACGGTAGGCGAATCGTGAACCGATCCGACGGTGATTCCGCCGGTCAGCGCGCGCCGGCGTCGGTCAGGAACGCACGCCTGCCGCGCACGCGCGCCGCGGCCAGGCACGCGCGCGCCACCGGGCCGGTCGGCGTCAGCTCGCCGGACCTGTCGAGCCGGAACGGCGCCTTGGCGGGCCTGCGCATCTTCCAGCGCAGCCGGTCTATTTGCCGGAACGGCCACAGCAGCCACGGCTCCTGAAGTTTGCGGACCGTGCAGGCCGGTTGGCTGGATCCGCTGGCCTTCAATATGGCGTTGACCGCGGCCCTGGCTGCCTCGTTGGCGGCCTCCATGGTGGCCAGATCGGTGTGGGTCCGTACGTAATCCGCTGCCAGGAACAGGTTCGGAAGCGCCGTCGACGCGTCGGGACGGTTCTCCCAGGACGATGTCGTGTTGATCAGAAGCGGTTCGGCGTTCGTGGCGGCACCGGGGTTCGGGAACTCGATCGCCGGATCGAGAAACCATGCCAGAACGTTGGATTCGTCGAGCGTGCCGTCATCGATGTGGTCGACCAGTTGAGCCCACACCTCCTGACGGATCTCATCTTCGGTACAGGCGGTCGCGACCTTGCCGGTGACAGGACCGGGGACATCCCATGCCGAAACATCGACGGAGAGGATGCCTTCGACCCTGCCGTCACCCCGCTGCTGCAGGTCGATGTCCGGCCAGAACTGCCTCTGGGAGATCGCGGTCAGCGCCCACTCGGAGTCGATGAAGATGGCGTGGCCGTGTTCCAGTGGCACATCGGTGTCCAGATAGAACATGATCCCGGTCATCCAGTCGCACTTGAGGTGTCGCAGCAGTCCCAGCCGCGGATCGGCCGCGCGCATCGCGGGCGAGACGAGGAGACGGAACTTCTCGACCGGCAGCGCCGCGATGTAGAAGTCGGCTCGGACCGATTCGTCGCCCTGCGCCGTGGTGATCGTGGCACCGGTGATGCGCCGTCCGTCGCAACCGATGCCGGAAACCGTGCAGCCCCGACGCAACGTCACACCGCGGTCCGAGAGATGCTCGATCCACGGATCGATCCACACCTCGCTGGTGGGTCCGTCGAGCACATTGTCGAGGCGGCCGTCGATCCGGAGCATGTCGTAGATCAGCTGGCACAGGACCGCCCCTCCGGTGCGCGCCGACATCTCCTCCGCCTTGGCGGCAACCAGAGTGCGCGTCATACCTCTTGCGAGGAACTTCTGGTAGGCCGACGATTTCGAGTCCGCTTCGACGAACTCCCACCAGCTCCTGCGCTCGAATTCGTGCAGCCGCCGCTCGTCACACGACGTCATCATGACGAGCATGCGCTCGGTGAAATCGGCGAATTCGGAGATCGGGATGCCGGTCTGCAGGACCATCGCGCGCAGGGCACGCAGCCCGCCGACGAGTTCGCGCCAGGACTTCGGAATACCTGCCGGCGCGACGATTTCGTTGGCCCCGCCGGCTTGCGCCATCAGTATCTCGGTGCACTGGGTGAGGCGGTCGTATACGGTGCCGTCCCCGTAGGGAATTCTGCGCATCGTGTCGGTGACGTGACGGTAGAACCCCGGGAAGAAGCGGAAGCCGTGCTCGGCGGGCAGGTCCTTTCTCCCCCCGGTCCCCGACCCGGGTACCGGCATGGACCGGGCTTTGCCACCGAATTCGTCGCGTGCTTCGTAGACCGTGACCTCGAAGCCGCGTTCCGCCAATTCGTGTGCGGCACTGAGCCCGCCGATGCCCCCACCCAGGATCGCGACCGACGTCACGGTGACGCTCAGAGAGACGTCAGCGGGGTGAACGTCCGCACCGTTGTCGCCCAGGCGCCGTCGACAAACTCGGAGACCGTCAGGTAGGCCGTCCCGTCGGGTCCGAACGCGACGGGGTCGACTGTCGCGCCCGGGCTCAGGTCGAGGTCGAGCACCTGCGTTCCGCCGTCGGGCGTCAGCGCCCAGACGCCGGCATCCTGCCCGCTGAAGGTGGCGTAGGCCGTGCCGTCTGCGCCGAACGCCAGGGCAGCCTGCGCGAAGACATGGTTCAGCTGTTGCGGCACAAGGAATCCCGAGGCATCGAGAGAGGAGACCACGTCGCCGGCAGCGTCGAAGCCGACGATGTGGAAGGCGGGATTCTGACCGGACTCCTGGGTGGCGAGATAGGCCACCCCGTCGGGGCCGAACTGCAGCAGCGGGAAGTTCGGCAGCAGCCGCGTTCCCGGCTGCGGCGCGCTCACGGCGTCATTGGACAGTGTGATGACGGCGTACGCCGCGCCCGGCCCCACGCCGTTCTCGTACTCGATCACCTGGTAGGGCGCACCGTCGGGGCCATAGATCACGGTGGTGTCGACCGATGCTTCCGCGGGCAGTGCCACCGTCCGGTCGATGGTGCCGTCGGGATTGATGACCGCCAGATACGTTGCGCCGCCGACGGTGTAGGCCACGTAGCCGTGGTCACCGATGTCGGGGTCGACGACGTAGCCCGATGTCGATCCCGATTCCGGTCGTGACACCAGCGTGATCGTGCCGGGTATCGCGACCGTCTCGACGGTGCCGTCGGGGCTGACCACCGCCACGCTGTCGGTCTGGGTGGCCTGGTTGCGCACCGACACATAGACCGTGCCGCCCGGAGTGACTGCAATGGTGTTGATCACCGAACCGTCGATGGGATCCGAGGTCTCGATCGTCGTCGCGGTGATCTTCGAGACGAAGGACCTGCCGGTCACGGCGTCATAGGTGGCCTGGTACACCCCGTCGGCGGTCACCGCTTTGCGACCCACTGGAGCACCGACGATGTCGCGCGCCGTGCGGGTCGTCCCGGTGAAGGTGTAGACGCGGGTCGATGTCCTGCCGAAGAACGTCCGTTCCACCGTGAGGTATCCGCGTCCGTCGGCACCGATGAGGACCTCGTCGAGCAGATCGGAACGGGGAAGCAACAACCGCCTCGGGGTGCCGGACGAACTGACCGCCAGCACCGACTGCGTGCCGAACAGCGATGTGGCCGTCAGGTAGGCGGTGCCGTCGGGTGCGAAGGTGACAGCACTTCCCGCCCTGCCGACCTGGTAGGTCCGCAGACGGTTCGTCGGGGAGATTCGCACGAGCCGGTCCCCTGGATATCCCAGCCCGGTGGGGAACTGGAAGGTCTGCAGGTAGATCGACCCGTCGGGCGCGGCCTCCAGAGGCCCGGAGGGCTGGCCGATGACCGAACCCAGCCGCCTGACCTGACCCGACGAGTCGACGATGCTGACAACCGTGGTGTTGGTGGACGTTCTGTGGGTCGTCAGGACGAGGCTGCCGTCCGGGCGCACCACCGCGCGGGCCTGCTCCACCGGCACGCCTGCGATCGGGCCGGTGGTCGAGATGACGGTGCCGTCCCGGTCGATGATGCTGACCCGGGTCGCTGTCGGCGCGTTCGTGACCGGATCCACGTCGTAGGTCACCTGATAGACGGTTCCGTCGGGGCCGACGACGACCGGCCCCGCGGACCGGCCCGGGGTCGAGTCGCTGTCGGCCGCGTCGGGTTCGACCAGCGAGGAGGTTCCGTCGGCGGCCCCCGATTTCTCGATCTCGGTCCGCGGCCGATCGAACTGCCTGCGCGCGAAGGCCAGGACTGCCCACAGCAGCGGCGACTCGACCGGTGCGGCGGGGCCGTCGACGCTGCGCGACGGCGCCTGTGGCGCGAAGAGCCGCTGCCACACCGACACCGCCTCCGCCTCCGCCTCCGCCTCGACGGGAGGCTGCGGGGCAGGGGCGTTCACGGTCGTTGGTTCCGTCTCGGCCGCCGGCGCCGCGATGTCGTCGGACGCCGCCGGTGCGGCCGGTTCGGTGGACCCGTCTCCGTCTGCCTGCTCGTCCTCGGCCGCCGACTCGTCATCGCCGACCGGCGCGTCATCCGGCGCGTCGTCGGCGGCGCCGGCGGTGTCGGCGTCTGCCGATAGCTTGCTGGACATCGACTTGCGTGTTTTCTTCGACGCTGCGTCGTCGATGTCGTCGTCCTCAGATGCGTCCGGGCCGGCCTCGTCTCCCGCGGGCGGTTCATCCGCACCGGAATTACCGCCCGCGTCAGCGTCGTCGTCGGTCCGAGCTCGGGGCGGTTTCGTCGAATCCGAGGATTTGTCAGTCTGTTTAGCGGGGGCAACGCTGCTGGACGAGTCTGTTCCCGCCGGGGTCGCCCACGCCGTGCCCGATAACACCAGAGCCCCTGCGCCGACGCCCATCGCCACCGCCAGTGCGCCCACCCTGCCGACGTAGCCCGCGTTCTCCACCGATATCCCCCCACGTTTTGCTGTTATCCGTGTGGGAGCTTAGGCCCGGGACCGCGTTTCCGGACCGCAATTCGGGTAGACGCGGCCGACGAGCGCGCGCTTCTGCACGGATGTACTGGGCGCGTCGCCGGGCAGACGCGCGCGCTCGCGGTGCGAAGGGCGGGTCAGGCCAGGGACTGGACCCAGGACCGGTGCAACGCGGCGTAGTGCCCACCCTCGCGCGCCGTCAGCTCACCGGGTGGTCCATCTTCGACGATCCGGCCGTGTTCGAGCACCAGCACCCGGTCGGCGATCTGCACGGTGGAGAGCCGGTGCGCGATCACGACCGCTGTCCGGTCGGCCAGCACCGTCTCCAGAGCACACTGCACCAGCCGCTCGCTCGGAATGTCCAGTGACGACGTCGCCTCGTCCAGGATCAGCACCGCAGGGTCGGCCAGGAACGCCCTCGCGAACGCGACCAGCTGCCGCTGCCCCGCCGACAACCGCCCGCCCCTCTTGGCGACGTCGGTGTCGTAGCCTTCGGGCAGCGCCTCGATGAAGGTGTGCGCACCAACGGCTTCCGCGGCGTCTCGCACCTCCTCGTCGGTGGCGCCGGGCCTGCCGAAGCGGATGTTGTCGGCGATCGTCCCGCCGAACATGAAGTTCTCCTGCGTCACCATCACGACGTGTCGGCGCAGGTCGGCCTGCGACACGTCACGTAGATCGATCCCGTCGAGGGCGACCGCACCCGACACCGGGTCGTAGAACCTGGTGATCAGCTTCGCGATCGTCGTCTTGCCCGCACCCGTCGTACCGACCAGCGCCACCGTCTGTCCGGCAGGGATCACCAGGTCCAAACCCGGCAGCACAGGACGGCCGGGCACGTACTCGAATTCGACGTCACGCAGGGCGATCTCGCCACGGACGTCGCCGAGGTCGGTGGGCTGCGCCGGATCGCTGATCGCGGGCTTCTCCGCCAGCACGCCTGCGAGCTTCTCCAGCGCCGACGCCGCCGACTGGAACGTATTGAAGAACTGCGAGATCTCCTGCATGGGTTCGAAGAACATCCGCAGATAGAGCAGGAACGCGGTAAGCGTGCCGATTGTCATCTCGCCGTGCAACACGCGGTATCCGCCGTAGAGCAGCACCACCCCGGTGGTCAGGTTGCCGACCAGCTTGACGCCGGGCATGAAGACGGCGAGCAGCTTGAAGGTGCGCTCGTTGATCACCCGGTACCGATCCGCGACATCCTCGAAGATCTCCTGGTTGCGCGGCTCGCGTCGGTAGGCCTGCACCGCTTTGATCCCCGTCATCGTTTCGACGAACTGCACGATGACCAGAGCCGAGATCTCGCGGACATCGCGGTAGGTCTTCGACGACTCCCGCTGGAACCACCAGACCAGCAGCACCAGAATCGGGAAGGCCGCCAAACACATCAGCCCGAGCCTGACGTCGAGCACCACCAGCAGGACCGCGGTGCCCACCAGCGTGAGCACGGCCGTGATCAGGCTGTCGAAGCCCGTCTCCAGCATGTCCTGGATCGCTTCGACGTCGTTGGTGGACCGGCTCACCACGCGGCCGGAGGTGTAGCGATCGTGGAACGCGATGTCGAGCCTGCCGAAATGGCGGAAGACACGCCTGCGCAGTTCGAGCAGCACCTTCTGGCCGGTGCGGCCGGACCGGCGCAGGAAGTACATCCGGCTGACAGCCTGCACGACGACGACACCGCACAGCGTTCCGACGATCGTCAGCAGCGTCGTGGCGGGTCCGCCCGCGAGCAGCGGCGGTATCCCGTCATCGATGCCTTTCTGCACCAAGATCGGAACCGACAGCCGCGCAGCGTTTTCCACGACGACGACGATCGCGAGGACGGCCACGACCCGGCGATACGGGCGCAGCAGCGAGTACAGCAGCGCCCGCGCCTCCTGTCGCCGCGGCACCGACTCGTCGATCGGCAGGTCGGTGCTCTCGTCGAACTTTCCGCGCCAATCGGTAGTACTCATCGGTACCTCCCGAGGACCTCGTGTTCCAGCCGGCCCCCCTCCTCGTCGTGCTCGAGGTGCGCGCGCTCATCGCTGTGTTCCCAGTCGCACTCACGCTCGCAGCCGTCGTCGAGCACGTCGTCTTCGCTGTCGGCGGCCAACAGATACCGGTACTCGGGCACCTCCGCCAGAAGCTCAGCGTGGGTTCCCACGTGGGTGATCGTGCCGTTCTGCAGCAACGCCACCCGGTCGGCCAGCAACACCGTCGACGCGCGATGGGCCACCACGACGCCGGTGACGGAATGCAGCACGCGCTGCAGCGCCTCTTCCACCACCGCCTCGGTATGCACGTCCAGCGCAGACAGGGTGTCGTCGAGCACCAGGATCCTCGGGTGCGCCAGGATCGCCCGGGCGAGCGAAAGCCGTTGTCGCTGACCGCCGGACAAACTCATGCCCTGCTCGCCGATCCGGGTGTCCAGACCGAACGGCAGGTCGTACACGAACTGCGCGGCCGCGATGTCGACCGCTTGCCGCAGTTCGTCGTCGGTGGCCCCCGCATTGCCGAGGCGCAGGTTCTCGGCGACCGACATCGAGAACAGCGTCGGGTCCTCGAAGGCGGTCGCCACCGCCTCCCGTAATGCCTCCAGGGACAGCTCGCGGATGTCCTGCGCATCGATGCGGATCTCGCCTTCGGAGACGTCGTAGAGCCGGGAGAGCAGGCCCACCAGTACCGATTTGCCCGACCCCGTGGCGCCGACCAGCGCCAGCGTCTCCCCCGGCTCGACGGTCACGGTGACATGCCGCAGCGCCCAGTCGTCAGGCGCCGAGTCGGGAAACCTGAAACCGACGTCGACGAGCTCGAGCCGACCGCCGCGCGGCGTCCGGTCCCGTGGGCCGTCGGTGATCTCCCTGGGCGCGTCGAAGATCTCCGCGATGCGATTGGCCGCGGTGAACGATTCCTGCGTCATCGACAGCAGGAAGCCCAGCGACGCGATGGGCCAGACCAGTGACAGCATCATCGTGATGAACGCGACCAGGGTGCCCAGAGTGACGTAGCCCTGGCCGGCGGCGTAGGCGCCGAACCCCAGCACGACGATCAACGTCAGGTTCGGGATGATCTCCAGCAGCGTCCAGAACTTCGCCGACACCGAGACGCGGCCGACCTGGGTGTCGTAGAGATCGGTCAGCTGGTCGTCGAAGCGCTCATAGACGTAGTCCTCACGACCGAACGATTTGACGACGCGCAATCCGAGGGCGGCCTCCTCGACATGGGTGGCCACGTGGCCGGCCTGGTCCTGGGCGAGCCGCGACAGCCGCGTGTACTCCTGCTGGAAATGCAGCACCGTCACCGTGATCGGCACGATCGAGACCAGCACGACGACGCCCAACGGCCAGTACATCGCCAGCAGAATGATCGTGACGACGGTGATCTGCAGGACATTGAGGATGAGGAAGGTGAGCCCGAACGACATGAAGCGACGAATCGTGCTGAGGTCGTTCATGATTCGCGACAGCAGCTGGCCGGACTGCCAGCGGCCGTGGAAGGACATCGGCAGGATCTGCAGCCGCGCGTAGAGCTGTTTGCGGATGTCGGCCTCGACGCCCATCGTCGCGCGCGCGACCAGCCAGCGGCGGATGAACCACAACACCGCTTCGGTGATGCCGACGCCAACGGCCGCGGCCCCGACCAGCCAGAGACCCTGCTGATCCTGATGGCGGACGGGCCCGTCGATGACGGCCTTGGTCATCAGCGGAATCGAGATGGTGGCGACCAGGCTGACGAGCGCCACCGTGATCATCACGATCCATCGACCGCGGTACGGCAGCAGGTAGGGCATCATCCGCCACAGGTCCGAGCTGGGTCTGACCTTCTTCGGCGGCGGCCCTATGGAGGGCGCCGCGCGCAGGGAATCAGGTCGGGAGTCAGCCACTTAGAACATCTTCCCATTGCGGGCAAGTGGTTAACGCATCCTCGGCCTCGGCGCCGAACTGGGTGCGGTACAAGTCGGCGTAGCGGCCCTGTCCGGCCAGCAACTGGGCATGCGTGCCGCGCTCGACGATGCGGCCCCCTTCGACGACCAGGATCACGTCGGCGGCCCGCACCGTCGACAGCCGGTGGGCGATGACGATCGAGGTGCGGCCCTCCAGCGCCTCGGCCAGCGCCTGCTGCACCGCGGCTTCGGACTCCGAGTCCAGCGCGGCCGTCGCCTCGTCCAAGATCACAACCCGCGGCGACGCCAGAAGTACACGTGCGATGGTGAGGCGCTGTCGCTGCCCGCCGGAGAGGCGGTATCCGCGCTCCCCCACGACGGTGTCCAGCCCGTCGGGCATGTCTTTGACGACGTCGGCCAGCCGGGCGCGTTCCAGCGCCTCCCACAGGTCGGCGTCCGTGGCTTTCGGAGCAGCGAGCAAGAGGTTGGACCGGATCGATTCGTGGAACAGGTGCCCGTCCTGGGTGACCATGCCGACGGTCTCCTTCAGCGACGCGAATGTCACGTCGCGCACATCGGCGCCGTTGAGGCGGATGGCGCCCGAGTCGACGTCGTAGAGACGCGCCACCAGCGCGGCGATCGTGGACTTGCCCGCTCCCGACGATCCGACGAGGGCCACCATCTGTCCGGCCTCCGCGGTGAACGAAATGCCGTGTAGCACTTCTTCACCGCCGCGCTCGTCGAGTTCGGCGACGTCCTCCAGCGAGGCCAGCGAGACCTGGTCGGCAGACGGGTAGGAGAAGTCGACGTCGTCGAACTCGACGGTGACCGCGCCGCGCGGCACCGCGACGGCGCCGGGTCGCTGCCGGATCAGCGGCACCAGGTCGAGCACCTCGAAGACCCGCTCGAAACTGACCAGAGCACTGGCGATCTCGACTCGCGCGTTGGCCAGCGCGGTGAGCGGTGCGTAGAGGCGGGTCAGCAGAAGGGCGAGCGACACCACGGCGCCGGCCTGCAGGTGCCCGTCGATCGCGAGCACGCCGCCGAGCCCGTACACCAGGGCCAGCGCCAGTGCCGACATCAGTGTCAGCGAATTCATGAAGGTGACCTGCAGCATCGACTTACGGACCCCGATGTCGCGAACCCGGCCGGCGCGCGTCTGAAATTCCCGGGATTCGGATCGCGTGTCGCCGAACAGCTTCACCAGTGTGGCGCCGGGAGCCGAAAACCGTTCGGTCATCTGGATGTTCATCGTCGCGTTGTGGTCGGCGGCCTCGCGCGCCAGCGCGGCCATCGCTGTGCCGATCCGGCGGGCCGGAAACAGGAACACGGGCATCAGGGCGAGCGACAGCAGAGTGATCTGCCACGAGATGCCGAGCATCACGATGAGCGTCAGGGTCAGGGTGACGACGTTGGAGACGACCCCGGACAGCGTGTCGGAGAACGCCCGTTGGGCGCCGATCACGTCGGACCCGAGCCGGCTGACGAGGGCGCCGGTGCGGGTGCGGGTGAAGAACGCGACGGGCATGCGCTGCACGTGGTCGAACACGGCGGTCCGTAGATCGAGGATCAAGCCCTCCCCGATCGTCGACGACAGCCACCGCGTCAGCAGCGACACCGCCGCTTCGCCGAGTGCGACCGCGGCGATCACCAGGGCCAACAGGATGACCGCGCCCACCGACCCGCCGCCGGTGATCTCGTCGACCACCCGGCCCGCCAACAGCGGCGTGGCGACGGTCAGGACCGCACCCACGACGCTGATCAACAGGAAGATCCCGAGGCGTCGATGGTGCCGACCGGAGAAGCGCCAGATTCTGCGCAACAGCCGGCGGTCGGTCAGCGAGCGGACTCTGCCACCTCGCCCGCGCTGCTGCCCGTACAGGGACTGCCTTGCCGCTGCTTCCAAACTCACGTCATCACCGTAGGACCTCAACATTTGTTGAGGTCAACCGATTCCCGGCCGTGCGATTTCGGCGTGGAAATCGCCGCCCAGCGGCGAAAAGCACGCCGAAATCGCGCGTCAGAGCACGCCGACGTACCCGAGCACGGCCGCCGCCGCGACCAGCCACAGCGGGTTGACCTTGGTGCACACGAACACCAGCGTGCACACCGCCGTCAGCAGGTAGGACCGCCAGTCATGATCGGCGGCTCGGCTCATCACCAGCGCGGTGGCCATGATGAGTCCGACCGCCATCGGCGCCAGGCCCTTCTCGACGGCGGCATGCCACGGCGCCTCGTGTGCGCGCTGCCAGACACGCGTGACGAAAAACGTCACGGTGGCCGCGGGCACGACCATCGCGACGATGGCGACCAGGCCCCCGGCGATGGCGGCGGGAACGCCCCCCACCTCATGGCCCGCGCCGTAGCCGACCAGCGTCACGATCAACACGCTGCTCGGCCCCGGCATGGTCTGCGAGATCGAGAACACCTCGGCGAACTGCGTGTTGGACAGCCAGTGGTGGTCGTTGACCGAGCGCAGGTGCATCTCGGGGAGCACGACGTTGCCGCCGCCGATCGACATCAGCGACAGCCCGCCGAACAGCAGAGCCAGCTGAAGGTAGGTACTCACGCCGTCACTGCGTTGTCGGCTCGGAGCCTGCGCGGGTTCCCCGCGGCCACGCCCACCACAGGCACAGTGGGACCAGGATCAGCAGCGTGACGAACAACGGCCAGCGCACCACGCCGTTGAGCAGGAACGCCGCCGCGAACAGCGCGACCGGGATCAATTTGGTCAGGCATTCCCGTCCGGTCTTGATCACCATCGCGACGGTCAAGGCCACCGCCGCCGACGACGCGCCGTGCAGCGCCCCGTGAATCCCGGGCACCTCTTTGAACGTGAAGTAGGCCCAGCCCGCGAAAAGCGTGAGGGTGACGGGAACCGTCATCAGCCCCAGCACCGCGGCGAGAGCACCGGTGGCGCCCCGCAGCTTCGTCCCGACGAAGACCGCGATGTTGACCTGGTTGGCGCCGGGCAGGATCCGGCACATCGTCAGCGCTGACAGGAACTCTCGGTCGTCGAGCCACTTCTTCCGTTCGACGATGATCTCGCGCGACCATGCCGACAGGCCGCCGCCGAACGAGGCCAGCGCCACGTGATTGAAAGCCGCCGCGATGGACGCGTGCGAGACGCGCGGCGCGGGATCAGTCATGGACGAGACCGGGGTCGTGCGGAAAGTCGGTCTCGACGTGCTCGTCGGGCACCAGTGGGTCCGGGGCGTAGTAGCGGCGAGAGGAGTCCCAGTCCCGGGTGAACGTCTCGATGAGGCGATCCACGATCACCGGATCGTCGACGGTGACGCCGAGTTCCCGGCGCAGGTCGAACGCGCTGCGGTCGATGTTCATCGAGCCGACGAGCGCCCGCTGCCGATCGACCATGACGAGCTTGGCGTGGGCGCGAAGATTCTTCTGCTTGTGCACCTTGATGCCGAAGTAGTTCAGCGTCCGCAGCGACGAGAAGGTGTCCAGCACATCACTGTCGCTGATGCCGTGACGTCCGCCGCAGAGGACCTTGACCTTCACGCCCCGGTCAGCAGCGGCCACGATGCGGTCGAGGATGACGGCGTCGACGAATTTCGGGTGCTGGATGTCGAGGTGCGTCCGGGCTGTATCGATGAACTGCGCCATCACCACGCGTGAGTTCGAATTGCTCCACAACAGACCCGCGTTGTCCGAAGGCACCCAATTACCGTGCGCCCAGTCGGCCTCGAACACCTCGATGATCTGACCGACCTGACCCGGGTCGGTGGTGATGACCCCGAAATCCCGGGTGCGGGTGAAGTACTTGGTGCAGAGGTTGAAAGTCGCGATCATCGCCGCGGCCCTGTCGACGACGACGGACTTCTCGTGTGTGACGTAGAACGCCGGGTTCGTCCAGGCGACCGACACCCCCGCGTCCTGCAGACGGACGAACGTCTCGTCGTTGGCGCGCTCGCCGCCCGATTTCGCGGCGTTCAGCATCACCTTGACGTCGACGCCTGCTTTGCGGCGCTCGATGACGGCATCGATGAGCGACTCTTCGGTGAACGTGAACTGCTTGATGCGCAAGGTGTCCCGCGCCGCAGCGATGAACTCGAGCACGGGACCGATCCCGTCGTCGGGTTCGACGATCAGGCGCGGTTCCACCCGCCGGACGCTAGCAGTCGCGGGTCGCGCGTGTGGCGGTAAACACGCTGCTGGCAGCCGCTGCGCGCCTTCCCGACCACCCGCGGGTGCGCAGGCTCCAGGTCTGCGACCGACCGGAAGCTGGGCAGCACCACCATGCCTCGGCACACCGTCACCGTCGAATCGGTGCTCAGGTCGATCACAGCGCCTGAATCGGCGGGCACCGCCTCCCACAGGGGCGCGGGTTCATCGTGCAAGATTGCGGGCATGGACAGTGGTCTGGGCTCACCCCGGGTGCTCGTGGTCGACGACGATCCCGACGTGCTCGCCTCGCTCGAGCGCGGCCTGCGGCTGTCCGGATTCGACGTCTTCACCGCCGTCGACGGCGCCGAGGCGCTGCGCAGCGCCACCGAGACCCGGCCCGACGCGATCGTCCTCGACATCAACATGCCGGTGCTCGACGGGGTGTCGGTGGTGACGGCGCTGCGCGCGATGGACAACGACGTGCCCGTCTGCGTCCTGTCTGCGCGTTCCTCGGTGGACGACCGCGTGGCCGGGCTGGAGGCAGGCGCCGACGACTATCTGGTCAAGCCGTTCGTGCTGGCCGAACTCGTCGCGCGGGTGAAGGCGCTGCTGCGCCGGCGTGGCTCGACGGCGACGTTCTCATCGGAGACCATCACGGTCGGCCCGCTGGAGGTCGACATCCCCGGCCGGCGTGCCCGGGTCGACGGCGTCGACGTCGACCTGACCAAGCGTGAATTCGACCTGCTCGCCGTGCTGGCCGAGCACAAGACCGCGGTGCTGTCGCGGGCTCAACTGCTCGAGCTGGTGTGGGGCTACGACTTCGCCGCGGACACGAACGTCGTCGACGTCTTCATCGGCTACCTGCGGCGCAAACTCGAAGCCAACGGCGCGCCGCGCCTGCTGCACACGGTTCGCGGCGTGGGGTTCGTCCTCAGGCAGCAGTAGAGGTCGACAGTTGATCGCGCTGTCGCGGATCTTCCGCAGAACACCGTCGCTGCGGCAGCGAGTCGCGTTCACCAGCGCCATCGCGGGCGCGATCATCGTCCTCATCGCGGGCACCGTGGTCTGGTTCGGTATCACCGACGCGTGGAACGAACGTCTGGACCGGCGGCTCGACGAAGCGGCGGGGTTCGTCATCCCGTTCCTGCCGCGAGGACTCGACGAGATACCGCCGTCCCCCAACGACCAGGACGTGGTGATCACCGTGCGCCGCGACGACGGCCAGGTGACCTCGAACTCGAACGTGGTTCTGCCGGAACTGGAACCGGGCTATGCCGACACCCAGGTCGACGGCGTGCGCTACCGGGTGCGCACGGTGGCGCTGTCAACCCCGCAACCGATGTCGGTGGCCGTCGGCGCCACCTATGACGCGACGATCGCCGACATCAACAATCTGCACCGGCGCGTACTCATCATCTGCGCGCTGGCGATCGGTGCGGCCACGGTCGGCGGTTGGGTGTTGGCGGCCTTTGCGGTGCGCCCGTTCAAACGGCTCGCGCAGCAGACGATGGCGATCGACGCGGGCGACGAGGATCCCGACATCGATGTCCGCGGGGCCACCGAGGCCGTCGAGATCGCCGACGCCATCAAGGGACTCGTCGAGCGGGTATGGGAGGAGCAGGACCGCACCAAGGCGGCGCTGGCTTCGGCCCGCGACTTCGCGTCGGTGTCCGCGCACGAGTTGCGCACGCCGCTGACCGCCATGCGCACCAACCTCGAGGTGCTCGCCACGCTGGACATGCCGGAGGAAAGCCGCACCGAGATCGTCAACGACGTCATCCGCACACAGTCGCGCATCGAGGCGACACTCGGTGCGCTGGAGCGTCTCGCACAGGGCGAGCTGTCCACCGAGGACGATCATGTGCCGGTCGACATCACCGAACTGCTCGACCGCGCTGCGCACGACGCGATGCGCGTCTACCCCGATCTCGAAGTGTCGCTGGTGCCCGCGCCGACGGTGATCATCGTCGGACTGCCCGCCGGGCTGCGCCTGGCGGTCGACAATGCGATCGCCAACGCCGTCAAGCACGGCGGGGCGTCGCGGGTGCAGTTGTCGGCGGTCAGCTCACGCGACGGTGTCGAGATCGCGATCGACGACGACGGCGTCGGGGTGCCGGAGGAGGAGCGCAAGGTCGTGTTCGACCGGTTCTCGCGGGGCTCGACGGCGTCGCATTCTGGCTCGGGTCTCGGGCTGGCGCTGGTGGCGCAGCAGGCCGAATTACACGGTGGCACCGCATCTTTGGACTCCAGCCCGCTCGGTGGGGCGCGCCTGTTGCTGCGCCTGCCCGGCCCGCGCTGACCTTCGCCGGAAGGACTCTAGCGGGTGGCGAGCAGATCGATGACGAAGATGAGCGTCTTGCCCGACAGCCGGTGTCCGCCGCCCGCGGCGCCATAGGCCTGCGCCGGCGGGATCGTCAGCTTGCGCCTGCCGCCGACCTTCATCCCGGGGATGCCGTCCTGCCACCCCTGGATCAAGCCGCGCAGCGGGAACTCGATCGACTCCCCGCGGTTCCACGAGCTGTCGAACTCCTCGCCGGTGTCGTATTCGACGCCGACGTAGTGGACCTCGACGTTGGCGCCGGGAACAGCTTCCGCGCCGTCGCCGACCACGATGTCTTCGATCACCAGCTCGGTGGGGGCCGGGCCGTCGGGGAACTCGATCTCAGGTTTGGTAGCCATCCGCCCACCCTAGACGCGACCTCTCCGGTGAAGGCACTGCACACTGGTAGACGTGGCTAGTGATGAAGACATCCTGAAGACAGTCAACGACCTCGTCGCCGAGGAACGCGATCTGCGCGACAAGCTGCAGCATCACGAGATCGACGAATCCGAGGAACACCAGCGGCTGAAGGCGCTCGAGGTGCAGCTCGACCAGTGCTGGGATCTGCTGCGGCAGCGCCGCGCACTGCGAGCCAGTGGCGGCGATCCGGACAGCGCGTCGGTGCGCCCCGAGGGCGAGGTCGAGGGCTACCTGAGCTGAGCGCACGGACCGGGGAGACACTTTCCGGCGCAACGGCTTACGTGATCACCCCGGCGGGGGCGGCGGTTCGGCTCCGGGCGGCACATAGAACTGCCCCGGTCCCGGCGGCAGGTTGACCCCGGGAGGCGGAGCGGTTCCGGGCAGCGGCTGACCGAGCTGCTCCTGGGGCCGCTGGCCGAGCATGCCGCCCTCGAGTTGACCGGCGCGGTACATGTCGATCCACCGTCCGAACCATTCGCGACGGCTCACGTCCGAGTTCTCCTGGCCGGGCGGCACATCGAAGACCACGCCCTCACCGGGGGCCGACGGGACGAGATACTGCGGGATGCCGTAGCCGTTGTTGAAGATGTTCAAGTTCGGCGGTGTACCCGGGCCGGCCCCCGGCGCAGACGGAATCGCGTTCTGGCCCAGCACCGTCGAGGGATCCAGACCGGTCACCGACGGTATTCCGAAGGAGCCCGCAGCGGGTTGTCCCGTCTGTCCGAGCACCGCCAGACCGTTGGGCCCGAGCGGGCCGAGCAGGGGTAGCGAAGGCCCGGGAGCGGGCGGTGGAGGCGGGGGCAGCGGTTGGGCAGCGGCGACGCCGGCCGTCGCCAGCGCCCCGATCCCGAGCAGCAGTGCCGTCGGCACCGAACAGCGGTACATGACGCCTCAGACCGCCTTCGTCACGCCGTAATAGGCGACGATGTCATCGTTGTCGGCGCTCGAACTGGTCATCGTCGCGTACGAGCGGATGAACGACTGACCGAGGCATCCGTCGATCTTGATGTGGATGTCCTTCAGCGTGACTCGCACCGGCGCCTTCTTGAAGGATTTCTTGTTGACCGTCACCGTCTGGACGGTTCCCGGCCTCGGATGGAACTCCAGCACCCCGGTCACCGGGAACGAGATGCCGTCGATGAGCGGGCTCACGAGCGTGGACCCCGTCGTCGAAGCACCGACCTGACCGATCAGACGCATCTGCTTGAGTTCGATTCCGCAGCCGATCTGATAGCCGACCTCCAGTGTGCCTCCGGTCAATTCGGTGCTTCCGCTGCCGGTGACATCGCCGCCGAAGGTTCCCCCGACGAGGTATTCCCGTGAGGAGACGGCGGTGGTCAGCGGCGCCACGGGCAGTTGCGTCTCCTCCCCCGCCATCACCGACAGTGTCCAGCCGTCCGGTGTGACGACGACGCCGGGCGGCGAGGACGCCACGATGCCGTTGTCGAGCGGTGGCGGTGGGTTCGTGCCGGGCGGCAACGGAGCGCCGACGGGTGCGGGAGGTGCAGGGGCCACCGGTCCGGGCGGCGCCGGCTGGGCCACGGCCTGCGGCGCCACCGCCATGAGTGGGAGCAGGCATGACGCGGTCAGCGCTGCGAGGCGGGTCAACATGGTCGGGCGGTACCTCTCGTCCTCGGATACGCGGCAGCAGGTGACTTCACACAACCTTGGTGACACCCAGGTAGGTGATGACGTCGTCGGTGTTCTCCGACGAGCTGGTCAACGTGGCATAGGACCGGATGAACGACTGACCGGCGCACTGGTCGGTCTTGATCCGCACACCGTCGATCGAGACGCGCGTCGACGTGCCCTTGAACGTCTTCTTGTTGATCGGCACCGTGGTGACGGTGCCCGGGGACAGATAGACCTTGCCCTGCAGGGTCACCGACAAGGCAAGCGTGGGGTCGTTGCCGAACGGCAGCGCGGGCGTGAAACCTGCACCCGGATTGACCTCCTGTTCGTCGGAGATGATCCCGCAGCCGATCTGCGCGCCCACCTCCAACGTGCCGCCGGTCAGCGTCGTGGTTCCGGCGCCGGTGATGGTCCCGGTGTAGGTGCCACCGAACAGGTATTCCCGGGACGAGACAGCCGTCGTCAGCGGCGCGACCGCCTGCTGGGTCTCGTCACTACCCACCACCTCGATGCGCCATCCATCCGGCGTCTCAAGGACGCCCGCGGGGCCGGACATGACCGCGGTGTCCTGCGGGGGCGCCGGAAGAGGTACCGCGGGGGGCTGTGCAGCAGCCAGGGGCGTCGCGGCCGCGGGAAGCGCGGCGACCGTGAGCACCAGAACGACGAAGCGGTTCTTCATGACTGTGGCGGTGCCTCTCTTGGCCGTCCGGCGGCTCGAATAACTGGATGACAGCGAGCAGTATCAAGCAGGTTGTTTGCCGACCAATGAATACTCCCCGAAATTTCATTCCGCCGGACGACCCCGGTCCGTTCCCCGACATTCTGGTGCGGGTAATCGGCTACCTTACTGTGCATGGCGCGCGAACACAGCCCAGACGAGTCGATTCGGAGTTCGTCCCCGTTCGCACGGTCGGGTGGGCGTGTGCTCGCAGCCCTCGCCTGTGCCGCGGGCGCCGCCGTTGCGCTCAGCCCGGCAATCGCGTTTGCTCAGCCGGTGGACAGCACGGTCGCCGATCCGTTCGCCTCCGGGGCAGCCCAGGTCGTCGCGCCGGGCGTCCCCGGCGTCTCGGTGCTGCCGGCGGACGATGCGGATCCCGCCGCCGTCGCGGCGTGTGCACAGTTCGCCGAAGTGCTGCAGGGCACCTCGCTGTATTACGGGCAGTTCGCCGACGCACTCGAAACCTACGAGAATCCCGACTACTCCACCCCCTCCATCAGCAGTGCCAATGTGTTGGGGCGCACGGCACTTCGGCAGGGCGCCGGCCTGGCACTCACCGCGTCCAACACACCGGGGCTCGCGCCCGATATCGCCGGCCCGATGCGGTCGTGGTCGCTGGGTGCCACCAAGCTGGTGCTCAAGATGGGGTTGCGGACCTCCGGCGAGACGCTGAACCTGTCGGTGGCAGACCTCAACGGGCACGCGACCGCTGTCCAAACTGCCTGTGCCGCAGCCGGAACGCATGCCTGAACCCGCACTGGACGCGGTCATCGTCGGGGGCGGACACAACGGCCTCGTCGCGGCTGCGTATCTGGCCAGGGCCGGGCGGCGGGTTCGGCTCCTCGAGCGCCTCGAACATGTTGGTGGAGCCGCGGTTTCGGCACATGCCTTCGAGGGCGTCGACGCGCGACTGTCGCGATACTCCTATCTGGTGAGCCTGCTGCCGCGGAACATCGTCGACGACTTGGGCGCTCGGGTACGGCTGGTGCCGCGCCGCTTCTCGTCCTACACCCCCGATCCCGCCACCGGCGGCCGGACGGGTCTGCTGATCGGACCCGACTCGACGTTCGGCGCGATCGGAGCGGCCGCCGACCAGAAGGGCTTCGAGGACTTCTACCGTCGCTGCGCCCTGGTGACCTCGCGCCTGTGGCCGACGTTGATCGAACCCCTGCGCACCCGCTCGGAACTTCGCGCCGCGGTGGTCGCCGCAGGCGGCGCCGACGCTGCGGCGGCTTGGCAGGCGATCGTCGAGCGCCCCATCTCCGAAGCGATCACCACGGCGGCCGGCGATGACGTGGTCCGCGGAGTCATGGCAACCGATGCACTGATCGGCACGTTCGCAGCGCTCGACGACGAATCCCTGGTCCAGAACCGATGCTTCCTCTACCACCTCGTCGGCGGCGGTACGGGCGCATGGGATGTGCCGATCGGCGGGATGGGCGCGGTCACCGGGGCGCTGGCAGCCGCCGCGGCAGGATTCGGCGCCGAAATCGTCACGGGTGCCGAGGTTTACGCGATCCACCCCGACGGGGAGGTGCACTACCGCCACGGCGGCACCGACCACCGGGTTGGCGCCACACGTGTCCTCGCGAATGTCACCCCCGCCGTGCTGGCCCGTCTGCTCGGAGAGCCCGAACCCGACATCGCACCCGGTTCTCAGGTCAAGGTGAACCTGATGCTGCGGCGCCTCCCGCGGCTGCGCGACGAGAACGTCACCCCTGAGCAGGCTTTCGGCGGCACGTTCCACATCAACGAGAGTTACCGCCAGCTCGACGACGCATACGCGCGGGCGGCGTCCGGGTCGGTGCCCGCCCCCCTGCCATGTGAGATCTACTGCCACACCTTGGCCGACCCGACGATTCTGTCGGAATCGCTGCGCGCCGCGGGTGCGCACACACTCACCGTGTTCGGCCTGCACACCCCCCACAGCCTGGCACTCTCGGAGGCCCCCGACCGCCTTCGCGACACCTTGACCTCCGCCGCTCTGACATCGCTGAACTCTGTTCTCGCCGAACCCATTCAGGATGTCCTCTGGCAGGACTCGGCGGGCCGTCTCTGCATCGAGACCAAGACGACTGCCGACCTCGAGGGGGCACTCGGGATGACGAACGGCAACATCTTCCACGGCGCACTCGCATGGCCCTTCGCCGAAGACGGCGAGCCACTCGACACCCCGGCTCGCCGCTGGGGCGCGGCCACCGACCATGATCGAATCCTGTTGTGCGGTTCCGGTTCCCGGCGCGGCGGTGCGGTCTCCGGGATCGGTGGGCACAACGCGGCAATGGCGGCGCTGGGGCTGTGAGTCTTCGCGCGCGGTGAGGCTCAGGAGCCGTCGAGCTTGTCCAGAAGCGTGCGCAGCGTCGCCAGGTCTTCACCTGACAGCGCAGCCAGGCCCTCCGGGGCGGGATCGTGCACGCTGTCGATCGCGGCGACGGTGTCGCGGCCCGCGTCGGTGAGCGACACCACCTTGCACCGGCGGTTCGTCGGGTCGACCTGCCGCACCACCAGCCCACGGTCTTCCAGATCGTTGACCGCGACGGTGGCGGCGGGCGCATCCACGGTGGCGGCCTCGGCGATCTGTTTCACGGTCATCGAGCGTCGGCTCAGCCGCATCAGAATGCGGATCCTGCTGAATGGCAAGCCTGTTCGGTCCACGACGGCCTTCTTCCATCCGTCGCGGTGGTCGTGGACGAAGGCGGCCAGATCGGCCCAGACCTCGTCGGCGCGTGCGCTATCGGACATGGGCTGTTGATCTCGGGGTTCCGGCCACCAGCGGGGCGAGTCGCTCCGCTGAGCGGATCGCTCTGGGCGAGGTCGAAGAGAAGCCGAGCATGACGATCACCACGCCCATGGCCGCGCACACGAACCACAGCGGGCGTGCCGCCGCCGCGAAATCCGCGCCGGCCGCGGCCATCGCGCCACCGGCGATCGAACCGCACAGTGCCACCCCGACACTCACCCCGACCTGACGGCTCGTGGACGTGACCGCCGACGCGGCGCCGGCGCGGTCGAGAGGCATTCCGCTCACCGCAGCATTGGTGACAGGTGCGTTGACCATCGCGAAGCCGATCCCGAACACCGCGAAGACGATCAACAGCTCCCACACCGGGGTGGTGTTCGTCAGGATCGTCAGCATCAACGCGGCCGCGGTGATCAGTACACCGGAGATCACCATCGACGGCCGCGCGCCGAAACGTCCGACCAGCCGTCCCGACAACGGTGAGAAGACCAGTGCGCCGATCGCGATCGGCAGATAGATCAGACCCGTGTGCATCGCGGAGAAGCCGCGCTCCACCTGCAGGTACAGCGACATCATGAACAGGAAGGCGCTCCATGCGGCGAACGCGCTGACCGCGGTCACGGTCGCCGAAGTGAATGGGATGCTGCGGAAGAAGCGCAGATCCACGAACGGATCGACCCGGCGGGACTCGTAGCGCAGGAACAGCGCGAAGGCCAGCACCGCGGCTGTCCCGAAGCCGACGACGCGCGCGTTGGTCCAGCCCAGCACGGGGCCTTCGATGAGCGCGTACACGACACCGAACAGAAAGAGCACGGCCAGCGCCTGCCCGACCGGATCGATGGAGCGCATCGTCGAGGACTTGGATTCGGGGACGAATACCTGCGTCAGCACGATGGCCAGCGCGCAGATCGGCAGGTTGATCCAGAACACCGACCGCCACCCGATCGTTTCGATCAGCAGCCCGCCGACGATGGGCCCGAGTGACATCGAGATGCCGACCACGCCGCCCCAGACCCCGAGGGCCCTGGCGCGCTCCACCTTCCCGGTGAAGATCTGCGAAATGATGGATAGTGCAACGGGATTGAGCATCGAACCCCCGATGCCCTGTAGAAGCCGGGCCCCGATCAGCGCGTCGATGGTCGGAGCGAGGCTGCAGGCCAGGGATCCGACCGCGAAGACCGTGAGCCCGATCTGGAACACCCGCCTGCGGCCGAACCGGTCGCCGGTGGCGCCGGAGAGCATCAGCAGCGAGGCCAGCACCAGGGTGTAGATGTCGACCACCCACTGCAGCTGCGCCGGAGTCGCCGACAGGTCGTCCCGGATCGACGGGATTGCCACATTGACGATGGTTGCGTCCATCGAGACGATGAGCAGGCTCAGGCAGCAGGAGGCCAAGATGATGGCCTTGCGCCTGGGCGTCATCTCAACGGTTGCATTCACACAACTATTGTGAAACTACAACTATCCCCGGAGCAAGTGACGCGAGTGTGACATTCGTTGCGCGCGAGCGCACGCAGACTGACACGCGGAACGGCGCGTCGGCGTGCAGACACGCGCGCTCGCGGTGCCGGAGCTACCGGCTGTCGATGGCGGCGTAGTCGCGCTCGGTGTAGCCGGTGTAGATCTGGCGCGGCCGGCCGATCTTGTTCGGCTCACCGTGCATCTCGCGCCAGTGGGCGATCCAGCCGGGCAGCCGGCCGAGCGCGAACAGCACCGTGAACATCCGCGTCGGGAAGCCCATCGCCCGGTAGATCACGCCGGTGTAGTAGTCGACGTTCGGGTAGAGCTTGCGCTCGACGAAGAAATCGTCGGTCAGCGCGATCTCCTCGAGCTCCTTGGCGATGTCGAGCAGCGGATCCTTGATGCCGATCTTGCCGAGGATCTTGTCGGCCTGCTCCTTGACGATGCGCGCCCGCGGGTCGTAGTTCTTGTAGACGCGGTGTCCGAAGCCCATGAGCTTGACGCCGTCCTCGCGGTTCTTGACCTTCTTGACGAACGTCGCCACGTCGTCGTCGCCCTTCTCGATCTTGGTCAGCATCTCCAGCACCGCCTGGTTGGCGCCGCCGTGCAGCGGGCCCCACAGCGCGTTGATGCCGCCGGAGATCGACGTGAACAGGTTGGCCTGCGAGCTGCCGACCAGGCGCACCGTGGAGGTGGAGCAGTTCTGCTCGTGATCGGCGTGCAGGATGAACAGCATGTCCAGCGCGCGCACGATCTCGGGGTCGACCTCGTAAGGCTCGGCCGGGAAGCCGAACGTCATCCGCAGGAAGTTCTCGACCAGCGTCAGCGAGTTGTCCGGATACAGGAACGGCTGCCCCTCGGACTTCTTGTACGCATACGCCGCGATCGTCGGCAGCTTGGCCAGCAACCGGATCGTCGAGAGCTCCACCTGCTGCGGGTTGAACGGGTCCAGCGAGTCCTGGTAGTAGGCGCTGAGCGCGTTGACCGTGCTGGAGAGCACCGGCATCGGGTGCGCGTCGCGGGGGAAACCGTCGAAGAACCGCTTCAGGTCCTCGTGCAGCAAGGTGTGCCGCTGGATCTGGGTGGTGAACTTCTCCAGCTGCTCGGCGGTCGGCAGCTCGCCGTAGATCAGCAGGTAGCTGACCTCGATGAAGGTCGACTTCTCGGCCAGCTGCTCGATCGGGTAGCCCCGGTACCGCAGAATGCCGGCGTCGCCGTCGATGTAGGTGATCGCGCTCTTCGTCGAGGCCGTGTTGACGAAACCGCCGTCGAACGTCGTGTAGCCGGTCTTGGCCAGCAACGAGCCCAGAGCGATGCCGTCCGAGCCTTCGGTGGCTTGGACGATGTCAAGGTCAAGCTCGCCGCCTGGGTACTTCAGCGTGGCGTGCTGCCCGGCTTCGGCGTTATCGGCCACTGGGTTCCCTTCGGGTTCGTCGGGGGTCAGGTGTCTGACTACAAACTGGAGTTCGCCTACAAAAGGTAGTCCCATTCCAGCAGCGACGCCCGCGGGGGGCGGGTACAGCGTCAGACGGGCTGACCTATACCCGCTATTTCCGCGGCGAACTCGTCGAACGTGTCCTCGAACGCCGCGATGACGTCGTCGACGTCGATGCCCGACACACTGCGCTCGGCAAGGTCGCTCATCGCGGTGATCAGCACCGCACCCCACACCGCGGCCATCAGTTTGACCCTGCGGTCACCGACGTCGGTGCCCATCCGGTCGGCGATGATGACATCGACCTTGCTGGCCCGGTATTCCACGGCCGCCTGCCGCAACGTCGCCGACGTCATCACGATGCGCAGGATCTGCAACATGCGCTCCGAGGTCAGCGCGCCCCCCGACGCGAGCCGGGTGTTGCGCGCCATGCCGACGTACGCGCGGCGCAGCGCCTCGAGATTGCTGATGTCTCGGGGCTGGCACATCAACTCGGACGCGGCGCTGTCGAGCACCTCGTCGATGAGGGCGAGCGCGATGGCGTCCTTCGTCGCGAAATAGCGACTGAACGTGCGGGGTGACACCTCGGCGATGGCGGCGATCTGATCGACGGTGGTGGCGTCGAATCCCTGACTGTCGCAGAGCCCGACGGCCGCATCGATCAAAGTGGCGCGGGTGCGTCGTTTCTTGCGCTCGCGCAAACCGAGGACGGGCTCCCCCCTGAAATCAGCCACGTCCCGAATGCTAACGCGTCACAGGGCATTCCGCGGGCGAAAATGGCACGTTGAGACAATTGTCGAGGCTGGTGATTTGACAGAAATGGTCCCCAATTCAGCGCCCATTTCCGTCGCTTCCGGCGAACTCGGGCAACCGCGACTAGGGCTGCAGACGCTCGATGATCCCGTTCTGCAACCGAATCCTGTTGTGCACCCTGTTCTCCCGGCCCTGCCAGAACTCGACCACCTCGGGCGCGATCAGATAGCCGCCCCAGTGCGGCGGGACCGGTACGTTCTCGACGTCGGCGAACTGCGCGGTGACGTCGGCGAGCTGTTGGCGCAATGCGGCCCGCGACGCGATCGGCCTGCTCTGGCGGGAGGCCCACGCGCCCAGTTGGGAGCCGCGCGGTCGCTTGCTCCAGTAGTCCGCCGTCTCCTCGGGCGACACCTTCGTCACGGCACCGCGGACATGGACCTGGCGGCCGAGCTGATACCACGGGAACGTCGCCGACGCGTACGGCCGGGCGGCCAGCTGCTCACCCTTGTCGGACTCGTAGTTGGTGTAGAACGAGAGCCCCGACTCGTCGACGCTCTTGCACAGCACACTGCGCGTCATCGGTCTGCCGTCGGCATCGACGGTTCCGACCACCATCGCGTTCGGCTCCGGAACGCCCGCTCGCTGCGCCTCGGTCATCCACTGTTCGAGTAGCGCCACCCAGCCGATATCCAGCCAGTCGACGTCGAGATCACGGCTGCCGTCCTTCTCCACCGAGCCGTATTCGACGCGCATCCGCGCGAGGTGATCGGAAGTGCCCACACGCCAGACGCTACGCCGCGGGCAGGTGCGACAATCGGCGCATGACGACTGCGGTGCCGAAGGATTTCGCCCCAGGGTTGGCAGGGGTCGTGGCGTTCGAGACCGAGATCGCCGAGCCCGACAAGGACGGCGGCGCACTGCGCTACCGCGGCGTCGACATCGAAGATCTGGTCGCCCACGGCATCACGTTCGGCGACGTGTGGAGCCTGTTGGTGGACGGCCGGTTCGGCCGCGGCCTTCCCCCGGCCGAGCCGTTCCCGCTACCCATCCACAGCGGCGACGTCCGCGTCGACGTCCAGGCAGGCCTGGCGATGCTGGCTCCGATCTGGGGTTACCCGCCGCTGCTGGACATCGACGACGACACCGCCCGCGATCAGCTCGCCCGCGCCTCGGTGATGGCCCTGTCCTACGTCGCTCAATCCGCGCGCGGCATCTACCAGCCGGCGGTGCCGCAGCGCACTGTCGACGAATGCGACACCGTCACCGCACGATTCATGACGCGGTGGCAGGGCGAGCCCGATCCGCGCCACGTCGAGGCGATCGACGCCTACTGGGTCAGCGCGGCCGAGCACGGCATGAACGCGTCGACCTTCACGGCGCGGGTCATCGCCTCGACCGGCGCCGACGTCGCCGCGGCGCTGTCAGGTGCGATCGGCGCGATGAGCGGCCCGCTGCACGGGGGTGCGCCGGCTCGCGTCATACCGATGATCCAGGAAGCCGAGCAGACCGGCGATGCGCGCGCGGTCGTCAAGGGGATTTTGGACCGCAACGAGAAACTGATGGGGTTCGGGCACCGCGTCTACCGTGCCGAGGATCCCCGCGCCCGCGTACTCCGGGCGACGGCCAAACGACTGGAAGCACCCCGCTACGAAGTGGCCGCGGCGCTGGAACAGGCTGCGCTGACCGAGCTTCGCGAGCGCAGGCCCGACCGGGCGATCGAGACCAACGTCGAGTTCTGGGCCGCCGTCATCCTTGATTTCGCGCAGGTGCCGCCGAAGATGATGCCCGCGATGTTCACGTGCGGCCGTACCGCGGGATGGTGTGCACACATCCTGGAACAGAAGCGCCTCGGCAAGCTGGTCCGGCCGTCGGCGATCTACGCCGGCCCCGAGCCGCGCAGCGCGGAGTCCGTCGAGGGCTGGGACCTGCTGACCCGGAAATAACCAGGCAATGACCACCCGGCACTCCGTCTTCGCTTCTGCGGCATACAGTTTCGCTGCGCTCGTGCGCCGCATTCCGGACTCGGCCTGGGAGGGGCCGGGGCTGGGCGCATGGAGCGTGCGCGACCTCGTCGGCCACACCTCACGCTCGCTGATCACCGTCAGCACGTACCTCAAGACCCCTGCGCAGCGCGAGACCGCCGCCAGCGCCGCCGAGTATTACGCCGCGGTTCGCGAGATCTCCTCGGGCATGGGCGAAGACGCCATCGTGGAACGCGGCAGGCAGGCCGGCCGCGAGCTCGGCGCCGAGCCCGCTGCGGCCGTCGACGCCTTGGTCGCGCAGGTGCTCGCCGACCTGGATTCCGCGGACGACCCGCTGATCGAGGTGATCGGCGGCCTGGGCATGCGGTTGAGCAACTACCTGCCGACGCGCACCTTCGAGATGGCGGTGCACGGTATCGACATCGCGCGCGCCGTCGGGATCGATTTCACCCCACCGGCCGACGTTCTCGCCGACGCCGCGGCGCTGGCGGCGCAGATCGCAGTCACGCTCGGACAGGGCACACCGGTACTGCTGGCGCTGACCGGGCGCGCGGAGCTTCCGCTCGGCTTCTCGGTCGTCTGACCCCTGCTCACACAGACGGATTCAGCGGCGCCGGCGAGCCCGCCGCCATGTTCGCGGCGTCGATGTCGATGCGTTCCAGCAGAATCGGTTGGCATCCCGAACCTCGGTCCGTCGCTCGTCGGCGGGGCAGTCGCGTGACGGCCTGCCGGAGAAGCTCGACGCTGCGTGCCCGCCTTGCCGCGGTCGCCGAAGCAGGTGACATGTCTGCCGCCGCCGACGTCGGCACAGGGGGTCGGAGTTTCTCGCTCGGGCGCAGTACGGCGGGCACTGTCATGAGCAGGATTTGCAAGTCGAGGCCCAGCGACCAGTTCTCGACATAGAAGTTGTCCCACTCGGCACGGTCGGCGATGGAGGTCTGGCCGCGCAATCCGTGCACCTGGGCCCATCCGGTCATACCCGCCTTGACCCGGTGCCGTTCTCCGTAGCGTCGGATCTGGCTGTTGAAGATCTCGACGAACTCCGGCCGCTCGGGTCGAGGTCCCACCAAGCTCATTTCGCCCCTGAGGACATTGAGCAGTTGCGGTAGTTCATCGAGAGAAGTGGTTCGCAGCAGCTTGCCGATCCAGGTGCGCCGATCGACGCCCTCCACCCCACCGGGGGCGACGCCGTCGCCCAGGACGAAATCGGCATCAGATTGGCGGGGCGGGCGCATCGAACGAAACTTCAAGCAGTCGAACACGATTCCGTCGCGTCCGATCCTGGGTTGACGAAAGAAGACCGATCCCTGCGAAGAAGCTCTGACGGCGGCCATGAGGAAGACGAACAGAGGCGAAATGGCCGTCAGGATCGCGGCGGCAAGAACGCGATCGACGATGTGCTTGGCCGCGAACTGCCAACTGGTGGGGCTGATGTTGGACAACGTCATCACCGGCATCCCTCCCACGCAGTCCATCCGCGCGCGCTGGCCCACCGTGTCGAACATCCTCGGAACGACCCACACCGTGAGTCCGGCCAACCGTGCCGCCCTGATCGCCGGAACCAGGTCTTCGTCGCGGGCTTGCGAGAACGCCACGACGACGGCCTCGGCCCGCGTGTTCCGGATCGCGTCGTCCATCGTCGCCGGCGTCCCCAACGCCGGAATGGGGCAATCCTGGCCGCCCGCGCCGGTCCACGGCGCATCGTTGTCTATCAGGCCGACCGGCAAGATCCCGAACTGCGGGTTGTCGATGAACCTCTTGGCCAGGTGACAGGCAATCGCCCCATTGCCGAGGATGAGCGTCGGCGATTGCAGGTGGGAGTGCCGACGCAGGGACCGCTTCACCAGGATCGACGCAATCCTGCCGACGGGTAGGAACGCTGCGGTGGTGAGCCACACCCTGGTGATGGTGTCGCTCAGGCTCCCCGGGACTCCGGTCAGCACCATTCCGGCCAGCAGCAACATCGCCGCCAGCGCTGCCGTCGTCTGAACCGCCATGAACTCGCCGACGAGCGTGTGGTGCAGTTTGCGGCGGTAGGTCGACCGTGCCGCAAAGATGACGAGCACCATCGGCGTGTAGCAGGCCATCATCCACATCGGCGGCATCGGGAAGCCCCGCTCGTAGGCCCAGATCAACCCCACCACGGAGGCCAGGCATGCCGAGGCCAGGTCCGCCGAGAACTTGATCAGCAGGCCCAGAGACCCTCGTGCCACCGGCCGCGGACTCACCGCGTCGTGGATGTCGGCGGCCAGCGACGCCGTTGGCCATTCGCTGCCAGCGCTGTGGATGGCCATCTATGCCGCCTCTCCGGCCTGCCCCATAGACGGAAAGCCGCAGTTCGAGGTGAAATTGCCGATAATTTGACGGCCTTTTTAATAAGTCGGCACTGTGTAGCCCACGGGCGCGACAGCTAAACCTCACGCCGCTCCGATGAGTTTCCGCGCGACGGTGGGTCTGAACCCACGTCACACCCCTACCGTGAGGAGCCCTGATGGCGATCGACAACACCCCCATGCTCGTCCCGCACCTCGTCGTCGACGACGCTGCGGCCGCACTCGACTTCTACGCCAGAGCGTTCGACGCCGTGGAGATGGTTCGCCTGCCCGGACCCGGCGGAAAACTCATGCACGCCGCCTTCCAGATCAACGGCGCCATGCTGTTCCTCAACGACGACTTCCCCGAATTCAACGACGGCAAGTCCAGCACGCCGACCGCACTGGGTGGCTCTGCGGTGACCATCCACCTGCACGGCCCCGACGTCGAGGGGCGTTTCCAGCGCGCGCTCGATGCCGGCGCGACCGTGGTGAATCCGCTCGAGGATCAGTTCTGGGGCGACCGCTACGGCGTGGTGCGCGATCCGTTCGGGCACCAGTGGTCGTTGGCGGAGACCGTCAAAGAGGTCGACATGGACAAGGTGCTCGCCGAGATGGGCAATCCGGCGTAGGCGAACGGTCGAACGTGGGCCCCGTGCACGTGAGATCTCGAATGTGCGTGCAGGAGGCCCACGCTCGGCACTGCGAGACAGATAACGAATTGCCGGTGTGTTCATCGCGCCGCGACATGCCTCGACGGCGATAATTGCCCGGTTGCGCCCCGACCGCGGGCACCAGATGCGAGGTGTGTGATCTGTGCTCTGGCTATTGCAGATTCCTGCGCCGATCCTCGGCTTCCTCTGGGTCGCGCTCTTCGTCGGCATCTCCGTGGGCGGTCTGGTCCTGTTCCGCAAAGTGGTGTCGCACACCAGATTTGAGGGCTCCAACGCGGTGTCCGGCTCGGTGTTCCAACTCGCAGGCGTCCTCTACGCCGTGCTCGTCGCGTTCCTGGTCGTCGTTGTGTGGGAGCAGTTCGGCGACGCCGAGGACGCCAGCGGCCTGGAAGCGGCGGCCATCGGCGACCTTCTCCGGGACTCCCAGGCGCTGCCCGCGGAGTCGCAGAGCCTGATCCAGCAGAGTCTGCTCGCCTACACCAAGAACGTCGTCGACGACGAGTTCCCCCGCATGCAGCGCGGCGAGAGGATCGAAGACCAGAGCGACGAGCTGTACGCGGTCTGGGAGAGCTATCTCAAGGTCCAGCCCGAAACCCGCAACGAGATCGCGTTCTTCGATCACGCGATCGGTCGGCTCAACGACCTGAGCGCCGACCGGAAGATGCGGGTGTCCACCGCGGACGCGTCGATCCCGGCTCCCCTGTGGATCCTGCTGCTGGGCGGCGGCGGTGTGGTCATGGGTTTCACATTTCTGTTCGGCACCCGGGACCTCTTCGTGCACGCGCTCGCAGTCGGCCTCACCTCGGCTCTGCTGGCGTTCGTGATGTACCTGATCTTCCTTCTCGAACACCCGTACGTCGGCGAGCTGTCCGTGCAACCCACGCCGTACGTCAACGTGATGAAGGCCTGGGAGCAGGAGTAGGCGTCAGCGGCGGAGGCCGGCCAGCAGTCGCTGATGCAGTGGCGGCGCGGGAGCCGTTGCCGCGGCCTCGCGCATCGCGGTGATCGACGTGAACTTGTCGCGAGGCCGCATCCCGCCCCCACGCGCCACCTCGGCGACGTCGATCGCCTTCCACCCCGCCGCGTCGATGACGGCAGGCTGCCTGCCCCGCACGAAACGGTCGAAGGCGGAGGGTTTCTGCACGGGGCCGGTCAGCAGGCCGTTGTTGTAATCGGCGACCAGATTGTGGACCGTTTCGGCGGCACACGATTTGTTGGTGCCGATGAAGCCGGTCGGCCCGCGCTTGATCCACCCGGCCACGTAGCTTCCGGGGGTGTCTGCCACCCTGCCGCCCTCGTTGGGTACGACCGCTGCGTCGTCGTCGAACGGAAGACCCCGAATAGGTTTGCCGCGATAGCCGATCGACGTCAGCACCAGGCCTGCCGGCATCTCCGCGCGGTCCTCGGTTCCGGTGAGCGTGAACTCCACGCCGGTGGCCCTGTCATCACCCAGGATCCGCTCGGGCGTCAGCCCGTAAGCGAGTCGGATGCGGGGTCGGGTGATCGGCGCCGTGGCATCCCCGAGCTTGGCCAGGATCTCCAGCTTGTTGCGGGTGAGGGCGTCGGTTTCCCCTGCGAGGTCGGCGAGCACACGCTGGTGGTCGACCGGATCGAGGACAACCTCGCAGGCGGACGTCAGCCCGATCAGTTCGGGCAGTGTGAACGCCGACGCGGCCGGGCCGCGCCGAGCGGCGATCACCACTTCCTGCACCCCCGATTCGCGCAGGGCGGCCAGCGCGTGGTCGGCGATGTCGGTGCGCGCCAGGACATCGGGGTCGGTCGTCAGGATCCGCGCGACGTCCAGTGCCACATTGCCGTTGCCGATGACCACGACGCGCTCACAGCCCAGATCGACCGGCAGGTCGCTGAATTCGGGATGGCCGTTGTACCACGCGACCACCTCGGTCGCGGTGGCCGTGCCGGCCAGATCGATGCCGTCGACGTCGAGGCGGCGATCATTCGGAGCGCCCACCGCGTAGAGCACCGCGTGGTGATGAGCGAGGAGCTCGTCGTGCGTCAGGTCCGAACCGACGTCGACATTGAGGTAGAAGGTGAAGCCCGGCCGGGCGGCGATCTTGTCGAAGAGCCGCGTGACGGCCTTCGTCTTCTGATGGTCCGGTGCGACACCGGCGCGGACCAGACCGTACGGCGTCGGCAGCTTCTCGAATACGTTCACCCGCACGTTCTGCTGGGTCAGCAGCTCGTCGGCGGCATACATCGCCGCCGGGCCCGAACCGACGATCGCGACCGTCAACGGCCCGCCGCGCTGAGCGTGCACGACCGGAGCCTCGAGCACCGGCGCCAGCTTCGACGTCGGCGGCAGCTTGCCCTCCCGCTTCGGGTAGAACGCCGCGTTGAGTTCGACGAACGGCAACTGCTCGGGATCGAGCTTCGTGTCGGGCGAGATCGCTCCGACCGGGCAGGCCGACACACACGCGCCGCAGTCGACGCACGCGACGGGATCGATGTAGAGCATCTCGGCGGTCGCAAAGCCCGGCTCGTCCGGCGACGGGTGGATGCAATTCACCGGGCACGCGTAGACACACGACCCGTCGCTGCAGCACGACTGGGTGATGACGTGAGGCATCGCTGCGTATCCGTTAGGCGACCGGCGCGAGATGCTGGCGGGCGGGCTCGCTGCGATAGCGGCTGGGCGTTCCGCTGATCCGGCAGATGCGCCACATCAGCTTGGCGACCGGGTTCATCAGGCCGGTGTCCTGACAGAGCATGCGGACGTCGCCGAACATGTCGCGCAACATCTTTCGCGACTCGGGCGATTTGAAGAAGATCTCCTTGCGGACCGACCGCGGGATGTCGAATTCCTTCCAGAACGCACGCGGCGGCACGATGATCGCCGAGCACAGCACACGCATGACGACCGGCACGTAAAGCGACAACCAGAACCGCTTCAGACGAGGCAGGTGCGGCACGCGCTTACGCAAGTATTCGTGTGCGAACGAGATGTGGCGTGCTTCCTCGGCCACGTGAATGGCCATCACCCGCTCCATGATCGGATGCAGCGACTTGCCTTCGCGGAGCACGTTCTTCTGCGTATGGTCGATCGGTTCTTCGCCGGCGAGGATGCCGAACCAGAACGGGATGGGCAGCGGGCCGGCGACCAACGGGATGGCGGGCTGTATCCACTTGAGCAGTTTCGGCATGCCGGGCACGTCGGCGCCGATGTGATTCACCATCTCCTGGAACATCAGGGTGTGGTTGCACTCTTCGACGGCCTCGTGCAGGCAGTAGCGGTATTCCGCGGAGCCGTTGGGCGTCCAGAAGGCGTACTCCATGAGGCCGCGGATCAGGATCGACTCGAAGTGGAGTCCGACCTTCGCGACGTTGGCCTGGCGCCACATGCCGATCTCGATCTGCCGCTCGACAGACTGCGATTTGTACCAGTCGTGCTGACCGATCGGGTCCGTCGCCGGCAGGATCCATCGCTCGTCGTTGGGGATCACCTTGAACTCGGGCGAATCCCAGTCGATGTCGGTGTAGGGGTTGAAGTTACGCCGCACCGAGCCTTCGGACAGCGTCATCAGCTTGTCCACGTACTCGACGTCATCAGAAACGTCCATGTTCTTGCGCCAGCGGCGGATCATGCGCGTCTTGGCTTCTTTGACAGCCATTGCAGCCTCCTGTTGAGCTTTACATTCGTCTGCGCTCTGTACAGGAACAGTACCCACGGTCCCAGGAATTAACCAGGGCCTTTCCGCAGTTGTGCGATACCGGGGTTATCCGCGTCACATGTGATCCAAACCACTTCTGTGCGCGCCGCAGACCGGCGAAGGGGCCACGCTCGACGGCCCCATCTGCAGAACTACGCTTGGGCCATGGCCGAGAACCTGACCATCCCCGCCGACCTCAAGCCCGCCGACGGACGATTCGGCTGCGGGCCGTCCAAGGTTCGGCCGGAACAGCTGCAGGCACTGGCTGCCGCGGGCGACCTGTTCGGCACATCGCATCGTCAGGCGCCGGTGAAGAACCTCGTCGGCAGGGTGCGCGACGGCCTGCGGCAGCTCTTCTCCCTGCCCGACGGTTACGAGGTGATCCTCGGTAACGGCGGGTCGACCGCGTTCTGGGACGCCGCCGCATTCGGCCTGATCGACCAGCGCTCACTGCACCTGACCTACGGCGAATTCAGCTCGAAGTTCGCCTCGGCCGTCGCGAAGAACCCGTTCGTCGGCGACCCCATCGTCATCCAGGCCGATGCGGGCAGCGCTCCGCAGCCGCAGTCCGACCCGTCGGTCGACCTGATCGCCTGGGCGCACAACGAGACGTCGACGGGCGTCGCCGTGCCGGTCGTGCGGCCCGAGGGATCCGGCGACGCGCTGATCGCGATCGACGCCACGTCGGCCGCGGGCGGACTGCCCGTCGACATCACGGAGGTCGACACCTACTACTTCGCGCCGCAGAAGAACTTCGCAGGCGACGGCGGGCTGTGGATCGCGATCATGTCCCCCAGCGCACTCGCGCGCGTCGAGGCGATCGCCTCCGCAGGCCGGTGGGTGCCGGAGTTCCTGTCCCTGCCCATCGCGATCGACAACAGCGTGAAGAACCAGACGTACAACACCCCCGCGATCGCCACGCTGATCCTGCTCGCCGAGCAGCTCGACTGGCTCAACGGCAACGGCGGGCTGGACTGGGCCGTCAAGCGCACCGCCGACTCGTCGCAGCGCCTGTACTCGTGGGCGGAGGCGGCGTCGTTCGCCACCCCGTTCGTCAGCGACCCGCAGCTGCGCTCGCAGGTCGTCGGAACTGTCGACTTCTCCGATGACGTCGACGCCGCCGCCGTGGCCAAGATCCTGCGCGCGAACGGCATCGTCGACACCGAGCCCTACCGCAAGCTGGGCCGCAACCAGCTGCGCGTCGGTATGTTCCCCGCGGTGGATCCCGAGGACGTGAGCGCGTTGACGGCGTGCGTCGACTATGTCGTGCAGCGGCTCTGACGGCCTACCGCGTGTCACCCCGGTTACGGACTTATAACGCAGTAGGGTGACCTGATTATCGGGCATGGCGTCAGCCCGGAGGAGGTCGCAATGAGGGAGCTCAGGGTCGTCGGATTGGACATCGACGGCAAACGCATCATCTGCGAGACCGGCGACTCCGGCGAGAAGTTCGTCCTCCGGTCAGACGACCGGCTCAAGGCCGCCGTGCGCGGCGACAAGGCCGGATCCAATCAAACCGCGATCGATGTCGAGGTCCCAATCATGCTGCGCCCGAGAGAGATCCAGTCGAAGATCCGCGCAGGCGCATCTGTCGAGCAGGTTGCGTCGGCTGCGGGCGTCGACATCGGACGGGTCGAGCGCTTCGCCCATCCCGTGCTGCTGGAGCGGGCTCGCGCCGCCGAGCTGGCGACCGCGGCGCACCCGGTGCTCGCCGACGGCCCGTCGGTGCTCACGCTGCTGGAGACCGTCACGTCGGCCCTGATCGCGCGGGGTCTCGATCCCGAAGGCACCGACTGGGACGCCTGGCGCAACGAGGACGGACGCTGGACGGTTCAGCTGGCCTGGAAAGCCGGACTGTCGGACAACGTCGCCCACTTCCGGTATGCGCCGGGCGCGCACGGTGGCACCGTCACCGCGTTCGACGAGGCCGCGGCGGAGCTGATCGACCCGAATTACTCACGGCCACCGCTTCGCCCGTTGGCTCCCGTTGCGCAACTGGCACTCGAAGAGCCCGAACCCGCGCCGGTCCCCGAGCCCAAGCCCGAACCCGAACCCCAACCGGTCGCCGAGACCCCCGCGCCTGCTGCGGCCGCGCCGGCGCCGCGGTCGCGCAAGGGCCGTCCCGCCGTACCGGCGTGGGAGGACGTGCTGCTGGGCGTGCGTTCCAGCGGCCAGCGCTGACCCTCGACCTGACCGCGCTGCCGATGTGAGTCAGACGGTGCCTGTGCCGGCCAGGGCCAGCAGCGCGATCCAGGCCGCAGCCACGCCGACACCCGCACCGAGCACGAACCAGCGCCACACCGGAACTTTGCGCCAGCCCCACACGGTAGGCGCAAGTCCGCCGACTGCAACGAGATTCAGCCCCGCGGCGAGCAACGGATGCACCCGGATCAGCCCGATGCTGAGAACCACGACGGCCGCGGCTATCACCACTGCAACGAACGCCGCCACCGTCAGACCGGTGGCCCACGGCGTCTCGTCGTTCACCCGCCGAGCCTATCCCGCTCGTAGAACGCCAGCGCCGCGGCGGTGGCGACGTTGAGGGAGTCGGTGCCCCGCGACATCGGAATCCGCACGCGCACATCGCTGGACCGCATCGTGTGCTCCTTCAGGCCCGGCCCCTCGGCCCCGACGAGGATGGCGACCCGCTGTTCCGCCAACTGCGCCATGGCCTCGGCCAAGGTCTGAGCCGCAGGATCGGGTGTCATCGCCAGCAGGCGGAAGCCATTGTCCCGCAACACCTTCAGGTCCTGCGGCCACTCCCGGGCCTTCGCGAAGGGAACAAGCAGTGCGTGGCCCATGGACACCCGCACAGCGCGACGGTAGAGCGGGTCGGCACAACCGCTGCCGAACACCACCGCGTCGACGCCGAGCCCGGCAGCGTTGCGGAACACCGACCCCAGGTTCTCGTGGTCGTTGACACCCTCGAGCACCGCGACGGTGCGTGCGCCGTCGAGCACCTGCGACACGGTGAGTTCGGCGGCGCGCGACGCCGACGCCAGCACACCCCTGTTGAGATGGAACCCGACGGCCTCGGCCATGACGTCGGCGTTCACCCGGTAGAACGGCGCCGCCAGCCCGTCGAGGTCGGCGCCCAGCTCGGCCAGCCGCCGGTCGGTGCCCAACAGCGCCCGTGGTACGAATCGCGACGCGATCATGCGCTGCACGACCAACACGCCCTCCGCGATCACCAGCCCCTTACCGCTCGGCAGGTCCGGCCTGCGGTCCACGCTGTTGAGGTCACGGAAGTCGTCGAGCCGTGGATCGGCCGGGTCGTCCACGTCGATGACGCACGCACTCATGCGAATTCGAGGCGTCCGACGGCATGCACAGCGGTAGACACTACTCACCGGCCCGCCGCGGTCGTTTAGGTTGGGACGCGATGGAATCAGATGCGAAGGACACCGAACCGCAGCCGCCCCCGCTGCCCCCGGCGCTGCTCGCGCCGGTTCCCGTCATCGTCGCCATCACCTGCGCCTGGGTGATCGCGGCGGTGCTCGCGTTCACCGTGCCCGCCCTGCACGACTGGCGGCCCATCGCCGTGGCGGGCCTTGGCGTCGGAGTTCTTGGCACATCGATCTTTCTGTGGCAACGTCACTCCGCGCGCCGCGGAGACCGCGGTGCCCAACGTGGTTTGACGTAGGGAGAAGTCATGGCAGCGCCGATTCTGCAGGCCGAGGTCGACATCAACGCCCCCGTGCCGAAGGTCTGGAACCTGGTGTCCGACTTGAGCAAGATGCCGCAGTGGAGCCCGCAGTGCCGCCTGATGAAGCCGATCGGTGCCCTGCGTCCGGGTGCCCGCACCGTCAACGTCAACCGTCGCGGTCTGCTGGTCTGGCCCACGACCTGCCGCATCACCGAATTCATCCCGGAGAAGAAACTGGCGTTCCGCGTCAACGAGAACAACACCATCTGGAGCTACGAACTGGAGCCGACGGAGGCGGGCACGCGACTCGTCGAGACGCGTCGCGCCGAGAACGGCACCACTGCGGTGTCGAACTTCCTGGTCGGGAAGTTCATGGGCGGCGTGCCCAGCTTCGAGGACGAACTCATCGAAGGCATGAACCTGTCGCTGCAGCGAATCAAGGCGGCCGCCGAGAACTGAGTCAGGTGTCGGCGCGCTCGACCAGATCCAGGACGCCGTCGTCGTACGGATCGAACAGCGGCGAACCAGTGCCGGGCGCCGCGGGCGTGTCCGAATGCGCACCGCACCCGAACTCGGCGTCGACGACATGCCCGTCGGATGCGTACTCGTTCGCGCACACGCCGAACATCACACCGAGCGATCCGCCCAGCGGCAGGTAGAAGCCGCAGTCCCGGCACATCCGCCGCGTCGACCGCGCCATCGCGGAACCGGGACCGTGTTCACCGTCGTGCCAGCGCTGCGCCGCGTCGTTGCGTCCCCACAGGCTGAGCACCTGCCTGCGGCCGAGACCCACCTCCACCGCGACCTCGTCGATCTGCGGATCACCCGTCGCCGTGTAACCGGGCACCAGGCGCGGATCGTCCTGCGGCGGCGCGAGCAGGTCGCCCGGGCTGAGGTCGCCGGGACGCACCCGCTCCTCCCACGGGACCCACTTCGGCGCGAGCAGCGCGGTCGGACCCGGGACGAGGACGACCTCGCTGATGGTGGCGTGGGCGGCGCCCGGGCAGGCGGCGACGACCACGGCCCACTGCCAGCCCCGGTAACCGGGCATGTCGGCCAGGAACCGGTGGGTGGCGGCGGTCGGATCTTCGAAACCGGCGCCGAGATACTCGCCGACACTGTCCTCACCGCTGTACTCGACGATGGCTGCACGGGCCGCGTCCACGGCTCCCAGCAGCACCCCTTCGAGGTCGGGTGCGGGGGCGACGAACTCCGCAGCAGGCGCAGCCTCATCAGGCGTTTCACTCGCTGCCACGTCGTGCTGATCGGGTTCGGTCATACTGTCCATCGCCTCCAATCTTGCCTGAACCGCGGAAGGTCCAGCCACACCGGTCACCTGCGCGGCCACTGTCGGCCCCATGGGGGAGAATCGAGCGGTGACCGGACCGCGGCGAGATTCCCGGGACCCTGACGGTCAGCAGGGTGGACGCTACTACCCGCCGCGCCCACCTGCGGGAGAACACCCGGGGATGGCCAACTATCCGAGCGATCCGGAGATGCGGCCCGGCAACCGCCGTGCCGGACGGCCCTACTCGCCGAGCGACACCGGCAACCGCTGGCTCCCACCGCTCGACGACAACACCCGCCAGCGGGGCAACTCCTACGACCCTCCCCCGCGCCGCGATCCGGGCGGCGAGAAGGTGACGGTCACGCGCGCCGCCGCGCAGCGCAGCCGTGAGATGGGGTCGAAGGTCTACGGCATGGTGCACCGGGCCGCGACCGCCGACGGTGCCGACAAGTCGGGGCTCACGGCGCTGACATGGCCCGTGGTCGCGAACTTCGCCGTCGACGCGGCCATGGCGGTGGCACTGGCCAACACGCTGTTCTTCGCGGCGGCCTCCGGCGAGAGCAAGGGCAAGGTCGCGCTGTACCTGCTGATCACCATCGCCCCGTTCGCGGTGATCGCGCCGTTGATCGGGCCCGCGCTGGACCGGCTGCAGCATGGCAGGCGTGTGGCCCTGGCCGCGTCGTTCGCATTCCGCACAGTGCTCGCCCTCGTGCTGATCGCCAACTTCGACAGCGCCACCGGCAGCTTCCCGTCCTGGGTGCTCTATCCGTGCGCGCTCGGGATGATGGTGCTGTCCAAGTCTTTCTCGGTGCTCCGCAGCGCCGTCACGCCGCGCGTGCTGCCACCGACCATCGACCTGGTGCGGGTTAACTCCCGGCTGACCATGTTCGGATTGTTGGGCGGCACCATGGTCGGCGGCGGGATCGCGGCCGCGGCCGAGTACGGCTTCCAGCTGTTCCAGATGCCGGGAGCGCTGTACGTCGTGGTGGCCGTGACGGTGGGGGGCGCGGTGCTCGCGATGCGCATCCCCAAGTGGGTCGAGGTCACCGAGGGCGAGGTGCCCGCGACACTGAGCTATCACGGCCAGGGCGACGAGCTGCGCCACGAACCGCCCGGGCCCAAGCAGAAGGCACGCCAGCCGTTGGGGCGCAACATCATCGCGTCGTTGTGGGGCAACTGCACCGTCAAGGTGATGGTGGGATTCCTGTTCCTCTATCCGGCGTTCGTCGCGAAGGCTCACGATGCGAGCGGCTGGGAGCAGCTGCGCATCCTGGGCATGATCGGCGCCGCCGCGGCCGTCGGCAATTTCGGCGGCAACATGATCGCCGCGCGCCTCAAGCTCGGCCATCCGGCTCGGCTCGTCGTGCGCTGCGCGCTGGCGGTCACGGTGATGGCGCTCGCGGCTGCCCTGACGGGCAACCTGATGGTGGCCGCGGCGGCGACGTTCGTCACCTCCGGCGCCGCCGCGATCGCCAAGGCGTCGCTGGATGCATCCCTGCAGGACGATCTGCCCGAGGAATCGAGGGCCTCGGCGTTCGGCCGCTCGGAATCGCTGCTGCAGCTGGCGTGGGTCGCCGGTGGTGCCACCGGTGTGCTCATCTACACAGAGCTGTACGCGGGCTTCACCACGATCACCGCGATCCTGATCCTCGGACTGGCCCAGACGGTGCTGAGCTATCGTGGCGAGTCGCTGGTGCCGGGGTTCGGTGGGAACCGTCCCGTGCTGGCCGAACAGGAAGGCGTACGGACGGATGCGACGGTGACCCGCGAGTGAAACGTGTTGTCGCTGTTCTCGTGGCGGTGGCGCTGCTGTCGATGATCGGTACGGGTGTCCTCGTGTGGCAGCTGACCCGCGACCGTTCACCCCAGCTGCCCGAGGTCTCGGCGTTCTCCCACGGACACCTGACAAGGGTGGGCCCGTACCGCTTCTGCCAGGTACTCAACCCGACCGACTGCGTCGTCCCCGCCTCCCAAGGTGAGCTACCGGTGACCGGGCGTCACCCGGTTCAGCTGTCGATTCCGCAGAGCATCGCGCGAGCACCCTGGGTACTGCTACGGGCCTACGAGGATGACGACCTCATCGAGGAGTTCCGACCGGGCACCACGCTCGCGGTCACGATCCCGACCGTGGACGCGCAACGCGGCCGCCTCACCGGCATCGCAGTTCAACTGCCCACACTGGTGCGCGACGAAGCAGGCAACGAGTTCCCCGTGCCCCACGCCGAATGGTCGGTGCGCACGGTGTGGGACAAGTCAGAGGAGTATCCGGAGTCTCAGCCGGCTGAGTGAGTGTCGGGTACGCGCTCGCCTTCCAAGGTCGGACCGGGCGGCGTTCCGTCGCCGAAAGGTCTGCCGCCCAGCGCTTCTCGACCGTGCGGTGAGAGCCAGTTCGACAGGTCGGGCCCCTTCGGCACGACACCTGTGGGATTGATGTCGGAATGCACGATGTAGTAGTGCTGCTTGATCTGGATGAAGTCGGTGGTGTCGCCGAAGCCGGGCGTCTGGAAGAGATCGCGCGCATAGGCCCAGAGCACCGGCATCTCGGAGAGCTTGCTGCGGTTGGCCTTGAAATGTCCGTGATAGACGGGGTCGAACCGGGCCAGCGTCGTGAACAACCGGACGTCGGCCTCGGTGATGGTGTCCCCGACCAGGTATCGCTGATTCTCCAGCCGCTCCGACAGCCAGTCCAGGGCGGTGAAGAGCCGGTCGTAGGCCTTCTCGTACGCGTCTTGCGATCCGGCGAAGCCGCAGCGATACACCCCGTTGTTCACCTCGGTGTAGATGCGCTGGGCGACCTCGTCGATCTCGTCGCGCAGCGGTTCGGGGTAGAGCTGCGGCGCGCCGTCGCGGTGGTGGGCCGTCCACTCAAGGGAGAAGTCGAGCGTGATCTGAGGGAAGTCGTTGGTGACCACCTGACCCGTCGGGATGTCGACGATCGCCGGGACCGTCACGCCCTTCTCGTAGTCGGGGATGCGCTTGTTGTAGGCGTCGCGCAGGTAGTGGATGCCGAGCACCGGGTCAACGCCGTCGGGATCGAGGTCGAAGGTCCAGCTGCGCTCGTCATGCGTCGGCCCGCAGAAGCCAATGGAGAGAACGTCTTCCAGTCCGAGCAGGCGCCGCACGATGATCGTGCGGTTGGCCCATGGGCACGCCCTGGCCACCACCAGGCGGTAGCGGCCCGGCTCGACGGGGTAGCCGTCACGCCCGTCGGCGGTGATGCGGGTGGTGATGTAGTTGGTGTCCCGATTGAACTCCCCGCCGGAATTCTTGCTCGCCACATAGCTCATGGGTCATTTGTACCCGCGCGAATCTGTACTTATGGCGGCGCTTTCGCCGAGATCTCCACCGCGAGCTCAGATTGGACGAAGGGGAACCGTCGGAATGGTGGCGGCGTCCTACCGACGTGGATTTCCTCGTGGGTTCTGAGGCGGTCGCTGCCGGTCTGGTGACGCGGCACGAGCTGAGGACGCGGTTCGTCCCCGTCTACCGCAATGTCTACGTCGCAATGGGGCGTACCTTGACGGCCGCTGACCGGGCCGGGGCCGCCTGGCTGTGGTCGCGGCGCCAGGCGATCGTCGCCGGTACGTCGGCCGCTGCATGGCACGGCTCGTTGTGGATCGACGACCGTCTACCTGCCGAGCTCATACAGCCCAGCCAGCACAAGACGAAGGGCATCGTCCTGCACAGCGAGCAACTCGACGACGACGAGGTCGTCTGCCTCCGGGGCCTGCGGGTGACGAGCCCCGCGAGGACGGCGTATGACCTCGGTCGCCGAGCGGGATTGACGCTCGCCGTGGTTCGGCTCGACGCGTTGATGAGGGCCACAAGTGTGACCGCGGATGACGTCCGGGTTCTCGCCGAGAGGCACGGCGGCGCCCGGGGCATCGTCCAGCTGCGGAGGTCGCTCGCGCTTGCCGACGCGGGCGCAGAGTCCCCGCAGGAAACCCGCACACGACTTCTTCTGACGAGGGCCGGTCTACCGCCCGAGCACACACAGATCGACGTCTCCGACCGCGACGGCCACCACGTCGCGCGCGTCGACATGGGCTGGAAGACCTGGAAAGTCGGCGTCGAGTACGACGGAACACAGCACTGGAGCGATCCGCGGCAACGAGCCCGCGACATCGACCGTCAGGCCGAACTGGAGGCGCTCGGATGGCACATCGTGCGCGTCAGTGCGGGCATCCTCCGAGACCGCCCGGCCACCATCGCAGCACGAGTCTGGCACGCATTACGAGCCGCGGGCGCACCGATACCGGCGCCGAATCTGAACTTTTGAGCGCTGTTTCGCCGGAATCACGACCACAAGCTCAGATTCGGCGCAGAAGAACTACGCGTCGAGCTCCCGTGCGACGGCCTTGACCACCTCGGACACCCGGCGGGCGACCTTGCGGTCGGGGTACTTGCCCTTGCGGAGCTCGGGCTGCACCGCGCCTTCGAGCAGCGTGATCATGTCCTCGACCATGCCGTGCAGCTCGTCGGGTGTGTGCTTGTGCTCGACGGTCGCCGCTTCCCTCCGGTTGCGGCTCACGCTGGGCGGCGGGTCGATCAGCTTCACCTGCAACGCCTGCGGACCCCGCCGGCCGGCCGCCACGCCGAACTCGACCCGCTGTCCCGCCTTCAGACCTTCGACACCCGCGGGCAACGCCGAGGACCGCACGTAGACGTCTTCGCCCTCCTCCTGTGAGAGGAACCCGAAGCCCTTCTCGGCGTCGTACCACTTCACCCGGCCGGTCGGCACTGGTCTCACCTGCTGTCTGTCTAAAGTCGGGTACATAAAGTAAGCGCCCCCGCCGGGACGCGTCCTGGGAGATCCTACTCGGACGGCGCTACGGCCAGCATCCCCTTATGTCGGTAGGCTGCAGGTCACCGCTGGAGGAAGAAAATGCGACTGATCCTGAACGTCATATGGCTGATCTTCGGCGGCCTGTGGCTGGCGCTCGGCTATGTCCTGGCAGCGCTGATCTGCTTCGTGCTGATCATCACGATCCCGTTCGGTTTCGCCTCGCTGCGCATCGCGGCGTACGCGCTGTGGCCGTTCGGCCGCACCATCGTCGAAAAGCCCGGGCCCCGCCCCGGCGCGCTGGTCGGCAACGTCATCTGGGTGATCGTCGCAGGCGTCTGGCTGGCGATCGGACACATCACGACGGCCATCGCGATGGCAATAACCATCGTTGGGATCCCTCTGGCGTTGGCGAACCTCAAACTGATCCCTGTGTCGTTGATGCCTCTCGGCAAAGAGATCGTCCCGGTGGGCGAGGCACACGGTCGCGTGGTCGGAACCGTGCCGTGACCGTCGTGGCCCTTGGGGTGCCCACGGTCCAGCGCCCCGCGACCCCCGCGCCGATGTCCGGACCGCTGGTCGACACGTTCGGCCGCGTCGCGACCGATTTGCGCGTCTCGCTGACCGACCTCTGCAATCTGCGCTGCACCTATTGCATGCCCGCCGAGGGGCTCGACTGGCTGCCGCGCGACGCGAAACTCAGTTCCGACGAGCTGATCCGCCTGCTCCGCATCGCGGTCACCCGGCTGGGCATCACGAGCGTTCGGTTCACCGGGGGTGAGCCACTGGTCGTCCCCCATCTGGAGGACGTCATCGCGGCGACGTCGGCGTTGACGCCGCGTCCCGAGATCACGTTGACGACCAACGGCATCGGCCTGGCCAAGCGTGCGGCCGGGCTCAAGCGCGCGGGGCTGAATCGCATCAACGTCTCCCTCGACACCGTCGACCCCGCCCGGTTCGCGGCCATCACCCGGCGCGACCGAATCGACGATGTCTTCGCGGGTCTGCGCGCGGCCAAGGACGCGGGTTTGCACCCGGTGAAGGTCAACGCCGTCCTCGACCCCGCCTCTGGCCTGGAGGACGCGGTCGCGCTGCTGCGGTTCTGCCTCGACCACGGGTATCAACTTCGCATCATCGAGCAGATGCCGCTCGATGCGGGCCATTCCTGGCAACGGGACCGAGCGCTGAGCGCCGACGACATCCTGCGGGCGCTGCAGCGGCACTTCACGCTCTCGCCTGACCCCACGCCGCGCGGCTCCGCCCCCGCAGAGCTGTGGCGGGTGCACGACGGCGCCCGCGTCGCCGGGCTCGTCGGGATCATCGCGTCCGTGTCGCACGCTTTCTGCGCGACGTGTGACCGCAGCAGGCTCACCGCCGACGGGCAGATCCGCAATTGCCTGTTCGCGCGCGACGAGACCGACCTGCGGAAGCTGCTGCGGTCGGGCGCCGACGACGCCGCTCTCGAGGCCGCCTGGCGTGCCGCCATGTGGGCCAAGGCCGCGGGCCACGGCATCAACGATCCCGACTTCGTGCAGCCGGACCGTCCCATGAGCGCCATCGGGGGCTGACAGATGACCGCAGACATCCGCGTGCGCGTCCTCGTGCGCTTCTTCGCGGCGGCACGTGCGGCGGCTGGCGTGGAGTCCGAGACGGTCGACCTGCCTGCCGGGGCCACCGTGGACGATCTCGTGGCGGTCCTCAAAGCGCGGGACGCGGCTCTGGCCTCGGTGCTCTCCCGGTGTTCGTATCTGCGCGACGGGGTCGCGGTGCGGGACTTGACCGTTGCGCTCGATGACGCGCAGACGATCGATGTTTTGCCCCCCTTCGCCGGCGGGTAATGGGCTTGTCGCTCCAACCTATTCCGTGATTTGCATCACATCACGGAATGATCACGGGATGGCTACGGCGAGGTTGAGGCGCCGGGCACCTGCAGGAATAACGGACGCTCCTGGTCTTTTAGAGTTTTTTTAGTATTTGCCCCCGCCGGAGACACGGCCTGGAGCAAAAGTCGACGGCACCCAAACGAGCCGTTACGGTTTTGAACCAGGCCAATCGACCCCCACATTCCGATCGGCCCGCCGCACCACCAATCGCGCCGAGCTCCATCCGTTGGTGTGCGGGGACAACGAGACACCACCTGGATGGAGGCGGGGGACCCACTGGTCCACCGAACTAGGGAGACCTGGAACCGATTCGGTTCCTTGGGGTGAAGCCGTCGTCGTTGCGACGAAGACGGCCGGGCAACCTCTCCAGCCCGAACCCGACAGCTGACCTCGCGGGCGCTTTCAGAGAGGAACCACGCGCACTTATGAGTGGACGGCACCGCAAGCCCGCTTCATCTGCCAAGAACGTCGCCAAGATCGCGTTCACCGGCGCAGTCATCGGAGGCGGAAGCCTCGCCCTCGCCGGCCAGGCTGGTGCAGCCACCGACGGTGAGTGGGACCAGGTCGCCAGCTGCGAGTCCGGCGGCAACTGGGCCATCAACACCGGCAACGGCTACCACGGCGGGCTGCAGTTCTCACCGAGCACGTGGTCGGGCCACGGTGGCGGCGAATTCGCGCCCTCGGCCTACCTCGCCACCAAGGAAGAGCAGATCGCGGTCGCCGAACGCGTCTTGGCGTCGCAGGGCAAGGGGGCCTGGCCGTCGTGCGGCGGGCCGCTCTCTGCCGCAACGCCACGCAACGTCGTGGACGAGCCCCCTGCCCCTGCGCCGTTCGATCCGCTCGGCCTCAACGCTCTGCTGCCGCCGCCTCCGCCGGCCCCGTTCAATCCTTTCGCACCGCCGCCGCCTCCGCCGGCCCCCGCGCCGTTCGACGCGATGGCCGCGCCCGCTCCGCTTCCTCCGGCGCCGCCCGCACCCGCGCCGCCCGCCCCGGTCGACATGCTCGCCGCCCCCGCGCCGCTGCCTCCGGCACCGGAGGTCGTGCCCCCGGCACCCCTGCCCCCGGCTCCGCCCGCTCCCGCGCCGTTCGACGCGTTGGCCGCGCCCGCTCCTGCGCCGCTGCCGGCCGCTCCGGAGGCGCTGCCTCCGGCCCCGCTGCCCGCCCCTCCGGCTCCCGCCCCGTTCGACGCCCTCTCGGCGCCCGCGCCCATCGATCCCGTCGCGGCCCCGGTCCCGGTGCCCGAACCCGCGATCGACGTCGCCGGCATCGCGCCCGCGCCGCAGAGCGCGGTCATCGCCGCCGCCAACTGGGATGCGGCGCCTGCGCCGGCACCCGGCGAGCCCCAGACCTGGTCGCTCGGCGTCGACGCTCCGCTGCAGCCCGCTCCGGTCGTTCCGCCGGCACCGCCGGCCCCGGCACCTGCTCCGGTCGCCGCCGCGCCCGCCCCGGATCCGCTGGCACCTATGGCCAACGCACCCGTCCCGGCCCCGGCTTACGACATCGCCAACCAGGCGATCTCCGGGGAGCTTCCGGCGCCCGCCGAGATTCCGCATCTCGCCAGCCCGGAGAACCTTCCCCCCGGTGCGGCTCTGACTCCTCAGGGCCCGCAGCAGAGTGCGAACGTCACGTACCTCAAGGAGATCTGGCACGCGATCCGCACTCAGGAGATCTCGGGCTCGGACGCGCTGCTCGCGCTGACCCAGCGGCCGATGACGGCTACCGGCGGTGGACCGGCACCCATGGCCCCGGTCGGGCCCGCCCCAGCGGCGGACGCAGGTGCTCCGGCCCCGATGGCAGCCCCGGCTCCGCTTCCGGCGCCGGGCCCGGTGGCCGCCCCGGCTCCCGCCCCGGTGGTGCCTCCCGCCTGACGGGCGGCTAGGCCGAGTTGACCCATTCGTCGGTGCCGTCGGCGAAGAACTGATGCTTCCAGATCGGTAGCCGCTCCTTGACGCGGTCGACCAGCCGGGCGCAGGTCTCGAAGGCCGCGCCGCGGTGGTCCGCCGCGACGGCGGCGACGAGGGCGGCATCGCCGATGTGCAGGACACCCACCCGGTGACTGACGGCGATCGCCCGGATGCCGTGGGACTCCGCGGCGACCTCTGCGACGACGTCGGCGAGCGTCTGCTCTGCGGTCGGGTGCGAGGAGTATTCGAGTCGCGTGACCGTCCGGCCGCCGTCGTGGTCGCGCACCACGCCGGCGAACGCCACGACTGCTCCGGCCGATTCGTGGGCGACGAGGCTCTCGTGTTCGGTCGAATCGATGGGCTGGTCGGTGAGTGCTGCGCGCACGACGACTGTCATCGCGAGTGGTCCCTGCCTTGCAGTTGATCGAGTGCGTGGTCGAGGACGTCGGCCAGCACGCCGAGGCCGTCCCTCACGCCGCCGAGTGAGCCGGGGAGGTTCACGACGAGGGTCCGGCCCGCGACCCCGCAGATCCCCCGCGACAGCACAGACGTGGGCACCTTCGGTAGACCGGAACGCCGGATCGCGTCAGCCAGGCCGGGGATCTCGTAATCGAGCACCGCGGCCGTGATCTGAGGTGTCGCGTCGGTGGGCGAGATGCCGGTGCCACCCGAGGTGAGAATGACGTCGGGTCGGTCGCGCAGCGCAGCGGTCAGGGCTGCGGCGACAGGGGGCCCGTCGGCGACGACAACGGGCGCGGGGGCAGAGATATCCTGCCCGGCGAGCCAGTCGACGAGGACGGGGCCGCACTTGTCCTCGTACACACCGCTGGAGGCGCGGGTGGACGCGACGATCACGACCCCGGAGCGGGTCACCGCGTCCACGTCCCCGTCTTGCCGCCTTCCTTGTGGACGACGCGGATGCCGTCGATGCTGGCTGCCCGGTCGACAGCCTTGATCATGTCGTAGACCGTCAGCGCGGCAACGCTGACGGCGGTGAGTGCCTCCATCTCGACGCCGGTGCGGTCGGTGGTGCGCACGGTGGCGGTGATCGCGACGGCGCCGGGGTGCTGGTCACCGCCGACGGCGAACTCGATGTCGACGCCGGTGACGGCCAGCGGGTGACACAGCGGGATGAGGTCGCTGGTCCGCTTGGCGGCCATGATCCCGGCGACGCGCGCGGTGGCCAGGGCGTCGCCCTTCGGCAGCCCGTTGGCGCTGATCATCGCGACGACGTCGGGGCGGGTGTGCACGGTGCCCTCGGCGGTTGCCACCCGTTTGGTGGCGTCCTTGGCCGTGACGTCGACCATGTGGGCCGCGCCGGTCTCGTCGAGATGCGAGAGGCGGTCGGGCACCGCTACTTGTTGACGACTGTGACTGATTGGATGAAGGGCAGTTCTTCGGCGGGCAGCGGGAACGTGACGTCGCCGAAAGGGGACAGCGCCCCGGTGCGGTCGGCGGCCAGTTCGCTGACCGCGTGATCGTCGGCATCGGTCGTCGGCCAACCCGGATCGACGTATCGGTTCTTCTTGTCATCAGCCACCCACACATTGTGGCAGGCCGATCGGCGGCTGGCGAGGTCGGGAGGCTCCTTTACGCTGGTCAGCAATGAGCTCGAGAGCGAAGGCACCAGGCGTGCCGTTGGCCGCCTGGCTGGCGGACTCCGATGACGAGCAGCTGATCCGGCTGCTTCGTCTGCGGCCTGACCTCACCCAGCCGCCTCCTGGCAGCATCGCGGCCCTGGCCGCGCGCGCCGCTGCCCGCCAATCTGTGAAGGCGGCCACCGATGACCTCGACTTCCTGCATATGGCGGTGCTCGACGCTCTGCTGACGCTGCACGCTGAGACGACGACCGCGACGTTCGCCGAATTGGCGGAGGTCCTGGGTGAGCGCGCCGAGGACTCCGAGGTGCGCGGCGCCGTCGACGACCTGTGCGCGCGGGCGCTGGTCTGGGGCGATGTGACCGGCGAGGGAGCGCTGCGGGTTGCCGCCGAGGTCGCCTCCAGCCTGCCGTGGTATCCGGGCCAGGCGACGTCGGAGAGCGCGGCGCTGTCGAGCACCGATGTCACGCAGTCCTTGGAGTCCCTCGACGACGCGGCTCGGGATCTCCTGGACAAACTGCTGGAGGGTTCACCGGTCGGCCGGACCCGCGACGCGATGCCGGGGACACCGCCCGACCGGCCGGTGCCGCGGCTGCTTGCAGCGGGGCTGTTGCGCAGGATCGACGACGAGACCGTCATCCTGCCGCGCCTTGTCGGTCAGGTGCTGCGCGGGGAGACCCCGGGCCCGGTGAGCCTGTCCAAGCCCGACCCGACCGTGACCACGACGAAGACCGCCGACGTCGACGCCGTCGCGGCGGGCGCCGCGATCGACCTCCTGCGCGAAGTCGAGGTGGTCCTCGAAACCCTGAGCAGCGCACCGGTTCCCGAACTCCGCAGTGGAGGTCTCGGGATCCGCGAGGTCAAACGATTGACGAAGGTCACCGGGATCGAGGAGCGCCGCCTCGGCCTGATCCTGGAGGTGGCGGCGGCTTCCGGCCTGATCGCGCCGGGCATCCCGGAACCGGACCCGTCCGACACCGTGGGGTCGGCCTGGGCGCCCACGGTCAACGCCGACCGCTTCGTCGAGTCGCCGTCGGCGGCCAAGTGGCAACTACTTCTCACCGCCTGGCTCGATCTCCCCGGGCGCCCGAGCCTGGTCGGAGCACGCGGTCCGGACGGCAAACCCTATGCGGCGCTGTCAGATTCGTTGTTCTCCACGGCGGCGCCGCTGGACCGCCGGCTCCTGCTCGACACCTTGGCGGCATTGCCGCCCGGCTCCGGCGTCGACGCCGACAGCGCGTCGGCGGCGATGGTGTGGAATCGGCCCCGATGGGCGGTGCGGCTGCAGCGCGAACCGGTCGCCGACTTGCTCACCGAAGCCCACGCGATGGGGGCCGTCGGTCGCGGCGCGATCGCGACCCCGATCCGACGACTGCTTGCCGGCGACGCGGACGACGTCGTTGTCGCCGCCATGGAGAAAGCGCTGCCCGCCCCGATCGACCACTTCCTGCTCCAGGCGGACCTGACCGTCATCGTTCCGGGTCCGCTGGAACGAGCGCTGGCCGAGCAACTCGCGGCCGTCGCCAATGTGGAATCGGCGGGCGCAGCCATGGTGTACCGCATCGACGAGGCGTCGGTCCGGCGCGCCCTCGACACCGGCAAGACCGCGGGCGAGCTGCACGCCCTGTTCACCCGCCACTCGAAAACCCCTGTACCGCAAGCACTCACGTACCTGATCGACGACGTCGCGCGGCGCCACGGGCAGTTGCGCGTTGGGATGGCGTCGTCGTTCGTACGCTGCGAGGACGCGGCTCTGTTGGCTCAGGCAGTGGCGGCCCCGGCGACCGAAGCGGTCGAACTGCGGTTGCTGGCACCCACCGTCGCGGTGTCGCAGGCGCCCATCTCCGAGGTGCTCAACGCGTTACGGGCCGCCGGCTTCGCGCCCGCTGCCGAGGATGCCACGGGCACGATCGTCGACCTGCGTGTCCGGGGCGCCCGGGTGCCGGTGCCGGGTCGTCGTCGCGGGTACCGGCACAATCCGGTGCCGACCGATCAGACCCTGGCCGCGATCGTCGCCGTTCTCCGCAAGGTCGCCTCCGTACCGTCGTCCGGACTTCGGCTGGATCCGGCCGTCGCGATCACAGAACTGCAGCAGGCCGCCTACCTCCAGGAGTCGGTCGTCATCGGCTACGTCGACCCTGCCGGCGTGGCCACCCAGCGGGTGGTGTCCCCCATCAACGTGCGGGGTGGACAGCTGACGGCCTACGATCCGGCGTCGGGCCGGGTCCGCGAATTCGCCATCCACCGTGTCACGTCAGTGGTTTCGGCCGACTCGAAGTAGTTCCGGTCAGCGGAACACCGTGACGGCGACGACGCCGGGCAGAAGGTTGGTGGCGTTCGTGTCGTCGGTGACGTAAACCGACAGCGTCCTGGTGACGCCGAGCACTTCGAGCAGCCCGCCGCCGTATCTGGTGGCCTTGAACGTGACGGCTTCCAGTGCCTGCTTGTACTGCGCGACGGTGGCGGTTCCGCTCAGTGTCAGCTCACCCGTTGCGGCGTTGTAGGCCGCGGTCACCGGATTTCCGCCGATCGGCGCGAAGGCCAAGGTGTCGCCGGTCGTGAACCGATCGGTGATCTTGACCGATGCTCCGCGGAGCATCGCCGAGTCGGTGTCCACGATCGTCGCGAGAGTGATGGGCTTCACGGTGTCACCGACCTTGGGGAAATCCAGCGCCGCGAGACCCAACGTCACCACCGTGGGCCGGTCAGGATTCTTCACCAATGCCGTTGTCACGCCGGGCACCAACGCGTTCAGTCCCGAGTCGTCGATGATGTTGATGGTCAGCGTCCTCGGTAGGCCGGCGCCACCGGTCGCGGAGAACGTCACCGTCTGTAGCGCAGCCTCGTACTCCTCGACCGAGGCGGTGCCGGTCAGGGTCAGGGTGTCGGTTCCGTTCCACGACGCGCTGATCGCGCTACCGGGCGCGGCGGTGAAGCTGAGCTTGTCCCCCGCCTGTCGGCCCACCCCGAGCGCCACGACGGCCCCGGTCAGCACGGTCGAGTCCAGGTCGGCGATGGTGACCACCGGCGCCACGACGGAGCCGGCTCCACCGATGGTGTGTGTCGCGGGAAGCGGCGGTGTGACGATCGTCGGCCGCAGCGGCAGAACGGAATTCGCGAACACGATGCCCGGAGCCGGATTCGTGTCGCCATCCCCTTCGGTGACAGTGATGGTGACAGTGCGAGGCAGGCCCAGCTGCGAGGCGCTGAAGGTGATGGCCTGCAGCGCCTGCTGATACTGGGCGACGGTCCCCGTGCCGGAGAGGGTGATGGTCCAGTCGTTGGTCTGCGTGATGGTGACGGGATTGCCTGCCACCGTGGTGAATCCGAGCTTGTCTCCTGCGGCGCGATTCAGTCCGATCGTGACCACCGCTCCGTCGAGCTGGCCATCGTCGGCGTTCGTGATCACGACCGAGGACAGCAGCTTCACCGGCGGCTTGCCGATCGTGTGGACGGGTAGTCCGACCGGTGTGACGATGAGCGGCAACTCTGCACTTATTCCGGGCAGCACCGTCGCGGCGACCAGGGCGGGCACGAGGCTGTCCACATCGTCGGCGTCGGTCAGGGTGATCTCGACCGTCCGCGCCGGGAGACCGAGTTGCGTCGCGCTGAAGGTGATTGCTTTGAGCGCGGTTTCGTAATCGGCTGTGGAGGCCACTCCGGACAGAACGACCGTCCAGTCGTTGACGTAGGTGACGACGATGTCGACACCGGCAGGCACCTCGTAGCCCAACCTGTCGCCCGTCGATCGCGTCACCTCGCTGATCTTGATGACGGCCTGCTTCAGCGATGACGAGTCCAGATCCGCGATCTCGGCAACCGAGAGGAGCTTCACAGGGTTGCCGCCGAGGAAGTACGGCAGACCCCCGACCGCCACCACGGAGGGCGGTGCGTCCAGCGGCAGCCCGGGCAGCACGACCGTGGCCACAAAGGCGGGGACGACGTTGGCGAGCCCGTGCTCGTCGGTGATGGAGAGGTCCACGGTGCGCGCGAGCAGACCAAGGTCTGTTGTGCTGAAAGTAATTGCGCGCAGCGCCTTTTCGTAGTCAGCCTGGGTGGCTTCGCCGCTCAACTTGAGCGTGTACTCATTGACCTGTTCGACGTCGATGGTGACACCGTTCGGCGCCACGTATCGCAGCTGGTCACCGTCTTGACGACCCACACCGATCGTGACGGTGGCTTCCTTCATCAGCGGCGAGTCGACGTCGACGATCGTCGCCGTCGACAGCAGCGCAACGGGGTCGCTGCCGATCAGGTACGGCAAGCCGCCGGTGACGACGAGGGCAGGTGCCGTCTGCAGCACGGGTTTGGCGGTGAATTCGATTGTCTGCGTGTAGTTGTCGCGCTGCGCGAGGCCGAAGATGCGTGCGATCGAGTGCAACACACCTTGAATGGTGCCGAGGACCCCCGTCAGGTGCTCGGAATCGTCGCGGATGATGATGTCGAACTTGACCGGGACCTCGTCGCCGATGACCGGCACTGTGGGGGTGTAGACGAACGTGCCCGTGAGTGGTTCGCGGAACACCAAACCGCCCTGAGGCTGGATGATCTCGTAGGTCAGTGGATCGCCGTTCGGATCGTAGGCGTCGATGGTGATGAGCGTCTGCCCTGTCAGGATCTGCTCGGTCGCCACCTCGCGGACCACCGGGGTTTTGTTGAAGAAGGTATGGGTGATCAGGCGACGAACCCAGGCCAGCACCCCGTCAGTCACCGGGGACGGTGCTGGGAGATCCGGATCCGCTAGGGGTGCAACGACGTTGGCGACCACAGCATTGAGCACGTTCGCCGAGGCGACTTCGTCGGCGGCGGGGGCGTTCAGCTCGACGGGCTCGGTGGCGTCAGCGGCCGTGCGCTTCGTCGTCTGTCGTGTCACCGCGCTCGCGGCGCCGGGTGCGTCGGCGTCCGTCGCGGAGTCGTCGTCGTCCTCGGCGGTCAGCTCGGCGGCCTCGTCCTCGTCGACGAGCTGGGCCGCTTCGTCCTCGGCGTCCTCGTCGTCGTCGAGGTCACCTGCGTCGGACTCCTCGGATGCGTCCTCCTCGCCGGCGGTGTCCGTTTGGCCGTCGGCGTTCGTCCCGCCCGTCTCGTTCTGCGTTCCCTCGGATTCGGACGACGAGTCCGCGTCAGCGGATGCGCTGGATGAACCGGTGTCGGTTTCGGCCGCAGCCGTGCCGGTGGCCGAGTTGGCGATCGCCATGCCGATGCCGAGTGAGACGGCGAGCGCGCCGACCCGGCCGACGTGGAGGGCATACCGGGATTCGCCCCTTCGTGCATGCCGGGGCGGGCCCGAGCCCTCGGGCGTGCACAGGTCCCTGGCTGACCAGAACCTTCGGTCGTCGCTGGTTACGTCCGCGATCCGGTGACGAGCTGGACGTTCCTTCATGCTGCGACCTCCGTGTTGATGTCCCCACACCCGGCGCTGCGACGGGATTCGCCACAGGCGCAAAATGACACTAGAGCAAAATAGTGATGGGTGTCACAGCAACGCAAGTCCCCTCTGCGACGAGTGCGGTACAGCAAACGAATAAGTCAGCTTGTACAGCGATATTGTCCGTGCGGCGAACACGTGACGCTACCGCAAACGCGCGGAGTCCCGACGACGACACCTTCCGGCGGCGGACTTCCGCAATGCGCGCTGCGGCGTCGCGAGCAGCGCCGACGGCGTGCACGTCGGACGGACCTGAATAATGGGAAAACGTGACTTTTCGCGAGAGAACAGGGCGGGACAGAGCGTGACCGACGGCCCTTTGATCGTGCAGTCCGACAAGACGGTACTGCTCGAAGTCGACCACGAACAGGCCGGCGCCGCACGTGCGGCGATCGCTCCGTTCGCCGAGTTGGAGCGTGCGCCCGAGCACGTGCACACGTATCGGATCACCCCGCTCGCGCTGTGGAACGCCCGCGCGGCCGGGCACGACGCCGAGCAGGTGGTCGACGCCCTTGTCTCGTTCTCCCGCTACGCCGTTCCCCAGCCCCTGCTGGTCGACATCGTCGACACGATGGCGCGCTACGGGCGTCTGCAGCTGGTCAAGCATCCCGCGCACGGCCTGACGCTGGTCAGTTTCGATCGTGCCGTGCTGGAAGAGGTGCTCCGCAACAAGAAGATCAGTCCGATGCTGGGCGCCAGGATCGACGACGACACCGTCATCGTTCACAACAGCGAGCGCGGCCGCGTCAAGCAGATGCTGCTCAAGATCGGCTGGCCGGCCGAGGATCTCGCGGGATACGTCGACGGCGAGAAGCATCCGATCGACCTTGCACAGGACGGATGGCATCTGCGGGACTACCAGCAGATGGCTGCCGATTCGTTCTGGGACGGCGGTTCCGGTGTGGTGGTGCTGCCGTGCGGTGCCGGTAAGACGCTGGTCGGTGCTGCGGCGATGGCCAAGGCCGGCGCGACGACGCTGATCCTCGTGACCAACACCGTTGCCGGTCGTCAGTGGAAGCGGGAGCTGATCGCGCGGACGTCGTTGACGGAGAACGAAATCGGCGAGTACTCGGGTGAGCGCAAGGAGATACGTCCGGTCACCATCGCCACGTATCAGGTCATCACGCGACGCACCAAAGGCGAGTACAAGCATCTCGAGCTGTTCGACAGCCGCGACTGGGGCCTGATCATCTACGACGAGGTGCACCTGCTGCCGGCGCCGGTGTTCCGGATGACGGCCGATCTCCAGTCACGACGCCGGCTCGGATTGACGGCGACGCTGATCCGGGAGGACGGTCGCGAGGGCGACGTCTTCTCGCTGATCGGCCCGAAGCGCTATGACGCGCCGTGGAAGGACATCGAGGCGCAGGGCTGGATCGCGCCGGCTGAGTGCGTGGAAGTTCGCGTCACGATGACCGACAACGAGCGAATGCTGTACGCAACGGCCGAACCGGAGGAGCGCTACAAGTTGTGCGCCACGGCGCACACCAAGATCGCGGTGGTGAAATCGATCCTGGATCGTCATCCCGACGAGCCCACACTGGTGATCGGCGCGTACCTCGACCAGCTCGACGAGCTGGGCACCGAACTGGACGCCCCGGTGATCCAGGGGTCGACGAAAACCGCTGAGCGCGAAGAACTGTTCGACAAGTTCCGAAGCGGTGAGATTAGAACGCTGGTGGTCTCGAAGGTCGCGAACTTCTCCATCGATCTCCCGGAAGCCAGTGTGGCTGTGCAGGTCTCGGGGACTTTCGGGTCACGCCAGGAGGAGGCACAGCGGCTGGGCCGGCTGCTGCGCCCGAAGGCCGACGGCGGCGGCGCGGTGTTCTACTCCGTCGTGTCCCGCGACAGCCTCGATGCCGAATACGCCGCGCACCGCCAGCGATTCCTGGCCGAGCAGGGCTACGGATACGTCATCAAGGATGCCGACGACCTGCTCGGGCCGGCGATCTAGGAGCTGCTACAGCACGAACGTGATGGTGCCCGACGTACTTCCACTCAAGCCCTGCTCGTCGCGCACCACCATCGTGATGTCGCGGAAGCCGACCAGATTCAGAGCGTTCTTCGAGAACCGGATCGACTGAAGCACCGACTGGTACTGCGCGGTGGTGCCCAGCCCTGTCAGGGTCAGCACGCCGCCCGCGTAACCGCCTGTGATGTTGCCCGTGGGCGTGAAGGTCAGAGAATCCCCACTTTGGACGTTGGTCAGGGTGACGACTGCGCGATCGAGGTATGAAGAATCGTCCACGATCGCAGCGGTGGGGCTGATCAGCGGCAGGCTCAGCACGATGAGACCCAGCGGCGCAGTGATCACCGGTGCCGTGTTCGCCCGCTGCGTGAGTAGAGCGATAGCGCCCGGGCTGGTGGCATTCAGTGCATCCGTCACGGTGAAGGTCAGCGTCTTGACCAAGGTCGGTGCGGATGGGCCCGACCGGAAGGTCACCGACCGCAGAAGCTGTTGGTACTGCAGAGCTGTCGCCGTTCCGGTGAAGGTCAGCACACCTGTGCTGCTGTCGTAACTGCCGTTGATTCCGGAGACGGGGGTGAAGTCGAGAACGTCACCCGCGGCGAAGTTCCCGCTGATCGTCACCGATGCGCCGCTCATGTTCGCCGTGTCCAGATCGAGGATCGTGAGCAACGAGTTCACCTGTACAGCAGTGTTGCCCGCGGTATAGATCGGCCCGGCGACCGTGGTCACCAAAGGCGCCAGGTTCACCGGTGCAGCCAAGACCGTCACCGCGACAGTGCCCGGGAGGCTGGCGGAGCCTCCGAGATCGGTCACGGTAAAGGACACCGACTTGATCGCGGCCAACGCCGAGGCACCTGTCGACAATTGAACCGACCGCAGCGCCGTCTCGTAGTCCGCGATCGACGCATTCCCGGTGAAAGTCAACACGCCCGTGCCGGCGTTGTAGTTACCGGCAATCCCCGAGGGCGCGCTGAAAGTCAGCACATCGCCGGACGCGAAGCCGCCGCTGATTCTCACGGTCGCACCCTGGAGGGAGGACGAGTCGAGGTCGAGGAGGCTGACCCCGGAGTCGACAGTCACCGCACTGTTGCCGGCCGTGTAGGAGAGGTTGACGCCCGACGTCACCACGAGCGGAGGAATGCTCGTTCCGACATTGAGCACGGTCACAGCGACCAATCCGGGCACACTCGCGTTGCCCTGGTCGTCGGTCACGACGATCGAAAGGGACTTGATCGTGGCGAGCGCACCGGAACCTGTTGCGAACGTGACGGATCGCAGCACCTGCTCGTAGGCAGCAGCGGAGGCGCTGCCGGTGAACGTCAACACCCCCGTCACGGAGTTGTACGACCCGTCGATGCCCGTCTGCGGTGTGAAGCTGAGCATGTCACCGGAGACCGGTCCGCCCACGATCGTGATCACGGCCTTGGACATATCCGATGAATCCGCGTCGAGAATGCGCACGCCCGAATCGACGAAGACGGCCGAACCTCCCGCGGTGTAGGTGACATTCACCAACGACGTGGCCACCGACGGGCGGGCAGATGTGGGCAGCGACAGCACCGCAACGGAGACCGTTGACGGGGCACTCACCCTGTCGGACTGGTCGGTGACTTCGAAGGTGATGGTCTTGATCGACGCAACCGCAGACGAACTCGTCGAGAACTTCACCGAACGCAGCAGGTCTTGGTACACACCCACCGACGCTGAGCCGGTGATGGTCAGGACTCCACCGCTGTATACGGCAGTCATGCCGCTGGGCACAGGCCCGACACTCAGCGTGTCCCCGGCCTGGGGGGAGTCGATGGTCACCGTTGCGGACTTCATTGTTTGTGAATCGGCGTCCAGAACGAGGACGCCCGAGTCGACTGGTATGCCGGTGCCTCCCGCGGTGTAGGTCACGCCGATCAGCGATGCGACGACGATCGGATCGAACTGCGTGCTGGGCAGCCCGACGAGGGTCACCTGTGTGGCACTCGGCGCCGACAGATTCGCGGCGGTGTCCGTGACACGGAAAGTGATGGTCTTGATCCCCGCGTCTGTGGACTGGATCGTGATCGACTGCAACACAGCCTGATACACCTGCGCCGACGCCGCACCGGTGAACGTGACCGTCGAACCTGCACCCGAGGTCGCCGTCGTGGTCACACCGGCGGGGAGGGTGTCCCACGAGAGGACATCCCCGGCAGCCGGGTTGGCGATCGTCACTGTGGCCGACTCGATATCGGAATCGATATCCGTGAGCACCACCACCGGCGACACCGTTACCGGAGTGCCGGTCACCCCGGCGGCCGCCGGCAGAGCCACCAACACCGGAGTCAGGCCTGAGTTGGTCGGCGGGCCGACCACCGTCACCAGCGTCGAGGCAATCGCCGACGGGTTGCCGACGGCGTCGTTCACCGTGAACGTGACTGACTTGACACCCGCCGTCGAGGACGTCAGAGCCACTGAGGCCAGCAGATCGCGATACGCCTGAGCCGTGCCTGTACCGGTGAAGGTGACGGTAGAGACCGCACCGGAGGTCGCCGTCGTGGCGACCCCGGCGGGAAGGGAGTTCCACTCCAACACATCGCCTGCGCCCGCACTGACGATTGTCACAGTGGCGGACTGAATTTGAGAATCGAGGTCAGTCAGCGCCACGACTGGCGAGACCGTCACGGGGCTCCCGGTCAGCCCGACCGCTGCAGGCAGTGTTGCCAACACCGGGGCGAGTCCGTCGCCCACCGGCAGACCGACCACCGTCACTAAGGTGGTGCTGGTTGCCGACGCGTTGCCGTCGGTGACTGTGAACGTCACCGTCTTCACACCCGCGGTAGTGGAGCTGACCGTGATCGCTTGCAGCACGGACTGATACACCTGCGCCGACGCCGCACCAGTGAATGTCACCGTCGAACCTGCACCCGAGGTCGCCGTCGTCGACACCCGCGAGGGAAGGGTGTCCCAAGACAGGACATCCCCGGGATTAGCACCTACCACGGTGACAGTGGCCGACTCGATGTCGGAGTCCAGATCGGTGAGCACCACCACCGGCGAGACAGTGATGGGGCTGCCGGTGAGCCCGGCAGCCGCGGGTAGGGCCACCAACATCGGGGCGAGTCCGTCGCCCACCGGCAACCCCACCACCGTCACCAACGTCGCGGACGGAATCGAAGAGTTGCCGTCGATGTCGGTGACTGTGAACGTCACCGTCTTCACACCCGCGGTCGCTGACGTGACGGTAAGCGATTGCAACACGGACTGATACACCTGCGCCGCAGCAGCACCCCTGAATGTCACCGTCGAACCTGCGCCCGAGGTCGCCGTCGTGGTCACCCCTGAGGGCAGGGTGCCCCACGACAGGACATCACCGGGATTAGCACCTACCACGGTGACAGTGGCCGACTCGATCTCAGAGTCCAGATCGGTCAGCACCACCACCGGCGACACAGTGACCGCGTCACCGACCAGACCAGCCGCCGCGGGCAAGGCCACCAACACCGGGGCCACACCGTCGCCCACCGGCAGACCGACCACGGTCACCAAGGTGGTGCTGGTTGCCGACGCGTTGCCGTCGGTGACTGTGAACGTCACCGTCTTCACACCCGCGGTAGTGGAGCTGACCGTGATCGCTTGCAGCACGGACTTATACACCTGCGCCGACGCCGCACCCGTGAATGTCACGGTCGAACCTGCACCCGACATCGCCGCCGTCGTGACGCCTGCGGGCAGGGTGTCCCAAGACAGCACATCACCGGCGGCGGGGTTGGTGATCGACACCGTCGCTGACTCGATGTCAGAGTCCAGATCGGTGAGCACCACCACCGGCGAAACCCTCACCGGGTTACCGGTGAGCCCGGCTGCCGCCGGAAGTGCCACCAACACCGGGGCGAGTCCGTCGCCCACCGGCAACCCCACCACCGTCACCAACGTGGAACTGACCGCCGAAGCATTGCCGTCGATGTCAGTCACCGAGAAGGTCACCGTCTTCACACCCGCAGTAGTTGAGTTCAGGGTGAGGGATTGCAGCAAAGACTGATACACCTGCGCCGCGGCAGCACCCGTAAACGTCACCGACGACACCGCACCCGACGTCGCCGCCGTGGTCACCCCTGCGGGCAGGGTGTCCCATGACAACACATCACCGGCGGCCGGGTTGGTGATCGACACCGTCGCCGACTCGACGTCGGAGTCCAGATCGGTGAGCACCACCACCGGCGAAACAGTGACCGGGTTACCGGTGAGCCCGGCTGCCGCCGGCAAGGCCACCAACACCGGGGCGATTCCGTCCCCCACCGGCAACCCCACCACCGTCACCAACGTCGCAGACGGAATCGAAGAATTGCCGTCGATGTCGGTGACCGAGAACGTCACCGTCTTCACCCCGGCCGCAGCCGAAGTGACCGTAAGAGATTGCAGCACAGACTGATACACCTGCGCCGACGCCGCACCAGTAAACGTGACAGAAGAACCTGCACCCGACGTCGCCGTCGTCGTGACGCCTGCGGGCAGGCTGCCCCACGACAGCACATCCCCCGCGGTCGGGTTGGTGATCGACACCGTCGCCGACTCGACGTCAGAGTCCAGATCGGTGAGCACCACCACCGGCGAAACCCTCACCGGGTTACCGGTGAGCCCGGCTGCCGCCGGAAGTGCCACAAGTATCGGGGCGAGTCCGTCGCCCACCGGCAACCCGACCACCGTCACTAACGTGGGGCTGGTCGCCGACGCGTTGCCGTCGATATCAGTCACCGAGAACGTCACCGTCTTCACCCCGGCCGCAGCCGATGTGACCATGATCGACTGCAAGACAGACTGATACACCTGCGCCGCAGCAGCACCCGTGAACGTCACCGTCGAACCTGCACCCGAGGTCGCCGTCGTCGACACCCCCGACGGCAGGGTGTCCCAAGACAGGACATCACCGGCGGCCGGGTTGGTGATCGACACCGTCGCCGACTCGATGTCAGAGTCCAGATCGGTCAGCACGACCACCGGCGAGACCGTCACCGGATTTCCGATGAGCCCCGCTGCCGCGGGGAGGGCCACCAATACCGAGGCGAGTCCGTCGCCCACCGGCAACCCGACCACCGTCACCAACGTCGCAGACGGAATCGAAGAATTGCCGTCGACATCAGTCACCGAGAAGGTCACTGTCTTCACCCCGGCCGCAGCCGAAGTGACCGTAAGAGATTGCAGCACAGACTGATACACCTGCGCCGACGCCGCACCCGTGAACGTGACCGTCGAACCTGCACCCGAGGTCGCCGTCGTCGACACCCCTGAGGGCAGGGTCCCCCACGACAACACGTCACCGGGATTAGCACCTACCACGGTGACAGTGGCCGACTCAATCTCCGAGTCCAAATCCGAGAGAACCAGCACCGGCGAGACCGTCACCGCGTCACCGACCAGACCAGCCGCGGCGGGCAAGGCCACCAACACCGGGGCCACACCGTCGCCCACCGGAAGCCCCACCACCGTCACCAACGTCGCGGACGGAATCGAAGAGTTGCCGTCGATGTCGGTGACCGAGAACGTCACCGTCTTCACCCCGGCCGCAGCCGTAGTGACCGTGACCGACTGCAAGACAGACTGATACACCTGCGCCGCAGCAGCACCCGTGAACGTCACCGTCGAACCTGCACCCGAGGTCGCCGTCGTCGACACCCCCGACGGCAGGGTGTCCCAAGACAGGACATCCCCGGCGGCCGGGTTGGTGATCGACACCGTCGCCGACTCGATGTCGGAGTCCAGATCGGTCAGCACGACCACCGGCGACACAGTGATCGGGTTACCGGTGAGCCCGGCTGCCGCCGGAAGTGCCACAAGTATCGGGGCGAGTCCGTCGCCCACCGGCAGACCCACCACCGTCACCAACGTGGAACTGATCGCCGAGGCATTGCCGTCGACATCAGTCACCGAGAAGGTCACTGTCTTCACACCGGCCGCAGCCGAAGTGACCGTAAGAGATTGCAGAACGGACTGATACACCTGCGCCGACGCCGCACCCGTGAACGTGACCGTCGAACCTGCGCCCGAGGTCGCCGTCGTCGACACGCCTGAAGGCAGGGTGTCCCACGACAGCACATCACCGGGGTTAGCACCTACCACGGTGACAGTGGCCGACTCGATGTCGGAGTCCAGATCGGTCAGCACCACCACCGGCGAAACCGTGACTGCATCCCCGACCACACCAGCCGCGGCGGGCAAGGCCACCAACACCGGGGCGAGTCCGTCGCCCACCGGCATCCCGACCACCGTCACCGTGGAACTGGTCGCCGAAGCACTGCCGTCGATGTCGGTCACCGAGAACGCCACCGTCTTCACACCCGCGGTAGTGAAGTTGACCGTTATCGCTTGCAGCACGGATTGATACACCTGCGCCGCGGCAGCACCGGTGAAAGTCACCGTCGAACCTGCACCCGAGGTCGCCGTCGTCGTGACGCCTGCGGGCAGGGTGTCCCACGACAGCACGTCACCGGGGTTAGCACCTACCACGGTGACAGTGGCCGACTCGATGTCGGAGTCCAGATCGGTGAGCACCACCACCGGCGAGACAGTGATCGGGCTACCGGTGAGCCCGGCTGCCGCCGGCAAGGCCACCAACACCGGAGCGAGTCCGTCGCCCACCGGCAGACCCACCACGGTCACCAAGGTCGCAGACGGAATCGCTGCATTGCCGTCGATGTCGGTGACTGTAAACGTCACCGTCTTGACACCCGCAGTGGCCGAGCTAACCGTGATCGACTGCAAGACAGACTGATACACCTGCGCCGACGCCGCACCCGTGAACGTCACGGTCGAACCTGCACCCGAGGTCGCCGTCGTCGACACCCCCGAGGGAAGGGTGTCCCAAGACAGGACATCCCCGGGATTAGCACCTACCACGGTGACAGTGGCCGACTCAATCTCGGAGTCCAGATCGGTGAGCACCACCACCGGCGAGACAGTGACCGGATTTCCGGTGAGCCCGGCTGCCGCGGGCAAGGCCACCAACACCGGGGCAATTCCGTCGCCCACCGGCAACCCCACCACCGTCACCAACGTCGCGGACGGAATCGCTGCATTGCCGTCGATGTCGGTGACCGTGAACGTCACCGTCTTCACACCCGCGGTCGCTGACGTGACCGTAAGAGATTGCAGCACAGACCTATACACCTGCGCCGCAGCAGCACCCGTGAACGTCACCGTCGAACCTGCACCCGACGTCGCCGCCGTCGACACGCCTGAAGGCAGGGTCCCCCACGACAACACATCACCGGCGGCCGGGTTGGTGATCGACACCGTCGCCGACTCGACGCCAGAGTCCAGATCGGTCAGCACCACCACCGGCGACACAGTGACCGGGCTACCGGTAAGCCCGGCCGCCGCCGGCAAGGCCACCAACACCGGAGCGAGTCCGTCGCCCACCGGCAACCCCACCACCGTCACCAACGTCGCGGACGGAATCGAAGAGTTGCCGTCGATATCGGTGACCGAGAACGTCACCGTCTTCACACCCGCAGTGGTCGAGTTGAGGGTGAGGGATTGCAGCACGGATTGATACACCTGCGCCGCGGCAGCACCCGTGAACGTCACCGTCGAACCTGCACCCGAGGTCGCCGCCGTGGTCACCCCTGCGGGCAGGATGTCCCACGAGAGGACATCACCGGCGCCGGGGTTGCTGATCGACACCGTCGCTGACTCGATGTCGGAGTCCAGGTCGGTGAGCACCACCACCGGCGAGACCGTCACCGCGTCACCGACCAGACCAGCCGCGGCGGGCAAGGCCACCAACACCGGGGCCACACCGTCGCCCACCGGCAACCCCACCACCGTCACCAACGTCGCGGACGGAATCGAAGCGTTACCGTCGATGTCGGTGACCGTAAACGTCACCGTCTTCACACCCGCGGTCGCTGACGTGACCGTAAGAGATTGCAGCACAGACTGATACACCTGCGCCGCAGCAGCACCCGTGAACGTCACCGTCGAACCTGCACCCGACGTCGCCGCCGTGGTCACCCCTGCTGGCAGGATGTCCCACGACAACACATCCCCCGCGGCCGGGTTACTGATCGACACCGTCGCCGACTCAATCTCCGAGTCCAGATCGGTCAGCACCACCACCGGCGACACCGTGACCGGGCTACCGGTGAGCCCGGCCGCCGCCGGCAAGGCCACCAACACCGGAGCGAGTCCGTCGCCCACCGGCATCCCGACCACCGTCACCAACGTGGAACTGACCGCCGAAGCATTGCCGTCGATATCTGTGACCGAGAACGTCACCGTCTTCACCCCGGCCGCAGCCGTAGTGACCGTGACCGACTGCAAGACAGACTGATACACCTGCGCTGACGCCGCACCCGTGAACGTCACCGTCGAACCTGCACCCGAGGTCGCCGTCGTCGACACCCCCGACGGCAAGGTGCCCCACGACAACACGTCACCGGGATTAGCACCTACCACGGTGACAGTGGCCGACTCAATCTCGGAGTCCAGATCGGTCAGCACCACCACCGGCGACACAGTGATCGGGTCACCGGTGAGCCCGGCTGCCGCCGGCAAGGCCACCAACACCGGAGCGAGTCCGTCGCCCACCGGCATCCCGACCACCGTCACCAACGTGGAGCTGACCGCCGAGGCATTCCCGTCGATGTCAGTCACCGAGAAGGTCACTGTCTTCACCCCGGCCGCAGCCGAAGTGACCGTAAGAGATTGCAACACAGACTGATACACCTGCGCCGCAGCAGCACCCGTGAATGTCACCGACGACACCGCACCCGAGGTCGCCGTCGTCGTGACGCCTGCGGGCAGGGTGTCCCAAGACAGGACATCCCCGGCGGCGGGGTTGGTGATCGACACCGTCGCTGACTCGATGTCAGAGTCCAGATCGGTGAGCACCACCACCGGCGAAACCCTCACCGGGTTACCGGTGAGCCCGGCTGCCGCGGGGAGGGCCACCAATACCGGGGCGAGTCCGTCGCCCACCGGCAACCCCACCACGGTCACCAACGTGGAGCTGACCGCCGAGGCATTGCCGTCGATGTCAGTCACCGAGAAGGTCACCGTCTTCACCCCGGCCGCAGCCGAAGTGACCGTAAGAGATTGCAGCACAGACTGATACACCTGCGCCGCAGCAGCACCGGTGAATGTCACCGACGACACCGCACCCGAGGTCGCCGCCGTCGTGACACCTGCGGGCAGGGTGTCCCAAGACAACACATCACCGGCGGCCGGGTTGGTGATCGACACCGTCGCCGACTCGACGTCGGAGTCCAGATCGGTGAGCACCACCACCGGCGAGACCGTCACCGGGTTACCGGCGAGCCCGGCTGCCGCCGGCAAGGCCACCAACACCGGGGCGATTCCGTCCCCCACCGGCAACCCCACCACCGTCACCAACGTCGCAGACGGAATCGAAGAATTGCCGTCGATGTCGGTGACCGAGAACGTCACCGTCTTCACACCCGCAGTAGTGGAGCTGACCGTGATCGACTGCAAGACAGACTGATACACCTGTGCCGCAGCAGCACCGGTGAACGTCACCGACGACACCGCACCCGACATCGCCGCCGTCGTGACGCCTGCGGGCAGGGTGTCCCAAGACAGCACATCACCGGCGGCGGGGTTGGTGATCGACACCGTCGCTGACTCGATGTCAGAGTCCAGGTCGGTGAGCACTACCACCGGCGAGACAGTGATCGGGCTACCGGTGAGCCCGGCTGCCGCCGGAAGTGCCACTAACACCGGGGCCACACCGTCGCCCACCGACAACCCGACCACGGTCACCAACGTGGAACTGGCTGCCGACGCGTTGCCGTCAGCGTCAACCACCGAGAAGGTCACCGTCTTCACACCCGCGGTAGTGGATTTGAGGGTGAGGGATTGCAGTACGGATTGGTACACCTGCGCTGCAGCAGCACCGGTGAACGTCACCGTCGAACCTGCACCCGAGGTTGCCGTCGTTGTGACGCCTGCGGGCAGGGTGTCCCAAGACAGCACATCACCGGCGGCTGGGTTGGTGATCGACACCGTCGCTGACTCGATGTCGGAGTCCAGGTCGGTGAGCACCACCACCGGCGAAACAGTGATCGGGCTACCGGTGAGCCCGGCTGCCGCCGGCAAGGCCACCAACACCGGGGCCACACCGTCGCCCACCGGCAACCCGACCACGGTCACCAATGTCGCAGACGGTATGGAGGCGTTGCCGTCGGCGTCGGTGACTGTGAACGTCACGGTCTTCACCCCGGCCGCAGCCGAAGTGACCGTAAAAGATTGCAGCACAGACTGATACACCTGCGCCGACGCCGCACCAGTAATCGTGACAGAAGAACCTGCACCCGAGGTCGCCGTCGTCGTGACGCCTGCGGGCAGGGTGTCCCACGAGAGGACATCCCCGGCGGCCGGGTTGGTGATCGACACCGTCGCCGACTCGATGTCAGAGTCCAGATCGGTGAGCACCACCACCGGCGAAACCCTCACCGGGTTACCGGTGAGCCCGGCTGCCGCGGGAAGTGCCACAAGTATCGGGGCCACACCTGAACCGGCCGGCAGACCCACCACGGTCACCAACGTTGCAGACGGTATGGAGGCGTTGCCGTCGGCGTCGGTGACCGTGAACGTCACCGTCTTCACACCCGCGGTAGTGGAGTTGAGGGTGAGGGATTGCAGCACGGATTGATACACCTGCGTCGCAGCAGCGCCGGTAAACGTCACCGTCGAACCTGCACCCGAGGTCGCCGTCGTGGTCACCCCTGCGGGCAGGGTGTCCCACGAGAGGACATCCCCGGCGGCCGGGTTGGTGATCGACACCGTCGCCGACTCGATGTCAGAGTCCAGATCGGTGAGCACCACCACCGGCGAAACCCTCACCGGGTTACCGGTGAGCCCGGCTGCCGCGGGAAGTGCCACAAGTATCGGGGCCACACCTGAACCGGCCGGCAATCCGACCACGGTCACCAGGGTCGCCGACGGAATCGCTGCATTGCCGTCGATGTCGGTGACTGTGAACGTCACCGTCTTCACACCCGCAGTGGCCGAGCTGACCGTGATCGACTGCAAGACAGACTGATACACCTGTGCCGCAGCAGCACCCGTGAATGTCACCGACGACACCGCACCCGAGGTCGCCGCCGTGGTCACCCCTGCTGGCAGGGTGTCCCAAGACAGCACATCACCGGCGGCGGGGTTGGTGATCGACACCGTCGCTGACTCGATGTCGGAGCCCAGATCCGAGAGCACCACCACCGGCGAAACCGTCACCGGATTTCCGGTGAGCCCGGCTGCCGCCGGAAGTGCCACCAACACCGGGGCCACACCGTCGCCCACCGGCAAGCCCACCACCGTCACCAACGTGGAGCTGACCGCCGAAGCATTGCCGTCGATATCTGTGACCGAGAACGTCACCGTCTTCACATCGGCCGCAGCCGTGGTGACCGTGACCGACTGCAAGACAGACTGATACACCTGCGCCGCCGCAGCACCCGTAAACGTCACCGACGACACCGCACCCGAGGTCGCCGTCGTCGACACCCCCGACGGCAAGGTGCCCCACGACAGCACGTCACCGGCGGTGGGGTTGGTGATCGACACCGTCGCCGACTCGATGTCAGAGTCCAGATCGGTGAGCACCACCACCGGCGACACCGTCACCGGGTTACCGGTGAGCCCGGCTGCCACCGGTAACGCCACCAACACGGGGGCCACACCCGAACCGGCCGGCAATCCGACCACGGTCACCAACGTCGCAGACGGAATCGCGGCATTGCCGTCGACATCAGTCACCGAGAACGTCACCGTCTTCACCCCGGCCGCAGGCGAAGTGACCGTAAGAGATTGCAACACAGACTGATACACCTGCGCCGCAGCCGCACCAGTGAACGTCACCGTCGAACCTGCACCCGACGTCGCCGCCGTGGTGACGCCTGACGGCAAGGTGCCCCATGACAACACATCCCCCGCGGCCGGGTTGCTAATCGACACCGTCGCCGACTCGACGTCAGAGTCCAGATCAGTGAGAACCACCACAGGCGACACCGTCACCGGGCTACCGGTGAGCCCGGCTGCCACCGGTAACGCCACCAACACGGGGGCCACACCCGAACCGGCCGGCAATCCGACCACTGTCACCAGCGTCGCAGACGGAATCGCTGCATTGCCGTCGATGTCGGAGACTGTGAACGTCACCGTCTTCACACCGGCCGCAGCCGAAGTGGCCGTGATCGACTGCAGCACGGACTGATACACCTGCGCCGACGCCGCACCCGTGAACGTCACGGCCGAACCTGCACCTGAGCTCGCCGTCGTGGTCACCCCCGACGGCAAGGTGCCCCACGACAGCACGTCACCGGCGGTCGGGTTGGTGATCGACACCGTCGCTGACTCGATGTCGGAGTCCAGGTCGGTGAGCACCACCACAGGCGAAACCGTCACCGGGTTACCGGTGAGCCCGGCTGCCACCGGTAACGCCACCAACACGGGGGCCACACCCGAACCGGCCGGCAACCCCACCACCGTCACCAACGTGGAACTGACCGCCGAAGCATTGCCGTCGACATCAGTCACCGAGAAGGTCACCGTCTTCACACCGGCGGTAGTGGAGTTGACCGTGATCGCTTGCAGCACCGATTGATACACCTGCGCTGCAGCAGCACCCGTAAACGTCACCGACGACACCGCACCCGACGTCGCGGTCGTCGTGACGCCTGCGGGCAGGGTGTCCCACGAGAGGACATCCCCGGCGGTCGGGTTGGTGATCGACACCGTCGCCGACTCAATCTCGGAGTCCAGATCGGTCAGCACCACCACCGGCGACACCGTCACCGGGTTACCGGTGAGCCCGGCTGCCGCCGGCAAGGCCACCAACACCGGGGCGAGTCCGTCGCCCACCGGCAGACCCACCACCGTCACCAACGTCGCGGACGGAATCGCTGCATTGCCGTCGATGTCGGTGACCGTAAACGTCACCGTCTTCACACCCGCGGTCGCTGATGTGACCGTAAGAGATTGCAGCACGGACTGGTATACCTGCGCCGCAGCAGCACCCGTGAATGTCACGGCCGAACTTGCGCCCGAGGTCGCCGTCGTGGTCACCCCTGAGGGCAGGGTGTCCCATGAGAGGACATCGCCGGGATTAGCACCTACCACGGTGACAGTGGCCGACTCAATCTCGGAGTCCAGATCGGTCAGCACCACCACCGGCGACACAGTGACCGGGCTACCGGTGAGCCCGGCTGCCGCCGGCAAGGCCACCAACACCGGAGCGAGTCCGTCGCCCACCGGCAGACCCACCACGGTCACCAAGGTCGCAGACGGAATCGCTGCATTGCCGTCGATGTCGGTGACTGTAAACGTCACCGTCTTGACACCCGCAGTGGCCGAGCTAACCGTGATCGACTGCAAGACAGACTGATACACCTGCGCCGACGCCGCACCCGTGAACGTCACGGTCGAACCTGCACCCGACGTCGCCGTCGTCGACACCCCCGACGGCAGGGTGTCCCAAGACAGGACATCCCCGGCAACTGGGTTGGCGATCGACACCGTCGCTGACTCGATGTCGGAGTCCAGATCGGTGAGCACCACCACCGGCGACACCGTGACCGGATTTCCGGTGAGCCCGGCTGCCGCCGGTAGCGCCACCAACACCGGGGCCACACCGTCGCCGCCCGGCAACCCGACCACCGTCACCAAGGTCGCAGACGGAATCGCTGCATTGCCGTCGATGTCGGTGACTGTGAACGTCACCGTCTTCACACCCGCGGTAGTGGAGTTGAGGGTGAGGGATTGCAGCACGGATTGATACACCTGCGCCGCAGCAGCACCGGTAAACGTCACCGACGACACCGCACCCGACGTCGCGGTCGTCGTGACGCCTGCGGGCAGGGTGTCCCACGACAGCACATCCCCTGCGGCCGGGTTGCTGATCGACACCGTCGCCGACTCAATCTCGGAGTCCAGATCGGTGAGCACCACCACCGGCGACACCGTCACCGGATTACCGGTGAGCCCGGCCGCCACAGGTAACGCCACCAACACCGGGGCCACACCGTCGCCCACCGGCAGACCCACCACCGTCACCAACGTCGCAGACGGTATGGAGGCGTTGCCGTCGGCGTCGGTGACCGTGAACGTCACCGTCTTCACCCCGGCGGTCGCTGACGTGACCGTAAGAGATTGCAAGACAGACTGATACACCTGCGCCGCGGCAGCACCCGTAAACGTCACCGATGACACCGCACCCGAGGTCGCCGTCGTGGTCACCCCCGACGGCAGAGTCCCCCACGACAACACATCACCGGCAGCGGGGTTGGCGATCGACACCGTCGCTGACTCGATGTCGGAGTCCAGATCGGTGAGCACCACCACCGGCGAGACCGTCACCGGATTACCGGTGAGCCCGGCTGCCGCCGGTAGCGCCACCAACATCGGGGCGAGTCCGTCGCCCACCGGCAACCCCACCACCGTCACCAACGTCGCAGACGGTATGGAGGCGTTGCCGTCGGCGTCGGTGACTGTGAACGTCACCGTTTTCACCCCGGCGGTCGCTGACGTGACGGTAAGCGATTGCAAGACAGACTGATACACCTGCGCCGCAGCAGCACCCGTAAACGTCACCGACGACACCGCACCCGAGGTCGCCGTCGTCGACACCCCCGACGGCAGGGTCCCCCACGAGAGGACATCCCCAGCACCCGGGTTGGCGATCGACACCGTCGCTGACTCGATGTCAGAGTCCAGATCGGTGAGCACCACCACCGGCGAAACCCTCACCGGATTTCCGGTGAGCCCGGCTGCCACAGGTAACGCCACCAACACGGGCGCCACACCCGAACCGGCCGGCAGCCCCACCACGGTCACCAACGTCGCAGACGGAATCGCTGCATTGCCGTCGATGTCGGAGACTGTAAACGTCACCGTCTTCACACCCGCGGTAGTGGAGTTGACCGTGATCGACTGCAACACAGACTGATACACCTGCGCCGCAGCAGCACCAGTGAACGTCACGGTCGAACCTGCACCCGACGTCGCCGTCGTGGTCACCCCCGACGGCAGAGTGCCCCACGACAACACATCCCCTGCGGCCGGGTTGCTGATCGACACCGTCGCCGAACCAATCTCCGAGTCCAGATCAGTGAGCACCACCACCGGCGAGACCGTCACCGGGCTACCGGTGAGCCCGGCTGCCACCGGTAGCGCCACCAACACCGGAGCGAGTCCGTCGCCCACCGGCAGACCCACCACCGTCACCAACGTCGCAGACGGAATCGCTGCATTGCCGTCGACATCAGTCACCGTGAACGTCACCGTCTTCACCCCAGCCGCAGGCGAAGTGACCGTAAGAGATTGCAACACAGACTGATACACCTGCGCCGCAGCCGCACCCGTAAACGTCACCGACGACACCGCACCCGACGTCGCCGTCGTCGACACCCCCGACGGCAGAGTCCCCCACGACAACACATCACCGGCAGCGGGGTTTGTGATCGACACCGTCGCTGACTCGATGTCAGAGTCCAGATCGGTCAGCACCACCACCGGCGAAACCCTCACCGGATTTCCGGTGAGCCCGGCTGCAGCCGGTAAGGCCACCAGTATCGGAGCCAGTCCGTCCGTCCCAGGCAACCCGACCATCGTCACCACAGTTCCGACGCCGAGGGACTGATTTCCCTCCTCATCGGTTACCGCGAAGGTCACCGTGTTGATGCCTCCCGAAGGAGAGGTCACTGTGACCGAGGCCAATAGGTCACGGTAGTCCGCAACCGAAGCCAAGCCCGTGAAGGTGACTGACCCCGCCCCAGAAGTTGCCGAGACCCCCTCGGGAAGATCGCCCCAACTCAGTTGTCCACCTGCGCCATCGAGGGAAACCTTCGCAGAACGCAACCGATCGGAATCCAGATCTGTGATCACCACGACGGGCGACACCCTCACCGGGCTTCCGGCGAGGCCGGCGGCCACAGGTAGCACCACCAGCACCGGACTGAGATTCGTACTCGGCAACCCGACCATCGTGACAACAGTTGCGGCAGGGGGAGATTGGTTACCGTCCCCATCAGCCACCGCGAACGTGACGGTCTTGACCCCCGCCACCGACGATTTCAGCGTCACCGATGCCAGCAGGTCTCGGTATTCCTGCAGTGACGCCGCCCCGGTGAAGGTTACGGTCCCTGCTCCCGGGGTCGCAGACACACCCTCGGGCAAATCATCCCAGGCCAGCACGTCAGATGCGCCACCGCCGACGACAGTGACTGTGGCGGAAATCAATTCGTCAGAGTCTAGATCTGTTATCACCACGATCGGCGTCACCGTCACGCTGGTGCCGGCAATTCCCGCCGCGACAGGCAGCGTGACCACCAGGGGCGGCACGTCCACCGGGAGGCCGAGAACTGTCACCGCGGTGCCGACTGGGGCGCTGACCAGACCCCGTTCGTCGGTGACCGTGAAGGTGACCGTCCTGATACCGGCGGACCCGGCGGCCAGAGTCACCGAGGCCAGCAGGTCCCGATACGCGCCAATGGACGCCGTACCGGTGAACGTTATCGATCTGGCTCCCGCAGTAGCGGACACCCCATCGGGCAGTTCGCCCCACTCAAAGGAGAAATCGGCGTCTGTGCCACTGAGAGTTACTGTGGCCGAGGTTAATTCGTCGGAATCCAGATCATTGATCACCAAGACGGGGCTGACGGTGACCGACTGCCCGACAACGGCGGCCGCCACGGGTGTGACGACCACAATGGGTGCAAGTTCGACGATCGGGTTGGCAGTGATGGGGATCATCAGCGTCACGTCGTCAGGCTCAGCGATCCCTGCTGCGCGACGAAGGTAGTGGAAGACTCCCTGGATGACGCCGAGAAGCCCCTTCAGGTGTTCTGATGAATCGCTGATGGTGACGGTAAAGGTGTCGCGCAGCGGAGCGCCTGTGACGACGGTGGTCGGCGTATATACGAATTTGCCGCTCAGCGGGTCTCTGAATACCACGCCGTGTGCGGGCTGCACGATCTTGTACGTCAACGGATCGCCGTTGGGATCAAACGCCTTCAGGTCGATGAGCACCTGGCCGGTGACAGTCTGCTGAGTTTCGATCGGGCCCCACTCGGGGCTCTCGTTGAAGAACGTGTGCGTGATCTGTCGACGCACCCACGCCAGGACGGCGTCGAACCACGGGGCGCGCGCCGGGGTGGCGGGGTTCGTGAAGGGCGACAAGACGCTACTGACCACGGCGGTCATGATGTCGACGGATGCGACGTCATCTTCGGGTGCTGCCGACGCGACTGATTCCACGCCGACGACCGGTGCCGCGACGTCCACGGCAACGACATCCGTCTGAGGAACCTCCTCTGCGAGGACGTCGTCGGCTTGGGGCGCAACGTCGTCCTCGACGAGGTCGACCTCGTCCAACTCGTCTGGCGCAGTCGCTGTGTCGGTGTTGGCAGGCGCCTCCGGGATGTCTGCGGAGTCGGCTTCGAGCCCACCGTCGGCGTCGGACGGCGATATCTCCGGGGTCGAGGTGTCGCCGTCCGCGTCATCGACGGAGTTCTCGTCCTCCGGCGCCTCTGCTTCGACCGGTTCCTCTGCCGTCTCAGATTCTTCGGCGGTCGTCTCCCCGCCGGCGGTTTCCGAAGGCCCGGATTCGTTCGTGCTTGCCCGCAGGGACGGCTTCGTTGCGGACGCTTTCGTTCGAGACTCGGATTCCGGCCCCGTGGACACCGAGGCGTCGGCATCTACATCGGCGTAGGCGACGCCAGCAGAGTGGGCGACGGCAAATCCGACGCCGAGCGACACCGCGAGGGCGCCCACACGCCCGATACGTGCTGCACCGTTCGGAGTCAGCCGCTGCGCATGTTTGGCGGACCGACTGCGCGCGTTGCGCTCGACGAGGTCGGCAGCCGACCAGAAATTCCGCTCGAAATCCGCGTCATGTCGGGCTTGGGGATCGAGATGCCGGGAGACCAGAGCGCACATGAGTCATCCTCCATTTGCTGTGCACAGCGCAATCCGTCCAGGGAAGCGGGATTGCACGCCAAGATCAACCGAGATCCACCCCCGAAGCATCGCGAGGTCTCGCGACGACCAGACATAGGCGCATGTCGCTCCAACGTGCGCGCCCCCGCCCTTCCGGACCTAGATCCCTGATTTGCTGAGTGGCGCGCATTTTGTAGACGCCAGCGTCAGTATCGACAGAGCCTAGGGCACAGGAATGCTTGCGTACGGCAAAATTGCCATTGCCAAGTGGCGCGTCGAAACCACCCGGTGCAGGCGGTCCGGAACTCGCAAGACGAAACCCGCAGCTAGCAGCTATCGTCGGAGCTCAGAAGCCAATTTGCGCAAAGGTAAATTCGTCGTTTTGCGGATAGTCGGGCGAGCGCGCGCAAACCTGTTTAACCGTCCCGGCGAAGCCTTGGGCCGCCACCGCAGCCGCCCTGAGGGCAGGCGACGCAACCGGCATCTCGCGCCCGTCACACAACTCGGGCGACGACAGCGATGGGTTGCTGTAACCATTCAGGCCGTGGGCCGTGCGATACCATTGGCGGCCGCGCGAAGCCCATCCGCACGCATTGGCTGCCGAGTCACCGCCCAGATTGCCTCGCCGGGCAGCCGAAAGCTGAACGTCCGCGTCATTATTTGCCCCACGCCCGCCAGGGACGGTCACCCGGCGACGGGCGATCCCCCGCCCCGACACCCGAAAGGCTTGTGCCCGTGGGACATTGAGGCGATCGCACTCCGGTCCGAGCCAGTACCGCTGGTGCGCTTCGATCGTCGACAAAAGTTGGTTTGCTGGACGCACGCCGTTGCGTCAAGCGTGCGCCCAGCAGTGTGAGCTTAAGGGCAATAACGTGACTCCGTTAGCGTAATTACCAGATATCTTTGTTAAAGCAACTAGATAGCAACATTTCCCAACGGTTTGTTGCTTGAATTCCGCACGTCAAACGACTGTCGACGGGGCGGTGGCAAATTAACATTAGAAGCAATTACTGCTGATCGCCGCCCACTGCCGGTGAGCAAGCCCCGGCAACGAAGGTGTTTGATCGCTTCGAACCCCTCGGCCGCGCGGGTCACAGGGCGCATAGGTGCCCGTGACGAATGGTCGCTGTAACTGCGCTGGGTAGTTCGGCTCGGGCCGACGTATCGTCGGCGCATGAGCGTGAAGCGCGTGATGCCGGTCGTGACCGTCGATGATCTCGACGCAGCTGTCGAAGGGTATCGGGCGGTACTCGGTCTCGACGTCGTGATGAATCACGGCTGGATTGCCACCCTGTCCGGTCAAGATCACCGCCACCAACTCAGCCTTATGACCCGCGACGCGACCGCGCCCGTCAATCCCGCTGTGTCTGTCGAAGTCGACGATGTCGACGCCGCGTACGACGCCGCGGTTCAGGCGGGGCTGAAGATCATCCATCCGCTCGGTGACGAGGACTGGGGCGTGCGCCGGTTCTTCTTCGCCGACGGCACCGGGAACGTCATCAATGTGCTGAGCCACAGGTCCTGACGCTCAACGCTTCTCACGCCAGTGCGGGGATGACCTCCCGCTCGAACAATTCGATTCCCGAACGGTCGTAAGCTGCTTCCGGGAAGTAACAGATCGCGTATTCGCAGCCCAGACCCCTGAGCCTCTGCAGCGCTTCCACGAGTTGTTCAGGGGTGCCACTTCCGGCCTGCGGGGTGCTCATCGAGTTGAGCATGGCATCTGCGGCGGCCTCACCGGTCAGCCCGCTGATTCGCGAGCGCACCGCGGCCAGCCGGTCCTTGACCTCACCCTCGGTGGTGGCGACCACTGCGTTGATGTTCGCCGACCGGACGATCGCGCCGAAATCCGTGCCGAGGTCCCGACAGTGGTCGGCCAACACCTGCGACTTGTGCTCGAACCCCTCTGGTTCCGACGTGAAGTTCGTGTACTGCGCATACTGTGCCGCGATCCGCAGCGTGACCTTCTCGCCGCCTCCGGCGATCCACAACGGGATGCCACCCTTCTGAAGCGGTCGCGGTGCCACGATGGCACCGTCGACCTGGTAGTGCTTTCCGTCAAAGGTGACGACGCCGTCGCGCCATGCGTCGCGCATGATCTGCACGCCCTCGTCAAGTCGCGCCAGACGCACCCCCGCCGACGGGAAGCCGTAACCGTAGGCGCGCCACTCGTGCTCGTACCATCCGCCACCGATACCCATCTGGATCCGCCCACCGGAGATGACATCAGAGGTCGCAGCGACTTTCGCGAGGTATGCGGGGTTGCGGTAGCTCATCGCCGTACACATCTGCCCGAGCTTGATCCGCGACGTCGTCGCGGCGAAGGCAGCCATCAACGACCATGCTTCGTGGGTGGCTTCGCCGGTGGGGACAGGCACCGTGTGGAAGTGGTCGTACACCCACAGCGAATCCCAGGCGTCCCCCCGGTCGACGTACGTGGCGAGATCACTCATCACCCGCCATTGATCGGTTGGTTCGATTCCGACGAGGTCGAGTCGCCAGCCCTGCGGAATGAAAAGTCCAAAGCGCATGGTTCCGACTCTAGGTGGACGTCGGTGTCCGCGGGACGTGTCGTCGAGTTGTCACCCGTGATCAGTAGCGTAAAAGTCATGGCCCTTTCCAAGGAAGAACGCGAGCAGTTCCTGGCCGAGCCGCACATCGGCGCGCTGTCGGTGTCGAACGGAGACAATCGAGGCCCGCTGACCGTGCCGATCTGGTACCAGTACACACCCGGCGGCGACCTGTGGTTCAACACCGGCCGCGGTTCGCGCAAGCACCAGTTGATCGAGGCGAGCGGTTTCGTGTCGATCATGGCCGAGCGTCTGGAGCCCACCGTGCGCTACGTCGCCGTCGACGGACCCGTGCTACGCATCGAACCGGGCACCGATGAGCAACTCGTCGAGATGACGAAGCGCTACCTGCCTCCCGAGAGCGTGGACGGCTACCTCGAGTTCGCCCGGCGCGAGCACGGCGAAAGTGTGGCCGTGTTCGTCAAGACGGCGCACTGGCTGTCCGCCGACCTCGGCTCCGTGTAGCTATCCGTCGTAGAGTGCCGCCACCGCCGGCAGGCTCACTTTGAGCGCCGGGTTGCGCGGCAGTTCGTCGACCGCAGCGAAGGCGACCGGCACGTTGTAGACGGGAAGTGCTTGACGCACCACGTCTTTGAGTTCGTCGTCGGACGGCATTGCGGCACCTGGAAAGATTTCGATCGCCGCGAACGGCACCTGGCCCAGCCTGGGGTCGGGTACCCCGACGACGCAGGCGTCGCGCACCGCAGGGTGCGACATCAGCACTCGCCTGACCGCCTCAGGCTGCACCTTGAACCCTCCGCGGTTGATAGCGCCGTCGGCGCGCCCGTGCAGTGTGACGAACCCGTCGTCGTCGATGCTTGCGATATCGGTGGTGCGGATCCAGTGCGCACCGATCGGAGCGACTTTGGCTTCGAGCAGTCCCTGTTTTCCCGGCGGCAACACCGCTTCGGTCTCGGCGTCGATGATTCTCAGCTCCGTGTCCGGCAGAGGACGCCCCACACTGTTGCGCTTCGTCTCGCCGAAGTCACGCAACATGTCCGGAGTCCACGCGCACAAAGAGCCCGCGAACTCGGTGGCACCGTAAGCCAGCCGGATCGGAATGCCGTATCGCTCTTCGAATTCATCGCGCGTCTCGGGATCCAGCGGTCCCGAAGCGCTGATCAGAAATTCCAGCGATGCGAGGTCGGCAGGGGGCACGTCGGCATCCAGAAGCATCCGAATCACGGCGGGTTGCACTCCCGCGCGGGCAACACGATGACGCTTCACCGCGTCTACCCAGCCCTCCACGCTGAAGCGCTCCATCATGGCGATCCGTCGCCCGTTGTAGATGCCGGCGATCAATTGGCACACCCCGATACCGCCGAACTGCCAGTACGCGAACTCAGGTGGTGCGTCGGCGGCCGCCTTCTCCCCCGCGGTCACGCTGAACACCGTGCGTTCCAATACGTGGATCCTGATCGCCTGTCGCTTCGGCGGTCCCGTGGTGCCGCTCGTCAGGATCTGCAGCGCCACACCGGGTTCGGCGGGGGCGTGGGTCTTCGACGAGTCCCGTCGCTCCAATCCCGCGACGTGGTCGACGATCGGTTCGGTGAGCGAGACGGCAATCCCCGCGCTGCCGATTCCCGCGGCCGCGGCCACGACCGGCGATGTCCAGTCCTCCGCATCGGCCACCACCGCGGAGAGGTTGAGCCGCTCGACGTCACGGGCAATCGCCTCCGGCGATTGGAACGAATAGATCATCGACACCGTACGGCCGACGGCCAGGAACCCAGCGATGGTCGCGGCGTGCTGCAGCCGGTTACGGACGATCAGTCCGACCGGTGCGTCGTCGGCCACACCCGCCTCACGCAACCTCGCTGCGATCGCGCCGCCGTACGCCGAAACCTCGTCGCCGGTGTACCAGCGCCCGCGGAACTCAATGCAGGGGCGGTCGCCGTAGCTGTTCAGCGCTGCCGCGATGCTTGCGGTAAGCCTTTCGGTCACTCCGCCATTGTGACGGACCGACCGGTGCGACGTTGCCGCACTCCACATGATCACAATGCAGGAGGCGTGTTCGGCGCCCATGCACCCGCGCAGTCCGTCGTCGACGCGTCCGCGAAGCTCGCGGCTAACCGGTGAACGCGCTGCGGTAGTCGCTCGGAGTGGTGTGCATCTGCCGCACGAAGTGATGGCGATACGTCGCCGGTGACTCGAACCCGACGCGGGTCGCGATCTGTTCGATCGAGAAGTCCGACGATTCGAGCAGCTCGAGACTGGCCTGGATGCGTTGTTCGGTGAGCCACTTGATCGGCGTGGTGCCGGTGGCTTTCGCGAACTGCCGCAGAAAGCTGCGGCGCGACATCATCGCTTGGGCTGCAAGCTCATCCAAGGCGATGGGCCGGTCGAGATTCGCGAGCGCCCAGGCCATCCCCGAGGCGATACGCCCGTCTGTGGCAGGCTCCGGAACCGGCGTCTCGATGTACTGGGCCTGACCCCCACCTCGATGCGGCGAGATGACCAGCCGGCGGGCGACGTCGTTGGCGACCCGCACCCCGTAGTCGGAACGCACGATGTGCAGGCAGAGGTCCAGCCCCGCAGCGCAACCGGCACTCGTGAGCACGCGGCCGTTGTCGACGTACAGCGGCGCCGGGTCGATGTTGATGTCGGGATAGGCCTTTTGAAGCTGGTCGGTGTAGATCCAGTGGGTGGTGGCGGTCCGGCCGTGGAGCACGCCCGCTGCCGCCAACGCGAACGCGCCCGAACAGATCGAGACCAGCCTGGCGCCGCGGGCATCGGCGGCTTTGATCGCCTCCACGAGTTCCGGTGAGGCCGGCTCGCTGACGTCACGAATGCTGGGGATGACGACGGTGTCGGCGGCAGCGAGATCGTCGAGTCCGTACGACGTTCGCACGGTCGCACCGCCGAGAAGGCGCACTTCGGCTTCTTCGGAACACAATTTGACCGAATACCAGGGGCGGACGATCCCGGCGGAGAACCTTTCCGACAGCTCGGTCATCCCGAAGATCTCCGCCGCCAGCCCGGACTCGAAGCCCGACATGCCGTCGTAGGCAAGGATCGCGACAGAATGCATGGCACTATCTTAACGAACAGCGGCCCTAGGGCCACTGTTGACGCCCGCCGTCCATCGGCAGCATGGAAGCATGTTCTACCAACGACGCACTTTACAAGAGCAGCTGCGACGAATCGTGTTCAGCCGCAGACTGTTTGCACACATGAGCGACTTCGCGGCGGGAATCCATGCCGCCAATGGCGTCGCTCATGGCATTTCACCGTCCAACACTTCGATCGCACGGAGATCCGCCCACTGAGCAGAGGTCAGATCCCCAGGGCGGCCATCGCGCCGTCGACAGTCTCCTCCCGCAACGCGCCATGAGGGGCGTCCGGGAACTGAAGCACGCAATCCTGGAGGCCACCGAAGGCGATGACAGCGCGAGTCGACTGCGCCAGCGTCGGATTTCGGCCGAAGACCAGTCGGCCCAACCGATCCCGCCACCCCAGCATCGCGTCGATCAGCCCCAGATCGGCGACGGTGGTCAGTTCCGCGACGATCAGCACGAGATCCGCACGGTGCCGGTAGTGGAAATCGAAATAGCCCTCAAGTAGCTCGCGTGGTGTGGCGCGCTCACTCTCGGGCCTGAGTTCCTGATCGTGGACGAAGCGTTCGCCATCGTCGATGAGGGGCTGAATGATGCTCCGCACCAGGTCGTCGCGGGACTTGAAGTGGTAGTACAGCGCCGGCTTGGTGATACCCAATCGATCGGCGATGTCCTGCAGGCTGGTTCGCTGGACGCCTTTCTGTGCGAACAGATCACGGGCCACGTCCTGAATGGACTCCCGGGTCTGCGGTGCCGGTCGCGTCACGTTGCCACCCTAGCCGACTTAACGGTAGGTAAGCTACGCTCAGTGTGTTTACCGACCGTTAAGTAAGGACAGATCATGAAAGTTCTGATCCAGGGTGCGAGCATCGCCGGCCCGGTGTTGGCCTACTGGCTCGCCCGCTACGGTGCCGACGTCACCGTCGTCGAACGTGCCCCGGCCCTCCGCAAGACCGGCGGCCACGCCATCGACCTGTTCCGGCCCGCGGTGGAAGTCTCCGAGCGGATGGGCGTACTCCCGCAGATCGAGCACCTCGCCACAGGAACCGCTGTGCTGATGGCGCATCGTCCGTGGGCTGCGCGCCCTGCACGGATCGATTACCTGAAGCTTGAGAAGACGATGTCCGATCGCCACGTCGAGATCATGCGAGACGACCTCAGCGAGGTCTATTACACCGCCTGCCGAGACGACGTCGACTTCCGGTTCTGCGATCGGATCACCGACATCGCCGACGACGGCACCGTGACGTTTGCCCAGGCACCCTGCGAACGGTTCGACGTCGTGGTGGGCGCCGACGGCCTGCACTCCGGGGTTCGGCAACTCGTGTTCGGCGACGTGCCCGAACAATTCCTGGGCGGCTACCTCTCCGTCGTGTCGGTTCCGAAAGCGCTGGCTCACACGGGTGAAATGACAGGCTACTTCGAACCCGACCGCGTCGCGATGGTGTACACCGCCGACCACCTCGTCGATGCTCGGGCAGTGTTCATCTTCCGTCCCCGGTCACCGATCGACTACGACCACCGCGCCGTCGACCGTCAGAAAGTCGAGCTGCGCAACGCTTTTGCGGGTGTCTCCACCGAAGTCGACCACTGGCTGGCAGAACTGGAGCGCACACCCACGTTCTATTTCGACGCCATCACCCAGCTGGAGATGGCGACGTGGTCGCGCGGACGCGTGACACTGGTCGGCGATGCGGGTTACTGCCCGGGGCCGGCTGTCGGGGGCAGCACCAGCCTGGCCGTCTACGGCGCATATGTTCTCGCGGGTGAGATGGCCCGAGCCGCTGGTGATCATGCGACGGCCTTCGCCACCTACGAAAAGATCATGACGCCGTCGGTGCTCGGCAGCCGCAAACTGGCGCGGGCGAACGCCACGACGATCGTTCCCGGAAGCCGCTGGGGAGTCAGAGCACTCGTCGGAATCGGCCGAGCGATAACGGTGCTGCCGCTGAGTGTGACGCAGGCGATCGCGCGGCTCAACGACAGGGGTGTTCGCCTCTACGACACCATGCCGCTCCCCGAATATGACGAGTCCCCCGAAGCCGTTGCGGCTCCGGGGGACTCAGTGTGAAACTCAGCCCTCCAGCGACGCGGGCGGGTTGAAGCGATCACCGTACTTGGCGGCGAGTTCCTTGGCACGGGCCACGAAGGCGGCCTTGCCGACGCCGCCGGCACCCTGGTAGCCGACGATGAACTGCGCGCTACCACCGGTATAGGGCGGGAAGCCGATGCCCATGATCGAGCCGATGTTCGCATCGGCGGTCGAGGTCAACACGCCCTCGTCGAGGCACTTCTGGGTCTCCAGAGCCTCGGCGAACAGCATGCGGTCGATCATGTCCTGCAACGGGATGTCGCCGCTGCCGCCCTTGAATGTGTCGGCGAGCCCGTCCCAAAGGCCCACGCGCTTGCCGTCGACGTATTCGTAGAAGCCGGCGCCCTTCAGACGCGACGGACGGCCGATCTCGATCATCTTGTTGACGACAGCCTCGGCGGGATGCGGCGTGTAGGTGCCGCCCTCGTCCTCGGTCGCCTTGCGGGTGGCGATCGCGATCTTCTGCATGAGCTCCAGGTTGAGCTCGTCGGACAGCTGCAACGGCGGCGCCGGGTAGCCGGCCTGCGAACCCGCCTGCTCGATACTGGCCGGGGCCACACCCTCGCCGAGCATCGCCAGCGCCTCGTTGACAAAGGTGCCGATGACACGGCTGGTGAAGAAGCCGCGGCTGTCGTTGACCACGATCGGGGTCTTGCCGATGGCCAGCGTGTAGTCGAACACCCGGGCCAGCGCCTCGTCAGAAGTCTTCTCGCCCTTGATGATCTCCACCAGCGGCATCTTGTCGACCGGCGAGAAGAAGTGGATTCCGATGAAGTCTTCCTGGCGCTTGACCCCGGCCGCGAGACCGGTGATGGGCAGCGTCGAGGTGTTCGAGCCGAGCACCGCATTGGGCTCGACGATGTCCTCGATCTCCTGGAACACCTTGTGCTTCAGCTCGACCGACTCGAAGACGGCCTCGATGACGAAGTCGACACCCTTGAGGTCGGCGGCATCGGCGGTCGGTGTGATCCGGGCCAGCAGCGCGTCGGACTTCTCCTGCGTGGTGCGACCGCGCTCCAGCGCCTTGGCTTCCAGCTTCTCGGAGTAGCCCTTGCCCTTCTCGGCCGCCTCCAGCGAAACATCCTTCAGCACAACGTCATATCCGGCTTTGGCCGAGACGTAGGCGATACCGGCACCCATCATGCCTGCGCCGAGAACACCGATCTTGTTGATCTTCTGCGGCTCGATGCCGTCGGGGCGCGAGCCGCCGCCGTTGATGTGCTGCAGGTCCAGGAAGAACGCCTGGATCATGTTCTTCGCGGTCTGACCCGTCACCAGCGTGACGAAGTAGCGGCTCTCGATGCGGGTGGCGGTGTCGAAGTCGACCTGCGCGCCCTCAACAGCGGCGTCCAGGATGGCGCGCGGGGCCGGCATCGGGGCGCCCTTGAGCTGCTTCTTCAGCAGTGCCGGGAACGACGGGAGGATTGCGGCCAGGGCCGGATGCGACGGCGTACCGCCGGGCATCTTGTAGCCCTTCTGATCCCAGGGCTGGGTGTGGGCTTCCGGATTCGCCTTGATCCACGCCTTGGCGGCGGGGATGAGTTCGTCCACACTGCCGACCAATTGGTCGACCAGGCCGATCTCCTTGGCCTTGCCCGGCTTGAAGCGGGTGCCCTGCGAGAGCACCTCCATGAAGGCCTTCTGGATGCCGAACATGCGCACGGTGCGCGCGACGCCGCCACCGCCGGGAAGCAGGCCCAAGGTCACCTCGGGCAGACCGATGACGACACCCTTGGTGTCGGCGGCGATGCGGTGATGACAGGCGAGGGCGATCTCCAGGCCGCCACCCAGCGCCGCGCCGTTGATCGCGGCCACGACCGGCTTGCCGAGGGTCTCCAGCTTGCGCAGGTCGGCCTTGATGAACTCGACCTCGGCGAACGACTCGGCCGCGTTGTCGGGGCCCACGTTCATCATGCCCTTGAGGTCACCGCCGGCGAAGAAGGTCTTCTTCGCGCTGGCGATCACCACACCGGTGATCGAATCCTTCTCTGCTACAAGCTTTTCCACGGCGTTGTGCATGGATTCCTTGTAGTGCTCGTTCATCACGTTGGCCGAACCGGTCGGATCGTCCAGCGTCAGGGTGACGATGCCGTCGGCATCCTTGTCCCACTTGATGGTGTTCTCTGCCATGGTTTCTCGTTCTCCCTAGACCCGCTCGATGATGGTGGCCACGCCCATGCCGCCGCCGATGCACAGCGTCACCAGCGCACGACGTGCGTTGCGGCGCTCGAGCTCGTCGACCATGGTTCCGGTGATCATGGCGCCCGTGGCGCCCAGCGGGTGGCCGAAAGCGATGGCGCCACCGTTGACGTTCAACTTCTCGTCGGGGATGTTGAGATCCTTCTGGAACTTCAGCACCACCGAGGCGAAGGCCTCGTTCAGCTCGAACAGGTCGATGTCGTCGACCGTCAGCCCTGCGCGGTCGAGCACCTTCTTGGTGGCCGGGGTCGGGCCGGTGAGCATGATGACCGGGTCGGCGCCGCTCGTGGCGGTCGCGATGATCCGGGCCCGCGGGGTGAGACCCTGTGACGCGCCTGCCTTTTCACTGCCGATGAGCAGCAGCGCGGCGCCGTCCACGATGCCCGAGCTGTTGCCGCCGGTGTGAACGTGGTTGATCTTCTCGATGTAGTGGTACTTCTGCAGCGCCACGTCGTCGAACCCGCCCATCGCGCCGACACCGTCGAAGGCGGTCCGCAGCTTGCCGAGGCTCTCGACCGTCGAACCGGGACGCATGTGCTCGTCGTTGTCGAGCACGACCAGACCGTTCTGGTCCTTCACCGGCACAACGGACTTGGCGAAGTAGCCGCCCGACCATGCGGCCGCCGCCCGCTCCTGCGAACGCGCCGCGTAAGCGTCGACATCCTCGCGGGAGAAGCCCTCGATGGTGGCGATCAGGTCGGCGCCGATGCCCTGCGGGACGAAGCCGATGCGGTAGTTGGTCTCCGGATCGCTGGCCCATGCGCCGCCATCGGAGCCCATGGGCACCCGGCTCATGGATTCGACGCCACCTGCCAGGACGAGATCGTCCCAGCCCGAGCGCACCTTCTGGGCGCCCAGGTTGACGGCCTCGAGGCCCGACGCGCAGAACCGGTTCAGCTGGAAACCGCCGGTGGTCTCGGGCAGGCCCGCCACCAGTCCGGCCGTGCGGGCGATGTCGCCGCCCTGATCGCCGACGGGCGAGACGACGCCGAGGATGACGTCGCTGATCAGGTTTTCGTCGAGGTCGGGGTAGCGCGCACGGATCTCGTCGATCAGGCCGACGACCAGGTTGACCGGCTTGATCTCGTTCAGCGAGCCGTTCTTCTGCTTGCCGCGAGGCGTGCGGATGGCCTCGTAGATGAAGGCTTCTTCGGACATGTGCTCTCCAGGTCCTGTTCAGGTAAGTACCGCGGTCCGCAGACAAGCCGCGACCACGGGGAGGCTGATCCTCTATCGGCGATGCTAGCAGCCTCGCCCAACCGCTTGGTTGGGCCCTGGTGGAGCACTGCGGCCAGACACGAACTCGCACGATCCGGTCGTGGATCGTGCGAGTTCGTGTCTGGTCGTGAAAAGCCGAGGCCTAGTCGGGCGAGCCCTCGGAATCGTCGAAGAAGGACCATTCGCCGTCGTGCTCGACCTCCATGCGCCAGCCGAGCTCGTCGTTGTCGGCCTTCTGGTCGACGAACCAGGCGTGCGCATCCTCCGCGCTTTCGATGTCCTTGGTGTCGACGATGTCACCCTTGGGATTCAGAACACGGTAAGTAGCCATGCCAGGCGTGATTCCCACCGGTGGAAGTATTCACACCTTGCGCATCTGTGACAGATTCACGCAGGTGCGGACCAGAGGGCGCGCCACCAGCTCGCGGGTGATGGTCCGCGCCTAACCGGCGAGTCCGGACAGCGCCTCCACGCCGGACTGGTCCAGCGTCGGATAGTCGATGTATCCGGCAGGCCCCGGGGCGTAGAACGTCGCCTCGTCGGGCTCGTTCAGCGCAGCCCCCAGCTGCAGGCGGGTCACCAGGTCCGGGTTCGCGAGGAATCCGCGTCCGATCGCCGCTGCGCTGATCACGCCCCAGCTGGCGAGATTCTCGAGCACCGCGAAATCGGTTCCGACCGTGCGTGGGGTGTTGAGGATCAACGGACCCTCCCACACCGTCCGTACGGCGGCGAACGCCGGCTTCGACGGCTCGATCACCACGTGGAGGTAACCGATGTTCAGTGACTTGATCCGGCACAACAAAGCCTCGTATGCGCTGCTGTCGTCGAGTTCGCGCATGTCGCCGGCCTTGTTTCCGGGCGAGATCCGCAGCCCGACGCGTTCGGCGCCGATCTCGTCGACGACGGCCTCGACGACCTCGGCGGCCAACCTGGCGCGATTCTGAGGCGAGCCGCCGTAGGCGTCGGTGCGCTGATTGACGACGTCGGAGAGGAACTCATGCAGGAGATAGCCGTTGGCGGAGTGGATTTCGACTCCGTCCATGCCGGCATCGATCGCGCGCCGTGCTGCGGAGCGGAATTGCCCGACGATCGTGGCAATCTCAGCCACTGTCAGCGCGCGCGGCACCGGCAGCGGCTTCTTGCCGGTCGGCGTGTGGGTCAGCAGCTCAGCGGCCACCGCCGACGGGCCGACGGTCTCGAAACCGCTGATGTCCGGATGTGCCATCCGCCCCACGTGCCACAGCTGGACGAACATCTTGCCGCCGGCGCGATGCACCGCCGACGCGATCTCGGCCCACTTGTCCTGCTGGCGGTCGGTGTAGATACCCGGGGTGTTCATGTAGGCGCCGTTGGCTTGTTCGCAGACGGCGGTTGCCTCGCTGATGATGAGGCCCGCCTGTGCCCGCTGAGAGTAGTATTCGGCGGCCAAATCCGACGGGGTACCGTCGGCGTCGGCGCGAGACCTGGTCAACGGCGCCATGAAAAGCCGATTGGCGGCGACGGTGCCACCGACCTCGATGGGCTTGAGCAGCGCGGAATCCTCGGCAAGCGTGAACGTCATGCTGGACTCAGCGCAGAGCGAACGGTATTCATTCCCGCGGCCGTATCACCGACACTGGACCGATGACACAGGCTGAGTCTCACGGGGCCGACACGTGGCCGACATTGGTGGTCGAGGATTGGCAGGACACCCGCGACACGGTCCACCTCTGGACGCAGATCGTAGGCAAGGTGAAATTGGCCGCCACACCGCGGGTCAATCACTGGTGGAACGTGCCGCTCTATGTCGACGCGCGCGGCCTGACTACCTCGTTGATGAGCTGGCAGACAACCGATTTCGATGTCAGCTTCGACTTCATCGAGCATGTGCTGAACATTCGGGTGACCGACGGTAGGTCACGCAGCATGCCGCTGGAACCCCGCTCGGTGGCAGATTTCCACGCCGAGTTCCGGCGCCATCTCGACGATCTCGGCATCACCGTGCCGATCAGCCCTACCCCGGTGGAGCTCGCCCATGCGATCCCGTTCGCCGAGGACACCACCCACGCCAGTTATGACGCCGCCGCGATGACGGATTTCTGGAAGTCTCTGGTCAGCGCGCACCGCGTGATGAGCGCCTTCCGCGCCGACTTCAACGGAAAGAACAGTCCCGTCCACTTCTTCTGGGGCGCATTCGATCTGGCCGTGACTCGGTTCTCCGGCCGCGGCGCACCGCCCCACCCGGGCGGGGTGCCGAACTGTCCCGACTGGGTGATGACGGAGGCCTACAGTGACGAGGTGTCGAGCGCCGGCTACTGGCCGGGCGGCGCCGAGGAAGGCGTCTTCTATTCCTACGCCTACCCTCAGCCCGAGGGCTTCGACACCGCCGACGTCGGTGTCGACGGGGCCTACTTCGACACTGCTCTCGGCGAGTTCGTGCTGCCCTACCGCACGGTGCGCACCGCATCCGAACCCGACGAGCTGCTGCGCTCGTTCCTCGACAAGACCGCGGCGCTGGCCCAGGATCTGGCCGAATGGCCGAACTCTGGAACAGACTGATCAGGCACGATTCTCCACCACGGCGGTGACGCGGATCTCCACCCGCATCTTCGGCAATCCCAGCACGGTCACCCCGGTCTGCGTCCAGATGGGCGCGTGGTCGGGCATGCGCGCGCGGAACTGGGCCACCATCACGTCGTTGTGCGCATCGCCGATGGCGTCGGGCTGACTCGCCACGTGGTAAGAGTTCACATGCACCACGTCGCGCCAACCGGCACCCGCTGCGGCAAGCGTGCGTTCGACGTTGTCGAAGGCCCGCACGATCTCGTCTTCGAGGGACTCGGGAAAGTTCAGGTCGTCGTCCACACCGCCTTGACCGGATATCTCCACCCAGTTGCCGATGCGTACCGCCTGGCTGTAATGCAGTGAATCACGCAGCTTTTCGCCGTAACCGGGAGTGGCGAAGAATTCGACCTCGGACATCAACAGTTCTCCTTTGACTTCATGCGTGAAGTGAACACTATCGTCAATCACTTCATGCGTGAAGTTATTCCGCAGTGGGGAACCCACCGCTACTGTGCAGGCATGGCTCGAGAAGACGACCCGGGGTGGTTGACCGCCGAGGAGAAGGCGGCCTGGACCGGCATGGCGGCCCTGATGCTCCTGCTGCCCGGAAAGCTGGATGCGGCGCTGCGCCCGGTCGATCTGACCCTTTTCGAGTACCTCACACTCAGCCATATCTCCGAAGCTCCCGATCGCCGCATCCGCATGAGCGAGCTGGCATTCCTGGCCAACGGCTCTCTGTCCAGGCTGTCCAACGTCGTGAAGCGTTTCGAGCAGCGTGGCTGGGCCACCCGCTCACCTGACCCGGCCGACGGTCGCTACACCTTGGCCGAACTCACCGACGCCGGGTACCGACTCGTCGTCGAGGCCGCCCCCCTCCATGTGCGTTCGGTCCGCGCGCTCGTCCTCGATCCGCTCTCCCCTACCGACATGCGCGCGCTGGCGCGGATCGCGGACAAGATGCGGGTGGTGCACCCGAACTTTTCCCAAAAGGATTGACTCAGACCGCGATGCGTTCGCCGCTGCCGAAGTCGCGCAGCACCCGCGCCGACAGCAAGCCCAGCGAGATCGCCGACGACGCACACGACGCCCGGTTGGGTGCACCGAGTTTGGCGGAGGCGCTTTCCAGATGGTGCCCCGCGGTACGTGAGCTGATGAACAGATGAGCGGCGATCTGGGCGTTGGTCAGCCCGCACACCGCCAACGTCAGCGCATCCAGTTCCCGTGGCGTGATGCCCCTCGGCAGCGGGCCCCGCGACACCAGCAGTACCGCGCCGAGGCTGTCGCCGCGGTACCGCGGCGACGTCGCGATCCGCCGCACGTGCAGCCACGATATGCCGTCGTGGAAGCGCAGGACGTCGGGGGCGATCACCGGTGCCGCATGGAAGGCCTCCGCGATGTCGCTGACGAGAGCCTCGTCCACCGGGGTGTCCAAGGTGTCACCGCACCGCAGCAGGTGGGCCCGGCCGAAGCCGTCGACGGCCCAAGCCTGCGCGTTCGGGGCGACGAGCTCGGCGACCATGCGAGGCCTCAGCGAGAAGTCCAATTGTTCGGCCATCTGCGTACGCAGCGTGTTGATCTCCGCGACGTCGTCGTCACTGGGATACCGCGAATCGTCGCAGTTGACGTGGATGGTGCCGACGTAGGTGCCGTCCCTCGTGATCAGCCGCGCCGACAAACCTTCGTCAAAACCCGCGGGGCGGAACACGTTGTTGACCGAGTAGCCGCCTCGGTAGTCGGGGAAGTCGCGCCAGCGCAGCGCGCCGAGACCGTGCACGCGCATCGAGTCGAACAACGGATCGTTGTCGACGAACCAGTTGTTGAAATGGTCCATCACTTCGCTGGGGTAGTCGTGGTTGGCGACACCGATGTGCCTGCGCTGGATGGGATCCCACAGGCAGATCGCGGATGCCGACGACTCGGCGCGGGTGGCGAGTGTGTCGAGCAGGTCGTGCGCGCGGGTCTCGATGCTGGCACCACTGCCCAGCACGTCGCCATAGATCCCGGCCATCGCACTCTTCCCTCGAGACAACCCCCATTTCTCTGGACATCATCAGCAGGCCGTGTTTCCGGGATGTTTCGAGTCGGAGGCGCGGGCGAAAACGCTTCGCCGAATTGGGAGATTCGTCCCATGGCGGCCACACCGGGTGGTTCATACGCTGGGCGCCACGAAGACTCGTCGCACAGTGTCGTGCGCGCTGCAACACCTCACTAAGGCGGCACACCATGAAACGATTGCGTTCCACCGTGGCCTTGCTGGCGACGGCGGCTCTGCTCACCGCGGGATGCGGAAGCCGCGCGGGCGACGAAGGCTCGTCCGCGGCAGCCCAGCAGAGTTGCGTCGACACCTCGGGCGACTCCATCAAGGTCGGAGCCATCAACTCGCTGTCCGGCGGCCTCGCCGTCAGCGAATCGGTGATCCGCGATGCGATCACCCTGGCCGTCGAACAGGTGAACGCGTCCGGTGGTGTCCTCGGCAAGCAATTGGAGCTGATCGGTGAGGACGGCGCCTCGGAGCCGACGATCTTCGCGGAGAAGGCTCAGAAGCTCGTGCAATCCGACTGCGTCGCGGTGGTTTTCGGTGGATACACCTCGGCCAGCCGCAAGGCGATGCTGCCGGTGTTCGAAGACTCCAACGCACTGCTTTACTACGGTCAGCAGTACGAAGGGCTGGAGAGCTCGCCCAATATCTTCTATACCGGCGCCACCACGAACCAGCAGATCATCCCGTCGCTGGACTACCTCAAAGAGCAGGGTGTGAAGTCGCTGTACCTGGTGGGCAGCGACTATGTCTTCCCGCGCACCTCGAACGCCATCGTCAAGGCATATGCATCGGCCAATGGCATCGAAATCAAGGGCGAGGACTACACGCCCCTGGGCAGCACCGACTTCTCCACGATCGTCAACAAGATCCGGGCTGCCGATGCGGACGCGATCTTCAACGTCGTGGTCGGCGACTCCCTCAACGCGTTCTTCCGTGAGTACCGCAGCGCGGGGTTGACCGCCGAGCAGATGCCGGTGATGTCGATGTGTGTGGGCGAGGAGGAGGTACGCAGCATCGGCGCGCCGACGCTCGTCAACCAGCTGTCGTCGTGGAACTACTACCAGACGCTGGATTCGCCGGCGAACACGAAGTTCGTGGCGGACTTCAAGGCGCGGTTCGGCGCCGACCGGGTGACCTCCGACCCGATGGAATCGGCCTACGCCGCCGTCATGCTGTGGAAAGCCACTGTGGAGAAGGCGAATTCGTTCGCTGTTCCGGACATCCAGAACGCCGCCGACGGGGTCACCGTCGACGTCCCCGAGGGTGCCATCACGCTCGACGGTGAGAACCACCACGTGACGAAGACGGCGCGTATAGGCAGGGTGGCCGAGGACGGCTTGATCTACCAGGTGTGGGCGTCGCCCGCGCCGATCGAGCCCGACCCGTACCTGAAGAGCTATCCGTGGGCCGCCGGGATCACGGGCTGACATGCATCTGACGCCGAAGGACGAGGACCGGCTGCTGCTGTTCCTGGCCGCCGAGCTGGCGCGCAGGCGCCGCTCTGCGGGCCTGGCGCTGACCTACGCCGAGGCCCGCGCGCTGATCGCCGACGAGGTCGTCGAATCCGCGCGCGCCGGCGCCACTGTCGCCGAGGCGGCGGCCCACGGCGCGTCGGTCCTCACCGACGACGACGTGATGCCCGGTGTCCCGGCACTGATGGGCTCGGTACAGGTCGAGGCGTTCTTCGAGGACGGTCAGAAGCTCGTCACCGTGCACGACGCCATCGGCCCGGGGACGAATTCAGCATCCACCGAGGACGTGGTGCCGGGCGAGATCCTCCCGTGCGACGGTGAATTGGAGCTCAATGCGGGACGTCCGGTCGCCACGCTGACAGTCGAGAACACCGGCGACCGCCCTATCCAGGTCGGGTCGCATTTCCACTTCTTCGAGGTCAACCGCGCCCTGCGTTTCGATCGCGCGATGAGCTTCGGCATGCGGCTGGACATCCCGTCGGGCACGGCGGTCCGCTTCGAACCCGGTGAGGCGCTGGACGTGTCGCTGGTCAGCTATGGAGGGGAGCGGACGGTGATCGGGCAGAACGACGTCGTGAACGCCGTGACGACCGCACCTCCCGGCGCCGACCTGATGGCACGCATGCATGGCCTCGGGTTCCTCGACTCGGCGAAGGACTCCTGACGTGGCACACAGGATCAGTCGCAAGCACTATGCGGAGCTGTACGGACCGACCACCGGCGATCGGGTGCGTTTGGCCGACACCGAGTTGCTCGCCAAGGTCGAACACGACGCGTGCGTATACGGTGACGAGTCGGTGTTCGGCGGCGGAAAGACCATGCGCGAGGGCATGGCGGTCCACGGCGACATCACCAACGCTGCGGGCGCCCTCGACTTCGTGATCACCAACGTGCTCATCGTCGACGCGGTCCTGGGTATCCGGAAGGCCGACATCGGAATCCGCGACGGCAGGATCGCCGGGATCGGCAAGTCCGGCAACCCGCGAACCATGGACGGTGTCGATCCCGAACTCGTCATCGGTGCGGGCACCGACATCCGTTCCGGCGAAGGCATGATCGCCACAGCGGGCGCCATCGACGTGCACGTCCACTTCGACAGCGCCGGCCTGGTCGAGGAAGCGATCTCCAGCGGCGTCACCACGATGATCGGCGGCGGGCTGGGACCAGTCACCGTCGGCATCACCTCGTCGGGCCCCAACAACCTCGCCCGGATGCTGAGGGCGGCCGAAGGCTTCCCGATGAACTTCGGCTTCATCGGCAACGGAAGTGCCTCCAGCACAGCACCACTGATAGAGCAGGGGCTCGCGGGCGCCATCGGCTACAAGATCCACGAAGACTGGGGCGCCACACCGGCGGCCATCCGGGCCTCGCTGGACGCCGGCGACGAGCTCGACCTGCAGGTGCAGATTCACACCGACACGCTGAACGAGTCGGGGTTCTTCGAGGACACGATGGCCGCCATCGGCGGCAGGCCAATCCACACTTATCACGCCGAAGGCGCGGGTGGCGGGCATGCTCCTGACATCATGCGCGTCGTCGGTGAGTCCTATTGTCTTCCGTCGTCCACCAATCCGACCAACCCCTACACGCTCAACACATTCGACGAACACCTCGACATGGTCATGGTGTGCCACCACCTCAACCCGCGCATCCCCGAGGACGTGGCGTTCGCCGAGTCGCGGATCCGCCGCGAGACCATCGCCGCCGAGGACGTGCTGCACGACCTCGGCGCGATCTCGGCCATGGGCTCGGATTCCCAAGGCATGGGCCGTATCGGCGAAACCATCGCCCGCACATGGCAGCTCGCGTCCCACATGCGAGCCACCCGGGGTGCGCTACCCGGGGATGAGAGCACGGGTGCGGACAACGCCCGCATCCTGCGCTACATCGCGAAGCTCACCATCAACCCGGCGCGGTTGTTCGGCATCGATCACGAGGTCGGCTCGCTGGAGCCGGGCAAGTTGGCCGACATCGTGCTGTGGGAGCCGAAGTTCTTCGGCATCAGACCCGAAGTGGTGTTCAAGGGTGGCTTCCCGGCATGGTCGGTGATGGGTGAAGCCAACGCGTCGCTGATGACATGCGAGCCGTTGAAGTACCGCCCGCAGTGGGCCGCGTTCGGCCGCACCCCGGCCGACGTGTCAGTCAACTTCGTCGCGGGCGCCGCTGTCGAGGCGGGGCTGGGCGATACGTTGGGGCTCGACACCCGCCTCGTCGCGTGTCGCGGAGCCCGCGCGCTGACCAAAGCCGACCTCCTCCACAACGACTACCTCCCCGACATCACGATCGAGCCGGACACCTACCGCGTCACCGTCGACGGTCAACCGTGCGTCAGCACCCCGATGACCAGGGTGCCCCTCGGGCGTCGATACACCCTCAAATAACAAGGAGGACAGCATGTCCGAACCGATTCGCATCGGTATCGGGGGCCCCGTCGGCTCCGGGAAGACGCGGCTCGTCGAGACCCTGGTCCCGCAGCTCTCCACAGCGGGGTTCAGCGTCGCGGTGATCACCAACGATCTGGTGACCGATGAGGATGCGCAGCGCGTACGGCGTAGCGGCGTCATCGACCCCGATCGCGTGCTGGCAGTCGAGACCGGCGCCTGCCCGCACACCGCGATCCGCGAAGACCCGTCGGCGAACCTTGCCGCCGCCAACCGCCTGAGCCGGACTTTCTCCGATCTCGACATCATCCTCATCGAGTCGGGCGGCGATAATCTGGCCGCGACGTTCACCTCCGATCTGGTCGACTACTGGATCTTCGTCATCGACACCGCCGCCGGTGACGACATCCCCCGCAAGAACGGCATCGGGCTGCTGCAGGCGGATCTGTTGGTGGTCAACAAGATCGACCTCGCACCGCTCGTCGGCGCGGATCTGGAATCGATGCGCCGCGACTGTGCGGAGGCCCGTCCGGTCAAGCCGACGGTGTTCACCGATCTCAGGTCCGGGCACGGGCTGGCGGAGCTGACCCAGCGGCTCCTTGAAGGAGCCATGCTGACCGCGAGCCTGCCGTGACCGCGGCCGTGGTGATCAGGCCCGGTGCACTCGGCATCGACGTGGTCGCCGACGCGTCCGGGCGCACCCGCACCGCGTCGCTGCGTCAGCGGTACCCGCAGCGGGTCACGATGCCGTTGTACTGCGACCCCGAACATCCGGGGGCAGCCACCTTGTGCGTCCAGAGTCCCAGCGGCGGAGCGTTTTCCGACGACGACCTGTACACGACGGTGCGCTGCGGTGCAGGAGCCCACCTGCACCTGACGACCCAGGCGGCCACCCAGGTGTTCGCCGGTGACGGCCCTGGCGCCCGGCACCACATCAGCTTCGCGGTGCACGACGGCGCAATCCTGCAGTACTACCCGGGAACGGTCATCCCGCACACGGATTCGCACTTCACCCAGCGGATCGACATCGCCGTGGAGAAGGGCGGCGTGTACCTCGGCTGGGAAGCCGTCGCTGCAGGCCGGATCGCGCACGGCGAACGGTACGGCTATTCCGGCTACGACAGCGCGCTCGTTGTCAGCGTCGACGGACGCATCGTCGCCCGCGATCGCCAGCTGATCCGCCCCCAAGCCGGCAGTGATGCCACCGCACTCATCGACGGTGACTATGTGGCCACCTTCCTCGCCGTCGCACCCGGCCGCCCCGTTCCCGCGCTGCTGGATCGGATCCGATCGGCTCTCAACGACGCGGACGGTGTGGACGGCGGGGCAAGCGGTCTGCCGCGCGACGCGGGGGTCTTCGTCCGGTTGACGGCGCACCGCGCACCCGACCTGCAGCGTACGAGGCAACAGCTTTTCGACGCCGCGCGGGCTGCCCTGGTGCCGAAAGCGAGCGCACGGTGAAAGCAGACACGATCGTCGGGCACATCGGCGACCAACAGTTCGCCGGACGCAGCCGTCACCACGTCGACATCGGCTGGGGGGACGCTGCCAAGCACCGCCAGGCCGTCACCGCGGACACCGGACTCGCTGTGCAGATCACGCTGCCACGCGGCGCCTTTCTGCGCGACGGAGCCGTGATCGCCGATGACGGTACCGACGTCGTCGTGGTCCGGCGCCCCGCCGAGGACGCGATCGTCGTGCCCGTCGCAGACGACAATGCACGCCGGATGCTGCTACTCGGCTACGTGCTCGGCAACCAGCACGCCCCCATCGACGTCAGCGAGGACGCCGTGGCGGCTCCGCTGTTCACCAGCGCACACGCCGCCAAGGAGCTGCTTGCCGAACTGGGTGTCGACGGCGATGTCATGGTGACGGCACTCGCCCGCAACGGATGGTCCCGGACGTCCTCGGATTCCCATGCCGGCCACCACCACTGACCCCGGCGTCGCGCTCGCGCTGTGGATGCAGTTGCACGACAGCGCCTTTCCCACCGGGCGGATGGTGCACAGCCAGGGCCTCGAGCAGTGGCTGGCCGAGCGCCCCGACGCCGACCACGACGAGATCGAGCGCACCGTGATCGCCTACGTGAGGGACAGCTACGCGCCGCTCGACGGCACGCTCGCGGCGGCCGCCTGGCGCGCAGCGGACGACCTGCGGGCCCTGTGTGCGCTCGACGACGTGGCGGCGAGCTACAAACTGTTCGGCAATGCGCGAGTGTCGTCGGAGTCCGCGGGCCGCCAGCTGGCCGCCGCTTCGCGACAGAGCGGTTTGGCCGATCACCACCCATACTTGGTGGCCGTCCTTGACGGTGCCACTCCTGGACACTGCGCTGTCGTCGAAGGGGCTTTGCAGGCGCGGCTCGGTATCCCCATGCACGTCGCGGTTCTCGGCTCCGTGCGGTCGATGATGGCGTCGATGCTCAGCGCGGCCATCAGATTGGGCAGGCTGGGACCGCTGCACAGCCAACGGATCCAGGCCCGCAACGCACCGCTTCTCGTCGAACTGGCACGCCAAGCCTGTCACCGTCCGATGGCCGACGTGTGGAGCGTGGCCCCTGCCCTGGAAATCAGCGGCATGCGCCACGAAACCCGCACGGCCCGGCTTTTCACGACCTGAGCCGCCGGTGCGCCGTCAGAAGGGCGTTGGCTTGTTGCGTTCGGCGACATAGGCGTCGTTGAGTGCGCGCTCGGCTTTGATGCGGTAGCCGATTGCTCTGGCTCGGTTCCGCTTTCGCCGGGTAGGCATTGTTCGAATCTTGTCTGCGCTGGTGGGTACCGGCGCGGGAGTGTCGATGGGTGCGCTGACGGTGCTAACTGAAGGGAACAACAGCGCGCTGCCAGGCCTGGTGGTGTAGGTGCGTCCGGCCGGTGTGGTCCACACGATGGTGCCGTCTTGATGCTGAACGTCAGACCAGCCGGCCCAGAACGTCTTGGCGAGATGATGCTGGCGGCACAGCAGTTTCCCGCAGGAGGCGTGAGTGGGCCCAACGGGCCAGGGCACGGTGTGATCGAAATCGGCGTAGGCCGCGGGGCGATCACATTGCGGGAATCGGCACGTCAGATCGCGCGCCCGCACCCACTCGTCCAGCGCGGCACTGGGTCGGTAGCGCGGCTGCGGCTCGATTCCCGGCGCCTTCACGTGTCTGCGGGAAGCGCCGCCGGCGATCCGCGCGGCGATCTCTTCGGCGGGAACGTGTCCGAAGCCGACGATCACTCCCGGCGGGGGCCGTAAGTGAACGGCGCGACGATCAGCTTGCGCGGTCACGCCGCTGCCCTCCGGATCTTCGCAACTCTCGGTGTCATCACAGCCTTCGGTGGCGCTGCTCCCCGGGCCGTCGCTGTTCTCGCCGTTGGTGAGTGGATCGGGTTGCGCCGTCAAAGCGGCTTTCTCTGCATAGATGTGGACCACTACGTGGGAGCCGCGGCCGTCATCGACTGCGGCGGCACAGTCGGGGCTGCCGCATTCACACGCCAGGTGGAAGAACCCAGCTCCGATCGCGCCGTGGGCATCAGCTCGGCGTTGGTCGAGGGTGCGAGGGTCATTGGGGCACACACCCTGGGCCATCAGGGTGAGCCGGCGCCAGTACAGCGCAGCGTCGGGACCTTTGAGCCGGGCGATGATCTCGGTGACGCCCTCTTTGCTCTCAGTGATGGTGACGCCTCTGTCCCGGACCCGGGCCCTGGTCCGACGCAGCGCCGCGGGATCGTGGCGGTCGACCCAGACGTCGATAGCGTCGTCGAGTTTCTGCTTCGACAATCCGCCCCAGTACACGGCGCGCTCGATGATCTCGTCTTCAACCTTGGCCAAGACGTCAGTATCCTGAATGTTGGCGGTGCGGTGCACAATCCGGCGCACGAGGAACTCTGAGATCTGCCCGGCCAGAAACGCTGCAGCAATTCGGGGTAGACGGGTCAGGGCCAGCCCGACCTCCATGTCGCCCGAGGCACGTCCGTGGGAGATCCTCGAGGCCAGCGAGACCTCGGCGGCCGCGGAGTTCCACGCGGCCTCGGTGTCGTCCTGGCATTCCCAATCGTCGTCGTAATTTCGGCTCGTCTTCTCGGCGATGAGCAACAGGCGGTGCGCTGACGCTGAAGCGATCGCGTCCGTCCACGCTGCAATGGCGGCGTCGATCTCCGCATCGGCCATCTCGGCACGCGATGCAGAATCCACCAGCCCTTCGAACATACGTGCAATTCTACCTACGCCGACCGACAAGAACGGCACCAAAAACCAAGTGGCAGAGAACATTCACAGCAGCAACTGGGTCCTGGCCGTCAGTGACATTGCGGGCTGCACACAGCTCGTGCCGCGGCAAACCATCGGAGCGAGCTACGGCGATGCGCTGTTGGCCGTTATCGGCGCCGGTGTGCCGCCCGCGGACACCGCCACCAAGGCGCAGATCCACCGCCTTGCCGATGCCGACTGACCGCGTCGAGATCCACCTTTTGCAGTCAATGTGCGAGAAGACCCTGACAAAAGGTGGATTTCGACCTCCCGGCCTAGATCAGGATTGTCAGCGGGTTCTCGATGCGGCGCACGAACGCCGCCATCCATTGCGCCGCAACCGCACCGTCGATGACACGATGATCGGCCGACAGCGTCACGGTCATCACCGTGCCGACGGCCAGCTCACCGTCCACGACGACCGGCTTTTGCACGGCCCCTCCGACGGCGAGGATGCCCGAATGCGGAGGGTTGAGGATCGCCGAGAACTCCGTCACCCCGTACATGCCCAGATTCGAGACCGAGAAGCTCCCGCCTTCGAGCTCGTGCTGCTTGATCTTGCCCGCGCGGGCACGCGACGCAAGGTCACCGATCTGAGCCGAGATCGCCGAGATCGGTGACCGGTGCACGCCGCGTAGCACCGGGGTGAGCAGCCCGCCGTCGACAGCCACAGCGACGGCGATGTCGGCATGGGTGAACCGACGGATCGAATCACCGTTCCAAATGGCATTGGCCTCAGGCACTTCCACGAGCGCACCCGCGACGGCTTTGAGGACGAAGTCGTTCACCGACACCTTGGTGGTACCGACGTCGTTGATCGCCCGCCGCAGATCCAGCAGCGCATCCACCCGACAGTCCGCCGTGACATAGAAGTGGGGCACCGTGGTCTTGCTCTCGGTGAGCCGGCGCGCAATGGCCTTGCGCATGCCTGTCAGCGGAACATCCACGAAATCGTCGTCAGTCGAGGGCTTCTCCGCCACACGCACCGGTTCGGGAGCCGGCGTGCCGACATCGGGGAGGCGGTCCAGGTCCCTGCGCACGATGCGTCCGCCCGGGCCCGTTCCGGTGACGGACGCCAGGTCGATGCCCTTCTCGCGAGCGATCTTCCGCACCAGCGGCGTCGCGAACAGGCGACGGCCGTTGGTCTCCGGCGGCGGGGCAGACTCCACCACCTTCTCGATGACCGGCGCGCCCGACTCTGGGTCACGCACGTCCGCGTCGATCTCGTCATCCGTCTCACCGGGTCCGGTCACCACGGCGATGGGGTCACCGACCGCGATCGTCGTCCCGGGTTCAGCAAGCAACCGGGTGAGCACACCCTCCACTTCGGCTGCGTACTCGACAACTGCTTTGTCCGTCTCGATCTCGGCCATCGGGTCTCCGACCGAGATCTCCTGGCCTTCCGACACCAGCCAGGTCTGAATCGTCGCCTCGGTGGCGTTGGCCAGCACCTCCGGCATACGCACCACGGTCGCCATCAGAGACGCCCCATCGCGGCGCGCACCTTTTCCAGACCGGCCACGACCTCCTCGGTGCCCGCGATGGCAGCACGCTCGAGCACCCGCGAGATGCTCGGTGACGCCTCTTCCCCGGACACCCGCTCCACCGGTTGATCCAGCCAGTCGAAAAGTCGACGCTGGATCTCGTCGGCGAGCCATCCGCCATAGGAGCTGCCCCGCGCACCCTGCTCGACGATCAGCACCGCATTCGTCTTGCGCACACTGGTTTCGATGGTGTCCCAGTCGATCGAGGCCCGGTCCAACCACCGCAGGTCGATGAGCTCGGCATCCATGCCGGTCTGCTCGATGGCTTCCGCGCACCGCGCCACCATCGAGAGGTAACTGATGACGGTGACGTCCTTGCCGGCCCGTCGGATCGCCGCGCGGCCCGGCGGGATGATGTAGTCGAGGTCGCCGTCAGGGATCTGATCAGCCGTGCCGTAGAGATCGACGTGTTCGATGACCAGCACCGGATCTTGCAGTGCCAGAGCGGCATTCATGAGGCCGACATAGTCGGCCGCGGTCGACGGGGCGACGATGCGCCAGCCGGGGCTGGTGGCGAAGATCCCCGCGGGGTCCATCAGGTGCTGCGAGCCGTAGCCGGATCCCATCGCAACCTTGGTGCGCAGGACCAGCGGCACGGGGTTGTCGCCGCCGAACATGTGTCGCGCCTTGCCGATCTGGTTGAACACCTGATCGGCGGCCACCCACATGAAGTCGGGGTACATGAACTCGATGACCGGCCGGAAACGTCCGTCGAGGGCAAGCCCACCTCCGAGACCGGTGAAGGCGTTCTCACTGATCGGGGTGCCGACCAACCGGTGCTCACCGTACTTCGCCAAACCCTTGGTGGCGCCGTTGGTTCCGCCGTTGAGGCGGTGCACGTCCTCACCGAAGATCACGATGCGGTCGTCGGTGCCCATCCGGCGGTCCATCACACCGGCGACGGCCTCGACGAATTTCGTCGCCCGCCAGGGACCTTCGTAGGAGGTCGGCTCGAGAACGTCAAGCGCGTTCAGCTCACCGGCGTCACCCCGGACACCGACGTTGACGAAGCCGGGGTCGGGCCACAGTTCAGGCCGGATCCGCCGCTTGCCGGCAGCGTCCGGGTTCGGCTCGAGCAGCTCGGCCACCGCGGCGTTCATCGCGTCCTGCGCCTGCCTGCGCAACTCCGCCACACCTGCGTCGTCGATCAGGCCGAGCTTGATCATCTCGCCCGCAGTTCTGTCGAGCGGATCGCGCCTGCGCCACTGAGCTTCCTCGTCCTTGTGCCGGTACCCGAAGGCGCTGCCGGGGTAGGGCCCGTTCTGGTGGAAGAACCGGTACACCTCGGCTTCGACGACGGCGGGACCGTCACCGCGGCGCATCCGCTCGGCGGCCTGTTCGACGGCCAGGTGAACCGCGAGTGGATCCATTCCGTCGACGCGCCACCCGGGGATGCCGAATCCCTGGCCGCGGACCGACAGGCGCGGGTCGGCGCTGATCTCGTCGACTCGGGTGGACACCGCGTAGAGGTTGTTCTCGATGAAGAAGCAGAACGGCAGCTTCCAGGCGGCCGCCAGGTTCATGGACTCCAGCACCGAGCCGATCTGGCTGGACCCGTCACCGAAGTAGCTGATCGTCAGATCGTCAGTATCGCTGTGCTTTTGGGCCCATGCATTACCTGCCCCCATGGGGACGCCGCCGCCGACGATCGCGTTGGTGCCCAACGCGCCGGCCTCGAACCACTGCAGGTGCATGGAGCCGCCGCGGCCGCGGCAGAAACCCTGAGCCAGGCCGAGAATCTCGGCGAGCGTGCGCTGCAGCACGCGCTGGATCTTGGGGGTGACGGCGGCGGCCGGATCGATCGTACCGCCGCTGACGTGGGTCAGCGCCTTCGCGAGGAATTGATGGTGACCGCGATGCGAGCCGTTGACGGCGTCGGTCGTGCGCAGGCCGACAATGGATCCCACCGCGCCGCCCTCCTGTCCGATACTGGAGTGCGCCGGCCCGTGGACCAGCCCCTCGCCCGCGAGTTCGAGCACCGTTTCCTCGAACGCCCGGATCAGGTGTAGCTCGGCGAGCATCGTGCCCAGAAGTGCCGGGTCGGCCGCCTTCCAGTCCTCTTCGGTGGTCGACAACTCGATCCACGGGGCGCCAGTCTCCAGGCGGGTTTCGGTAGGCATAGCCCTCATCTCCATCGAACGGACATCCCGGTGAGACGGGTGTGGCGCGTCCCCAGCCTAACTCGATTGGATCCACTTTGGCCAGAAACTCTTCGATATGACCCGGGATAGGCGTAGGGTATGCGGTGATTGGATCCAGTGAAGGACGGTTTCATGCCTCTGCCCGGCCTGGTTGGCACCGACCACATCGGTTTCACAGTGCCCGACCTCGAGCAGGCCCACGACTTCTTCGTCAGGGTCCTCGGCTGCACCCACGTCTACACGCTGGGGCCCTACGCCCACGACGACGACTGGATGCAGGAGCATCTCAACGTCCACCCCCGCACGGTGATGCAGGAACTGCGCTTCTACCGGTGCGGAACCGGCGCCAACTTCGAGGTGTTCCAGTACGCCCCCGCCGACGGGCAGGCGGACCAGCCGCGCAACAGCGACATCGGCGGGCACCATCTGGCGTTCTACGTCCACGACATGGACGCAGCCGTCGAGTATCTGCGTGCCGAGGGTCTGCGGGTGCTCGGCGATCCGACTGCGAGCCGAAACGCCAGCGAGGGCCAGCGCTGGGTGTACTTTCTGAGCCCGTGGGGCATGCAGTTCGAGCTCGTCAGCTTTCCCGACGGCAAGGCCTACGAGGCCGACGCCGATGTTCTGCTGTGGAATCCGAACCATCCGGCCGGCTGATGCAACCATGACCCAGCCACAGGTCCGCGACGGCGTCACCGGCGCCCGCGTCGCCGATGAGCTGCGCGCGGCCATCCTGCACGGTGTATATCCGCCGGGCACACGCCTGCGGCAGGAGGAACTCGCTGCCCAGTACGGCGCGAGCCGTGTCCCGGTTCGAGAAGCGTTGCGAATTCTGGAATCTGACGGGCTGGTCACCACAGTGGCCAATGCCGGTGCGTGGATCGCGAGGTTGAGTCTCGACGAGTGTGTCGAGCTCTACCAGGTGCGCGAACGGATCGAACCGCTGCTGCTGCGCTACAGCCTGCCGCACCTGGAAGAGGACCAGATCGAGCGGATGGCCGAACTCGCCGAGGACATGCGCCGGTCCAGCGACGTCGAGCAGTTCCTGGAGTGGGACAGGGAATTCCATCTGCTGAGCTACGCAGGTGCAGGAACCACGTTCCTCGGCCCGACGGTGGAGCGGCTGTGGAACACCACCCAGCACTACCGCCGCGCCTTCACGCGACTGCTCGACGACGACAGCCACCGCATCCTGCACGACGAGCACCACATGCTGGTGGCCGCGATCCGCGAACGGGACTCCGAGGAGGCCGAGCGGGTGCTGCTCGGCCACATCCGGCGCACCCGACGCCAACTCGCCCGTCACCCCGAAGTTTTCGAGTAACCACCCCACAACGAACAGGAACTCCTCCATGGCGATCGCAACCATCAACCCCGCGACCGGCGAAACGCTGGAGACCTTCGAGGCGCACGACAGCGCCGAGGTCGAGCGCCGCGTCGCCCAGGCCTTCGACGCCGCGCAACAGCTGCGAGGCACCACCTACGCCCAGCGCGCCGAGTGGATGCACGCCACGGCCGACATCCTCGAAGCCGACGTCGACCGGGCGGCCGAGATGATCACGCTCGAGATGGGCAAGCCGATCGCTCAGTCCCGCGCCGAGGTGCTCAAGTGCGCCAAGAACATGCGCTATTACGCCGACAACGCCGAATCCTTTCTCGCCGCCGAAGAACTCAGCGATCCTTCGTCGGTGGCCGCCTCCTCCGCGGGCACGGTGTGGCAGCCCCTCGGCGTGGTGCTCGCGGTGATGCCGTGGAACTACCCGCTGTGGCAGGTCATCCGCTTCGCCGCCCCTGCGCTGATGGCCGGGAACACGGGCCTGCTCAAGCACGCCTCGAACGTGCCGCAGTCCGCCCTCTACCTCGACGAGCTCTTCGAGAAGGGCGGCTTCCCGGTTGGCTCGTTCCGGACGCTGCTCATCGGTTCCCGTGAAGTTGCTGCGGTGATCGAGGACAGCCGCGTCAAGGCCGTCACGCTGACCGGTTCCGAGCCCGCGGGCCGCTCGGTGGCATCGACAGCGGGCCAGTCCATCAAGAAGGCCGTGCTGGAGCTCGGGGGCTCCGATCCGTTCATCGTGATGCCCAGCGCCGACCTCGAAGAGGCAGCGACCATCGCGGTCAAGGCCAGGATCTCCAACAACGGCCAATCCTGCATCGCCGGAAAGCGATTCATCGTCCACACCGACGTCTACGACGAGTTCACCCGGCTGTTCGTCACGAAGATGAACGCACTGAAAGTCGGCGACCCGATGGACGACGCCACCGACGTCGGCCCGCTGGCCACCGAGTCCGGGCGCGACGAGGTCGCCGAACTGGTGGACGACGCCGTCGTCAAGGGCGCTGAAGTGCTCGCCGGTGGCAGCGCCCCCGATCGGCCCGGCTTCTACTACACCCCGACCGTGCTGGCCGGCCTCACCGACGACATGCGCATCGTGCTGGAGGAGGCATTCGGTCCCGTCGCGTCGGTGTACCGGGTGTCCGACCGCGAGGAGGCGGTGCGGGTCGCGAATCAGACGACGTTCGGGCTGAGCTCCGCGGTCTGGAGCAACGATGCGGCCGAACAGGATTGGTTCATCGGCAACCTGGACGCAGGCGCGGTGTTCCTCAACGGCATGACGGTCTCCTATCCCGAGCTGCCCTTCGGGGGCATCAAGGATTCTGGCTACGGTCGTGAACTCGCCGCCGCGGGTATCCGGGAGTTCTGCAACCTCAAGACGGTCTGGAAGGCCTGAGCCGCTCGCCGAAACACGAAAGTGCGGTTTGGTACGCGCCTTCGGGGCGTGCTGCGTACCAAACCGCACTCGCGGCGGGCGGGGCCTGCCCCGCATTTCAGAGGTCCTAGTACTCGTTGGCGACGAACAGTTCCTGGGCGGGGAACTTCGTCAGGATCACCGGACCGTTGTCGGTGACCACCACTTCCTCCTCGATGCGCGCCGCGGAGAAGCCGTCGGAGGCCGGCGCGTAGGTCTCCATCGCGAACACCATGCCCGCCTTGATCTCCAGCGGATTCTCCAACGAGTTCAGCCGCGAGATGATCGGACGCTCATGCAGACCGAGACCCAGCCCGTGGGCGAACTGCAGCCCGAACGCCGCCATCTCGTTCTCGAAACCGAAATCTTCGGCCTTGGGCAGCAACCGGGCTATCTGATCGGATCCGACGCCCGGCCGGATCGCGTTGATGGCGCGGTCCATCCACTCCCTGGCCGTCTTGTAGGCATCCCGCTGGCTCTGCGTCGCACTGCCCACCCCGAAGGTACGGTAATAACAGGTTCGGTAACCGTTGAACGAATGGATGATGTCGAAGAACGCCTGATCGCCGGGCCGGATGATCCGGTCGGTGAAGTTGTGCGGATGCGGGTTGCACCGCTCCCCCGAGATCGCGTTGACGGCCTCGACCTGGTCGGAGCCGAGCTCGTAGAGCCGCTTGTTGGCCAGCGCGACGATCTCGTTCTCGCGCACACCGGGTTTGAGCGCGTCGACGATGTCCTGGTAGACCCCGTCGACCATCGCCGCCGCCTGGTTGAGAAGCATGATCTCGTCGTTCGACTTGATCACACGCGCATCGAGCATGCTCTGCTGGGCGTCCACCACCGTGAGGCCCTGCCGCTGCATCTCGAACAGGAACGGCGGTTCCACGATGTCCATGCCCACCGGAGCGTCCGCCAACCCCGCATCGGTGAGGATGCCCTTGATCTCGGTGACGGCGTCACGCATCAGCCCGGCGTCGGGAGCGACGGCACCGCGGAAGCCGAGGAAGCCCGGCCGCCAGTTCTCCTCGGGCAGCCACGGCGAGTACAGCTTGTGGTGACGGACCGCGGAGCCGAAATCCCAGAGGATCGGGTCGCCGTCGCGCGTCAGCAGGCAGTAGCGAATCATCTTGTCGCCCAGCGCACCACCGATCCACGTCTGCGTGGTGTAGCGGATGTTGTAGAAGTCGAACAGCAGGAAGGCCCCGCAGCCGCTGGCTTCCAGCGCTGCCTTCGCCCGCCCGATGCGGTAGTCCCGCAGCCGGGCGAAGTCCACCCGCTCCTCATAGTCGACACCCATGTGCCCGGGTGCGCCGAGAGGACGGATCACGAGTGCACCGGGGTGAGGCCGTCGTCCACCGAAACGTTCTCGGGCGTCAACTCGATGCCGGCCCCTTTGGCCACCTGCAGCAGCAGCGTCGCGAAGTCCTCATCGATGCCCAGGCCGGAACCTGCTGCCTGCGCGACGATCTGGCGGGTCGCCGACGCGATCGGCATCGGTGACTTCAGCGCGTTCGCGGCCTCGAGACCGAGATCGAAATCCTTTTGCAGCAATTCCATCGTGAACGTCGGCGTGAAGTCGAGGTTGACGAACGCCGGCGACTTGTACTGGGTGAACGTCGATCCCATCACCGAATCGTTGAGGAAGGCCAGGAAATCGGCGCGGCTGACGCCCCCCTTCTCGACCATCACGGTGATCTCGGCCATGCACTGCGTGACCACGCCGAGCATCAGGTTGTGGGCGATCTTCACCAGCCGCGCCACCTCACCCTCGCCGACGTAGGTGACACTGCGGCCGAACACTTCGAGGACCGGTTCGATGGACTCGAAGACCTCGCGGGGCCCCGACACGGCGACCGTCAGCTTGCCCGCGGCAATGACTTTCGGGTTTCCGCTGACCGGCGTGGCCAGGAAGTCGCAGCCACGGGAGTTTGCCGCCTCGCGGATACGCGCGCTGGCCTCAGCCGACACCGTCGAGGAGTCCGCGATGATCCGCGGCGACTTCTCGCCGGTCAACAGGCCACCGTCGCCGAGCATCACCTGCTCCAGATCCTTCGAGGACGACACCATCGCAAAGACCAGCTCGCGGTCGGCGAGGTCGACGGGCCGGCTGACGACCTTGGCACCCTTCTCGGCCAGGTGCTCGGCCTTGGCCGCGGTCCGGTTGTAGACCGTGACGTCGTGGCCGGCGTCCAACAGTCGCGTGACGAGCTGGGAACCCATCCGGCCTGCGCCGATCCAGCCGATCTTCAAGGTTGAGGCAGACATTCTCTCGTTTTCCTTCTCTCTCAGGCCGTGGGTTGAGCGGCCGGGTTGTCTGACGTCGAGTCGTCGGAACGCGGGGGCGCATGCACCGCGCCGCCGAAGTACAGGTCGGCGATCTCGGGGTTCGCCAGCACCGATTGGGCAGGCCCGGTCAGCAATACCCGGCCGCTTTCCATTACGATGCCCGAGGACGCCATCCGCAGGCCGAATCGGACGTTCTGTTCGACCATCAGGACGGCCTTGCCGCTGGCCCGCATGATGGAGACGGCCTCGTCGATCACGGTGAGCGACTTGGGATCCAGGCCCAGCGAGGGTTCGTCGAGCAACACCAGCTTGGGGTCGAGCATCAGCGAGCGGGCGAACTCCACCATTCGCCGCTGGCCACCGGACAGGTTGCCGCACCGGATGCCGGTCTTGTCGCGCACAAGCGGGAACATGCCTAGCACCTCGTCATAGCGTTGCCGCACAAGGGATCGCTGCCTGCGGATGACGTAGGCGCCCATCAGGATGTTCTCCTTGACGGTGAGTGTCGGGAACAACCCGTTGCTCTGCGGCACCTGGGTGACCCCGCAGCCGAGCACCTCGTGCGGCGCCATGCCCGTGATGTCCCTGCCGCCCAGCAGGATTCGGCCCGCGCTGGGTTTGAGGATGCCGCTGACGGCGCGCAGGACGGTCGATTTGCCTGCTCCGTTCGGGCCGACGATGCAGCCGAGCTCACCCGCACCGACTTCGAGGTCGACGCCTTGCAGAACGTTGCCGCCGCCGTAACCGGCGACCACCCCTTCGAGTTTGATCATGCCGGATTCCTCTCCGCGGAGACCTTGGATCCCTTCGACGGTGCCTCGAGCAGGTAGTCGTCGCCGAGATAGGCGTCGAGCACCAGGGGGTCCTTCTGGATCTGCTCGGGGCTGCCCTCTGCGATCACCGCACCGCGGGCGAGAACCCTGATGGGGTCACACAATCCGACCACGAACGGCATGTTGTGCTCGACCAGCAGGAACGTCTTGCCGCCGGCGTTGAGCTCCCTGATCAGGTCGCCCATCCGCTCGATCAGCGTCGGGTTGATGCCGCCCGCAGGCTCGTCGAGCAGGATGAGTTTCGGGTCGAGCATCAGCACCTGCGCGAGTTCCACGAGCTTCTGCTGGCCGTAGGACAGCGCCCCCGCCCTGGCGTCGCGGTACGCGGCCATGCCGACGAACTCGAGAAGTTCCTCGGCACGCGCGGCCTCCGATCCGCTGACCGCACCGAGCCCGAGTTGTCCGACGGAGAAGCTCCGCAACGGGGCGACCACGTTCTCCAACACTGTCATCTCGCGGAACAGTCGGGTGATCTGAAAGGTGCGGCCGAGACCGTGGTGTGCCCGCGACCACGGCGAACTGCGTTCCAGGTGTTCACCGTTCAGCAGGATCTCGCCCTTGTCCGGCGTCATCGTGCCCGAGATCAGGTTGAAGACCGTCGTCTTGCCGGAGCCGTTGGGTCCGATGAGCGCGGTGATGGACCCCTCGGGCACCGTGAAGCTGCAGTCGTTGACCGCGTGATTGCCACCGAAGCTCTTGTGCAGCCCGCGGACCTCCAGCAGTGCCTTCCCGGTGGGCTCCGGTTTGCGGATGTCGGCCCGGACCAGAGGCCGGTCCAGCGGATTGAGCCTGGCGCCGGAAAGGCCCACGGTGCCTTTGGTTCTCGCCTTCTCTATCAGCGCCGCTGCGGTCGGGAGGATGCCCTTGGGCAGCACGATCACCAGCAGCACCAGCAGGCCGCCGAAGAGGACGAGCCGGGCATTGCCGCCGCCGAACGCCTGGTTGGCGTAGATGTTGACGGGCTGGATGATGAAGGCGCCCAATACCGGACCGAACAGGGTGCCCCGGCCGCCCAGGATGACCGCGAGCACGATCAGCGCGCTGGTGATGATCGAGAACATGCCGATCGGGTCGACGAAGGAGAGGTAATAGCCATAGACCGAGCCGGCCATGCCGACGAACAGCGCGCTGGCGCCGAAGGCGAGCAGCTTGTAGACCGGCGCGTTGACACCGATCGTCCCTGCCTTGCCCTCGTCCTCGCGGATCGCGATCAGACCCATGCCGAACTTGGTGCGCCGGATCCACCACGTCATCAGCAGCGACAGCCCGAGCAGCGCTACGAGCGCGAGATGGAAGGGCCAGTTGCCCCAGGATTCGGGCCAATCCGGAAGTGGCAGCGTCAGTCCGGAGGTGCCGTTGGTGACCGACACCCACTCGATCGCAACGAACTGGATCAGGAACAGGAAGGCCACGGTGATGATGACGAACGCAGGCCCCCTGGACCGATAGGTGACCAGCCCGAGCAGCATCGCGATCGCAGCCGCGACCACGCCCGCCACCGGCACCCACAGCAGCGGCTGGGTGTCGGGGAACCTGGTGGCCAGGATTGCGCCGACGTAGGCGCCGATCCCGATGAACGCGCCCTGGCTCAGCGACAGGTAGCCGGTGAAGCCGGTGATGATGTTGAGCCCGCTCGCGCCGATCGCCAGCACCAGCGACAGGATCACGACGTTCTGCGCCGACATGCTCGGCGACAGCGGGAACAGCAGGATGACCACCGCGGCGACGGCGAGTACGCCGCGGGTCGCCCACTTGTGCATGCCGGGGTCGAGCAGGCGAGTTCGCATCGAGGTGTCGCTCATGCTTGTACTCACGCGACGGCGTCCTCTCTGAGCCGGGTGCCGAGGATGCCCTGAGGGCGGGTGATCAGCACGATGATGATGACCAGGAACGGCACGGCCACAGGCCATTCGGCGCCGAGATAGGCGGTGGCGGCCATCTCGCCGACACCGATCACCAGTGCACCGAGCACCGCACCCGGCAGGCTGCCCAGCCCACCGAGAACCACGATCGCCAGAAGCCTCGCGATCCACTGGTAATGGGTGCCGGGCAGGAACGGATAGATCGTGGACAGCATGGCGCCGCCCGCGCCGAGGGTGGCGACGCCGATCGCGAAGGTGAGCGCGGCGATGGTCGTCACGCTCACCCCCACGAGTAGCGCCCCGCCCTCGTTGGACGACGCGGCCCGAATGGCGCGCCCCGCCCAGGTGCGGTTCAGGAGGAGATAGAGACCGCCCATCACCACGATCGCGATCAACGCCGAGATCGCCATCGCCTGCGGGACATAGAGGGGACCGAGGGAAATGGAGGCATCGGTGTAGGAGGTGACCACGGTGGTCGACGTGTTCCCCCAGATGAAACCCATGATCCCTTCGAGCATCAGCGCGATGCCGAAAGTTGCGAGCACCGTCATCGTGACGTGGGCTCCACGGACGTGGCGGATCACCAGAAGGTAGACCACCCAACCGAATCCGAACATCACGGCCATGACGATCGGGATGGACAACAGCGGGTCCAGCCCGAGGCTCCGCCACAGCGTGAAGGTGAGGAACGCTGCCAGAACGGCGAAAGCGCCGTGAGCGAGGTTGATCACCCGCATGACCCCGAAGATCAGGGTCAGGCCGGACGCCATCAGTGCATACAGCGCACCGACGAGCAGTCCGAGGATGAGGGTTTGCACAACGGAGGTCATGGAAGGCAACTCCTAGAGGTGTCGACCGTCGGCATGCCGAGGGCTAGAGGGCGCCGCCGCGCCAGCGCACGATCACATCCGAGGTGGCGACGTCATCGGGGAGCACGACCTGCGAGACGCCGTCCTGCCACTGTCCGACCAGGAAATCGCCCTTGGGGCTGCCGTCGGAGTTCCAGCTCAGCGTGCCGAGCAGCGTGTCAACACTGTTGCCGCGCAACCAGTCTGCGAGTGCGCTCTGGTCGTCGATGGAGCCGACAGCGTTGACGGCAGCCGAGAGCACCTGCCCCGCGGCGAATCCGTCGGCCGCGTCTTCTGGTGGGTTCTGTCCGAACTTCTCGTTGAAGCGCTTGACGAACTCGGCGTTGTCCGGGGTGTCCGAGAGCGGGCTGTAGCTCGACGAGAACAGCACGCCCTCGGCGTTGTCGGGGCCCACCGCGTCGAGGTACTGCTGGCCGTAGGTGGGTGAGCTGCTCTGGTAGAGGAACGCCGGCTGGTAGTTCGCCCGGTTCATCGACCGGATCATGTTGACGCCGTCCTCGAACTGCGCGCCTTGGACCACCAATTCGGCGCCCGCGTCGCGCATCGCGTTGACCACGGAGTCGAAGTTCTTGGTGGTTGCCGGGTACTGGTCCTTGTAGACCGTGCGCACACCTGCGGCCGACAGGATCTGCTCGGCGCCTTCGACGACGGGCCCGGCGAACGGGTCATCGAGCGTCGGGTAGGCGGCGGTCTTCGGCCGCTGCTCCGGCGGCAGGTTCGCGATCCACTCGGCGAAGACCTTCGCCTGGTTGGTAGCGATCGCCTGCTGCGAGAAGAAGATGTACTGGAAACCGCGGTTGAACATGTCCGGCGACCCACACGAGGGACACACGAACAGCATGCGGTTCTTCTCGGCGATCGCCGAAGCAGGAATGTTGAGTAGCGACGACTGACTGCCCAGCAGCAAGTTGACCTTGTCCTGGGAGATCAGGTTGTTGTAGTTGCTGACGGCGGTCTCCTGCTGCGTCGCATCGTCCTTGACGATGATCTCGACGTTCTTGCCGAGGAGGCCGCCCTTCTCGTTGGTCATCTCGACCCAGACCTCATAGCCGCGCTGGGTGTCGAGTCCGCCCTGGCTGAACTCGCCGGTCAGCGGCAGCGACGCACCGATGGTGACGGTGTCGCTCTCGCCGCCGCCGTCGGCAGTGCAGCCGGTGGCGGCGAGCGCCACCGCGGCGGTCGCCGCGATCGCGCGGAACACAGTGGTAAAACTCATGTCCAACCTCTCTGTCAGACCGATTGCAACCCAACGACCGTCCGCACATGTTATCCAGGTCATATGCAATCGATTGCAGTGAACTATTTCACAGCCCTTTTAAGGTGTCAACACCCCGTGAACCTCCCGGGCCGCCCGATTGAAGGTCTCGCCCCAGGTCGCCCCTTGGGGCGGCCGGTCGACTGTTCCGTGGCGCGACTCGTGGTGCCTATAGTTGACCGCAATCGATTGCACACCCCTTCGCCCGATGGAGCGCCCATGCCGCCGGCTGGCACCGAAGTCACCAGGCACTCTGTGGCTGCGTCACACCGATGATCCTGATCCTGGCCGCGTTCGGGTCGATGGTCGACCGGTCGGTGATGCCCCCGCTGGTTCCGGTGATCGCCGACGACATGGGAGTCCCGGTCGAGGCGGTGGGCCAGTCGTTGACGGTGTACGCCGTGTCCTACGCGGCCTTTCAGTTGTTCTGGAGCACCCTGGCGGCGCGCCACGGCCGGGTTCGCGTGCTCGTCGTGTCCACCGGGCTCGGCGGTGTGGCCAATCTCGCCACCGCATTCGTCCAGGATCCGTTGACCTACAGCCTCGTTCGGGCACTGGCGGCTGCGGCCTTCGCGGCGACGATCACGACGGTGCTGATCTACTACGGCGAGACCCTGACGCTCAAACAGCGTGCCGTGGCCACGGCGAATCTGGCAGCTGCGATCTCGCTCGGCCTGGCGGCGGGCACGCTCGGCGCAGGGGCCATCGCGCAATGGTGGGGATGGCGCTGGACATTCGTCGTCGTCGCCGTCCTTTCGTTCGCGCTCATGCTCGGGCTACCGCGACTCCGCGAGGCTGCAGGCGACACTACGACGCGGCTGGGACCCTCGCTGCGGCGCCTGGCGGTAAACCGCTGGGCGGTAGCGATATTGGCGTTCACCGTCGTCGAGGGAGCGTTGCTGATCGGCGTGTTCAACTACCTCGCCGTGGCACTGCAGGAGACGGGCGCGACGGTGCTGGTCGCCGGCGCCGCGACCGCCGCGTTCGGCGCCTCGGTCGTCGTCGCCAGCCAGCTGATGAAGCTGATCCTGGGGCGCTGGCCGGCGTGGGTGCTGATGGCGCTGGCCGGTGCCGCGATCATCGGCGCCTACATGGCGGTGACCGTGGACATCGCGCTGACCACCGTGCTTGCGGCGGCGATCTTGCTCGGGTTGGCGTGGGCCCTCGGACACACCACGATGCAGACCTGGATGACCGATGCGGCCGCCGAAACCCGCGCCGTCGGCATGTCGTTCTTCTCGATCGCACTGTTCGTGGGGGCCTCGATCGGCGCAGCCGCCGGAAACGTGGCGGCCGGTGCGCACCGCTTCGATGTCCTGTTCACGCTCACCCTGATCGTGTCGGTGGGCTATGCGCTCGCGACGGGTATCGCCCGGGCCCGCTACGTGCTCAGAGAATGAGAGCCCCGCGCGTCAGGAGGCCAGCACCTCTTCGCGCACGAGCTCGTCGAATCGCGCGGTCACGTCGTCGAGTTGTGGTGCGGGCAGAAAGCGGCGGCGCAACGCGACCAGGGTCTCCAGCGAGGCCGAATCGACCGTCCCGTCGACCAGTCCGCGCGAGGGGTCGCGCAGTATCGCCACGTGCTCGGCGGCGGTCTCCGGGGTCAGGCTGAGCAACCGGCTGGCGGAATCGGTTGCCACATCGTCGAGTTCACCGGCGCTGAGCTGCCCCGCCACCTCGACCAGCACCCGCTGCAACCGCTCGACCTCGGGTGCGCCCGGCGCGTCCCGGAAACGCGCCAGCACGGTACCGAGGTAAGGGCCGAGCCGGGTGACATCGGCGAGAAGAGAACACCCGCCTTCGCGAGCAGTCAGCTCATTACCGGCATTGAGGACCGTCACGTCGCACTTGCCGGCCAGCAACGCGGCGGCCCGCCTCGGCGTCGACCCCAGCGCCACGGTCTCGAAATCTTCGCGCGCCGACCCGATCTCTTCGAGAAGGGCGTAGCAGACGAACGCGAACCCCGAGTGGGGCACATCGACAGCAAGCCGACCACCGGACGGCACGCCCTCCAGTCCGGGACGCGCCGCCAGGCTCAGCCCCAGCCCGCGATCGAGACCCGCGACGATCTCGACATCCAGCAATTCGCCGAGGGGATTGGCGGGCAGGAAGCGGTACGCCAGCACGTTGTCGGGGCTGGTGAACACCGCGTCGAACTCGCCCGCGCGCAACGACGCGAACTGCGCAGGCGACGACGGCACAGGCACATCGCGGACTTCGAGGCCCGCGGCAGCCAGCGCACCGGTCGTGCGGGCCACGTCGAGCAGGACCGAGGGACTGAACACACCAAGGGTTATCTGAGCCATTTGCTGCAATCGATTGTAGGGGTGCTGAACCGCAGCATACCGACCGCGAATACCTCGTGGCGAGAACGACCAATAGGCTCGGGTGCCATGACGGTTCGCGGACTGCAGCCCTACGCGGTGACGATCTTCGCCGAGATGTCAGCACTGGCCGCGCGCATCGGCGCGGTCAACCTCGGCCAGGGATTCCCCGACGAGGACGGTCCCCCCGCGATGCTCAAAGCCGCCGAGAACGCGATCGCCGAGGGCGTCAACCAGTATCCGCCCGGCCTGGGTCACGCCGCGCTGCGGCAGGCCATCGCCGACCAACGCAAACGCCGGTACGGCACCGAATACGATCCCGACACCGAGGTGCTCGTCACCGTAGGCGCCACCGAGGCCATCGCGTCCTCGGTCCTCGGGCTCGTCGAACCCGGCTCCGAGATCCTGCTGATCGAACCGTTCTACGACTCCTACTCTCCCGTCATCGCGATGGCCGGGTGCCACCGGCGCGCGGTTCCCTTGCGGCGAGACGGCCGCCGATTCGCGATCGACATCGAGGCTCTGCGCGCCGCGGTGACACCGAAAACAAAGGCACTGATTGTCAATTCGCCGCACAACCCGACCGGGATGATCGCCTCCGACGACGAACTGCGCGGGCTCGCGGAACTCGCCGTGTCGGCCGACCTGCTGGTGATCACCGACGAGGTCTACGAACATCTGGTGTTCGACGGTAGGCACCATCGGCCGCTCGCCAACTATCCCGGGATGGCCGAGCGCACGATCACCATCTCCAGCGCGGGGAAGATGTTCAACGCAACGGGCTGGAAGGTCGGGTGGGCTTGCGGGTCAAGCGATCTCATCGCCGGGGTGCGTGCCGCCAAGCAGTACCTGACCTACGTCGCCGGTGCGCCGTTCCAACCCGCGGTCGCCCAGGCTCTGAACAACGAGGACGCCTGGGTCGACGCGCTGTGCGCCTCGTTCCAGGCCCGTCGCGACAGACTCGGTTCGGCGTTGCGCGAGATCGGCTTCGACGTGTTCGACAGCTTCGGAACGTACTTCCTGTGCGTGGACCCCCGCCCCCTCGGATATGACGACAGCACGACGTTCTGCGCGCAGCTTCCCGAGAAGGTCGGTGTCGCGGCGATCCCCATGTCCGCGTTCTGCGATCCGGCCGCCCCGCACGCCGGTGAGTGGAAACACCTGGTGCGCTTCGCGTTCTGTAAGCGCGACGAGACGCTCGACGAAGCGATTCGCCGGCTGCAGACCCTGAAGCTCCCCGGCTAGTCCCCACTGGCACCCGCACCGCGGCTCGCGATTCCGACCGTCCAGATCGGCGAGGGCGTCCATCACGGCGGTCCTGGGCGCCTCGATGAGGATCTCCCGCGACGCCCGGATCGCCCCGATGCCCTACCGCGCGACTGCCAGGACGCGCCGGCGTAGCTCTTCCAAGGCCACGTCCAGCACCATCTTCTTGGCGCGCCGCACCAGGAAGGTCGGGTACGGCGCGGCGAGATCGAGGATCAGGTCGAAACGCACCCGCGTTCGCTGCTCGCCGACGGGGGTCAGGTTGTATTCGCCGTGCTGGCAGCGCTGCCGGGACGTCTGCTCGGCATCCCACACCACCCAGTCGTCGCCCCAGTGGTACTCAAGCGTCTCGTTGTCGGACAGGCCCATGATCTTGACGGTGGCCTTGACGTGATGCGGTCTACCGTCGGGATGGCGGTCCACCACCTGGGCGCGCTTGTGTAGCGATGACCACGAGGACACTGCCTCGATGTCCGCCAGGGCGTCCATGATCGCCTCCGGCGGGGCTTCGATCTCCACTTCGCTGGAAGCTCGCACCGCCATGAGAGCAAATGTTAGCAACCGATCAGCCTCGCGCAGAGGATTTCGCAGCTAACGTCGATCACCAGCCGATCCGGTCGATCGGCGTCAGCTGCTGCGGAGGTCGGCCGACAGGTCCCGGCGGCGTTCGAGAAAAGCGCGGCGCGGGTGCGGCCTGATCGACACCCTGCGCTGTCACGATCGTTTCGCGGGCCCGGAGATGCTCGCTGCGCGCGGCCTCGTGCCACGTCAGCACCGGTGTGACGCAGGCATCGGTGCCTGCGAAGATCTCCGCCCATTCGTCTCGGGTTCTCTTCGCGAAGCATTCGGCGAACAGCTCGTGCATCGCGGGATAGGACGCTCGGTCGAGTTGCTGTGGTAACTGGTCGGCGTCGAGTTCGAGTCCCGTCAGCAATTGCGCGTAGAACTGGGGCTCGATCGCGCCCACCGCCACGTATCGGCCGTCGGCCGTTTCGTAGGTGCGGTAGAACGGGGCGCCGCCGTCGAGGAGGAACGACTCGCGCTCGTCGCGCAGCGCACCGGTCGCCTTCATCGTCCACGCCATCTGCGACAGCATGCTGACCCCGTCGACCATCGCGGCGTCGATCACCTGCCCCCTGCCGGAGTGCTCGCGCTCGTAGAGCGCGGCGACGATGCCGACCAGCACGAGCATCGACCCGCCGCCGAAATCGGCGACGAGGTTCAGCGGCGCGACGGGCGGCCGGTCCCGGTAGCCGATGGCCGACAGCACACCCGTCTGCGACAGGTAGTTGATGTCGTGGCCCGCCGACATCGCCAGCGGACCATGTTGGCCCCACCCCGTGATACGCGCAAAAACCAAGCGCGCATTGATTTTTTCGCAGTCCTGCGGACCGATGCCGAGCCGCTCGCAGGTGCCGGGCCGGAAGCCGTCGATCAGCACGTCGGCCTTGGCGATCAGATGGAGCAGCTTCGCGCGGTCCGTCTTGAGGTCGAGGTCGACGACCCGCTTGCCGCGGTGCAGCAGGTCGACGTTCTCAGCGGGCATCTGCAACCCGCCCGGACGCCGCACGCGCACGACGTCGGCGCCGAGATCCGCGAGCATCATCGCTGCGTGCGGACCGGGCCCGATGCCGCCGAGCTCGATCACCCGGATCCCGGCCAGCGGGCCCGCACTCACCCCTTCAGTACCTTGTGCACCTGCTTTTTCAGGCCCTCGGTCGCCGTCTCGACACCACCCTTCATCGTCCGCTTCAGGATGAACCCGGGAAGCGGCACCGACAGGTCGATCGATATGTCGAACCGCACGCGCGTCTTGGCGCCCTCCGGCGTCAGCGTGTACCCGGCGTCCTGCGCCTTCAACTGGCCGGCCGAGACCAGCGTCCACGTCACTTCGTTGTCGCCCCAGGTGTATTCGATCACCTGCTCGTCGGTCAGACCCGCCGCCTTGACCGTCATCTTGACCTGCTTGGGCCTGCCGTTGTCGAAACGCTCGAGCACCTCGGCCTTCTGATACTGCGGCGACCAGTCCGGCGTCGACTCGACGTCAGCAATGACGTCGAGGATCTGCTCGGGGGTGGCGTCGATAACGACCTCGCGGGAGTCCTTGGTTGCCATGGCGAGACCATAGACCACCGCGGTCGGCGTTCGGATCGAGATCCCGGGACTGCACCCGTAGGCTCGTACGCGTGAGCACTGTTGATCCGACGGTTCCTCCCAGCGGCACGGGCTGCGTCGAATGCGACGCCGATGGGGGCTGGTGGGTGCACCTGCGACGGTGTGCGGCATGCGGGCACATCGGCTGCTGTGACGACTCCCCGGCCAAGCACGCGTCGGCGCACTGGCGCTCCAGCGGCCATCCGATCATCCGGTCGTTCGAGCCCGGCGAGGACTGGTTCTGGAACTACGACACCAACTCCTACTACGACGGTCCCGAGCTCGCCCCGCCCGAGAGCAGGCCCGCCGACGAGACGGTGCCGGGTCCCCGCGGCCGGGTGCCCGCCGACTGGATGGCTCAACTGCAGGCCGGCCGCGGCTGAATGAACCCGCCGGTGGCGGGGTAGTACAGCGCGGTGACCAAAGACAAACCAGAAACCACCGAGACCGACACCGCACCCACGAACACCGACGACGATGTGGTGACCGATCCGTCCAAGGGCGACGACGACGGCAACGACTGGTCGGACGAGGGCGGCGCAACCCCGACCGGCCCCGCCACCGAGTGATTCGGCGCGCGAAACGACGCTCGGCGTCGTCGAGCGATTCGCTCAACCGCGGTCGGCCAGCGCCTGCTGGGCCGCGTTGTAGCCCGGGATGAACGTGATGCCGGGGCCACCGTGACAACCGGCACTGGCCAGGTACAGGCCGTCGACCGGAATCGGTTGATCCACATAGCCTTTCGGACCGGGCCGGTTGCGGCCCATCTGCTCCGGATGGATGAGTCCGTGGCAGTAGTCACCACCGGGTGCACCGAACATGGTGCGCATGTGTTTCGGCGTGAAGGTGGTGTGGCGCAGGATCAGGCTTTCGAAGTCCGGTGCGAGCCTGGTGATCTTCTCGATGACCCGCTTCCCCATCTCGACCTTCAACTCGCCGTAGCCGGCGCGCGCCTCCGAGAGCGGGAACCACAGTGAGAACGCCGACACCGCATGCTTGCCCGGCGGCGCCAGGTTCGGATCGTTGGCCGACGGAATCTGCAGCGCGATGGCCGGGTCGGCAGGCACGACGCCCCGCTGCGAATCCTCCCACTGCTGCTGCAGTTCCTCCGGGGTGGTGAAAATGCCGATGGCCGACTGGTATTCGGGATCGTTGAGCACCTCGTAGGGTGCGGCGAACGTAGGCGGGCCGTCCAGCGCGAAGTGCATCTGCAGATAGCTGCCGCGGTGGTCGATGTGGGAGAACCTTTCCCGCAGTTCCGCGGGAATTGCGCCGCCGTCGATGAGCGTGTTGACCGTGAGGTCGGGCGCGAGGTTGGACACCACGATCGGTGCGGTCAGCGTGGACCCGCCCTCCACACGGACCCCGGTGACGCGCCCTCCGTCGACGAGGATCTCGTCGACCTTGCTGCGCAGCCGCAGTTCGCCACCTGCTGCGGTGAACAGCGTGAGCAGGTGTTCGGTCACCGCGCCCATGCCGCCGACGAACTTCTTGATCAGCGTCGCGTTCTCGTCGGGAACCGCCAGCCCGAACGCCAGAGCCGCGGCGCTGCCGGGTGTGCAGGGTCCGCGATAGGTCGTGTTGACGGCGAGGAAGGCGAGCATGCCGCGCAGGGCGCCGTGCTTCTCGCGGTCGGGCAGATAGCGGTCGAGCACGTCGGTGACCGATCCGAACAGAATGTCGCTGACTGCTTGCCGCTCGAATTCGTTTGTCGCGCAGGCGAACATCTCGTCCAATGTTTTCGGCGACTGTCCCGCGTCGAAACGCCCCAGGGCCCGCGTCGGCGCCTGGCACCACGCCATCAACCCCGCCATGCCGTTGACGGCCTCGGCACCGTGCACCTCGTTGAGGTGCGTCAACAGCTTCATCGGGTCGGTGTAGTAGATCAGCGGGTCGTCGCCAATGCCGCGCAACTGCACCGACATCACGTCGAGGTCGACGGTCGGGAGCTCGTCGAGCCCCAGCGCGTCGCTGACGACCGACGAGGTGGGCACCTGGACGGACCCGGCGATCTCGAACCGGAAGCCGTCGAAGAGTTCGACGGTCGAGGCCATCCCGCCGGCATAGAGCTTGAAATCCAGGCACAGGGTGCGCAACCCCGCCTGCTGCAACAGTGCCGCTGCGGTGAGGCCGTTGTGCCCCGCACCGACGACGATCGCGTCGAAGTCCGTCATGGGCTGAGGCTGACACGGTGCTCATGTTTTGTCAATAATGACAAAACATGACAGCGCGGCTCAGGCCGGGTCGTCGATCCCGGTGCGCAGCAGTTGCAACGCATGCCGGCAGAGCCGATCCAATTCGGGAAGCGACCTGTCGTCGCCGAGCATCCACACCTCCATCGCACCGAACACCGCCGCGGCGATGCAGCGTGCGGTGACGGTGATGCGCATCCGCTCGTCCGTGCCCGGCGAAGCGCCGTCGGTCTTGGTCATGTGCTCTTCGACCGCCTCGGCGAAGTCCGCCTCGACCTGTCGGATGTGACGCACGATGCGACTAGCGTCGAGTTCCTCGGAACGCATCGTCGCGATCTTGGTGACCGCCCAGCCGTCATAGGGCGAATCCATGATCGCGGCCTGCACGGACTCGATGATCGGGTCGTCGGGCGAGCGTGCCGCCAGTGCGGACCGGAACCAGTGCAGTCCGGCGTCGTAGTCGGCGAACAGCAGGTCGTGCTTGGACGCGAAGTGCCGGTAGAACGTCCGCAAGGACACCCCGGCGTCGGCGGCGATCTGCTCGGCCGTCGTCTCTTCTACGCCCTGCGCGAGGAAGCGCACCACGGCGGCCTGCCGCAGCGCCTCCCTCGTTCGCTCGCTGCGCACCGTCTGAGCAGGCCGGACCATGTGCGTAAATTACCCCACCGACCGCCCACGATTTCGAACAAAATCGTCTGATTTGACTTGCGAACCGGTCAGTCCGTTGACTGACCTCCAGCAAGCCATACCGGGGGGTCGTTTGTGAAAGTTCACCATCTCAATTGCGGAACGCTGCGGCCGGTGGCGACTCCCGATGTCGTGTGCCACGTACTGGTGGTCGAGTCCGATGCCGGTCTGGTTCTGGTCGACTCCGGATTCGGCACGCGCGACTGCGCCAACCCCGCAGAGTTCGGACGTGTCAGGCGACGGCTGTTGGGCCCGGTGCTCGACGACACGGAGACCGCGGCACACCAACTTCCGCTTCTGGGTTTCGCGCTGTCCGATGTCCGGCACATCATCGTGACCCACTTCGATTTCGACCACATCGGTGGGCTCGCGGACTTCCCCGACGCCCAGGTGCACGTGACCGCGGTAGAAGCGTTCAGCGCCATGCGATCTCGCGCGATCCCCAACCGCGTGCGCTATCAATCCTCCCAGTGGGCGCACGGGCCGCGGATCGTCGAGCACGACATCGACGGTGAGCCGTGGCGCGGTTTCGCCGCCGCGAGGGAACTGACCGAGATCGGACCCGGTTTTGCGATGGTGTCCATGCCCGGACACACCGACGGGCATGCGTGCGTGGCCGTCGACGCGGGTGATCGCTGGTTACTGCACGCCGGTGACGCCTTCTTCCACATCAGCCAGGTCGCCGGCGGGACACCTCCGATGCCGAAAGCGTTGGCGGGGTTCGAGTTGACCGTGGCCAAGGACCGAAAGAAGGTCAGGGACAACCACTCTCGACTGGCCGAGCTGTACCGGCGCCAGGAGCCCGATCTGCGCATCCTGTGCGCCCACGACCCCACGCTGTTCGAGCGCGCGAAGGCCGAAAGCTCCTAGCCTGCGTGCGAACTCAGCAGCGCGATGGATGCGTCGACGGCCTCGTCGGTCACGTCGCTCATCCTGCCACCCTCTTCGACGGTGATGGCTGTGAGTTCGCGGAGGCCACCCAGGAGCATGATGATTCGGCTGCGCGACACGGGACCGATGCCCGCCGCGCGGAATTCGTCGGTGGCGCCCAGAGTCCCGACCATGTCGATGAAGTTGTCCATAGCGTCGCGCTGAAGTTCGCGTGCGACGGGCCCGAGTGAGGGCACGTCGCGAATCCAGCTGAGCATCAACGCCGAACGGGCTTCACCGGAAGAGATCCACGCCTCGATGGCCTGCCGCACCTGCTTCTGCCACGGGGCGCTGGGGTCGACGGCCTCCGAGATCTGCCGGATCTGATCGGCGTTGGCGTCCGACAGCAGGGCGACGAAACACGCTTCCCTGCTGTCGAAATGCTCGTAGAAGGTGCGACGCGACGTCCTGGCTCGCCGCACGATGTCGGCGACGGTGGTCTTCGGGTAACCGTCCTCAGCGATCGACTCTTCGAGCGCGTCGAGCAGCCGCTGGCGAAAATCTTTCATGTCACCCGACATGGTCCCATGTTCTAGCGGCAGTAGTTGCGCGTCGCGAAGTCGATGGCCTGCCGGTAGAGCGGATCCAGGCCGCGTTGCTGAACGACCGTCGCCTTGGCCTGGTCGAGCTCGGGTCGGCAGGCCGGCGAGTGCAGCTTGCCCCACTCGTCGGCCATCAACGTCACCATCTCGCGGTTGAGCGCGTCGATGACCCCGCGCGACGAGGCCAGGTCCGGCGAGTCGACGGGCGCGACGGCCGGGTCGAACTTCCATTGCGCCAGGCGCGTGTACTCGATCGCCACCGTTGCGTCGATCTGGTCGCGGAACGCCGTCGTCACGTAGGCGGGGTCGATGTCGAGGGTGGTCGCCTCGGCCGAGGCCGCGTCGAGCACCTGCTGCTCACGCGCCGGGTCTTCGATCAGCCCACCGGTGTGGAACTTGTTGGCGGCGACGGGTTCGGCGACCTGCAATCGACGGGTGGCGGCGTCGACCAGATCGACGAGCGTGCTGTTCGGTTGCGCGGCCGCGGCAGGCGCAATAAGCGTCGCGAACACACAGGCAACGAAGGCGGAGGCGAGGAGACGAGTCATCGCAGACCATCATGCACCGAAGTAGTGGTGGCCAGGGCCGGGATCGAACCGGCGACCTTCCGCTTTTCAGGCGGACGCTCGTACCAACTGAGCTACCTGGCCGGACGGCACCGATCACTTGCCTGGCAAGTGCCTCGCCGTGATGGCGACCCTGACGGGACTCGAACCCGCGACCTCCGCCGTGACAGGGCGGCGCGCTAACCAACTGCGCCACAGGGCCTTACTGTGTTGCTCCTCCCACCGTAGTGGTCGTCGCGCGTACCCCCAACGGGATTCGAACCCGTGCTACCGCCGTGAAAGGGCGGCGTCCTAGGCCACTAGACGATGGGGGCCTATTCCGAATTCCTCCGGGGCACTCGCAACTCTCATGCCGTTGGGAGCTTCGATAGCTTAGGGTACCGACACCCAAATCCTCAAACGGGCTGCGTGCCGTATCCTTTCCGAGTCACGCACAAGCCCCTATAGCTCAGTCGGTAGAGCTACGGACTTTTAATCCGCAGGTCCCAGGTTCGAGCCCTGGTGGGGGCACCACAACCCTTCGGCGCGCCGGGGGCCGCTCAGTCGGCCCGCCCCTCCGAGCGGGTCCGTACGACCAGGTCGGCAAGCTCGGCGAGCTTGACGTTGTCCTCCTGGGACAGCCGGCGAAGCAGGTCGAACGCCTCGATCGCGTCGATGTCATAGCGCTCCATCAGGATGCCCTTGGCCTGGCCGATGACGTCGCGGCTGGCCAGCGCACTGCGAAACTGGCGTTCGCGGTGCAGAGAGTTCCACGCCAACGTTGTGTGGGTGGCGTAGACGATGCCCACCTCCATGGAGTCCGCGGTGAAGGCGCCCGGGGATTCCGCGAGGAAATTGAGCGCAGCCAGACTCCTGCCCTCGGTGTGCAGTTCGAACGACAGCACCGAACGCACCGGGGTCCGGGTGACGGCGGCCTCCCGGTAATTCGGCCAGCGGTCATCGTCCGCCAGGTCAGCGATCGCCACCATGTGTCCGGCCCAGGCCGCCGACAGGCATGGGCCCTCGCCGACCTGATGCTGTACGTCGTCGAGAATCTCGGCGTATTCGTGGGTGCCCGCAATCGAGGAGACCTGGCCCGATTCGCCGACCATGGTGATTCCCGCGTAGTCCGCGCCCGGGACGGCATCGACCGCGGTGGCGACCAGCGACCGCAAGGCCTCGTCGGGATCGACCTCTCCCCGGCGCTGCATCTCGTCGAGCTTCTGCAGAGCGTCCTGAAGGTGGTATCGCTCGCTGGACACATGGCGTTGTTCGGCAACCACGACCGCATTTTCAGAAATCGGAGGGCAGCCGCGCAAGCCGTGTCCGCCCTTGGACAGCAGGTCAGGGCAATCAGTCAGCGAAACGTCACGAATTGTCGGGTGCCCCAGGATCCGCGAAGGCCGCGGCCATGCCGCCAAGCAGCCGCGAACGCGCTCAAATGCACGCGACACGCCTGCAGACGGCGCGCGGACACGCGCGCTCGCGGTGCCGGATCAGCGGTAGTAGATCTCGTCCCCGTCGGGGTAGCCGCCACCGGTCGTCGTCACGTGTACGTGGTCGTAGTGTCCGTAGCCGCCGGACCGGGCTCCGCCGGGGGTGTAGTACACCCCGCGCCAGATGGCGTCCTGGATGCCGAAGCGCTGGACGTTCTCCAGCACGTACGCCACGATCTGATTGCCGAGCGCGATGCCGGCCTCAGAGTTCGGGTCGGGGATCATCACGTCGAGCGCGAGACCGTCAGGATGCCACCGCAGCGCGTCCTGGCGGACGCCACCGATGTTGTTGATCTCCGGGAAGACGGCGCTGATATTGCGGGCGGCGAGGATGGTCCGCACCTGCAGGCCTCTCTCGGGGGCCACACCGGCGGGCAGGGTCCTGCTGACGACCCGCCATCGGGACGCTGACACCAGCGATGCGGGGGTGGCGCCGGCGCTACCCGGATCGGTCAGCAGGGCCGGTTCCGGCGCGGCCGGGGGCGCGGCGACGATCTCGACGCTCCACGGCGCCGGATGCTCCACCTCGGGCGCAGGCGCGGCGACCGGCTCTGGTTCGACGACGGGCATCGGCCCGGTGTCGGACTGAGCGCCCAGCAGGACCGCCGCCGGAGCCAACGCGGTCAACGCATACACCGACGGATTACGCCGCTTCTTCGGTAGGGAGTGCCGACCCACGCCCAGCAACATAACGAAAAATCTCGCAAACTACACCATCGAACTTCAGAACTGAACTCGGCGCGCCAATCGTTACCCGACTGCGACCGGGTGGTTAGCAACGCTCTATCCGCAGGTCAGTGCGCGTATTCCGCTACACCACGACCAGTAATCCCGCGAGCAACACGACGAGCACAATCGCGATGGCGGCCAGCGCGGCACCGACGCGGCGCGGACGCTCCGCGGGGGCTTCGAGACTTGCGCGCATCTCGTCGGCGGTCGCGAACCGCCAGCGCGGATCGCGCGCCATCGCACGCTCGATCGTCGCCACCAACGCGGGGTCGACATCGGGCCGCAATGCCGACAGTGGCACCACCTGGCCGGCGCCGATCGCGTCGGCCAGCGCGGTCAGGTTGTCCTGTGGGTACGCGCGCCTGGCCGTCAGTGCCTCGTAGGCCACTACGCCGAGTGCGTAGAGGTCGTCGCTCGGCGTGGCCGGTCTACCGGCGATCCGGTCGGCGGGCAGGTAGGCCATCGTCCCGAACACCCGGTTCGTCAGCGTCTGCGGGGTGTCGGGGCTCTTGGCGACACCGAAGTCGGCGATCTTCACCCCGCCGTGGTGGGTGAACAGGATGTTGGCGGGCTTGATGTCGCGATGCAGAACTCCGCAGGAGTGCGCGGCGCTCAGGGCGGACAGCACGTCACGCATGATCGCCCGCACGTGGTCGGGGTGCAGCGGTCCGTTGCGCGCCAGCACGTCGGCCAGATTCTGCCCGGGCAGGCGCTCCAAGACGATGTAGTGCCTGCCGTCGTGCACCCCGGAGTCGTGGACGGCGACGACGTGCGGGTGGTTGAGTGCCGCCGCGGCGCGCGCTTCCGTCGCGAAGCGCCGACGGGTGTCGGGTTGTGTCGTCACCGACGGGTAAAGCAGCTTCACGGCCACGGGCCGGCCGAGCCGCTTGTCCCAGGCGTCGCGGACCTCGGCCATACCGCCACGGCCGAGGACGCGCCCCAACTCGTAGCGGCCGCCCAGGGTTTCCGGCGCCTGCATACCTCCCAAGCTAACCGGTCTGGGCCGGACGCAAACCTGACGCGCGGGCGGGGCCTCCCCAGATCACGCTTCGCGCGGCGGCAAGGTGTCTGCCGGATCGTAGGATCAAGTTCGATGCGCGACAGGCGAGTTCACCAACCTTTCGGCCGCCGTCACCCCGCGGTGACGGTGGTGGCAGCGGTGACGGCTGCGTGGTGGCTGTGGCAGGGCTGGTACGAGGCTCTACGGCCGTTACCGGCCGATGGGACCCGACTGGTATCCCGATCCCCACAACCCTCGCCGGCTGTGCTACTGCGACGGCCTCGCATGGACGCCACACGTCGCGCCCCGCTGAGCGTCAGACCGTCGGGGGGCCGGGGAGCCCGACGCCGATGGCGATCTGCGGCTGGGCGGCGGGGTCGAGCCACTGCAGGATCGACCGCATCTGGTCGCGACCGATCGCCACGCATCCCCAGGTGGGCTCCCCATCGGATACATGCAGAAAGATGCCTGCCGAGCGGCCGGGTATCCGCGCCGGGTTGTGGTCGATGAGGACCGCGTAGTCGTAGATCGGACCGGAGTCGTACAAGTTCTCGGCGTCGCCGGAATCGATCTCCTCGGCGTGGACGTGGGTGTTGTAGGTCGGCGAGCGGACGTCCTCGTCCCACCAATCCGCATCCGTCGCTTGGAAATACGGCATCCTGGTGCCCGGATCCGGTTCCCGTCCGAAGGCCTGCCCCAGCGGGAACGTCCCTTCGGGCGTGCGGAACACGTCGTCTTCGGGCTGACCGACGCCCAGCGACCCCAGGTCGGCCCGGGTGGGGCCGACGACCACCCGCCAGCGATCGCCGACGCGTTCGTAGGCCGACAGGGTTGCCGTCGGCGAATGCGGCGCAGGCGCGCTCACGACGATCATCTGGGTCGGGGAGGACGCCTGGGCGGTCGAGACGGTGCCCGACAGGGCCGCCGTCACCGCACCGACGACGGCCGTCAGCTTTCGTCGCACCCTACGAACGTAGCGCGGCGCTCAGACCTTCGGGCTGTAGAAGTGGGGGTCGTCGCGGTACTCGACGGGCGGCAGGTTGCGCGCCGGGGTCTGCACCAACGGTGCGTCGACCGGCAGCCGACCGGTGGCGCGGTCCCACGCCGAGCGCTTCCGCGGGTGCATCATCATGCGCTTGGGCATCAGCTTCACCACGCGGTAGACGACCTTGCCGAACAACCGGTGCGCACGTTCCTGCCGAGGTGACCAGGTGTAGCCCATCAGCTCGCGGACCGCCGGGTCGAACAGCCCCACCGTCGTGAAGTTGAAGAACCGTTGCATGACAATCAGATTCAGTCGCCACAGCCAGTCGGGCATCCACTCCAGCGACGGATGCTTCGTCATCGTCGACAGGTCGAGCACCGTCCTGGCCGCCCAGTTGTTCTCAAGCACGTTGTGACACATGTGATCCCAATACTCCTGGAATTCCTCCCAGGACCTCGGGACCGGCCGCATGCTCATGCCGTACATGCGGTACCACGTGACGTGTTCGTCGAACAGCTGGCGTTTCTGCGCCTCGGTGAGCCCGCCGCCCAGCCATTCGGCGGCCAGCAGCGTCGACTTGAAGAACGTCGCGTGCGCCCAGTAGAAGACCTCTGGGTTGAGGGCGCTGTACCGGCGGCCCTGGTCGTCGACGCCCTTGATCCCGATGTGGTAGTCGCGGACCTCGGCGCCGGTCTGCGGGGCGCGGTGCCCGTCGAAGACCACTCCCCCGATCGGATACACCGACCGGAACAGCCGCGGCATCCGTTCGATGAAGAAGATGGAGTGCTTCTCGACCGCGGCGCCCAACTGTGGGTGCATGTTCTGCATCGAGCCGGCCCACGGGCCCTGCAACATCCCCGTCCACTGACCGAAGTACCGCCACGTCAGCGAATCGGGCCCGAGCGGCACCGGCGGGGCGTCGTAACCGCCGCCGGTCACGGGGCAACCGGCCGCCGAGACATCCGGCTCGGCACCGGATGTGCTGGTCACGGGGCCTGCCGCGGACGTATCTTGAGTCACTACTGCTCTTCTCGCCGACGAATCACGATATTTTGACTACACACGTTGTCATCAACGGAGCTTAGGAGGACTGTGCCGTCCGGTCAACGACGCGGCAGATGGTCGGGCGTCCCACTGGAGGACCGCCAGGCACTCCGACGGGACGAACTGATCGCCGCGGGCATCGGTCTGCTGGGCAGCCCCGGCGGGCCGAACCTGACCGTGCGCGCCGTCTGCCGAGCGGCGGGACTGACCGAGCGGTACTTCTACGAGAGCTTCGCCGACCGCGACGAATACGTCGCGGCGGTCTACGACGACGTGTGCGCCGCGGCGATGTCGGCCCTGATGGAATCCGCCAGCATGCGCGACGCCGTCGAGCGGTTCGTCGCATTGATGATCGACGATCCCGCTCGCGGCAGGGTGTTGCTGCTCGCACCGGAGGCCGAGCCGGTCCTGGCCCGCTCAGGCGCCCGGTGGATGCCGAACTTCATCGAGCTGCTGCAGCGCAACCTGACCCAGATCACCGACCCCACCACGCAGGCAATGGTTGCCACGGGCTTGATCGGGGCACTCACTGCGTTGTTCACGGCGTATCTCGACGGCAGGCTCGGCGCGACGCGCGAGGAGTTCATCGATCACTGTGCTGAGCTACTGCTCAGCAGGGCGGTGACCTGAACAGGGCCGCTACCTGCGTGTGAGGCACGGCGCGGCGGCTTGAATGTCACCGGGATACACAGATATATTGAGTGCAACCATCAGGTACAGATAACTGGGAGGTGTCGTGTCGAAAGACCTGACCGACCTGCAACTGCTGAGGGAACTCGAGCCCGTCGTCGAGCCTCTCGTGAATCGTCATATGCGGATGAAGAAGGACTGGAACCCGCACGACTACGTCCCGTGGTCCGATGGCAAGAACTACTACGCACTCGGCGGCCAGGACTGGCATCCGGAGCAGTCGCAGATCTCCGAGACGGCCCGCGTCGCGATGCTGGTCAACCTGCTCACCGAGGACAACCTGCCCTCCTATCACCGCGAGATCGCGATGAACTTCACCATGGACGGCCCGTGGGGCTTCTGGGTGAACCGATGGACCGCAGAGGAGAACCGGCACGGCATCGCGTTGCGTGACTACCTCGTCGTCACCCGCAACGTCGACCCCGTCGAGTTGGAGATGCTGCGCATCGAGCAGATGACCCGCGGCTTCTCACCGGGCCAGAATCAGCAGGTCGAGGCCGACCTGTTCGCCGACAGCCTCTTCGATTCGGTCATCTACGTGACCTTCCAGGAACTCGCGACGCGGGTGTCGCACCGCAACACCGGCAAGGCCTGCAACGAGCCCATCGCCGACCAGCTGCTGCAGCGCGTCTCGGCCGACGAGAACCTGCACATGATCTTCTACCGCGACGTCTCGGAGGCCGGCTTCGAGATCGCGCCCGATCAGGCGATGAAGTCGCTACACAAGGTGCTGCGCAACTTCAAGATGCCCGGATACACGATTCCGGACTTCCGGCGCCGGGCCGTGAGCATCGCCTCGGGTGGCGTCTATGACCCGCGGATCCACCTCGAAGACATCGTGATGCCGGTGCTCAAGAAGTGGCGCATCTTCGAGCGTGAGGACTTCAACGGCAACAGTGCTCGCCTGCGCGACGATCTCGGCCTGCTCGTCGAAGAACTGCAGGAGGCCGTCGACAAGTTCGAGATCGCCAAGCAGCGCCGCGAGGAACGTCTGCGCCAGATGGCCGAGAAGAAGGCGGCCAAGAACCTTCTGGTGTCGTCATCAGCGTAGAGACCGCTGCCCCCGTCGATGCGGCCCGATCCCTCCGGATCGGGCCGATCGCGTTGCGCAGCCCCGTTGTGCTGGCACCGATGGCCGGCGTCACGAACGTCGCCTTCCGCACGCTGTGCCGCGAGCTCGAGCTGGCCCGCGCGGGCACCGTCAGCGGCCTCTACGTGTGTGAGATGGTGACCGCGCGCGCCCTCGTCGAGCGCCACCCCGTGACCATGCACATGACCACGTTCGCGCCCGAAGAGTCACCGCGGTCGCTGCAGCTCTACACGGTCGACCCGGTCAACACGTATAAAGCCGCCAAGATGATCGTCGACGAAAACCTCGCCGACCACATCGACATGAACTTCGGCTGCCCGGTGCCCAAGGTCACCCGGCGTGGCGGCGGCGCGGCGCTGCCCTACAAGCGCCGGCTGTTCGGCCAGATCGTCGCCGCGGCGGTGCGCGCCACCGAGCACACCGACATTCCGGTCACCGTGAAATTCCGGATCGGGATCGACGACGAACACCACACCCACCTCGATGCCGGGCGCATCGCCGCCGAAGAAGGTGCGGCCGCGGTCGCTTTGCATGCGCGCACCGCGTCGCAGCGGTACTCGGGCAGCGCCGACTGGGATCAGATCGCCGCGCTGAAAGCCCACGTCACGAATGTTCCCGTGCTGGGGAACGGTGATATCTTCGACGCTCGTGACGCGCTGGCCATGATGGCCGCGACGGGCTGCGACGGTGTGGTGATCGGCCGTGGCTGCCTGGGGCGGCCGTGGCTGTTTGCCGAATTGTCCGCCGCGTTCACCGGGACTGCGCCCGCGACACCACCGACTCTCGGTGAGGTTGCGCAGATCATTCGCAGACACGGCGAGCTGCTCGCTGCGCATTTCGGAGAGGACAAAGGCATGCGGGACATCCGCAAGCACGTCGCGTGGTACATGCACGGATTTCCCGCCGGGGCGGATCTGCGCCGGTCGTTGGCGATGGTCAAGACCATTTCCGAGCTCGACGACCTGCTCGGCGAGCTCGACCCGGACGTGCCGTTCCCACCCGCCGCCAACGGCCCGCGGGGGCGCCAGGGATCGCCGGCTTCTGTGACGTTGCCCGAGGGGTGGCTCGACGACCCCGACGATTGCACGGTGCCCGCAGGCGCCGACGTGATGCATTCGGGCGGCTGACCAGGACCGACACCGAACCGAGATGGACCCGAAGCCGTTTCGAGAACAATTCGAGAGGGTATAGACACCAGGTTTCGGCTGGATGTCTCCCAGGATGTCTCAGTACGATGAGGGATCAATAGCCTGGCTCCGGTGGCGGAGTCGGCACCAGTGCTTTATGACAGTTATCAGGCACACGGCATCTGCGTGCCAGTGCGCAACGACGCGCACGCACCCGCGACAAGCCGTGGAAGCTGGAAGGCCGGGTAAGACATGAGCGACGGCGACACGGAGGATGCCGCTGCCACTCCCGGCCGCCCCAGCAAGGACGACGGGCCCGACAGACCCGGCTCTGACTGGAATACCCGATCCCGGCGGTCGGCGCCAGGCGCCGCGCCGTGGGAACGCGACATCCCCGGAATCCGGGAAAAACCCTCGGACACACCCCCGCGCGAATCCACCGGTCCGGTCACCGTTGCCGACCTGATCGCCAAGATCAACGGCGGCGTCCCGTCGGCCGAGCCGAAGCGCCATCGCGCCGAGCCGGAGCAGGAGTTCGGCTCCCAGCCGGACCCCGAGCCGTATCCCGACGGCGACGATCTGGACACCACCATCCTGCCCGCGATCGACGGACGCGCGTCCGAACTACCGGACCTGACCGCACTGCGACCGAAGCACGTCCCGGTCCCCCCGCGTCGCGACCACCGGCGCGCCGCGCTCGCCGGCCGGGCCGCGGCGGCACTGGTCGCGGTCTTCGCTCTCGTACTCACCGGCGGCGCCTGGCAGTGGCAGTCGGCGAAGAACAACCTACTCAACCGGGTGTCGGCACTGGACCCCGATTCCCGTGACATCGTCGACCCCAATGCGCAGTTCGGTGACGAGAACTTCCTCATCGTCGGCACCGACAGCCGCATCGGCCAGAACAGTGACATCGGCGCGGGCACCACCGACGACGCCGCAGGCGCCCGCTCGGACACCGTGATGCTGGTGAACATCCCCGCCAACCGCAAACGTGTTGTGGCCGTGTCGTTTCCGCGTGACCTCGAGATCGAGCCGATGAAGTGCGAGCCGTGGAATCCCGAGACCCGGGAGTACGGCCCCATCATGGACGAAGAGTCGCCCATGTATGGCAAAGAAGAGGTCTACACCGAGTACAAGCTGAACTCCGCCTTCGCCGTCGGCGGTCCCAAGTGCCTCGTGAAGGTCATCCAGAAGATGTCCGGTCTGCACGTGAACCGTTTCATGGCAGTCGATTTCACGGGCTTCTCGCAAATGGTCGACGCCCTCGGCGGCGTCGAGGTGTGCAGCACCACCCCGATCGAGGACTACGAACTGGGCACGGTGCTGCCCACGGCGGGGCGCCAGGTGGTCAACGGGCACACCGCGCTGAACTATGTGCGCGCCCGGCAGGTGACCACCGAGACCAACGGTGACTACGGCCGGATCAAACGCCAGCAGCTGTTCCTGTCGTCGCTGCTGCGCTCGATGATCTCCAAGGAGACGTTCTTCTCCCTGTCGAAGCTGAACAACGTGGTCAACATGTTCATCAGCCACAGCTACGTCGACAATCTCGACACGAAGGACCTCGTCGACCTCGGCCAGTCGGTACAGGGCGTCAACGCGGGGCGCATCACGTTCATCACGGTGCCGACCGTCGGCTACGCCGACGAGTGGGGCAACGAGATTCCCCGCACCGAGGACATGCGGGCGCTGTTCGACGCGATCATCAACGACGACCCGTTACCCGAAGAGCGCGACGCCGACAACACACCGGTGCCCGGCACCCCCGAATCGTTGGCCAGTCCGTCCCCCGCCGACGAGGACCCCGGTCAGCCGGGTGGCGAGGTCGTCGACGCGATCGTCACCGATCCGGAAACGGTCACCGTGCAGGTGTCGAACTCGACCGCGCAGACCAGCCTCGGGGCCACGGCCGCCAGCGCGCTGCAGGGTTACGGCTTCAATGTGACCACTCCCGACGACTATCCGGGTCCGCTGTCGCAGACGACCGTGTTCTTCTCCGCCGGCAACGAGGAAGCCGCCGCGACGGTGGCGTCGTCCTTTGCCAACGCCACCACCGAACGCGTCAACGGTATGGGCGACGTGGTCCAGGTGGTCCTGGGCAGCGACTTCGACTCCGTCGGCGCCCCCTCACCCAGTGGGTCCCCGTACCAGCTGAACGTCCTCCGCGGCACCAAGGCGCCGACCACGGAGCTGCCGGAGGATCTGACGGTCACCAACGCCGCCGACACCAGCTGCGAATAGCCCACCCGCAGCATTTCGGCAGGTGGCATTCACCTTTCGTTCACCGCCCGGTTCGTGACGGTGACGATGCCAGGCCGTAGGGTTGGTTCATGCGTACCGCTTATCACGAGCAGTTGGATGCCCTGACCAGCAGGCTCGGCGAGATGTGCGGGCTTGCGGGGGCCGCGATGGAGAAAGCGACGCAGGCCCTGTTGCAAGCCGATCTCGCGCTCGCCGAACAGGTGATCACCGACCACGACCAGATTTCGGCGCTCAGTGTGCGTGCCGAAGAGGAAGCGTTCGTCCTGCTCGCACTGCAGGCGCCCGTCGCGGGCGATCTGCGCGCGATCGTGAGCTCGATCCAGATCGTCGCCGACGTCGACCGAATGGGTGCACTCGCGCTGCATGTCGCGAAGATCGCCCGCCGCCGCCACCCTCAGCACACCCTGCCCGAAGAGGTCAACGGCTACTTTGCAGAAATGGGCCGCGTCGCCGTGGAACTGGGAAACAGCGCGCAGGAAGTGCTGATCACCCACGACCCCGAGAAGGCCGCCCGGATCCGCGAAGAGGACGACGCGATGGACGACCTGCACCGCCACCTGTTCACGGTTCTGATGGATCGCGAATGGAAGCACGGGGTCGCCGCCGCCGTCGACGTCACACTTCTCGGACGCTTCTACGAGCGCTTCGCCGACCACGCCGTCGAGGTGGCCCGCCGGGTCATCTTCCAGGTCACCGGCCGTACCGTCGAGGAAGACGAACTGCCGGCCCCTCGCTGACCCAGACCACAGAACAGGCCCCCGGATGCAATTCCGGGGGCCTGTTCTGTGTCTGGCGTGAAGCGGTGGCTAGCCGAAGCGGCCCGAGATGTAGTCCTCGGTCGCCTTCTGCGTCGGGTTGGAGAAGATCTTCTCCGTGTCGTCGATCTCGATCAGCTGACCGGGCTTTCCGGTCGCCTCGAGATTGAAGAACGCCGTCTGGTCGCTCACCCGTGCGGCCTGCTGCATGTTGTGCGTGACGATGACGATGGTGAAGTCCTGCTTGAGCTCTGAGATCAGATCCTCGATCGCCAGCGTCGAGATCGGGTCCAGCGCGGAGCAGGGCTCGTCCATCAGCAGCACGTCGGGCTGCACCGCAATCGCGCGGGCGATGCACAGACGCTGCTGCTGACCGCCGGAAAGACCGCCGCCCGGCTTGTCGAGACGGTCCTTGACCTCGTTCCACAGGTTGGCGCCCTTGAGGGAGCGCTCGGCGACCTCGTCGAGGGTCTTCTTGTTGCGCACGCCCTGCAGCTTCAGCCCGGCCACCACGTTGTCGCGAATCGACATGGTGGGGAAGGGATTCGGGCGCTGGAAAACCATGCCGATGGTCTTGCGGACACCGACCGGGTCGACACCGGCGCCGTAGATGTCGTCGCCGTCGAGCAGCACCGAACCTTCGACACGGGCACCCGGGATCACCTCGTGCATGCGGTTGAGCGTGCGCAGCACGGTCGACTTGCCGCAGCCCGACGGGCCGATGAAGGCGGTGACACTGCGCGGCTCCACCGACAGTGAAACGCCTTGCACGGCATGGAAACTGCCGTAGTAGATGTTGACGTCTTTGAGATCGAGACGCTTGGCCATATCAGTGAACTCCTCTAGACCTTTTTCGGGGCAAAGAATTTGGCGATGAAACGGGCGCCCACATTCAGCAGGGCAATCAGCACGACGAGGGTGAGCGCGGCACCCCACAGGCGATCGGTCGGAATCGGGTTGGCGCCCGCACCGGCGGAGGTCTGGTCGAACATCATGCCGGGCAGCGAGCCCATGAATCCGCCGAACAGGTCGAAGTTCATCGCCTGCGAGTAGCCCACCAGGATGAGCAGCGGTGCCGTCTCACCCATGACGCGGGCGAGCGAGAGCAGGATGCCGGTGACGATGCCCGACAGCGCGGTGGGCACCACGATCGCGGCGATGGTCTTCCACTTCGGTACGCCCAGCGCATAGCTGGCCTCACGCAGATCCATCGGCACGATGCGCAGCATCTCCTCGGTGGAGCGCACAATGACCGGAATCATCAAGAGCACCAACGCCAGTGACACCGCGAAGCCGGACCGCTCGAAGCCCAGGGTCGCGACCCACAGCGCGTAGATGAACAGCGCGGCGACGATCGACGGGACACCGGTGAGGATGTCGACCATGAAGGTCGTGATCTTGCCCAGCCGCGTGCCGCCGCCGTATTCCACAAGGAAGATGCCGACGAATACGCCCACGGGGATGGAGATCAGGGCGCACACCGCGGCCTGCAGCAGTGAGCCGACGATGGCGTGGTACGCACCGCCGCCGGCCGCGAAGGCCGTCATGCCGGCCTGCGAATTGGTCCACCAGGTACTCGACAGCACAATGCCGAGCCCCTTGGCCACCACCGTGTAGAGCACCCACGCCAGGGGCACCAGCGCGACCACCACCGACGCCGTCACCAGAACCGTCGCCAGGTTGTTCGTGAACTTCCGCCGGGCGCTGACGCCCTGGAAGGTGGGGACCTTGACCGGCTGGTCCAGAGTTGCGGAGGTCATGAGGCTGACCGATCCTTTCCGGCGACCGCGGCACGGGCCAGCGTGTTCACCACGAAGGTCAGGATGAACAGCACCAGGCCGGCGGCGATGTAGGCGCCCGCCTTGTACTGATCGTTGAATTCCGATGCGGCAGAGGCGATCAGGCTGGCGAACGTGTAGCCGGCGTCGAACAGTGACCAGTTGAAGGCCGCCTGGGTGCCACGCAGGATGATCAGCAACGCGATGGTCTCACCGAGCGCGCGCCCGAGGCCGAGCATCGCACCGCTGATGTAGCCGGACATGCCGAACGGCAACACGGTCGTCCGCACGACCTCCCAGCGGGTGGCGCCCAGTGCCAGCGCGGCCTCGATCTGGCCGCGCGGCGTCTGCACGAACACCTCTCGGGTGACCGCCGTGATGATGGGCAAGATCATCACCGCGAGCACGATGCCCGCGGTGAAGATCGTGCCGCCGCCGGCCACCGACGCATTGCCCGTGGCGAACAGGAAAACTCCACTGAGGTTCTCGTTGAGCCATATCGCGGCGGGCTTGATCGCCGGCGCCAGGACGTACAGGCCCCAGACGCCGTAGATGATCGACGGTACTGCCGCCAGCAAGTCCACCATGTAGGCCAGCGGCCCCGACACCCGCTTGTGGGCGTAGTTCGTCAGGTAGATCGCGATGCCCAGAGCAATGGGCATCGCAATCACCAGGGCGAACACCGAGACGAACACCGTCACCTGGAGCAAATCCAGGATGCCGAAGCTCATCGCCGACGTGTCTGAGGTGTTCCAGGTGCCGCTGTAAAGGAGGAAGTTCTCCTCGTTGCGCGCCAACGCGGGGATGGCGCGCCACAGCAGGAAGAACCCGATCGCGGCGATGATCACCACGATGAGGGTGCCCGAGCCTTCGGCCAGTCCGCGGAAGATGCGATCGCCTGCGCGAACTTTCGCATTTCCCGACGGATTGGTCGACATGGGCGGCGGCTCGGGGAAGGGGGCGGCCAAGGCCTCCCCCGACCCCGAGGCCGATGGATTCGGAGTGGTCAATGCAGTTCCATCGAGCTTGTCGGTCATACGGTCAAGCACCCATCCTCGCCGCGGTGCGGCAGTTGCGCCAGTGAACTTAAGCGGTCGAACCGATGGCGTCGATCGACGTCAGCAGACGCTCCTTGAACTTCTCGGGCAGCGGCACATAACCCGCAGCCGACAGTCCGCTCTGGCCGTCGTTGGCGGCGACCGTCAGGAACGACTTCACGGCCTCGGCGGTCTCGGCGTCGTAGCCGTTCGAGCACACGATCTCGTAGGTGGCGAGCACCAGCGGGTAGGCGCCCGACTCCTGGGTGCCGTACAGCGAGGCGAGATCCAGCGTCAAGTCGTTACCCTCGGCCGCGAACTTGGCCGCATCGATGGCCTTGCCGGCCGACTCGTCGGTCAGCTCGACTGCGCCGCTGCCGTTATCGATCTGGGCGTAGGGGATCCCCGCCTGGTCGGCGAAGCCCTTCTCCACGTAACCGATGGCGCCGGGGGTGGCCTGCACAGCCTGCGCGACACCGGCGGACTTCTGTGCGCCTTCGCCGGCGCCGCCCTGGAACTCGCTGCCGTCGCCCCTGGCCCACGCACCGCCCGACGCGGCCTCCAGGTACTTCTGGAAGTTGTCGGTCGTACCCGACGAGTCCGAGCGGTAGATCGGGGTGATGTTCGCATCAGGCAGGGTCTTGCCCTCGTTCAGCGCGGCGATCGCCGGGTCGTTCCACTTGGCGATCTGGCCCTGGAAGATCTTGGCGAGCGTGTCGCCGTTGAGCACCAGTCCTTCGACGCCCTCGACGTTGTAGGCCATCGCGATGGGGCCGAACACCAGCGGCAGGTTCCAGGCGGGGTTGCCGCCACAACGCTCGGCGGCCTGCGCAGCCTGCTCTTCCTTGATGGCGGAGTCGGATCCGGCGAAGTCGACGTTGCCCGCGACGAACTGCTCACGGCCCGCGCCGGAGCCGGTCGGGTTGTACGACAGGTTCTTGCCCTGGCACTTCTGGCTCCACACCTGGTTGAAGAGCGCGATGGCGTTCTGCTGGGCGGTCGAGCCCTCGGCGGTCACCGATGCCTTGCCGCCGCAGTCCTCAGCAGACGCGGACGCGGACCCGGACTCCGACGAACCCGACGGCGCGTTGTTGTCGCTGCCGCAGCCGGCGAGCGTCAGCGCGGCGATTGCTGCGACCGAGACAGTCGTACCGAACGACCTGCCGATGATGTTGAGCTTCACTTATCCCACTTTCCCTTGGCGGCTCCAACTCACCGGCAACGTATTCGGCCGCGGTGGACGGTTCGGGGATGGTGGGTTAACGAGGGGTGAACAGGTTCAGCGACTTCACAGGTCGGCCGCCGCCGGGGTGGCATACGCAACATCGGAATTGACCACGTCGAAACCGAGCCGTCGATACGTCTTCACCGCGGCGGAGTTGTCCGCTTCGACATACAGCATCACATCGGACCCCGAATCGGCCCCCTGCGCGTCCCCGGAGAGCTTTGCCGCGAGGTGGTGCAGACCCTTCAACGTGAGGGCAGCGCCGAGGCCCCGGCCTTGCGCCGAGGGGTCGACGCCAACCACATAAACCTCGCCCAGCGTGGCCGAATGCACCTTTGTCCAGTGGAATCCGAGCAACTCGCCGCTGGTGTCATCGAAGGCGAGGAAGAACCCCTCCGGGTCGAACCACGGCTCGCCGCGCCGCTCGGCGATGTCGGCCTCGGTCCAGCCGCCCTGTTCCGGATGCCAGGAGAACGCCGCGTTGTTCACCCGCAGCACCTCGGCGTCGTCCTGCGGCCCGACGTATGTGGCGAATCGCACACCCTGCGCGGACGGCACAGGAGGCAGATCGGCGAGCGGACGCTGCATCTGGAGCAGCTCGCGCACGGCGACGAGACCGAGTGCCGACGCGGTGGCCCTGGCGGGTTCGAGGTTGCCGTGAGCCCAGATGCGGGTGGCCGGTCCGCCGTCGGCCAACGCGGACCGGACAAGGGCCGAGCCGATGCCCCGGCGCCTCGATGCGGGGTCGACGACGAGCTCGGCCATCGGGGGTGCGTCGTCGCCGGCGGGCGCCAGGTTGAGGTAGCCGTGGATCTCGTCGCCCACGGCGGCGAGCAGATGCCGGGTGCGGTCATGACCGAGTTCGCGCAGCACCTGATCGCCGACCGGGGCGACGCCGTCAACGGCTTTCGCCGCGGCGATGAGGTCGCGAATGGCGTGTTGGTCGGCGTCGGACAGCTTCTCGCGCCAACCGACCGAGAACGGCGAACTCACTGACTGCGAAGTGCGTCGCCGAGGGACTCGGGCACGCTGTCGGTGCTCAACGAATCGGCGTCGTCGTCGTAGGGATCGTCGTCGTCGAGGTCTTCGCTCCCGGATCCTGCCGCCGGCGGCCGGCCCCGGGCGGGTCTCACCGCCTTGTACCCGACGTTGCGCACGGTGCCGATGAGGGACTCGTACTCGGGGCCGAGCTTGGCGCGCAGCCGGCGCACGTGGACGTCGACGGTGCGGGTGCCGCCGAAGAAGTCGTAACCCCAGACCTCCTGCAGGAGCTGGGCGCGCGTGAAGACCCGCCCGGCGTGCTGGGCGAGATACTTCAGGAGCTCGAACTCCTTATAGGTGAGGTCGAGTGGGCGTCCGCGCAACCGCGCCGTGTAGGTGCCCTCATCGATGACGAGCTCACCGAGGCTGATCTTGCCGAGGTTCTCCTGGCTGGCCATCCCGCCCCGGCGGCCCACCAGCAGCCGCAACCGGGCGTCGATCTCGGCGGGGCCGGTGCTGGGCAGCAGGATCTCGTCCAGACCCCACTCCACGTTGACGGCGACGAGGCCGCCTTCGTTGACCACCGCGACGACCGGTACGGACGTGCCGGTGGTCCCGAGCAGACGGCAGAGGCCGCGCGCGGCGGCGAGGTCGGTCCGCGCGTCGACGATCGCGACGTCGGCGGTGCCCGCCTCGAGCAGGGAGGAGACCTCGGTGGGGGCGGTGCGCACGTTGTGCGCGAGCAGGGACAGTGAGGGCAGGACGGATTCCGGGTGCGGGTCAACCGTCAGTAGCAGCAGATCCAACTGACCCTCCAGCATCCGTGGAGCTCATCGCCGGGACACCGCCGAACACCTTTGTGCGTGGTGACTTCCCAGATTCATGTCCGACACACGGCCGTTACCGCGCCGATGGTTGTCTCACCTTAGCGTGCTACCTGCTCGTAAGCCGTGCTGAACGCGTCCGCTGACCGGCGTCGGCAACAATGTCGTGGTGCGCAAGCTCGTCATCGGTGCCGTCGCAACCCTCACCGCCGTGCTCGTCGGGGCGGTCAGCACCGACTTCGGCGCGGCGATCTATGCGGAGTATCGCCTGGCCAGGAGCGTCCGGAGCGCCGCAGACCTCAACTGGGACCCGTCTGTGGCCATCCTGGGCTTTCCCTTCATCCCGCAGGCGCAGCGCAGGCACTACGACGAAGTGGAGATCAAGGCCAGTGGCGTTGATCACCCCGTGGTGGGCAAGGCTTCGCTGGAAGCGACGATGCACTCCGTCGGGCTCGGCGAATCGTGGCTGGTCCCGCCGGATGCGACGCTGGCGATCGGCAAGCTCGAGAGCCGCATCATCATCGACTCGACCCACGTCGGTCGCTTCATGGACATCCCCGACCTCCTCATCGAGGCGCCGACGGCGGAAACGGAGGACTCCACCGGAGGGACCACCGAATCGGGCATCTCAAGCAACCGCGGGTTGGTCTTCACCGGCACGCCGGACAAGGCCGGCTTCCACGAACGGGTCAGCATCGCCGTCGACCTGTCGGTCGCAGGACCTGAGGCCACCACGCTGGTCATGACGGCCACCGGGGTGCTGACCGAGCCGGGAACCGCCGATCAGGCGGTGCCCGAGGAGCAGATCCCCGCGGTGCTGGCCGCCTTCTCCGCGGAGCTGCCCGGCCAGAAGCTGCCGTTCGGCGTCGCCCCCACCACGGCCGGCGCCCGAGGGTCCGACATCATCATCGAAGGCATCACCGAGGGAGTAACGGTCGACCTTCGGGAGTTCCGGTTGTCATGAGTTCCTCGTGGATCACCGTCATCGCGGTGCTGGTCGTGGCCTTCGGTCTCGCGTTCGCCGTCGGGCGGCTGATGACCTCGCGGTCCGGCCGGCTGCGGGGCGACAAGGAGTGGCCCGCCCTCGACGCCGACGACATCGCCAGGCTGCGGCTGTCCAGGACGGGACCGACGGTCGTGCACTTCACGGCCGAATGGTGCGGACCGTGCGTGGCGGTGCGCCGGGTCGTCGACCAGGTGTGCGCGGAGGTTCCCGACGCGGCGCACGTCGAGCTCGACATCGATGCCAATCCCGAGGCGGCGCGCAAGCTTTCGGTGCTTTCACTGCCCACGACGTTCATCTTCGACGCAGACGGCCGGCAGCGATACCGCGCGTCGGGGGTGCCCACCGCCGCTGACCTGCGGTCGGCTCTTTCGGCGCTGTTGGCTTGATCACCCCGTCTTTAGGTAAGCTGTCAGCCGTGCCAGCCCGCATCGAGCTCGTGCTCACCAAGCGCCGCGCAGTCGATCTGTGCCGCGTCGCGGGTTGTTGCTGTTGTTGTTGCAGCTGCTGAGTAGCCGCGCAGTTCTTCGCGCCGCACTCTGCGACCGGCCGTTTCGGCCCGCCGCGCCCAGCCATACCGGACAACAGGAGCACAGCTATGTCGAGCATCACAGAGAAGCGCATACCCGCAGAGGTCGATGTGCGCGGTCCGCGTTTCGGCGCCTGGGTGTCGACTGCGGTGCTCGTCGCAGCGCTGCTGGCGTCTGCGGAAAGCCTCGTCGCGGCTGCGGTGATCCTCGCCGTGCAGGCGGCGGTGTTCGCAGTCGGTGCCACGCTGGGTCCGCGCCGTCACCCCTACGGCCGCATCTTCGCCACGTTCGTCGCGCCGCGACTCGGTCCCGTCACCGAGCGTGAGCCGATCCCGCCGCTGAGGTTCGCACAGCTCGTCGGTTTGGTCTTCGCTGCCGTCGGCGTGGTCGGTTTCGCCGGCGGTTTCGCATCGCTGGGCCTGGCGGCCACGGGCATGGCGCTCGTGGCGGCGTTCCTCAACGCAGCCTTCGGTATCTGCCTCGGCTGCCAGCTCTATCCGCTTTTCGCACGCTTGACCCCCTCCCATTAGAAATCGAAAGGAACTCCCACATGGCACGCTCCGACGTCCTGGTCACAGCTGACTGGGCCGAGAGCAATCTCGACGCGCCGAAGACCGTCTTCGTCGAGGTCGATGAGGACACCAGCGCCTACGAAACCGGTCACATCCCCGGCGCGATCCGGTTGGACTGGAAGACCGAACTGCAGGATCAGGTCAAGCGCGATTTCGTCGACCAGCAGCAATTCTCGAAGTTGTTGTCCGACAAGGGAATTGCGAACGACGACACCGTCGTCCTCTACGGCGGCAACAACAACTGGTTCGCCGCGTACGCGTACTGGTACTTCAAGCTGTACGGCCATCAGGACGTGAAGCTGCTCGACGGCGGCCGCAAGAAGTGGGAGCTCGACTCCCGTCCGCTGTCGAAGGACACCGTGACCCGCGAGAGCACCAGCTACACGGCCAAAGAGCCCGACAACAACATCCGGGCGTTCCGCGACGAGGTCATCGCCGCGATCGGCACCAAGAACCTCGTCGACGTGCGCTCCCCCGACGAGTTCTCCGGCAAGATCCTCGCCCCGGCACACCTGCCGCAGGAGCAGAGCCAGCGGCCCGGCCACATCCCGAGCGCCATCAACGTTCCGTGGAGCAAGGCCGCCAACGACGACGGCACCTTCAAGTCCGACGAGGACCTGGCGAAGCTGTACGCCGAGGCGGGCCTGGACGGCGAAAAGGAAACCATCGCCTACTGCCGCATCGGTGAGCGTTCGTCGCACACCTGGTTCGTGCTGCAGGAGCTCCTGGGACACAAGAACGTCAAGAACTACGACGGCAGTTGGACGGAATACGGCTCCCTGGTGGGAGCCCCGATCGAGTTGGGAAGTTGATATGTGCTCTGCACCGAAGCAAGGACTGACGTTGCCCGCAAGCGTCGACCTGGAGAAGGAAACGGTCATCACCGGCCGCGTCGTCGACGGCTCGGGCCAGGCTGTGGGCGGCGCGTTCGTGCGCCTGCTCGACAGCTCGGACGAGTTCACCGCCGAGGTCGTCGCATCGGCCACCGGTGACTTCCGATTCTTCGCCGCACCGGGCACGTGGACGCTGCGCGCGCTGTCACCGGCAGGTAACGGTGACGCCAGCGTCGCGCCGTCGGGTGCCGGGATTCACGAGGTCGACGTCAAGGTCGCGTGACGACGAAGACGCCGAGGGACGAGGCGTCGAGGAGTCGCGCCATTCAACTCGGCGTGACGACGAAGACGCCGAGGGACGAGGCGTCGAGGAGTCGCGCCGTTTGCTCGGCGTGACGTTCGAAAATTTACGCTTCGGTCACGGAGCGTTGCGCTGATCTTGCTGTCAAAACGCTGCAGGATTAGCTGTTGTCGGCGACGATATGGGTGAACCCGTGCCGTAGGGCACGGGCCCACCCGACTCCATCGCGGAGTGCCGCGATACCGACCACCTAGGACCCGACAATGAAGATCACGATCGCCTGCGCCGCGTCTGCGGCCTTTGCCGCAGCTGCTCTGTTCAGTGCTCCCGCGGCCTTCGCGGGGCCGGAGGAAGACTTCCTCACTGTGATCACCAACGGGGGCATCACCTGGCCCGCCGACAAGACCCCTCAGGTGGTCGAGACCGGCCAGGCCGTCTGTCAGGACTGGTCCAACGGGGCCTCCTTCGAGCAGGAGGTCGCCGACCTGACCAGCGTCACGTCGTGGTCGGACTACCAGGCCGGCTACTTCATCGGCGCCGCCACCGGGGCCTTCTGCCCCGAATTCGAGTGGAAAGTCAGCTGACACCAGCCGCTTCGAGATTCGTCACCGGCCGCCGGGAGAGTATTTCTCCCGGCGGCTAGACTTTCTGCCGTGGTGCTGTTTTTCGAGATCCTGCTCGTCGCGGCCGTCGTGGTGATCACGTGGTTCGCGCTGTACGCGCTGTACCGCCTCGTCACTGACGAGTCGTGACACCGCGCACGCGAGGAGCACTATGACCTCAGGCGACGAGGCGGTCGCCGCAGCTGCCGAGCGAGCCAGGCAGACCGCCGCGCGCAACATCCCGGTATTCGGCGACCTGCCGTTGCCGTCGGACACCGCGAACCTGCGTGAAGGCGCCAACCTCGACGACGCCCTCCTGGCGCTTCTTCCGCTGGTCGGTGTGTGGCGCGGCGAGGGTGAGGGCCGAGATTCCCATGGTGACTATCGATTCGGTCAGCAGATCGTGGTCTCGCACGACGGACGGGACTACCTCAACTGGGAGGCACGGTCGTGGCGCCTGGACGCCGACGGCGCCTACGACAAGCCCGACCTTCGCGAGACGGGCTTCTGGCGCTTCGTCAACGATCCGGGTGACCCTGCGGAAACACAGGCCATCGAACTTCTTCTGGCGCATTCGGCCGGGTACGTCGAACTGTTCTACGGGCGACCGCTGAACCAGGCGTCCTGGGAGCTGGTGACCGATGCGCTGGCGCGCAGCAAGTCCGGGGTGCTCGTCGGTGGAGCCAAGCGGCTGTACGGGATCATCGACGGTGGCGACCTCGCCTACGTCGAGGAGCGCGTCGACGCCGACGGCGGCCTGGTCCCCCATCTGTCCGCCCGGCTCGCGAGGTTCGTCGGCTAGTGCGTCGTCTCAGTGTGTTGGTGGCGATCGCGTCGGCGGCCGCGGTCACAGCCTGCTCGGGGTCATCCGAGCCTGCCGAGAACTCGACGCCGAGCTCGGTCGTGCCGAGCGTGGGCCATGGCGCGTTTGCCTACTGCCTCAGTCAGCATGGGGTCCCAGCACCCCCAGGACCCGCCACCGAGCCGCCTGCCGGGGTCGATCGCAAAGCCTGGGAGACGGCGATGTCGGAATGCGCGTCGCTGGCTCCGGGACCCGGCCCTAGCTGAGCACCGGCGCGCGGCCCGCATCGCTGAGCCAGCGCTGCTGAAGACTTGCCAGTGTGCCGTCGGCCCGCAACGAGTCGACGGCCCAGGACACGCAGCGGGTCAGCGAGCTGCCGTGGTTGAGCACGATGCCGAACTGCTCAGCACCTGACTGATCGCCGCCGGGTCTCGGCAGTTGTCCGATCATGAGGCCGCCGCTGAGTTCGTTCGCCACCGCGAATGCCGTCGGCAGGTCCGCGACCACCGCATCGATCTCGCCGTCTACCAGGGCCGTCTTGGTGTCGACGTTGGTGTTGTAGATCTCGACCGGGAATCGGCCCTCCAGCGCTGTGGCCGCGCTGTGGCTTGTCGAGCCGACTTGCGCGCCGAGCCTCAACCCGCGCAGATCGTCGAGCGTGCGCGCGGTTGCGGCGCGAGAGGTGCGCACTGTCACCACCGCCTGGGTGACGTCGAAGTAGGGGGTCGAGAAGTCGACCGAGGCCCGGCGCTGCTCGGTGATGGAGAACTGGGAGAGGTTGGCGTCGAAGGTCTTGCTGCCAGGCGCGAGCGCGGCGTTGAACGGAACCCGCACCCAGCGCACGTCCTCGGCGTCGTACTGAAGCTCCGCCGCGATGGCGTAGGCGAGTGCGGCCTCGAAGCCCTCGCCGTTGGTCGGGTCGTCGCCGATGTACCACGGCGGGTAGACGGGCTGGTCGGCGCCGAAGGTGAGAATGCCGGGATAGAGGGTGCCCAGTACGTCCTTGCGGCACTTCGTCCCGTCCAAGACCGGGGCCGTGACGGTGGCCGTGGGTGCGCACGCAGACGCCCAGACGACCAGCGTCGCCACCGCGGCAGGCGTCGTCCATCCAGCGATGGAAGACGGGGGCATAGCCGAATCATTGCAGATTCTGCACTTTATGCAGGTTCCAACATGGAGCGGCCCCCGAGCCATGGTTCCTGATCGGACAAGACCAGGAGGCTCGGGGGCCGGGTGACTGCGGGGAATTCGCCAGCGCGCACAGGTGCGTCGAGCGCTCTCCCGGCGCTGCTAGCTCGCAGCCACCTCACATGTCCATAAGTCACTCAATTTGTCGGACCACCTCCTTCCCTGTGTACACGCGACCGTACCCGCGCTTCGCCAGGGCGACAACCGATTTAGCGCTCAGCGATCGCAGACGATGGCGGCATCGACAAGCGCCGCGACTTCGTCTGCGAAGGGTGTGTCCGGCAGGCGCTTCCCGTCGAGGGTATGCACCCGCGCAGCCAGGGTGATGCTGGAAACGAGCCAAACACCTTGTGCCTTAACAAGATCAGCGGGTGTGAGGGCCTGGTAGTCGCAGTCGTAGCCCTTGTTGCGGGCCACCTCGAACAGCGCCTGCTGCGTGGTGCCGCGCAAGATCGGATACCAGGGTGGCGGTGTCAGCAGGCAGGTGCGGCCATCCTCGGAGCGCGTGGCGATGACGACGGTGGAGCGCGGCCCCTCCAGAACGTGGCCGTCGGTGCTGAGAAAGATGACGTCGCCGGCGCCCTGCCGTTCTGCGTGCCGCAGCGCGGCCATGTTGACGGCATAGGACAGGGTCTTGGCTCCGGCCAGCAGCCAGGGCATCGCGTCGATGCCGTCGGAAGCCAGCCCGCGGTCCAGCGTCAGCGCGGCGAGCCCGTTGCGGCGCACGTCGGCGACCCGGGCCGGCACGGCGCCGATCGTCGCGTACGCCGTCGGCGTCGAACCGTGCTCGCGTCCGCGCGAGTACACGAGCCGCAGGACGCCTTCGTCGCCTCCTGCGGCCAGCCAGGACTCGACCGCGACGCCGACCGCGGCGCGCCACTGCGAGGCGTCCGGCTCGGGCAGGTCGACCGACCGGGCCGAGTGCGCCAGCCGGGAGAGGTGGGCTTCGAGCAGACACGGCCGTCCGTCGCGCACGAGCAGCGTCTCGAAGATGCCGTCACCGCGCACGGCGGCGAGATCGTCGGCGTGCAGCAGCGGCACCTGGGGATCGTGCAGCTGCCCGTCGAGGGTGACGAGGACGCCCGGATGGTCAGCCATGGGGATTCAGCGTAGCCGCGGCACCGCGAGCGCGAATCGTAGAGTTGAGCCATGGCCAGGACGTCCGAAGTACCCGCCCCAGAAGACGGACCCGACGCCGGCGCGGTCTGGCACCACGGCGACCCGCTCGGCGAGCAGCGTGCCGCAGCCGACGGCGCCGTCGTCGTCGACCGATCCCACCGCGCGGTGCTGTCACTGACCGGCGCCGAACGCAACTCGTGGTTACACACCATCTCCAGCCAGCACGTCAGCGCGCTGGCCGACGGCGCCGTCGTCGAGAATCTGAGCCTCGACGGGCAGGGTCGTGTCGAGGATCACTGGCTGCAGACGCAGCTCGACGGGCGCACGATCATCGACACCGAGCCGTGGCGCGGCGAGGCGCTGTTGGCCTTTTTGCGCAAGATGGTGTTCTGGGCCCAGGTCGTCGTGGAACCCGCTGACCTTGCGGTGCTGTCCCTGCTCGGCCCGGCCCTCGCCGAGCGGTCGGTGCTGGACGCGCTCGGGGTGGCCGCGCTGCCCGACGAAGGCACCGCGGTGGAGATCGGCGGCGGTGGTTTCGTGCGCCGGCTGCCCGGGTCCGGGCTTGAGATCGACATCGTGGTCCCCCGGTCCGACGTGACCGCGTGGCGCGACAAGCTGGTGGCGGCAGGCGTGCGCCCGGCGGGTGTGTGGACCTACGAGGCGCATCGGGTCGCTGCCCAGCGTCCGCGACTCGGGATCGACACCGACGAGCGCACCATCCCGCACGAGGTCGGCTGGATCGGCGGCCCCGGGGTCGGGGCGGTGCATCTCGACAAGGGCTGCTACCGAGGTCAGGAGACCGTCGCGCGTGTCCACAACCTCGGCAAACCGCCGCGGATGCTGGTGCTGCTCCACCTCGACGGCGAGACCGAGCGACCGTCACCGGGTGACCCGTTGCTCGCCGGCGGCCGTACCGTCGGCAGGCTCGGGACCGTCGTCGACCACGTCGACGAGGGCGCAATCGCGTTGGCCCTTGTCAAGCGCGGCCTTCCCGCCGACACGCCGCTGACGACCGGCGGCGACGTCCAGGTGAGCGCGGCGATCGACCCCGATTCGGTGCCGCCTGCCGACGTCGTGGGCGCCGGCCGGCTCGCGATCGAGCGGCTGCGCGGCGGCGCGGTCTGAGGCTGCGGTGGGAAAAAACGGCGCTTCATCAGGGCCTGCCAGCACCACGGCCCGAGGCACGGTAAAGTGACCGCAGGACAATAAACACACTCAGATCGGAGCCGCCTAGTAATTGGGCCGCTCCGTTATTGCGCGAGGGGGTTCCCCCATGGGCCGCGGCCGGGCAAAGGCAAAGCAGACCAAGGTTGCACGCGAGTTGAAATACAACACGCCGCAGACCGATTTCGAGCGGCTTCAGCGCGAGCTGTCGAACGCTCCCGACGACGGCCATCGCAACGGCAGTGACGCGCCGTCGGATGACGGCTGGGCCGACGAGGACGACTGGCGGCGCTGACGTCGCGCCAGTCCTTAGAACCTGGGGTGCTGCCCCACGAGCGTTGCTCGTGAACTGTCCTTGCTGCCCTTGTTGATGGTGCCGAGGGTCCAGCAGTTCAGGTGACGGGCGGTCAGAACGGCCAGTGCGCGATCGGTGTCCTCCGGCGCGACGACGGCAACCATTCCGACGCCCATGTTGAACGTCTTCTCCATCTCGGCGCGATCGATACGGCCGCGCTGGGCGATCATCCCGAACACCGGCGCGGGCGTCCATGTACCCCGGTCGAGTTCGGCGATGAGACCGGGCGGGATGACGCGTTCGAGGTTTCCGGCGAGTCCACCGCCGGTGACATGGCAGAACGTCCGAACCTGGGTCTCGGCGGCCAGCGCCAGGCAGTCTTTGGCGTAGATCCGCGTGGGCTCCAGCAGTTCCTCGCCCAGGGTGCGGCCGAACTCCTCGACATGGCCCGCGAGGTTCATGTGGTCGATTTCGAGGAGCACGTGGCGCGCCAGGGAGTAGCCGTTGGAGTGCAGGCCGGTGGACGCCATCGCGATGATCACGTCGCCGGGCCGGACCCTGTCAGGCCCGAGGACGTCGTCGGCTTCGACGACGCCGATGCCGGTGGCGGAGATGTCGTAGTGATCGGGGGCCATCAGGCCCGGGTGCTCGGCGGTCTCGCCACCGAGCAGGGCGCAGCCGGCAAGCACACAGCCGTCGGCGATACCGGAGACCAGCTCGGCGACCCGCTCGGGCACCGTGCGTCCCACGGCGATGTAGTCCTGCAGGAAAAGCGGTTCGGCACCGCACACCACCAGGTCGTCGACGACCATCGCGACGAGGTCGATGCCGACGGTGTCGTGCTTGTCCATCGCCTGCGCCACCGCCAACTTCGTGCCGACCCCGTCGGTGGACGAGGCCAGCAGCGGCTCCCGGTAGTCGCCGCGCAGGGCGAACAGGCCCGCGAAGCCGCCGAGGCCGCCCCTCACCTCGGGGCGGGTGGCCTTCTTGGCGAGTGGCTTGAAGAGTTCCACGGCGCGGTCGCCGGCCTCGATGTCCACCCCTGCCGACGCATACGAAATGCCGTCACGTTCGGCGATGCCGCGTTGTTCGACCCCTTTAGTCATCGAGAGCAAGGCTACCCGCGCATTCCTCGCGAATTGCCGCCAGTAGGTGTTGTGGTGTGACAGCGTGCCCTGCATGAACAGAGCGAAGGTCGCCGGGCTCGGGCTGGCGGCCCTGACTGTCGGTTCGCTGGCAGTCGTCCCCGTTTCTCATTCGACACCACCCGTCGGCGCACACGCCGTCACACTTTCGCAGAACACGGTCGACGGCATCGACTACGTCACACGCGAGATCACCATCGCGCCCGGCGGGAGCACCGGCTGGCACTATCACGACCCGACCGTCTACGGGATCATCCGCAGCGGCACCCTCACGCGGACGCTGGCGAACTGCCAGGTAGACGGCGTCTTCCCGGCCGGCTCCGCGGTGGCCGAGGGGCAGGGGCCCGGGCACGTCCACGTCGGCCGCAACCTGGGGACGGAGCCGCTGGTGATGTGGGTGAATTACGTCGCCCCCGCCGGCACGCCGCTGGCGGTCGAGGTGCCCGATCCGGGTTGCGGGTTTGCCTGACGCGCGAACGGGTCATCCCCGCGCCATGCCTTCTGAGGATGTTCGCTGCCTGGTGACGGGTGCGACCGGTTATATCGGCGGCCGACTGGTGCCCGCGTTGCTCGATCGGGGCCTCGCGGTGCGGGCCATGGCGCGCACCCCGTCGAAGCTGGACGGCGCCGAGTGGCGCGATCGGGTGGAGGTGGCGCGGGGCGACCTGACCGATCCCGACTCGCTGGTCGAAGCGTTCGACAGCGTGGATGTCGTCTACTACCTCGTCCACTCGATGGGGACGTCGAAGGACTTCGTCGAGGACGAACGGCGCTCGGCCCACAACGTGGTCGACGCGGCGAAGAAGGCGGGCGTGCGGCGCATCGTGTACCTCAGCGGTCTGCACCCCGAGGGCACGGCGCTGTCCCGCCACCTGGCGTCCCGGGTGGAAGTCGGCGAAATCCTGCTGAAGTCCGACATCGAGACGATCGTGCTGCAGGCGGGCATCGTCATCGGGACGGGATCGGCGTCGTTCGAGATGATCCGGCACCTGACCGACCGTCTGCCCGTGATGACGACCCCGAAGTGGGTGCACAACAAGATCCAGCCGATCTCGATCGACGACGCGCTGCACTACCTCGTCGAGGCGGCGACGGCGGATGTGCCGTCGTCGCGGACGTGGGACATCGGCGCACCTGACGTTCTCGAGTACGGCGACGCGATGCAGGTGTACGCGGAGGCGGCGGGGTTGGCGGCGCGCCGTTTCGTGGTGCTGCCGTGGTTGACGCCGACGCTCGCGAGCCGGTGGGTGGGGCTGGTGACGCCGATCCCGTCGGGGCTGGCGCGCCCGCTGGTGGAGTCCCTGGAGTGCGATGCGGTCGCGCACGAGAACGACATCGACGCGGTGATCCCGCCTCCCGCGAAGGGATTGACCGGTTACCGGGAGGCGGTGCTGCAGGCGCTTGAGCGAGAAGGCAACGCTGCCAAGGGCTCCCGCCGTCGGCTCCTTCAGTTCACATCGGCGAAGGGGACGCTGAACTAGGGTCTGCGCGACGGCCGGCCGTCAGGGACGGCGCAGCGCCGACGCGTTGTCGTTGGTGGCCTGCAGCGGAACACCGGTACGGGCCGCAGTGGCCAGCATGTGCTCGACGACGTTCTTGCCCAGCGCTGTCTCGCCGGGGAGCTCGATGGGATACACCCCGTCGAAGCACGCCGAGCACAGCCGCGACGCGGGTTGCTCGGTGGCCGCGATCATGCCTTGCTTGGAGATGTAGCCCAACGTGTCGGCACCGATCGCGTGGCGCACGCCGTCGAGCATGTCGTCTTCGTCGGCCGAGTTGCTCGCGGCGTTGGCGATCAGCTCGGCGGGGGTCGCGAAATCGATGCCGTAGAAGCACGGCCACTTCACAGGCGGGGATGCGATGCGCACGTGCACCTCGACAGCGCCGGCCTCACGCAGCATCCGGATGAGGGCGCGCTGGGTGTTGCCGCGCACGATCGAGTCGTCGACGACGATGAGCCGCTTGCCGCGGATGACCTCGCGCAGCGGGTTGAGCTTGAGGCGGATACCCAGCTGGCGGATGGTCTGTGACGGTTGGATGAAGGTGCGGCCGACGTAGGCGTTCTTCATCAGCCCCTGGCCGAACGGGATCCCGGATTCCTGCGCGTAGCCAACCGCGGCAGGGGTGCCGGACTCGGGGACGCCGATCACCAGGTCGGCGTCGACCGGCTTCTCGCGGGCGAGACGGCGGCCGATGTCGACACGGGTCGCGTGCACCGAGCGCCCGACGATCGTGCTGTCGGGGCGGGCCAGGTAGACGTACTCGAAGACGCAGCCCTTGGGCGTGGGGTTGGCAAAGCGCGTGGAGCGCACCCCGTCGGCGTCGATGGCCAGCAGTTCGCCGGGTTCGATGTCGCGGACGAAGGAAGCGCCGACGATGTCGAGCGCGGCGGTCTCGGAGGCGACCACCCAGCCGCGGTCGAGACGGCCCAGTGAAAGCGGGCGCACGCCGTAGGGGTCGCGCGCGGCGTAGAGGGTGTTCTCGTCCATGAAGGTCAGGCAGAAAGCCCCGCGGACGGTGGGAAGCAGTTCCAGGGCGGCCTGCTCCAGCGAGGAGTCGGCGGCGCCATGGGCGAGAAGTGCGCCGAGGATGTCGGAGTCGGTGGTCGCGGTGGCGGCGCCGCGGTTGCTCATCAGCCCCTCGTCGCGCGCCCTGGCCGCGAGTTCGGCGGTGTTGACGAGGTTGCCGTTGTGGCCGAGCGCGACGCCGGTGCCGGCAGCGGTGTTCCGGAAGACCGGCTGGGCGTTCTCCCACGTGGTGGAGCCGGTGGTCGAGTAGCGGCAGTGGCCGACGGCGACGTGACCGGGCATCGCTGCCAGCGTCTGCTCGTCGAACACCTGGCTGACGAGGCCGAGATCCTTGAACACGAGAACTTGGGACCCGTCCGCGACGGCGATGCCCGCAGCCTCCTGGCCCCTGTGTTGCAGGGCATACAGTCCGTAGTAGGTGAGCTTCGCCACCTCCTCGCCGGGCGCCCAGACCCCGAATACTCCGCACTCTTCCTTCGGCTCGTTCTCAAGCTGCTCGGCGGTCACGATCAGGCTGCTCCCTGGGGCTGTGGGTGACGTCGGCCAGTCTACGGTGAACGGGGGCGAAACGCGGAATCAGGCGACGGTGTGCTTCTGGTTTTGTCGCTGGGAACAACAAGGTTTCACCGTTGCCGCATTCCGTCACCCGGCAGCGCGACGAGCGGGAGGGCACCGGCGATCTCCGCCGCCCGTGAACCCGACATCTGCAGCGCGCCGGAGGCGGCCGCGTCGGCGAGCGACGTCAGCCCGGTGGCCAGCAGCAGCCAGGTCCTGGCATCGGTCTCGACGACATTGGGCGGGTTGCCCCGGGTGTGCCTGGGACCCTCGATGCACTGGACGGCCACGAACGGCGGCACCCGCACCTCCACGGCCGCCCCCGGCGCAAGCGCGGCGAGGGTCCTCGCCGTGGCACGGACCGCGTCGGCGAGCTCGGCGCGGCCGGGTGCCGCCACGGCGTCGTCACGCAACCAGTCGGCGACCGCCGCGACGGCGGCGCGGGTCTTCACCGGATCAGCGGTGCGGCGTGCGGCCATGGTTCAGGTTCTCAAGCGTGTGGTGGCCGACTTGCACCGCCCCGTCACCCTTGACCTCAACTCTTCTTCAGGTTTTACGGTGACGCGCATGACCTTCACCCCATTGGAGATCGAGTTCATGAAGCAGGCCGACCTCGGCCGCCTCGCCACGATCCAGCCCGACGGTACGCCGCAGAACAGCCCGGTCGGCTTCACCGTCAACGAGTCGCTCGGCACCGTCGACATCGGCGGCTACGAGATGGCGAAGAGCCGTAAGTTCCGCAATCTCGCCGTCAACGACCGGGTGGCCTTCGTCGTGGACGACATCACGTCTCACGATCCGTGGCGTGTTCGGTGCCTCGAGATCCGCGGCACCGCAACGCAAGCCGAGGTCGACGGCCGCGCGATCATCCGCATCGCACCCCGCAAGGTGATCAGCTTCGGGATCGACGACCAGAAGACCGAGCCCCACGACCTGGTGGTGCATGTCCGCAACGTGCCCGTGGCGAGCTAGCGCGTTCACCGGGAAACGGCCAGTGCCGCAACAGCTCCCGCTTCATTGATGGTGAGGTGGGCCAGCATCGGCGCGGCCAGGCTGCCCGACCGTGCGTAGAGCCATGCGAACACCCAGCCTGCCACGCCGGTGACGAACACCGTCAAGGGCACCGACTCCCCCGCGGCGCGGGCATCGGGGATGTGGGACAGGCCGAACACCGCGGCAGTGAACAGGCGGCCCCTCGAATCTCCGAACGCGCGGGCGGCGGCGCCGCCGAGGGCAGCGCGGTAGACGACCTCCTCGGACCACACGGTCCCGAGCGGGATGCGAAGCAGAAGCCACCGCGCCGCCGGGGCGGGCAGTTCCCGCGCGGCCATGCCCGCCCGCACCGGCGGGATGCGGGTGCCCGCAGCGACGGCGAGCACCACCGGCACGGCGGCCGCGCCACCCCATCGCAGTCCCTGCCACAGCTCGGGCGGCCGCATCCCCATCGGCGCGCGGGCCACAGCAGCTACCGCGGCGCCGAACAGCGCCTGCGGCAACGGGTTCCACTTGGACGCGAGTCGTGGCGCGATTGCGCTCCAGCCGAGCAACACCGCCGCGAGCGCGCCGACGCGGAGTCCGTCGCGCACTAGTAGTCGCCGCCCTCTGATTCGGTCTCCTCCAGCGCGACGCGGATCCGCTCGGTGTCGTCGCGCGTCCAGCCATCGGGCGGCGCGGCACCAGCCCACCCGTCCAGGATGAAGTCGCCGTAGTTGTGTCCGTGCCCGCCCGGCACCGAGGAGGCGTTGGTCATGTCGGCGGCCACCTGCCAGAACGTGATGATCGGGTACCACCGCATCGACCTGCTGCGGTCGCGCCCCGGCGGTTCGGACAACCAGTCGGGCCGGGTGAACAGCAGGTCCTGTGACCACCAGACGATCGGATCCGAAGAGTGTTGCAGGAACAGCACTCTGGGCTCATCCCATGGCTGCGCCGCGTCGGCGGCGATCTGCGCGGCATCGTTGCCCTGCGAGAACCGCACGGTGCGTCCGTCGTCGTAGCGCGGTTCCACCTCCGGCGTGCCGGGATCGCGGCGCACCGTGATGCCGTGCCACAGCGGGCTCGCGTTGGGTGGGCCCACCCACAGCACCGACGAGAACCCCATCCGGGAGATGTCCGGCAACCAGTCGAACGCGCCCTGACCTGCCATCGATCCCAGGCTCTCGCCGTAGAGCACGAGCCGCGGGCGCCGGTCCTCGGGCAGCTGCGCCCACCGTTCGTGAACGGCCTCGATCATCATCCGGCCCGATTCCATGGACTTCTGCCGGTCACCCAGGAACGAGATCCAGCTGGGTAGATAGGAGTATTGCGAGCCGACGATCGCGGTGTCGCCGTTGTACATCATCTCCAGTGACCGCGCCGCGATCGGGTTGATCCAGCCTGTCCCCGTGGTGGGTGCGATGACGAGCACTTCGCGGTCGAAGGCCCCGGTACGTTCGAGTTCGCTGAGCAGCACCGCCATTCGAGCTTCTTCGGTGTCGGCGGTCTGCAGGCCGACGTACGCGCGGATGGGTTCTCGTGCGGGCCTGCCGTTGATGCGGGCCAGTTCGTCGGCGTGCGGTCCGGAGCCCACGAAGTTGCGCCCCTGAAATCCCAGGGTGTCCCAGGCGGCGAAAGATTGTGGGCTTCCTGATCTTTCGGCTTCCTCCGGCTGGACGACACCCTCTCTGGTCGTCGTGTTCTGCGGTTGGAAGACCCGGTTGGCGCCGGCGAGGAACCCGCGCACGAGCACACCGTTGACGAGGGTGATCACGAGAACGACGACGACCGCCGTGCCGATGAACAGCGCCATCTCGTCGGAGAGGCGCCAACGGCGAATCAGGACGCGCGCCATCGTCTTGATGAGGTCGATCAGAACCCGCGCCGTGGCGATGCACAGGCCCGCGACGGCGATGGCGATGAGAATGAGTCGCAGATAACTCGACGTGCTCGGACCTTCCATGCCCATCAGCGACGAGACCTGGCGTTGCCACGCCGCCGCGGGGATCACCATCAATACGCAGGCGCCCGCGGACACGACCACCGTGGCGGCCTTGAGCGTGTAGAGAACTTTCGGCGGGGGCGGCCACCAGGTGCGGTTTCTGAGCACGAACCGCCGCAGCATCCGTTCGACGAACACGCCGATGCCGTAACCGATCGCGGCGTTGATGCCGCCGATCAGACCCTGGAACAGCCAGTCCCTGGGCAGCAGCGACGGGGTCAGGGACAGGCAGAAGAACAGCGCGCCGAGCGCGACACCGGTGAAGTCGAGGCGAAGCAGCCGCCACGCCCACACGTAGGCGGGATGTTTCTCAGTGTCGCTCGCGCTCACCCGAACAGCCCGGGCAGCACACCCTCCGACGTGCGCCGCAACTCCTCAAGGGTCACGGTGAACTGGCCCTGCACCTCGATCCCGGGTTCGCCGCCCTCAGGGCCCTGGTCGACGACGCCGACGCGGGTCGCGGGCAGCCCGCGTGCTTCGCACATCGCGGTGAAACGGCTCTCCTCGGTGCGCGGCACCGCGACGAGCACTCGGCCGGCGGATTCGGAGAACAAGAAGACAAACGGGGCCGTGCCTTCTTGAAACGATTCGGGAAGCACGATTCGGCAACCGGTTTCGCCGGCCAGCGACGCCTCGACCGCCGCCTGGATCAACCCGCCCTCGGACAGATCATGCGCGGCGGACACCAGGCCGTCCCGCGACGCGGCGGTCAGCACCTCGGCCAGCAGTTGCTCGCGCGCGAGATCGACCTTGGGTGGCACGCCACCCAGGTGACCGGCGCTGACCTGCGCCCAGATCGAGCCGTCGAATTCGTCGTGGGTGTCGCCCAGCAGGATCAGCGTCTCTCCCGGTCCGGTGCCGAAACCGGTCGGGATGCGCCGCTTCACATCGTCCAGGATTCCGAGGACCCCGACCACCGGGGTCGGCAGGATCGCCGTGGTGCCGGTCTGGTTGTAGAAGCTGACATTGCCCCCTGTGACCGGAATACCCAGTGCTGCAGCACCATCGGCGAGGCCGCGGACAGCCTGGGAGAATTGCCACATGACGCCGGGGTCCTCGGGCGAGCCGAAGTTCAGGCAGTTGGTGACCGCGACGGGTGTGGCGCCGGTGACCGCGACGTTGCGGAAGGCTTCGGCGAGGGCCAATTGCGCGCCGGTGTAGGGGTCGAGCGCGGTGTAGCGCCCGGACGCGTCGGTGGAGATCGCGATGCCGCGGCCGCTCTGTTCGTCGACGCGCAGCACGCCGCCGTCGGCGTGCTCGGCGAGCACGGTGTTGCCGCGCACGTAGCGGTCGTACTGCTCGGTGATGAATGCGCGGCTGCACAGGTGCGGGCTGCCGACCATGGCCAGCAGCGTCGCGCGCAGTTCGTCACCGGTCGACGGGCGCTTCAGCGACGCCGTGGTGTCGGCGACGAGTGCGTCCTGGCTGGCGGGACGCTCGACCGGCCGCTCGTAGACGGGGCCTTCGTGGGCCACGGTGCGCGGCGGCACGTCGACGACAGTCTCTCCGTGCCAGGTGATCTCGAGCCTGCCGCTGTCGGTGACCTCACCGATGACGGTGGCCAACACGTCCCACTTGCGGCACACCTCCATGAACGCGTCGACGTTCTCCGGGGTGACGACCGCGCACATGCGCTCCTGCGACTCGCTGGACAGGATCTCGGCGGGCGTCATGTTGGTCGCGCGCAGCGGCACGGTCTCCAGTTCGACCCGCATACCACCGTCACCGGCTGAGGCCAGTTCCGATGTCGCACAAGACAACCCGGCACCGCCGAGGTCTTGGATACCGACCACCAGGTCGCCCGCGTACAGATCGAGACAGCACTCGATGAGAACCTTCTCGGTGAACGGGTCTCCCACCTGGACACTGGGCAGCTTCTTGCGTCCCGCCCCGCTTTCGTCGCCACCGAAGGTCTCCGACGCGAGCACCGAGACGCCGCCGATGCCGTCGAGCCCGGTACGCGCACCGAACAGGATGATCTTGTTGCCAGCGCCCGAGGCGAACGCCAGTTTCAGGTCTTCTTTGCGCAGCACGCCGACGCACAGCGCGTTGACGAGCGGGTTGCCCGCATAGCTGGCGTCGAAGATGGTCTCGCCGCCGATGTTGGGCAGCCCCAGCGAGTTTCCGTAGCCGCCGATGCCACGCACCACGCCGTCGAGGACGCGGCGGGTGTCGGGGGCGTCGGCCGCCCCGAACCGCAGCTGGTCCATGACCGCTACCGGCCGGGCGCCCATCGCCATGATGTCGCGCACGATGCCGCCGACGCCGGTCGCGGCGCCCTGGTACGGCTCGATGTAGGACGGGTGGTTGTGGGACTCCACCTTGAATGTGGCGGCCCAGCCGTCGCCGATGTCGACGACGCCCGCGTTCTCACCGATGCCCGCGAGCATCTTCTCGCGCATCTTCTCCGAGGTGGTCTCACCGAAGTAGCGCAGATGCACCTTCGACGATTTGTACGAGCAGTGCTCGCTCCACATCACCGAGTACATGGCCAGCTCGGCGTCGGTGGGCCGACGGCCGAGGATTTCCCGGATGCGCGCGTACTCGTCGTCCTTGAGCCCGAGTTCCCGGAAGGGCTGGGGTTGGTCGGGAGTGGCGGCGGCCCGCTCAACGGTGTCTACCTCTTGGGTCAACCCAGACGTCACCGCGCCAGTCTAGCCAGCGACCGCGTGCGACTCAGGACACACAGAATGCGTTGCCCTCCGGGTCGGCCATCACCACCCATTCGAATTCGGGGCCGAAGTTGTTGCGTCCGGTCTCCGTGGCCCCCAGCTCGACCAGGCGAGAGACCTCGGCCTCGCGGTCCTCGGCGTGGAAGTCCAGGTGGACCTTGTTCTTGCCGGGCGTCGGGTCGGGCACCCGCTGGAAGCCGAGCGTCGGGCGTCCTTCACTGGCGACCATCACGAATTCGCCTGGCGCAACGGCATTCACGTCCCCACCCGCGGCCTTGGCCCACCAGTCGGCAAGCCCGTCGGGATCCACACAATCGAAGGTGATCATCTCCACTTTGATGGCCATGATCCGACCCTAGGTCAGCCCGGCGACAGAAACGCCGCAAGTGCGGCGGAATAGTCCGCGACATCGGCTGCGCCCATCACCTCGCGCGCGGAATGCATCGCCAGCTGGGCAGCGCCCACGTCGACGGTGGGAATGCCGGTGTTCGCCGCGGTCATCGGTCCGATCGTCGAGCCGCAGGGCAGGTCCGCCCGGTGCTCGTAGCGCTGCAGCGGCACCCCGGCCTGCTGGCAGGCCAGCGCAAATGCTGCCGCGGTGCGGCCGTCGGTGGCGTAGCGCAGGTTGGGCTGGACCTTGAGCACCGGACCGGCGTTGACCTCGATGAGGTGGCCGGGCTCGTGACGCTCCGGGTAGTTCGGGTGGGTGGCGTGCGCCATGTCGCCGGAGGCGACGATGGAGTCGGGCAGGCGGCGCAGGAAGTCCTCGCGGCTGCCGCCCGCGGCGAGCGTGATGCGTTCCAGCACGGTCAGCAGCAGGTCGGACTGGGCTCCGTGGTCGGACTGCGAACCGACCTCCTCGTGGTCGAACAGGACCAGCACGGGCACGACGCCCCGGGGTTGCGCCGTGAGGAATGCCTCCAGCCCGGCGTAGCAGGTCGCCTGGTTGTCCAGCCGTGGTGCGCTGACCAGGTCGCCGTCGGCGCCGACGAGGCGGGACGGGTTGATGTCGTGGGTCATCAGGTCGAAGCCGAGTACGTCGTCGGGGTCGACGTCGGCGCGCGCGGCGACGTAGTCGAGGAATGGCCCGGCGCCGGTTCCGACGCCCCAGACAGCGTTGACGTGCCGCTGCGGGTTGAGCTCGACACCTTTGCGGTCCTCGGAGAGGTGGATCGCCAGCTGTGGCACCCGCAGCAGCGGCTCGTCGATCCGCACCAGGGTGTGCCGGATCGAGGTGCCGTCGCGCGCCGAGAGCCGGCCGCTGACGCCGAGGTCGCGGTCCAGCCAGGAGTTGAGCCATGCGCCGCCGTAGGGCTGTAGCGCGACAATCTGCCAGCCGGACACGAAGCGGTCGGGGTGCTGCTTGACCCGCAGGTTGGGGCTGTCGGTGTGGGCTCCGACGATCCGGAACGGTGCGGCGGCGTCACCGTCCCGCGAACGCCACGCGATCAGCGATCCGGCACGCACCGCGAAGTGGTCGCCCGCACCCGGCCACGGGTCACTCTCCGCGAGCTCGGTGAATCCGGCGCCCAGCAGCCGGTCCGCGGCGGTGCGGCACGCGTGGAAGGGCGACGGCGAGGCGTCGATGAATTCGCAGAGTCCCTGGGGGCTAGCTGGCATCTTTCCATCTTGGCCGGTGATTCCGTTGATCTTGACGCTAGGGTCCATTTCGTGCCACGCCCGCAGCCCATCCTGACGCCCCTGACACCGGCGGCGATCTTTCTTGTGGCGACCATCGACGAAGGGGGCGAATCGGTCGTCCACGACGCACTCGCCGGCTTCAGCGGGCTGGTCAAGGCCGTGGGTTTCCGGGTGCCCGACGCCCATCTGACGCTCGTGGCAGGCGTCGGCTCCGATGCGTGGGACCGGCTGTTCACCGGTCCGCGGCCCGCGAAGCTGCACCGGTTCGTCGAGCTCAGGGGGGAGCGTCACCACGCCCCCTCGACCGATGGCGATCTACTGCTCCACATCAGGGCCGGCTCGCTCGACGTGTGCTTCGAACTCGGCGGCAGGCTGCTCTCGTCGATGGCAGGGGCGGTGACCGTCGTCGACGAGGTCCACGGCTTCAAATTCTTCGAGCAGCGCGACCTCCTCGGGTTCGTCGACGGCACCGAGAACCCCGACGGTCCCGACGCGGTCGATGCCGTCCAGATCGCCGACGACCCCGACTTCGCAGGCGCCAGCTATGTCCACGTGCAGCGCTACACCCATGACATGGATGCCTGGAATGCGTTGAGCGTCAACGAACAAGAGCTTGTCATCGGTCGCACGAAGCTCGAGGACATCGAGCTCGACGACGATGTGAAGCCCGCCAACTCGCACGTCGCGCTGAACACGATCGAAGACGAGGACGGCAACGAGCTCGCGATCATGCGCGCCAACATGCCGTTCGGCACCCTCGGGAACGGCGAATCGGGGACGTACTACATCGCCTATTCCGCCGATCCGGCCGTCACCGAGCGGATGCTCACCAACATGTTCCACGGCGATCCGCCGGGCAACACCGACCGGATCCTGGATTTCTCGACGGCGCAGACCGGTGGAATGTTCTTCGTCCCCACGATCGACTTCCTCGACGATCCGCCGCCACTGCCCGTCGATGAACCCGAAACCATCTCTACAGCAACCGTTTACGACGGATCCCTGGCGATCGGCAGCCTGAAAGGACACCCTTGATGAACAACCTGTACCGCGAGCTCGCACCGATCACCGATGCGGCGTGGGCCGAGATCGAGCAGGAGGCGACGCGCACGTTCAAGCGCCATATCGCCGGCCGGCGGGTGGTCGACGTCAGCGAGCCGGGCGGGCCCGTGACGGCGGCGGTGAGCACAGGTCACCTACTCGACGTGCTGCCGCCCGGCGACGGTGTCGTGGCACATCTGCGGGACGCGAGGCCGCTGGTCCGGCTGCGGGTGCCGTTCACGGTGAACCGCAGCGATATCGACGACGTCGAGCGCGGGTCGCAGGATTCCGATTGGGACCCTGTCAAAGACGCCGCCAAGAAGCTCGCATTCGCCGAGGACAGGGCGATCTTCGAGGGCTACGAGGCCGCGCACATCACCGGCATCCGCAAATCCAGCTCGTGCCCGAACCTCGCTCTGCCCGAGGACCCCCGCGAGATCCCCGACGTCATCAGCCAGGCGCTGTCTGAGCTGCGACTCGCCGGCGTGGACGGCCCGTACAGCGTGCTGCTGTCGGCCGACGTGTACACCAAGGTCAGTGAGACCACGGCGCACGGCTATCCGATCCGCGAGCACCTCAACCGGCTCGTCGACGGCGACATCATCTGGGCGCCCGCCATCGACGGCGCCTTCGTGTTGTCCACGCGCGGAGGCGATTTCGATCTTCAACTGGGCACCGACGTGTGCATCGGCTACCTGTCACACGACGCCGAGACGGTGCAGCTGTACCTGCAGGAGACCCTGACGTTCCTGTGCTACACCGCCGAAGCGTCCGTCGCGCTCAGCGCCTGAGACCTGCACCGCGAGCGCGCGTGTCTGCACGCCGACGCGCCGCAGTCCGTGGTCTTTCGCGCACGCTCGCGGCGCATCAGCGTGGGGCTCAGGACACCAAAACCGCGTCCAGCGCGGAGTAGAACAGCCCGAGCCCGTCGTCGGACGGACCCGTCAAGGCCTCGGTGGCGTGCTCGGGATGCGGCATCAGGCCGACGACGCGCCCGTTGGCGGAGCTGATGCCCGCGATGTCGCGCATCGACCCGTTGAGGTTCTCGCGGTACCGGAACACCACGCGGCCTTCGCCCTCGAGTTCGTCGAGCACGTCTTCGCTCGCGACGTAGCGGCCCTCGCCGGACTTCAGCGGCACCAGCAGATCAGCGCCCTGTTCGTAGCGCGTCGTCCACGCCGAGGTGTTCGACGCGACCTCGAGCCACGTGTCACGGCAGATGAAGTGCAGCCCTGCGTTGCGGGTCAGTGCCCCCGGCAGCAGGCCCGCTTCGCAGAGCACCTGGAATCCGTTGCAGATCCCCAGCACCGGCATACCTTTGCCCGCTGCCTCGACGACGGAGCCCATGACCGGCGCGAACCGCGCGATGGCGCCGCAGCGCAGGTAGTCGCCATAGGAGAAGCCGCCGGGAACGACGACCGCGTCGACACCCTTGAGGTCCGCGTCGGCGTGCCACAGGTTGACCGCCTCGGCTCCGGCCAATCGGACCGCGCGGGCTGCATCGATGTCGTCGAGGGTGCCGGGGAATGTGATGACGCCCACTCGGGTCACGACGAGCCCTCCCGGCTGATCGTCCAGTCCTCGATCACCGTGTTGGCGAGCAGGGATTCGGCGATCTCCGCGAGCTTGTCGTCATCGACGTCACCGTCGACGTCAAGCTCGAATCGCTTGCCCTGCCGCACATCTGAGATTCCGTCGAAGCCCAGCCGGCCGAGTGCGCCGACGATGGCCTGCCCCTGCGGGTCCAGGATCTCCGCCTTCGGCATGACGTGTACCACCACTTTTGCCACGGCGACACTCTACCTGCGCCGACAGGCGCTTCGCTTCACCGGCACGAGCCCAGGTAGGCCTCGCAGAGGGGGGCCGCCATCGCGTCGAACACCTCCGTGTCGGGCCTGACCCCGCCCCACTCCACGCTCGGCGGGACGGTGGACCACAGCGCCAGCTCGACCAGTGAGCTGCTGGCCGGATCGACGATCAGGTAGGTGCGCATGACGCGGCGGCCGCCGTCGCTGATCACCGCCGCAAGATCCATCGCGGTACTGGTGGTGATCGATGGAGATACCTCCGCCGCGGTCATCTGGCACGACGCCAGCGCCATCCGGGCCCATTCGAGTGATTGCAGCGCATCCCGGCCACCGGTCACGGTGTCCCCCCGCCAGTGGATGACCTGTACGTGCAGGTTCCACTGCCCGGGAGGGTTCGCGACGTCCGCATGGGCGGCGACCGCGAAGTCGCGGGGATCGGTGTCGCGGCCGGGGGTCGCGCACCACGACTCGAATTCGAACCGGGGCGTCGTGACCGCGACGGCGAGGCCGGCGAGATGCGGCCAGCGATAGATTCCGGATAGCGGGACCGAGCCGGACGCCATCCACGCCGAGGCGGGGATGGTGTCGCACAGCGGCGGGCAGGCACCCGGCGCCGACTGCGCCAACCTCGGTGTGGCCACGAGCCCCGACACCATAATGGCCAGCGCGAACAGCAATCGCACGTACACCTGCACCCCCACATGCCGCTGCGCGCCAGAATATAGGGATGCAGCTCACACATTTCGGACATTCCTGCCTCTTGGCGTGTTTCGACAACGCCTCGGGGGACGCGACCACCGTGCTGTTCGATCCGGGCACTTTCTCGCACGGATTCGAAGGTGTCACCGGCCTGTCCGCGATCTTGATCACCCACCAGCACCCCGACCACGCCGACACCGACCGACTGCCTGCACTCGTCGAGGCCAACCCGCAGGCCGCCCTGTACGCCGATCCGCAGACAGCGGCTCAACTGGGCGGTGCGTGGCAGGCGGTCAACGTCGGCGACCAGCTGTCCATCGGGCATCTGACGGTGCGCGGCGCAGGCGGCACACATGCGGTGATCCATCCGGAAATCCCTGTGATCGACAATATTTCGTATCTCGTCGGCGACGGCGAGCATCCGGCCAAGCTGATGCACCCCGGTGACGCGCTGTTCGTTCCGGATGAGCCGGTCGACGTCCTCGCGACTCCGGCTGCCGCCCCGTGGATGAAGGTCTCCGAGGCGGTCGACTATCTTCGCGCGGTCGCACCGACGCATGCGGTGCCGATCCACCAGGCGATCATCGACCCGGTCGGTAGGCCGATCTTCTACGGGAGGCTTTCCGAGATGACCGACACCGACTTCCAGGTGCTCGAGCAGGAGAGCGCGCGGGAGTTCTAGATGCCGCGTGTGGCTTTCACCGGGTACATCGCCGGATTCGGTACCCGCGCCGGCGTCCGGATGGTGGTGGGCTCGTGGCAGGATTCGCCGTTCGGCGCCTTCGCCGACGTAATGGTCGAGGACACCGATGGCCTCCGCACACTGCTGGCACCCAATGCCCAGATCGCCGAATTCGTCTCGCAGACATACACGTTCGATCAGGTGAGGACCGGAACGGTCACCGTCGGCCACAGCGCGGACGCCTTCACGGTGGCAGGGCCCGGGCTTGAGCTGGCCGGAGAGCTCGGCGGGCCTGCGCCGTTCGACTGGCTGTTGAGGATGGTCCCCGCGCCGTTGTCGCGCGCTCCCCTGTGGCTGCGCGCGATCAACCCCGTTGCATCGCGGCTCGTCGCGGGTGTGCGGACTGCGGGCACTGCCGGCAACGGCAGGCGGGAGTACTACGGCGTGCGCCGAACCCGACGCATCGTCGCCGTGCGGGGCACCTTCGGCGGCGTCGACCTCGGAGGTGTCGCCGACCTCGATCCCCCCGTGCGGTTCGGCTTCTCGTCCGCACCTTCGACGCCACAGCAGGTCGTGGTGACGACCACGATCGACCTTCCTTAACCGACCGCCTTCGCGGCGGCGCGGCCCGCGGCGCGCCCGGAGAACACGCAGCCGCCGAGGAACGTCCCCTCCAGCGACCGGTACCCGTGCACACCCCCGCCGCCGAACCCCGCGGCTTCACCGGCCGCGTACAACCCCGGCAACGCCGAGCCATCGGCGCGAAGCGCGCGTCCGTCGAGATCGGTTTCCATGCCGCCCAACGACTTCCGCGTGAGGATGTGCAGCTTGACCGCGATCAGTGGCCCCGCCTTGGGGTCGGTGAGCCGGTGCGGGGCGACGACGCGGCTGAGCCGGTCGCCCAGGTAGCCGCGTGCCGCGCGGATGGCGGTGATCTGGCCGTCCTTGGTGAATTTGTTGGCCACCTCGCGGTCGCGGGCGGTGACCTCGGCCTCCACCACGTCGAAGTCGAGCGGGGCGACGTCGGGGACGGCGTTCATCTTCGTCACCAGTTCGCGCAGCGTGGTCGCGCTGACGAAGTCCACCCCCTTGTCGACGAACGCGTGCACCGGCGCGGGGCCTTTGCGACTGCGCTCCATCACGGCGCGGATGCTGCGTCCGGTCAGGTCGGGGTTCTGTTCCTGCCCCGACAGGCCGAACTCCTTGGCGATGATGCGGGCGTTCAACACGAACCACGTGTAGTCCTGGCCGGTCTGCGCGATGTACTCCAGCGTGCCGAGCGTGTCGAACCCGGGGTAGAGCGGCACCGGTAGTCGCTTGCCGTGCGCGTCGAGCCACAGTGACGACGGGCCCGGCAGGATGCGGATCCCGTGGCGGGCCCAGATCGGGTCGTAGTTGGTGATTCCCTCGGTGTAGTGCCACATCCGGTCTTTGTTGATGACGTTCGCACCGGCGGTCTCCGAGATCTCCAGCATGCGGCCGTCCACGTGGGCGGGCACGCCGCTGAGCAGTTGTTCGGGGACGCGGCCCATGCGCGTGGGCCAGTACTTGCGGACGAGGTCGTGGTTGCCGCCGATACCGCCACTGGCCACGATCACCGCCTGTGCGCGAAAATCGAACTCTCCCACCGTTTCCCGTGACGAAGGAGCACCGCGTACCGCGGTCGACGGCTCCAGCACCGCACCACGCACACCGGTCACTGCACCGTCGTCGACGAGCAGTTCGTCGACGCGGTGGCGGTGCGCGAACCGCACCAGCGGATTCCCCACGAGCCGGCGCGCGAAGATGTCGACCAGCGCTGGGCCGGTGCCCCAGGTGATGTGGAACCGCGGCACCGAGTTGCCGTGCCCGTTGGCGTCGTAGCCGCCCCGTTCGGCCCAGCCGACCAGCGCGAACGTCTGCAATCCGCGATCGCGCAAGAAGCTGCGCTTCTCCCCCGCAGCGAAATCGACGTAGGCGTGCGCCCATTGCCGGGGCCAGTGGTCTTCGGGTCGGTCGAACCCGGCGGAGCCCAACCAGTCCTGCAGAGCCAGTTCGTGGCTGTCGCGGATACCCCAGCGGCGCTGTTCGGGACTGTCGACGAAGAACAGCCCCCCGAACGACCAGAAGGCCTGGCCACCGATGTTGGCCTCGTTCTCCTGGTCCACGATCAGCACGCGGCGGCCGCGTTCGACGAGCTCACATGCGGCGACCAACCCTGCCAGGCCAGCTCCCACCACGATGACATCAGCATCAGCCATGACGCCAATGTATCGAGCGGAGGTGTCTACGCGGCGTCAGTCAGCGCCGGAAGGGGCCTCCATTCGTAGACGGTCGGCACGCAGTCGTGCATGAGGGACAGATCGACCGCGTCGAGCATGGCCTGCCGCGGGCCCGGCCTGCGCAAATGACGTGCGGCCACGGCGACGCGCACGATGCCGTCGCGCCGGGCGGTGCGGTCGGCGGACATCACCAGGGTGCGGCACCACCAGGGTTCGGTCAGGAACCCTTCGCCGATACCGAGCACACGTCCGCGCGCAGTGTCCTGCCGAACCAGGTCGGTGATCCCGCCCAGGCCGGCGACCAGCCGGAAACCGTTGCGCGGCAATGCCGTCAGGGTGCCCTGTGAGACGTTCCAGCCCGGCGCGGCGAAGAGCCGGGTGCGCAGACCGAGGTGTTCGAGGGTGCGGTCGGCCCCCATGAGCCGCAGATTGGCCTCGTGGGCGGGCAGCGTCGCGAATTCGCCTCGCCGCGTCTTGGTGGCCGCTTCGTCGAAGCCGTGCAGCACGATGGCGTCGCCGTCGACCCGCTGGTCGACGAGCCAGCCGACGGTCCGGGGGTCGCGATCGAGGCGATACCCGTCTTTGAGCCGCGGCGCGACCAGGAACGATGCGGGGACCCCGCGGTCTTCCAGTTGGGTGCGGAATGCGACGACATCGGCGAGCGTGCGGTCGCTGATCCCGGAAATCGAGACGATCAGTTGTCCTGCCACGTCCGCAGTGTCGCAACGTCAGGTGTCCTGATGGTGGACAACACTCCGCGGGCAGGTGTCCACGCGACAAGCACGGGGCTATCGCGGCAGGACGTCCTCGATGGCCGCGATCACCTCGGGGGCTCCGGGTTCCGTGCGTGGCCGAAACCTCTTCACGACGTTGCCACCCGGGGCGACCAGGAACTTCTCGAAGTTCCACTGCACGTCGCCCGCCTCGCCGCCGTCGTCGACGGCCTTGGTCAACTCGGCGTAGAGCGGATGCCTGTCCGCACCGTTGACGTCGGTCTTCTCCAGAAGGGGGAAGGTGACACCGTAGTTGGTGGAGCAGAACGTCTGAATCTCCTCGGCGCTGCCCGGCTCCTGGCCCATGAACTGATTGCACGGCACCCCGACCACCGTGAGACCCCGGCCGCCGTAGTCCTTGGCCAGCTGTTCCAGGGCGGTGTACTGCGGCGTCAGCCCGCATTTCGACGCGACGTTCACGATCAGCGCTGCGCCGTCGGCCAATTCGGCCAGAGTGGTCGAACGGCCGTCCAGTGTGGTGAGCGGGATTTCGGTGAGGGTCATCACGCGAACGCTACTCGTCGTCCGCGTCCCCGACCGGACCCGGTGTGAAGAGCATGCGGGCGACCCGCTGGGCGGTGGCGACGGCGTCGGCGTCGCGGTCGATGGCGTCGTTGAGCCACAGCATCGCGAAACCGTGCACCAGCGACCATGCCGCGAGCCCGGCGGCCTGCGGATCCTCCTTGGCCCGCGCGTCGTCGAGGGTGCCGACACCCGCGGCGAGTTCCGCGCCCGCGGCGGCCTGAGCGGCGACGAGTTCCGGATCGTCGGGGTTGACGAGCGACCGGTCGAACATCACCTCGTAATGCCCCGGGTGCTCGACGGCGAACCGGACGTATGCCAGTGCAGCGTCCAGAAATTCGGGTGTGGACTCGGCGAGCGCGGCCGCCAGCATCCGCCACCCCTGCGCGGCGAGCGCGCTGAACAACCCGCGCCGGTCGGTGAAGTGGTGGGCCGGCGCGGCGTGTGACACCCCTGCGGTGCGGGCCAGTTCACGCAGCGAGACACCGTCGGCTCCGCGTTCGGCGACCAGGACCGCCGCCTGCGCCAGGATGGCGGCCTTGAGGTCGCCGTGGTGGTAAGAGCCCCTGGTCATGCCGATGTCCTTGCGGTCAGCCGGAGTGTTCGGCTTTCGCGACGTCGAGAAGCCACGCGTACTGGAACGCGGCTTCCTTCCACCGCTCGTAGCGCCCGCTGATGCCTCCGTGCCCGGCGTTCATCTCGGTCTTCAGCAGCACCTTGGCTGCCTCACCGGCGGGGTCGATCTGCGCGTGACGCAGCGCCGCAACCCATTTCGCCGGTTCGACGTAGTACACCCTGGTGTCGTTGAGGGAGGTCATCGCCAGGATCGCCGGATAGTTCCTGGTTTCCACGTTCTCGTACGGCGAGTACGACTTCATGTACCGGTAGACCTCGGGATCCTCCAGCGGATTGCCCCACTCGTCCCACTCCGTCACGGTCAGCGGCAGCGACGGATCCAGGATCGTGGTCAACGGATCGACGAACGGCACGGCGGCGAGGATGCCGGCGAACAGGTCGGGCGCCATGTTGGCCACCGCGCCCATCAGCAGGCCGCCCGCACTGCCGCCGTAGGCCACGAGGTGCTCCGGCTTCGTGACGTCGGTCCCGACGAGATGGGCGCCGACCGAGATGAAGTCGGTGAACGTGTTGCGCTTCTCCAGCATCTTGCCGTGCTCGTACCACGGGCGGCCGAGTTCACCGCCCCCGCGCACATGGGCGACCGCGAAGATCATGCCGCGGTCGAGCAGCGACAGCCGCGCAATCGAGAAACGAGGGTCCTCACAGGACTCGTACGCGCCGTAGCCGTACAGCAGCACCGGGGCGGGGTACTGCAGCCCCGCCCGGTGGATGATCGAGATCGGAACGCGGGCACCGTCCGACGCGACAGCCCAGTCACGCTTTTCGACGTAGTCCTCAGGGCGGTAGTCGCCCAGCACCGGCTGTTCGCGCAGCAAGGTCCGTTCACCGGTGGCCAGATCGAGATCGTAGATGCGGACCGGTGTGACGAAAGACGTTGCGCCGATTCGCATCTTCGGCGCACTCCAGTTCGGATTGGCCGACAGCCCGACCGACATCAGCTCAGAGTCGAAGGTGATGTCCTGAGCCTCACCGTATCCGTCGTCGAGCAGCGGCCACAGCTGGATGCGGGGCAGCGCGTCCTTGCGATAGCTCAGGACGAGGTGGCCGTCGAATGCGTCGACGGCGTCCAGCCGCTGGTCCTCGCGATGCTCGATCAGCGTTCGGGTGGCGGTGGGATCGCTGACGGGCGCCTCGACGAGGGTGAAGTTCTCGGCGCCGTCGTTGTGCAGGATCAGGAAACGGTCTTCACCGCCGACGACCGCGTGCTCGATCGAATATTCGACGGAATCCCTTCGCGGCCAGACAATGTCGAACTCCGCCTGTGGATCGGCGGCGTCGGCGTAGCGCAGCTCGGAGGTCACTGCACTGCCCGCGGCGATGATGACGTACTTGTTGCTGCGCGTGCGCCCGACGCCGATCCAGTAGCGCTCGTCGGCCTCGTGGTAGACCCGCTCGGCGGGCTGACCGGATCCGAGCCGGTGCCGCCACACCGTGTCGGGGCGCCAGGCGTCGTCGACGGTGACGTAGTAGACGGTGGCGTTGTCCGCGGCCCAGGTCGCGCCGGCGCCGATGCCGACGATCTCGTCGTCGTAGCGCTCCCCGGTGCGCAAGTCCTTGAAGCGCAGCGTGTATCGCTCGTCGCCCTTGACGTCGACGGAGTACGCGAGGATGTTGCCGTCCACGCTCACGCTGGCGGCGCCGAGCGAGAAGAAGTCGTGACCTTCGGCTTCGACGTTCTCGTCGAGCAACACCTGCTCGCCGGGGATCTCGATGTTCTCGTCGAGCTGCGGCGGGGTCCAGTCGTCGGGATCGGTGACGGGACAACGGCATTGCACGCCGTACTGCTTGCCCTGGAAACTTCGCCCGTAGTACCACCAGTCGCCCCGACGGGTGGGCACCGACAGGTCGGTCTCCTTGGTACGGGCCTTGATCTCGTCGAAGATCTTCTGCCGCAACGGAGCAAGGTCTGCGGTCACATGGTCGGTGAACGCGTTCTCCGCCTCGAGATAGTCGACGACGTCCTTGCTCTCTTTTTCCCGCAACCACTCGTACGGATCGATGAAGACGTCCCCGTGGTGCTCCCGGCGGGTGTCGACCCGCTTCGCGATGGGTGCCTTCACGTCGCCGCTCACGCGGTGCCTCCAATCCAGTCGTCGAACCTCAGTCCCGAAATACGTTCGTAGGCCTCGATGTAGCGCGCCCTGGTGGCCTCGACGATCTCCGTCGGCAACGGCGGCGGTGGCTGATCGCCGTGCCGGTCCCACCCCGACTCATCGCTGGTGAGCCAGTTGCGCACGAACTGCTTGTCGAAGCTGTTCTGCACCTGGCCCACGACGTAGTCGTCGGCGGGCCAGTAGCGCGACGAGTCCGGTGTGAAGACCTCGTCGGCCAGCGTGAATTCGCCGCGGGCGTCGACCCCGAATTCGAACTTGGTGTCCGCGACGATGATGCCTTTGCTCAGCGCGTGATCGGCACCCTGGGCGTAGGTCGCCAGCGTGAGGTCACGCAACCGTGCTGCGCGCTCGGCGCCGATGAGGTCGACGACGTCGTCGAAGGTGATGTTGACGTCGTGCTCGCCCAGGTCGGCCTTGGTGGCCGGGGTGAACAACGGCTCGTCGAACTTGCTGGCTTCGACCAGACCGGACGGCAGCCCGATTCCGCAGACCTCACCTGTGTTCTGGTAGTCGATCAACCCGGAACCGGTGAGGTAGCCCCGTGCGACGGCCTCGACGGGCAACATCTCCAGCTGTTTGACGACGAGCGCGCGGCCGAGCACGTCTTCGGGGATGCGTTCGTCGTCGGGGGGCCCGGCCAGGTGGTTGGGGGCGTCGACGAGACCGAAGAAGAACACGCTCATCGCCGTGAGCACACGGCCCTTGTCCGGGATCAGCGAGTCGAGGATGTGGTCGTAGGCCGAGATCCGGTCCGACGCGACGAACAGCAGGTGCCCGTCGTCGATGCGGTACAGCTCACGAACCTTGCCGCTGGCCAGATGCTGATAGTCGGACAGAGCGGGACGCATCGGGCCAGCCTATCGGTCCAGCGTAGGCGTCCCCCAACCGAAGGGCGAGCGAAGCGACGGGCGAGCATGCTGTGATCGAGCGCATGAAATCTCGGTGGATTCCGTACGCCTCGACGCCGGTGCGCCTGTTGTGGCAGTTGGTCAGCGACATCGTGGTGATCGCCTGGACGGCCAGCTGGGTCTGGGTGGCCAGCGCGGTGTATTCGGCGGTGGCGACCATCGCCGAGTTCGGATACCAGGTGGAAAGTGGCGCCAACGGCGTCGCGGGCAACCTCGACAACGCCGGAAACAGCGCCGACGACGTCCCGTTGATCGGCGGCGCGCTCGCGGGGCCGCTGCGGGGCGCAGGCGACGCCGCCCGCGAGATCTCCGGGGCGGGCCAGTCCCTCGGGGTGACGGCGGGGTGGCTGGCCTGGCTGCTCGCACTGGCGGTCGCGGCACCGCCGATCCTGGCGTTGATGATGCCCTGGTTGTTATTGCGATTGCGATTCTTCCGCCGCAAGTGGACCGCGGTGACGCTGTCGTCGACGGTGGCCGGTGAGGAACTTCTGGCCCTGCGTGCGTTGGCGAATCGGCCGCTGCCCAAGCTCGCCGCCGTGAGCCCGGATCCGGTGGGGGCCTGGCGCAACCAGGATCCCGTCGCCATCCGCGGGCTGGCAGCCCTGGAGTTGCGGGCATCGGGCATCCGCGCAGCGAACCTCAAACGTGCGCCCGACTAGCGACCGGCGGTCCCGTCGATCTGTTCGCGCAGGATGTCGAGATGCCCCGCGTGGCGCGCCGTTTCCTCGATCAAGTGCGCCCGCGCCACGGCGTCTTCGTAGTCGGCGATCACCGACTCGGCCGCCTGGAACGTCGCGGGCCAGTCGGCATCCTCGCCGAGGAACATGAACCGTTCGACGTGCGCGAGATGGTTCACCAGACCCAGACAGTGCGTGCCTGACGGCACGCCGGGTGTGCGCACCGCGGGCTCGCGAGCTTGGCGGCGACACGGGACCTCAGATAGTCGAGAAAGCCGACCAGCGTGTCCTTTTCGCTGCCGTCCGTGCCCGGCGGCGGGGTGTCGCGGCGGTTCACTTCAGCAGCCGCTTCAGTGTGGTGCCGAACGGGTGCCTGGCGGTGACCGATCCGAATCGCACCTTCCCGGTGACGACGACGTGCAGGGAACGCGACGGCGGGCTCGACGTGACCTTGACGGTCGTGGACGACGCGACGTTGCCGACACCGTTCAGGTCGGCAGTCGCACCGTCGGGCAGGATCAGCTCCGTGGAGCTGAAGTAGTCGTCGACGTCGATCCGCACCACCGGGCCTGGCAAAACGGCCGAGGTGAAATCCAGTGTGGTGGAACACATCCGGGTGACCAGACGTAGCTGCGGCGGCACGGTCCACCGGCCCTTGCGGGAGATCCCCGACATCCAGCTGCTCAGCACCTCGGGTGAGGCAGGCACCGGTGCGGCATCGCGGCGGATGTGCGGAAGGTCGGCGATGACGGTGTCCAGCTCGCGGCGGGTTCGTGCCCCGATGACGACGTCGACCCGTTCGGTGTACTCGTCGAGGGTCAGCATGCCCTGCCCCACGGCGTGCTCGAGGATCTGAGTGACCGCGGCCCGGTCGGCGTCGGAAGCCCTGATGTCGGGTTGTCGAGAGTCCACCGAACCCAGACTAGGCTACCGCCGCAACGCTTTCCGGCTCAGAGGATCGCGCCCGAGGTGTACTTCGCCGCTTCGGGGTACCGCCCGACCAGATCGTCGACCGCAGCAACCACCCGGTCGACCTGGTCGGCCGCGGCCCCACTGAACACCTGTTTGTCGGCCAGCGCAGCATCGAGCGCCACGCGGTCCAGCGGCAGCCGGGGATCCGCGGCGAGCCGATTCAGCAGGTCGGGTTCGGCTCCGCGCTCACGCATGGCCAGCGCCACTGCCACCGCGTGTTCCTTGATCACCTCGTGGGCGGTCTCCCGGCCCACCCCGGCGCGTACTGCCGCGATGAGGATCCTGGTGGTGGCCAGGAACGGCAGGTAGCGGTCGAGTTCGCGCTGGATCACCGCGGGGTACGCCCCGAATTCGTCGAGCACCGTCAGGAACGTCTCGGTCTGGCCGTCGAGGGCGAAGAACGCATCCGGCAGCGCCACCCGGCGGACCACCGAGCAGAACACGTCGCCCTCGTTCCACTGCGCACCGGCGAGTTCGGCGGCCATCGACCCATAGCCCCGCAGCACCACCTGAAGGCCGTTGACCCGCTCACACGAGCGGGTGTTCATCTTGTGCGGCATCGCCGACGAGCCCACCTGGCCGGGTGCGAAACCTTCGGTGACGAGTTCGTGGCCGGCCATCAGCCGGATGGTGTGTGCCAGCGACGACGGCCCGGCGCCCAGCTGCACGAGGGCCGACACGACGTCGTGGTCCAGTGAGCGCGGATAGACCTGCCCGACGCTGGTGAACACCTCGGTGAAGCCGAGGAACTGGGCGACGCGGGTCTCGAGGTCGGCCAGCCGTTCGGTGTCCCCGTCGAACAGGTCGAGCATGTCCTGGGCGGTACCCATCGGGCCCTTGATGCCGCGCAGCGGGTAGCGCCTGATGAGCTGTTCGACCCGCTGCAGGGCGACGAGCAACTCCTCGGCGGCCGACGCGAAGCGCTTGCCGAGCGTGGTGGCCTGCGCTGCCACGTTGTGCGAGCGCCCGGCCATCACGAGGTCGCGGTAGAGCGCCGCGCGCTCGGCCAGCCGGGCGACGACGGCGACACCGTGGGCGTGGACGAGTTCCAGCGACCGCCGGATCTGCAACTGCTCGACGTTCTCGGTCAGGTCCCGGCTCGTCATGCCTTTGTGCACGTGCTCGTGGCCGGCGAGTGCGTTGAACTCCTCGATGCGGGCCTTCACGTCGTGGCGCAGCACGCGCTCCCGAGCGGCGATCGAGGCAAGGTCGACGTTCTCCAGCACCCGTTCGTAGTCGGCGACGACGCTGTCGGGGACGTTTGAATTTCCGGCGCCCAACTCCTTCTGGGCCTTCAATACGGCCAGCCACAACCGCCGCTCGGCGACGATCTTCGCCTCGGGTGACCAGATCGCCACCATCTCCTCGCTGGCGTAGCGGTTGGCCAGGACGTTCGGGATGCTCACGAACACACAGCTTAGAAGCACCCCGTCGTGCCGGACCTACGGCACAGTAGAGGCCATGCATTTCGCCGGCCTCGATCTCGCGTGGGGGGAGAAGAACCAGACAGGCGTCGCGGTGGTCGACTCCGACGGACGGCTGCTCCACGTGGGCGCGGCGCACGACGACGACAGCATCGCCGCGGCCGTGGCGCCCTTCACCAAGGACAATTGCCTGGTCGCGATCGACGCGCCGCTGATCGTGAAGAACCCGACCGGTTTCCGTCCCGCCGAAACGGCGTACAACCGGGATTTCCAGCGGTTCGAGGCGGGCGCGCGGCCGGCCTTCACCGACCGTCCCGAGTTCAAGCATCCGCGTGCGGCGCGGATCGCCGAACGCCTCGGCCTGGACATGGACCCGTCGTCGGGATCGTCGCGCCGGGCGATCGAGGTCTATCCACATCCGGCGACCGTCGTGCTGTTCGAGCTCGAGAAGACGCTCAAGTACAAGCGCGGCCCGTTCGCGGACCGGCACCGCGAACTGCTGCGCCTGATGACGCTGATCGAGGGCCTGGACGACGCCACTCCTCGGCTGCGCGCCAACCGCAGCGTCGCGTGGGTCGAACTCCGCAAACGGGTCGAGGCCGCCACCAAGCCGAGCCACCTCGACCGCGACGAAGACCCGGTCGACGCCGTCATCTGTGCCTACGTCGGTCTGTTCTGGTACCACCGGCCCGAGGACGTGACGATCTACGGGGATTTCGCGACCGGCTACATCGTCACCCCCACGCTGCCCGAGGCCCGCCGTCCGAAGCCGCTGCCCCGGGCCAAGGCGCCGGCCCCGTCGGCGCCGCCGGCGGCCGTCGCCGAGTACGCGGCCCGTCGTCCCGCTCTTGTGCAGGCGACGGACCACTATCTGCAACTGGTCACCGCTCTTCTCGACGACGCAGGCATCAACTATCTGTCCGTCACCGCCCGCACCAAGAGCGTCGAGTCGTTCGCCGCGAAGACCGAACGCCGCGCGCTCGACGGCACGCGGCTCTACAGCGAGCCGCTCGTGGAGATCACCGATCTGATCGGACTGCGCGTCATCACCTATCTGCGTGAGGACGTCGACACCGTCGCAAACCTTCTGGCCGAGGAGATGCGGCTCCTCGACGACCGCGACATGGGACAGGAGACGGCGCGCGAAGGGCGGTGGGGTTACGCCAGCCGCCATCTGCTCGTCGGCGTGGAGGGCACCCAGCAGCCGGCATCGATCCAGGTGCGCACCGTGCTGCAGCACGCGTGGGCGGAGTTCGAGCACGAAATCCGTTACAAGGGCTCCATTCCCGCGGCGCACGCCCCGGACCTGGACCGTCGCTTCACGCTCGCCGCAGGCCTGCTCGAGCTCGCCGACCGGGAGTTCTCCGCGGTGCGGGAACGGTTGCGGACCGCGATGCCCGACACGACCGCACCCGAGCCCACCAGCGACCCGAGGATCCCGACGGCGGTGCTGGCCACCTATCTGGGAAACAGGTTCCCCGATGCCGGGTGGTCGCGCACCGACCACTACGCGTGGATCGCCGGCCTGCTGCTCGACCTCGGAATCGATTCGATCGACGCGGTCGACGACGTCCTGGCCGGCATCGACACCGACGCCGTGAACGCCGCCATGGACTACCGCTATCCCGCGGGGGCCGTCCGCCGCCTCGACGACGCGCTGCTCGCGGTATTCGGTCGCCGATACCTTGAGCTGCAAGGCAATTCGCACCGAATCAAACTTCTGGAGACCAGGTTGGAGCGGCTGGAATCGGAGGCCTGACCGGACGTCAGTCCGGCGAGGAGCCGAGGTGCGTCGGGTCGGTGATGTGGCCGTCCTTGATTCCCAGCTGTTTGTTGATCGCCTGGGTGATGAAGAACAGCACGATGCCGATGGCGACCAGACCGCCGGCCACGATGTACTGCTGCGCCGGTCTGCCGGAGAAGGGCAGCACGAGGTACAGCGACGCGACGAAGCCGATGACCGGGAGCGCCGTCGGAGTCTTGAAGTGCCCACCCGATTGGCGCACGTCGCGGCGCAGCACCAGAACGGCGACGTTGACGACGGCGAACACCGTCAGCAACAGCAGGCTCGTGGTCCCGCCGAGAATGGAGATCGCGTTGCTGCTGGCGAACGTGGACACGTAGGTGATGAGCCCGAACGCCAGCAGCGTGGTGAAGATGATGGCCACCCACGGCGACCGCCGGGTCGGGTGTACCGACCCCAGAACCGGTGGCAGCACGTGCTGCCGGGCCATGCCGTAGATGAGCCGGCTGGCCATCAGCATGTTGATCAACGCCGTGTTCGACACCGCGAACATCGTCATGAACGGCAGGATGTCGTCGATCGGCAGCCCGGGCGCTCCGGCCTTGACGACCTCGACGAGAGGCGTGTCACTTGCTTCGAGATCGCCGACAGGGACGAGGGCGACGGCCACGATCGAGATCAGGATGTAGACGATGCCCGCGATCGAGAGGCCGGTGAGAAGGATCTTGGGGAAGGTCTTGACGGGGTCCTTGGTCTCCTCGGCCATGTTGACGGAGTCCTCGAAGCCCACCATCGCGAAGAAGGCAAGCGACGTGGCTGCCGTCACCGCCAGGAAGGTGTTCTTGTCCTCGGCGGTCTCGAACGCGACGACGCGTGAGAAGTCGACGTCGCCGCCTCCGGTGAAGGCCCACAGCCCGACGAGGATGACGATGACCAGGCCGGTGATCTCGACGACGGTCAAGATGACGTTGAGCTTGACGCTCTCCCCCACACCGCGGAAGTTGATCGCCGCGAGCGCGGCCATGAACACCAGCGCCAGGATCAGCACGCCCGCTTTCGGTGCGTCTTCGACCCCGACACCGGTGAAGAAGTTCGCCGCGAACGCTCTGGAAGCCGTTGACGCCGAGGTGATTCCGGAGCACATCACGATGAATGCCACCAGGAAGGTGATGAAGTGGATGCCAAAGGCTTTGTGCGCGTACAGCGCAGCACCTGCCGCTTGGGGATACTTGGTGACCAGCTCCAGGTAACTGAACGCGGTGATGGTCGCGACCGCGAACGCGACGAGGAACGGAAGCCAGGCCGCACCACCCACTTCGGCGGCGACGTCGCCCACAAGGGCGTACACGCCGGTGCCGAGGATGTCGCCGACGACGAACAACAGAAGAAGGCCCGGGCCCATCACTCTCTTGAGCTCGGGCTGCTTCTCGGTGCTGCTCGTGCCGGCCGCGCTTTCTGACATCACACCCTCCCCACTGATTCGTTCGGATCAACCATCATCGACCAGCGAGTGGGCCCGTGCAGTGTCAACGGGATAAACCGACCCGATTCCGTGCCGTACCCGTGACGTCGAAGACCTCGTCGAGGGACCCCGAGGGAGCCCGCCAGCCGCTGCACCCAGGGCTGCGCGAGAACCGTCTGCATTCGCCTCGTGCGCGCGTACATCGTGACGCCGTTGTCGTCGCCGCGGGCGGTGACTTCGACTGGGATCCAACGCTTCAGTGGCGAGGTGTACGTTCCACCCGAAGACAGCAGTCATCGGCTCGCTCGAGATCAATCACACGACCGAGAATGCAAACGCCCTAGTTGAACGGGGCCAGGACGTCGATCACGTCGATCAGGGTGGCCCTGGCGGTGGCCCGTGGACCGTCGCCGTCACCGACGAGTGCCGCGACCACCGCGCCGTCGACGGCGCACACGAGAGCGGTGACGAGTTCGGTGCGCACCGAGCGTCCCGAGCGTTCGACCACTTCGACGACGGCTTCGCTGCGCTGGCGCAGAATGCGCCGCTGGATGTCGCGCAGACCGGGCTGCCGGGCGCAGGCGATATAGCGCTCGTAGCGCGAGATCATCTGCTCGGTGACGCGTTCGGGGTTGTCGCCCACGAGTAGGTCCACGAGGATGTCGGCGGTGGACTCCGCGCCTCGGCGGCGCCGTGAAAGGGCCTCGACCCGGTGGTGGAGTTGCTCACTCTCCCGGGTTCCGACGTGTTCGACGGCCTTGGCGATCAGGTCATCCAGCGAAGAAAAGTAGTACGTCGTCGACGCCAGGGGCAGTCCGGCCCTGCGCGCGACGGCACGGTGCCGAACCGCGTCGAAGCCCCCTTCGCACAGAAGGTCGGCAGCAGCACTGACCAGCGCATACCGTCGACGTTCTCCCTTGGGAGTGACCGCTGCCGTCACCCCATGCATGGTGCCAGTCACGGGGTTTCGGCATCGGACTTTCGGCGAAAGACCCGCTCCGATCAGCCGCGTACGGCGGGTCGCACCGGCGAGTCCGATGTGGTTCCGATGCGATGATGTCGCGCATGCCGTCGATCAACCGTAGAGAGATGCTGTCGCTCGGTCTGCGCGCGGGACTCGCGACTGCCGCAGGAGCCGCCGGGATGTCCGCCATGACCGCCGCACTGGCCTCAGCGGCACCACCGGCACCGACGGCGCCGACGTATGACACCGGCTCGTTCGTCTCCGCCGCCCGCGGCGGCGCCACGGTCGACTGGGCCATCGCTCGCCCGCCCGGCCAGACCACGCCGCTACGTCCGGTGGTCCTGCTGCACGGGAAGGACTCCTCTGCCGGCACGGTGATGTCGATGGGTGTCGAGCGGTTCCTCGCCGACGCGGTCGCGGCGGGCCTGCCGCCGTTCGCGATCGCGGCCGTCGACGGCGGCAACGGCTACTGGCATCGCCGCGCCTCCGGTGACGACTCGGGAGCGATGGTGCTCGACGAGTTTCTCCCACTTCTTGCCGGACAAGGACTCGACACCTCACGGGTGGCGTTCCTGGGCTGGTCGATGGGCGGCTACGGGGCGATGCTGCTCGGCTCCCGACTCGGGCCGGCGCGCACCGCGGCAATCTGCGCGGTCAGCCCGGCGCTGTGGACCTCGCCGGGGGCCGCCGCGCCAGGAGCCTTCGACGGCGCCGAAGACTACGAGGCCAACAGCGTGTGGGGCCTGCGGGCACTCGACGGGATACCGCTGCGTATCGACTGCGGTTTCGACGACCCGTTCGCCTCGGCGACGGAGCAGTTCATCGCGCAGCTTCCGACGCCGCCCGCGGGCGGCTTCTCCGCCGGGGGCCACAACGCATCGTTCTGGTCCTCACAGCTGACGCCCGAGCTCAGCTGGGTCGCGCCGCTGCTGACCTAGACCGAGATCCGCCCCTCCGCCGCCGCCTGACCGATGTCGCGGCGGAAGTGGCTGCCCGGCAACCGAATCGCGTCGATCGCCGTGTAGGCGGACTCACGGGCCGACGTCAGATCGTCTCCGACACCGACCACGGACAAGACGCGCCCGCCCGAGGAGACGACGCTGCCGTCGTCGCGGCGCGACGTTCCCGCATGCAGTACCGCCGGGCCGTCCGCGCCATGGATGACGTCCCCGACGCGGGGCCTGCCGGGATAGTTCTCGGCCGCCAGCACCACCGCCACGGCAGCGCCTGCGTGCCACTGCAGTGGCGGTTGGGCCGCCAACTCACCGGTGGCCGCGGCACGTAGCAACTGACCGAGCGGCGACTCGAGGAGCGCCAGCACCGCCTGGGTCTCCGGATCGCCGAAGCGGCAGTTGAATTCGACGACGGCCGGACCGTTGGACGTGATGGCCAGACCCGCATAGAGCAGGCCGGAAAAGGAACTTCCCCGCCGGACCAGTTCCGCCGCAACGGGTTTGACGATCTGGTCGACAATGCGACGGGTGATCTCGTCGGGCAGCCACGGCAGTGGCGTGTAGGCGCCCATGCCCCCCGTGTTGGGTCCACTGTCTCCATCGCCGACCCGCTTGAAGTCCTGCGCGGGCAGCAGAGGCACGACGGTCTCGCCGTCCACCACGCAGAACAGCGACACCTCGGGCCCGTCGAGGAAGGATTCCAGAAGCACGGGATGGCCGGCGTCGAGGAGACTCGCGGCGTGCGCCCTGGCCGCCTCGCGCTCCGTGGTCACCACGACGCCTTTGCCGGCAGCCAGGCCGTCGTCCTTGACCACCCACGCGGCCTGGCCGCCCGGCGGGCCGAAGCGGCCCAGTGCAGCGTCGAGGTGGGCCGGGTTGTCGACGATTTCGCTGACCGCCGTGCGCACCCCCGCGGCGGTCATCACGTCTTTGGCGAATGCCTTCGAACCCTCGATGCGCGCGGCGTCCTTGGTGGGACCGAAGCAGGCGATGCCCGCAGCGCGCAGGGCGTCGGCGACGCCGAGCACCAGTGGCACCTCCGGCCCGATGACGACGAGGTCGGCGCCGATGCGTCTTGCCAGTGCGGTGACGGCCTCGCCGGAGGTGGCGTCGACGTCGTATTGATCGGCGACCGAGGCGGTGCCTGCATTGCCGGGTGCCACCGACAGCGCGTCGACCTCCGGGTCTCGGCGCAGCGCAAGCAGCAGCGCATGTTCACGGGCTCCGGATCCAACTACCAGGACGTGCACAGATGCCCACCCTAATGGCTGGGCGCCGGACGCAACCCATGTGTCGGCCATACAGCTTTGCCATTCAGTGTATGGTCGATGCCACGTGCCGTACGTCACACAGGAGTGAAGCTCGATGACCACTGCCGACACCCCGCCCGCCGCCTGCCCCTTCCTGCCCCAGGGGTACGACTTCACCGACCCGGATGTCCTGCTCAAGGGCATTCCTGTCACCGAGTTCGCCGAGCTGCGCAAGACCGCGCCGGTCTGGTGGAACGCCCAGGAGGAGTCGATCTTCGGCGACGGCGGCTACTGGGTGATCTCGCGCCACGAGGACATCAAGTCGATCTCGCGCAACAACGCGCTGTGGTCGACGAACGCCAAGGGCGCGGTGATGCGGCTGCCCGACGGCGTCACCGCCGAACAGCTCGACCTGACCAAGGCGCTGCTGATCAACCACGACGCGCCCGAGCACACGCGGCTGCGCAAAATCGTGTCGCGCCTCTTCACCCCGCGTGCGATCGCCGGAATGGAGGACAGGCTCGCCGCCTCCGCCCGCGAGATCGTGCGCAGCGCCGCCCAGAGGGTCAGCGGAAACTTCGTGGACGACGTCGCGATGACGCTCCCCCTGCAGGCGATCGCCGATCTGATCGGGGTGCCGGAGGCAGACCGGGAGAAGCTCTTCGGTTGGACCAACGCGATCATGAACACCGACGATCCGGACTTCGACTCCGATCCGACGATGGCCAACGCCGAACTGATGGGTTACGCCTACACCATGGCCGAGGAGCGCCGCCGCTGCCCGGCCGACGACATCGTCACCAAGCTCATCCAGGCCGATATCGATGGAGATTCCCTCGGTGAGGTCGAGTTCGCGTTCTTCGTCATCCTGCTCGCGGTGGCCGGCAACGAGACCACCCGCAACGCGATGACCCACGGCATGAACGCGTTCTTCGAGAACCCCGACCAGTGGGAGCTGTTCAAACGGGACCGGCCCGAGACGGCCATCGACGAGATCATCCGCTGGGCCACCCCCGTGCACTGCTTCCAGCGCACAGCGCTGGAGGACGTCGAGATCGGTGGCGTGACGGTCGCCGAAGGCCAGCGGGTGGGCCTGTTCTACAGTTCGGCGAACTTCGACGAGGACGTCTTCGAGAACCCGTTCACGTTCGACATTCTGCGAAACCCCAACCCGCACCTGGCTTTCGGGGGCAACGGCGCCCACTTCTGCATCGGCGCGAACCTGGCGCGCATGGAGATCAAGCTGATGTTCAACGAGATCGCCGACCAGATCCCGGACATCTCCAAGCTGGCCGAACCGCAACGGCTTCGCTCGGGATGGATCAACGGCGTCAAAGACCTGCAGGTCTCCTACAAGTAGGGCGCCGACACCGTGGCCTAAAGTGCCTTCGTGCGCACCCACGGATGGTCCGGGGCCAAACCGGCCTCCGACGAAGAGGCCGTCGCCCGCATCCTCGAAGCAGCGGGCAAGGCCATCGAGGAACGCGGCGCCGACTTCAGCATCTCCGACGTCGCGCGCACCGTTGGCGTCACGCGGCAGACGGTCTACCGCTATTTCGCCAGCACCGAAGCGCTGTTGGTCGCGGCCGCCGTCCACGCCGTGGACGGCTTCCTCGAACGGCTGACCGCCCATATGGCGGGCATCACCGATCCAGCAGACGCCGTCACCGAGGCCGTCGCGACCGCGCTGGAATGGTTGCCGCGGGAGAAGTACATCGGGCTGATCATGGTGCCCGGCGGGTCGACACACATCCAGTCGGTCACCTCCGACATCGCGCTGAACTTCGCACGGGACATGGTCGGCCGCCTGGACGTCGAGTGGTCGGCGGAAGGTTTCGACGAGGCCGAATTGAGCCAGCTCGCCGAACATCTGCTGCGCATCATCCAGTCGTTCGTCATCGATCCCGGGCGGCCGCCGCGGGCCGGGGGCGAGCTGCGCGCCTACCTGCGTCGGTGGGTCGGCATGGCCGTCCCCCGCGCCGTTCCCGAGCGCTGAATTGTTGCGCGGGGGTGGTCCCGCACGGCTTTACAGTGGACAGGTGAGTGTGCTGGGCGGCTTCCTTTCCACGTGGTCGCAGGCTCGCACCACTTTCGGCGAGGGGGTACCCGAGCCGGGCGCCACATTCGACCACAGCGTCGCGCTGCAGCAGCTGGAAGCCGACACCCGGTCCGCGGCGCCCACCTCGGTCTGGAGCGGTGCCGCCGCCGACGCGTACGACGTCAAGAACGCCGAGCAGGTCCGCACCCTGTCCCGGATGGCCGAGCTCGACCAGAACATCGGCGCCGAGGTCGACCGGTCCGCTGCCGTGGTCGCCCATGGGCGTCAGCAGCTGGACTCGGTCAAGGACTGGGTGCTGGCGGCGGCCGGCTCGGTCCCGAAAGGTGTTGCCGGCGAACAGATGCTGGTCCCGATCGTCTCGAAGGGCTGTTCGGACATCTCGGAGATCGTCACGACGTCGAACGGCGAGCTGGCCACGATCGCAGAACGGATCCGCAAGCTCGGCACCGAGTACGGCTCGCTCGGCGGCGACAAACCGGAGAAAGACGAGGCCGACCCTCTCGGGTGGTGGAAGCAGGGCGATCCCCCGCCCAAGGATCCGCTCGAGGAGATCCTGCGCAGGTATCAGGTGGACGAGGACCCCGACGGGACCCGGGAATGGGAGCCGCCGTTTCCGTTCAACATGATGACCGATCCCAAGCACGTGACCGCGACCGAGGCGCGCATCCTCGACGAGCTGTCTCCACTGGAGATGCGGGACATGGACCAGATCAAGGAGGCTGCCGAGGTCGAGGCCAAGGTCCGCTTCCCGCCGCAGAACGGTGTCGACGACACCGCCGACAATCACACCGACGCGTTCCGGCACACCTACTGGAATGCGTTGATGACGCAGCGTTTCGGTGAGCAGTGGACCCGCGACTTCGCCACGGCCCACGAGCGGCTGCCCAACAACCCCGCCACCGCCGAGGCGATGGATCTCTACAACAACGAGTTGGGACGGCAGATCGCTGTCGACAATCCCGACGCGACTCCCGCCCAGCTGGCCGATCTCGTCGAGCAGGCGGTCAACGACGGCGACACCGTGGTGATCGCCCCCGGCGGCGAACGGCTCGCCTGGAGCGACACCATCGCCCTCGGCGAGGCCGGGACGACAACGGCCGCAACGGTTCCCGGGCTGCCCCCGATGCCGACCGGCGCCGGCCCGGGCGGGATCTACGACCCGGGTCAGCCGGGCGGCTACGGCACATCGGCGGGGGGATACTGAGCATGCTGCGCCGCACGTTGAGCACGGTATTGGTGGTAGCCGCGGCCGCAGGCTGCGCCGTCTTCAGGGGATCGATGGACATCGACTACAACGACCGACGGCTCAACGACGGGCTCGAAAGCGTCCGCGACTCCGGAGAACCAGCCCGGCTGAGCGAATTCACGAACTGGCAGTGGGACGAGGTTCACCTGTTCCATGAGTTCAGCGACCGCGAGTTCATCGAAAAGACGGTCGGCGAGCCCGTCATCAAGGACGACTTCTACGGCTCCAAGGCGAGCCTGCTGGTCTTCGAGAACGACGGGGCGCCCGTCAAGGCCGCCGGCATCAGCGGCGACTACCTCCGCGGCGCCGACCATAAAGTCACATGGCCGGCTGACGTCATCGTGGCCCCGCAGGGCAGTAGCGGCTTCCTGCTGCTCTCGCTCCCGCCGGGCTAGACGACGGTCAGCGGCAGGGACTTCCGGTCTTCGAACACCCACGAGGCGCCACCGCTGAACTCGCAGACCTCCACCTCGGAAAGCTTCTTCGCCGGGGTATCGGTCTCGATGACGCGGACCGTCCAATCCGATTCCGTACCGGACACTTCGGCGCGCAGATGCGGGTCGACCGCGTAGGCGATGGCTTGCAGAGGCGCGTCGGAAACCGGCGAGACCAACGAGATCCACGAGCCGTCCTCGTACGCCGGTGACCGGCGCACGTGCACGAAGCCGGGGTCGACGTCAGCCGACACATAGGCCGCGGGGTTCAGCAGCGGGTGCAGCTCCAGCACCCGCAGCGCGCCCTTGGCGTCGCTGCTGAGGTTGAGCGCCTTGTGAATTCGCTCCGCGGCCACCCCGGCGATGCCGATCAGCTGCTTGGTGCGGATCAACCGAGCGAGCGCCGCGTCGTCTTTGGCGCGCTTCTCGACCGCGATGGTGAACGACTTCACCAACAGGTGCATCTGAAGACACACCTCGTCGGCGATCCTGACGAGGGCCGAATGGGAGAAGGCGGCGAAGTCGACATCAGCCAGCAGCGGTCCCGAATAGTCGGCGTTACCCTCGTCGTCCGGGTCGATCGGGTCGAGTTCGCACGTGTAGGCGTGGGTGGCGCCGACGATGTCCATCGCCGGGATGAATGGCACGTCGGGGTAGGACTCGTCGATGATGACGGTCCATGCGCAGTGCGGGTGACGATCCGACGGCGTCCGCGGCGGGCGGTGGATCGGCCGCACCTGCGCCTTGGGGTTGGTCGCCAGCGCGGTCGCGTCGAAGGTGGGGTCTTCGATGTCGTGGCACATGCCTTTGACGTAGTCCTCGCCCATCGGTTCGACGTCGAGCAGTGCACCGCAGTGGTCGAGGTAGAACTCACCGTGCCAACGGTCGTGCACGATGTAGCGGAAGTCCATGAACTGCGGCGGCGCACCGATGTCGAATTGCAGACCTTTGAACAGCGTGAAGATGTCGACGCCTTCGTACTTGAGGGCCTTCTGCATCCGCTTCGTGTAGAGCGGGCTGGAGGCCGCCCATTCCTCGATGGCGATCTGCACCATCTCTTCACGCCCGAAATTGCTGATGCACCAAGCCATTCCGGATCGGTCGATGAGCTGGCCGATCAGCAGCAGCTCCGGGACCAAGGTGGCCAGCTCGTCACGCGACAGTGCCGCATATCTACTCATCACGACTTGTCCCCGGAGTGCATCTGGACGGCGGCGTTCACATTCGCCTTCTTGTCCTCGCCCTCGCCGCGTTCGGCCGCCTTCTTGCGCTTCTTGATCACCTTGCTGACGGCCCCGTCGAACTTCGAGCCCAGCGGAAAGCCGAGATAGTGCGTCAGAAAGACCGCCATCTCCTTGAGTTCGTCGCCGGTGATCTCTTCGTTGTGCATCGCGGCGTTGGCCTGAATCTCGGCGAGAGCGTCATTGCCGAGCGCCGCGACGGCGGTCAGCGTCATGATGCGCTTGTCCCGCATCGACAGCCCAGGCCGGTTCCAGATGGTGCCGAAAAGGTGGTCCACGGTGAGGTCGAAGTACGGGTCGCCCTCGATGTTGGGCATCTCCCAGCCGTAGACCTCGTTCATCTTCTCCAGGCCCTTGCGGCGCAACTCATCCATCGTGGACCACTCCTTCTGTCGTCGACTCCCTGTGGGGCACACCGAGCCCGGCGGCCAGGTCCCGCAGCGCGATCTCCGTTAAGGGCAACTCCACCCCGGTGGCCTCGCCGAGCCCGAGCGCCAGCTTCAGGTCCTTCTCGGCCAGACCGCGGGTGTGGACGAACATGTCGTACAGGAAGTGATCGGGCGCAAGAGGTCTGGTGTCGTCACGCGCCATGATCGCACCGGGTCCGCCGCTTTGCGCATCGCTGTGCCGCACCACCCTGCCGAGCTTCTGCAGGTCGATGCCGGACGCTTCGGCCAACCTCGATGCCTCGCAGGCCGCCGTGAATCCGATGAACGTCAGCATGTTGCGGGCGATCTTCATCTTGGTGCCGGCGCCGGGCTCACCGGCGCGGACGACCATCGACGCCCATTTCTTGAAGACGGGCTTGACCCTGTCGTAGGCGTGCTGGTCGGCGCCGACCATCACGGCCAGTTCGCCCTTCTCCGCCGCACCGGCACCACCGCTGACCGGGGCGTCGACGATGTGAATCCCCTTCGGGGCAAGCTGCTCGGAAAGTTCGGCGGCAGTCCCCGGCTCGATGGTGGAGTGGATCGCGATGACCGTGCCCTCGATGGCGTGCGCGGCGAGCTCGCCGACGACGTCACGCACCTGCTCGTCGTTGAGCACGGTGACACTGATGACATCGGCGGCCGCGACGTCGGCGATGTTGTCGGCCAGCGTCGCACCCAGCTCGGCCAGCGGGGTCATCGCCTCGGTGCGGACGTCGAACACGATGAGGCCGCCCGGCCAGTCGACAAGCCGCTTCGCCATCGGCGCGCCCTGATTGCCCAGACCGATATACCCCAGCTTCAGCGCGTCGCTCATCTGATGATCTGTCCGCCGTCCACGTTGAAGATCTGACCTGTGACCCACTTGGCCTGGTCCGACAGCAGGAAAAGACACATCCCGACGAGGTCGTCGGTTTCACCCATGCGCGACAACGGGATTCCCTTGACGATGTCGGCCACCATCTCCTGCGGCGTCGTCGTGCGATTGGCCTCGGTGTCGATCGGCCCCGGTGCGATGGCGTTGACCCGGATGTTCTGGCCACCGAGTTCGGTGGCCAGCTGCTGGGTCAGGCTGTTGACGCCGGCCTTGGCCAGCCCGTAGAAGTTCGAGTAGAGCCACGCCGCCGTCGACGACTGGTTCACGATGGCGCCGCCGCCGCGCTTGGCCATCTTGCGGTACACCGCCCGGGTGCACACGAGCGCCCCGTCGAGGTTCACGCTCATGAACTTCTTGTAGTAGTCCCAGTCGACGGTGATCAGGAAGTCGAGCTTCATACCGCCGAAAATCGCGGCGTTGTTGACCAGGTAGTCGATGCCGCCGAACTCCGAAAGTGCCTGCGCGGCCATCTCCTTGGCAGAGTCGATGTCGGAGACGTCGACGCGCACCGCGAGGGCGTTGCCGCCTTCCCCCTTGATGCCGTCGGCGACCTTCTGGGCACCCTCGGTGTTGATGTCGGCGACGACGACTGCCGCCCCCTCGCGGGCCAGTGCCTCGGCGTAGGCCTGACCGATGCCGCCGCCCGCGCCGGTGACGATCGCCACCTTGTCCTTGAACTGATCCCCGTACAGGGCCACTGATGTCTCCTTGCTAGTTCGCTGCTGTCGCAATGGCTTTGATCTCGAGGTACTCCTCGAAACCCGCGAGACCCATCTCCCGGCCGATGCCGGACTGCTTGTATCCGCCGAACGGCATGTCGGCCGAGTACCAGACGCCGCCGTTGATGTTGACCGTGCCTACTCGCAGCCGGGCCGCCACGGCGTTGGCACGCTCAAGATCCGGAGAGAACACCGTGCCCGACAATCCGTAGGGCGAGTCGTTGGCGATCCGGACGGCGTCGTCGTCGCCGTCGTGCGCGATCACCGTCAGGACCGGACCGAAGATCTCCTCGCGCGCCACCTTGGCGTTGTTGTCGAGGCCGGCGATCACCGTCGGCTCGATGAAAAAACCGGTGTCGCGATCCGCGGGACGGCCACCGCCGCAGGCGAACCTGCCGCCTTCGGCGATCGCCGAGTCGAGGTAGCCCTGGATGCGGTCGCGTTGCCGCTCGGAGATCACCGGGCCGCAGATGGTGCCCGGGTTGGTGGGATCGCCGGGCTTGAGACCGCCCATGGTCGCGGCGGCCGCTTCGACTGCGGCGTCGTAGCTCGCCCTCGGCACCACCAGCCGGGTCGTGATCGCACAGCCCTGCCCGGCGTGCATCGACGCGGTGAAGGCCGCCATCGAGCAGGCGCCGGCGAGGTCGGCGTCGTCGAGTACCAGGAACGCGGACTTGCCGCCGAGTTCCAAGAACACTTTCTTCAACGTCGCCGCACCGTCGGACATCACCGCACGGCCCGTGTTCGTCGACCCGGTGAACGAAACCATGTCCACGCGGGGGTCTTTCGACAGCAGCGCGCCGACCCCGTGATCGCTGGACGTGACGATGTTGATGACGCCCGCAGGGAAATCGGTGTGCTCGGTGATCAGCTCGCCCAGCACCGCAGCTGCCCACGGCGTGTCAGGAGCGGGCTTGAGCACCAACGTGTTTCCCGCCGCGAGCGCGGGCCCGACCTTGGCGAGGTTGATCTGGTGCGGGAAGTTCCACGGCGTGATCGCACCGACCACGCCGATCGCCTCACGGGCCACGGTCCGCTGGGTCTTGATTCCCATCGGCGAGGCGACCCCGAGATCGCTGCTCCACCGGTAGGACTCCGCGGTGTCGGCGCAGAAGCTCAGGTCCTCGACGGGTCCTTCGAGCTGTGCAGCCGAGGTCAGCATGCGAGGCGCGCCGACCTCGGAGATCGTGAGATCCCGCAGATCCTCGACGTTCTCGCGCATCGCTTCCTGCAACTGACGTATGCACCGCACGCGCAGTTCGGTGTTGGTCGACCAGTCCGTCTCGTCAAAGCTTCGTCGAGCCGCGCCGATGGCTGCGCTCATGTCGTCGGCGCTCGCATCGGCGGCCACCCCGAGCGTCTCCTCGGTGGCGGGATTGACGGTGGGAAACGTGCCCGAGCTTCCGGCCACGAGCTTGCCGTCGATGAGCAGCTTGCTCTCGCGATCGGCCAGGATTGCCATCCTGCCTCCTGTGTCTGATTCCTGGACAAGTGTCCGACAGAGTTCATTCGAACCATAGCGGCACTGATGCGCGCCAGGCAAGAACCACGTGCGCAACGCCGCTGAAAGCATCGATGATCTGCTATTTCCTTTCATTGCTTGCCTATCGTGCGTCGTGTCCGATAACTTGGACAAGTGTCCAGTGATGCTGTTGCCGCACTCACGCCTGAGTCGGGGCACCCGCCTCGCAACCGCCGGCAGGAGGAGACGTTCCGCAAGGTGCTCGCCGCCGGTCTGGACATGCTGCGCGAGTCCTCGTACGCCGATCTGACGGTGCGCGCGGTCGCGGCGCGGGCCAAGGTCGCCCCGGCCACCGCGTACACGTACTTCTCGTCGAAGAACCACCTCATCGCTGAGATCTACCTGGACCTCATGCAGAAGGTCGAGTACTTCACCGACGTGAACGACAGCACCGCCACCCGCGTCGAGAAGACGCTGCGCACCATGGCGCTGACCCTGGCCGACGACCCCGAAGTGGCCGCGGCATGTACGACCGCGCTGCTGTCGGGTAACGACGCCGCGGTGCGCGCTGTACGGGAGAAGATCGGCAGCGAGATCCACAAACGCATCCGCGCCGCCGTCGGACCGGATCCGGATCCACGCACGCTGGCCGCACTCGAGATGACGTTCTTCGGTGCGCTGGTCAACGCAGGCAGCGGCGCTTTCACATACCACCAGATCGCCGACCGTCTCAGTTACGTCGTCGGCCTCATCGTCGGGGAGGACCGGTGACGATCTCTGAGGTAGGGCTCGATCCCTACAACTACGACTTCCACGAGGACCCGTACCCGTATTACAAACGACTGCGCGACGAGGCGCCGCTGTACCGCAACGCCGAGCTCGGATTCTGGGCCCTGTCGCGCCACCGCGACGTGCTCCAGGGGTTCCGCAACAGCACCACGCTGTCGAACAAGTTCGGTGTCTCGCTCGACCCGGCGTCGCGTGGTCCGCACGCGTCGAAGACGATGTCGTTCCTGGCGATGGACGATCCCGATCATCTGCGCCTGCGCACGCTGGTCTCGAAGGGGTTCACCCCCAGGCGGATTCGCGAACTCGAACCGCGCGTCACCGAGATCGCGGTCCAGCACCTCGACTCGATGCTGGAGCAGGCGCGGGACGGCGCCACCGTCGACTACGTGGACGAGTTCGCAGGCAAGCTGCCGATGGACGTCATCTCCGAGCTGATGGGTGTGCCCCAGGCCGACCGGGTTCAGGTACGCGCCTGGGCGGACGCGGTGATGCACCGCGAAGAGGGTGTCACCGACGTCCCCGACTCGGCGATCGAGGCCTCGCTGAACCTGATCGTCTACTACCAGGAGATGGTCAAGGAGCGGCGCAAGCAACTCACCGACGACCTGACGTCGGCGCTGCTGGAAGCCGAGATCGACGGTGATCGGCTCACCGACGACGAGATCATCGGCTTCATGTTCCTGATGGTGATCGCTGGTAACGAGACCACCACCAAACTGCTTGCCAACGCGGCGTTCTGGGGTCACCGCAATCCCGACCAGCTCGCTCCGGTCTACGAGGATCTCGAGCAGGTGCCGTCCTGGGTCGAGGAGACGCTGCGCTTCGACACGTCCAGCCAGATCCTCGCCCGCACGGTGCAGGGTGAGTTGGAGCTCTACGACACCGTCATCCCCGACGGTGACGTCCTGCTGCTGCTCCCCGGTTCGGCCCACCGCGACGAGCGCGTCTTCGAGAACCCCGACGACTTCGTCATCGGCCGCGAGATCGGCTCGAAGCTCATGAGTTTCGGCAGCGGCGCCCACTTCTGCCTCGGCGCCCACCTGGCACGCATGGAGGCACGGGTCGCGCTGGCCGAGTTGTTCAAGCGAATCCGCGGATACGAGGTCGACGAGGCCACCGCTGTCCGCGTCCACTCGAGCAATGTTCGCGGATTCGCTCATCTTCCGATGTCGGTGTCCCACCGATGAAACCCATCTCCTCAAAGGTCCGCTGAAAGGCCAGGCATGCCCCGCTTCGAACCCCTGCCCGACCGCCGCACCGCACTGGTCGCCGGCGCCTCCTCCGGCATCGGCGAGGCCACCGCGATCCGGCTCGCCCGCAACGGTTTCCCGGTTGCCCTGGGCGCCCGGCGGGTGGAGAAGCTCGACGAGATCGTCGGCAAGATCCGCGCCGACGGCGGTGAGGCCATCGCCGTGCACCTCGACGTCACCGATCCCGACTCGGTGAAGGCTGCCGTCGAGCAGACGACCTCCGAACTCGGCGACATCGAGGTGCTCGTCGCCGGGGCGGGCGACACGTACTTCGGTAAGCTCGACAGCATCAGCACCGAGCAGTTCGAGTCCCAGGTGCAGATCCACCTCATCGGCGCCAACCGCGTCGCGACCGCGGTGCTGCCCGGCATGATCGAGCGCCAACGTGGCGACCTGATCTTCGTGGGATCCGATGTGGCACTGCGCCAGCGGCCGCACATGGGTGCCTACGGCGCCGCCAAGGCCGCCCTCGTCGCGATGGTCACCAACTACCAGATGGAGCTCGAGGGCACGGGCGTGCGCGCATCGATCGTGCACCCCGGCCCAACCAAGACGTCGATGGGCTGGAGCCTGCCTGCGGACTTGATCGGGCCCGCGCTCGAAGACTGGGCCAAGTGGGGCCAGGCGCGCCACGACTACTTCCTGCGCGCCGACGACCTCGCACGGGCCATCACGTTCGTCGCCGAAACCCCCCGCGGCGGGTTCATCGCGAACATGGAGCTCCAGCCCGAGGCTCCGCTGGCGACGACGAAAGACCGCCAACAGCTCAAAGTCGATGAGGAGGCCCTCGACTCGACGGCGGGCAGGAGCGAAGCGACCAGGGGAGAAGAAAAATGACCACCGCAGTCGTCCCCCGCGTCTCCGGCGGCGAGGAAGAGCACGGCCACCTCGAAGAGTTCCGCACCGACCCGATCGGGCTGATGAAGCGCGTCCGCGAGGAGTGCGGGGATGTCGGCTGGTTCCAGCTCGCCGACAAACAGGTGGTCATGCTCTACGGCGCCGAGGCCAACGAGTTCTTCTTCCGGTCCACCGACAGCGAGCTCAACCAGGCCGAGGCCTACCCCTTCATGACACCGATCTTCGGTGAGGGTGTGGTGTTCGACGCCGACCCGGAGCGCCGCGCCGAGATGCTGCACAACACCGCCCTGCGCGGCGAGCAGATGAAAGGCCACGCCTCGACCATCGAGAACGAGGTCAAGAAGATCATCGCCGACTGGGGCGACGAAGGCGAGATCGAGCTGCTCGACTTCTTCTCCGAGCTGACGATCTACACCTCGACCGCGTGCCTGATCGGCCTGAAATTCCGTGAGCAGCTGGACAATCGGTTCGCCCACTACTACCACCAGCTGGAGCGCGGAACCGACCCGCTCTGCTACGTCGACCCCTACCTCGACATTGAGAGCTTCCGCATCCGCGACGAGTCGCGGGTGAAACTCGTCGCACTCGTCCAGGAGATCATGGACGGGCGGATTGCCAACCCGCCCAAGGGCAAAGAGGATCGCGACCTGCTGGACGTGCTGGTCTCGATCAAAGACGACGAGGGCAATCCCCGGTTCACGGCCAACGAGGTCACCGGCATGTTCATCTCGCTGATGTTCGCCGGCCACCACACGAGCTCGGGCACGTCGGCGTGGACCCTGATCGAACTGATCCGACACGCCGACACCTACGCCGAGGTCCGCGCCGAGCTCGACGAGCTCTACGCCGACGGCCAAGAGGTGAGTTTTCATGCGCTGCGCCAGATTCCGAAGCTCGACAACGTCGTCAAGGAGACGCTGCGCCTGCATCCGCCGCTGATCATCCTGATGCGCGTCGCGCAGGACGAGTTCGAGGTGAAGGGTTTCCCGATCCACAAGGGCGACTTCGTCGCCGCCTCACCGGCGATCTCCAACCGGATCCCCGAGGACTTCCCCGACCCGGATGCCTTCAACCCGGACCGCTACAACAAGCCCGAGCAGGCCGACATCGCCAACCGGTGGACCTGGATCCCGTTCGGTGCAGGCAAGCACCGCTGCGTCGGCGCCGCGTTCGCCCAGATGCAGATCAAGGCGATCTTCTCGGTGCTGTTGCGCGAGTACGAGTTCGAGATGGCCCAGGCGCCCGAGAGCTACCGCAACGACCACTCCAAGATGGTCGTTCAGCTGGCCCAGCCGGCGAAAGTCCGCTACCGCAGGCGAGTTCAGGCCTAAGCCTATGGGCTGCTACCGCATTGAACTCGACGAAGACCTGTGCCAGGGCCACGCCATGTGTGAGCTGGAGGCCCCGGATGTCTTCAGGGTGCCCAAGCGTGGCGTCGTCGAGATCCTCGACCCCGAACCCGCCGACGAGCTCCGCGATGCCGTGGAGATGGCCGTCGACATGTGTCCCACCCGCGCAATATCGATCACAGAAAAGGATTAGCCATGGCAACTCGCGAGCAACTCGAAGACTGGGTCGAGCGCTGGCTCAAGGCCAACCGCGATGCCGAAGAAGCCGGCGACTGGAAGCCGATGGCGGAGTTCTACACCGAGGACGCGACCTACGGCTGGAACATCGGGCCGAAGGAAGACGTCATGTGCGTCAACAAGCAGGAGATCCGCGACGTCGCGCTGGGCCTGGAGATGGAGGGCCTGGAGAACTGGGTCTACGAGTACCAGAAGACGCTGATCGACGAGAAGCAGAACGAGATCGTCGGCTTCTGGAAGCAGATCGCGAACAAGAGCGACGGCACCCGCGACGAGATCTACGGCATCGGCGGCAGCTGGTTCCGGCTCAACGATCAACTGCTCATCGAGTGGCAGCGCGACTTCTTCGACTTCGGCCACGTGCAGAAGGCGTTCATGAAGCTCATCGAGTCCGGCGACCTCACCCCCACCATGCAGAAGCGCATCGAGCGGTCCCTGGCCGGTGAGAAGTTGCCCGGTTACTACCCGCTCGGCGAGGCACCCGTTCCCATTTGGTGATCACACCACCAAGCGGTTGCTTGGGGAGGCTGTGATGTGGCTAACTAGAGCCTCTAGTCTGAAACTAGATGCTCTAGTCGAAAGCAGGAGAGATGAAGACCAAAGGCGCTCTGATCTGGGAATTCAACCAGCCGTGGTCGATCGAGGAAATCGAGATCGGCGACCCCGTCAAGGACGAGGTCAAGATCCAGATGGAAGCGTCGGGCATGTGCCATTCCGACCACCACCTGGTGACCGGAGACATCCCGATGGCAGGCTTCCCGGTCCTGGGCGGCCATGAGGGCGCCGGCGTCGTCACCGAGGTCGGCCCCGGCGTCGAGGGCCTGGAGCCCGGCGACCACGTCGTGCTCTCGTTCATCCCATCGTGCGGCGTGTGCCCGTCGTGTCAGTCCGGACTGCGCAACCTCTGCGACCTCGGCGCGATGCTGCTCCAGGGCACCGCGGTCTCCGACAACACTCACCGCATCCACGCGGTCAAGGACGGCACGCCCGTCATCCCGATGACCCTGCTGGGCACCTTCAGCCCGTACATGGTGGTGCACAAGAGCTCGGTCGTGAAGATCGACCCGTCCATCCCGTTCGAGGTCGCCTGCCTCGTCGGCTGCGGCGTGACGACGGGCTACGGCTCGGCGGTGCGCAGCGCCGACGTCCGCCCCGGTGACGACGTTGTCATCGCCGGCATCGGCGGCGTCGGCATGGGCGCCCTGCAGGGTGCGCTGAATGCGGGTGCGCGCAACATCTTCGCGGTCGACCCTGTCGAGTGGAAGCGCGACCAGGCACTCAAATTCGGTGCGACCCATGCCTACCCGGACATCTTCAGTGCGATGGCCGGCGTCGCCGAGGTCACCCAGGGGCGTATGGCCGCCAAGACGATCATCACCACCGGCGAGTTGGACGGCGCCGACATCGACAACTACCTCAACATCACCGCCAAGGGCGGCACCGCCGTGGTGACCGCGGTCGCCAACATGGCCAAGTCGGATGTGACGCTGAACCTGTCGATGCTGACCCTGCTGCAGAAGAACCTGCAGGGCACCATCTTCGGTGGTGGCAACCCGCACCACGACATCCCGCAGCTGCTGTCGATGTACAAGGCGGGCCGGCTCAACCTCGACGACATGGTCACCCGGCAGTACAAGCTGGAGCAGATCAACGACGGCTACAAGGACATGCTGGAAGGCCGCAACATCCGCGGCGTCATCCGCTACACCGACGCCGACCGGTAGACCCTGATGACCGGCACGACTGAGGATCTGGCACCCGTCGTCGCAGCGTCACGCAACTCGTGGCGCTGCGTCCAGACCGGTGACCGCGAGGGCTGGCTCGCGCTGATGTCCGACGACATCGTCGTCGAGGACCCGATCGGCGAGGCCGTCACCAATCCGGACGGCACCGGCGTGCGCGGCAAGGAAGCGCTCGCGGCCTTCTACGACACCAACATCGGTCCGAATCAGCTCCGGATCACCTGCGAGGAGACCTTCCCGTCGAGCAGTCCGACGGAGATCGCCTACATCCTGATCCTGGAGACCACGTTCCCAAACGGGTTCGTCGCGACGGTGCGTGGGGTGTTCACCTACCGCGTCGACGACGCCGGCCTGATCACCAATCTCCGTGGCTACTGGAATATGGACGCGATGACGTTCTCCGAGGTGGAGAAGACGGATTAGTTCCGGACTCGCGGGCCGCGCGGCGGTCGTCGTCGGCGGTACCCGCGGGGTCGGCCTGGAAGTCGCGCGCCTGCTGGCCGCGCTGGGCGCCCGGATCGTGGTCAACGGCCGCGACGCCGAAGCGGTAAGCCAAGCAGCACAGGGGATTCCGGACGCCATCGGCCACCCCGGCTCCCCCGCGGACCCGTCGGTGGCCGACTCCCTGATCGGCACCTGTGTGCACGAGTTCGGCCGGATCGACATCCTGGTCAACTGCGCGGGCACCGCGGAGCCGGTCGGGTCGTCGGTCCTCAATGTCACGAGCGGGCAATTCCGGGATCTGCTCGACGCGCACCTGCTGACCACGTTCGAGACCTGCCGCGCGGCGGCTCCGCACATGGTGGCCCAGCGCTGCGGTGCGATCGTCAACACCAGTTCCTTTGCGTTCCTGGGTGATTACGGGGGGACGGGTTACCCGGCGGGCAAGGGCGGCGTCAACAGCCTGACGCTGGCGATCGCAGCCGAACTGAAAGAGCACGGGGTGAGGGCCAACGTGGTGTGCCCCGGCGCCAAGACGCGGCTGTCGACCGGATCGGACTACGAAGCACACATCACCGAGCTCAACCGTCGCGGCCTGCTCGACGACGTCAGCTTTCAGGGCGCGCTCGACGCCGCACCGCCCGAGTACGCGGCGCCGACCTACGCGTACCTGGCCGGAGACCTCGCCAAGGACATCACCGGCCAGATCTTCATCGCAGCAGGCGGATTCGTCGGACGGTTCGACCGACAGACGCCCTCGCTCGTCGCCTACCGCGGCCACCACGATGAGCCGCCGTGGACCGTCGAGGAGATTGCAGCGCAGGTGGGCTGAACGCCTCCCTGAGCGTGCTCCCCGCGTCGGCGGTCACGGGAAGGCCGTAGGCAGTTGATGGTCGCGGAACTGTTCCCGCAGCTTCAGCTTGAGCATCTTGCCCGTCGCGGTGTGCGGCAACTCGTCGACGAACACGACATCGTCAGGTAGCCACCACTTGGCCACTTCGCCGGCCAGATACTCCAACACCTCTTCACGAGTCGCGCTGTGGCCCTTGCGCAGTACCGCGATCAGCAGGGGCCGCTCCTGCCATTTCGGGTGCGGCACCCCGATGACGGCGGCCTCGGCGATCGCCGGATGGCCCACCGCGGCGTTCTCCAGGTCGATCGAGCTCACCCACTCCCCGCCGGACTTGATGACATCCTTGGCGCGGTCGACCAACTGGAGGTAGCCGTCGGGGTCGATGGTCGCGACGTCCCCGGTCGGGAAGAAGCCCTCGGCGTCGAGCTTGTCGCCGCCCTCGCCTTTGAAGTAGCCGCTGGCGATCCACGGCCCCCGCACCCACACCTCGCCGAACGCCTTGCCGTCCCAGGGCAACCGGTTGCCGTCGTCGTCGACGATCTTGAGCTCGACACCGCAGATGCCGCGCCCCTGTTTGAGCAGCAGGTGAGCCCGTTCGTCGTCCGACAACCCCTCGTGTTTGGGCAGCGGGCGGCCAATCACACAGAGCGGACTCGTCTCGGTCATCCCCCATCCCTGCATCGCCATCGCGCCGAAGTCCTGTTCGAAGCGCTGAATCATCGACAGCGGCAGGGCCGCGCCACCGGTGCCCGCAAGCTTCAACCCCAGCTCGTGCGGATCGATGTCGGGGTGCTCGTCGAGATAGGAGAACAACATCATCCACACGGTCGGGACACCTTGGGACTGGTTGATGCGCTCGGACTTCATCAGGGAGTAGACCGATTCGCCGTCGAGGTGCGGGCCCGGCATCACCAATGTCGCCCCGACCATGGCCGCGGTGTACGGGGTGCCCCACGCATTGGCGTGGAACATCGGCACCACGAGCAGGATCCGCGATCCGCTGTGGATGTCGTTGGTGTCGCGGGCAGCGTTCATCAGCGTGTGCAACATCGTCGAACGATGCGAGTAGAGAACGCCTTTCGGATTCCCGGTGGTGCCGGAGGTGTAGCACAGCGAGGAGGCGCTGCGCTCGTCGAACTCGGGCCAGTCATAGTGCGTGGACTGCGCGCCGATGAACTCGTCCCAGCAGAGCACGCGGTCTCGGGGCACGCCCGGTAGGTCGGGCATGTGTTCGCGATCGGTCATCACGACGAACTTCTCGACCGCCTCCAGCGACGGCGCGAGCTGACTCACCAGAGACGCAAAGGTGATGTCCAAGAACAACACCCGGTCCTCGGCGTGGTTGAGGATGTAGGTGATCTGCTCCGGGAACAACCGGGGGTTGACGGTGTGCATCACCGCGCCGGAGCCCGAGACACCGAAGTACAGCGCGAGATGGCGGTCGCTGTTCCAGGCCAGCGTCGCGATGCGGTCGCCCTGCTCGATGCCGAGTTCGGCCAGAGCGTTGGCCACCTGCTTCGACCGTTCGTTGACCTCGCGCCACGTGGTGCGCCGGATCGGCCCCTCGGGAAGCCGTGAGACCAGTTCGGTGTCGCCGTGGAACGTCGCCGCGTAGTCGATGAGCGAGGAGATCATCAGCGGGCGGTCCTGCATCAATCCCAGCATGCCGCCAGGCTAGAGCGAATCCGGTGCGCAAAACGACGCTTACGGTTCATTTGCGCGCCGGATCCCCGCTGGACGGCGTAGCTTCGGTGGATGTCCCCAGGGAAGCGCCGAATCGCCGGAGGAGTGGCCGCCCTGGTGGTGGCCGCAGCGCCGATCGTCACCGCCGCGCCGGCAAGCGCCGGCTGCGTCTACGGGGGGCCGTTTCTCGGCAAGTGCGACGGACCGATCCAAGCCGACGGGAACTGGGAACGGTGCATCACGGTGGCGAGATACGTCCCCTCAGGTCTCAGCTCACATCTGATCCCCGTGAAGAACTGTCAGTTCATGGGTCCCGCGATCCGGCCGGCCGATCCCAACTTCGCCGACCCCCCGGTGCATATCGCCCCCTAGTAGCGTGGGCGCCATGGCGACCATCTTCACCAAGATCATCAACGGCGAGATCCCCGGGAGATTCGTCTACGAAGACGACGACATCGTGGCGTTCCTGACCATCGCTCCGATGACGCAGGGCCACACGCTGGTCGTCCCGCGCGCCGAGATCGACAACTGGCAGGACATCGAGCCCGCGGTGTTCGCGCGGGTCATGGAGGTCTCGCAGCTGATCGGTAAGGCGGTGTGCAAAGCCTTCGACACCGAACGCTCGGGCGTCATCATCGCCGGGCTCGAAGTGCCGCACCTCCACGTGCACGTGTTCCCGGCGCGCGATTTGTCCGACTTCGGTTTCGCCAATGTCGACAACAATCCGTCTCCGGAATCGCTCGACGAAGCTCAGACCAAGATCAAGGATGCGTTGGCGCAGCTGCGCTGACCGGCACTGCTGCCTCCGCGATACGCGGCAGGTTCACCCGGAACCGACAGCCACAACCGGGTGCGGTGGTCACGCTGACCCGTCCGCCGTGCGCGTAGACCAGCGAATCGACGATCGACAGGCCGAGCCCGGTGCCTCCGCTGGCCCGCGCCCGCGACGAGTCGGCACGGTAGAACCGCTCGAACACCCGGTGCGCGTCCTCTGCCGTCATCCCGGGACCTTCGTCGCACACCTCGACCACTGCGGCCTCATCCTCGGTGCCGACGCGCACGGTCACGCCCGCGGACTCCGGGGTGTGCTGCAGCGCATTGACGACGAGGTTGGACAGGACCTGCCGCAACCGGGCCTCGTCACCGAGGACCTCGGGGGTGCCGGGACCGTCGAACACCTCCATCCGGATCCGGCGCTGCGGGGCGATGGACTGCGCGTCGTGGACGGTGTCGCTGGCCAGTGCCAGCAGGTCGACGCGATGCCGCTCGAGGGGACGCTGCGCATCGAGCCGGGCGAGCAGCAGCAGGTCCTCGACGAGCAGGCCCATCCGTCGCGACTCGCTTTCGATGCGGCCCATCAGCATCTCGACGTCGCGTGCGGCGCCCTGTCGGTACAGCTCGGCGAAGCCGCGGATCGTCGTCAGCGGAGTGCGGAGTTCGTGGCTGGCGTCGGTGATGAAGCGCCGCATGCGGTCCTCGGAACTTCGGGCCTGCTCGGCAGATGACTCCGACGACGCCATCGCCCGCTGGATCTGGGTGAGCATCCCGTTGAGCGCCAACGACAGGCGGCCCACCTCGGTGCGCGGATCCCGTTCGGGCACACGGCGATCCAACTGCCCCGCGGCGATCGCGGCAGCCGTCTGCTCGACCTCCGATAGCGGGCGCAGGCTGCGATGGACCACGGCGTAACCGGCGATGCCGAGCACCAGCAGCACAGCCGCGCCGATGCCGACCTGGGTGTACACGAGCGAGCGCATGGTTGATTTCACGTCGGACAGATCGATGGCGACGGTGGTCAGTTCGCCGCGCAGCCCGCGCACCGTCATCGCTCGCCACTGCACGTCGGAGTGGTCGACGGAGCCGACGGTCACCGGCTCGGGTCCGACATTGTTGTCCGCCGGCAGCGCGGGTTCTGCTTCGCGGTCGTTGACGGCCATCCAGATGTGCCCGTCGGGATCCATTCCGCGGACATAGAAGTCCGTTGGTGGGCGCGCCGGGTTGGGGTCGTCCACCGGGGCCGTCGGCAGCCGCCGGGGCACCTGGGCCCAGCCGCGCGACGCGTCGAGCAACGTGTCGTCGACGCGGTTCATCAGGCTGTGCTGCATGATCGTCGTGACCGCGATCCCGGAGGCCAGCAGCCCGCACGCCACGAGCAGCAGCGTGGCCGCGACCAGCCCCACCCGTAGCGGGATACCGCGTCTTAAGCGCCTGGTTCGTCCGGCCACACCGCCATTGTCCAGATCAGCGCCATTCATGGCTCTTCGCGCGAGCGCTCACCGCGGCTCCCGGAGGACATAGCCCACGCCCCGTAACGTGTGCAGCAGCCGCTTGTCGCCCGTGTCGATCTTTCGGCGCAGGTAGGAGACATAGGACTCGACGACGTTGACGTCGCCTCCGAAGTCGTACCGCCACACATGGTCGAGGATTTTCGGCTTCGACAGCACCGTGCCCGCGTTGATGATGAAGTAGCGCAGCAGGGTGAACTCCGTCGGCGACAGCGAGACGGGCTCTCCGGCCTTCCACACCTCGTGGGTGTCCTCGTCGAGTTCGATGTCGGCGAACGTCAGCCGCGACGTGCGCGGCTCCTGGTGTCCCGCACCGGACCGGCGCAGGATCACCCGCAGCCGGGCGACGACCTCTTCAAGGCTGAACGGCTTGGTCACGTAGTCGTCGCCGCCGAGCGTCAGACCTGCGATCTTGTCCTGAAGCGAGTCGCGGGCGGTGAGGAACAGGGCGGGCGCCTCGATGCCGTCGGCGCGGAGCCTTCGCAGCAGTCCGAAGCCGTCCATACCCGGCATCATGACGTCGAGGATGATCGCGTCGGGACGCACTTCCCGGGCCTTGTCGAGGGCGGCGGGTCCGTTGGATGCGGTGTGGACTTCGAAGCCTTGGAACTTGAGGCTGACCGACAGCAGTTCGACGATGTTCGTCTCGTCGTCAACCACCAGCACGCGGGCCTCGGGGACGCTCTCCGGTACGGGCATGGCCATAGACCCTCATGTTTCTCCCTTCAGTTGGAAATGTGCTGCCTGCCAGCTGTGCACTTCCTGTGAGTTTGAGCTTGCATGGTCCATAGACTGGGGCGATGAACCTCGCCAAGTCCCTGACCGATCTCGCATTCGCGCCGGTGCGGGTTGGTTTGGCGGTCGCCGACGCCGGCCTCGGGGTGGCCAAGGGCGGCATCGACATCGCGCAGCGCACCTTGGGTGAGGGCCGGGACACCGCCCGGCAGACGCCGACGTCGTTCGCGTCCATGCTGGGGGTCCAGGACGCCGTCGAGCGCGCGAACCGCCTGGCCAAGCTGATGGACGAGGACCAGCCGCTGGGCCGGGCGCTGGCTCCCGGTGGCCCGATCGACCGGTTGCTACAGCCCGGCGGGGTCATCGACCGCCTGACCGCGCCCGGTGGCGCGCTGGACCGGATGACGCAGGAAGAGAGCGGGTTGATGCGGGCCATCGAGCCCGGCGGCCTCGTCGACCAGCTGCTCTCCGAGGAAGGCCTGGTGGACCGGCTCCTGGCCGAGGACGGCGTTGCCGACCGGCTGTTCGCCGAAGGCGGTGTCGTCGACACGCTGACCGCGCGCAACGGTCCGCTCGAACAGCTCGCCGCGGTCGCGGACACCCTGAACCGTCTCGCCCCCGGCCTGGAAGCCCTGGAGCCGACGATCGAAGCGCTCCGCGAGGCCGTCATCGTGCTGAGCCAGGTGGTCAACCCGCTGAGCAACATCGCCGACCGGATCCCGCTGCCGGGCCGGCGCCTGCGCGGCCGGCCGACGTCGCGTCCGGTCACGTCGCAACGGATTGTCGAAGCCGAGGACTAGTACGACTGTCCGTCCGCGTAGCGCTGTCGGCGGTAGTAGCGGCCCTTGCCGCGGTTCCTCGCTTTGTAGGTGGGCAGTTGGCTATCGCAGTTGGGGCAGATGAGTCGCAAATTCTCGCGGCGATCATTGGTCGGATCGCCGTCGATGTGGTCGACGACGAGCGCGAGGGTGAGGCCGTTCCACGTGCTTTTCAGTCCGCAGAGTGCGCAGCACCCGCCTTGCTGGTCATAAAGGTAGTCACGGACGAAGTGCCCCTGGTGCGACATCCGGCCGCAGACACCGGTTGCGAGCCATGCCTCCAGCAGCAGGCGCCGCCTATAAGACTGCTGACATGCATTGCTGCAGAACACTTTCTGCTGACGGGTCTTCAAATCGACTCCGCACCCGAGACAGGTCCTGGCCACACTCCGACGCTAACTGCGAGCACCGACAACCTAGGAACCTCTTCGCTCAGGGTCCATGATGCGGCCGTGCGTGTCTGTCGACGGCCAGCGGCTAGAATCGGAAAGGTCCGCTACCGGACACGCCTCCTTAGCTCAGTGGTAGAGCAACGCTCTTGTAAAGCGTAGGCCGTCAGTTCGAATCTGACAGGGGGCTCTCAGTATTTTGATCTCCGCTGCTCAGAGGGTTGATTCTTCATACAGTCAGATCCTCTTCTGACGCTCGTCCCGACCTAGACCTTTGGCCAGCAAACTCATGGGGTGTTGGGCAGTGGCCCGTCAACGCCGCGAGCGCTACGCCGATGGACAGTCCTCTGACGATCGGGCAGCCTCCGTCGACCTCACAGCGATCGGTAACGTTCACCCCCGAAGACATCGGCAAGGAGGGCGGGACCATGGAGCGTCGTGTGCCCAGGGTCGCTGATCTCGCTCCGCTGATGCAGTTCAAGAAGCCTCAGCTGAACCCGAGGACCCGGCGCCTGGAGAAGGCGCTGACCATCGAAGACCTGCGCCGCATCGCCAAGCGACGCACCCCCAGGGCGGCGTTCGACTACACCGACGGCTCCGCGGAGGCCGAGTTGTCGATCGCGCGTGCTCGACAGGCGTTCTCCGACATCGAGTTTCAGCCGGCCATTCTGCGAGACGTGTCCGCGGTCGACACGGGCTGGGAGGTGCTCGGCGCGCCGGTGGCGCAACCGTTCGGGATCGCGCCCACCGGATTCACGAGAATGATGCAGACGGAGGGCGAGATCGCCGGCGCCCGCTCGGCGGGCCGGGCCGGCATCCCGTTCTCGCTGTCCACCATGGGAACCACGTCCATCGAGGACGTTGCGCAAGCCAATCCACACGGCCGCAACTGGTTTCAGCTCTACATGTGGAAAGACCGTGACCGCTCCATGGCCCTGGTCGAAAGAGCCGCCGCCGCAGGCTTCGACACCCTGCTCGTCACCGTCGATGTGCCCGTCGCCGGCGCCCGTCTACGGGACAAGCGCAACGGCATGTCGATTCCGCCCGCCCTCACCCTGCGTACCGTCGCCAACGCCATACCGCGCCCGCAGTGGTGGTTCGACTTCCTGACCACCGAACCGCTCGCCTTCGCGTCGTTGGACCGCTGGTCGGGAACGGTGGCCGAACTGCTGGACACGATGTTCGACCCGACGGTTACGTTCGAAGATCTGGCGTGGATCAAAGCCCAGTGGCCCGGAAAGGTCGTTGTGAAGGGCATCCAGACCCTCGCCGACGCCCGCAGGGTCGTCGATGTCGGCGTCGACGGCATTGTGCTGTCCAATCACGGCGGCCGCCAGCTCGACCGAGCCCCGGTGCCGTTCCATTTGCTGCCCGAAGTCGCCGCCGAGGTCGGCAACGACACCGAGGTCATGCTGGACACCGGGATCATGTCCGGCGCCGACATCGTCGCCTCCATTGCTCTCGGGGCGCGCTTCACCCTCGTCGGCCGGGCATACCTGTACGGCCTCATGGCCGGGGGCGAGGCCGGAGTGGACAGGGCCATCGCGATTCTCTCCGAGCAGGTGGCCCGCACGATGCGCCTCCTGGGCGTCACACGCCTTGACGAGCTCAACGCCGCTCACGTCACACAGCTCGTTCGTCTCGCCCCACGACAAGCGCCGCTGTCCCAGCCGCTCTAGCTGCGGTTCCGTCCGTCCAGTTTCAAGACCGCCCGGACGCGGCAATACTCGGGGGCAGTCGATACGAACCCCAACCTTGCGAAGGGCGGAACCTTGTCTCAAGCCGCGGAGTCGGACCCTGAAGAGCAGGGCAACGAGGCTCCCGAGATCAACTTCGACGAACACCTCCACCCGGCACGACCTCGATCATTGCGGTTCCGGCCGCGCGTGCGCACCCCGTTCACCCGGCGCTCGCTGGCCCGGGACGGTTCACCCACCGGCGACAACCCGGCGTATGTGTCCTGGCTGATCAGCCAGTCGATGCTCGCCGACGCCAACGAGATCAGCCAGCAGTTCTCGGGTCAGGGCTCGATGTGGCAGAACCCGTACGCGACGCCGAGCGCCCGCGGTGCGGTCGACACCGCCGCAGTGTGGTTCACGGCCTACCCGCTGTCGCTGATCACGCGGTCCAACGAGTCGTTCCTGAAGGCGATGGCCGATGCCGACATGTGGAAGGCGTTCGCGGAAATCGGCATCGAGGCCGTGCACACCGGCCCGGTCAAGCGCGCCGGCGGTATCTCCGGCTGGGAGCTGACGCCCAGCGTCGACGGCCACTTCGACCGCATCAGCACCGAGATCGATCCCGCCTTCGGCACCGAGGAAGAATTCCGGCAGATGTGCGGCACCGCCAACTGGTACGGCGGCACGATCATCGACGACATCGTGCCCGGTCATACCGGTAAGGGCGCCGACTTCCGGCTCGCCGAGATGAAGTACGCCGACTATCCCGGCATCTACCACATGGTCGAGATCGACCCTCGCGACTGGGAGCATCTGCCCGAGGTGCGTCCCGGTGCGGACTCGGTGAACATCGACGCCGCGACCGAGGAGTGGCTCGACAAGGCGGGCTACATCATCGGCGCACTGCAACGCGTCATCTTCTACGCCGAGGGCATCAAAGAGACCAACTGGAGCGTCACCCGTCCCGTCGTCGGCATCGACGGCGTAGAACGGCGCTGGGTATACCTCCACTACTTCAAGGACGGTCAGCCGTCGATCAACTGGCTCGACCCGTCGTTCGCCGGGATGCGCCTGGTCATCGGCGACGCGCTGCATTCGCTCACCGATCTCGGCACCGGTGGCCTGCGCCTGGACGCCAACGGGTTCCTCGGCGCCGAGAAGACCGCGGCCGAAGACAGCGCCGCCTGGTCGGAAGGCCACCCGCTGTCGGAGGCGGCCAATCACCTGATCGCCAGCATGGTCCGTAAGGTCGGCGGTTTCACCTTCCAGGAGCTCAACCTCACGATCGACGACATCCGCGAGATCGGCGAAGCCGGCGCGGACCTGTCCTACGACTTCATCACCCGTCCGGCGGTTCAGCACGCGTTGGCCACCGCCGACACCGAGTTCCTGCGGCTGACCCTGCGCACCACACTCGAACTCGGTGTCGACCCGGCCTCGCTCGTACACGCGCTGCAGAACCACGACGAGTTGACCTACGAGCTCGTGCACTGGTCGACCGGCCACCGCGACGACATCTACACCTACAAGGGCGACGAGGTCACCGGCGAGCAGCTCGGCGAGATCGTCCGCACCGACCTGCGCGAGAAGCTGTCCGGCGAAAATGCCCCGTACAACCTGGTTTTCACGACGAACGGGATCGCGTGCACGTCAGCGACGATCATCGCCGCCGTCCTCGGTGTCACCGATCTCGATGACATCGTCGACGCAGAGCAGATCGACCGGATCCGTCGGGCACATTTGCTGCTCGTGATGTTCAACGCCCTGCAGCCGGGTGTCTTCGCGCTCTCCGGGTGGGATGTCTGCGGAATGCTGACGCTACCGTCATCGAAGATCCCCGAGCTGCTACGCGAGGGCGACACCCGCTGGATCCACCGCGCCGCCCACGATCTGATGGGCGTCAACCCCGAAGCCACGCAATCCCCCGCCGGGATGCCAAGGGGCAGAAGTCTTTACGGATCCATTCCGGATCAGCTGGCCGACGACACGAGTTTCCTGCGCCAGCTGCAGGCGATCCTGAAGGTGCGCTCGCACTACGGCATCGCCACCAGCCGCCAGATCGACATCCCCGAGGTGTCACAGCGCGGCATGCTGGTCCTCGTTCACCAACTCGACGAGGTGAATCAGTACCAGCTGACGGTGCTCAATTTCGCCAACGAGGACGTTACGGGCACAGTGCGATCCGAGAAGCTACCGCCGGGAAGCGAAGTGTCCGACATGTTTTCGGGGAAGGCCATGGCCACGGTCGACGATCTGCACAGCTTCAGCGTCGAACTGTCCGCACACCACGGGCTGTCGCTGCTCGTCGAGGCCCCGATCGAGGACGCGCCACAGGACTGACCTGCAGCGCGAGCGCCGAGCGCGCCGAGTCATCTACTATGTAGCTACGTAGATCCGCCGCCTCGACGACTCTGGGAGAAGCCGTGACGACGCCCCGCCGCAGCCGGCTCGCAACACTGTTCGCCGTTGCCTCGATCAGCCTGCTCGTGGCCAGTCAGAGCGGGTCCCCCACCACAGAGCGCCGGGCCGAGACGGTGGCCGCCTCCGCCGAGTCCGTCGAGGTCGCACCGACGCCGGCGAAGCTGGCGATCCACTCCGACGGCGACGAGCACGGCGTGCGTCCGGTGGGATCCGTCCGGGTGACGGCGACGTCGGGGACGCTCACCGACGTCCGGATGACCAACGAACTCGGCAGGCAGGTCAGGGGGTCGATGGACGCCGACGCCCGGGAGTGGACGCCCGCCGAACCACTCGGCTACGGGCGCACCTACACGGTCCAGGCCACCGGCATTGGCACGGATTCGACGGTGGCAAGCGAGGTTTCGCGCTTCAACACGGTGACGCCGACCAACCAGACCAGCGTGTCGCTGTACGGAACCTCGGGCGCCGAACTCACCGAAGGCGCGACCTACGGCGTCGGCATGGTGGTCGTCGCACGCTTCGACGAGGACATCCCCGACCGAGCAGCCGCCGAACGACAGCTCAAAGTCACCACGACGCCTCGGGTGGAGGGGTCCTGGTACTGGGTCAACGACCGCAAGGCGCACTGGCGCCCGCGCGAGTACTACCCGCCGGGCACCCAGGTCACCGTCGATGCGGGCATCTACGGCAACGACCTGGGCGGGGGCCTCTACGGCCGGGAGGACACCCGCGTCAGCTTCCGCATCGGCGACTCACGGGTGGCGGTTGCCGACGACGCGACCAAGCAGGTGAGCGTCTACCTCAACGGCGAGCTGATCCGCACCATGCCGACGTCGATGGGCCGCGGCGGCACAGAGACGGTGAACGGGAAGACGATCGCGTTCTGGACCCAGCCGGGCACCTACACGGTGATGGAGAAAGAGAAGTCGGTGGTGATGGACTCGTCCACCTACGGCCTGCCGGTCGGCGCCAGCTCCGGCTACCGGCTCAACGTCGCCAATGCCGTCCGCATCAGCCCCGACGGAATCTATCTGCACGAGCTCGCATCCACGGTCTGGGCGCAGGGCAACACGAACGTCTCGGCCGGGTGTCTGAACCTGAGCCCCGAACACGCCAGGTGGTACTTCGACTTCGCTCAGCCCGGCGATGTCGTCGAGGTCCGCAACACCGGCGGAGAACCCCTGCAGCAGTGGCAGAACGGCGACTGGTCGCTGACCTGGGATCAGTGGACCCGCGGCAGCGCGCTGCGCAGTTAGTTATCGTCAGACGGTGCAGCAGCGAGGTTTCGGCGACCTGGAGGCCGTGGTCATGGACCGCGTATGGTCCAGCGATCACGAGGTCACCGTGCGCGAGTTGTTCGACGAACTGCTCTCGGAACGCGAAATCGCCTACACGACAGTGATGTCCACCATGGACAATCTGCACCGCAAGGGCTGGCTCGATCGCCGACGAGTCGGCAAGGCCTACAGCTACTGGCCGACGATGACACGCGAGGAGCGGTCGGCGATCCTCATGCGCGATGCGTTCCACTCCGGCGGCGACGCCGACCTCGTCCTGAACTTCTTCCTCGAGCAGATGGACGACGACGAAGCCGCCCGCCTGCGTGCCGCGCTGCGCAAGGTCGCTCGCCGCTCCCCCGCCTCATGATCGCCTCCATCTGCCTGCTCGCCTATGCCGCAGCGCTGGCCTTCCTGATCCCTCGGGCGCTGACGCGCGTGACCGGCGGCGGGCACAGCCCGAAACTGGCGGTGACGGTGTGGTTGACCGCGATCGCGGTCGCGATCTCTGCGTGGATCGCGGGAACCGCCGGCATCGTGCGGGAGGTGCTGGGGTCCCACGCCATGGACCCGATGCGGTACTGCACCGAGGCGATCCTGGCCCTTCACGACCTGGGGTGGGGCGGGGACATCGCACTCGGCGCGGCGGGATTCGCCGCGCTGGTGGCGTCGCTCGCCGCCGCGAGGCGGATGGTGGCGGCGCTGCGACGGTTGTGGCGTCGCAGCCGGGACCACGCGCACGAGGCACGCCTCGTCGGCGCCCCGACCCGGCAGCCCGGGGTGGTCATGGTGCACACCGACCGCGCGGCCGCCTACTGCGTCGCGGGCAAGCCCGATGCGATCGTGGTGACGAGCAGGGCGGTGCAGCGCCTGAGCGAACCCGAACTCGCGGCGGTCCTCGCCCATGAACGAGCCCATCTCAAGGGTCGCCATCCCCAGCTGATGATGCTCCTGCGGGCGCTGGCAGCCTCGCTTCCGGCACTGCCCCTGTTCCCGGCGGCAGTGGCCGGCGTGGGGCGCCTCGTGGAGATGAACGCCGACGACGTCGCGGCGCGGGAGCACGGTCGCGACGCACTCCTCACCGGGCTGGTGACCCTGGCGGGTCCGACGCCGGCCGACGGGGCGGCACTGGCCGCTGCGGGCACCGCGGTCCTGGCGCGCGCGGAGCGCCTCGCGACGCCTGCCGCGCGGCGTGCGCTGGTGAGGGAACGGTTCACACTGATGACGACGAACGCCTCGCTGGCGTCAGCGCCCGCGCTGGTGGCCCTCGTCTGCCATCACTGACGCGTCGGCCCGTCAGGAGGCGGTGGTCGAAGGTACGCCGATCGCGAAGCGATCAATCACCCACGCCCGGGTCGGTCGGGATCGTCGCAAACAGGGCTGTCGACGGCGGCCAGTCCGCGCGGCGGCTCCGACACCACGAGGCGGGCTTCGCCGGGCGGGCGAGGACGAGTCGGTCATCATCCGGGCCCGACCTCGGGCCGACAGGTCTGACCTCGCGGACGGCGTAGGGGACGTCGTCATTGCCCAGGGAAACGGTATGGCCGGAAAGCCACTGCAGGACCCGCATGCGGGGTCTATGTTCCATTTGCTGAAGCGGATCCCTGCACGGGGCGAGCCGCTAAATCCGCATGGTCACAGTAACGAAACGAAAGCTGCAGCGATTTAACCTTTTGCTCGCTGCCCCCTTCCCGATGCGATTCAATGGACACCGACGACGGGGGCCGATCAGAGCTGGATTGAAGGGGTTTCATGGGTGCCGCAGCGTACGTCGGCCGGATCGGCGGTCTAGCCGTCGCGTTGGGCGTCGGGTCAGCAGTATTTGCAGGACAGGGTGTGGCGTGGGCCGACGACACGGATTCGACGGCTTCGGGAACCTCGTCAGCAGCAACGTCGCAGGGTGACACCACCGGCGACAGGAAGCCCACCACCAAGGCGGACCGAGCCGCGGCGGACGAGTCCGACGACACAGCGCAGGACGCCGAGGTCGACGGCGACGACAAGGTCGACGGCGACGACGAGGACCCCCAGGTCGACTCCCCCGCCGACGAGGCCGTCGACGAGGACCGAACAGGGACCGAGACCGACGAGGACTCCGACGCCCAGGAGGATCCGGCGCCGGAGCCTGCAGCGCCGACCGGAGAGGCAGCTCCCGCTGGCGACCCCGACGTGCAGCCGGCGGTCGAGCCGGGCGCCGGCGAGGTCGCGAAGACCACCAAGGCGACCGCGACCGCCGGTGACGACCCCGCGATTCCGCCCCGGGCCGCGGAGACGGTCACAGTGGCCACCCAGGTCTCCACCGCTCTGGTCCCGCAGCAGGACGACGAGGCTTCGACAGCAACGGCGCCCACAACGACGACATCGACCACGAAGCCCAACCTGATCAGTGCGATCGTCAACGTGGTGAACAGCATGATCGACTGGGCGCACCAGAAGGCCGACACGCAGCCAGGGGATGCCCCCCAGCCGCCGTTCCTGTGGGCACTCATGGCGTTCGCCCGCCGCGAGCTCGACAACCTGTTCGCGGCGCGCACCACGAATGCTCCGCGCAGCAGCGCTGTCGCGCCGACGAGCCTCGCGTTGACCGACGCGGCGACCGCGGCAGCGACGGCGGCCGCCAACTCGCCGTGGTTCAACCCCCAGGTCAGTGCTTCGACGAGGTTCATCGACTGGGTGACGGGGCCCTACGCGAACACCGTGGGCCGGTTCCAGATCTACGGCACCGACCTCGGCATCATGTGGGACAACGGCATCGTCGACAACCCGGCCACCCCCGAGATCGAGAAGCGCCAGATCCTGATCGCCGTCGGCGACAGCTTCGGCCTGCCGGGCATGCAGGGCAGGCACATCTACAACACGCTGTTCCGCAGCAGCGACCGCGACCTCTCCGACGGGATGACCATCCCGGACGGAGAGTGGTTCAACGGCAACATGTTCGGCGGCGCACCGCTGGACGGCGCCACCCGGGCGCGGCCGATCATCAACCGGCCGTCGTGGCTGCCCGGTTCGGTGACCCTCATCCCGACGGCGGGTGTCTCGGTCGTGACGCCCGACGATCCGCTGGCGAAATTCGGCGTCACGCAGTACGTCAGCTTCATGTCGGTGACCAAGTGGGGTCAGGCGGGCCGCTGGACGACGAACTACTCGGCGGTCGCCTACTCGTATGACAACGGGGAGAACTTCGTGGTCGCCCCCCAAAGTGTCCGGTACAACTCGTTTTTGAGCGGCAACAGGAACTTCCAGCAGTCGGCCTACGTGAAGGGCGGCGACGGCTACGTGTACGTGTACGGCACCCCCAACGGGCGGCAGGGCGCGGCCTACCTTGCGCGCGTGGCCGAAGAGAACATCCTCGACGTGTCCAAGTATGAGTACTACAAGAAGGCGTCGTCGGGCTGGTTCGGCAGCACCACCCCGGCCCGCTGGGTCAAGGGCAGCCCGTCCTCGGCATCGGCCATCATCGGCAAATCGGGCGGACTGTTCGGATTCACCAAACCCGGTTACACGGTCAGCGAAATGTCGGTGCAGTACAACGAATATCTGAAGAAGTACGTCGTGCTGTACGGGGATCAGGCCAACAGGATCGTGATGCGCACATCGGACACCCCCGAGGGCGTCTGGTCGGATGCGACGGTGCTGATGAACCAGCAGACCGGCGGCATCTACGCGCCGATGCTGCACCCGTGGTCGCCGTCGACGGAGGGTACCGGCTCGAAGCTGTACTGGAACCTGTCGCTGTGGTCGGACTACAACATCATGCTGATGGAGACCGACCTCTCGAAGCTCTGATACCTCAGTCGCCGAAGGAGATGCCTGTCTCCGAGCAGCCGGTGGCCATCCGTCCGGGTGGGAACGTCGCGGGGTCGGCCGTGGCGATGACCGTGTTCCGGTAGTACGCGCCCGCACGGTCGGCGGCGCATTCGAAGTTCTTGTTGAGCACTTCGAAGGTGGCGGGGTCGGCTCCGGGGATGGTCTTGCCCATCCAATACACCCGTGCGTTGTCGGCGGCGTACGGACCTTCGAGGGGGCGGAACGCGCCGACATCGGCGCCGGGAATCTGCGCGTCGAAGTAGAACGCCGCCGCGTCGTCGACGGCGTACGCACCCTCGGTCAACCGGAAGGTGGCGGGCGAGGCGCCTTCGATCACGGTGCCGTTGACGAAGACGTTGCCGCTGTCCTTGGCGTAGAGGTAGTGGTCGTCGTCGGCGATGATCACGAAATTCTGCGGGTCGCCGGACAGTACGGAGCCGTCGGTCCAGTACACGTTGACGCTGTCGCGGGACAGATCGCTGCCGAGGAACACGAAGTTCGCGGGATCCCCACTGATCGGCTGGTCGTGCTGATAGACCCGGTTGCGATCCTTGGCGAACCCGGGACGGTCCAGAAGCTGAAACGACCCGGCATCCGCGCCTTCGAGCGGGTGCCCGTTGATGTAGACGTGCTGACGGTCACGCGCATACGTGCGGTCGAACACCTCGAACGTTGCCGCATCGGCGCCGTCGATCTGGAATGCCTTGCCCGGGAACGCGTTCAGATAGTAGGCCGCGTCGTTGCGAATGTGATAGCCGGCCTCGTCGACCAGCGAGCTCGGTTCGTCGTCACTGCTGCATCCGGCCAACGCAAGAAGCACGACAACAGCCCCGACCATGGCCCCGACTACGGCCCCGACTACGGCCGCCGTCAGGACTCTGCGCATACAACCATCGAAGCATCTAATCGACGGGCACATCGAGAATCGGACGTTCCACTGCCGCGCCCGGGCCGTCGAAATGCCACCATTCGCCGTCGTAGACCGTGAAGCCGCCCGCGGTCATCGCATCCCGGAGGCGGGCCCGGTTCGACTGCGCGGCCGCGCTGACGCCGTCGGTGGCGTAGGCGAGGCTGCGCTCGGTGAAGTCGTCGAAGCCGGTGCCCATGTCCACCAAGCCCGCCGCGCCGGCGAGCGTGACATCCACTGAGCGTCCCGCGACGTGGCTACGGGCGAACTCGCCGGGCCGCGCGACCCACGCCGGGTTGGGCACCTCGTCGAACATCCGCACCTGCACCGCGTGCGGCCGGTAGCAGTCCCAGAAGACGAGCCGTTCGCCGCCCGCACGCAACAGATTCGCCGCCGTCTCCAGGCCAGGGGCCAGCGACTCGTGCACCATGCACCGGGCCCCGGCCGGGTACAGGGGGATGCCGACGAAGTTGTCCGCCGTCGCGTACCGCAGATCGACCACCGCGTCGGGGACGACGCTGCGCACGTCGACGAAACCCGCGGCCCGGGCGGCATCCGACACCGGAGGGATCGGCGTCGCCGAACCCGTGGCCGACGGCCCTGCCGCGGCGACGGCGGCCAGCACGCCGCCAATGATCAAGTAGCGCAGCGTGAAAACGCTCATCCTGTGCACTGTAGAGGTCCACGTCGCACGGACCGCCACTTCGGCGGGCATACACTGCGGTCGTGCGCGACATCCTCGACGACGTGCTGCGAGTCTGGCGGGCCGGCGGCACCGCCGGGTTGTCCACGGTGGTGCGCACGATGAAATCCGCGCCGCGCCCGCCCGGCGCGGCGATGGTCGTCTCACCCGACGGCACCGTCGCCGGTTCGGTGTCCGGCGGGTGCGTGGAAGGCGCCGTCTACGAGACGGCCAACGAGGTCGTCATCAGCGGATCCCCCGAACTACAGCGTTACGGCGTCAGCGACGACGATGCGTTCGCCGTGGGCCTGACGTGCGGCGGGATCATCGACATCTTCACCGAGCCGGTGTCGCGCAACACCTTTCCGGAGTTGCAGGACGTCGCCGACGACATCGCCGCCCACCGCCCGGTCGCGATCGCCACGGTCATCGAACATCCCGACCCGAGCCGCATCGGGAAGCGGTTGATCGTCGGCAAGGAATCCCGGCGGGGCTCGATCGGTTCGTCCCGCGCCGATGACGCCGTCGGCGACGACGCGCGCGGCCTCCTCCTCGCGGGCACCTCGGCCGTTCTCACCTACGGCCCCGACGGCCAGCGTCAGGAAGCGGGCATGGAGGTGTTCGTCTCCAGCTACGCCCCTCGGCCGCGGATGCTGGTGTTCGGTGCGATCGATTTCGCCGCCGCACTGGCGCAGCAGGCGGCATTCCTGGGCTACCGGGTGACCGTCTGCGATGCCAGGCCGGTGTTTGCGACCGCAGCGCGTTTTCCCGCCGCAGAGGACGTCGTCGTCGAGTGGCCGAACCGCTATCTGGCCGACCAGGTGGAGCAGGGCGGCATCGACACCCGGACCGCGATCTGCGTGCTGACCCACGACCCGAAGTTCGATGTCCCAGTCCTGGAGGTCGCGCTGCGACTGCCCGACGTGGGCTACATCGGCGTCATGGGCTCGCGGCGCACCCACGACGACCGCATGCGGCGGCTGCGGGAAGCGGGCCTGACGGACGCCGAGCTGACCCGGCTGGCCAGCCCGATCGGCCTCGATCTGGGTGCCCGCACGCCCGAGGAGACGGCGGTGTCGATCGCCGCCGAGATCATCGCGCGCCGCTGGGGCGGCGGCGGGCGGCCACTCACCGAGACCGGCGGACGGATCCACCACGAGGCGTGAGAACCGTGAGGCGGGCGTGAGACACTGCCTATGGAAATGTCGCTCTCGGATGCGATAACGTCACTCTTCAGAGTCTGAGGAGTGTGATCGCGCGTGACCGACACCGTTGTCGAAGCCAGTGATTCGATTGCGCCCCGCTACGCGGGTCAGCGTGTCCCCCGCGTCGAAGACAGCCGCCTTCTCACTGGTCACGGCCGATTCGTCGACGACATCACCCGCCCCGGGATGCTGCACGCCTGCTTCGTACGCAGCCCGTTCGCCCACGCCACCATCAACGGGATCGACGTCACCGCGGCCCTCGCCCTTCCGGGTGTGCACGCGGTCTTCACCGCCGCCGATCTGAACCCCGAGGTACGCGAGGCGTGGCATGCGGTCGCCGGCAAGGACATCCCCGACACTCCGCGTCCACCGCTCGCCGAGGGCGAGGTCAAGTTCGTCGGAGACCCGGTCGCGCTGGTCATCGCCGACAGTCGCTACCTCGCCGAGGACGCCGTCGACCTCGTCGACGTCGACTACGAGCCGCTGCCCGCCGTCGCCGACTTCCGCAAGGCCATCGGTGGCGCCGAGGCCGGCGTGCCCGTCGTCCACGACGCGTACCCGGACAACGTCGCCGGCGGCATGGGCGGCATGCCGCCGGACGAGGAACTGTTCGCCTCGGCCGCGCACGTCGTCGAGGAACACATCTATCAGCAGATGTACGTCCCGGTGCCGATGGAGACCCGCGGCATGGTCGTCGAATGGACGCCGACGACCTCGGAGCTGACGGTCTGGGCGTCCACCCAGACCCCGCACGAGTTGCGGGCGTTCGCGGCGCGGCTGCTGGGCATCCCCGCCCAGGGCGTCCGGGTGATCATGCGCGACACGGGCGGGGCGTTCGGCCAGAAGGTCGTGCCGATGCGCGAGGACATGTGCATCCTGCTCGCCGCCCGCAAGGTGCCTGCGGCACTGAAGTGGATCGAGGATCGCCGCGAGAACCTGATGTCGGCGGGCCAGTCCCGCCACGTCGACGGCAAGGTGCGGATGGCGTTCGACGCCGACGGCAAGATCCTGGCCGCCGACATCGACTTCATCCAGGACGTGGGCTCCTACCCGACTCCCTATCCCGTGCTCACCACCGCGGCGATCGGCATGTTCTTCCCCGGTCCGTACCGTGTGCCCAAGGCCAGCTTCAACTACAAGACCGTCTTCTCCAACACCCCCGGCCTGCACGCCTACCGGGGCCCGTGGCAGTACGAAACCCTCACCAGGGAAATGCTTCTCGACTGCGCAGCGCGCAAGATCGGCATGGATCCTGTCGAACTGCGCAGGATCAACATCCTCCGCGGTGACGAGATGCCGTTCTTCAACCCGAACGGCATGCCGTACGACAATTGCGCTCCGGCAGACACTTTCGAGCAGGCCGTCAAGATCCTCGACCACGAGGGCTTCCGCAAGGAGCAGGCCGACGCGTTGGCCGAGGGCCGCTACATCGGCCTCGGCTTCTCGGCCTACATCGAGCCGACCGGCGCTGCCACCGGCCACCTCGCCACCGAGGGCGCGACGGTCCGGATGGAGTCCACCGGCAAGATCAACGTCTACGTCAACGGCGGCTCGGCGGGCAACAGCATCGAGACGACGGTCGTGCAACTCACCGCCGATGCGCTGGGCGCCAACATCGACGACGTGTCGAGCATCCAGGGCGACACCGCGGTGACCCCGTACGGGGCAGGCACGCAGGGCAGCCGCAGCGGGCCGATGACCGCGGGCGCCGTCAACGAAGCGGGCTCGATCCTGCGCCGGCAGATCCTCGCGATCGCCGCGCAGATCCTCGGCGTCGAAGCCGGCGACATCGAGCTCGCCGACTCCCGCGCCAGCGTCCGCAGCGATCCGGAAAAAAGCGTCAGCTTCGCCGACATCGCCTACCGGTCCTACTACGACCCCGCACAACTCGCAGGCGTCTCGCCGACGCTGGAGGCCACCGCGCGCTTCAATTCCCAGGCGATGATCCACTGGGCCAACGCCACTCACGTCTGCACCTGCGAGGTCGACGTCGAGACCGGCCATGTGACGCTGACCCGCTACATCGTCAGCGAAGACGTCGGCCCGATGATCAATCCGAACGTGGTCGAGGGCCAGGTCGCCGGCGGCACCGTCCAGGGCATCGGCGGCGCGCTGCTGGAGAAGCTCGCCTACGACGACGCGGGCAACCCGGTGGCATCGACATTCGTCGACTACCTGCTGCCGACCGCCACCGAGGTGCCCCCGATCGAGTTCGGCCACGTCGAGATCCCCGGACCCGGGGTCGGCGGATACAAGGGCGCCGGCGAAGGCGGAGCCATCGGCTCACCGCCCGCGGTGATCAACGCGATCAATGACGCGCTGGCTCCCCTCGGCGTCACACTGACCCAATTACCCGCCACGCCAGCCACAATCGTCGACCTGATCGAGCAAGCCGGAAAGGACCACTGACGGTGGAACTCAACAACGAATTCCGGGTCGCGGTACCCGCCTCGAAAGTCTGGGACGTCTTCACCGACGTCAAGCGCGTGGCCCCCTGCCTGCCCGGCGCCACGCTGCTGTCGGTTGAGGGTGACACCTTCAACGGGGCGGTCAAGGTCAAGGTCGGCCCGATCACGGTGTCCTACAAGGGCGTTGCGACCTATAAGGAGAAGGACGCCGCGGGCCAGCGGATCGTGCTGCGGGCCGAGGGCAAGGAGACGCGGGGCAACGGCACCGCGGCGGCGACCGTCACCGCCCAGCTCAAGGACGAGGGCGGCTCCACCCACGTCGACATCACGACCGACCTCGCGATCTCCGGCAAGGCGGCCCAATTCGGGCGCGGCGTGCTCGCCGACGTGTCGGGCAATCTCATCGCGCAGTTCGCCCGCAGCCTGGAGGCCGAATTGCTCGGCGGCACAGCCACATCGTCGGCCACCCACGCGCCGACCGCCGAGGCGGCCGCGGTGGCGGCACAGCCGGCCGCCGATTCTGTCGACCTGCTCAAGGTCGTCGCGGTGCCGATGGCCAAGCGGTTCGCCCCGGCGATCGCCGCGGCGGCCGCGGCCGGAGCGGTCGGATTTCTGATCGGACGACGTCGCCGAAAGGCGCCGGCGGCGGTGCTCGCCGACGACCTTCAGGCAGTCCTCGCCCGGCTGTTGTCATGAAAGCCGCACCGTTCGCCTATCACCGCCCGGAGTCCGTGGCAGAGGCGGTGGCGCTGCTCGGCGAGTACGGAGACGAGGCGAAAATCCTTGCGGGCGGCCAGAGTCTGGTTCCGATGCTGGCGATGCGGCTCACCCATTTCGAGAATCTGATCGACATCTCCCGTGTCGAGGAGCTGCGCAACATCGAGCTTCGTGACGGCGCCGTGTGGATCGGTGCCGGCACCCCCCACGCGTTCGTCGGTATGGATGACGAAGTCGCCGAATCGGTTCCGCTGCTGACGTTGTCGACCCCGCATATCGGGCACTTCCAGATCCGCACCAGGGGTACGCTCGGCGGCGCGATCGCCCATGCCGACCCCGCGGCCGAATACGCCGCTGTCGCCGTCGCTCTCGACGCCGAGATCGAGGCGACGTCCGCGCGCGGCACCCGCAGGATTCCCGCGGCGGAGTTCTTCACCGGCCTGTGGGAGACGTCGCTGGCGTCCGACGAGATCCTGACTTCCGTCGCTTTCCCGGTGTGGTCGGGGCGGTGCGGCTTCTCGGTGCAGGAGTTCGCACGCCGCCACGGCGATTTTGCGATCGCGGGCGCCACGGTCGCGGTCGAACTGGACGATGACAACAAGGTGGCTCGCTGCGGAATCGGGCTGCTCGGCATGGGGTCCACCCCCGAGCGCGGCACTCCGGCGGAGTCCGCGATCATCGGGAGGCCGGTCGGTGACATCTCGGCGGAGGAATTCGGCAAGCTCGCCGTGTCCGCACTGCAGGATGTCCCCGCCGACCTCCAGGGCTCACCGGCCTACCGGTCGAAGGTGTGCGCCACGATGGTCGCGCGGGCCTGGACCGAAGCGACGACCGCGGCGGTCGAAACGATGGAGGCACTCAATGCATGAAGTTCCGGTCGAGGTCTCGGTCAACGGTCGGCGCCACTCGGCGGCCGTGGAACCGCGCCTGACACTGGCCGACTATCTGCGCGAGAAGTGCGGCCTGACAGGCACTCACCTGGGATGCGAGCACGGGGCGTGCGGCGCCTGCACCGTGCTGCTCGACGGCCAGGCGGTGCGCTCGTGTCTGATCTTCGCCGTCCAGGTCGACGGCCAGGAGGTCACCACCGTCGAGGGCATCGCCGACGACAACGGCGAGCTCTCCCCCGTGCAGGCCGCGATGCGCGAGTGCCACGGTCTCCAATGCGGTTTCTGCACACCAGGATTCGTCACCAGCATTACCGCGCTCCTGCGGGAGAACCCGACGCCCACCGACGAGGAGATCCGCGAGGGCCTGTCCGGCAACTTCTGCCGCTGCACCGGCTACCAGGGCATCGTCAACGCGGTGAAGCGCGCCTCCGAAACGCTGAGCTAGTACTCGCCAGGCGCCGAGCGTGCGCCAGTGGCGGGAATCTGGCTTTTTCTTCACCACCACCGCACGGTCGGCGGCCTTCTATGGGGCATCGTGAGGTCATGAGAATCGGATTCATCGGTTTGGGCAACATGGGTTCCGGCATGGCCGCCAATCTCGTGTCGGCCGGCCACGACGTCATCGCCTTCAACAGGTCCCCGGAGAAGGCAGCGGCGCTCGCCGAGCGGGGGGCCACCGCCGCGCCGACGGTCGCGGCGGCGTGCGGCGCCGATGTCGTCGTGTCGATGCTCGCCGATGACAGCGCGGTCGAAGCAGTCACCTTTGGCGCGGGAGGAATAGTCGAATCACTGGCGGAGGACGCCGTCCACGTGTCGGCCAGCACGATCAGCATGGCGCTGGCCGAGCGTCTCAACGCGGCGCACGTCGGCGCCGGCCAGGCATTCGTCTCCGCGCCCGTGTTCGGTAGGCCGGAAGCCGCAGCCGCCGCCAAGTTGTTCGTCGTCGCCGCGGGACCGTCGGAACGGATCACGGCCCTGCAGCCGGTCTTCGATGCGCTCGGGCAACGCACGTTCGTGGTGTCCGGCGACCCCAAGATCGCGAACCTGGTGAAATTGTCGGGCAACTTTCTCATCGCGGCGGTCATCGAATCATTGGGCGAGGCAATGGCTCTCGTCGGCAAGGCCGGCGTGGACAAGCGAGAATTCCTGGAACTGCTGACGTCCACGCTGTTCGACGCTCCGGCCTACCGGATCTACGGCGGACTGCTCGCCGACGGGCAGTTCGAGCCCGCCGGCTTCGCGGCGCACCTCGGATTGAAGGATGCCAGGCTCGTGCTCGCGGCCGGCGAACAGCTCGAGACGCCGATGCCGGTCGCCAGCCTGATCCGCGACCGGTTCCTCACGCTCCTGGCGGGCGGTGGGCACGAACTCGACTGGGCAGCGCTCGGCGCGGTCGCGACGTGGGAAGCCGGCGGTCCGAAGCCCGGATCCTGATCCGAGCTGTGCCGCGTCCTACTTCGCGACGACGCCGCGCAGCCCGTCGGCCCCGAACAGCGGCTCGAGCATTCCCGAGAGGTCCGGACCGCGGCGCAGGCCGTGCCCGCCGTCGACATTGATGACCTGGCCGGTGATGAAACTCGCTGCGTCGCTGAGCAGGAACACCGCCAGACTGGCGACATCCTCGACCTCGCCCACCCGCGGCAGCGGTGTGCAGGATGCGTAGTCCTCGCTGAGCGCCGGAGTGTCGATGATCGGGGCCACCATGTCGGTCTTCGTGAGGCCCGGCCGGATGCCGTTGACTCGCACCGAGGACGGGCCCAATTCGTCGGCGGCCACCATCATCAGGTGGTCGAGCGCGGCCTTGCTCGGGCCGTAGGCGCCGAACCAGCGGTGGGTGTTGCTCGATGCGATCGACGAGATGCCGATGAACGACCCTCCGCCGCCGCGAACCATCTCACGTGCGGCGTGCTTGAGCACGTACATGGTGCCGTTGATGTTCAGGTCGACCGTGTTGCGCCAGGCGGCCGAATCGATCTGCGTCAGCGGACCGATGGTCTCCGAGCCGCCCGCGCTGTGCACGACGCCGTCGAGCTTGCCGTGCCACGCCGTCGCCGCATCGACGAGGCGCGTCGCCTGGTCCTCGTCGGTCACGTCGGCGGGCTCGTAGATGACCTCACCGGCACCCTCGCCCGCGGAAGCTTTGATCTCCTCCGCGGCGGCGGCGAGCTTGTCGGCATTGCGGCCAGCGAGCACCGCGTTGCCGCCGGACGCCACGACCGCGGCGGCGACACCCTTACCGATCCCGCTGCCACCACCGGTGATCAGGTAGGTGCGATCCGCCAACGACAGCAGCATGGAAACTCCTCGATAGCCCGACTAACTAGAACAGGTTCCAGTTATACGTCACGGCTCGTCGCGGCGGGAGACCTCTGGTGCGCCCAATGTGCGCCAGTCCGGCACATTCGGCGGCAGACCGACCGGGTAGCGATTCTCGTTGTGGGCCGCCCAGTGGGCGTGCCCGAGCTCGTGGATGTGGAACGCATGCCGAAGCGCCTCGGTGAACCCCATCGCGTCGCTGGCTGCGTTGACCGAGTCCTTCACCAGCAGCGCCGCCATCGTCGGGCGTTCGGCGATCCTGCGGGCGAACTCCAGCGTCTTGTCCTCCAACTCAGCGCGCGGGAACACCTTCGACACCATGCCGAGCCGGTAGGCCTCGTCGGCGTCGAGAGCGTCGCCGGTGAGCAGCAGCTCCTTGGCCTTGCGGGCGCCGAATTCCCAGGGGTGTGCGTAGTACTCCACGCCCGGCATGCCCATCCGCACCGCGACGACGTCGCTGAACTTGGCGTCGTCGGCCGCGACGATCAGGTCGCAGGCCCAGATCAGCATCAACGCCGCAGAGATCGCGTTGCCCTGCACCTGGGCGATGGTGATCTTGCGCAGGTCGCGCCACCGGCTGGTGTTGTTGAAGAAGTAGTGCCATTCCTGCAGGTAGGTCCGCTCGATCACGGCGTCCCTCGTGGCCCCGTTGAACGTGAAGGTGGGGTGCTGGCCGGGTCCGGGTGCGCGCTCGGCCAGCGCCTGCTCGGACCCGAGGTCGTGACCTGCCGAGAAGTTCTTGCCCCGCGCGGCCAGGATGACGACGCGCACCTCGTCGTCGGCCTCCGCCCTCCCGAACGCCTCGTCGAGTTGCACCAGCAGCGTCCGCGACTGCGCATTCTGCGCGTCCGGCCGGTTCAGCCATATCCGCGCGATGCGGCCCTCGTCGAGCGTCTCGTACGTCACCTGATCCTGGTCAGCCACACGTTGCACATTACGTCCGAAGTGTCACGTCCCTGCACACGGGCCCAGCTCTGCGCTGGGAGTTGGCCAGAAGGTTGGCTAGGGTTACTTCTATGCCCGCGAAACCTGACCCCTCTGAGATCGGCGACGTCGAACCCATCGCCGACGTCACCGAGCGCCAGGCGCGCCGAGTCGTCGCCGCCTACGCCACCGACGCCGACGAGTGCCGCGTCTTCCTGTCGATGCTCGGCATCTCCGGACCCACGAAGCTCGCCGACGCGTAATGAGTTCCGAGAGCGGTCCGGAGGCCCGCTCCGGGGCACGGTCTGATGCTCCGCCTTCGGCTTCGGCCGACTTCGTCGTGGTGGCCAACCGGCTGCCGATCGACATGGTGCGGCTTCCCGACAGCACGACTGAGTTCAAGCGCAGCCCCGGCGGCCTCGTGACCGCACTGGAGCCGCTGCTGCGACGCAGGCACGGCGCGTGGATCGGCTGGCCCGGCACCCCGCAGGAAGCCGACGACCCGGATGCCGCCGACGAGCCCATCGAGCAGGACGACATGACGCTCGTGCCGGTGCGGCTGAGCGCCGAGGACGTCGCGGAATACTACGAGGGCTTCTCCAACGGCACGCTGTGGCCGCTGTACCACGACGTCATCGTCAAGCCGATCTACCACCGGGAGTGGTGGGACCACTACGTCGACGTCAACCGGCGCTTCGCCGAGGCCACCGCACGGACCGCCGCCGAAGGCGCCACGGTGTGGGTGCAGGACTATCAGCTGCAACTGGTCCCGAAGATGCTGCGGATGTTGCGGCCCGACCTGACGATCGGTTTCTTCCTGCACATCCCGTTTCCTCCGGTCGAGCTGTTCATGCAGATGCCGTGGCGCACCGAGATCATCGAGGGTCTGCTCGGCGCCGATCTCGTCGGGTTCCACCTGCCCGGCGGCGCGCAGAACTTCCTCATTCTGGCGCGGAGGTTGCTCGGCGCCACGACCTCACGCGGAAACGTCGGCGTGCGGTCCCGGTTCGGCGAGGTGCAGTTCGGCTTCCGCACCGTCAAGGTGGGGGCGTTCCCGATCTCCATCGACTCCGACGAACTCGACCAGCAGTCACGCACTCGGGCAATCCGTCAGCGCGCCAAGGAGATCCGCGCCGAGCTCGGTAACCCGCGCAAGATCCTCCTCGGTGTCGACCGCCTCGATTACACCAAGGGCATCGACGTGCGGTTACGCGCGTTCTCCGAACTGCTCGAAGAGGGTCGCATCGATCGCACGGACACCGTCCTGGTGCAGTTGGCCACCCCGAGCCGGGAACGCGTCGAAAGCTACATCGCGATGCGTGAGGACATCGAGCGTCAGGTGGGTCACGTCAACGGCGAGTTCGGTGAGGTCGGTCATCCCGTCCTGCACTATCTGCACCGCCCCATTCCGCGGGAAGACCTCGTCGCTTTTTTCGTCGCCGCGGACGTCATGCTCGTCACGCCGCTGCGCGACGGCATGAACCTGGTGGCCAAGGAGTACGTGGCCTGCCGCAGCGACCTCGGCGGCGCCCTGGTGCTCAGCGAATTCACCGGCGCCGCAGCCGAACTACGGCAGGCCTATCTGACCAACCCGCACCATCTCGAAGGCGTGAAGGACGCAATCGAGGCGGCGCTCACCCAGTCTCCCGAGGACGGCAGGCGCCGCATGCGCGCGATGCGCCGTCAGGTGCTCGCGCATGACGTGGACCGTTGGGCCCGTTCGTTCCTCGACGCGCTGGCCAACAAGCCGCAGCAGCCTGAACCCGATCTCAGATCGGAGTGATGTAGCTGATCAGCCACTTGCCGTCGACCTTTTCGTAGTCGACGCGCAGGCGGCTGCCGTCGTAGACGGGCTGGCCGTCCTTCTCCGTCACCGTCCGGTTCATGTACACCATCACCGAGGCCCTGGTGCGTTGCGCATCGAGCACGCCGGCGCCAACCACGTTGGCCTGGCTGATCAGCTGCCGCTGCCGTGCTTGCGGGATGATGTCCGTGTTCGCCCGGTTCTGGAACTCCTGGCGGTACGCCGGCGTCAACAGGGGGTAGATGTCGGTCAGGCTGCGCTCGACCGTCTGGTAGTCGTAGCCGAAGACCCGCGGAATCTGGTCCACGGCCAGCGGGGGCAGTTCGGCGCGGGCCGACTGCTCGCCGCGGAGCTGCACGCCGTCCCAGTACAGCCAGCCGCCGACGGCCCCGCCACCGATGAAAGCCACCGACAGCAGCACGATCAGCGCGCCCACGAGCCGGGCCGTGCGCTTGCTCATCAGTTGCCCCCGTCGGGGTACTTCAGGTCGTACCCGGTCATGTGGCCGTTGTCGTCCTCGTGCACGACCACCCGCAGCCGGTAGGGCTGCGACGGCTTGTTGGTGCCGTCCATGTCGGTGACCGTCACCCGCACCGACACCAGGACGGCGGCGTTGTTGGTGACGTCGTCGATCGACTCCAGCGCGGCGCCGTTGATGACGGCCTCGGAGCTGGCGTTGGTGTCGCGGAAGATCGCCTTGAGGTTGTCGACGTTGTTGTCCTGGCTGAGCATGTCGCGCAACGGCCCGCTGGTGCTGTCGACGAATCGATCCACACTCTGGTCGATGTCGTTCTGCGTGTACGAGAACATGTTGACGACGAGCTGCGACGCGGTGTCCACGAACTGCTGGTCGCGCGCCAATCGATCGCGCACGTCGGACTGGCTCGACATCATCCAGACGATCCCGCCCGCGAGCAGCCCGCCGAGAAGCACCAGCACCAGCGCGGCGGCCAGCGCCACCGGCCCCCGGTTGGCGGCCCTGCGCGGCGGCGGGGCCACCGGGGTCATCGAGAGCGGCTTGGCCGGACGCGAGACCGCGACCTTCACCTCGCCTGCGGGTGCTACCGGGGCCGACTCGGGTGCTCCCGCCGGTCCCGCTGCCCGCGATGCCCGGCGCCGCGCGGGGCGGCCTGCATCGCGGGGTGCCTCTTCTGTCACTGCTGTCCTACGCCTGCCTATGCCTGCTTGGGCGACAACATCAGGTCGACCCAGTTTTCTGCGGGCGCCAGTTTGTCAGTTCCCGGGGCGTACACGCCAGTTCCGCCTGCCGGGTCGACGAAGACGCCGTTCTGGTCGTAGCTGGCGCTGGCCTGGGCACCGCTTCTGCCGGCAACAACGGTCCCCCGGGCGCCGGGGGCGCGGCGGGCGGAGCGACCGGCGGCGGAGCCGCGGGCGGCGCGCCAGGAGCGGGCGGAGGCGCCAACGGCGGCCGGCCATACGGCGGCACCACCTGATCCGGCGGCGAGAAGTACGGCCACGGAGCCGGCATCTGACCGGGCTCGTTCGGCGGGTACGGCAGCGGGAACGGCGCATGCGGTGCCGGTCCCGGCCCTGGCGCCACCCCCGGCGGCAACTGTACCGACGGAGGACCCGGGTCGGGGTCCACCTGCGGCGGAATGTTCGGGAACTTGTTGGGCGGCAGGATGTTCCGGCCGTCGGTGATCGGCGTGCCGTACGGGACGGGCGGCCCGCGCCACGGGTTGCTGCCGATGGGCACATAGCCCTTCGGGTCGCGGCACAGCTGCACGGTGGGCGCCCGCTTGCCGGGGAACTCCTGGCACGGGTAGTTGCGCGCGCCGCGCACCACGCTCGGATCGTTCTGCGCCACCTTGCAGTACATGTCGGTGGGCAGCTCACGCAGCGTCGTGTCCGCCGGAGAGCGGATCTGGCTGGGTGGGATGAAGCCGACCGAGCACGGCGGCGGATCGCCGAGGTCGACCTTGAAGTCCAGCTTGCCGCCCTCGTCGGTGGGCAGCCCGCCGCCGACGGTGTTCAGGGCGGCGAGCAGAGCCGGGAACACCACGAGCGCATGCTCGAGCGACTTGTTGTAGATCACGCCGATGCGGCCGAAGTTCGCGAGATTGGCGGCCAGCACGGGGAATGTCGGCCGGATGCCTGCGAAGGTGGTGTTGGCCGCTTCGGTCGCGCCCGGCACCGTCTGCAATGTCTCGCGCAGCTGCGGATCGGCGTTGGCGACCTCACCGGTCAGCCGGGCCAGCCCGTCGGCCAGCGACCGGATGTCGTCCCCGCTGCGGATCTGAGCTTCCAGGAACGGGCCGGCCTGGTCGATCAGCTGAGATGTCTGCCCGTAACTGGAGTTGGCCTCGTCGATCAACAGGCGCGACGACTGGATCAGGCGTGCGAGCTCCGGACCGGATCCGTTGAACGCCTTGAAGCTCTCCCTCAGGAGGTCCTGCAACCGGCTGTCACCGACGCTGCTGACCAGCGCGTCGGCCTGCTGCAACAGGCCGTAGATGTCCTGGCCGATGGCGGTGCGGTCGAGGCCGATGTTGGAGCCGTCGGCCAGGGTCGCCTGGGAGGCGTCCTCCGGCGGGACGAGGTCGACGTACTGCTCGCCGACCGCCGAGACACTCTTCACCGTGGCGGTCACGTTCTGCGGAACCGGCGTACCGCTCTGGAGCCGCATGTGTGCGACGACCCCGTTGTCGCTCAGGCCCACCGACTCGACCCGCCCGACCGTGACACCCCGGTAGGTGACGTTGGCGTTCTCGTACAGACCGCCGCCCGCCGCGAAGTCGGCGGTGATGTTGTACGAGCCGATTCCCACGGCCTCGGGAAGGCGCAGATAGAAGATCGAGATGGAGCCGACGGTCAGCACGGTGACGACCGCGAAGATCATCAGCTGGATCCTGGAGAGGCGATCGATCATCAGGGCGCCCCCTCGTGCTGAGTCGCGGTACCCGGCGGGATCTTGAACGGATCAGCCGCCTGCCCGGACAGGTTCGACGTGGCGCCGACGAGGAAGTCGGGGGTGTTGATGATCTCGTTCATCCGCTTCATGTTCGGGTCCAACCCCAGCGACGTCGTCAGGACCGTCTCCCCCAACCGCCGCAGCGTCAGGTCGAAGGTCACGAACACGTTCAGGTAATCGCCGCGCACGGCCCGACGCAGATACTTGTAGTGGAACGGGAACGTCGGCAGGAACTCCAGACTCTTGATGAAGTAGTCAGCGTTGTCGTTGAGCGCCTTGATGATCGGGTAAAGATCCTTGAAATCCGCCGCGAAGTCGTCCTTGGTCTCCTGCAGGACCCGTGACCCCAGCGTTGCGAAGGTGCGCAGCGCGGCGAACGCGTCGACGATGTTGGTGCGGTTGCGGTTGAGCACGTCCAGCGCGGCGGGCAACGTGTCCAGGGTGCGGCCGAGACTGTCCTTGCTGCGGGCCAGGATCCCGGCGAACCGGTCGAGTCCTTCGGCGGCCGCGATGATGTCATCGGTTTGGCGGTCCAGTGAACTGGTCAATTCCGCCAGCCGCGGGATCAGCTCGCCGAACGTGCCCTCACGGCCCACCACCGCGGTGTAGGCCTCGTCGGTGATGTCCTGCACCGCACCGAGATTGCCCTTGTTGACGACGACGCCGAGCGAGGACAGGACTTCCTCGGTGCTCGGATACCTGGCGGTGTTCTCCTCCGGGATCTCCGAGCCCTCCACGAGGCGACCGACGGGCCTGTCGACCGGTTCGGCGAGTTCGATGTGCTGCGAACCCAGCAGCGACGTCTGGGCCACCCTGGCGATGGCGTTACTCGGCAGCTCGACGTTGCGATCCAGGGACAGCTTCACGGCGGCGAAGAACGTGCCGTCCTCGCGTTGCACCGCCTCGATGCCCGACACGCTGCCCACGGTGACGTCGTCGACCATGACCGGCGAGTTCTGCGGCAGCGTGGTGACATTCGGCAGCTGCACCGTGACGGTGTACGAACCGGAGCCGTGCCCCGCCGTACCCGGCATGTCGAGGGAGTTGAGACCACCGAACTGGCAGCCCGCCAGCAGCACCGACAGCGAACCCAACGCCACCGCTTTACGCGAAATCGATGTCATCCGCATCATCCGACTGCACCTCCCGGGGCCGGCGCAGGAACCGGGACCGCGCCTGGCGCAACGGTTTCCGGTCCACCGACGTGCGAGGAGGACCCTTGCGCTGCGGCCGCACCGGGCTCGGCCTCAGGCGCCGGCGGCAACAACAGCGACGCGAGGTCGGCATCGGGCGGGATCACGGGCGGGGTGACGCCGGGCGCGTTCTGCCATTGCAGGTACGGCACGGGCGTCTCGGCCTTCGCTTCGGTCGCGGGAGTGTCGTAGATGACCTGCCCCTTGTAGGCGGTGATGCTGTTGATCGGGTGGAACAGCACCGGCGGGTAGTTCATCGCGATGCGCTTGAACACCGGACCCATGCGCTGCCTGCAGATCTCGGCACGCTTGTAGTTGTCCGGTGAGGCACCGACATCGAAGGTGCCGCCGCAGATGAACTGCACGGGGTTGCCGAAGTTCGGCAGCGACAGCAGCCCGCCGACGGTGCCCTGCGCGGGGTTGTAGATGTTGTAGAAGTTCGACAGGCCGTTGGGGGTGACGTGGAGAACCTGCTCGATGTCGTCGCTGTGATCGGTCAGGATCTGCGTGAAATCCGCCAGTTTGGCGACCTGGTCGATCAGCGCCTCGTTGTTCTCGTTCAGGAGGCCGCGGACGTCGCCGAGCGCCTGGTTGAGCGTGCCCAACGTGTTGTCCAGATCGGTCGCGCTGTCGGCGAGCACCTGCGACACCGACGCGACGTGGTTGGTGAACTGGACGATCTGCTCGTTGCTGTTCGACAGCGCGTCGACGAGAACCTGCAGATTGCGAATCGTGCCGAACAGGTCGACGCGCGAATCTCCCAGGCGCCCGGTCGTTTGCGACAGCTCGCGAATGGCCTGGCGGAAGGTGTCGCCGTTCCCGTCGAAGGTGTCGGCCGCCTGGTTGACGAACTGGGTGAGCGGCCCCTGCACCGAACCCTGCTGCGGCCCGAGCTGGGCGCTCAGCTCCGTCAGTTGCTCCTTGACCTCGTCCCACTCCACGGGCACCGCGGTCCGATCCGGACCGATCTCGGCGCCGTCGGCCATCACCGCACCGCCGGTGTAGGCGGGCGTCAGCTGGATGAACCTGGCGGCCACCAGGTTCGGCGCGATGATGAGCGCCTGCGCGTTCTCGGGCACCTTGACGCCGTCGTCGATCGACATCGTGATCTTGACGTCGGTCGCGCGCGGCTCGATCGAATCGATGCTTCCGACCGGCACACCGATGATGCGTACCTCATCCCCGGAGTAGAGGCCCACCGCGGACTCGAAGTACGCGACGACCTTGTTGCCGGTGCGCGACGGCCACACGAGGTAGGCGCCGATGGCGAGCACGGCCACCAGCACCACGGCCACCACGGCCCGCAGTGTGCGGTTCTGTGAAATGTTCTGGCTCATGGCGACTTCGGCCTGATGATCATGCGCTCGGAGATGAACCCGCGCAGGTAGTCGGCGAGGCTGTCCGGCAACTTGCCGGGTTGGAAGTAGGAGTCGAGCAGCACCTCGGCGAGGGATGCCGGGGGCAGACCGTACAGGTTGATGTTGAAGCCGGAGCCCGAACCCACCACCTCGCCGAGCGCCGTCGCGTACGGCGGCAGGCGCTTGAGCGCCTCGCCGATGTGTTCGCGCCGCTCGAGCAGGTTGTCCATCACGAGATTGAGCTTCTCCAGCGCGGGGCCGAACTCCACCTTGTTGTCCGCCACGAACCCCGAAAGTTGCTCGGAGACATCGTCGATGCCCGCGATCAGGTTGCTCAGCGCCTGGCGACGTTCGTCGAGCGCGGCGAAAAGCAGGTTGCCGTCGACGATCAACTGGTTGACCTGACCGGCCCGCTGGGCGAGCAGGTCCGACACCCGCTTGGCGTGCCCGAGCAGCTGCTCCAGCGCCTCGTCGCGCTTGTTGAGGCTGCGGGACAGGTCGGTGACGCCCTGCAGCGCGCTGCGCAGGTGCGGCGTCGCATCGCGCAACGAGTCCGTCAGGGTCTGCAGCGCCATCTCGAAGCGCGGCTTGTCGAGTTCACTCGCGTTCTGACCCAGATCCTGCAGCGCGGTATTCAGCGTGTACGGAGTCGTCGTGCGTCCCAACGGGATCGACGTCTCCGACCCGCTGCCCTTCGGGGTGACGGCGAGCGACTTCTCGCCCAGCACGGTGTCGGTCTTGATCGACACCAGCGACTGGTCGCCGACGCGCACACTCCGGTCCACCGTGAAGGTCACCTTGGCCGCGTCGCCGGCCAGCGCGACACCGGTCACCTTGCCGACCTTGATGCCGGACACGTTGACGTCATTGCCGGGCGTGATGCCGCCCGCGTCGGTGAAGAACGCCTCGTAGTTCTTGCCCTGCGGCATGAACGGCAGGTTGGCGTAGCCGAACGACACCAACACCAGGCACGTGACCAGCACGATGCCGAAGATCCCGGTGCGGAGCGGGTTACTCGAGTCTCTGGGTCCAGGCCTAGCCATCTTCGGAACACCTCCCCTTCGACGGATCGGGCGGTCCACCGAACGGGATCAGGATGTCGCTGCCCGCCGGGCCGTTGATCTTCATGCGGATGGAGCAGTAGTAGATGTTGAAGAAGGCTCCGTAGGCGCCGAGCGCGTTGAGACGCAGATAGTTCTCCGCCAGCGGCTCGATCACTTTGTTGACGTCGTCCTTGCGCTCGTCCAGACGCTGCGCCAGCGGACGTGCGTTCTCGATGACGCCCTGCACCGGCCTGCGCGATTCCTGCAGCATCTCGGTGAGGTCGACCTCTGCCTGGGCCAGCGGTCCGATGGCTCCGGCAATGGGGTCGCGCCCTTCGGCCAGTCCGGTCAGCAGCTGCTGCAGGCGGTCGACGCTGGCGTCGAACTCGGCGCCTTTCTCGTCGACGGTGCCCAGCACGGTGTTCAGGTTCGTGATGACGTCACCGATCAGTTGGTCACGGGCGGCGAGGTTCTGCGTGAACGCGCTGGTGCTGGAGAGCATGCTCGACAGCGCACCGCCCTGGCCCTGGAGAAGTTCGATGACCGCGTTGCTGATCTCGTTGATCTTGTCGCCGTCGAGGCCTTTCAGAACGGGCCTCAGACCACCGAGCAGCGCGTCGAGGTCGAGGGCCGCTTCGGTGTTGGTGATGGTGCCGCCGCGCGGGAGCTTGACGAGATCGCCGGGCCCCGAGGTGATCTCGAGGTATCGGTCACCGACCAGGTTCTCGTAGCGCACGACCGCCTTGGTCGAGGTGTAGAGCTGGTACTTCTTGTTCACCGTGAACGCGACGTCGACGGTGTTGTCGGGATTGAGGGAGATGTCCTCGACGGTGCCCACGGGCACACCCGCGATGCGGACGTCCTGGCCGCCCTTCAGGCGGGACGCGTCGGAGAAGGTCGCATGGTACTTCTCGTCGGAGCCGAACCGGAATTCACCGAAGATCACGACGAGCATGCCCGCCACCAACAGCATGACGACGGTGAAGACCGAGACGTTGACGAGGGTACGGCGGTGATTCACTAGAAGTCGTCCCTCTCTGCGTAAGCGCCGTTGAACAGGAACTGCAGCGTCGACGGTGCGTCGAACTGCAACTCGGTGTTCGGCTGGTAGGGAACGTAGGCGTTGTCGGTCACCAGGAACGGCGTGCGGTACCAGCTGCCGCCGAACTGCTTGCTCGGAACATCGGGCAGGCCACGGCAATTCGGCCCGCCGGACGCGTTCACGATGGGCAGGCTCTCCGGGTAGGTGTAGGCAGGCGCACCGGGGATGAAGCTGGACGACACGAAGAGACCGGGGCGGGTGCCTCCGATGACCGGCGCGAAACGGTCGATCGCGTTGGCGGTGCCCTTGAGCACGCACGGAATCACCGGAGAGTATTCGCCGGCCACCTTCAACGGGGCGCGCAGCCGCTGGATGGCGGCGATGTAGTTGTCGGCGGCGGGTTCCAGCGTCGCGGTGCCGTTGTTAGCGAGACCGGTCGCGGCCAGCAGCGTCGCGTTGAGGTTGTCCTCCTCGTCGACGATGGTCTGCGAGAGTTGCGGCGCGTTCTCGAGGATCCGGACCAGATCGGGGGCGGCGTCGGCGTAGATGTTCGCGACGTCGGCGGCCTGACGCAGGTCCTGCTGCACCGTCGGGAGCTTCGGATTGAGCTGCGCCAGATACGTGTTCAGACCCGACATCAATTCACCGACGTCGTCGCCGTTGCCGCGCAGTCCCTCGCCGAGCGCGGACAGGGTGGCGTTGAGGTTGATCGGGTCGATCTTCTGCAGCACGTCGGTCAGGGTCTGGAACAGCGTGTTGACTTCGAGCTGGACGTCCTCGGCCCTGACCTCGGCGCCGGACTCCAGCGCCGTGGGCTTCGGATCCTCCGGGGGAAGGAACTCGACGGCCTTGGCCCCGAAGATGGTGGTGCCCGCGATCCGCACGGGCGCGTTCGACGGGATGTAGCGCAGCTCGCCGCTACGGATGGCCAGCGTCAGCTTCGCCTGGTTGCCCGCGTACTCGATCGACTCGACCTCGCCGACCTGGATGCCGCGGTACTTGACCTTGGCCTTGTCTTCCATGACCAGGCCGGCCCGTGGGGACAGCACCGTCACGGTGTCGGTCGAGGTGAACGCCGCCGTGTAGGACAGGTAGGTGAAGACCGCGGCGACGAGCACCAGCGCAGCGAGAATCGCCGCAGCAATCCTCACGTGGCTGCGCTTGGCGTCACCGTCGGCCATGGAATCCCGCCTATCCCGAGAGATTGAAGTTGCCGGACGCGCCGTAGACGGCGAGAGAGATGAACAGCACGATCGTCACGACCACGATCAGCGAGGTGCGCACCGCCTGTCCGACGGCGATGCCCACGCCCACGGGGCCACCCGAGGCGTTGTAGCCGTAGTAGGTGTGCACGAGCATCACCGCGATCGACATGACGATGGCCTGTAGGAACGACCACAGCAGATCGCTCGGGATCAGGAACGTGTTGAAGTAATGGTCGTACAGACCGGCGGACTGCCCGTTGATGTAGACCGTGGTGAACCGCGCCGCGAAGAACGCGGCCAGCACCGAGAGTGCGTACAACGGGACGATCGCGATGAGCCCGGCCATCAGCCGCGTGGACACCAGGTACGACACCGAGTGCACCGCCATCGATTCGACGGCATCGATCTCCTCGGCCACGCGCATCGCGCCCAGCTGCGCCGTCGCGCCTGCTCCGATGGTCGCCGCCAGAGCGATGCCTGCGATCACCGGGGCCACGATGCGGACGTTGAGGAACGCCGACAGGAAGCCGGTGAGCGCCTCGATACCGATGTTGCCGAGCGAGGAGTAGCCCTGCACGGCGATGACGCCACCGGAGGCCAGCGTCATGAACGCGGCGACGCCGACCGTGCCGCCGATCATCACGAGTGCGCCCGTGCCCATGGTCATCTCGGCGATGAGACGGATCGTCTCCTTGCGATACCGGGTCACCGCGTTGGGGATGTAGCGGATCGACTCCCCATAGAACAGTGCCTGCTCGCCGACTCCGTCGACGATCTTGGGCACGCCGCGGAACAGGCGGCGGAATCGGACCGTGGCGTCGTAACTCATTTGACCAACACCCGGACGCCGATCGCCGTCATGATCACGTTGATCACGAACAGGCAGATGAACGCGTAGACGACCGTCTCGTTGACGGCGTTACCGACACCCTTGGGCCCGCCCTTGACGGTGAGGCCGCGATAGCAGCCGACGAGACCCGCGACCACACCGAACAGCAGGGCCTTGATCTCGGCGAGGATCAGCTCGGGCAGGCCGGTGAGCACAGTGAGTCCGTTGATGAACGCGCCGGGATTCACGCCCTGCAGGAACACGGAGAAGACGTAACCGCCGGACAGGCCGATGAGGCAGACCAGCCCGTTGAGCAGCAGGGCGACGAACGTCGACGCCAGGACACGCGGCACGACCAGACGCTGGATGGGATCGATGCCCAGCACCCGCATCGCGTCGATCTCCTCGCGGATGGTGCGCGCTCCGAGGTCGGCGCAGATCGCGGTGGCGCCCGCGCCCGCGACGACGAGCACCGTCACCACCGGCCCCAGCTGGGTGATCGTGCCGAACGCGGTTCCCGCGCCCGAAAGGTCGGCCGCGCCGATCTCCCGCAGCAGGATGTTCAGCGTGAAGGCCACCAGCACCGTGAACGGGATCGCGACCAGAAGTGTCGGCACCAACGAGACGCGGGCGATCATCCAGGTCTGTTCGAGGAATTCCCGGAACTGAAAGGGGCGACGGAAGGTTTTGACGAAAGTGTCCAGGGACATTTCGACGAACCCGCCTACGGCCCGCGCAGGCGCCGCAAGCGTTTCGATCAACCTCGGCTCCGTTCTCGGGACGGGGTGGGAAGTGCATGCCCGCGTACCGACCTGTGGCGAATTGCCCGGCACTAGCGGTCCGCGTTCTGTTCCCACCCCTGTGTTAAGCAGCGCTCTTAGTGAGCCGCATCATATTAACTAGAACGTGTTCGCAGTGTCAAAGAACGGCGGAAACGCCTCAAATTGTTATATTTGCGCTGTTCAAAGCCACTGTGACGTAGGTCATCCTAGAACGTGTTCTAACCGCCTGGCGGGCATGACAACCAAGACTGTCAGTCTCGATCGCCCAGCCCCATCGATGCCGAGAAACTCTTTTCGGGATCGCGGTCAGCAAAGTAATTCTTCAATTCGTCGGACAGCGCCGAGGGATCCCAGGCGTCGCCGTCCGCACTGAATTGCCGCTCCGCCGTCGGAGCCGCAATGAGGGTCACCGTCGGACCATAAACGATGAAGAGCTGTCCGTTGACCCCTTCCGCAGCCGGAGAAGCTAAGAATCGGACCAGGTTCACGACGTGCTCCGGGGACAGCGGATCGACGGCGCCGTCGGACAGCTCCGGGGCATCGCCGAACACCCCGGCCGTCATGGCCGTTCGCGCTCGCGGCGCGATGGCGTTCGCCCGCACTCCGAAGCGGCCGAGGGCGCGCGCCGCCGACAGCGTCAGCGCGGTGATGCCGGCCTTGGCTGCGCCGTAATTGGGCTGCCCGACCGGGCCGGACAGGCCGGCCTCGGACGACGTGTTGATGATCCGCCCATAGATCTGGCCGTCCCCGGCCTTGGCCTTCGACCGCCAGTAGGTGGCAGCGTTGCGGGTCAGCAGGAAGTGGCCCCGCAGGTGGACCGCGATGACGGCGTCCCACTCCTCGTCGGTCATGTTGAACAGGATGCGGTCGCGGGTGATGCCTGCGTTGTTGACGACGATCGCGAGCCCACCGAGCCCGTCGGCGGTCTCGACCAGCTCGTCGGCGGTCGAGCGCTCGCTGATGTCGCCGGCAACCGCGACGCCCTTGGCGCCCGCCGAGGAGATCTCGTCGAGGACGTCGGACTTGTCGAGCGCCGGGGCGATGTCGTTGACCACGACGGTCGCGCCCGCCTTGGCGAGCCCGATGGCCTCCGCGCGGCCGAGGCCGGCGGCGGCTCCGGTGACGACGGCGACGTGGCCGGACAGATCAATGTCAGACAAAGTACTAATACCTCTAGTCGTGTCGGATCAGGGCGGCTCGGGGGCACTCGGCGATGGACTGTTCGGCCACCGCCTCCTCTTCTGCGGGTACGGGATCGGCCTTGACGACGGCGTAGTCGTCGTCATCGAGGTCGAACAGGTCGGGGGCTATTCCGACACACACCGCGTTGCCTTCGCAACGGTCACGATCCACTTCCACTCGCATGAGTCTCTCCTGTCGGTCCGGGCTGTTGGTCCGATCTTGCCGGGCACCCAGTGTCGCAGCACCCTGGACCCCAAGACTAGAACGTGTTACAACCGGGGAGGAACCGAGGGCTGGAACAGGCACCTTCGAATCAAGGCTCGCAGATAAGTGAGGACGACGCGATGCGTATCGGCTACACCCCTGAACAGGAGGAGTTGCGTCGCGAACTGCGTGCGTACTTCACCAAGCTCATGACGCCCGAGCGCGCCGAGGCGTTGGCCGCCAGCGACGGCGAGATGGGCCGCGGCAACGTCTACCGCGAGACCGTGCAGCAGATGGGCAAGGATGGGTGGTTGACGCTCAACTGGCCCAAGGAGTACGGCGGCCAGGAGCGCACGCCGATGGAGAGCCTGATCTTCAACGACGAGGCCGCCATCGCGAACGTGCCGGTGCCGTTCCTGACCATCAACAGCGTCGCGCCGACGATCATGCACTTCGGTACCGACGAGCAGAAGAAGTTCTTCCTGCCGAAGATCGCGGCGGGAGAGCTGCATTTCTCGATCGGCTATTCGGAGCCGGGCGCAGGTACCGACCTCGCGTCGCTGCGCACCACCGCGGTGCACGACGGCGACGACTACGTGATCAACGGCCAGAAGATGTGGACGAGCCTGATCGCCTACGCCGACTATGTGTGGCTGGCCGTACGCACCAACCCCGAGGCCAAGAAGCACCGTGGCATCTCGATGCTGATCGTGCCGACCACAGCCGAGGGTTTCTCCTGGACGCCGGTGCACACCATGGCCGGCGTCGACACCAGCGCCACCTATTACCAGGACGTGCGGGTGCCGAAGACGGCACTGGTCGGCGAGGAGAACGGCGGCTGGAAGCTCGTCACCAACCAGCTCAACCACGAACGCGTCGCCCTGGTGTCGGCGCAGCCGATCTTCCTCGCGCTCAACAGTGTTCGCGAGTGGGCCCAGAACACCAAGGACGCCCACGGCAACCGGCTCATCGACTCCGAGTGGGTGCAGCTGAACCTGGCCCGGGTGCACGCCAAGGCCGAGGTGCTCAAGCTCATCAACTGGGAGCTCGCTTCCGCAGACGACGTCGCGCCGTCACCGGCCGACGCATCCGCGGCCAAGGTGTACGGGACGGAACTCGCGACCGAGGCGTACCGGCTGCTGATGGAGGTGCTGGGCACCGCCGCGACGCTGCGGACGAATTCCCCCGGTGCGCTGCTGCGGGGCCGCATCGAACGCATGCACCGGTCCTGCCTGATCCTGACGTTCGGTGGCGGTACCAACGAAATTCAGCGCGACATCATCGGCATGGTCGCGCTCGGCCTGCCCCGAGTGAACCGGTAGAGGGACTCAACCATGGATTTCAAGACGACCGAAGCCAGTGAAGACCTTGGCGGTCTGGTGCGCACGATCACCGAATCGGTGTCCACACCGGAGCGTCAGCGCGAGCTCGACGGGCTCGACGAGCGTTTCGACAGGACGCTGTGGGGCAAGCTGATCGACGCCGACATCCTGTCGACGACATCCCCGGAATCGTTGGGAGGCGGCGGTTTCGGAGTGCTGGAAGAGGTCGCCGTGCTGGTCGCCCTCGGTCGCCAGCTCGCCGCGGTTCCGTATCTCGAATCGGTGGTGCTCGGCGCCGGGACTCTCGCCAAGTTCGGCTCCGAGTCGCTGCAGCAGGAGTGGGCGGCGCCCGCCATTAAGGGCGACACGATCATCGCCATCGCGCTCGACGGCGAGATGGGCGAGGGACCGGTGCGGGCCCAGGGCAGCGGTGACGGCTTCACGCTGACGGGCACCAGGACCCAGGTGGCGTTCGCGGCCAGCGCCGACGCGTTCCTGGTTCCGGCGGAGACGGATTCCGGCCTGGCGGTTTTCCTGGTCGCCGCGAGTGACGCCGGTGTCTCTGTCACAGCGCTCGACACGACCGGGCACGGCAGTGTCGGCGCGCTGGAACTGCAGGGTGTCAGCGTCGGCGCGGACCGCCGGGTCGGCGGTGCCGAGGTCTTCGACTGGCTGGTGACGCGGAATGCGCTGGCCCGCAGCGCCTATCAGCTCGGTGTTGTGGAGCGCGCGCTGGAAATGACGGCGGCCTACGCGCGCGAGCGCGAACAGTTCGACCGTCCGATCGGCAGCTTCCAGGCCGTGTCGTCGCGGCTGGCCGACGGCTACATCGACATCAAGGGCCTGCGCCTGACATTGACGCAGGCTGCGTGGCGGCTCTCCGAGGACCTGCCTGCCGACGTCGATGTGGCCAGCGCCGCGTTCTGGGCGGCCGAGGCGGGCCACCGCGTCGCGCACACCACGGTGCACGTCCACGGCGGAGTCGGCATCGACACCGACCATCCGGTGCACCGGTACTTCCTGGCCGCCAAACAGACAGAGTTCGCACTCGGCGGGGCGACAGGGCAGCTGCTGCGCATCGGCCGCGAACTCGCCGACACCCCAGCCTGACACAGCCGGTGCCGACCGTCTCGTCGCTGCTTTCGGCCCTCACCGAGGTCGACGACCGCGGTGTGCAGTGGGTGGACCCTGACACGGACGCCACGTCGTTCGTCAGTTGGCGCAACCATATTCGCGATGGCGCGGCCCTGGCCGCGGCGTTGCGGGCGCGGCTCGACGGGGACCGCCCGCCGCATGTCGGTGTGTTGTTGGGCAACACACCGTTCTTCGGCACCGTTTTGGTGGCGGCGGCGCTGTCGGGCATCGTGCCGGTCGGACTCAATCCGACCCGGCGCGGCGAGGCCCTGCTCCGCGACATCGCGCACGCCGATTGCCAACTCGTGCTGGCCGACCGGGAGAACTCCCAGGACGCCGTCGCGTCGATCGACGTCGAATCACCTCAGTTCCGTGACGAACTCGCCGCTCACGCAGATGCCGCTGTCAGTTTCAGGTCCGCCGACCCCGACGACCTGTTCATGCTGATCTTCACCTCCGGGACGAGCGGTGACCCGAAGGCTGTGCGGTGCACCCACGAGAAGGTGGCCTTTCCCGGGGTCATGCTCGCGGAGCGGTTCGGGCTCGGCCCGTCGGACACCTGCTATCTGTCGATGCCGCTGTTCCATTCGAACGCGATCATGGCCGGCTGGGCGCCCGGAGTCGCGGCCGGTGCGTCGATCGCTCTGCGTCGCAGGTTCTCCGCGTCGCAATTCATCCCGGACACCCGTCGCTTCGGCGCGACGTACGCCAACTACGTCGGCAAGCCGCTGTCCTACATTCTTGCCACCCCTCCGAAGCCTGACGATGCCGACAACCCACTGCGAGTGGCCTACGGAAACGAGGGTGCACCACGGGATCTGAGCCGGTTCGCGGAAAGGTTCGGGGTGCAGGTCGTCGACGGATTCGGTTCCAGCGAGGGCGGCGTGTCCATCGCGAGGACACCCGACACCCCTGAGGGTGCCCTGGGTCCCCTGGTGGGCGGGGTGACCATTCTCGACGTCGAAACCGGCGCCGAATGTCCTCCCGGCGTGATCGGCGAACTGGTGAACACCAAAGGGCCGGGCCAGTTCCGGGGTTACTATCGGGATCCGAAGGCCGAAGAGGATCGGATGCGCGGCGGTGTCTACCACAGCGGTGATCTGGCCTATCGCGACGAGAACGGCTTCGCGTACTTCGCGGGCAGACTCGGCGACTGGATGCGCGTCGACGGCGAGAATCTCGGCACCGCACCGATCGAACGCATCCTGATGCGTTTCCCCGGGGTGACGGAGGCCGCGGTGTACCCGATTCCCGACCCCGCTGTCGGCGACCAGGTGATGGCGGCTCTCGTCCTGCCGGCCGACATCGCCTTCGACCCGGATGCCTTCACCGACTTTCTCGGTGCGCAAACCGATCTCGGACCCAAGCAGTGGCCCAAGTACGTCCGCACAGCCACGGAGTTGCCCCGCACCGAGACCTTCAAGGTCCTCAAACGCCGGCTGTCGGCCGAAGGGACAGACTGCGACGATCCCGTCCACAAGATCGCCCGGCCATGAGCGCCACGCGCCGCGACGACATCGCCACGATGCTGCTCGACCGCATCGGCGACGAGCACCTGGGCCTGCGCACCCGAGAACAGGACTGGACCTGGGATGAGGTCGTCGGCGAATCTGCGGCGCGGGCATCGCTGGCACACGCGTTGCACGACAACGGACTCGGCCCCCTTCACATCGGCGTCCTGCTCGAGAACGTGCCTGATTTCGTCTTCTGGCTCGGCGGCGCCGCCCTGGCCTCTGCCACGATTGTCGGGCTCAACCCCACCCGCGGCGCCGCGGATCTGGCCGCCGACATCCGGCACGCCGACTGTCAGCTGATCGTCACCGACACCGCCGGCGCACAGCGCCTGCACGCTCTCGACCACGGCGTGTCCCCCGATCGGTTACTCGTCGTCGACGACCCGGAGTACCAGCGCAGGCTCGGCGTCCACCGCCGCGGCGAGCCCGCCGCGGCGGTGGACGCCGACGCTAATTCGCTGTTCCTCCTGTTGTTCACGTCAGGAACCACGGGCACATCGAAAGCCGTCAAGTGCAGCCAGGGCCGCCTCGCCCGCATCGCCTACACGGCCACCGACAAGTTCGGCCACCACCGCGGGGACGTCGACTACTGCTGCATGCCGCTGTTCCACGGCAACGCGCTGATGGCGCTGTGGGCACCGGCGCTCGCCAACGGTGCCACCGTCTGCCTCACCCCGGCGTTCTCCGCATCGCGGTTCCTTCCCGACGTCCGGTACTTCGGCGCCACGTTCTTCACCTATGTCGGCAAGGCGCTGGCGTATCTGATGGCCACGCCCGAGCAACCCGATGACGCCGACAATCCGCTGGTTCGGGGGTTCGGCACCGAGGCCTCCCCGGAGGATCAGACCGAGTTCCGCCGCCGCTTCCACGCCGAACTCTTCGAGGGCTATGGCTCCAGCGAGGGCGGCGCGGTGGCGACCCCGGACCCCGCAGCGCCGCCCACGGCCCTCGGCAGACCCGCGCATGACGATGTGATGGTCGTAGATCCCGAGACGCTGAAGACCTGTGCGACAGCCATTCTCGACCCCCAGGGCAGGATCCTCAACCCCGACGAGGCGATCGGCGAGATCGTGGACCGGCGGGGGGCCAGAGATTTCGAGGGCTACTACCGCAACGACACCGCCGACGCCGAGCGGGTACGCAACGGCTGGTACTGGTCGGGTGATCTTGGCTACGTCGACGACGCGGGCTTTCTGTACTTCGCCGGACGCCGCGGCGACTGGATCCGCGTGGACGGCGAGAACACCTCGGCGTTGACCATCGAACGGGTGCTGCGCCGCCATCCCGCGGTCATCACGGCCGGCGTTTACGGCGTTCCCGACCCGCGGTCGGGTGATCAGGTGATGGCCGCCCTCGAGGTCCCCGACCCGGCGTCGTTCGACGTCGACGCGTTCGCCGCCTACCTCTGCGACCAGGAAGACCTCGGCACCAAAGGTATTCCACGATTGTTGCGGGTGTCGGCAAACCTGCCCGCCACGGGATCGAACAAAGTCCTCAAGCGCGAACTGCAGGCGCAGCGCTGGCACACCGACGAAGCCGTCTACCGCTGGGAGGGCCGTGGCCGGCCCGAATACCGGCGGATGACCGATGACGACCGCGCGGCGCTGGACGCGGAATTCGCCACGCACGGAAGGGACCACCATGTCAGTCTGGGATGAGACCACCGACATCCTCGTCGTGGGCTCCGGCGCCGGAGGGGTGACGGGCGCCTACACCGCGGCCCGCGAAGGACTCGAGGTGATCCTTGTCGAAGCGACCGAGAAGTTCGGCGGCACCACCGCGTACTCGGGCGGCGGCGGAATGTGGTTCCCGTGCAATCCCGTCCTGCAGCGCGCCGGTGCCGACGACACCATCGAGGACGCTCTTGAGTACTACACCGCTGTGGTCGGTGACCGCACGCCGCGGGCACTTCAGGAGACCTACGTCCGTACCGGAGCCCGGCTGATCGAGTACCTGGAAACCGATGAGCTGCTTGCGTTCTCGCTGCTGCCGTGGCCCGACTACTTCGGCAAGGCGCCCAAAGCACGCGCCGACGGCATGCGCCACATCGCGGCCAAGCCGCTCAAAGTGGCTGCGGCGCCGGAGCTCCGTGAAGCAGTCCGGGGTCCGCTTGACGCTGATCGGCTCGGAGCACCGCAGCCCGACGACTATTTCGTCGGCGGGCGGGCGCTGGTCGCACGATTGCTCGCCGCCGCGGCACGACACCCGAACTCGTCGGCGCGGTTGAACACCGCCCTTGTCGAGCTCGTCGTCGAGGACGGCGCGGTCACCGGTGCCGTCGTCGAGTCGGACGAGAAGCGCACCCGCATTCGAGCACGGCGCGGAGTCCTGTTGGCGGCAGGCGGTTTCGAGCACAATGACGAGATGCGGGCGCTCTACGGAGTGCCCGGCAGTTCGCGGGACACCATGGGCCCGCCCGGGAATCGCGGGCTCGCACATCTGGCCGGGATCGCCGCCGGCGCCGACACCGATCTGATGGACCAGGCATGGTGGTCGCCCGGTCTGACCCACCCCGACGGCACCTCCGCCTTCGCGCTGTGGTTCACCGGCGGCATCTTCGTCGACGACCACGGCGAACGGTTCGTCAACGAGTCTGCAGCATACGATCGTCTCGGCCGTGCCGTGCTTGCGGCGATGGATGAAGGCAAGGTCAGCCTGCCGTTCTGGATGGTCTACGACGACAGCGAGGGGCTAATCCCACCGGTCAAGGCCACGAATGTCTCGATGGTCGAGCCCGAGAAGTACGTCGCCGCGGGGTTGTGGCGCACCGCGGACACACTCGAAGAGCTCGCCGCCGAGATCGGCGTGCCCCCACGCAATCTGGTGGACACGGTGGCGAGGTTCAACGAATTCGTCCGGCAGGGAACCGACGAGGACTTCGGCCGTGGCGACGAAGCGTACGACCGGGCGTTCCCCGGAGGCGCACCGCCGTTGTACGCGATCGAGAAGGGCCCGTTCCACGCCGCGGCGTTCGGAGTGTCCGACCTCGGCACCAAAGGCGGATTGCGCACCGATACCGCAGCGCGGGTCCTCGACTCGGCGGACAATGTGATTCCGGGACTCTACGCAGCAGGCAACACGATGGCCGCACCCAGCGGCACCGCCTACCCAGGCGGCGGCAACCCGATCGGCACCAGCATGGTTTTCAGCCACCTGGCCGTGCTGGACGCAAAGGAGCGCACCATATGACCGAGACCATTCGCGACATCGACACCGGCAAGGCCATGACGCGGTTCGCCCGCGGGTGGCACTGCCTCGGGCTGGCCGAATCCTTCCGCGACGGGCAACCCCACGGCATCAACGCCTTCGGCACGATGCTGGTGGTGTTCGCCGACTCCCAGGGGGAGATCAAAGTGCTCGACGGCTACTGCCGTCACATGGGCGGAAACCTCGCCCAGGGCACCGTCAAAGGTGACGAGGTGGCCTGCCCGTTCCACGACTGGCGCTGGGGCGGCGACGGACGATGCAAGCTCGTCCCGTACGCGAAGCGGACGCCGCGCCTGGCCCGCACCCGCGCCTGGCAGACGACCGAGGTGAACGGCCAGCTGCTCGTGTGGCACGACCCCGAGCATTCCGCTGCCCCGGCCGAACTGATCCCGCCCACCATCGAGGGTTACGACGAGGGACGTTGGTCACCGTGGCAGTGGAGCTCGATCCTCATCGAGGGCGCGCACTGTCGCGAGATCGTCGACAACAACGTCGACATGGCGCACTTCTTCTACATCCACCACGCCTACCCGACGTATTTCAAGAACGTCATCGAAGGCCATACCGCCAGTCAGTTCATGGAGTCGAAGCCGCGGCCCGATTTCACCCCCAATCCCGAGAAGCTCTGGGAGGGAACGTATCTGCGTTCCGAGGCGACCTATTTCGGCCCTGCCTACATGATCAACTGGCTGCACAACGATCTGGCGCCCGGATTTACGGTCGAGGTGGCACTGATCAACTGCCACTACCCCGTCACCCACAACTCGTTCATGCTGCAGTGGGGTGTGGCGGTGCAGGAGATGCCGGGTCTGCCCGCGGACAAGGCGGCCAAGCTGGCTGCCGCGATGAACCGCTCGTTCGGGGACGGGTTCCTCGAGGATGTCGAGATCTGGAAGAACAAGTCGCCCATCGACAATCCGCTCCTCACCGAGGAAGACGGTCCCGTCTATCAACACCGGCGCTGGTACGAGCAGTTCTACGTCGACGCGGCCGAGGTCACCGCGGACATGACCGACCGCTATGAGCAGGAAGTCGACACCACCCACGCCTACGACCTCTGGCAGCAGGAGGTCGAAGAGAACATGGCGGCCCGGAAAACTCCGGAGACCGCCACCTGAGCAACACCCGGCCCGCCGAGTAACGTCGGGCTGGTGAGCTACCGCGAGATGCCCGCCCCCGCGTCTCTGCGCGATCTCGCAGAATGCGTGTGGGTCAGACAGGGTGCGGACACTGCGCGAATATTGCCTGATGGCTGTATGGATCTCATCGAGTTCGACGATGGTGTGGTGGTCGCCGGACCGGACACCCGAGCTCACGTCAGCGAGCCCCAGTCGCCGGTCGCGACGGGGATCCGCTTCCGCCCTGGCGCCCTGCCCCGGCTGCTCGGCATCCCCGCCTGCGAGTTCCGTGGTGTGCGGGTCCCGCTGGCCACGGTACGTCCGGACCTTGAGAGCGCGCCGCTGATGTCTGCGGTCGACCGGCTGCTGAAAGGTGAGGCCACCCGGGAGACGGCGCCGTGGCCCGTCGAGCAACTCGCCCACGTCACCCACCGTTTCTGGACGGGTGCGTCGGTGCAGTCGGTGGCTGACGACATCGGTTCGTCGGCAAGGAATCTGCAGCGCCAGAGCGCGGCCGTCTACGGCTACGGCCCGGCGATGCTGCGCCGGGTCTTGAGGTTCCGGCGTGCCGTTCACCTACTGCGGGCCGGCCGGGCGATCGCGGACACCGCCCACGTGACCGGCTACTCCGACCAGGCACATTTCTCACGTCAGGTCCGCGACCTCGCCGGCGTCTCCGCCAGTCAGCTGGCCAGCGGCGAGTACAGGTCCACTGACGTTCCGTCCGGGTCCTCGACCGTCGCGTAGCGCTGACCCCAGAACGCGTCGAATGGTGCCAGCACACCGGAATGGCCTGCGCCGGTAAGTTTCTCGTAGAGCGCGTCGACGGCGTCGGGTGCGTTCAGCTCGAACCCGATGACGACGCGGCCGGCCTGCGTCGGCGCGGTCCACCCGGGATGCACACCGGCGATGGTCTCCTCGGTGTCGAACGCGAGCGTGCCGCCACCGGGCAGGTCGACTTCCACGTGCGGACCGTCGGGGTCCGGCACGTCGAGCCCGAGCAGGCGGTAGAACGCCAACGACCGGCTCAGGTCGGAGGCAACGATCTCGATGGCCGTCGATGTCACACGAATGTCCATGCCCGCCACGCTAAGCGCGCGACGGTTACCCGGTCTTGAACAAATCGGACACGACCGACGGAACCACGGCCTCGATCAGGTGCGGGCCGGGTTCGTCGAAGGCAACGGCGAGGGCGGAGGCGAACTCCTCCGCGGTCGTGACGCGGCGCCCGGGTACACCCATCCCCTCGGCGATCTTGACGAAATCGAGGCCGGGATTGCCGAGATCCAGCAGCTGCAGGGCATTCGGGCCGGGGCTCGCGGCGTTGGCGGTGCCGACGCGCTGCAGTTCGATCCGCAGGATGTCGTAGGCGCCGTTGTTGAAGATCACGGTGGTGACGTCGAGGTTTTCGCGCGCCTGCGTCCACAGCGCAGACACGGTGTACATGGCCGACCCGTCCGCCTGCAGCGACAGCACAGGCCGGCCGGGGGAAGCCATGGCGGCTCCGATCGCGGCGGGCATCCCGTAGCCGATCGCGCCGCCGGTCAGAGTCAGCACATCGTGGGCCGGCGCGCCCGCGGTCGCGGCGGCGATACCGACCCCCGCGGTGTTCGATTCGTCGACCACGACGGCGTTGTCGGGCAGCAGCGCGCCGATCACCGCGGCAGCCGAGAAGGACGTGAGATCCCCTGACGGCATCGCCGGCCGTGCGGCAGGGGCCACCGCCGCGACGCTTCCCGGCGCGAGTTCGTCGGCCACCCGTTCCAACGCCGTCGCGGCACCTGAGCACTTCGCCAGCACGTGCACGTCGCAGTTCTCGGGCACGAGGTCGCCGGCGCGCCCCGGGTAGGCGAAAAACGAGACGGGAGACGGTGCGCCGGCGAGGATCAGATGCTCGGCGCCGGCCAGCTGCTCCTCGGCGGCCTCGGCGAAATACGCGAGCCGCTCCACCGCGGGGACGCCGGCTCCACGCTCCAGCCGCGTCGGAAACGTCTCGCACAGCACCTTGGCGCCGGTCGCCTCGGCGATCCTCACCGCCGCGGACAGTCCGGGAACCCTCGTCGCATCACCCCCGATCAGCAGCACCGTCGGTGCACCAGAGGTCAGTGCCGTCACCACATCGCGCACCGCATCGTCGTCCGCCACGGGCGGGTGCGCGTCCTGCGGATCGGGGTCGATGGCCTCGGCGTCGCTCCAGGACACGTCGGCAGGCAGGATCAGCGTCGACACGATTCCGGCGTGGCTGGCGGTCACCGCGTCGACGGCGTCGATCGCGATCTCGGCGGTGTCCAGCGTCCGACGCACCCAGCCGGACACCGTGCGGGCGAGCGCGTCGATGTCGGATTCCAGTGGGGCGTCGTATTTCTTGTGGTACGTCGCGTGGTCACCGACGACCACGACCATGGGCACGTGCGCCCGCCGGGCGTTGTGCAGGTTGGCCAGGCCATTGCCCAGTCCGGGCCCGAGGTGGAGCAGCACCGCGGCGGGCCTGTCAGCCATGCGGGCATAGCCGTCAGCCGCGCCTGTCGCGACACCTTCGAACAGGGTCAGCACTCCCCGCATCTGGGGCACCTCGTCGAGCGCTGCGACGAAATGCATCTCTGACGTGCCGGGGTTGGCGAAGCACACGTCGACGCCGTGGCCGACGAGGGTGGTGAGAAGAGTCCGGGCGCCGATCACATCTGCTGTTATACGCCCGCTCAGTCGTTGCGAATACCGTCCAGACGCTTGGAGGCTTCTTCGAATCCGCTCACCAGCTCGGCGATGATGTCGGCGACGGGCCGGATCTCGTTCATCCGCCCGACGATCTGACCGACCGGCATGGCCACGGCGGTGGGGTCGGCCGACTCGCTCATCCGCTGGTGGGCCTCGCTGACGAGAATGTTCTGCAGCGGCATCGGCAACGGATCGGGGGCACCTTCGGCGTCCCACGCGTCCGTCCACCGGCTCTTGAGCAGGCGTGCCGGCTTGCCCGTGTAGATCTTGCGACGCACCGTGTCGGCGGACGTGGCCTTCAGCATGGCTTCCTGAATCACCGAACGACCAGACTCCAGACGCACGCCGAGGTCGTACTCGGCTGAGGTCAGGAACGCCGAGCCCATCCACACCCCTTGGGCGCCAAGGGCCAGCGCGGCCGCCACCTGACGGCCGGTGCCGATGCCTCCGGCGGCGAGCACCGGAGCCTTGCCGTCGAGCGCGTCGACGATCTCGGGCCACAACACCATGGAGCCGATCTCACCGGTGTGCCCTCCGGCCTCGTGGCCCTGCGCGACGACGATGTCGACGCCGTTCTCCACATGGCGCAGAGCGTGTTTCGGCGAACCGGCCAGTGCTGCCACCGGAACACCCGCCTCGTGGACCTGATCGATGACGTCCTTGGGAGGCGAGCCCAGCGCGTTGGCGATGAGCTTGATCGGATGCTTGAGCGCGACGTCGACGTGGCTGCGCGCCACCGAATGCAGCCACCCCAGAACACCTTCCGAGCGCTCTTCGTCCTCGGGTAGTGGCGGCACCCCGAGGTCGGCGAGGGTCTTGTCGACGAACTCGCGATGCTCGGCCGGGATGAGCTTGTTGATGTCGACCGACGTGCCCTCGGTCGGAATCTTGGCCGGCATGACGATGTCGACGCCGTAGGGCTTGCCGTCGGTGTTGGCGTCCATCCACTGCAGGACGTTCTCGAGGTCGTCGGCGTCGTTGAACCGCACGCAGCCGAGCACGCCCAGGCCGCCGGCCTTGCTGACCGCCGCGGCCACCTTCTCCGATGGGGTGAAGACGAAGATGGGGTACTCGATGCCGAAGCGATCGCAAAGTTCGGTTCTCATTATTTTTCCCGTCGCTTCGCTCGCCCGATCATGCCGATGCTCCTGCGTGCTTCTCGTGGACGTCGTCAGCGGGACGTTCCTCGGTGGTGTCCTTGGCCCAGCGGTAGTCGGGCTTGCCCGCGGGTGAGCGCTTAACCTCGTCGACCAGCCAAAGACTCCTTGGCACTTTGTATCCCGCGATCTCCTTGCGGACGAACGCGTCGAGGTCGGCGAGTGTGGGGCGCGTCCCTTCGCGGGCCGCCACGACGGCGGCGACATGCTGGCCGAACCGCGGGTCCGGCACGCCGACCACGAGCGCGTCGAACACATCGGGGTGCCCCTTGAGCGCGGCCTCGACCTCTTCGGGATAGATCTTCTCACCGCCGGAGTTGATCGAGACCGAGCCGCGGCCCAGCATCGTCACGGTGCCGTCCGCCTCGACCTCGGCGAAGTCGCCCGGAATCGCATAGCGCACACCGTTGTATGTGCGGAACGTCTCGGCGGTCTTCTTCTCGTCCTTGAAGTAGCCGACCGGGATGTGGCCGCACTTGGCGATGATGCCGCGCTTGCCCGAGCCGGGCTCGATCTCGTTGCCGTCCTCGTCGAGGACTTTGGTGTTCTTGTCGATGGTGACGCGCGGACCACCGGTGTGCGACTGGCCTTTCGCCACGACGCTGGTGCCGCCGAAGCCCGTCTCCGAGGAGCCGATCGAGTCGGTGATGACGCGGTTGGGCAGCAGCTCGAGGAACTTCTCCTTGAGGCTGGTGGAGAACAGCGCCGCGGTGCTCGCGAGCAGGAACAGCGAGTCCAGGTCGTAGGTGTTGCCGGCATCCTGGTGGGCCAGCAGCGCGTCGAGCAGCGGGCGCGCCATGGCGTCGCCGGTGAAGAAGAGGAGGTTGACCTTGTGGTCGTGGATCGTCCGCCACACCGAGTCGGCGTCGAATTCCGGTGTGAGCACGGTGGTCTGGCCGGAGAAGATCGACATCCAGGTGCATGACTGGGTCGCACCGTGGATCATCGGCGGGATCGGGTAGCGCACCATCGGCGGGTTCGCGGCTGCCTGCTTGGACAGGTCGTACTCGTCGGCGATCGGCTCGCCTGTTGCGAAGTCGGTGCCGCCGAACAGAACTCGATAGATGTCCTCGTGGCGCCACATGACACCCTTCGGGAAGCCGGTGGTGCCGCCGGTGTAGAGCAGGTAGATGTCGTCCTCGCTGCGCGGACCGAAGTCGCGTTCCGGCGACCCCTGCTCGAGCGCGGCGTAGAACTCGACGCCGCCGTAGCGCTGATAGTCGTCATCGGATCCGTCCTCGACGACAAGAATCGTCGTGACGTTCGGGGTCTCGGGCAGGACATTGGCGACGCGGTCGGCGTAACGGCGCTCGTGCACCAGCGCGACCATGTCCGAATTGTCGAACAGGTACTTCAGCTCGCCCTCGACGTAGCGGAAGTTGACGTTGACCAGGATCGCGCCGGCCTTGATGATGCCGAGCATCGCGATGACGATCTCGATGCGGTTGCGGCAGTACAGGCCGACCTTGTCGTCCTTCTTGACACCCTGGTCGAGGAGGTAGTGCGCCAGGCGGTTGGCCTTGTCCTCCAACTGGGCGTAGGTCAGTTGTTCGTCACCCGAGATCAGGGCAACGCGGTCAGGCACGGCGTCGATGGCGTGCTCGGCAAGATCGGCGATGTTCAGGGCCACGGCTCTAAATTAGAACGTGTTACATTTCGTGACAAGTCGCTGTCTTCGATGATGAAAGGCGCCCGCCCGTGACTGAGCCCGATAAAGGTCCCGACGCCCTCGTTGAGCAGCGCGGACACACGCTGATCCTGACGCTCAACCGGCCGGAGGCGCGCAACGCGCTGTCCACTGAGATGCTCTCGATCATGGTCGACACCTGGAACCGTGTCGACGAGGATCCCGAGATCCGGAGCTGCATCCTGACCGGGGCCGGCGGCTACTTCTGCGCAGGCATGGACCTCAAGGCCGCGTCGAAGAAGCCGCCGGGTGATTCGTTCAAGGACGGCAGCTACGACCCGTCGAAGATCGAAGGTCTGCTGAAGGGCCGCCGGCTGACGAAGCCGCTGATTGCCGCCGTCGAGGGCCCCGCGATCGCGGGCGGTACCGAGATCCTGCAGGGCACCGACATCCGCGTCGCCGGCGAAAGCGCGAAGTTCGGTATCTCAGAGGCCAAGTGGAGCCTCTACCCGATGGGTGGATCCGCGGTGCGTCTGCCGCGCCAGATCCCGTACACCATCGCGTGCGACCTGCTGCTGACCGGACGCCACATCACCGCGGCCGAGGCGCTGTCCTATGGCTTGATCGGCTATGTGGTGCCGGACGGCACCGCGCTGGAGAAGGCGCTCGAGATCGCCGAGGTGATCAACAACAACGGTCCGCTGGCGGTGCAGGCGATCCTCAAGACCATTCGCGAAGCCGAGGGCATGCACGAGGAAGAGGCATTCAAGCCCGACACCGCCAACGGCATCCCGGTGTTCCTGAGCGAGGACGCCAAGGAAGGCCCGCGTGCGTTCAAGGAGAAGCGGCCTCCGAACTTCCAGATGAAGTAGCGCCGTCGGCGTCAGCCCAGCACCCTTGCCGTCGGCGTGAACACCACGGGCATCGACTCCAGGCCACTGACGAAGTTCGCCGGCCGCAGCGGCAATGCGCTGGGGTCCGCGAGCCGGAGGTCGGGCAGGCGTTGCAGGATTTTGTTCAGCATCAGCCGCAGCTCGAGGCGGGCCAGCTGGTTGCCGAGGCAGAAGTGTGTACCGAAGCCGAACGCGACGTGGCTGTTGGGGTTTCGGTCGATGCGGAAATTCTCCGGGTCGCCGAACACCGATTCGTCGAAGTTGGCCGACTCGAACATCAGCATGATCTTCTCGCCCGACTTCAGCGACGTGCCATGAAATTCGGTGTCGGCCGTCAATGTCCGGCACATGTTCTTCACCGGCGACGTCCAGCGCAGCATCTCCTCGATCGCGCCGGGTAGCAGCTCCTCAGGATTTGTCACCAGTTGCTTCCACTGATCCTGGTGCCGCAGAAGCTGTTCCGTGCCGCCGGACAGCGTGTGGCGGGTGGTCTCGTCCCCGCCGATGAGGATCAGCAGTGTCTCGAAGACGATCTCGTCGTCCGACATCCGCTGACCTTCGACCTCGGCGTTGACGAGGATCGAGAAGAGATCGTCACGGGGGTTGGCCCGCCGGTCGGCGATCACCTCCATCGTGAACGCGGTGTATGCGGCGAAGGTCTCCATCAGTTTCTGGATGACCGTGTCGTCCACGGTGGACGACAGCCCGCACACCAGATCGTCGGACCACTCGAGCAATTTGTCGCGCTCCTCGGGCAGCACGCCGAGCATGTCCCCGATGACCGCCATCGGCAGCGGCGCGGCGATGTCGCGGACGAAGTCCGCCTCACCGCGCTCGCACACCGCGTCGATCAGTGTGTCGCAGAGCTTTTCGATCGACGGCACCTTGTCCATCACCCGCTTGCGGGTGAAGCCCGAATTCACGAGCTTGCGCCGCAGGACGTGTGCGGGATCGTCCATGTCGATCATGTACGGCATACCGGGCTGATCGGGGCGGATGCCACCGGTGTTGGAGAACAGCTCCGGGTTGCGCTCGGCGTCGAGCACCGCCGCGTAGGTGGTGGCCGCGGCGAGTCCGTTGCGATCACGGAACACCGGCTGGTTGGCGCGCATCCACGCATACGCCGCGCGCGCGGCGGGGCCGTCGGCGTAGAAATTGCCGTCGGCCAGGTCGACATCGAGTCCGGCTTCCACCATGGGAGTGGTTGAGGTCATCGGTTTCCCACAATCTTCGAATCGGCGAATGTCATGTCGACGTTGGCCGCCGAGCTCGACACGAGTGCGCGTTTGGGCAAGCCTAGAGACGAAAGTTCCGCCGCGTAGGGATGTTCGCCCAACCGGATCTGGACGCCGCCGGGGCGGTAACGGACGCCCGAGAGCACCATCTCCCCCGCCGTTTCCCGCGTGACACCGTCGAGGTGCGAGTACGTCGAATGCACTTGTCTGCGACCGGTGAACGCAGAAGGGATCGGGATGCCCGGCGCGAATTCCATGCTGAGGGCGTGCTGACCGTCGATGGTCACATCGAAGCCGAACTGACCGCCCTTGCGAATGGTGAAGTCGGCCATCACCTTCGGGTAGCCCCAGATGGTCCGGCCGGCCTCCAGCGTGAACGACTGGTCGACGGGCAGGTGGTGCACGAACGCGCCCGCCGATTGCAGCGCCTTCAGGCCGGTGGCCTCACTGCCCGGCGGGTTGACCATCACGTTGGTGCCGTACTCGTAGTACTGGCCGAGGTCGGTGTCCTCGTAGCGCATCAACATCAGCACGACGAGCGCTCGGCGGTTACCCCTGCCGAACCGGCACACCTGCAGCCCGCTGTAGTCGATCATCCGTTGGGCGGCGCCGGCGTCGACGGCGAACATCGCGGTGTGCTGAAACGCCGTGCGGACCCGCACCGGCATCGTCAGCGTGGTGTCCTGAATCGTGTGTTGGGAGGGCGGAGACACAGTGCTGTCGGTCACACCGCCAATCTAGAACGATCACTAGACAGTCGGCAACAATGTGTCTAGTCGACTTCAGACGAGCGCGGCCAGATCCCGAATCTGCTCAGGCGATCGCGCCCCGACGACCATCATCGTCACGCCCGAGGCTTCCCATGCCTTGATCTGCTCCTGGACGTAGGCAAGGTCTCCGACGATCGCGGAGTCGTCGACGAGTTCGTCGGGGATGACCTTGGCAGCCTCGCCCTTGCGGTCACTGCGGAAGAGCTTGGTGACGTCGTCGACGACCTCCGCGTAGCCCATGCGGCGGTAGACGTCGGCGTGGAAGTTGGTGTCCTCGGCGCCCATTCCGCCCATGTAGAGCGCGAGGTGCGGCTTCATCAACTCCATGATGGCGGGACGGTCGTCGGTGACGACCACCTGCGCCGTCGCGCAGATCTCGAACGTCTCCCGGGTGCGCCGCGCACCGGGACGGGCGAAGCCCTCGTCGAGCCACTCGTTGTACATGGCCCCGATCCGCGGCGAGTAGAAGATGGGCAGCCAGCCGTCGGCGATCTCGGCGGCGAGTGCGACGTTCTTGGGCCCTTCGGCGCCGAGCATGACCGGGATGTCGGCGCGCAGGGGATGGGTGATCGGTTTGAGGTTCTTACCCAGACCGGTGGTGCCGTCGCCGCCCAATGGCAGCGGGTAGTGGGGTCCGTCGCTGTGCACCGGTGCTTCTCGCGCCCAGACCTGTCGGAGGATGTCGATGTACTCGCGGGTGCGGGCCAGCGGCTTCGGGAACTTGGCGCCGTACCAACCCTCGACGACCTGGGGACCGGAGACGCCGAGGCCGAGGATGTGCCGTCCGCCCGACAGGTGGTCGAGGGTCAGCGCCGCCATCGCGCACGCCGTGGGAGTGCGGGCCGACAGTTGGATGACGGACGTGCCCAGCCGCATCCGTGTCGTCTCGCGGCCCCACCACGCCAGCGGCGTGTAGGCGTCGGAACCCCATGCCTCGGCGGTGAACACCGTGTCGAACCCGGCCTCCTCGGCCGTCGCGACGAGTTCGGCGTGATTGGTCGGCGGCTGCGCGCCCCAGTATCCGAGCTGCAAACCCAACTTCATGCCACTCGTCCTTCCGGGCCACCGGGCCCCGTTCTTGAAACGAAACTTAGAACCTGTTCTACTCGATGGCGTGACCACCAGCCAAAGCAGCCCGGTGCAGATCGATCCCCATGAGCCGCCGCTTTCCGCGCCGCTGAAGCTCGCATTCGACTACACCCGTTCAGTCGGTTCGCTCCTCGGTGAGTTCTTCACCGCGCTACGTGAGCGGCGCATCGTCGGAGTTCGCGGATCGGATGGCCGGGTCCTGGTCCCGCCCGCCGAGTACGACCCCGTCACCTGGGAGCAATTGACCGAGATCGTACCGGTGGCCAGTGTCGGCACGGTGATGTCGTGGACATGGCAGCCCGAGCCGCTCGAGGGGCAGCCCCTGGCCCGCCCGTTCGCGTGGGCCCTGATCCTGCTCGACGGCGCCGATACACCGCTGCTGCACGCGGTCGATGCCGGCGGATCCGACGCCATCACCACCGGCACCCGCGTTCATGCGCATTGGGTCGACGAGCCCGTCGGCGCGATCACCGACATCGCGTACTTCGCACTGGGGGACGATCCCGAGGACGTTCCCCCGCCGCAGGAGGGTCTCGACCCGGTGACGATGCTGGTAGTGCCGACGTCGATCGAAATCCAGCACACCGCATCGCTTCCCGAGAGCACCTTCCTGCGCGCGCTGGAGCAGGGCAAGCTCCTCGGCGCCCGCACGGGCGAGGACGGCAAGGTGTATTTCCCGCCGAAGGAGGCCAACCCGGCCACCGGCCTCGAACTCGACAATTACGTCGAGCTTCCCGACAAGGGCACGGTGACGACGTTCGCGATCATCAACATCCCGTTCGCGGGGCAGCGCATCAAGCCGCCCTACGTTGCGGCCTACGTGCTGCTCGACGGCGCCGACATCCCGTTCCTGCATCTGGTCACCGAGATCGATCCGAGCGAGGTGCGGATGGGCATGCGAGTTCAGGCGGTGTGGAAGCCCAAGGAGGAGTGGGGCCTCGGCATCGACAACATCGACTACTTCAGGCCCACAGGCGAACCCGACGCCGACTACGACACCTACAAGCACCACCTGTGAGGACTGACTAACACATGACTGAAGTAGCCGTCGTGGGCTTCGCGCACGCGCCCCACGTCCGCCGCACCAACGGCACCACCAACGGTGTCGAGATGCTGATGCCGTGTTTCCACAGGCTGTATTCCGAGCTGGGTCTCAAGCAGACCGATCTGGGATTCTGGTGCTCGGGATCATCGGATTACCTTGCCGGCCGGGCATTCTCGTTCATCTCGGCCATCGACTCCATCGGAGCCGTGCCCCCGATCAACGAGTCACACGTCGAGATGGATGCGGCCTGGGCGCTGTACGAGGCCTACATCAAGATCCTCACCGGCGAGGTCGAGACGGCGCTGGTCTACGGGTTCGGCAAGTCGTCGGCGGGCACGCTGCGCCGCGTCCTGTCGTTGCAGACCGACCCGTACACCGTGGCTCCGCTGTGGCCGGATGCGGTCAGCATGGCCGGTCTGCAAGCCCGCTTCGGTCTGGACTCCGGCAAGTGGACGGCCGAGCAGATGGCCCAGGTCGCATTGGACGCGCAGACAGCTTCCCCGCGGGTCGACCGCCTGGAGCCCGGCACCAGCGTCGAGGAGCTCCTGGAGCAGCCGTACTTCGCAGACCCGTTGCGGCGCCACGACATCGCGCCGATCACCGACGGTGCGTCGGCGATCGTGCTCGCCGCAGGGGATCGTGCCCGCGAGCTGCGCGAGAATCCGGCCTGGATCACCGGGATCGAACATCGCATCGAGACGCCGGTCCTGGGCGCCCGTGATCTGACGACATCGCCGTCCACTGCGGCGTCGGCTGCCGCGGCCACCGGTGGCGACGCGTCGTCGATCGAGATCGCCGAGATCTACGCCCCGTTCAGTCATCAGCAGCTCATCCTGAAGGAGGCGATCGGGCTGTCCGACAGCACGACGATCAACCCGTCGGGCGGCGCACTGGCTGCCAACCCGATGTTCTCGGCCGGCCTGGAGCGGATCGGCTTCGCCGCGCAGCACATCTTCGCGGGCAACGCCTCTCGGGTGCTGGCCCATGCAACGAGCGGCCCTGCGCTGCAACAGAATTTGGTCGCTGTCTTGGAAGGCAAGAACTGATGGCTTCGAAAACAGGCAAGAAGCTCGCTGCCGTTCTCGGCACCGGACAGACGAAGTACGTGGCCAAACGCACCGACGTCTCCATGAACGGTCTGGTCCGCGAGGCCATCGACCGCGCGCTCGCGGATGCCGGCGTCACATTTGCCGATATCGACGCGGTCGTGGTCGGCAAGGCTCCGGATTTCTTCGAGGGCGTCATGATGCCCGAGTTGTTCATGGCCGATGCCACCGGCGCGACCGGCAAGCCGCTGATCCGGGTGCACACCGCGGGTTCGGTGGGTGGCTCGACGGCCGTCGTGGCCGCCAGCCTGGTGCAGTCGGGCAAGTACCGGCGCGTGCTCACGATGGCCTGGGAGAAGCAGTCGGAGTCGAACGCCATGTGGGCACTGAGCATTCCGGTGCCGTTCACCAAGCCGGTGGGCGCGGGAGCAGGCGGGTACTTCGCCCCCCATGTGCGCGCCTACATTCGGCGGTCGGGAGCTCCGGTTCACATCGGCGCGATGGTGGCCGTCAAGGACCGTCTCAATGCGGTGAAAAACCCGCTGGCGCATCTGCATCAGCCCGACATCACGCTGGAGAAGGTGATGTCCTCGCCCATGCTGTGGGATCCGATCCGCTACGACGAGACCTGCCCGTCGTCAGACGGGGCAGCCGCACTGGTCATCGGCGATGAGGCGAGCGCCGATGCCCGTGTCGCCGAGGGACATCCGGTGGCCTGGATCCATGCGACCGCGCTGCGCACCGAACCGCTTGCGTATGCGGGCCGCGACCAGGTCAACCCGCAGGCGAGCCGTGACGCCGCTGCCGCTTTGTGGAAAGCCGCCGGGATCACCAGCCCGATCGACGAGATCGATGTGGCCGAGGTCTACGTTCCCTTCTCGTGGTATGAGCCGATGTGGTTGGAGAGCCTCGGTTTTGCGGCCGAGGGCGAGGGCTGGAAGCTCACCGAGGCGGGAGAGACGGCCATGACCGGCCGCATCCCGTTCAACCCGTCCGGGGGCGTGCTGTCGTCGAATCCCATCGGCGCCTCGGGCATGATCCGGTTCGCCGAGTCGGCGATCCAGGTGATGGGCAAGGGCGGCGAGCATCAGGTCCAGGGCGCCCGAAAGGCGCTCGGCCATGCGTACGGCGGTGGCGCGCAGTACTACTCGATGTGGGTGGTCAGCTCGGATAAGCCCGGCTCCTGATCGACCTGGCCGAGGCAGCCCTGCCACACGGTCTGGACCAGCCGGTCGATCGACGCGTCGTCGAGAGTCGGCATGCCGAACACCAACCGGTAATACGGCGGTGACACGAGCGCGTCGACGGCGACTTCGACGTCGGTGTCCGCCGGCAGCTCACCGTTGCCGACCGCGTCGCGCACGATGGCCGCGATGGCGCCTCGGCGTGGCGTGATCCACTGTTCGAACAGTGCGTGCTCGATCGCCCGGTCGGACGCCGATGCCGCAATCACGTTGCGCAGCAACGGTCCGACCTCGGGGTCGGCCAGGAAACCGAAGAGCGCTTTGACGTGGTGGGTGATCGCGTCGACGGAGTTGCTTCCCGGCGGACGGGTGACGGAGTTGCGCACCCTCTCGTAGAGCCCCTCGAGAACGATGGATGCCGCCGACGGCCACCACTTGTAGATGGTCGTGCGGCTGACCTCGGCACGCTTGGCGATGGCCTCGACTGTGGCCGCCGCAGGGCCACCCCGTAGCGCGAGCTCGGCGGCCGCCGTCAGCACAGCACTGCGCACCGTCTCACTGCGAGGACGACCGCGGCGGGGCGCAGGCTGCTTGTCGTCCACCCGCTCAGTTTATTGCCGGCACCCGCTGCGAACCGGCGACTGCGACGACCAAACTGAGACCGGCGGCGACGACGCCGAACCCGAACATCACGGGGTAGCTCACCCAGTGCGACAGGAACGCCATCGCTGCGGGCACGCCGAATCCGAGGTAGCAGAGGCTGTAGAACACTGCCGTCATCCCGGCGAGATCGTCGGGTCCCGCGATGCGCTGGATCTCCTGCAGGCCGGCCAGCAGTGCCATCCCGTATCCCGCGCCGAGCACCGCCGCGGCCACCACGGACGCCCACACCGTCAAGGCCGCTGCAGCCCACACCGCCACAGCCATACCCGCCACCACGAACGCCATGGCCACGAGCACGCCCGCACGGCCCGACACGAGGTTGCGTCCGAAATGCTGAACGCTGAAGCCGACACCCAGCGTGACGGCGCACAGCAGGGCCGAGAATGCGATCGGCGCCGCCGAGACGTGGTCGCTCATCAGCGCGGGAAGAACGGCATAGGCCGATGCGCCCGCACCGAAGACCCATGGGGCGACGGGCATCACGACGAGCACAAAGCGGCGGTGCGAGGCGCCGGGGAGGGCGAGATCCGTCCACAAGGGCTGTCCCGTGTCGTGGCGCGCACGCGTCTCGGGGGCGGTGAGGAGCAACGCGGCGGCGCCGAGGGCCATCGCGATGTTGAGCGTGTAGGGCAGGACCGACGGCGCGGGTCCCCATTCGGCCAGCACGCCCGCGACGCCTGCGCCGAGCCCGAACCCCGCAGTCAGGCTCATCGCCGCGCGCCGTGCGCCTGCGTCGCCGTTCTCCCACGGCGGGCTAGACAGCTCCTTGATCCAGCTTCCGCCGACGGCCATCGCAAGCCCGAGCGCGAGTCCGCTGAACACTCGGCCGGTCGCGAGCATCGCCGCTGAATGGGCACCTGTCGCAAGGATCAGTGATCCGATGGCCGCAAGAACGGGGGCGGGAAGCATCAACGGACGGCGGCCGAACCGGTCGGACAGCGGGCCGCCGATGAGTAGCGCGGGCACGATGCCCAGCACGTAGGCGAACAGCAGGAGATCGACCGTCACGGCGGAGAACCCGTCATGTACCCGGTACATGACCAGCAGCGGTGTGAATTCGTTCCCGCCCCACGCGATCGCGAACGTCGCCGCGGCGACCGTCAGCCAGCGTCGCGCAGAACGCACGGGATATGCGCCGGTAGCCGGGCGCATGGTCGTCGCGGTCACGTCGTCACCCGCCCTCCATTAATGAACACTCTGTCCACTATATAGGTGGCGCGCAAATGGGTATCCCCGCCCGGGAGTGGCGAAGGCGACACTGTGCGCAGGTGAGCAGCGATTGAATTGCCCGAAAGAGGGCAAAACTGTAACGTGTTCTAGTTAGAGACCGAGAGTTTGGAGGCCACAGGTGAGCACAGAAACCACTGGGGCAACCGCTGGCATTCGCGAAATCGACACAGGTGCCCTGCCTGACCGGTTCGCCAGGGGTTGGCATTGCCTTGGACCGGTCAAGGACTACCTGGACGGAAAGCCTCATGGCATCGAGATCTTCGGCACCATGCTGGTCGTCTTCGCCGATTCGCAGGGCGAACTGAAGGTCCTGGACGGCTACTGCCGCCACATGGGCGGCAATCTCGCCCAGGGCGAGATCAAGGGCGACGAGGTCGCCTGCCCGTTCCATGACTGGCGCTGGGGCGGCGATGGCAAGTGCAAGCTCGTCCCCTATGCCAAGCGCACCCCGCGGCTGGCCCGCACCCGGGCCTGGCACACCGATGTCCGCGGCGGTCTGCTCTTCGTCTGGCATGACCACGAAGGCAACCCGCCGCAGGAAGAAGTCCGCATCCCGGAGATCGCGGAGTGGTCCAGCGGCGAGTGGACCGACTGGAAGTGGAATTCGATGCTCATCGAGGGCTCCAACTGCCGCGAGATCATCGACAACGTCACCGACATGGCGCATTTCTTCTACATCCACTTCGGGCTGCCGACGTATTTCAAGAACGTGTTCGAGGGCCACATCGCCAGCCAGTACCTGCACAACGTCGGCCGGCCCGACGTCAACGACATGGGCACCGCCTACGGCGAGGCGTCGCTCGATTCGGAGGCCAGCTACTTCGGTCCGTCGTTCATGATCAACTGGCTGCACAACAAGTACGGCGACTTCAAGGCCGAGTCGATCCTGATCAACTGCCACTACCCGGTCACACAGGATTCGTTCATGCTGCAGTGGGGCGTCATCGTCGAGAAGCCCAAGGGCCTCGATGACAAGACCACCGAGAAGCTGGCCGACGCCTTCACCGACGGTGTCAGCAAGGGTTTCCTGCAGGACGTCGAGATCTGGAAGCACAAGACCCGCATCGACAATCCTCTGCTCGTGGAGGAGGACGGTGCGGTGTATCAGATGCGCCGCTGGTACCAGCAGTTCTATGTCGATGTCGCCGACGTGACGCCGGAGATGACGGACCGCTTCGAGATGGAGGTCGACACGACGATCGCCAATGAGAAATGGGCCGTCGAAGTCGAGGAGAATCTCAAGGCGCGTGAAGCCGAGAAGGCGGAGCAGCCGGCGACATGACTTCAGCGAGTAGCGAAGCGGATCGCGCATGACTTCAGCGAGTAGCGAAGCGGATCGCGCATGACTGACGTGCCCGATGTGGACCGCCTCGCCAAGTCGATGCTCCTGCTCCACGGGCACGACGAGGACGAGCACGACCACGGCGCCCCGTCCGGTGACAGAGCGCCCGGGTCTTGGCGCAAGGCACCGGATTTCGCGTCTGATCCGGATCGGGCCGCGGCGGTGCGGGAAGGCACCGACCGCGACCGCCAGCGCTATCTCACCTCCGGGCTGGTGTCCGTCGACTGCCGTTTCTGCCACGTGGCGGTGCAGGTCAAGAAGCTCGGACCCACGCACACCTCGGTGCAGTGGAACGCCGAGGCCACCAAGCGTTGCGCGCACTTCTCAGAAATCCGAGATGCCGGTGGGGATCCCGCACGCGCGCGGTCCTGCCCACGCTTGGCCGACAGCATCAGGCATGCCGTGTCCGAGGGCTGCCTGGAGGAGTACTCGAGCGCACCGTCGCCCGGCGACGGCTGAGCCGTCAATCAAACCCCGACGGCTGAGCCGTCAATCAAACCCCGACGGCTGAGCCGTCTACAGCCCCTTGAACCGTTCCTTGACCTGCTCGTCCGTCAGGCCGTAGTCCGCGAGCGAGTAGGTGTGCTTAGGAGCCCGGGGACCCTTCTTGCTTTCCTCGTGGGTGTGCTGCACCGACGCGCGGGCCTCATCGGTGTACTCGATACCGAAGGCACGGTAGATGTCCTCGACGGCGCCGACCGGGTCTTTGATCAGCTTGAAGTAGTCGAGATCGTAGAACTGCGCCGGATCGTGCTTGGCCCGTTCGGCGTTGAAGAGCTCCAGCCCGCGTGACCAGGTCTCCATCGAATCGGCGCCGATCACATCACCGGTAAAGGTGTTCGACCAACCCTCGGTGGTGTGCTGGGCAAGCGAGCACATCGACGCCATGATCGTCTCGGCCGGCCGGTGACACTGCACCACCAGCGCATCCGGATACGCCGCGAACAATGCGTCGAGCGCGAACAGATGACTCGGATTCTTGAGCACCCAGCGCTTCTCGCGATCGTTGAGCCCGATCAGCTGCAGGTTGCGCCGGTGCCGCTGATAGGGCTTGGTCCAGTCCTGACGCGCCAACCACTGCGAGTAGGTCGGCACGTGCGCCAACGTCTCGTAGGACACCGAATGCAACGACTGCCGCAGCAGCTGCCAGCATTCCTCCACCTCGTCGGCGGTCATGAAATGCAGCCCTGTGTAGTCCGGGTTCTCTTCGTGGGCCTTGGTGAACTGCGCGTCGAGCTGCTGGAAAACCGGGTTCTGCGACCAGGTTTCGCGAGGCGGCCGCGGTTGGGGGAACTCGGCCAGCCAGAGTTCGAGGCCCTGGTGGCGGGGATCCCCGGCCAGCAGTCGGTGCACCGCCGTCGTGCCGGTGCGGGGCAAGCCCGTCACGAAGATCGGTCGTTCGATGGGCACGTCGGCATGTTCGGGGTACTGCTTGAACGCCGCCTCCGAGACGAGCCGGGCGACGAGCGCGTTGCGGACGAAGAACCGCTGCATCTTGCTGCCGAATTCGGTCAGATCGGCGTCGCGCTGGAACGACTCAAGGAGCACGCCGAGCGCTTCGCGGTAGTTGTCGTCGTCGGTGCCAAAATCGTCGAGGCCGCAGGCCTTGACGGCCGATGCGTGCAGGTCCTCGACGGTTCCTACGTTGGTCCGTCCGCTCATCAGGCTTTGTACTCCCCGCAGTTCACGTCGAGTGCCTGACCGGTGATGCCACTGGACAGGTCGCTGGCCATGAACAGGATCGCCGAGGCGACCTCGTCCTCGGTGGGCAGTCGCTTGAGGTCGGAGGCCGCCGCCGTGGCCTTGTAGATCTCCTCGACAGTGGTGCCGTACTTTCCGGCCTGATGCTTGAAGTAGGACTCCAGTGTTCCGCCCCAGATGTAACCGGGCAGAATCGAATTCACTCTGATGCCCTGATCGCCGAGCTCGGTGGCCAGCGTCTGCGACATCGCGAGCAGGGCCGATTTGGCCATCTTGTAGGCGCCGTACTTTGCCTGCGAGTGCCGGACGACCATCGAATTCACGTTGACGACAGAGCCTTTCGACTCGGCGAGGGCCGGGGTGAAGGCCTGCACCATACGCAGCGCACCGAAGACCGTCAACTCGATCGCGTCGCGCATGTGCTCGAAGGTGGTGTTGGCGAACGGCTTCATCGACGGAACGCGGAACGCGTTGTTGATGAGCACGTCGACTTTTCCGTACGCCTTGAGCGATTCCGCGACGAGATTGTCGACCTGCGCCTCGTCGGTGATGTCGGTGCCGACCGAGACGGCCCGCCTGCCCAGATCGGTGATCTGCTTGGCGACGTCGTCGAGGCGTTCGACAGTGCGTGCTGCGAGCACCAGGTCGGCGCCGGCCTCGGCGCAGCGCCGGGCAAGGGTGGTGCCCAACGCGGGTCCGACCCCGCTGATGACGACGACCTTGCCGTCCAGAAGCCCTGCGGAACCCGTCACGCTAACCCACCATTCTTTCGCCGATCTGTTTCTGACGCAGTGCAATCCGCGCTCGCCAGTCTTCCGCCGAGATCTTGTTCGTTTCGTAGTAGGGCAGCGCGGCGCTGACCTTGTCGACGTCCACCAGCTCTACCGTCGGTCCGTCCGCGGCCGTCATCTCCCGAGACACCCGCTGCCAGCGGAACTGCAGGAAACCCTTGCGATGTCCGAGGGTCTCCACCCAGTTCGTCAAGCCGGGATTGCGGTCGGAGACGACGATGCGGATCATGCCGTCCGGATCCGCCTGTGCCTGAGTGCCGTTCAGTGACGTCTGATGATTGATGTAATCCAGCGAGATGTACCACAGGCTGCCGAGCTGGAACCCCAGGTAGGGCGCGTCCGTGACGGGCAGCGTGATGACGAGAGCCTGGTCTTCGGTCAGGTCGAACTGGCCGGCCGACGAATACTGCGTGGCGAGGCCGCCGGGGGTGAGCCTGGGCGACACCATCGTGTTGGGCGGGCTGTCGTTGTAGAACCACTGCGGGAACTGCAGCCACGTCTTCACGCGCTGGACGAGTTGCTTGCCGGCGACGGCGTAGCGCTTCTCGATGAGTTCCCGGGTCAGCGGTGGTGGTGCGGTGCCCGCGGTGTCGGTGCGCGCGATCGCGAACGAGCCGCGCTTGGCGGACCAGTCGTTGTAGACCTCGCGGATCACCAGCTGGGACGGTGTGTCCGGCGTGAAGCGCCACTCGAATGTGCCGTCTTCGGCGATGTCGAGCCTGCGGTCGTCGAAGGCTGTCTCGCTGTCGGGGACGACTTCGTCGGTGTACTCGCCACCGAGAAGCTGGAAGCTCACATCCGTGGTGGTTCCGCGGGTGCCGGTGACGACGTATTCATGGCCGGGTTGCACCCGGGTGCCGAAGTACATCGTGTCGGGGTTGTCGAGACCCATCTTCGTGAACGGTCCGGTACCGCTGTGGAGGAACGGGTGGTCGCGGTCGTAGTCGAACGCCACGTGCGTACATGCGGCGATACACCCGGCGAGGTACTGGAGTCCCTCGAGGAGATCCGCTTCGGACTCGATGAACGAGGCGGTGGTGACGAGGTTCTCGGCCTCGGCGATGGCGTCGGCCAATGGCTTCGCAAACACAGCGTCAAAATTAGAACGCGTTCTACCAGGAGTCAATATATCGACCGTGTTGTTTCATATTTGGAACGAGATGGCGCTACATTCCTGCAATGGTGATGCCGATCCAGCCCACACGCGCCTCGCCGCCGACCGACCGTGTGGTCCGCATTCTGGATTTTCTTGCGAGCCGGCCTGCCGAGCGGTTCGGAGTGTCCGAGCTGGCGCGGCGCATCGGCTTGAGCAAGCCGACATGCCTCGGCATCGTGACGTCCCTCGCCGAGGCGGGATATCTCGTCCGTGATCCGGCAGACAAGACCTATCGACTCGGCCCGTCGTTGATCGCGTTGGGGCACAGGGCTCAGGAGTCGCTGCGGGTCAGCCCGGCCACACGCGAACAACTACGTCGGCTTTCGGCCCGATTCGATGCCGCCGCGGCACTGTCGGCGGTGGTCGACGACCGCATCACGCTGCTCGATCTGGTTGCCCCCGCCGGCGCGCAGCCGGGGGTCGAGGTGGGCCAGAGCTATCCCTTCGCCCCGCCGGTGGGCCTGATGTTCGTGCTGTGGGATGACGAGGCAGAGCGCAATTGGCTTGCGCGACAACCGACTCTGCCACTGCGGACGGACACGGCTCGATTGCGTCGGGTGACTGCGCGCTGCCGCGCGGACGGCTACCTGGTGGAACGACTGACTCCGGGAGGCCGGAGGCTGTACTCGTTGATGGCAGGTATGCCGACCACGTTGCCCGACGAGTTGCGCGCCCTGCTGAGCGAGTTGGTGTCCGACATCGGCGAAAGGGTCTATCTGCGCGGTGAGACTCCGAGCCGCAGGCGTACCGACATCAGTGTCATCTCCGCTCCGGTGTTCGACCACTATCGACGCCAGGTGATGGTCACCTCGATGCATATCGGCAAAGCGTTGACCGACAACGAAATAAGCGTGCGGGCCCGTGCCGTCGTCGAGACAGCCGATGCGGTCACGGCACACCTCGGCGGCGAGAGGCCCGCGTTCTAGGGCCGCGTCGAAACCAGGTCCGCGCACTGGGCGGCGGGCTGGGCGTCGGCGACGGAATCGACGATTGCCACAGCCCCGAAAACGAGCACGCCCCGTCGAACAATCCGAAAGGGCCGAGGCAAGAAGGGCGCTGAATCAGGACGTGCTGGCCAGTGCGAACGGCAACACTTGCTGGGCACCGGCCGCGCGTACCGCCCGGGCGGCCATCGTCAGTGTCCATCCGCTGTCGGCCATATCGTCGACCAGCAGCACGGGTCCGCCGCCCGCCGTGACCACGGCGGGATCAGGTGTCGAGAACGACCGGTCGAGTGCGGCCACCCGGTACGCCGAGTTCGCTGCCGTCACCGGCCGCCGATCCGGCGCGTACCGCAGCACCCCGAGGTCGGTGAGCCGACCCAGCTCGGCGAGCTTGCGGGCCAGCGAGGTGATCAATGCGGGGTGGCGGTCCGAATCCACCGCCATGACGGCAGTCGGCCGGGTCTCCCAATCCCACGAGGCGAGGACTTTTACCGCGGCCTGGACGACGTCGTCGGACACTTCTGCGTCGTCAGCGTCCAGCAGGGCGCGCAGGCGTGCACCCCAACCCAGGTCGGTGAGCCGCCCGATGACGCGTCCCGGGGCGGGCCCGTCGGTGATCTTGCCGGTGAGGTCGAGCCCGAGTTTGCCGAGCCCGGTCGGCCACTGCTTCCGCGGCGCGAGGGCGACGCCCGGTCTCATCAGCCGATGCCGGGAATCTTCGGCCACCGCAGCGTCGACGTCGCCGGAATACCTTGCCCCCGAGCAGTTATCGCACCGGCCGCACTTCTCGTCGTCGCCCAGTTCGGGGTCGTCGAGTTGTACGCGCAGAAACGCCATCCGGCACGTGCTGGTGGACTGATAGTCCAGCATCGCCTGCTGCTCGCGCTTGCGGGCCTCGTCGAGGGTGCGATAGCGCTGTTCGTCGTAGCCCCATGGCTGCCCGGTGGCGATCCAGCCTCCCTTGACGCGGCGCACCGCCCCGTCGACATCGAGCACCTTGAGCACCATCTCCAAGCGCGACCGGTTGAGGTCCACGAGAGGTTCCAGCGCGGCCGTCGATTGCGGCCGCTCGGCGTCGAGAGCATCAATTACGTTGCGCACCATGGCTTCAGAGGGGAAGGCCACCGATGCGAAGTACCGCCACACGTCCTGGTCCTCGCGGCCGGGGAGCAGCACCACCTCCGCGCTGGGGGTCGACCGACCCGCGCGTCCGACCTGTTGGTAGTACGCGATGGGTGACGAAGGCGCCCCCAGGTGGACGACGAAGCCGAGGTCGGGCTTGTCGAAACCCATGCCGAGAGCGGACGTGGCGATGAGCGCCTTGACCCGGTTGGCAAGCAGATCAGCCTCCAACTGCTCGCGTTCGGCCGCCTCGGTGGCCCCTGTGTAGGACGCGACCTTGTGCCCCTGTTCAGCAAGCAGCGTGGCCACGTCGTTGGCCTGCGCCACCGTCAGCGTGTAGACGATCCCGGAGCCCGGCAGCGAATCCAGATGTGCGACAAGCCATGCCGCGCGTTGAGCAGGGTTGCCGGCTTTGACGACAGACAGCCGTAGCGACTCCCGGTCCAGGCCTCCGCGCAGCACCAGGGTGTCCGAATCGCCGCCGACCCCGAGCTGCGCGGCGACGTCGGCAACCACTCGGTCGTTGGCGGTCGCGGTAGTTGCGAGCACCGGCACGTCGGCACCGAGATCGGCGACCAGCGTACGGATCCTGCGGTAGTCGGGGCGGAAGTCGTGGCCCCAGTCGGAGACGCAGTGCGCCTCGTCGACGACGACAAGGCCGGCGTCGTCGGCGAGCGCGGGCAGCACCTCGTCACGGAAGTCCGGATTGTTCAGGCGTTCCGGGCTGACCAGCAGGACGTCGAGTTCACCACGGCGCACACGGTCGTGGATCTCCGCCCAGTCCGCCACATTGCTGGAGTTGATCGTCGCTGCGTGCACGCCGGCGCGGTCGGCGGCCGCGACCTGGTTCCGCATCAGGGCCAGCAGCGGCGACACGATGACCGTCGGCCCGTGCCCCTCGGCGCGCAGCAGCTTGGCCGAGATGAAGTAGACGGCCGACTTGCCCCAACCGGTGCGCTGCACGACGAGCGCGCGACGCCGGTGCACGACGAGCGCTTCGATCGCCGTCCACTGGTCATCGCGCAGGACGGCGTCCGGGCCCGCCAGTTGTTCCAGGATCGCCTGTGCGTCAGCTCGCGTGGCCGTCATGGCCACCATCGTGCCGGGTGGGTCCGACGGGTCAGGAGTTGGCGGCTTCTTGTTCGCGTTTGATTTCCAGGGCGATGTCGATGAGTTGGTCTTCCTGGCCGCCGATGAGTTTGCGTTGTCCGGCGCGGTGGAGCAGTTTGTGCGCAGGCACTCCGTAGCGCTCGGACTGGCGGATGGCGTGTTTGAGGAAGCTCGAATACACCCCCGAGTAGCCCATGATCAAAGCGTTGCGATCCAGCAGACACTCCGCCGGCATCGCCGGGGCGACGACCTCCTCTGCGGCGTCGGCGATGTCGAAGAAATCGATCCCGGTCTTGACACCGATCTTGTCGAACACCCCGATCAACGCCTCCACCGGCGCGTTACCCGCCCCTGCACCGAAGCGGCGGCAGGACCCGTCGATCTGCTTGGCACCCGCACGGACCGCCTCGATGCTGTTGGCCACCCCCAAACCCAGGTTCTCGTGACCATGGAAACCCACCTGGGCGTCATCGCCGAGCTCGGCCACCAACGCCGCGACCCGATCACGCACCCCTTCGAGCACCAGGGCACCGGCGGAGTCCACGACGTAGACGCACTGACATCCCGCATCAGCCATGATGCGGGCCTGGGCGGCGAGCTTCTCCGGGGAGATGGTGTGGCTCATCATCAAAAAGCCCACCGTCTCCAGCCCGAGCTCGCGAGCGAGCCCGAAATGCTGGATCGACACATCAGCCTCGGTGCAGTGCGTCGCGATGCGGCAGATCGACCCGCCGTTGTTCTGGGCCTCCTTGATGTCTTCCTTGGTGCCCACCCCCGGCAGCATCAGGAACGCGATCTTGGACTCGGTGGCCGTCTCAGCGGCCAGCTTGATCAGCTCCTGCTCGGGGGTCTTCGAGAAGCCGTAGTTGAAGCTCGACCCGCCCAAACCGTCACCGTGGGTCACCTCGATCACCGGCACCCCGGCCGCATCCAGCGCCGCCACGATTGAGCCGACCTCGTCCTTGGTGAACTGATGACGTTTGTGATGGCTCCCGTCGCGCAGCGACGTGTCGGTCATCCGCACATCCCAGATCGGGTTGAAGTAGACGCCTTCGGTACTCATGCGTGGCCCCCAGTCGTGGCTGCCAGGATTTCCTTGGCGACCTCTTCACCGACCTTCGTCGCGGCCGCGGTCATGATGTCCAGGTTTCCCGCATACGGCGGCAGATAGTCCCCCGCCCCTTCGACCTCTACGAATGTCGTCACGAGGTGGTTGCCGCCGTTGACCACCGACGGCTCGTCGAACTGCGGCTCGTTGAGCAACCGGTAGCCGGGCACATAGGTCTGCACCTCAGCGACCACCTCCTTGATCGACGCCGTGATCGCGGCGTGATCGGCATCCTCGGGGATCGCGCAGAAGATGGTGTCGCGCATGATCATCGGCGGCTCCGCCGGATTCAAAATGCTGATCGCCTTACCCTGCCGGGCACCGCCGATATCGCGCACACCGGCACTGGTGGTCTTGGTGAACTCATCGATGTTGGCCCGCGTCCCCGGCCCCGCCGACGCCGAGGACACCGACGCCACGATCTCGGCATACGGCACGTCCACGACGCGACTCACGGCGTACACCATCGGGATCGTGGCCTGCCCCCCGCAGGTCACCATGTTCACATTCGGGGCATCCAGATGCGCCCGCAGATTCGCCGGCGGGATCACCCCGGGCCCCACCGCGGCCGGGGTCAGATCGATCGCCCGGATACCGGCCTCGGCATAGCGCGGTGCCGCATCACGGTGCACATAAGCACTCGTGGCCTCGAACACCAGATCAGGCTTCTCGTCACGGGCCAGCAGCCAGTCCACCCCCTCATGGGAGGTCTCCAGGCCGAGCTTGCGGGCCCGGGCCAAACCTTCGCTGTCAGGGTCGATCCCGATCATCCACCGCGGCTCCAGCCATTCCGAGCGCAACAACTTGTACAACAAATCGGTACTGATGTTGCCCGACCCCACGATGGCCACAGTGGCCTTGTTGTCAGCCATAAGCCGGCTCCTATTCGAAATCCAGTCGTACTGAACCTAACCCGGCGAAGTCGGCAACGAAACGGCTGCCCGGGGGTGCATCTATCGCACGCGTGCACGACCCCGGCAACACGATGTCACCGGCTTTGAGGCGCACGCCGAAACCCTCCACCTTGCGCGCCAGCCACGCCACCGCGGTCACCGGATTGCCCAGCACCGCATCACTGCGCCCCTCGGCAACCACCTCACCGTTGTTGGTCAACACCGCATCGATGCTCTTGATGTCGATATCTTTCGGCGAAACCCGCGCCTGGCCCAACACCCAGCCCGCCGAGCTCGCGTTGTCGGCGATCGTGTCGCACAACTTGATCTGCCAATTCGTGATCCGGGTATCGATGAGCTCGATCGCCGGCGCGAACGCCGCCGTCGCAGCCAACACGTCATCCTCGGTACAGCCCGCACCCGGCAGATCATCCGAGAGGATGAAGCCCACCTCGACCTCCACCCGCGGATACAGGAACCGACCCGACTCGACCGGCTGATCCTCGAAAACCTCCATCTCCGCCAGCAGGTGCCCGTAATCAGGTTCGTCGACGCCCATCATCTTCTGCATCGCCTCCGACGACAGACCCACCTTGTGACCGATCACCCGAGCACCCTCAGCCACCCGCTGACGGATGTTGATCAACTGGATCTCATACGCATCGACCACATCGATATCAGGATGACCATCGGTCAACGGCGCGACCGGAACCCGGCTGCGCTCCGCCTCAGCCAGATCTGCAGCCAACTTCTCGCGCACCTCAACGGGCAGCATTTTGTGAAGTCCCCTCGTTCCGTCGACCGGCACAGTTGTTAGTCGGCCGGGCAATTCTATAACGTGTTCTACATGACGCAGCAGGAGTACGACGTCGTCGTGGTGGGCAGCGGAGCTGCCGGCATGGTCGCCGCCCTCACCGCGGCCCACCAGGGCCTCTCGACAGTAGTCGTTGAGAAGGCGCCGCACTATGGCGGTTCGACGGCACGATCGGGCGGCGGCGTATGGATCCCGAACAACGAAGTGCTCCAGCGCGACGGGGTCAAGGACACTCCCGAGGCGGCCCGTACCTACCTGCACGCGATCATCGGCGACGTCGTGCCGGCCGAGAAGATCGACACGTACCTCAGGCGTGGCCCCGAAATGCTGTCGTTCGTGTTGAAGCACTCCCCGCTCAAGCTGTGCTGGGTGCCCAACTACTCCGACTACTATCCGGAGACACCGGGCGGAAAGCCCTCCGGGCGTTCTGTGGAACCAAAGCCGTTCAACGCCCGCAAGCTCGGCCCCGATGAGAAGGGCCTTGAGCCGCCGTACGGCAAAGTGCCGTTGAACATGGTGGTGATGCAGCAGGACTACGTGCGTCTCAACCAACTCAAGCGCCATCCGCGAGGCCTCCTGCGCAGCCTCAAGGTGGGGGTGCGCTCCGTGTGGGCGAACGCCACCCGCAAGAACCTGGTCGGCATGGGCCGTGCGCTCATCGCGCCGCTGCGGATCGGCCTGCAGCAGGCCGGCGTCCCGGTGCTGCTGAACACCGCGATGACCGACCTCTACGTCGAGGACGGTGTGGTGCGTGGCATCTACGTTGTCGATGCCCGCGATTCCGCTGATGCTGAGCCACAACTGATCCGAGCCCGGCGGGGTGTCATCCTCGGCAGCGGCGGCTTCGAGCACAACGAGCAGATGCGGGTGAAGTACCAGCGGGCCCCCATCACCACGGAGTGGACCGTCGGCGCTGTAGCCAACACCGGTGACGGGATCCTGGCCGCCGAAAAGCTCGGCGCCGCACTCGATGTCATGGAAGACGCCTGGTGGGGCCCGACGGTCCCGCTCGTCGACTCTCCGTGGTTCGCGTTGTCGGAGCGCAACTCCCCCGGCTCGATCATCGTCAACATGGCGGGCAAGCGGTTCATGAACGAGTCCATGCCGTACGTCGAGGCCTGCCATCACATGTACGGCGGCCAGTACGGCCAGGGCCCCGGGCCGGGCGAGAACATCCCGGCCTGGCTGGTCTTCGATCAGCAGTACCGGGATCGATACATCTTCGCGGGACTGCAGCCGGGACAACGCATTCCGAAAAAGTGGTTGGAGTCCGGCGTCATCGTCAAGGCAGACACGCTCGACGAACTGGCCGAGAAGACCGGCCTTCCCGCAGACGCGTTCAAGGCGACTGTCGAACGGTTCAACGGTTTCGCACGTTCCGGCGTCGACGAGGACTTCAAGCGCGGCCAAAGCGCTTACGACCGCTACTACGGCGACCCCACCAATAAGCCGAACCCCAACCTGGGCGAGATCGCCAACGGGCCGTTCTACGCCGCCAAGATGGTGCCCGGCGATCTCGGCACGAAGGGCGGCATCGTCACCGACATCCAGGGCCGCGCGCTGCGCGACGACGGCTCGATCATCGAAGGTCTCTATGCCGCAGGCAATGTGAGCGCCCCCGTGATGGGTCACACCTATCCCGGCCCGGGCGGCACGATCGGGCCGGCGATGACGTTCGGATATCTGGCGGCATTGCACCTGGCAGGAAAGGAATAGGCGTGCCCATCAATCTCGACGAGGCCATCGGCGCGGAGCTTCCCCCGGTCGAATTTGCTTGGAGCAGTAGCGATATCCAGCTCTACCACCTGGGCCTCGGCGCAGGCGCCGATCCGATGGACAAGGCAGAGCTGCGCTACCTCACCGATGGCACGCCACAGGTGCTACCCACCTTCGGCAACGTGGCGCAGAGCTTCCACATGACAGAGCCCCCGGCGGTGAAATTCCCCGGCATCGACATCGAGCTCAGCAAGGTGCTGCATGCCAGCGAGGCCGTGACCGTTCCGGGTCCGATCCCCGCGGCGGGCACGGGCATCGCAGTCACCCGGTTCACCGAGATCTGGGACAAGGGCAAGGCTGCCGTCATCTGGTCGGAGACCGAGGTCAAAGATCCGGACGGCACCTTGCTGTGGACACAGAAGCGGTCCATCTTCGCACGCGGTGAGGGTGGTTTCGGTGGTGACCGAGGGCCGTCCGGCTCCTCGGCCGCCCCGGACCGCGCCCCCGACCACGAGCTGTCGGTGCCCACCTCGCCGCAGCAGGCGCTGCTGTACCGGATGTGCGGGGATCGCAATCCGCTGCACTCAGATCCGGACTTCGCATCGGCCGCCGGCTTCCCCCGCCCGATCCTGCACGGACTCTGCACCTACGGCATGACCTGTAAAGCGTTGGTGGACAATCTGCTCGACGGCGACGTCAGCGGTCTGAAGTCCTACGGGGCAAGGATGGCCGGCGTCGTGTTCCCGGGTGAGACGCTGAAGGTCAGCGTGTGGAAGAGCGACGGAGCCTACATGGCCACGGTGACCGCACCGGAGCGCGACGACGCCGTAGCGCTGGCCGGCGTGGAATTCGTTCCCGCCTGACCGGATCTACTTGCAGAGCTCGGTGATCGTGTTGGATGTCGCCTGCGCGTCGTTCATCCGATTGATCTGATTGGGGTCATCGCCCGGGGCACCTGCGAGCTGACCCATCCCGATGTATTCCAGATTGTTGGCGAAAGACCGTACCGCGTCGGCCAGATCATCCGGCACCTCGCCGTCGAGCCGCGACAACAGGAACTGCCCGCCGCCCAGAGTGGCGAGTCGTGCGTTCGCCGCGACAGCCTGAGTCGCCACCGGATCCGGACCGAGATTGGCGTTGGTCTGCAGTGACACCGCATTACGAACGAGCGTGAAAGCGCTGCAGACGCGGGTCTTGGGGTCGGTGGACTGATCGGCGGTCGCCGCCGAGGTCTCGGTGGTGGGCGACGGAGCGCTCACCACAGCGAAGATCGCAACGCCGAGGGCCGCGAGTGCGACCACCAGGGCGGCGATGACGAGTTGACCGGTAAGACGCGATGACGCTGCAGATTCCGACACGGGCGCGATCATACCGGCAAAGTGCCGGCGAAAATCCTCTCCCACCAAAGCCTTTGATCGCACAAACGAACAGCGGGCCCACCGGCAATGCCGGTGGACCCGCCGTCGAACTGACTAATTCCTAGTCGGAGGCGTCCGCACCTGAGGGAGCGCTGGAGGGCGATCCGTCGTTGCCGTCGTCGCCGTCGGAACCGATGACCCCTCGGGATCCGCCGGCGCCACCGATGCCACCCGTGGCGGTTCCGGTGCCTCCGGGCTCGACCGCGCCGTCGCCGCCGTCACCGCCGTTGCCGCCATTGCCGACGATTCCGGCGTCGCCGCCCTTCCCGCCGTTGCCGCCCTTGCCATTGCCGCTGCCAGCGGGGTCGCCTTCCTCATCGGGAACGCCACCGGTGCCGTCGCCACCCTTGCCGCCGGAACCGCCGTTGCCGCTGCCGGAGGACTCGCCGCCGTTGCCGCCCTTGCCGCCGGTCGCATTGCCGTCCAGGGATTCGGCCAGGCCGCCTTCGCCACCCTTGCCGCCGTTGCCGTTGAACGTCTCGCCGCCGGTGCCGCCATCGCCGCCCTTGGCGTCGGCATCGCCGTAGCCGAGGCCGGATCCACCCCAACCGCCCTCGGCTCCGTCGCCGATGCCGTCGTTGCCGCCGCCGGTGCCGCCGTTGCCGCCGGTGCCGATCTCGCCGTCCTCTTCGGCGATGCCGTCACCGCCGTCACCGCCGACGCCGGCGTCGCCGTACGTCGAGTCGCCACCGTTGCCGCCGCGACCGCCACCGGCACTGCCGTTGACGGATTCGGCGTCTCCGCCTCGGCCACCCGAGCCGGCCTGGCCGAAGTGGCTGCCGCCGCCATCGCCGCCACGGCCACCGAACGCGTTGTTCTTGTCGTCCTCATCGGCTGGGGTCGCAGGGTCATTGGTGAAGTTGCTGTCGTTGAAGTCGTCGCCGCCTCGACCGCCGTTGCCGCCGGTGCCGAACAGCCCGCTGTGACCGCCGTTGCCACCGGCCTGGGCCGCCGTCTTCAGAGAGCCATCGGCGTTGTACACGGCGTCCGCGCCGACTCCGCCGTTCCCACCGTTACCGAACCAGAACCCGGCGTTGCCGCCGTCGCCACCGTTGGCGCCCGCGCCACCGTTGCCCCAGAGCAGACCGCCGTCGCCACCGTTGCAGGCGTCGCCCGTGCAGTCAGCGGCCGCATCGATGCCGTTGCCGATCAGCCAGCCGCCAGGACCGATGATCGGCCGGAACGCCGGGTTCGCGCTCGCGGTGTCGAAGATGAGCGCCGACGACGTCGAAGCGGCCTCTTTGCGATCGCTGCCGCCGTTGAGCGACAGGAACAGCAGTTCTTCTTCGTTCGAGACGAGTTGCACCTGAATTTCGGTGGGTGCCTGAGCATCGTCGATCAGCGTCAGCGCGCCGACGCCTGCCAGTGCCGCCCCCGCGACACCCGCCGTGATACCGGCGCCGAGATACGTGCGGATTGCCGCCGAGCGATCGCTCTTCTTGGCGTGCCTTGCCATTGTCGTGCCCCCTGAGAAGGTAGTGATGTCGGGTGGAGTCGCCCGAGCATCTACGCCAGGCAACGCGTAGACAGTCTTACCAGAGCGACGGCCATATTGTCGGGTTTTGCTGGACCCTATTTCAAGGGTTCACCTGATAGCCGCTTCCTGCTAGCAGTCAAGGGCGATCGATCAGGCGAATCCGCGTCCTGGGCGAGTGCCCAGCGTTTCGTCATTTGTATCGTCCACCACAGTGGCCACAGGTCAGCTGCGTAAACGAGCGCGGCGTTAGGCAGACCTCAGTCCAATGGCGCGGACGCAGACGCGATGTGGCGTGCGGGCCGAAGACAATCGCGGCTGCGCCGCGGCACAAGATTTTGTTGCGTTTGCTACGGAACGAGCGAATTTTCGCCGCCCCGGCAACGTTGTCGTCGCACATGAAAATGGCGCTCTGTGCCAGCAACCTGCCCCGATCGCCTTGATGCCACCTGTTCAGCAACCACGGGAACCCGCTTCCAGAACGCTGCATCCGCGCTGGTCAAGGCGGAGAGCGTGTGCTGCCACCTGTATCAAGGTCAGACACCGGACTGAGCGCCCCCAGGAAGCTGTTACGTTGCTTGAGGGGAAAACCTCGCTGCTCGCTCACCGAAACCAGGAGGAAAGCGCGTGAAAATCAAGCCCGCACTGGCTGCTGTCACCACCGCGGCGGCCGCCGCAGTGGCGCTCGCCGGAGCATCCGTCGCCTCGGCCGAAACCGAGACACAGTGGCTCGGACAGCCAGGCGAGATCGTCAACGGCAACGTCGTCCAGCATTGGACGGTCAGTCATCTGAAGCCCAGCTCCGACGTCATTCCGTACCAGCCCGTCGGCACCCTGTGGGAAGCCACTGCCAGCGACGAGGCGATCTCGGGCAGCGTGACGCCCATTGTGTCGAATCTCAACGCCCGCGCCAAGAACGGCGACACCTACCGCGTGCTCTTCGGCGTCGCGACCGCCCAGGGCGTGAACCCCTCAACCCTGGCAGAGGGCCAGAAGACCTCGGGCAAGATCTACTTCGACGTCACGGGCGAGGCTCCCGACAGCGTCTTCTACAGCAACGGCGAGGGTGAGCAGCTGCTGTGGCTCGAAGCTCCGCCCGCACCGGCGGCCACCGGGTCCGGCACCGGCGGATCCACGTCGTACAACACCGGAACCAGTCCGTCATCGTCTGCGGAGTCCGAGACCACCACGACGGAGACCCCGGGGGCCACCCCCGCCTCGGCGACGCCGACCCCGGCGCCGGCCACTCCGACGGCGGTGCCTGCGGGCAGCGCAGGCACGCCGCTGCCGGAGGGCAGCTCGGGCACACCGCTGCCCGCGGGCAGTGCGGGCACGCCGCTGCCTGAGGGCAGCGCCGGCACCCCGCTCCCGGAGGGCGCCGCCCCCGCGGAGGCCATGCCCGCTCCGGTTCCTGCCGCCGTGGCTCCCGCACCGCAAGGTAGCGCCGGAACCCCGTTGCCTCAGGGCGCCGCCCCGGCGGCCGAGGCGCCCGCTGGAAGTGCCGGTACACCGGCGCAGCCCGCACCGGCTCCCGGCGCTCCCACGACCACGGTCGTGGTGCCCGCACCGCCTGCCTGACGCTCGATCGACGCATCCGTGCCGCCTGCCGAAAGCAGGCGGCACGGTTCGTTTCAGGAGTGCGAACTCCACCAGGTATAGAGCTGAACCATGTTAGGCCCCTGCGGACCCGACTGGACCTCGCTGACCATCAGATCGGCCTCGGTCGTCCAGGACACGGTGGGCTTGCTCTGCTGGAACCCGCACACCAACGTGCCTGCCACCTGCTCAGGCGTGGCGTTACGGCGCCACGGCCCGGGTGACTGGATGTTGCCGGGGCAGTCAACCACCGACGTCGTGCCGATGACGCCGTCGAACAGTTCCTTGAGGGAGTCGTCGTCGCCGGCCAGCGTGTAGGTCGCCGTCAAGGGCCCGCCCGGATCGGCGTTCTTGGTGCAACTGACTTGTGCCAGTGCACCTTCCACCGGGGCGACAGCTTCGCACGAACCTTCCGGGTAGCCGGGCGGCAGCATGCCCAGCAGACGCGCCTCTGCCTCCTGCTGAGATTCGGCCGCCGTCGTGCTCGTGGTGGCGGCTGCCGAATCGTCTCCGGTGTCGGACGACGGCCAGAAGACCCACGCGAGGACGACGAGGACGACAACAGCCGCAGCGGCCGCGGCCGCCACCACGACGGGCTTGCGATCCCGGTGCACCGGGCGGGGATTCACCGACATCGGCGCCTCATAGCGAGACTCCCGCTGACCGGTCTGCGGCGGACGCACCTCGCCGACGTGGAGCGGCCCGGTGTCCTCGTCGTCGGGATGCGGTTGGCGGGAGGTCATTTGGTAAAGGGTAGTTGGCCGGCCGTGACCATTGTGCGAGGCGCACCTCACACGCTCGGTCGCCGCCGGGCGTTCACCCCAGGATCAGACCCGACGTCGGCACGCCGGTGCCCGCGGTGACCAGCACGTGCTCAACGTCCGGCACCTGGTTCACCGAGGTGCCGCGCAACTGGCGCACACCTTCGGCGATGCCGTTCATACCGTGGATGTACGCCTCGCCGAGTTGCCCGCCGTGCGTGTTGATCGGGAGCTTGCCCCCCAGCTCGATGGCACCGCCCGCGATGAAGTCCTTTGCTTCGCCCTTCCCACAGAACCCGAGTTCTTCGAGCTGGATCAGCGTGTAAGGAGTGAAGTGGTCGTAGAGGATCGCCGTCTGGATGTCGGCCGGGGTCAGGCCGCTCTGCCCCCACAGCTGCGAGCCCACCAGGCCCATCTCGGGCAGCCCGAGTTCCTCGCGGTAGTAGGAGTACATCGTGAACTGGTCGGCGCCGGCGGCCTGTGCCGCGGCCTCGATGGTCGCAGGACGGTGCTTCAGGTCCTTGGCACGTTCGGGTGTGGTGACCACGATCGCCACGCCGCCATCGGTTTCCTGGCAGCAATCCAGCAGACGAAGCGGTTCGGCGATCCACCGCGAGTTCTGGTGATCCTCGATCGTGATCGGCTTGCCGTAGAAGTGCGCCTTCGGATTGTTCGCCGCGTGCTTACGGTCGGCGACCGACACCGCACCGAAATCCGCACTGGTCGCGCCGTATTCGTGCATGTAGCGCTGCGCGATCATCGCCACCGAGGCTGCCGGGGTGCTCAGGCCGTGCGGATAGGACCAGCTGTACTCGACGCCACGGGAATCGGCGTTGACCGTGAGCCCCGTCATCACCTGGCCGAAGCGGAACTCTGACCGCTCGTTGAACGCACGGTAGGCGACGACGACCTCGGCGACACCGGTCGCGACCGCCAGGGCCGCCTGCTGCACCGTCGCTGCCGCCGCACCGCCGCCGTAACCGATCTGACTGAAGAACTTCAGGTCACCGATTCCGGTCGCGCGTGCGACAGCGGTCTCCAGATTGGAGTCCATCGTGAATGTGACGAGGCCGTCGACATCGGCGGGTTTCAGGCCCGCATCGTCGAGCGCATCGAGGACAGCCTCAGCGGCCAGCCGAAGCTCGCTGCGGCCGGAGTTCTTCGAGAAATCAGTGGCGCCGATCCCGACGATCGCCGACTTGCCGGACAGCCCGGTCGTCATGCGTTTCCTCCGAAAGTGATGGTGGCCGTCGCGATCACGTGATTACCGAGACTGTTGCTGCCCGTGATCCTCAGCGTCACGAGCCCATCGTCGACGGCCGTCACCTCGCCGGTGAACGTCACGGTGTCGTAGGCGTACCACGGCACCCCGAGTCGCAAGCCGATCGTCTTGATGAGGGCGGTCGGGCCGGCCCAGTCGGTGATGTAGCGCTGCACCAGACCGGTATCGGTCAGGATGTTGACGAAGATGTCCTTGGACCCCTTGGCCTGGGCCTTGTCCCGGTCGTGGTGGACATCCTGGTAATCGCGGGTGGCGATGGCGGTCGACACGATGAACGTCGGGTCGCCGTAGAGCTTGAGCTCGGGCAGTCTGGTGCCCACCTCGTGCGACGGGACTGCGGGTGCGCTCATGATCGCGGCTCCCACGCGTACAGCGTCCATGCCGGACTGATGTCACTGTCAGGAAAGTCGATATAGGTTGCGCGCACGGGCATTCCGATCTGCACAGAGTCTGGATCCACACCGCGGAGCTCACCGAGCATCCGGACGCCTTCTTCGAGTTCGACCAGCGCGATGACGAACGGCAGAGTGCGGCCCGGCACCTTCGGCGCATGGTGGACGACGTAGCTGAATACCGTGCCTTCTCCGCTGGACACGACGTAGTCGGCGGGCGCCTCTTTGTCGGCCCAGACTGCGGGGACCGGCGGGTGCTGCAGGGTCCCGTCGGGGCGCTTCTGGATACGCAGTTCGTGTGCGTTGACGCCGTCCCAGAAGAACTTCGTGTCCCGCGACGATGCGGGCCGCATCAGCTTGTCCGGATCGAGGTCTTCGGGCACGGTGGTTACGGCTTCTGCCTGACCCTTGTCGGCGGGCCGGAACTTCATGATGCGCCAGTTCATCTCGGCGACCAGCTCGTCGTCGGCGGTGGTCCACGTGATGAGCTGGTTGATGAAGTAGCCCTCGCCGAGCGCGGTCTGCTTCGGTCCGACCACGTCGGTGATCTCGGCGTGGATGGCGAGCTCCTCGCCCGGCTGCAGATAGCGGTGGTACGTCTGCTCGCAGTTGGTGGCGACAACGCCGACGTAGCCCGCGTCGTCGAAAAGCGCCATCATCTTCGACAGCGGGTCGTCGTCGGAACGTCCTTCGCCGAGTCCACCCATGGTCCACACCTGGATCATCGCCGGCGGCGCGACGATGCCGGGATGGCCTGCCGCCTTCGCGGCTTCGGTGTCGACGTAGATGGGGTTCCTGTCGCCGATGGCATCCACCCAGTGGTGAATCATCGGCTGATTCACGGGATCTCGACCACGGCGCGGCTCGCTCCTGCCCTCGGCCTTGATCCTGTCGATACCCGGCTGCAGGTCCGTCATCTGGGTCCTCTGCTCTTCGCGCAAGCGCTCATCTGGGTCCTCTGCTCTTCGCGCAAGCGCTCATCTGGGTCCTCTGCTCTTCGCGCAAGCGCTCATCGCGGAACCCTCGGCACCTTCAGACCCGACGCCGCGATCATTTCCCGCATCACTTCGTTCACGCCTCCGCCGAAGGTGATGACCAGATTGCGCTTAGTCATCTTGTCCAGCCAGTCGAGCAGCTCACCGGTTTCGGGGTCCGCGGGGTTGCCGAACCTGCCGACGATTTCCTCGGCGAGCCGTCCGACCTCTTGAATGCGTTCGGTGGAAAAGACTTTCGTCGCGGCCGCGTCGGCGACGGCGATGGTCTCGCCGGCGGCGGCCACCTGCCAGTTCAGCAATTCGTTCACCCGCCAGATCGCCTTGATCTGCCCGAGCAGTCGCTTCACGTCGTCGTGTTCGATCGGCGTCACGCCGTCCGAGCCTGGTTTGGACGCCCAGGCGTGCACCTGGTCGTAGATGCCCGCGACACGGCCGGCTGGGCCGAGCCCGACGCGCTCGTGGTTGAGCTGCGTGGTGATGAGCTTCCAGCCGCCGTTCTCCTCGCCGACGAGCATGTCGGCAGGCACCCGCACGTCGTTGTAGTACGACGCGTTGGTGTGATGAGCACCGTCGGACAGGATGATCGGCGTCCAGGAGTAGCCGGGGTCCTTGGTGTCGACGATCAGAATCGAGATGCCCTTGTGCTTGGCGGCTTCCGGATCGGTGCGGCACGCGAGCCAGATGTAGTCGGCATCGTGGGCGCCGGTGGTCCACATCTTCTGGCCGTTCACGATGTATTCATCACCGTGGCGGACCGCGGTGGTGCGCAGCGACGCGAGGTCGGTACCGGCTTCGGGCTCGGAGTAGCCGATCGCGAAATGGATGTCACCGGAGAGGATTCCGGGCAGGAACTTCTTCTTCTGCTCGTCGGTGCCGTACACCTGCAGCGTCGGGCCCACCGTCTGCAACGTCACCAGCGGCAGGGGCACGTCGGCGCGGTTGGCCTCGTTGACGAAGATCTGCTGCTCCACCGGCCCGAAGCCCAGGCCGCCGTACTCTTTGGGCCAGCCGACACCGAGCTTGCCGTCCGATCCCATGCGCTTGATCACCGCGCGGTAGGCCTCGTTGTGCCGGTTCGACTCCATCGCCGCCGCCTCTTCGGGCGTGATCAGCGTCGAAAAGTACTGCCGCAGTTCGGCTTGCAGCTGCCGCTGCTCAGGGGTCAGTTCGATGTACATGTTTACGCTCCCACCAGATCCAGCCGGTGTGTAGGACCACCGAGCACCCGGGTCAGGTCTTTGATCGACGAGTAGTAGCGATCCATCGGGTAGGTGATGTCCATGCCCATACCGCCGTGCAGGTGGTGGCACAGCCGCATCGCCGGAGCCGCCTGCGAGCTCAGCCAGTACCCGAGAACGGCGAGATCGTCCTCGGCGTCGAGCCCTTCCGAGAGCAGCCACACCGCCGACGTCGACAGCAGCGAGATCGTGCGGGACGCGATGTAGACGTCGGACAGCTGTGCCGCGACCGTCTGGAACGTCGACAGCGGCCTGCCGAACTGCTCCCGGGTGGCGACGTAGTCCGCGGTCAGGCGCAGCGCGCCGGCCACCAGGCCCGCCGCGAACGCTCCGATCGCTGCGAGGGCGAGCTGATTCACCCTGTGCACCGTCGCGTCCTTGAGCACATCGTCGTCACCGACCGCGACGTCGGCGAACGTCACCACGTACTCGTCGGATCCATTGGCCGCCGGCGTTTTCGCGACGGTCACCCCGTCTGCCTGCGCCGACACCACCGCGACGCCCGAGTCGGTGGTCACCACGAGCCAATCCGCCTGCTCGGCGTAACCCACCGCGAGCTTGGTGCCGTTGAGCTTGCCGTCGGCCAGGGAAGTCGAAGGACGCTCGGGGAGCTGCGAACCGGGCTCGTTGAGCGCCAGTGTCAGGACCGCGCCCTTGCCCACACCGGCCAGGAACCGGTCCTGCTGCGCATCGGCGGCGAGGTCGAGCAGGACCGCCGTAGCGCCGAGCGTGACGAGCGCGGGGCTGATCGTGCCGTGCCTGCCGATCTCGGTGAGAGCGGTCGCGATCTCGGCGATGCCCACACCGTCACCACCGAGCCGCTCTGGTACCGCCAGCGCCGTCACGCCGCCGGAAACCAGTGCCTCCCAGCTATTGTCACGATCGAGCACAGACGTCACCACATCGGCGACAGCCTGCTGCCCCTCGTCTGGACTGAAGTCCACCGACTCCTCCTTGAGTCTCTCGTGCGTCAGTGCTGGACGGGGCAACCCGTACCCGTGTAGTCGACCTGCCAGTGCTTGATTCCGTTGAGCCACCCCGACTTCAGCCGCTCCGGCTCGCCGATCGGCTTGAGGTCGGGCATCGCGTCGGCGACGGCGTTGAAGATCAAGTTGATCGTCATCTTGGCCAGGTTGGCCCCGATGCAGTAGTGCGCGCCGGTGCCACCGAAACCGACGTGCGGATTGGGGCTGCGCATGACGTCGAACGAGTGCGGGTTCTCGAAGACCTCTTCGTCGAAGTTGGCCGAGCGGTACGACATCACGACCCGCTCACCCTTCTTGATCGTCACGCCGCTCAGCTCGGTGTCCTCGAGCGCGGTGCGCTGGAACGCCGACACCGGAGTGGCCCATCGGACGATCTCGTCCGCGGCGGTCTCCGGACGTTCCTTCTTGTACAGCTCCCACTGCTCGGGATGCTGCATGAACCCGATCATCCCGTGGGTGATCGAGTTGCGGGTGGTCTCGTTGCCGGCGACCGCCAGCATGACGACGAAGAAGCCGAACTCGTCGTCGGAGAGCTTCTCTCCGTCGATGTCGGCCTCGATCAGCTTCGTCACGATGTCCTCGGTGGGGTTCTTCGCCCGCTCCTCGGCCATCTTCATCGCGTAGGTGATCAGCTCGAACGAGGACATGGCCGGGTCGATGTCGGCGTACTCAGGATCCTCACCAGCGGTCATCTCGTTGGACCAGCGGAAGATCTTGTCGCGATCGTCCTGGGGCACCCCGAGCAACTCCGCGATGGCCTGAAGAGGAAGCTCGCACGACACCTGCTCGACGAAGTCGCCGGTGCCGGCGGCCGCAGCCGTCTCGGCGATCCTCTTGGCGCGGGCCCGCAGTTCGTCCTCCAGACGGCCGACGGCACGCGGGGTGAAACCGCGGGAGATGATCTTGCGCAGGCGGGTGTGCTGCGGCGCGTCCATGTTCAGCAACACCGCCTTCTGCAGGTCGATCGCGGAGCGTTCCATCCCCTGGGGCCACACCGGGATCGCACCGTCGGGCGAGCTGCCGAAGATGTCGCTGCGCTTGGACACTTCCTTGACGTCGGCGTGCTTGGTGACCAACCAATAGCCTTTGTCACCGAAGCCTCCCGTCCCACCAGGCACGTCAACCCAGTGGATAGGCTCGGACTTGCGCAGTTCGGCGAGCTCCTCGACCGGCAGGCGCTCGAGGTTCAGGGTCGCGTCGAGGAAATCGAAGTCGGGGGCAACGGGGCACGAGTTGGGGCCAGGCATAAAAAAGCTCTCCTCAATTGCAACGTGTTCTAGTGCCAGTAAAACATGGCTTCTGCGCAGATCAAAGGTGTGGGGGCATCGCAGCTTGTCAGGCTTATGAAACGTGTTCTAGCCTGACGGAATGGGTAACCCTGTCATCGTCGAAGCCACCCGCAGCCCCATCGGCAAGCGCAATGGTTGGCTGTCCGGTCTGCACGCCACCGAGCTTCTCGGCGCGACCCAGAAGGCGCTCGTCGACAAGGCTGGGCTCGATTCTGGGTTCACAGCAGACCAGGTGGAGCAGGTCATCGGCGGCTGCGTCACCCAGTTCGGCGAGCAGTCCAACAACATCACCCGCGTGGGCTGGCTGGTGGCCGGCCTGCCGGAGCATGTCGGCGCGACGACGATCGACTGCCAGTGCGGCAGCGGACAGCAGGCCAACGGACTCATCGCGGGCCTGATCGCCACCGGTGCCATCGACGTCGGCATCGCGTGCGGCGTCGAAGCCATGAGCCGCGTCGGCCTCGGCGCCAACGCCGGCCCCGACCGCAGCATCATCCGGCCGTCGTCGTGGGACATCGACCTACCCGACCAGTTCACCGCGGCCGAGCGCATCGCCAAGCGGCGCGGTATCAGCCGCGAAGACATCGACCAGTTCGGGTTCGAGTCCCAGCTGAAGGCCAAGCAGGCGTGGGCCGAGGGCCGCTTCGAGCGCGAGATCAGTGGCATCGAAGCGCCGGTGCTCGACGAGAACAAGCAGCCCACCAGCGAACGCCACATCGTCAGCAAGGACCAGGGTCTGCGCGACACCACGCTCGAGGGGTTGGCGTCGCTCAAGCCCGTCCTCGACGGCGGCATCCACACCGCGGGAACCTCGTCGCAGATCTCCGACGGCGCCGCCGCGGTGCTGTGGATGGACGAAGACAAGGCCAAAGCGCTGGGATTGAAGCCGCGTGCCCGCATCGTCAGCCAGGCGCTCGTCGGCGCCGAGCCGTACTACCACCTCGACGGTCCTGTTCAGTCGACGGCGAAGGTGCTGGAGAAGGCCGGTATGAAGATCGGCGACATCGACATCACCGAGATCAACGAGGCGTTCGCGTCGGTCGTGCTGTCCTGGGCCCGCGTGCACGAGCCCGACATGGCCACCGTCAACGTCAACGGCGGCGCCATCGCGCTCGGCCACCCGGTCGGAAGCACCGGCAGCCGGTTGATCACGACCGCGCTGCACGAACTGGAGCGCACCGACAAGACGACTGCGCTGATCACGATGTGCGCGGGCGGCGCTCTGTCCACCGGCACTATCATCGAGCGGATCTAGCGGCGGTGGCCATCCCCGACTCCGAACGCATCGCCGCGGCACAGGCCTACATCAGCGCGCTCGCGAGCCATCGGGCCGACGACGTGCCGTTCGCGCCCGGTTGCACGCGGGTCGAGATCGGAGTGAAGACGGGATTCTCCGGAAACCACCTGCGCCGCAGCCTGAACAACGGCCTGCAGTACAAGGTGATCAAGGCTGTGACGACGCCGGAGTTCACAGTCGACGGTGACACGGTGCGGGCACGGTTCGAGTTGTCGACCAAGCCGAAGCTGGCGGGCCGCAGCGTGGGGGCCCGCATCGACGAGACGTTCCTGATCCCGGCCAATGACCCTTCAGGACGAGCGCAGATCCACCACATCAACGCGTCCATCCGCCCGTTTCTCGCCCGATAGGATTCCCCGCATGGTCGAGAGCCCAAAGCCCCCGAAACCGCTGAGCCCCAAGCAGGTCGAAGGCCTCAACTCCAAGGCGGTCGGGACCGGCATCAAGTGGATGTCGAAGTTGAACACCTGGGCGTACAAGGCGACCGGCGGGCGGCTCGGAGCGAAGTGGCGCGGCGGGTCCAATCGCTTCTCGGCGCCACCGCCGGTCGGGATTCTGACGACGATCGGGCGCAAGTCCGGCGAGCCACGTGAGAGCCCCCTGCTGTTCCTGCGCGAGGGCAATCGCATCGTCCTGGTCGCGTCGCAGGGTGGACGTGCCACCAATCCGATGTGGTACCTGAACATCCAGGCCAACCCGGCAGTCACTTTCCAGTACAAGAGCGAGAAGTTGAAACTCGTCGCCCGGGACGCCACCGACGCCGAGCGCGACCAGTACTGGCCCAAGCTGGACGCGATCTACCCCGACTTCCAGAACTACCGCTCCTACACCGACCGCAAGATTCCGATCCTGATCTGCGATCCGGCCTAGCGTTAGACCTCGGGCCAGCAAACCGTCGACTAGGCTCGGCGCATGGGCGCCAGCGGGCAACCGGCTCACGCGCGAATCGGAGTCGCCGTCACGACAGTCGGACGCTGGGAGGCGCTACGAGACCTCCTCGGCGACCTCGCCGCGCAGTCGCAGCGTCCCCACGTCGTGGGCATCGCACATCACGACGCCGCGCAATCCGCCGCCTTGGACGCTGTCATCGCACCGTTTAGCGACACCTTGCACATCCGCACCGTGGTCAGCCCGCGCGGTATCTCGAACGGGCGCAACGCCGCGGCCGAGGCGATCGGCGACGATGTCGAGTGGCTGTGGTTCCCCAACGACACCAGTCGTGTCGACGGCGATTTCTTGGAACGGATCGGTCAGCATTGCGCGCCACCGACGACCGTCGTGGCCGTGCAACTCGTCGACAGGGAAGGGCCCAGAAACCCGCTGCCGGCCCCCGGAACGGAGCCGACCCGCCGCACGGTGTGGGGGGCAATGGAGCCGGCGACGGTATTCAGGCGCGACGCATTCCAGGCGGTCGGCGGCTGGAATCTCGCACTCGGATCCGGGGCCGACACGCCGTGGCAATCCGGGGAAGGCCCGGATCTGCTGCTGCGGATGGCAGACCGCGGAGACATGTCGGTCGCGTGGGTGGGCGACATCGTCGTGCACGCGCAGACGGAGTTCGCCCACTTGCCGCCGGACGAGCGCCGCCGCAAACAGCGCAGCTACGGACGCGGCGCCGGATACGTTCTGCGCACGTGGGATTACCCGCTGTGGTACAAGGCCGCTCACCTGGTCGCCGCCGCCCTGATGCCGCTCCGTAACCCGAAGAAGTTCGGGATCGGCGAGGGCTGGGCCCTGCTGGTGGGCCGGACCGAAGGCGTCCTGGGGCGGACCTTCTCTAGCAAGGGCGGCAATCAGGCAATTCTGCGATGACGCACGGGCGCAGAGGAATTACTCGCCTGCTGTCAGTTGCATTGCTAGGGTTCGCCACCCTGTCGTGCGGGACGCCCACCCCCGCGGTCGACATCGGGATGACCGTGCACTCACGTGGCGCCGACAGCGATGCCATCAAGCGCCAATTCGAGGTGATGGCCGCGATGGACGTGACCTGGGTCAGGGTGGACATCGATTGGTCGTCGGTGGAAAGCCAACGCGGACAGTTTGACTGGTCCTACCCCGACATGGTCGTCGACGAAGCCGAGGCCCAGGGGATGAAGGTGCTGGCGGTCGTGTCGTTCACGCCGGAATGGGCGCGTCCGTCCACCCCGGGTGACAACGTCGAGGCACGTCGATCCCGGCCCGAAAACCTGTCGGAGTGGGCAGATTTCGCGCGCACGACCGCCGAACGGTACGCACCCCGCGGGGTGCACAGCTGGGAGATTTGGAACGAGCCCAACACCACCAACTTCTGGCCGCCGCGCCCGGACATCAACGAATACGGAACGCTGTTTTGGGTTGCCGCGGATGCAATCCGGGAGGTCGATCCGGACGCCACGATCCTCATCGGGGGCCTCGGCCCCAAATTCGAGGAGCCGGATGCCGAGATTCCGCCCACCGACTACCTTGAGCAGCTGTATGCCAACGGGGCCGCCAAACGGGCCGACGGCGTCGCGGCGCATCCGTACAGCTTTCCCGCGCTTCCGATGGAGGACCCGCAGCGGATGATCGGCGGATTCAAAGACCTGCCCGCGCTGCGTGCGGTGATGGAACGCCACGGAGATGAGGCGAAGAAGATCTGGATCACCGAGTTCGGTGCGCCGACAGGCGATGGGCCGCATGCGGTTTCCGAAGATGACCAGGCGACCGCGCTACTGGAGGCCAGAAGACAGGCCGCTGAGTGGGACTGGGTCGGGCCGTTGATCTATTACGAATTGGTGGACGGTGGGCCGGATCTCGGCGACACCGAGCAGAACTTCGGTGTGCTCCACGAAGACCTCAGCCCGAAACCGGCCGCAGACGCGCTGATCGAATCCGCTACCGGCTGAGACGATCACGCCCTGGCGAGTTCATCCGCCACGGCTTCGGCACCCGGGCGCAGGGATGAGCTCGCCTGCCGCGTCATGACGTGGGTCCAACCGCGGGTCGCAAGGGCGGCACGGTCGCCGTCGTCGGTGCCGTACCTGCGCAGCAGCGGTACAAGGGTGCTCGCGTCGTACGGGTCGAAGTAGTCCGCACCGTCACCGCACGTCTCCCGCAGTGCCGCGATGTCAGACGCGAGGACACCGGTGTGCGAGGCCATGGCTTCGATGGGCGGGAGCCCAGCCCCCTCGTGCAGTGACGGCATGACGAGCAGGTCCGCGCCGGCCACCAACGCGCGCAGGACGGCGAAGTCGAGACGACCCATCACCTGCACGCGACCCCCCAGCCGGGCTGCGAGCGCACCCACGCGGTCGTCACCGTCTCGCAGCGCCTCACCGCTGCCGGCGATCACCAGCTTTTGCGGAATCTCCTGCGCCACTTGTCCATACGCGGTGAGCAGCAGCGGCAGATTCTTGTGCCACTTGGTGTTTCCGACATAGAGGATGTACTGGCCTCGCACCGGGGCGAGGCTTGGATCCGCGGGGGTGAACCATTCGTCGTCGACCGGAATCGGCGTGACCATGACCGGTGCCGACGACGCCATCTTCGTCAACGAGGCGGCGGTGGCCAGCGACGGCGTGAAGATCTTGCGGGAACGGCGAACGTCCAGGTTGAGCATCATGCGGGCATACGCCTGACGCGCCCGATTGTGGCCACTCACTTCCTGTTTCATCACGTGGAGGGTGTCGTGCACCGTGACGAACAACAGGGTCTTGCGATTCGCAGGCGCCAGCGACGCAAACGGGAACGGGTAATGGGGGACCCAGAAGCCGCGCGGCCGAACAGCGCTCAGCGCGCGTTTCCACGACCGCTGCTCGGCCGGCGAATACATCGGGGCCACCTCGGGTTCGGAGATGACGACCGAACTCTCCCGCAGTGACGGCGTGGCGTGTTCGTTGACCAGGACCGCCAACGTCATCCCCCGGTCTGCGAACACGTCCTCCAGATGCGGTAGCAACGTGCCGATGTAGGTGCCGATGCCGCTCTGGCGGATGTGACGGACGTCGAAGAGCAGGTCGACCCGCCTGTCCGTGGCCGAGCCAGCCATGGCTATGTCAGACGCCCTTCGAGCTGTGGCAGGAAGTCCGGTTTGTCCCACATGCGCTTCAGCGTCTCGTCGAGCGCGTGCTCGGGGCTCCACCCGAAGACGTCCTTGATCCGCGAGATGTCCGCACCCAGAAAGGGCCGGTCGACTGCGCGCATCCGGCTTTCGTCCTGGCGCACCTCGAACTCCAGACCCAGCACCGAGCGCATCCGGTCGACGATCTCGTTGACCGAATACTGCTGACCGCTACCCAGATTGACAACCTCACACTTCCCGGCCTCCGGCGAGGAGCCGAGCGCGGCAGCCGCGAAACCGCCGGCGGCGTCGAGCACGTCGATGTAATCGCGCTTGGGCCAGGTGTTGCCGAGATAGATGGCTTCCGGGTTCTCACGCAGCTGAACGACGATGGCAGGGAGCAGGTGGGGGTTGGTCTCGCCGGGCCCGATGACGTTGAACAGCCGGACGATCACTCCGGAGAGCCCTCGGCTGGCGGCGAGCGCGCGCAGATACACCTCGCCCTGCTGCTTCGTATAACCGTAGATGTCAACGGGTTCGACGACGGAGTCGAACTCCCGATGGGCCGCCTCGTCGGGCCGGTACACCGCGCCGCTGCTGGCGAACACGAAGCGGGTGCCGGGTGCGCACGCGGCGAGCAGGTTGACCGTGCCGGTCACGTTGGTCGCGACGGCGTTCGCCGGGTCGTTGTCGCATTCGGGGATGTAGTGGATGGCGGCGAGGTGGACGATGACGTCGGGAGCGACCTCGTCGATCAGCGCCTTGGTCGCCGCGGCATCACGAATGTCGACATGCCGGAATGTGAATCCGTCCGGGTCGCCTTGCAGCCATTCGGGCGTGCCGTACCGCAGCAGGTCGGCAACCACCACGTCGGCACGAGACTTGAGATAGCCCACCAGTTCCTTGCCGACGAAACCCGCACCGCCTGTGACCATGATCCGCATGTGTCGCCCCCGCCTCTCGCGCCCTACGGCTTGCCTCGCCCCGCGGCAGCGAGGGCGTGTGTCTCCAGTGTCTTCGCAATGTGTGACCAGTCGAGCGAATCCGCACCACTCGAACCGGCCTGCGAATACACGTCCCAGTCGGCTTCCGCTGTGAGCAGCGCGTCGGCGAAGTCCGCCTCAGCGGTGCCGCAGACCACCCCGGCGCCGTACTGCTTGACGACGTCCCTGGCCCCGTTCTCCGGGAAATCGGCTGTCACAACGGGAAGCCCGCTGGCCATCGCCTCGGCAATCACCCGGGGAAATCCCTCACGGCGACTTGGCATTCCGAGTACTACAGATCGGGACAACAGATCGATCTTCTGCTCTTCGTCGACCGATCCGAGGACGTGAATCCGCGATGCGACCGGGGATCGGCGCGCATGGTCTTCGATATCACCCCGCGACGGTCCGTCGCCGGCGATCACCAGGTCGCCCCCGAATCCGCGTGTGGCCGCGAGCGCGAACGCGTCGATCAGAAGCGGGAGGTTCTTGTGTGGGGCCAACCGTCCGACGTAGAGGGCCCCGGATCGCTCGGCTCGCGGCGCCGCTCGGTACCGAGATGCGACGATGCCGCTCGGAAGAACCCCGCAATCCTGTTGCGACTGTTCGCGTATTGCCTCGGCGACGGCCTCGCTGACGGCAAAGTTCATTCCCACCCGTTTGGGAAGCTGCGCCTGCAGCAGTCTCAGGAACGGGTCTTCGCGGATCTCGCACCAGTGCACGGCACTGCGGGGCCTGACCGCCCTGGGCAGCGCCGTGATGTGCATCAACGGCCATTCGTTCAGCAGGAAGAAGTCGTATCGCTCGCGGCTTGCGAGCCGACGGACCGCGGTACTGAACCTGACGATGTCAGTCCAGTTGCGGCGCATGGCCGCTACCCGAGGAGTCTTGTAGCGACCGCCGTTGGGGTTGCGCCGCACCCTCACGCCGTTCCTCGTCTCGTCGCCCGCGAGACCGGGCTGATGTCCGATGCAGAAGACGTCCACGTGATGCCCGCGGCGGACCATGGCCTCCCCCAGCTCCTGGAAGAAGATCTCCTGGCCACCGACACTCGGGTGGTAGAGCTCGGTGAGGAACGCGAATCGCAGGGACCGCCCCTGGCCCGACTCCACGTGCATCCGTTCAGTCCCCCGTTGCCGAATTGTCGTGATGTCACCGGACATAGCTGGCCGTGCCGTACCCCCGATCGGGTGATGATGCTACCTGCGGATCGCAGTCCGCGAAGTCGTTTGCTAGTGGCAGATTCCAGGCCCGTGCGCTTAGGTGGGCTGCATAATTTTCGCTCGATTTCCGCAACGGCGTGCACAAACCGCTTACTCGCTTATCGTTGACACGTGATCTCGCTACCAGGCTTCGACGCGTGGCTCAACCATGTGGTGGAAGAGCAGGCGAAGAACGCCGGCCAATCAATTGACGCCTACGTCGCCCAAGCTGTCGCTTCGCGGTTGATAGCCGACGTCACACGAAGTCAGCAGGACAGCGCGGATTTGCTCGCACATCTTTCCGAGGCACACATCAACGTCGACGAGCAGTCCCTCGGACCGCAATCCGTGGTTGCAGACCCGGAGCGGTTGGAGGCGCTGTACGCCACGGGCCTGCTCGACGCACCCCGCGAGAAGATCTACGACCGCATCACCGATATGGCCGCGACCGCCCTCGCGGCCCCCAACGCGGCCATCTCATTGGTGGACATCGACCGGCAGTTCTTTGTGAGCATGCACGGATCGTCGGCGGAGGCACCGGAGGATCGGCAGACCGGGATTGACCGGTCGGTGTGCCAGTACGCCGTCGCCTCCGGGCAGCCCCTGGTCATTCCCGACGCACGGGAGGACCCGGTCTTGAAGTACAACCCCGCAGTCACCGACGGGACCGTCGTGTCCTACCTCGGCATCCCGTTGATCGACAGCGGTGATCACGCAGTCGGGACGCTGTGTGTGTGGGACACCAATCCTCGCCAGTGGACGTCGGGCCACGTGACGACGCTGCGGGATCTCGCACAGTTGGCGACAGACAGGATGTTCGCGAGGTAGATCCGCCGCAGGAAATCCCGGAGTCAGGCCCCGTAGACCGGCACCGGCGTCCGCGCCTTTGCGAGCAGATCGGTGACGACGGGGCCGAGTTCAGCCGGGTCCCATTTGGCGCCCTTGTCGATCTCCGGCCCGTGCGCCCAACCCTCGGCCACCCGGATCTTCCCTCCCTCGACCTCGAACATCTTGCCGGTGACATCGCGGGACTCCACGGAACCGAGCCACACCACCAAGGGTGAGATGTTCTCGGGCGCCATCGCGTCGAAATCCTTGTCCTGGGTGGCCATCATGTCGGCGAATACGGTCTCGGTCATGCGCGTGCGCGCCGACGGGGCGATCGCGTTGACGCTCACGCCGTAGCGTCCCATCTCGGCGGCCGCCACCAGGGTGAGTGCGGCGATGCCCGCCTTGGCCGCGCTGTAGTTGGCCTGGCCGACGCTTCCCTGCAGTCCCGCACCGGAACTCGTGTTGATGATGCGAGCGTCGACAGTCTCGCCGGCTTTGGATTTCGCCCGCCAGTACGCGGCGGCGTGCTTCATCGTGGCGAAGTGCCCTTTGAGGTGCACCGCGGTGACGGCGTCGAATTCCTCTTCGCTGGTGTTGGCGAACATCCGATCGCGCACGATCCCGGCGTTGTTGACCAGAACATCGAGCCCGCCGAAAGCGTCCACCGCGGTCTGGATGAGACCCTCGGCCTCAGCCCAATCGGCGACGTTGGCGCCGCTGGTCACGGCTTCACCACCGGCAGCGACGATCTCATCGACGACGGCTTGGGCGGCGCTGCCGCCACCCGCGGGCGAACCGTCGAGACCCACGCCGATGTCGTTGACCACGACCCGCGCCCCCTCGGCCGCGAAGGCCAGCGCATGCGCCTTTCCGATTCCGCCACCGGCACCTGTCACGATGACCACGCGGCCGTCGAGCAATCCCATTCCTGTGTCTCCTTGGTTTGGTGTCGTCTTCCTATTTGATGGCGGCGTTGGTGGTCGACAGGTAGTGCGGCGGTTCGCCACCGCCATGCACCTCCAGCGAGGCACCGCTGATGTAGGACGCCGCGGGGGAGGCGAGAAATGCGGTGGCCCAACCGATGTCCTCAGGTTTGGCCAACCTGCCCAATGGCACGTTCTTCGATATCGCGGCGATCGACTCGGCGTCACCGTAGAAGAGTTCGGACTGTTCGGTCTCGACCATGCCAACTACGACGGAGTTCACCCGAACCTTCGGCGCCCATTCGACGGCCAGTGTGGACGTCATGCTTTCCATACCCGCCTTGGCCGCGCCGTAGGCGACGGTGCCCGGGGTGGGTCGCCTTCCGCTCACACTGGTGATGTTGATGATGGACCCACCTGAATCCTGGCTCTGCATCACAGCGTTGGCATGTTGTGAAAGCGACAGCGCACCAAGCAGATTGAGCTCGACGATCTTGGTGCTGAACTTGGCCGAAGCGTCGGCGGCGAGCACATAGGGCGAGCCGCCGGCGTTGTTCACGACGATGTCGAGGCGGCCGTGGTCCCCGACGATCCCGTCGACCAGCGCCTTGACCGCTTCGTCGTCGCGGATGTCGCAGGGGCGGAATTCATACGGCGATCCCTTTACCGGGCGGCGCGCACAGGTAACCACGGTGGCACCCTGCGCTGCGAAGACCCGACTGATGCCGGCACCCACACCGCGCACCCCGCCGGTGACGAGAACGATGCGTCCGGTCAGTCCCAGGGAGATGCCCTCAGCGGCACTGTCGACGGCGTCAGTCACTGTGCTAGCGTACCAAGCAAGTGCTTGCTTAGGTAGCCACCCAGGAGTTTGCATGCCAATCACCACAAAGTCCGTGGAACCGGGCATCGTCTCGGTCACCGTCGACTACCCGCCGGTCAATGCGATCCCTTCGCGCGGCTGGTTCGAACTCGCCGACGCCATCACCGCGGCAGGTCGCGATCCGAGCACGCATGTCGTGATCCTGCGCGCGGAAGGCCGCGGGTTCAACGCCGGCGTCGACATCAAGGAGATGCAGAAGACCGAGGGGTTCACCGCCCTCATCGACGCCAACCGCGGGTGCTTCGAAGCCTTTCGCGCGGTCTACGAGTGCGCCGTGCCGGTGATCGCCGCCGTCAACGGGTTCTGCGTCGGCGGCGGCATCGGCCTCGTCGGCAACGCCGACGTGATCGTTGCGTCCGACGACGCCAAATTTGGCCTCCCCGAGGTCGAGCGCGGGGCCCTCGGTGCAGCGACCCATCTCTCGCGCCTCGTGCCGCAGCACCTGATGCGCCGGCTCTTCTTCACCGCGGCCACCGTCAGCGCCGAGACCCTGCACCATTTCGGTTCGGTCCACGAGGTGGTGCCGCGTGCCGACCTCGACGAATCGGCGCTGCGCGTGGCTCGCGACATCGCCTCCAAGGACACCCGGGTGATCCGCGCCGCTAAAGAGGCCTTGAACTTCATCGACATCCAGCCGGTCAACGCGAGATACCGCATGGAACAGGGCTTCACGTTCGAGCTGAACCTCGCGGGCGTCTCGGACGAGCACCGTGACGCGTTCGCGGGAACCGACAAGGGGTCTAAATAGAATGTCAGACAAGAGAACCACTCTCGACGAGGCTGTTGCTTCGATCGAAAGCGGCATGACGATCGGCATCGGCGGCTGGGGGTCACGCCGCAAGCCGATGGCGTTCATCCGGGCGCTGCTGCGCACCGAAGTCACCGACCTGACCGTCGTCACTTACGGCGGCCCTGATCTCGGGCTCCTGTGCTCGGCAGGCAAGGTCAAGCGGGTCTACTACGGCTTCGTCTCGCTGGATTCGCCGCCGTTCTACGATCCGTGGTTCGCGAAAGCCCGCACGTCGGGCTCCATCGAGTCCCGGGAGATGGACGAGGGCATGCTGCGCTGCGGTCTGCAGGCCGCCGCCCAGCGCCTGCCGTTTCTGCCGATTCGCGCCGGCCTCGGCAGTGACGTCCGGGCATTCTGGGGAGACGAGCTCAAGACGGTGCGATCTCCCTATGGCTCAGAAGAACTCGTCGCAATGCCGGCGCTGAACCTCGACGTGGCGCTGGTGCACATGAATCTCGGCGACGAGCGCGGCAACGCGGCCTACACCGGAATCGACCCCTACTTCGACGATCTGTTCCTGATGTCCGCCGAGAAGCGCCTGCTGTCGGTGGAGAAGGTTGTCTCGACCGAAGAATTGGTGAAATCGGTGCCGCCGCAGGCACTGCTGATCAACAGGATGATGGTCGACTCCGTCGTCGAGGCACCGAACGGCGCCCACTTCACGACCGCCGAGCCCGACTACCGGCGCGACGAGAAGTTTCAGCGTCACTATGCCGAGGCGGCCGCTTCCGACGAGACATGGGCCGAGTTCGTCACGACATACCTGTCGGGCAGCGAGGCGGATTACCAAGCAGCGGTTCGGAAATTCACCGAGGACCTGGAGGCGACGAAATGATCTCCACCACCCGCGCCGAGATCTGCGCCGTGGCGTGCGCCGAATTGTTCCGTGACGCCGGCGAGATCATGGTCAGCCCGATGACGACGATCGTGTCGATCGGCGCGAGGCTCGCGCGGCTGACCTTCTCCCCCGACATCGTGCTGTCCGACGGCGAGGCCCGCCTGATCGCCGACACACCAGCCATCGGAGCCTCCGCCGCGATCGAGGGCTGGATGCCCTTCGGCCGCGTGTTCGAGACCCTGGCATGGGGCAAGCGCCATGTCGTGATGGGCGCCAACCAGATCGACCGCTACGGCAACCAGAACCTTTCGGCCTTCGGACCGTTGCAGCATCCGACGCGGCAGATGTTCGGCGTGCGCGGCGCGCCGGGCAACACCATCAACCACGCGACGAGCTATTGGGTGGGCAACCACAGCAAGCGGGTGTTCGGCGAGTCCGTCGACATCGTGTCCGGAATCGGCTGGGACAAGGTCGATCCGGACAATCCCGCGTACCGCTTCGTCAACGTGTACCGGGTGGTGACCAACCTCGGCGTGTTCGACTTCAACGGACCCGACCACCAGATGCGGGCGGTATCTCTGCACCCCGGCGTCGAGGCCGAGCAGGTCGCCGAGAACACGTCGTTCGAGGTGCACGGGCTCGGCGAGGCCGAGACGACCCGTCTGCCCTCGGGCGAGGAGCAGCGGCTGCTGCGCGAAGTGATCGATCCGAAGTCGTTGCGCGACAGGGAAGTCAGGTCGTGACTCAGCTCAAGACCGCGCTGACCGACCTGGTCGGCATCGAGCACCCCGTGGTGCAGACCGGCATGGGCTGGGTCGCGGGGGCACGCCTCGTCGCCGCGACCTCCAACGCAGGCGGCCTCGGCATCCTGGCGTCGGCCACGATGACACTCGAGGAACTGACGACTGCGGTGGCCAAGGTGAAAGCCGCCACCCACAAACCGTTCGGCATCAACATCCGTGCCGACGCCGGCGACGCGAACGATCGCGTCGACCTCCTGATCCGCGAAGGAGTCAAAGTCGCCTCCTTCGCCCTAGCTCCCAAGCCCGACCTCATCGCCAAGCTGAAAGACGCCGGCGTCGTGGTCATCCCATCGGTGGGCCTGGCCAAGCACGCCAAGAAGGTCGCCGGCTGGGGCGCGGACGCCGTCATCGTGCAGGGCGGGGAGGGGGGCGGGCACACCGGCCCGATCGCCACCACGCTGCTGCTGCCGTCGGTACTCGACGCTGTCGCCGACACCGGCATGCCGGTGGTCGCCGCGGGCGGGTTCTTCGACGGCAGAGGTCTGGCGGCCGCCCTGTCCTACGGCGCGGCAGGTGTCGCGATGGGTACGCGATTCCTGCTGACCAGGGACTCGACCGTCCCCGACGCGGTCAAGCAGAAGTACCTGCAGGCTGCGCTGGACGGCACCGTTGTCTCCACGAAGGTTGACGGCATGCCGCACCGCGTCCTGCGCACGGGACTGGTCGAGAAGCTGGAGAGCGGGTCGCCGATCCGCGGCCTCTCCGCCGCGGTCCTCAACGCGCAGAAGTTCAAGAAGATGTCCGGCATGACGTGGAAGTCGATGGTGACCGACGGTCTGGCCATGCGTCACGGCAAGGACCTGACATGGTCGCAGGTCGTCATGGCGGCGAACACGCCCATGCTGCTCAAGGCCGGCCTCGTCGAGGGCAACACCGATGCCGGCGTGCTGGCGTCCGGCCAGGTTGCCGGCATCCTCGACGATCTGCCGTCGTGCGCCGAATTGGTGCCCTCGATCGTCGCCGAAGCGGTCGAGCACCTGCGAAAGGCAACCGGCTACATCACGGAATGAAGTCAGATGCTTCATCAAGGCATAATGAAGCTATTCTCTTCATATGTCTGGGATGAAGGATTTAGCTTCATCGCCGCTCGCCACGATGATCGGCGACGTCGTGGGGTCGCGCCAGTTCCGAGACCGCAGAGAGCTTCATCGCCGCGTGGCCGCAGCCCTGGCCACCGTCGCACCCGATGCCGTCGACGCCCCCCGACTGACGGTCGGCGACGAGTTCCAGGGCGCCTTTCACACAGTCGGGCATGCGATCGATGCCGCGCTGACCCTCCGTCTGACTTTGGCTCCGGACATCGACGTCCGGTTCGGGATCGGCTGGGGCGGTGTGGCCAAACTCGACGAGACATCCGGCATTCAGGACGGACCGGGCTGGTGGGCCGCGCGCGAGGCCATCGAGTGGACGGCAGCGACCCAGCAGCATTCCGGGTCGTCCCTGGTGCGCACCGCGTTTCGTAACGAGACGGGCACAGGCGCCGACCCGCACGCCGTCAACGCGGCCCTGATGTGTCGGGACCATTTGCTTGGATCACTGGACGAGAGGTCGCTACGCATCCTGGCCGGGTTACGGGCAGGGCGGTCGAAGAAGGAGTTGGCCATGGCGGAGGGAATCAGCGCTTCGGCGGTGTCCCAACGTGCGAACCGCGCCGGTGTGGATCTCCTGCTCGTTGCGGCACAGGAACTCCGGGACGTGCGGTGAGCGTTCTCGCCGTCCTTCTGATCGCACTCGGCGTCGCCGACATCTGTTCGAAAGTGACTTGTCGCCGCTGGCTGCCCCTGATCGCCGGGCCGGCCACCGTGGTCACGTGCGGAGCACTCGCAGGGCTGTGGCACCTCGGCGACATCGTGCTGCTGATCTGGTCTGCGGCGGTGTCGACGCTCTGGGTGCACCTCAGCGGGAAGGCCGAGCGCACCGGCAGGCGGGAGGGCAGGGCGCTGACCGTGTTCGGTGTCGGGCTCGCTCTGCCGCTGATCCTGGCCGGCTGGGTATCACCGGTCGGCGGCATCGTGAGGCCGTGGCTGGAGTGGACCGATCTCGTCCCCGGCCTCGACCCGGACCGCGCAGCGATGATCGTCGGCGTCCTGCTGCTCCAGCTCGTGACAGCCAATCAGCTGGTGCGCCTGATCCTGGGCGCGGTGGGCGCCGTGCGCCCGGCAGGGGAACCGCAACCGTCGGACAGGCTCAAGGGTGGTCGGCTCCTCGGACCCATGGAACGGCTGCTGATCGTCGGGCTGGGGCTCGGCGGCCAACTCGGCGCCGCGTCGGCGGTCATCGCCGCCAAGGGGATCATTCGTTTCCCGGAGCTCAACGCCCAGCGCAAAGAGGCGGCCGACCCTTCGGCGTCGGGCATCGACGAGGTCACCGAGTACTTCCTCGTAGGCAGTTTCGCGAGCTGGCTGGTGGCGATGGGAGGTTTGGTCCTCGCGGCCGGCCGATGAGCGCTTGCGCGAAGAGCATGAGACCGATGAGCGCTTGCGCGAAGAGCATTGATCGATCCGGCCGATACGGCCACGGCGGATCTTCGGGGTTCCTAAACTCGGCCCGGTGAAGACCAACGCCGCCATTCTCTGGGAGTACGGGTCCGACTGGACTGTCGACGAAATCGACCTGGACCCGCCGGGTGACGGCGAGGTGCTGGTCTCGTGGGAGGCCACCGGACTGTGCCACTCCGATGAGCACATCCGCACCGGCGATCTTCCGGCTCCGCTGCCGCTGATCGGCGGGCACGAGGGTGCAGGCATCGTGCGCGAGGTCGGCGCCGGCGTCGTCGGGCTCGCCCCCGGCGACCACGTCGTCGCGTCGTTCCTTCCGGCCTGCGGCCGCTGCCGATTCTGCTCGACCGGCCACCAGAACCTCTGCGATCTCGGCGCGATGATCATGGCGGGCACGCAGCTCGACGGCACCTACCGGCGCCACCATGCCAACGGCCAGGACATCGGCGTGATGGCGCTCGTCGGCACGTTCTCGCAATACGGGACCGTGCCCGAGGCGTCGATCGTGAAGATCGACGACGACATTCCGCTGTCGCGCGCCTGCCTGCTCGGCTGCGGTGTCACCACCGGGTGGGGGTCGGCGGTCAACACCGCCGATGTGCAGCCCGGTGACACGGTCGTCGTGATCGGCTTCGGCGGCATCGGCAGCGGCGCGGTGCAGGGCGCGCGGCTGGCGGGAGCCGAGAAGATCGTCGTCGTCGAGCCCGTTGAAAGTAAGCGAGAGAAGGCAATTCAGCTGGGTGCGACCCACTTCGTCACGTCGCTTCCCGAGGCGACGGCGCTGGTGGCCGAACTGACCCGGGGCGTGATGGCGGACTCGGCGATCCTCACCGTGGGCCTGTTGGAGGGCTCGATGCTGGAGGACGCGGCCAACATCATCCGCAAGGGCGGCGCGGTTGTGATGACCGCCCTGTCGACGATGGCCGACAACTCCCCCACGCTGGGGATGATGATGTTCACCCTGTTCCAGAAGCGACTTCTCGGCAGCCTCTACGGCGAGGCCAATCCACGTGCCGACATTCCGCGGCTGCTGTCGCTGTACCGCGAGGGCAAGCTACTGCTCGACGAGACGGTCACCCACGAGTACAAGCTGGCCGAGGTCAACGAGGGCTACGAGGACATGCGCGAGGGCCGCAACGTCCGCGGCGTCATCCTGCACGACCACTGAGATCCGGCGAGGGTTAGAGCCTTTCGATGATCGTGACGTTCGCGGTGCCGCCGCCTTCGCACATCGTCTGAAGCCCGTAGCGGCCGCCGGTGCGCTCCAGTGTGTTGAGCATGGTCGCAAAAAGCTTTGCGCCCGTTGCGCCGAGAGGATGTCCGAGCGCGATGGCCCCACCGTTGGGGTTGACCTTCTCGGGGTCGGCCTTGGTCTCCTTGAGCCAGGCCTGGACGACGGGCGCGAAGGCTTCGTTGATCTCGACGGTGTCGATGTCGTCGATCGACAGGCCGGTCTTGTCGAGGGCGTAGCGGGTGGCGGGGATCGGTCCGGTCAGCATGAAGACGGGATCGGCGCCGCGGGCGCTGATGTGGTGGATGCGGGCGCGCGGCTTCAGATTGTGTGTCTTGACGGCACTTTCGGAAGCCAGCAGCACCGCGCTCGCCCCGTCGGAGATCTGGCTGGCCATCGCCGCGGTCAGCCGGCCGCCATCGACCAGTGTCTTGAGACCGGCCATCTTCTCCAGCGACGTCTCGCGGGGCCCTTCGTCGATGGCGAAACCGTCGACATCAATGATCTCGTTCTCGAAGTGTCCGGCGCGGATCGCCGCCTGGGCCCGCTGGTGGCTGGTCAGCGCGAACTGCTCCATGTCTTCACGGGAGATGTCCCATTTCTCGGCGATCATCTCGGCACCGCGGAACTGGGAGATCTCCTGGTCGCCGTACCGGTGCAGCCAGCTCTTGGATTCGTTGGTGGGCGAGGTGAATCCGAACTGCTCTGCGACGGTCATCGCCGAGCTGATCGGGATCTGGCTCATGTTCTGCATACCGCCCGCGACGATCAGGTCGGCGGTGCCCGACAGGATGGCCTGCGCGCCGAACGAGATGGCCTGCTGGCTGGAGCCGCACTGGCGGTCGACGGTGACACCGGGAACCTCTTCGGGGTAGCCGGCGGCGAGCCACGACAGCCGCGCGATGTTGCCGGCCTGCGGGCCGATCGCGTCGACACAGCCGGCGATCACGTCGTCGACGGCGCCGGGGTCGACGTCGTTGCGCGCGAACAACCCCCGCCATCCGGCGGCACCGAGATCGACGGGATGCACTCCGGCCAGCGAGCCGTTGCGCTTGCCGATCGCGGTGCGTACAGCGTCGATGACATACGCCTCAGGCATTGGGGACTCCTTCGTTGGTTATGCCACCGAGCACGATGGCAAGGTATTGACTTCCGACCTGTTCGGCCGTCAATGGGCCGCCCGGCTGGTACCAGCGCACCGACACCCAGGTGGTGTCGCGGATGAACCGGTAGACGAGGTCGACGTCGAGGTCGGGGCGGAACTTCCCTTCGGCGACGCCCTGCTTGAGAACCTCGATCCACATCTTGCGCTGCTCGCGGTTGCGGTCTTCGAGGAACCCGAACTGCGTCAGCGGTTTGAGCCTCTTGGCCTCGTCCTGATAGATCACGACCTGCGCATGCCGGTGCTCGATGGCCTCGAAGGAGACCATGAACAATCCCTTGACCCGTTCGAGCGGGTCCGCAGTGCTTTCGACGGTCTCGCGGTAGCGGGTGAACACCCAGTCCAGGAAGTCCTTCAGGACTTCTTCGACCATCTGCTCTTTGGATTTGAAATGGTGGTAGAGGCTTCCGGAGAGGATCCCCGCCGAGTCGGCGATATCGCGCACCGTGGTGGCGCGCAGGCCGCGCTCGGCGAACATCGTCGCAGCGAGCTGTAGCAGCTCGTCGCGGCGACTGGGAAGCGCCTTATCCACCCGATCAGGATAGCAACCAAGCGCTTGCTAGGTAAGCCGGGTGACGCTACCGGTCCTCCGACCAGTACCCCGTGCAGTCGAGGTCGACCTCCTCAGACAGCAGCGGCGCGCGCCACCGGGACAGGTTGAATTCGTACCACGGACCCCGTTCGGCGGCCCGGTACTGCGCGCACGCCCGCACTGCCTCAGGCAGGCGCGCGAGCGCGGGCTCGACATCAGGGGAAAGCCGCAGCAGGTAGGCGGTGTCCAGCAGCCCGGTCTGCTCGTACCGGTCGATGTTGCGGTCGGCGATGAGCCGCTCGGGGTTCGTCGCGGCCAGCCCGAGGAGCGCCACCGCGCCTGCCAGCAGAACCGTCCGCGGCAACCAGCGTCCCGTCATCCGGATCCCGGCGGCAGCGATGAACACGAAGACCGCACCGAGCCACAACTCGATCGTGATCACCATGAGCCGCTCGGTGCTGAACCCGTAGGCCTGCTGGTACACCCACATCCGGTGGATCGCCGAGACCACCACCACGACCGACGTCACGCAGAGCGTCCCGACGAGGGTCCGCAACAGCCTGCGATCCCGCGGTGTGTCCCGCCCCGCGACGCGGAGGACGGCGCTGAGCACCAGCAGGGTCAGCGCAGACACCCACAGCAGCTGCCAGAAACCCTGCCGCGCGTACTCGGCGTAAGTCAGTCCTTCTGTTGCGAGGACGTGGGTGTGGCCGCCGAACAGGACGGTCGCCTGGACCGCGACGAAACCGATGAACAGCAGGTCGAGGACGGCCAACGGCACGGCCCATTCCCAGTTCGGCACCGGCCGCATCCTCGGCGGCGCCATCGCGTCGAGCCTCGGCGGAACCCGCGTCAGGTATGCGGCGAACAGCACGAAACACACCACGACCACGAAGACGACTGTGCGGGCGACGAACTCGTCACCCCGCCAGGTGGGGATGAGGTGCTCCACCAACTGTGCGAAAGCCGGGTCCGCCGAGACGAACAATCCGCCGAACACCAGCGTCAGGCCTACGGTGACGGCCGCGACGATCGCGATCCGCGTGGCGCTCGTCCCTCCGGCCCAACGGATTCCGCCCTCTGGAAGGGCGCGGCGGACCCACCCGGCTACCCGGGCCGGCAACACCCACGGGACGAACGGTCCGCTCAGGACCGCCGTCCATGTCCGGCCGCCGGCCAGCGTGCTCCAGCCGACCAGCCACGCCGTCATGATGCACAGCACGCCCAGCCATTCCGCGGCCAGCAGGCCGGGCACCGCGAGCAGCAGCAAGGTCAAGCCGATGCCGAGCCACTCCCGGCGACTGGGACGACGTTCGGCCGTCCCGTACACGACGCCGAAGACCATCACGCCCACCACCAGATACCCGATGCTGAGAGTCCCGACGCGCCAGACCGCCGTACCGATCACTCCGGCGACGAGCGCCAGCAGCACGAGCGCACGCGGCGCTGCGGCCCGGGGCGGATTGGGCCAGAGCCGGTGCGGCCACACCGACCACCAGGGCTCGCCGTAGCGCGGCAGCATCGGGCCGAACGCCGACGGCGGCACATGGCTCTGCGGAATCGGATATGTCGTGGGCGTCGGCTGGTTCACCGGCTCTCCTCCCCTGTCACCGGCGCGGGGATCGTGACCCCGATGCGGCAACCGAATCCCGCTTCCATCACCTCGATGGTGCCGCCGTGTAGTTCGACCGCCCAGCGGGCGATGGCCAGTCCGAGTCCTGTCCCGCCGGCCGAGGTGGCGCCCCGGGTGAAGCGCTGGAACACGCGCTCGCGTTCGGCAGGTGGAATCCCCGGCCCTTCGTCGCATACCTCAAGCCGCAGCCCGGATGACGTTGCCTGCCTGGCGAACACCGTGACGCGGGCCCCCGTCGGGCTGTGCCGGATCGCATTGTCGACGAGGTTGACCACCACTTGCCGCAGGCGGGCCTGATCTCCGACGGCGACCAGATCCGGCGGCTCGACGCGAACCGCGACCTGCACTCCCTCGCCGGGAACGCTGACGTGCCAGATGGCCTCGTCGAGGAAGTCGCTGACACGGAAAGAGCTGTGCTGCAGCGATATCGCGCCGCCTTCGAGCCTGGACAGGTCGAGCAGGTTCGTCACCAGCTCGCTGAGCCTTTCGGTCTGCGCCAGGGCCATCCGCATCGTCTTCTCGTCCGGTTCCGCGATCCCGTCGACAACGTTTTCCAGCAGCGCATGCAAAGCGGTTATCGGCGTGCGCAATTCATGGGACACGTTGGCGATCAGACCGCGCCGGTACTCATCGGCGGCCCCGAGATCGGCCGCCATCTGGTTGTAGGCCGTCGCGAGCTGCCCCACCTCGTCGCGGGAGGTGGCCCGGACACGCACGCTGTAATCGCCCCGTGCCATGACCCTCGCACCCGCCGTCATCTGGCGCAGCGGCGACGTCATCCCATGCGCGAGAAAGTAGGTGAACGTCAGCGACGTGGCCAGTGCGGCAAGCAGCGCGTACCGGAACTGCCAGCTCGCCCCGATCCAGAAGGTGAACGACGCGAGCACGATGGCGCTGCCGACGAGCAGGCCCATCTTCATCTTGAACGAGCCGAACGGGTCGAGAGGACGGGGCAGCCTGTCCCACAGCCGCGCCAGCCGGTTCACCATGACGGCGAGCCGTCCGCCGGGCGGGGCAGCTCCAGCGAGTACCCGACGCCGTGCACCGTGCGGATGAGTTCGGGACCCAGCTTGCGGCGCAACGCCTTCACGTGGGTGTCGACGGTACGGCTCTCCACACCCGAGCCCCAGCCCCACACGTGTTCGAGGAGCGCGTCACGGGAGACCGCGGTGCGCGGCCGGCCCGCCAAGAAAACCAGCAGATCGAATTCTGTTCGTGTCAGGTGTATTTCGTCGTCACCGCGATGAACCCTCCGCGCCTGCAGATCGACCCGGTTGTCGCCGACCATGAGAGCTTGAGCGGTCGCGGCGCGGTCTACACGTCGTAGGAGCACCCGTACGCGGGCGACCAGTTCTCGCATGCTGAAGGGCTTCGTCAAGTAGTCGTCAGCGCCGACCCCGAGCCCGATGAGCATGTCGGTCTCGTCGCTGCGCGCGGTCAGCATCAACACCGGGATCGGGTGCACCGCCTGGATACGACGGCACACCTCGAGACCGTCGAACCCGGGCAGCATGACATCGAGGACCACGAGATCCGGCGGGGTGGTCGTGGCCGCGTCGACCGCCGACGGCCCGTCCACCGCGGTGTCCACCTGAAAGTCCTCCGCGCGCAACCGCGTGACGACCGCGGCCAGGATGGTCGGCTCGTCCTCGACCACCAGGATTCGCTTCACACGTCAGACTTTAGGGGCCGGATATGGGCCTTTCCGGCAGCGATGGTGAAGAAATTGTGGAGATCTGGGCGACCCTAGGGGGCCGGTGCCGCCTGGGCGTCCTCCTCAGCGGAGGCGGACTGTCTGCGCTTGCGCCTCAGGCTAGACCACAGGATCCCTGCGAGGATCGCGACGGCCGCGGCCACTGCGACCGCGATACCGATGGCAGTCCACGGCGGCGACGTTTCGGCCGCAGGCGCCTCCGCGACATTCTCGTTGGTGGGCTGCGCGAAGATCGAGAGGTTGGTTGCGACACCGGCGCTGCCCGCAGCGAGCACATCCCCGCTGAGCGCCGACCACTTGCCCTCCAAGCCGTCGATGTAGGTGAAGAGTGGATCGACCAGGCTCCACGAGTCCGTCGTGGTCACGAGGACGACGGTGCGGTCGCGGGGTCGATCGGCGAACACCTGGATCGAGCCGAGTCCTTCGCCGATGGTGGCTCGAAGGCCTTCCGGCAGATCCTCGACGCTCACGTCCGCGCCGTCGCCGCTGACCGGGGGGAGCAGTGAAATATCATTTAGCGCGGCAGATTTCGCGATGATCAACGCGCCGGTGTTCGCGTCCCCGGCAGTTTTGAGGTCGACGACCTTCGGCGTCAACTGCCTGTTGGTGAGACCGGCGATCGCCGCGACGACCCGCGCGGCGTACACGAGCTGATCGGGGCTGCTCCCGTCGAGGGCGACCAGGAAGCTGGGTGAGAACTCCGAGGGCATCGCGTTGAAACCGCCGAGCGGCGGGCCCCCACGCTGGATCGTCAATGACGACTTCGGATCGATCTGGAACGTCATCGGCGCGATCAGCGGTCCGCAGGGCTGCTGCGGGGTGTAGGTCAGCGTGAGGTCCAGATTGAGGAACTGACCCATCGTCTGACCCGGGATCTCGAAGCGGGCGTCCAGGCGGCCGGTCTTGTCGAGCAGCGATCGATAGACCACATTGCCATCGGCTGCGCGGACCACTACCGCCGCCGAGTCCTGGTCGGGCACCGGGGTGTAGTCGGCGAGCAGGTTGACCTCAACGCTGCCGACACGGCCGTTCCCCAGCTGCGAACGGCCGACACCGACCCGTAGATTGCTCGACCGGAGCACCTCTGTCCTGCCACCGAGGTTCAGCTGATCGAAGGTGAAGCTCTCACTGCTCGGTACCTCACCGGAGCCCGCTTCGTCGACGCGGGCCGTGGGCACCTGCACCAGGGATTGCAGTTCGTCGACGAGCAGGGAGACCTGGGTGGACAGCGTGTCCCCGTCGCCCGACACGCGAAGAAATGCGTCCTGAGCACCGGTGTTCTCCACACGCAGGCCGGCCTCACCGCCCCTTTCGATGACGACCGCGCGGGCCAGCGGGCCGGCGGGCGGCGGCGACACGCCCCGTGGCTGATTGACCACCGAGATGTCGAGCGGCAGCGGGTTGTAGATCCGCGCCAACGTCGCGACCATCAGCAACACGGACTGCTGTTCGGCGACGTCGGGGTCATCGGGTGCATAGATCGTCACCCGCTCGAGCACCGGGGGGAAGAAGCCGGCGATGGTGGTCACCGGAGGCTCGACGCCGGTGAACACCGTCGCCAGATTCGTCACGGTCACCTGTTGCAGAGGCCCGCAGAACTGCCCCTCGTAGACGCTGGAGTTCTGGCCGGGGCCGCCGAGCGCACGCACGGTGAACGCCAACTCGACCGAGGAGTCTCGGACCCGCGCCGGGGCGATGTCGACGTCGAACGGTGTCGCGGCCCGCGCCGGTCCGGCCGGGAGCAAATCCACGGTGGCCAGCAGCCTGCCGTCGGCATCGTCGATCTCGACGTACCCGGCGTCGATGTTCAACGGTGTGTTGACGGTGCCCCGCAGCCTCGTTGCGTTGAGCCCTGCAGGCACCGGAACCGAGAACGTCTGACTGTCGTTGGGGCTGAGGAACAGTTCACGCTCCATACCGAGGTCGGCCCACCCCAGCGTCACGTTCGCCAACTCCGGTGCGGGAGCGTCGTCGGCTGGTTGCGCGTGCGCAGGCGCGGCGAGCACCGCGGGCACGAACAGCAACACGACCGAGACAAGCACCCGCACGACGCTGGTGCGGCTCATAGTCGTTCCCCCACACAAGAATTGACGCGCGATTGTCGCGAGTGCTCCGCGGCCCGGAATCGCAGCAGGACCGATGACCATTCTGACCTGACCGGGTGCACCCTGTTCCACTTTCGCGTGTTCGGCCTTCACATTCCCAACAGGGGTCGGACTATACCGGCGCGCGACGCGGGCCGACGGCCTAATCGGTAGCTGGCAGCCCGTGTCGGAAAGCGGCCAGGCGAACAACGGCCGGAGTTTGCAGGTGCGCGTACCGCGTCCCCGGAATTCGCGCCGCAGTTCTGCCCAGTTCTCCCCGTCATCAGCGATGACACGGCATGATCTTCCTTGGCGACGAGCAACCACCTGGGATAGCGTGGTGCGACTTGAGCGCTGGCGGGAGACCTGGCGTGCGAGCGGCAGGTGTAAGGGAGGGCTTGAGCCGTGAAAGGTCGCAGTTGACTGTCCAGGATTTCGTGCAGATCTTGCGCAGCCGGTGGAAAATCATCTGCGCCACAACGGTCCTCGCAATTCTGGCCGCCGTCGCCTACTCGCTCACGATCGCGCCGAGTTACCAGGCGTCCACCCGGTTGTTCGTGTCGACAACCTCGGACGGCAACAACACCCAGTCCAACGACGGCGGCCTCTTCGCCCAGCGCCGGGTGTTGTCCTACGTCGAGTTGGTGACCGGGGACCTCCTCGCTCAACGCACGGTAGACAAACTGGGACTCGACATGAGCGCGTCCGACCTCAAGAGCAAGGTCGAAGCCACCTCGCCGACGGACACGGTCCTGATCGACATCACCGTGACCGACAGGTCTCCCACCCGGGCCCGGGACATCGCCAACACATTGTCCGACGAGTTCGTCGCCATGGCGGCCGGACTGGAGACGCCGGAACTGGGTGCACAGCCCAACGCGCGGGTGATCGTCCAGGAGCGCGCCGAGGTGCCCGGCCTTTCGGCGGCGCCGACGGCCCGCAACGCGGTGTTGGCCGCCGTGCTCGGCGCACTGGCAGGAATGACCATCGCGGTGTTCCGGGGTCGCTCCGACGGCTCGGTAAGAAGCCCGGAATCGCTGGAGAAACTCACCGGCGCCGGACTGCTCGCCGAGATTCCATCAGAGGCGCGATTCAAGGACAACCCGCTCATCTCGTTCGAGTCGGACCGCACCGCGGCGGCTGAGGCATTCCGAGATCTGCGGGTGAACATCAGATTCCTCGAAAGGTCCCAGGGCCCACGAGTGCTCGTGGTGGCCAGCGCGATGCCCGAGGAGGGACGGACCGCGACCGCGGTCAACCTCGCGCTGGCCCTCGCCGATTCCGGGAACAACGTCGCGATCGTCGACGGCGACCTGAGGCGCCCGCGCGTGGCACGCTATCTCGACCTCACCGAGGAGACCGGCCTGAGCACGGTACTGACCGGCGGAGGCCGCCTGGCAGACGTGTTGCGGGACACCGGCCGCCCCCGACTAACCGCGCTCACCTCCGGCCCGATTCCGTCCGGCCCCGCCGAACTCCTCGAATCCCGTGCGGCCACCGAGGTCTTGAACGAACTGGGCGAACAGTTCGACTACGTCATCGTCGACACTCCGTCGCTGTTGAAGCCGGATGCCGCCGTCCTCGCCGCCGCCTCCCAGGGCGTCCTGATGGTGGCCCGCTTCGGGAAAACGACGCGCACCCAGTTGACACAGGCGGTCCACTCGGTGACGCGCGGAGGCGCGCCGCTCGTCGGAACCGTCCTGATGATGACGCCTGCGAAGAAGCCGGCAAAGGGTCACACCTACTACGGCACAGGCAATCACACTCAATCCGATCCCAGGCCGCAGAACGGGCAAGCGCGCCGCGGGTCGCACCGGAACTGACCCCCGGCAGATCCATGGACGGAAACGAAGTCCTGCCACCGAGCCGGCCAGCGACGTTCGTAGCGTCTCGCCCACGACCACGCGGCGGAGATCGCGATCCGTCCGGGAATCGCAACGATTCGGCCACAACGTTTCTGACGGCACCGACTCGTTTCGTTCGGGACACGAACGCGGACTACAAGGCAGGGGACCGGGCGTTCGCCCTGGTGATCATCGCCGCCGTCGCGCTGGTCATCGTTCCCGAGATCATCAACTACCTGCTCGTCAAGCACGCGCCGGATCAGAGCATCGATCAGGCACTGGCCACCGCGGAGACTCCGGTGGCGGGCCTCGCCCGCTGGGCACTGTCCGGTGTGCTGCTCGCGGTCAGCTCGCTGGTGATCCTGATGCGCGGCCACCCGAATCGGGACATCACCTGGTTGCTCGTGTTCCTCCTCGCGCTGAATCTGCCGTACCTCATCGGCCCGGACCAACCGGGCCCCTCGGACCTCGTCAAGATCCTCCTCGCCAATCTGGTTCTGGTGGCCATCTGGAACACCGGCGCACGGGTTGCCGAGCTGAAGTGGATACCGATCCTCGTCACCGGTGTCGGCGCCTACTCGTTGATCGGCGCCCTGATCATTCCCGAGTACATGATGTACAACATCGTTTCCCGCAAGTCTCTGATCTTCGGTTGGGAACTGGCGGGGCCCTTCGGCCAGAGCAACGCCCTCGGAATGTACTGCGCCATCGCGTTCTCCTTGGTGCCGCTGGTACCCGGGAATCGTTGGCGGATCGTCTGCGGGGCGATACTTTTCGCAACGATCTTGGCGTCCGCATCCAGAACATCGCTCATCGCAGTCGGTTTCGTCATTCTGTGGTGGCTGATCTGCCGCGCCAGGACGGGTTACTCGATCCGCCTCACGGGAACCGTACTGGCAGGGGCAGCCGCAGCAGCAGCCTTTGTGATCCCGCTGTTGAAATGGGACCCCGACAGCTTCACCGAACGAGCCTTCATCTGGAAGGGAGGGCTGGAGCTGTGGCAGGAATCCCCCGTGGTCGGTTCCGGCTACAACTTTTTCCTGACCCATGGTCAGTCGGAGGCGGGGGTCATCCTGTGGGCCGGAATGGGCACGGGCCACAACATTCTCATCGACACGTTGATCAAGTTCGGATTGTCAGGGCTGGCTTTCCTGCTGCCGATCTGGATCGGCGCCATCTATGTCACCGGCACCATGCGCGTCACTCACGAGAAGATCGCATTGTTCGGCTACTTCATCGCATTCTTTGTGTTGTCGATGACGGAGGCCGTGTGGCACCTGTGGCCCAACATCCAGCAATTCCCCACCAGCACACTGATTTTCGCCGCCGTGCTGATGGCGCGTAACCACGGCCGCGACGCGGAGCGAACGCTGTGACCGCGCGCTCCGGTCGACGGGTCCTGTACTCCGGATTCCACTACCTGCACCACAATCCGGGATCGGGGTACGACGCGGTGGTGCCCGATCCTCGCGACTACGTCAGCGGAGCGCGGCTCCCATTCGCCGACCGCCTGGAGTCGACCCGGCCGCGCCACCTCAACTTCCTGCTCTTGGACCTCATCACGCTGATCCGCGCGCTGCGCTACGACACCGTGCACTACTTGTACCCGGAGTCCACCGCGTACCTGTCACCGAGGATTCTTCGTCGCCTCGGAAAACGCATCGTGTACACGGTGCATCTCGACGACTCGCAATGGTTCGGCGACACCCGCAGCGTCCACCACCGCATCAAGCAGAACTCGATGCGCGCCGCGCACGCGATCGTCGTCCTGAGCGCGCAGCAGCGCGGCGTTTTCCAAGCCGCGCTCCCGGACAAATCGGTGAGCTTCGTCCCGCACGGCTTTACGTTCGACAGTCCGCCGCCTCCTCTGGAACTCTTCGAGATGCGCACCCGCGATCCGCGTCGGCTTGTCCTGGTCGGCTCCAATTACCGGGACTTCGACATGCTGGAAGGAATTCTCGCCCAACGTGGCTCGCGACCCGTGCAGGTCGACCTCGTCGGCATGGACGAGGCGGCGCGCAGTCGATTCACCGGACGCGACGGCGTGGTGTGCCATCCGCGACTCGATGCCGACAGCTACGACGGGCTGCTGCGGGAATCGTTCGCTCTGCTGCTGCCGCTGACGTTCGCGACCGCGAACAACGCACTGTTCGAGGCCTACAACTGCTATCTGCCCGCTTTCGTCAGCCGCATCGACGGCGTCACCGACTACGCCGCCGACGGTGACCGATCGCTGTTCTCCTCGGCGGAGGAATTCTGGTCGAAGTACGACGCGCTGGCCGCGCTCGAACCTTCGGAATTGCGCGGGTACTGCGTCACACTCAATTCTGCTGCGCGTGATCGATTCTCGTGGAACGAGATCCGCGCCGAACTCGACCGGGTCTACGCGTCCGAACCCTGATCAGCTGTCAGATCTTGCGCCTTCGCACGTTCGCAAGGATCTGCAGGAAGTCGCGCACTTCACGCCGGAACACCGGCACGAGCAGCAAGCCGGCCACCACGAGCAGCGCCGCAGCGGTGGCAGCTGCGAATGTCCAGAGCGCCGACCACCCCTCGCGGGCCAGGACCTCGCTGACGACAAGCCCGACTCCGACCACGGGAGTCAGAAGGACCAGACGTATCAGCGAGGGCTTCAGAAACTCCCACGCCGGAAGGCCCAACTTGGTAAGTCCGATCAGGGTGGACGCAAGCCAATTCAGCAGCAGGCTCAACGCGTAGAGCGCGGCGACCCACACCGCGCCGCTGGTGTTGAAGACGAAATACATTGCGGTGATCGGGATCCACACGGACCCGTCGATCGCCCAGAGCAGACCCATGCGGCCTTTGCGGGTGTACATCCAGTAGTTCACGTAGCCGAAGATCTGAAAAACCCCGCCCAGTGCCAGGATCTGAGCGATCCGCCCTGACGGACGCCACTCGGGACCGAACAGGATGTCGATCAGGTCCGCGCCGCCGATGATGATGAGGGCGAGGATCGGCAGCAGGGCGTAGGCCATGGCGAGCTGGATACGTTTGGCTGCCGCGACGAGCTTCGGTCCGTCTTCGACGTGGGCCAGAATCGGGACGACCACGCGGGTGAGGGGGCCCGCCAGCTGGACGAGAGGGAACGCGACGAGCTGGAACGCCCGCGTGTAGAGACCTACGGCCGTGGCGCCGAGCGCTTGGCCGATCGCCGCGGGCGCGGCATACACGGCGGCGTAGTTCGTCACGTCGATTCCCAGCGACGCAGCCCCCAGCGACACATGCTCTTTGACTCCGCGCAGTTGCGGCCGCGACCGCGGCACATAGCGCGACAGCGCGACCAGGGAGATCACCAGCACAACTGCCGCAGTGCCCTGCTGGATCACCACCGCCCAGTATCCGGCGCCCTGGACGGCGGCGACGCACGCTGCGACCAGGGCCACTCCCTGCGCGATCGTGTCCACGGACGCAAGCGATTTGAACTTGTGGGTGCGCGCGAGCTCGGCCCTGAACTGGGGCGCCATACCGGCGATTCCCACGAACACAGCGAGCCATCTGGTGACCTCTTCGAGGCGAGGCTCGCCGTAGAACGCGGCGATCGCCGGAGCCGCCACCCACACCAGCCCCGCGGTCGCCAGGGCCAGCATCGTGTTGATGTAGAAGAGGCTGTCCCGGATCCTGGGGTCGAGATTCGCCTCCCGCATGATGGCCAGCGAGAGGCCGAAGTCACTCAGGACAGAGGTCACGCCGATGATCGACGTGACCATGGCGACCAAGCCGAAATCTGCCGGCGACAGCAGACGCGCCAGCAGGATCAACCCGACCAACTGGATCACAGTGCGCGCCAGCTGGCCGATGATCACCGCGACCCCGCCGCGGACGGCAGTTCCCTGGAGGGAACCGCCGTCGGGAGCCGTCACCGTCCGAGTTTAGCCCGAGAGCGTCGGAATTCTCGGTGACTCAGAGGAATCGAATCGTCAGGCGCGCTGGCTCGACACCGAGATGACCTCACCGGTCAGGTAGCTGGAGTAATCGCTGGCGAGGAACGCGATCGTCGCCGCGACCTCCCACGGCTCGGCGGCACGGCCGAAGGCTTCCCCTTCGGCGAGCCTGTCGAGCAGTTCGGAACTGCTGGTCTTCTCCAGGAACTTGTGGCGGGCGATGCTCGGCGAGACGGCGTTGATCCGCACCCCGTACTCGACGGCTTCGATTGCGCTGCAGCGCGTCAGCGCCATCACGCCGGCCTTCGCCGCCGCGTAATGGGACTGCGAATGCTGGGCGCGCCAGCCGAGGACGCTCGCGTTGTTGACGATGACCCCGCCGTGCGGGACGTCACGGAAGTACCGCAGCGCGGCGCGCGTCGCGCGCATCACCGAGGTCAGCGTCACGTTGAGCACGCGGTCCCACTCGTCGTCGGTCATGTCGATCACCGGCGTCTGACCGCCGAGGCCGGCGTTGTTGACCAGCACATCCAGCCGGCCGGCTTTCTGCACCGCTTCGGTGAACAGCGCGTCGACGGCCTCCGTCGAGGTCACATCGCAGACGACCGCATCGACCTTGCCAAGCCCGAGCGCCGCGAGCTCGTCGCGCGTCTCTCCGAGCCTGCGCTCGTGGTAGTCGGAGACGACGACGTCGGCGCCCTCTGCGAGTGCCCGGCGGGCCGTCGTCGACCCGATACCGGTGCCCGCGGCGGCCGTCACCAGGACGACCTTGCCCTTGAGCAGGCCGTGTCCTTCGATTTCCTTGGGAGCTACGGAAAGATCGGTCACCACAATCCTCGCTTCTTCACACGAGCGCTCATCAGGCGCCCTTCGCCTCTCTGGGCAGGCCGAGCACCCGCTCGGCGATGATGTTGCGCTGGATCTCGTTGGATCCGCCGTAGATGGTGTCAGAGCGGGAGAACAGATAGAGCCGCTGCCATTCGCTGAACTCGCCCTCGGGCAGGGTCAGGCCGGCTGACCCTTCTACGTCCATCGCGATCTCGCCGAGCTCGCGATGCCAGTTCGCCCACAGCAACTTGCTGACATTGTCTTGTCCGGGTTGTTCTACGTCCATAGTCGCCAGCGCATAGGAGCGCATGGCCTTCAGGCCTGCCCAGGACCGGACGAGCCGTTCGCGGATCAGCGGGTCGTCGGCGGCGCCTGTCTTCTTGGCCAGCTCGACGAGGTTGGAATGCTCGCGCGCATAACGGATCTGCTGGCCGAGCGTGGAGACGCCACGTTCGAACGTCAGCGTGCCCATCGCGACGCGCCAGCCGTCGCCCGGCTCGCCGACCACGAGATCGGCGTCGGTGCGGGCGTCGTCGAAGAACACCTCGTTGAACTCGGAGTCGCCCGTGAGCTGGATGATCGGGCGAATCTCGACGCCCGGCTGATCCAGCGGCACCAACAGATAGGACAGACCGGCGTGGCGCTTGGAGCCCTTCTCGGTGCGCGCCACCACGAAGCACCACTGCGCCCAGTGCGCGAGCGAGGTCCACACCTTCTGGCCGTTGATCACCCAGTGATCACTGTCGAGCGTCGCGGTGGTGGACACGTTGGCCAGGTCGCTGCCCGCGCCCGGCTCGGAATAGCCCTGCGACCACAGCTCGGTGACGTCGAGAATCTTCGGCAGGAAGCGCTTCTTCTGCTCCTCGGTCCCGAACGCGATGAGCGTGGGCCCGAGCAGTTCCTCACCGAGGTGATTCACCTTGTCGGGAGCGTTGGCTTTTGCGTACTCCTCGTAAAAGGCGACGCGGTGGGCGACGGACAGTCCGCGGCCGCCGTGCTCCTCCGGCCAGCCCAGGCATGTCAGCCCGGCCTTGGCCAGGTGCCGGTTCCACGCGAGGCGTTCTTCGAAGGCTTCGTGTTCGCGGCCCGGGCCGCCCAAACCCTTCAACGCGGCGTACTCGCCGACCAGATTCTCCGCAAGCCAGTCGCGGACCTCAGCCCTGAACTCCTGGACCTCTATCACCCCTGTAGGGTAGCCTACCAAGCACTTGCTTGGGTATCCCGTATTGCTACAGGAGCTTCGATGACGACCTCCCCGAGGACCACCCCCGCGGTTCTCGACCGGATCGCGCGCGAGCTTCCCGACCACCCCGCAGTGGTAACGCCGGAACGCACGCTCACCTACGCTGACCTGCGGTCAGAGGTCCGGCGGGCTGCGGCCGCGATGATCGACCTCGGCATCGAAACCGGCGATCGCATCGCGATCTGGTCGCCGAACACCTGGCACTGGGTCGTCGCGTCGCTGGCCGCCCACCATGCCGGCGCGGTCCTCGTGCCACTCAACACCCGCTACACCGCCAGCGAGGCCGAGGACATCCTGTCGCGCACGTCCGCGCCGCTCCTGTTCGCGTCGGGCGAGTTCCTCGGCGCCGACAAGGCCGCCAGCGTCAACCGGGATTCGCTTCCCGCGCTGCGGCACGTCGTGCGGATCCCGATCGAGAAGGCCGACGGGACGTGGGACGACTTCGTGGCGCGCGGGACCGACCTCGCCGCGGTCGAAGCCCGTGCGGCGGCAGTCGGCTCCGAGGACGTCTCCGACATCCTTTTCACGTCCGGCACCACCGGACGCAGCAAGGGGGTGCGGTGCGCACAGCGTCAGTCGCTCGACGCGTCCGCGGCGTGGGCGGCCTGCGGCGAGGTCACGAGCGCGGATCGCTACCTGTGCATCAACCCGTTCTTCCACAACTTCGGCTACAAGGCCGGCATCCTGGCCTGCCTGCAGACCGGCGCGACGCTGTTCCCCGAGCTGACATTCGATCCGGAGAAAGCGATGCGCGCCGTCCAGGAGAACGGCATCACCGTGCTGCCAGGCCCGCCCACGATCTACCAGACTCTGCTGGACCATCCCAGGCGCGGCGAATTCGATTTGCGTTCACTGCGATTCGCGGTGACCGGGGCGGCCACCATCCCGGTCGTGCTGATCGAACGGATGCAGAAAGAACTCGACATCGACGTCGTGCTGACGGCGTACGGGCTCACCGAGGCCGCAGGCTTCGGCACGATGTGCCGCGCCGACGACGACGCTGTCACCGTCGCGACGACGTCCGGCCGACCGATCGCGGATTTCGAATTGCGTATCGGGGATTCAGGTGAAGTGCTGCTGCGAGGGCCCAACGTGATGCTGGGCTACCTCGACGATCCGGAGGCCACCGCCGCGGCGATCGACGGTGACGGCTGGCTGCACACCGGCGACATCGGCGAACTCGACGACGCCGGCAATCTCAAGATCACCGATCGCCTCAAGGACATGTACATCTGCGGCGGTTTCAACGTCTACCCGGCCGAGATCGAACAGGTCCTCGCGCGCCTCGACGGTGTCGCCGAAGCCGCGGTGATCGGCGTCCCCGACGAGCGACTGGGCGAGGTGGGCAAGGCATTCGTGGTCGTCAAACCCGGTGCCTCCCTCGACGAAGAGGCCGTGATCGCCTACATGAAAGAACATCTGGCGAACTTCAAGACACCACGCTCGGTGGCCTTCCTCGACGTGCTGCCCCGCAACCCTGGAGGCAAAGTGGTCAAACCGCAACTGCGAGAGATCGACGAGAGGGCCTGAGTTGGACCTGACATTCGACGACGCCACCTCGGAGTTCCGGGCCGAGGTGCGCGACTTCCTCGCCTCGAACAAGGATTCCTTCCCGACGAAGTCCTACGACACCGCCGAGGGATTCGAACAACATCGCCGGTGGGACAAGATCCTCTTCGACGCCGGGCTCTCGGTGATCACCTGGCCGCAGAAATACGGCGGCCGAGACGCGACCCTCCTGCAGTGGGTGGTTTACGAAGAGGAGTACTTCCGTGCGGGCGCGCCCGGCCGGGCGAGCGCCAACGGAACCTCCATGCTGGCGCCGACTCTGTTCGCACACGGCACCGAGGAACAACTCGACCGCATCCTGCCGAAAATGGCGAGCGGCGAACAGATCTGGGCACAGGCCTGGTCGGAGCCGGAGTCCGGCAGCGACCTGGCTTCGCTGCGATCCACCGCGACCAAGACCGACGGCGGCTGGTTGCTCAACGGTCAGAAGATCTGGAGCTCGCGTGCCGTCTTCGGTGAGCGTGCGTTCGGACTGTTCCGCTCCGACCCGGAAGCGCAGCGTCACAAGGGCCTGACCTACTTCATGTTCGACCTGAAGGCCGACGGGGTCACCGTCCGCCCCATCGCACAGCTCGGCGGCGACACCGGCTTCGGCGAGATCTTCCTCGATGACGTCTTCGTTCCCGACGAGGACGTCATCGGCGGAGTGCACGACGGGTGGCGCGCGGCGATGAGCACCTCCAGCAACGAGCGCGGCATGTCGTTGCGCAGCCCCGCCCGCTTCCTCGCACCCGCCGAACGGCTTGTCGCACAATGGAAGGACAATCCTGATCCGGCCTTCACCGACCGTGTCGCCGACGCCTGGATCAAGGCGCAGGCTTACCGGTTGCACACATTCGGCACGGTCACACGGGTCTCGAACGGCGACGAATTGGGTGCGGAATCGTCGATCACCAAGGTGTTCTGGTCGGATCTGGACGTCGCGATCCACCAGACCGCGCTCGACCTGCGCGCCGCCGACGGTGAGCTCGTCGACTCGGTGAGCGAGGGCCTGCTGTTCGCGCTCGGCGGGCCGATCTACGCCGGCACCAACGAGATCCAGCGCAACATCATCGCCGAGCGGCTGCTGGGCCTGCCTCGAAAGTAGACGAACGTGAATTTTGAGATCGACGAACAGCAGCGCGATTTCGCTGCGAGCATCGATGCCGCGCTGGGCGCGGCGGATCTGCCTGCAGCAGTACGAGCATGGGGAGACGGTGACACCGCACCGGGACGCAAGGTGTGGGCACAGCTGACCGACCTCGGCGTGACGGCACTGCTGGTGCCCGAGAAGTTCGACGGCATCGCGGCCCACCCCGTGGACCTGGTCGTGGCGTTGGAGCGTCTCGGCAAGTGGAACGTGCCCGGGCCCGTCGCCGAATCGATCGCAGTGGCACCGGTCCTGCTCGGAGACGACGAGCGGGCCGCCGGCCTGGCCTCGGGGGAACTCGTCGCCACCGTCGCTGCGCCACCGTTGGTCCCCCGCGCCGTCGACGCAGACACGGCGGGCCTCATCCTGCTCGCCGCCGACGACTCGGTCAGCGACGCATCGACGGGCGAGCAGCACGAATCCGTCGATCCGGCACGAAAGTTGTTCGAGGTCCACGCAACCGGGGTGTCCCGCAGCGCCGACGTGGCACGCGCATTCGAGTTCGGTGCGCTGGCGACGGCCGCGCAGCTGATCGGCGCCGCCCAGGCCATGCTGGACGTATCGGTGGAGTACGCGAAGCAGCGCAGCCAGTTCGGCACCGTCATCGGGACGTATCAGGCGATCAAGCACAAGCTCGCCGATGTGATGATCGCGGTCGAACTCGCCCGCCCCCTGGTCTACGGGGCGGCGCTGTCGCTGGCCGACGGATCCCCGGACACCGCGAGGGACGTCAGCGCGGCCAAGGTCGCCGCCGCCGACGCTGCGCTCCTGGCGGCTCGGTCGTCGCTGCAGACGCACGGCGCAATCGGCTTCACGCAGGAACACGATCTGTCGCTGCTGCTGCTGCGGGTGCAGGCGTTGCGCCCGGCATGGGGTGACCCGACGTGGCACCGCAGGCGAGTGTTGGAGGCACTGTCGTGAGCGAAGAGCGGGACCTGTTGCGCGACACCGTTGCCGCACTTGTCGAGAAGCACGCCTCACCCGAGGCGGTTCGCGCGGCCGCGGCATCGGAGCGTGGTTACGACGAGAAGCTGTGGACCATGCTCTGCGAGCAGGTGGGCGCAGCAGCGCTGGTGGTGCCCGAGGAGCTCGGCGGTGCCGGTGGCGAATTGGGCGATGCCGCCGTCGTTCTCGAAGAGCTGGGCAAGGGGCTGGTGCCGACGCCGCTGCTCGGTACCACGCTGGCGGAGCTGGCGCTGTTGTCGGTCGACGAACCCGACGCCGAACTGCTCGGAGGCCTCGCCGAGGGCACGTCGATCGGCACCGTCGTCTTCGACGCCGGGCATGTGGTGAACGGGAACATCGCCGACGTCGTCATCGGCGTAGACGGCGAGAACCTCACTCGCTGGACCTCTTTCGACGTGCAACCCCTGGTCGCGATGGACATCACCCGACCGCTGGCCGCCGTCGAAGCGACCGACACCGCCCCGCTGGGAAAGGACCCCGGCCTCGCGGATGTCGCGGCAATCCTGTTGGCAGCCGAGCAGATCGGCGCTGCATCGAAGTGTCTCGACCTCACCGTGCAGTACACGAAGGATCGGGTGCAGTTCGGCAGGCCCATCGGCAGCTTCCAAGCCCTCAAGCACCGGATGGCCGACCTCTACGTCGCCGTGCAGTCGGCGAAATCCGTCGTCGACGAGGCAGTCGCCGAACCGTCGCCCGCAGCGGCGGCGCTGGCACGGCTGGCGGCCAGCGAGGCATTCTCGAAGGTTGCGGCCGAGGCGGTGCAGATGCACGGCGGCATCGCCATCACCTGGGAGAGCGACATCCAGCTCTACTTCAAGCGCGCACACGGCAGCGCGCAGTTCCTCGGGGCTCCGCGCGATCAACTGCGTCGCCTCGAATCCGAGGTGTTCTAGCCTGGCGCTATGAGTTCTGCGGACGCGAGGAGCATCAAGGGCCCTGCGCTGCGCGCCGGAATACCGCCGTTCTATGTGATGGACGTGTGGCTCGCCGCAGCGGAACGCCAGCGCACCCACGGCGATCTGGTCAACCTGTCCGCGGGGCAACCGAGCGCGGGCGCACCGTCGGCGGTTCGCGATGCGGCCGTCGCCGCGCTGAACCGCAACCAGCTGGGTTACACCGTCGCCCTCGGGATCCCCGAGCTGCGTACTGCCATCGCCGACTCCTACCAGAGGCGGCACGGACTGACCGTCGAACCGGACGACGTGGTCATCACGACGGGGTCGTCCGGCGGCTTTCTGCTCGCCTTCCTGGCATGCTTCGACGTCGGCGATCGCGTCGCGATCGCGAGCCCCGGTTACCCGTGCTACCGAAATATTCTGTCGGCGCTGGGCTGCGAAGTGGTCGAGCTGCCGTGCGGCCCGGACACCCGCTTCCAGCCGACACTCGAGATGCTGACCGAACTCGATCCACCGGTGTCCGGCGTGATCGTCGCAAGCCCGGCGAATCCGACAGGCACCGTCATCCCGCCCGAGGAACTGGCGGCGATCGCAGCGTGGTGTGAGTCGTCGGGGGTGCGACTGATCAGCGATGAGGTCTATCACGGGCTGGTATATCCGGGCGCGCCGGCGATCAGCTGCGCCTGGGAGACTTCGCGGGAATCATTTGTCGTCAACAGCTTTTCGAAGTACTTCGCGATGACGGGGTGGCGGCTGGGCTGGCTGTTGGTGCCACAGGAGCTGAAGCGGGCCGTCGACTGCCTGACCGGCAACTTCACCATCTGCCCGCCGGTACTGCCCCAGCTCGCCGCCGTGGCGGCCTTCACCCCCGAGTCGAGCGCCGAGGCAGAGGCACTGCTTGACGGCTACGCCGCCAACCGGTCTCTGCTGCTGGACGGCCTACGGGCGGTCGGCATCGACCGGCTGGCCCCGACCGACGGAGCGTTCTACGTGTACGCCGACGTCTCTCACCTGACCACCGATTCGCTGTCGTTCTGCTCGAAGCTGTTGGACGACACGGGAGTTGCGATTGCGCCCGGTGTCGACTTCGACACGGTGCGCGGCGGCGCCCATGTGCGGTTGTCGTTCGCGGGTCCGTCCTCCGACATCGACGAGGCGCTGCGCAGGATCAGAGCATGGCTGCATTGATGTAACAACTGTTACAGTCCAGTTCGTGACATGGATGCTCCTCCTTGTACGCATTCCTGCCGAGCCGTCGCGGCATCGCGTCGCGGCATGGCGCGAACTGCGGCGGGCCGGCGCCGTGCCGGTGACTCAGGGCGCCTGGCTCATGCCCCGGGCCCCGCTTTTCCTCGAAGCCGAGCAGAAAATACGCGAACTCGCCGAGCGCGGCACAGGGGACGTCCTCACCCTCACAGTCGCCGATACCGATGAGGCAGCCGAGGCGCTGGCCGCGGCGTTCACGGCGGCCAGACTTAACGAATGGAGCGAATTCCGCTCGGACTGTGAGAAATTCGAAGACGAGATCGCCAAGGAGATCCGCATCGAGAAGTTCACCCTGGCCGAGCTCGAGGAAGAGGAGCAGAGCCTCGAACGGCTGCGCCGCTGGTACCGAGACCTCAAGCTGCGCGATGTGCTGAGCCTGCCCGAAGCAGGGGCCGCGGAAGAGCGACTCAAGGGGTGCACGGAGGCGTTCGAGGGCTACTCGGAGCTGGTGTACCGCGCGATGAACGGCACTTCGTGAGCGCCGCCGCGCAGCGGGCACCGCTGCTGGCGGCGGGTTTCACGACGGCGTTCGGCGCACACGCCGTCGCGGGAACCCTCGGCACGACGACAACAGGGACCGCGGCGTCGCTGCTGACACTCGGTGCACTGCTGGCGATCTACGACGGCGCCGAAGTGGTCCTCAAACCGATCTTCGGCACGCTGGCCGACCGGATCGGCGCGCGCACCGTGCTGATCGCCGGGTTGGTGATCTTCGCCGTGGCTTCCGCGTCGTACGCGATCGCCGACGACCCGGCGTGGCTGTGGGCGGGCCGATTCGGCCAGGGGGTCGGGGCGGCGGCATTCTCCCCTGCCGCATCGGCTCTGGTCGCGTTGCTGACACCGGCGCAAGCGCAGGGACGGGCGTTCGGTACGTATGGATCCTACAAGTCGATCGGGTACACGCTGGGCCCGCTGCTGGGCGGCGTGATCGTCGCGCTCGGTGGTCTGCGGTCCCTGTTCGCGGTGATGACCGTCCTTGCCGTCGTCGTCGCGGTGTGGGCAGCGGTCGCGGTCCCGTCGGTGCGTCCGCGACCGCGCGAACGCCAGACGTTGGCCGACACGCTACGGCGATTCTCCGAATCCTCCTTCGTCACATCGACACTGGCCCTCGCGGCGACCACCGCCGCCCTGTCGGTGGGTGTCGGCTTCCTTCCCGTGCTGGGCACGCAGGCCGGCCTGTCCCCCATCGTCACCGGTGCTGTCGTCTCGGTTCTCGCGTTGACCACGGCGGTGGCGCAGCCTCTGGCGGGCCGCGCCCTGGACGCAGGCAAAATCACCGTGTCAGGTGGCATCGCGGTCGGAATGGTGCTCACCGCAGCGGGATTGGCGTCGGCGATGCTGCCAGGCCTGACCGGGTTGCTGTGTGCGGCGGTCGTCATGGGAGTTGGATGCGGGCTGATCACACCGCTGGCGTTCACGATGCTGGCGCGGTCGACTCCTGAGGAACGGCTGGGACAGACCATGGGTGCGGCCGAGATCGGCCGTGAGTGTGGGGATGCGGCAGGCCCGCTCGCGGTTGCGTCGATCGCCGCGGTCACGAGCGTGCCGTTCGGATTTGCCGGGTTGGCGGTCATCGTGTCGCTGGCGGGTCTGGCGAGGGTAGGGGTCAGCCGGGTCCGTGGCCGTACCGAACGTACGTGACGGATAGTTGTCAGAGGGCCGGTGTAGCGTCGGCGTCATGTTCGAAAGTTTGTTCGATATCGACTTCGCCGCGTCGGAGGCGCAGCTGCGGGACGTGGTCGAGCGCTGCGAAGAACTGAAGTCGAAAGCTGCTGCGGCGCAGGCCCGGGCAACAGCGTTGTGGGCGCAGAAGCGCGCCGCCGCTGAGCAGGCGGCCGGGATGTCGGCACGCGGGCGCGGGAAAGGCTTGACCTCGGAGATCGCTTTGGCGCGCCGCGATGCCCCTGCCTGCGGTAACACTCACCTGGGTATGGCCAATGCGCTGGTTCATGAAATGCCCTGCACGCTGGCAGCTTTGGAGAAGGGTCAGCTTTCGGAGTACCGGGCGCTGACGATCGTGCGCGAATCGGCGTGCCTGTCAGTCGAGGATCGGCGGAAGCTGGACGCCGAGCTGAATGAAGAAGCCCACGGGTTCGACGGCTGGGGTAACAGGCGCGTCGCGGCCGAAGCCAGGAGGATCACCGCACGTCTTGATGCGGCGGCGGTGGTGGAACGCAACAACAAAGCAGTCAAGGATCGCTGTGTCACCACTCGCCCCGCCCCCAACAACATGGTCTACGTGACGTTCCTGATGCCGCTCGCGCAAGGCATCGGTATGTACGCCGCACTCAAACGCGAAGCTGACATGTGCGGCGACGGCCGGTCCCGCGGGCAGGTGATGACCGATGTCGCATACGAACGCGTGACGGGAAGGGATGTTGCGCAACCAGTTTCGGTGTCGCTGAACCTGGTGATGGCTGACACCACCCTGGCCGGTGACGACACGGAACCGGCATGGCTGGACGGGTACGGACCCATCCCTGCCGGATTCGCCTGCAAGCTCACCGGCGACGCCGCCACCGACGCCGAGGCCAAGGCCACCCTGCGGCGGCTGTATCGCCACCCAAAGTCAGGGCAACTGGTGGCAATGGAATCCAGGGCGCGGATCTTCCCGAAGGGGCTGGCGGCGTTCATCGGCCTGCGGGACCGCACATGCCGAACCCCTTACTGCGACGCCCCGATCCGCCACCACGACCATGCCACCCCAGACCGCGAAGGCGGTGAAACGAGTGCGCTCAACGGGTTGGGGGCCTGCGAAGCCTGCAACTACGCCAAGGAGGCACCCGGCTGGCGGGTTTCCACCAGCAAGCACGAGGGGGAACACACCGCCGAGTACACGACTCCGACCGGAGCGACGTACAGATCCATAGCTCCACCGTTGCCCGGCGTCCCCGTGCGACAGAAAGTCAGCCTGGCCGAAGGGCGGATCAGCATCGACCTCGTGACGTTCCAGGCAGCGTGAATCATGCGGCGTGACGCTATGCCAGGCCGGTGGAGGAGCGCCGGCGACGCGAGATCGCGTCCACACTGGCCGCAAGCAGGAGCACGCCGCCGGTGACCAGAAAGTTGATGTACGACGACTGATTCAACAGACCGAGGCCGTTGGCGATCGTCGCGACGACGACGCCGCCGATCACCGCGTCGAGTGCGCGGCCCTTGCCACCGAACAGGCTGGTGCCACCGATGACGGCCGCTCCAACCGCGTAGAGCAGAACGTTGCCCGCACCCGAGGACGCCGACACTTTGCCTGCGTAGGACGCGGCGATGATTCCGCTGAGCGCAGCGAGCGAGGAGCAGACGATGAACACCGACACGCGGACGCGGTCCACATTGATGCCTGCACGCCGTGCTGCTTCGGCGTTTCCGCCGACCGCGTAGATGTGTCTGCCATACGACGTGCGCTTGAGCACCACCGTCAGCACGATCAGCAGCACCAGGATCAGCGGCAGCACATACGGGATGCCGCTGATCTCCGCTCGGGCATTGACACTGCGGTTGATGCTCAGGATGTAGGTGACGCCCAGCACCACCGCCGCCACGGCGGCCACTCGGACGACGACGACACCCAGCGGCGAGTTCGCGAGGTTCAGGGCCTTTTTGCGCCGGAACGTGTAGAACTCCAAGCCGGCGAAGCCGAGCACGACGACGAGTGCGACGGCCCAGCCGACGGTCACCGGGAGGTTGCTGATCGTAAGGCCGCGGATGACCGGATCGTCCACCCGGACCGATCCACCTTCGCCGATCAACTTCAGCGTGACACCCTGCAGCCCGAGGAAGAACGCCAAAGTCACGACGAACGACGGGATTCCGAGCTTCGCCCGCAGCAGGCCGATCGCGAGACCGATCAATGCACCGATTGCGGTGCCCGCCAGAATCGCGGCCCACCAGGGCCATTCGAGATTCACGACAGCCAGGGCCATCGCGCATGCCGAGACACCGCCCGCGACGCCCGCTGACAGGTCGATGTCGCCGAGCAGCAGCACGAACACCAGCCCCATCGCCAGCACGCAGATCGAGCCTGCCTGGGTGATCAGGTTGGCCAGATTGAGCGCCGACAGGAAGCGGTCGTTGGCCATTCCGAACACCACGAACAGCACGATGAGGCCCAAAACCGCGGGCAGCGAACCCATGTCACCGCCGCGCACACGTCCGAGGTAGCCGCGCACCGCATCGCCGAACGTCTGATCCGCTCGGGTGTCCTCGGCGAAATCCGCGTCGGCCAGTGTTTCGGATGTCATATGCCCTCTGCTCACATCGACTCGGCGGCCTGCGCGGGCGCGAGGCCCAGGCCCCCGGAGCGCCCTGCGGTGATGAGTTCCACGACCTGGCCGTGCGTGACGTCCGACGCCCTGATGTCAGCTGCCACCCGACCCAGGTACAGCGCGCAGATCCGGTCTGCCACTTCGAAGACGTCGTTCATGTTGTGCGAGATCAACACCACCCCGAGGCCTTGAGCGGCCAGCCTGCGCACCAGGTCGATCACCTGACGCGTCTGCGCGACACCAAGTGCCGCGGTCGGCTCGTCGAGCAGGACCACCTTCGAGTTCCACAGCACCGACTTCGCGATGGCGACGGTCTGCCGCTGACCACCCGAGAGGCTCGACACCGGCTGTCGCACGGACTTGACCGTCCGCACCGACAGCGACGTCAGCGCGTCCCGGGCCATCGTCTCCATGCGGGCCTCGTCGAGCATGCCCCGGCTCTTGAGTTCGCGCCCCAGGAACATGTTCTCGACGATGTCGAGGTTGTCGCACAGCGCGAGATCCTGATAGACGACCTCGACCCCAAGCGCCGACACATCGTTGGGGCTGCGCACCGTGACCGGCGTGCCCTCGAACAGGTAGGCGCCGGTGTCGATGGGATGGATGCCAGCGATGGCCTTGACCAGAGTCGATTTCCCCGCGCCGTTGTCCCCGACGAGTGCGGTCACCTGACCCGGATAGACGCTGAAATCGACGTCGTGCAGGACGTGGACGACACCGAAACTCTTGTTGACGCCGCGCAACTCGAGGATCGGCGTGGCGGACTCGGTCATGGTCGGTCAGGCCCCTGCAGCGGTGCACATGGCGGCGAACTGTCCGGAGCACACCTCATCCTTGGACTGTCCGCCGTCGTCGAAGACGATGTCGATGTTGTCCTTGGTGATCGACTTCGGCGTCAGGAGCACCGACGGCACGTCACGGCCGCCGGTATCGTCACGCGACGTGCTCGTGGTCTTGGGTTCTTCACCGTTGGCCAACGAGATGGCCACCTCGGCAAGAGCATTGGCCTCTTCGGTGGCCGACTTGTAGACCGTCATGCACTGTGTGCCGGCGAGGATGTTCTGCAGGCCCTCCACCGTGGCGTCCTGGCCGGTGACCGGAACCTGGCCGGCACGCTTGTTCTTCTCCAAGATCGAGATGACCGAACCCGCAAGGCCGTCGTTGGCGGCATAAACCCCATCGACCCGTCCATCGGCCGCGGTGTACATCTGCTCGAAGATGGTGACGGCCTTGTCGTTGTCCCAGTCCGGCACCGCCTGCTCGCCGACGATGGTGATCGACGGTGTCGTGTCGACGACCGAATGCGCACCGGCGCTGAACAGCGTCGCATTGTTGTCGGTCGGAGATCCGTTGAGGAAAACGACGTTTGCAGGCTTGCCCCCGAGGCAGTCGACCAGCCCCTGCCCCTGGAGCTCGCCGACGATGTTGTTGTCGAACGAGACGTACACATCGGCGGACCCACCCAGCGTCAGTCGGTCGTAGTCGATGGTCTTGACCCCCTGGGCGCCAGCCTTCTCCTGGATCGAGGCGCCACTGTCGGAGTCGAGGTTGACGATGGCAAGCACCGTGACACCGTCGGCGATCATTCCGTCGGCGATGGTGGCCATCGTGTCGGCCGAGCCTTCGGCGTTCTGGATCGTGTACTCCACACCGGCGTTCTTGAACGCGGCTTCCAGCGCGGGCCGGTCTTTGGTCTCCCAGCGCACCGATGACTTGGTGTCGGGCAGGATCACTCCGACCTTGCCGCCACCTCCGCCCTCGGCCGACTGCGAATCCGAATTAGAGCCGCACGCAGTCACAGTCATGCTGACTCCGACGACGGCAGTGACGAGCAGGGTGCTGGTTCGCTTCACGAGATTCCTCCGAACAGGTCCTGGATCTTTGTGTTGTCCGACTTACCGCGCGCCCATCAGATGCTCGATGGCCAGCTGGTTGAGAGTCACGAAGCCGCAACCCTTTCCAGCGAAGTAGGCACCGGTGTCGAACTCCTCGTAGGCCGACCGGTCGGCGATCAGGTCGGCGTAGGACTCCCCGTCGTTCAGCGTCGGCGCGCGCAGTTCGGCGACCTTCGCCGCCGCCATCGCTTCCTGGACGGCAGGGTCGGCCCGGAACGCCGCCGCGCGCCGGCGCAGCAGCAGATACATCCGCATGTTGGCCGCCGCTGAAGCCCACACACCGCTGACATCTTCGGTGCGGCTGGGCTTGTAGTCGAAGTGCCGCGGCCCGTCATAGGCAGGTCCGCCGTCGGGTCCGCCGTTCTCGAGCAGGTCGACGAGCGCGAACGCATTGGCCAGGTCGCCATGGCCGAACACCAGGTCCTGGTCGAACTTGATGCCCCGCTGGCCGTTCAGGTCGATGTGGAACAACTTGCCGCTGTAGAGCGCCTGCGCGATGCCGTGCACGAAGTTCAGCCCGGCCATCTGCTCGTGGCCCGTCTCCGGATTGACGCCCACCATCTCGGGATGGGCCAGAGTGTCGATGAAGGCCAGCGCATGCCCGACGGTCGGCAACAGGATGTCGCCACGCGGCTCGTTCGGCTTCGGCTCGATTGCGAATCTCAACCCGCTGCCCTGGTCGATCACGTACTCACACAACAGGTCCAGTGCCTCGCGATAGCGATCCAGCGCCGCCCGTACGTCCTTGGCCGTGTCGTACTCGCCGCCTTCCCGACCGCCCCACATGACGAATGTCTGTGCGCCCAGTTCCGCGGCGAGGTCGAGGTTGCGCAGCACCTTGCGCAACGCGAACCGCCGCACCGCGCGGTCATTGCTCGTGAACCCGCCGTCCTTGAAGACGGGCTGGGTGAACAGGTTGGTGGTCACCATCGGCACGACGAGGCCGGACCTGCCGAGGGCAGAAGTGAACCGATCGATCGCCTGCCTGCGCTCTGCGTCGGAACTGCCGAAGGCGAACAGATCGTCGTCGTGGAAGGTCACCCCGTACGCGCCGAGTTCGGCGAGCCGGTCGACCGCCTCCACCGCATCCAACGCGGGCCGCGTCGCCACCCCGAACGGATCGACGCCGGGCCAGCCGACGGTCCAGAGTCCGAACGAGAACTTGTCGGACGGACGCGGTGTCAGATCGTCCGCTGCGGTGGCAGCGGAGTCCAGGACGGTCATCAGTGGCTCCTCATGAATCATGGCTCCGGGAAAAGCGGGCCACGGGCGGAGATCTATGCTTTTGTTCTCCGTGCGAACATAAGATGTGGCCTGCGACACTGTCAAGGCTCTGGATTTCCAGCAGGCGAGGGGCGGGATGCCGGTGAAACCGACCGAGGAGCGTCGGGCCGTGCGGGTGGGCACGAGCACCGACGACGTTCGGCGGCGCAATCTGTCGAGCGTCTTGACGCTGGTACACCGCCATCGTTCCCTCAGCCGGTCGGAGCTGACCCGCCACACCGGCCTGTCACGCTCCACCACAAAGGATCTCGTGGAGGAATTGGTCGCGCGGGGTCTGGCCGAGGAGTCACCCGCGCCGTCGGTGTCGCAGGTCGGGCGGCCGAGCCCCATCGTGCGTCCCAGCAACCGGGTGCTCGCCATCGCCGTCACCCCGGAGGTCGACGCCGTCACCGTCGGCGTCGTCTCGCTCGGTGGCACCGTACTCGATGTTCTCCGGCAGCCCACCGACCACATCCCCACGCCCGAGGAGACGGTGACGATCGCCGCCGAGGCGATTGGCACCATCGGCCGCAGCCTGCACGGCGAGCAGGTGGTGACGGCAGTCGGTGTCGCGGTTCCCGGCCTGGTGCACGGACCAGAGTCCGTCGTCCAACTGGCACCCAATCTTGCCTGGCACGACGTCGAGATCGGCCAGATGCTTAGCGCTGCAACAGGATATCCGGTGTACGCCGCCAACGACGCCAACGCGGGGGCGATCGCCGAGCACCTGTTCGGCAAGCACCAGAACGCCGACCACCTCATCTACGTCAACGGCGGCCCGAGCGGTATCGGCGCAGGATTCGTCGTCGCGGGCGGGCTACTTGAAGGCGTCGCGGGATATGCCGGCGAACTCGGCCACACCTACGTGGGCGGGGTCGAGCAGTGCCACTGCGGGAGCATCGGGTGCCTCGAGACCGAGGTCACCCAGGCACCCCTGGCGCGTCTGCTCACCGAACTGGACAGCGGCTCAGGAGCCGACCCGTTCGCGCACACGTTCGCCGAGCGCGACGTAGTGAACCGGCAGGCAAAGTCATTGGCGATCGCACTGGGCAATGCGATCAACATGCTCAACCCGCGACTGATCGTGCTCGGCGGTTTTCTACGTGTCTTTCCGGCATTCGGCGGGACCGCTCTGCACGAGGAGCTCACTCGGCGCAGCATGGGCGCGCCGCGCGACCTCGTGCGCGTCGTGCCTGCGACCCTCGGTGCGGACACGTTGATGATCGGCGCAGCCGAACTCGCTTTCGCACCCGTACTACTCGACCCGGGAAGGTACTGAGAATGGCACTTGTGGCGGGTATCGATTCGTCGACCCAGTCGTGCAAGGTCCTCATCTGCGACGCGGAGACGGGGAAGGTGGTGCGGTCGGCGAGCTCACCGCATCCCGACGGCACGGAGATCGACCCCCGGCACTGGTGGGATGCGCTGCAGCGCACCCTCGACGAGGCCGGCGGGCTCGACGACGTGTCCGCCGTATCGGTGGGCGCCCAGCAGCACGGCATGGTGTGCCTCGACGACGCAGGCGAAGTAGTGCGAAACGCGCTGCTGTGGAACGACACACGCTCCAGTGAGGCTGCCGACCAACTGATCGGGGAACTCGGAGGTGCCGCCGAGTGGGCGCGCCGCACCGGCGTCGTCCCCGTCGCGGCGGTCACCGCCACCAAATTGCGCTGGCTCGCCGACCACGAACCGCAGCATGCGGACGCGACCGCCGCGGTCTGCCTGCCCCACGACTGGCTGACATGGCGGCTGAACGGGTCCGCCGACATCGCGACGCTCTGCACCGATCGCAGCGATGCCAGCGGCACCGGCTACTTCGCTGCCGAGAGCAGCACCTACGACAGCGCTCTGCTGGAACTCGCATTCCGCGGTCGCCGGCCCGCAGTCCCCCGCGTGCTCGGACCGAAAGAACCGGCAGGCAAGACCCGCAGCGGCGCGCTCCTCGGCCCCGGCGCCGGAGACAATGCGGCCGCGGCGCTCGGGTTGTCTGCCGGGCGCGGCGACTGCGTCGTGTCACTGGGTACCTCGGGGGTCGTCAGTACCGTGGGCGATGCCGCACCGCACGACGCGGACGGTATCGTCGCCGGCTTCGCCGACGCCACCGGCCGCCAGCTGCCGTTGGTCTGCACACTGAACGGGGCACCCGTCCTCGCGGCCGTCGCAGCGATGCTGAAAGTGGATTTCGACGAGTTCGACAAGCTCGCGCTGTCTGCGCCCGCCGGCGCCGACGGCCTCGTCCTGGTGCCGTACTTCGAGGGCGAGCGCTCGCCGAATCTACCGCACGCCGCCGGAGCACTGCACGGTGTGAACGCGCGAAACCTCAATTCGGCCAACATCGCTCGCGCTGCGGTGGAGGGGCTGCTGAGCTCGATGGCCTACTGCATCGACAAGATCAGCGAGCAGGGCGTCGACGCCGACCGGATCATCCTCATCGGCGGCGGGGCGCGATCGGAAGCAGTGAGGCGCATCGCCCCCGCCGTCTTCGGCCGGGCCGTCGACGTGCCGCCGCCTGCCGAGTACGTGGCACTCGGCGCGGCACGCCAGGCGGCATGGGTGCTGTCGGGCGACGCATCACCCCCGGACTGGTCAGCCGATGCGGCGGTCCGCTACGAGGGGTCGCCGACCCCGAAGGTGCTCCAGCAGTATCGCGCCGCCGAACATTTCACGCTGAGGTGAGTCAGGGGCGGCGCTGCGCCACGTACCAGTCGAGCAGCGCCGGGTCGTCGACGGCGCTGCGCTCCACGACCTTCGCCGGATCCCCGCCCTGAAACAGCTTTTTGACCGGCACTTCCAGCTTCTTGCCGGTGCGGGTGTGGGGCACGCCCGGGGCGAGGATGATCTCGTCGGGGACGTGCCGCGGCGAGACCTCGGTGCGCACCGCCTCGTTGATCTTCTCGCGCAGCGCGTCGGTGAGTTCGACGCCCTCGGCGAGCACGACGAACAGCGGCATCCAGTAGTCGCCGTCGGGTTGCTCGGCGCCTATCACCAACGCCTCGGCCACCTCGGGCAGGCTCTCGACAGCCTGGTAGATGTCCGCGCTGCCCATCCGGATACCGTGCCGGTTGAGGGTGGAGTCCGAGCGGCCGTGCACGACGACGCTGCCGTGGTCGGTCAGGGTGATCCAGTCGCCGTGGCGCCACACTCCGGGGAACATCTCGAAATAGGCTGCTTGATAACGGCTTCCGTCTTCATCGTTCCAGAACCCGACAGGCATCGACGGCATCGGTTTCGTGATGACCAGTTCCCCCACCTCGCCACGCACCGGACTGCCCGTGTCGTCCCATGCGTCGAGCGCCACGCCGAGGAACGGCGCGGACAGCTCGCCCGGCCAGACAGGCACGGTGCGTACGCCGCCGATGAACGCCGACACCACATCGGTACCGCCGCTGATCGACGCGACCTGGACCCCGACATGGTCGGCCAGCCACTGCGACGTCGCCGCGGGCAGCGACGACCCGGTGATTCCGACGGTGCGCAGGGCCGACAAGTCGTGGGTCTCGGCGGGTTCGGCCCCGGCCTTCATGCATCCGAGAACGTAGCCGGGGCTGGTGCCCAGTACGGTCGCATGAACTCGGGCAGCGATGTCCCACAGTGCATCCGGACGTCCCGCCGACGGGCTGCCGTCGTAGCAGACGATGGTCGACCCCACCAGGAGACCTGCCACCTGGAAGTTCCACATCATCCAGCTGGGGCTGGTGAACCAGAAGAATGTGTCGTCGCGACCGATGTCGGACTGCAGCGCAACAGCTTTCAGGTGTTCCAGCATCACGCCGCCGTGGCCGTGGATGATGCCCTTCGGCAGGCCGGTCGTCCCCGACGAGAACAGAATCCACAATGGGTGCTCGAACGGCACCGCGACGCCGCAGAGCGCAGTGTCGCTGGAGTCGGTGAGGTCGCCGAGCCAGAACGTCGCCACCAGTGTCGGCAGTCCGGCCTGCACGGCGGCGACGTCGTCGCGCTTGTCGCGGTGCTTGCCGCCGAACACATACCCGTCGGCTGCCACGAGCACTTTCGGCTCCAGCTGACCGAGACGATCCAGGGCGGCTTTCGCCGAATAGTCCTGTCCGCAGGCGCTCCACACCGCGCCGAGGCTCGCCGTCGCCAGGAACGCGATGACCGCCTCGGGATTGTTCGGAAGGTATCCCACGACACGGTCGCCGGGCTGCACACCTGCCGCACGGAGTTTGTCGGTAAACGCCGCGGAACGGCCGAGAAGTTCCGCCCACGAGATCTCGCGGTCGGGCGCGTCCTCACTGACGTAGATAATCGCAGGCCGGTCGGTGCGCGCATTGCGCACCACTTGATCGACGTAGTTCAGTGTGGTCTCGGGAAACCAACGCGCTCCTGGCATTTCGGGATTTGCGAGAACGTGCTCGGCCCGCTCACCCAGATCGAAGTAGTCCCACACGGCCGCCCAGAAGCCTTCGATGTCGTCCACCGACCACTGCCACAGGGTGTGATAGTCCGGGAACGTCGCTCCGGTGCGCTGCTCGGCAAAGCGCGCGAAATCGGTGACGATGGCGCCGTCGACATCCTGCGGAGTGGGAGTCCATTGCGGGGTGACCGTCATCGTCACCGAGCGCTCCATCCGCCGTCCATCGTGTACGACGCGCCGGTGACCATGCCTGCGAGCGGCGACGCCAGCCACGCGACCAGCGAGCCCACCTCCTCTGGCTCGACGAGGCGCTTCACCGCGCTCTCCTTGAGGAGAATGTCCGACACCACTTGGTCTTCGGGGATGTTGTGCGTCCTGGCCTGATCGGCGATCTGTTTCGTCACCAACGGGGTGCGGACATAACCGGGGTTGATGCAGTTGCTCGTGACCCCGTGCGGTCCGCCTTCCAGCGCGGTCACCTTCGACAGCCCCTCCATGGCGTGTTTGGCGGTGACGTAGGCGACCTTGTACGGCGAAGCCCGCAGCCCGTGGATCGACGAGATGTTGATGACGCGGCCGAACTCGTTGCGGTACATGTACGGAAGGGCAGCCCGGATCAGCAGGAACGGCGCCTCAACCATCAGCGCCAACATCGACCGGAACTTCTCCGGCGGGAACTCGGCGATCTCACTGATGTTCTGCACCCCGGCGTTGTTGACCAGGATGTCGGTCTCCAGTTCGAGTGTTTCCAGTGCCTCGACGTCGAGAAGGTCGAGCGTCCAGGCGGTTCCGCCGATCTCCTGCGCCAGCGACTTGGCGCCGACGTCGTCGATGTCGACGACGGTGACGACGACGCCCGCGGCGGCCAGCGATCGCGCGCAGGCCGCGCCGATTCCGCTGGCACCGCCCGTCACCAGCGCGGTGCGGCCGTTGAGGTCGCTCACAGGACGCGCTCCCTACCCTCGGACCGCGCCACATCCTCGGCGTCGGCGATGTCGAGCGTCTTCAGGTCGATGCCGTTGGTCTCTCTCGCGACGACGACCGAGATGAGGGTGACAGCGCACGCGATCGCCAGGTAGATGGCGATGGGTACCGGCGAATCGTAGATGTCGAGCAGCTTCACCGCGATGAGCGGCGCGAGCGATCCGGCGACGATCGACGTCACCTGATAGCCAAGGGAGACACCGGAATACCGCATCCGGGTGGGGAACATCTCGGCCATGATGGCCGGCTGCGGGGCGTACATGAACGCATGGATGACCAGGCCGAGGGTCACCGCCGCCGTGATGATCACGTAGTTGTTGCTGTTCATCATCGGGAAGGCGAAGAAGCCCCACGAGGCGCCTAGGATCGCGCCGACCGTGTACACCGGGCGCCGGCCGAACCGGTCCGACAGGTGCCCCACCAACGGCACCACCGCGAAGTGGACCAGGTGGGCGACCAGCAGGTAGCGCAGGATCGAGTTGGTGTCGGTGCCGACCTGCACCTTCAGATACGTGATGGTGAACGTGACGACGAGGTAGTACATGATGTTCTCGCCGAAGCGCAGACCCATGGCGGTGAACACCCCACGCGGGTAGCGCTTCAAGACCTCGACGACGCTGTACGACGACGCCTTGATGCGTTCTGCTTCCTGTTGTGCGGCAACGAAGATCGGAGCGTCGGTGACCTTGGTACGGATGTAGTAGCCGATCAGCACCACCACCGCCGAGAGCCAGAACGCCACACGCCAGCCCCAGGACAGGAACGCGTCGTCCGACAGCGTGCCGGTGAGGATCAGCAACACGACGGTGGCGAGCAGGTTGCCCATCGGCACGCCGGCCTGCGGCCAACTGGCCCAGAATCCGCGCTGCCGGTCGGGGCTGTGCTCGGCGACGAGCAGCACCGCGCCGCCCCACTCGCCGCCTACCGCGAATCCTTGGATGAACCGCAGAGCGACGAGCAATCCGGGTGCCCAGTAGCCGATCTGTCCGAACGTGGGCAGGCAGCCCATCAAGAAGGTGGCCACACCGACGAGCAACAGGCTGAATTGCAGGAGCTTCTTGCGGCCGTACTTGTCGCCGTAGTGTCCGAACACCACGCCGCCGACGGGCCGCGCGACGAACCCGACCGCATACGTCGCGAACGCAAGAAAGATCGCGTTGAGCTCACTGGTGGTCTCCGAGAAGAACACCTTGTTGAAAACCAGCGTAGCGGCCGTTCCGTAGAGGAAGAACTCGTACCACTCGACGACCGTCCCAGCCATCGAGGCGACGACGACGCGTTTGAGGCCTTTCGAGATCGAACCCGGTCCGTCCGACCGAGCGTCTTGTTGCGTGCTCATCGCAGCATCCCCTCCTCGAAGCAACTCTGTGATGACCGCCACAGATGTAGTGAGTATTCATGCAGCTACCCGCCGCAGCAATGGCCAAAACTGCAGCGTGTATCTGCAAAAATGCAGAGATGGTCGTTCCCAGTCGGCGCCCCAGCGCGGATGACCTCTTGGTTCTGCTCTCGGTGGGCCGCACCGGCAAATACACCAGCGCAGCCGACGAGCTCGGCCTCAACCACACGACGATCAGTCGGCGAATCGCCGCACTCGAAGCGGCGATGGGCGGCCGTGTACTCGCCCGCGTCGCGGGTGGCTGGGAGCTGACCGACCTCGGCCGCGAAGCACTCGCCGCTGCCGAGGCGGTCGAGAACGCGGTCCGATCGCTGACCACCGATGCCGCGGGGCACCGCGCACTGGAGGGCGTCGTGCGGATCTCGGCGACCGACGGTTTCTCCGCCTACATCGCCGCGCCCGCTGCCGCCGTCGTGCAGCGCGAGCACCCCAAGGTGGCGGTGGAGATCGTCGCCGCGACGCGCCGCGTGACGCAGCAGCGGTCAGGCCTCGACATCGAGGTCGTCGTCGGCGAACCCAAGGTGCACCGTGCCGAGGCCCTGCGCCTCGGCGACTACTGCCTCGGCCTCTACGCCTCGCAGGACTTCCTCGCCCGACACGGCGCGCCCACCGATGTCGCCGACCTGCACAGGTTTCCGCTCGTGTACTTCATCGACTCGATGCTGCAGGTCGACGACTTGGACCTGGCGGCCAGCTTCGCCCCCGCGATGCGCGAATCCGTCACGTCGACGAACGTCTTCGTCCACGTCGAGGCCACCCGGGCGTCCGCGGGTATTGGGCTGCTCCCCTGCTTCATGGCCGACCGGCACGCCGACCTCGTGCGGGTCCTTCCGGCCGAGGTGTCGATCCGGCTGGCGTACTGGCTCGTCACGCGCGCCGAGACACTGCGCAGGCCCGAGGTGGCCGCCGTCGTCGGCGCGATCCGCGACCGGGTCGCCGAACAGCACGACGTGCTGCTCGGCGAGCGTGATCAGCGATAGCGTTGCGCCATGCCATTTCTGGACACGGACAAGGGACGCGCCTACTACCGGCACTGGGCCGCAGAGGATCCGACCGCTGCCGTGGTCTTCCTGCACGGCTTCGGCGAGCACACGGGGGTGTATCACCGGTACGGGTTCGCACTGAACGCCGCAGGCATCGACCTGTGGGCGGTCGATCAGTTCGGCCATGGCCTGAGCCCCGGCGATCGCGGCGACTTCGGCACCATCGAGGACAGCTCCGCACTGGCAGATCAGCTCACGGAGCTCGCGGCGCAGCGTAGCGTCCCTCTGATCGCGCAGGGCCATTCGTTCGGCGCGATCGTGACGCTGTTCCGGCTGCTCGACGATCCGGAGCAGTACAGGGCAGGCGTCGTCTCCGGTGCGCCCCTCGTCCCGATCCCCGAACTCCTCGATGCGGACACGTCGTTCGACCTCGATCCGGACTGGCTGTCGGCGGATCCCTTCTACATCGACGCGATGATCAACGACCCGCTGGCGTTCGTCGACGCCGACGGGGCGGCACTGGCCCGTGAACTCGACCGCGGCTGGGACCGGTTCGGCGCCGAACTGCCGTCGCTGGCGGTGCCGACGCTGGCGATTCACGGCGCGATCGACCCGATAGCCCCGATCGGCGCGGTGCGCGCCTACGCAGAGCAGATCGACCCGCTGCAGCTTGCCGAGTTCCCCCGAGCCCGCCACGACATCCTCAACGAGGTCGAGCACCGCGACGTCGCGGCCGCGATCACCGACTTCATCGCAGGTCAGCTCGACTGAGGCGGAGTTATCCCCAGGGGTTGTGCACAGTGTGGAGTAATCACACGCGTGTGATTACAAGCCCAGGAGGAGCCGGGTGGCGTCCTGCACGACGCGTCGCCGCGTGCTGCCTGGATGGTCTGCCGCGATCAGGTGGTCGCCGATGACGAGCGAGAAGGCGAGCAGCGCCCGTGGGCCCGCGAGATCCTCGAAAACGTCTCATTCATCAGACAACTGAGCCTGCGTACCGGATGGACGCTGCTCGGCATCAAGCTGCGGCACGACGATGGCGAGACGATCGCCGGTTGGCACGTAGCCCACAACGACTCCGAATACGTTCGGCTGCAGGCAGATTCGTGCACCGGGCTGACCGGCGAGCTGGTGACGCGGGTAACCGATGACGGCGTTGTCTTCGCGACGTTCGTACAGCTCGACGGCCCGGTGGCACGGTTCTTGTGGAACAGGGTGCCGTCCGCACACCTGACGACTGTGGAGTCGCTGGTGGCCGAGGCGGGCGAGCGCGCGAGCTAGCAGCGTTCTCGGTTTCAAAAGCAGGTAGTCCACTACGCAAGTCGCACGTCGGCATGACTTCTACCTTCGGTGTCGAGCCTCGGGGTGCGACGGAGGAACGCTCAGGCAAGAGCCGTCCCGCGGTGAACCGAACAGTCGAAAGGACACAACATGTCACGCGTAACCAACCGCACACTGGCGGGGACGGCTCTATCGGCGCTCGTATTTGCAGGGCTTGCGACAGCGGTGCCGGCCCACGCCGACAGCTCGTGCACAGTCAACGGCGACTACCTGAGGTTGAGACAGGCGTTCGGGAATTACATCACGACGACAACAATCAACGCCAAGGGATCATCCCTCGGCCCCGGAGTCGTTACCGTGCCGCCCAGCGGCACCAATGGAACCTACGGATCAGCCAGTGGAAGCATCAGCGGTCGCAACATCGATGTGCGAATCACGTGGAACGACAACAAAGGAACGGCACACTTCACCGGCACCATCGGTGACGACGATATCGCACGGGGAGACTCGACGGGAACTCCCATTCCGATCAACCTGTGGAACCCGGGGCCGTGGTACACGTCCGAACCGCTGAACTGTTCTACCGGTCAAGGAACGGGCCAGTCGTCGGCGAAGGTTGTGGCAGATGTCGACGTCTACAACATCCCGGACGGTCCGGGCAAGCGTCAGATCGGTACGCTTCGGGCGCCGTCTGTCGTTCCGCTTGTGGAACCCTGCACCTTCGACGCTTTCTGCCACGTCAGCGTCCCCAACATGGATGGCGGCAACGGCTTCGCCTGGGCGCCAGGTCTGCTGGAACCGGCCTGACCTAGAGCCAGGTGTCGTCGGTGGTTGCGGTGAGGAACGCCTCGAGGTCGTTGCGCCAGTCGGCGGGCGTGTTCTTGTCGGGCTCGATGCCGGTGTACTGCCCCTGGTAGAACAGCAGCGGCCTTGGCTTCTTCTTCGGCACATCGGACAGCGAGTGCACCGCACCGAACACCACGTAGTGGTCGCCGCCGTCGATCACCGAGTGCACCGAGCAGTCGATGTGCGCCAGCGTGCCGTCGATGATCGGCGAGCCGAGATGCGACGGACTCCAGTCGATACCGGCGAACTTGTCCGGCTCGCGGGAGCCGAACCGGGCTGACACGTGCTGCTGGTTCTCGTGCAGGATGTTGACGCAGAAGTTGCCACTGGCCTCGATCGCCGCCCAGGACCGCGACACCTTCGTAGGGCAGAACAGCACCAGCGGCGGATCCAGCGACAGGGCCGCGAACGACTGGCATGCGAATCCCACCGGGGCACCGTCATGGACGGTGGTGATCACGGTGATGCCGGTGCAAAACTGCCCCAGCACGTTCCGGAACGTGCGTGGATCGATCGGGGGATTCGCCACCTCTATTTGAAACCGACGCTGAAGTCGTGCCCCCACAGCGAGACGGCGGTGCTTTCCCGGGCCACCCAGTCCTTGTCGTCGACTTCGAGCCCCTCACAACCGAACTCGATGTCGAAACCGCCGGGCGTCTTCATGTAGAAGGACAGCATCTTGTCGTTGACGTGCCTGCCGAGCGTCGCCGACATCTTCACCTTGCGACGCAGCGCGCGGTCCAGGCACAGGCCCACGTCGTCGGCTTCGCCGACCTCGACCATGAGATGCACGATGCCACTGGGGGTTTCACCGGGCATGAACGCAAGGCTGTGGTGGCGCGGATTCACGCCGAGGAAGCGCAGCCAGGCCGGCGCGCCGTCGGCGGGACGGCCCACCAGCTGCGGAGGCAGCTTCATCGAATCACGAAGGAAGAAGCCGAGGACGTCGCGGTAGAAGTGCAGTGTCTCGGCGTCGTCGCGGGTCGTGAGCACGACGTGGCCGAGGCCCTGCTCTTCGGTGACGAACTTGTGGCCGTACGGGCTGACGACGCGGCGGTGCTCCAGGGCGACGCCGTGGAACACCTCGAGCGTGTTGCCCGACGGGTCGTCGAAGATGATCATCTCGTCGACGCGGCGGTCCGCCAGCTGAGTCGCGGTGGCCTCCTTGTACGGCGTGCCCTCGACGTCGAGCCGAGACCGAATGTCCTGCAGCTGGGCGGCATTGGCAGTCTCCCACCCGGATTCGAGCAGGCGGTCGTGCTCGCCCGGGACGATGATCAACCGAGCGGGGAACTCGTCCATCCGAAGGTAGAGAGCCCCCTCAGTCGGCCCGCTACCTTCGACCATGCCGAGGACTTTGAGGCCGTACTCGCGCCAGGCGGCGACATCGGTGCTCTCGATCCGCAGGTATCCCAAAGAATTGATCGTCACGATCTGTCCCCCTTACGTATTGAGGAAATCGATGGTGAGCTTGTTGAACTCGTCGAACTTCTCCAGCTGGGCCCAGTGTCCGCACTGTCCGAAGACATGCAACTGCACCCGCGGAATCTGCTTGAGCGCCACCAGCGCACCGTCGAGCGGGTTCACCCTGTCCTCGCGACCCCAGATCAGCAGTACCCGTTGACGCAGCTTGTACACGTCGCGCCACATCATGCCCAGCTCGAAGTCCGCACCGGCGAATGACTTCCCCATCGCCTTCGTCGCCGCCAGCGACTCGGGGGTGCTGGCGATCGCGAAGCGTTCCTCGACCAGCTCGGGGGTGATCATGTTCTGGTCGAAGACCATGATGCGCAGGAACTTCTCGATGTTCTCCCGCGTCGGGTCGGCGGCGAACCGGCCGAGCAGTTTGACGCCCTCGGTCGGATCCGGCGCGAACAGGTTGACGCTCAACCCGCCCGGCCCCATCAGCACGAGCTTGCCCGCCCGCTTGCCGTTGTCCAGCGCGAAGCGCACCGCGGTACCGCCGCCGAGCGAATTGCCCACCAGATCGGCGCTTTCGATGCCGAGGTGGTCGAAGAGGTTCAGCAGCGCGGTCGCGCTGTAGCGGTTGTATTGCTCGTGCTCGGTGTGCTTGTCCGAGTGCCCGTAGCCCGGCTGATCGACGGCGAGCACGTGGAAATGCTCGGCCAGCACCGGGATGTTGCGTCCGAAGTTCGACCAACTCGACGCGCCCGGCCCGCCGCCGTGCAGCAGCACCACGGTGCGCGCGGACGGGTCGCCGGCCTCGTGATAGTGCAGGCGCATGTCATCACGAACCTGCGCGTACCGAGAAGTGGACTCGAACGTGATCTCCTGCTGCTGAGCAGCTTCTGCGGCGAAGGACGTCACTAGACCATCGTGTCCTGAGGCGGCAGACCGAACGCATCGTTGCCGAAGATCAGGTAGGCGCGCTCGGGCTCGTTGGCCGCGTGAACGCGGCCCGCGTGGGCGTCGCGCCAGAATCGCTGGACCGGCTGCTCGAGCTGCAGCGCCGTCGCACCCGAAGCCTCGAACAGCAGGTCGATCGACGCGATCGCCCGCGCGGTGGCCCGGACCTGGTCGCGGCGGGCGGCGGCGCGCAACGAGAACGGGATCTCCTGGCCGGCCTTCAGCAGCCGGTACTCCTCGCCGACATTGCCGATGAGCTGGCGCCAGCCCGCGTCGATGTCGCTGGCGGCCTCGGCGATCCTGATCTTCGCGAACGGATCTTCCTTGGACTTCTCACCCGCGAACGCGGCGCGCACGCGCTTGCCCTGATGTTCGACATGCGCTTCGTACGCGCCGTAGGCCATACCCATGATGGGCGCGCTGATCGTCGTGGGATGCATGGTGCCCCACGGCATCTTGTAAACAGGGGCGGTGTTGTTCTCGTAGCCGCCGGCGGTGCCGTCGTTCATCGACTTGTACGACAGGAAGCGGTGGCGCGGGACGAAGACATCCTTGACCACGACGGTGTTGCTGCCGGTGGCCTTGAGTCCCACGACATTCCAGACGTCGTCGATGCGGTAGTCCGAGCGCGGGATCAGGAAGCTGCCGAAGTCGACCGGCTTGCCGTCCTTGATCACCGGCCCGCCCAGGAACGCCCACGTGGCGTGGTCGCATCCGGACGACCACTGCCAGGCGCCGCTGACGAGGTAGCCGCCGTCGACGACGGTGCCCGCACCCATCGGCGCGTAGGAGGACGACACCCGCACCGTCGGATCGCTGCCCCACACGTCTTCCTGGGCCCGCTGGTCGAACAGGGCCAGATGCCAGTTGTGCACACCGATGATCGACGACACCCAGCCCGTGGAACCGCAGGCGCTGGCGATGCGGCGGACCGCTTCGTAGAACAGGGTCGGGTCGCACTGCAGGCCACCCCACTGCTCGGGCTGGAGAAGCTTGAAGAAACCGACCTCGTCGAGCTCGGCCACCGTCTCGTCGGGCAGGCGCCGCAGCTCTTCGGCTGCGGCAGCGCGCTTCGCGATCCGCGGCAACAGATCGTCGATACCGGATAGAACCGACTGCGCGTCGCGCTGTTCAATGGACGTCACTGGTGTGCCTCCCGGGGCGTGCGAGCTGACCTAACAAAGATTAGAACACGTTACGATTTGTGTCGAGTAGCGGTGTCCTGTGGTCGCTGGACCTGCACACATTCATTTCTGTAACCTGTTCTAGTTATGACCGACTTGAGCGTGGAGAGAGGGCCCCTCCTGTGACGGACTCAGTCCTGTGACGGACGTTGCCGCCGACGAGCCGCTGGGCAGCCACGTGCTCGAGCTCGAGATCGCCGATGTCATCGACGAGACGGCGGACTCGCGTTCGCTGGTGTTCAAGTCTCCCGCCGACGCGCCCGTTCCACCCGAGAAACTGCACTATGCCCCCGGGCAATTCCTGACACTGCGCGTCCCGAGCGATCGCACGGGCTCGGTGGCGCGGTGCTACTCGCTGTGCAGCTCCCCGTTCACCGGCGACCCGCTGACCGTCACGATCAAGCGCACGGCCGACGGCTACGCATCGAACTGGCTGTGCGACAACGCTCATGCCGGCATGCGGATGCACGTCCTGGCCCCGTCGGGCACCTTCGTCCCCGACACCCTCGACGGCGACTTCCTGCTCCTCGCGGCGGGCAGCGGCATCACGCCGATGCTCGCGATCCTGAAGTCGGCGTTGTCGGAGGGCAGCGGCAAGATCACGCTGGTCTACGCCAACCGCGACGAGCAGTCCGTCATCTTCGCCCAGACGCTGCGGGACCTGGGCACGCAATATCCCGATCGACTCACCGCGATCCACTGGCTGGAGTCGGTGCAGGGGCTGCCCACCGTGCAAGCGCTGTCGGCGATGTTCGCGCCGTACAGTGCCCGCGAGGCGTTCATCTGCGGCCCCGGACCGTTCATGGCCGCGGCCGAGGAAGCGCTCAAGACCGCGGGCACGCCCGCCGAGAGAGTCCACATCGAGGTCTTCAAGTCGCTGGAGTCGGATCCGTTCGCTGCGGTCTCCATCGAAGAAGACGACAGCGACGAAGGCCCGGCCACGGCCGTCGTCACGCTCGACGGAACCACCCACGAGGTGACGTGGCCGCGCAAGGCGAAACTCCTCGACGTGCTGCTGGACAAGGGTCTGGACGCGCCGTTCTCGTGCCGCGAGGGGCACTGCGGAGCGTGCGCGGTGCTGAAGAAGTCCGGCGACATCGAGATGGAGGTCAACGACGTGCTGGAGCAGCAGGACCTCGACGAGGGCCTGATCCTGGCCTGCCAGGCGCATCCGAAAACCGATTCGGTCGAAGTCACCTTCGACGAGTAGCGAGGGGATTACCTTCATCACGATGAACCGGCTAGCAGCAGCAGGCGCGGCAGCACTGGCTCCGATGTTGATGGCGGCGCTCACCAGCGCGCCGACGGCCGTCGCCGCGTCCAACACGGGCGTCTCCTCGATCCCCGTGGACCCTGCCACCCAGATCCAGATGCACATCACCGCCAATTGCGTCGCGGCCGAGGCCAAGTGCTACTTCAACACCTCGGCCAATCTGCTCGGCCCGAACGGCCCCACCGGTTTCCCCGGCGACACGTGGGCGCGCCAGACGGTGACGCTGCGCAGCTCCAACCGGGATGTCTATCAGGAAGCCTGGTACAGCGCACCGGCCGGCATGCCGCGAGAACTCAAGGGCGCCAACCACGACAACGTGTTGTCGAAGCTGTACAAGGGCCTGCGCGACGTCGAGATCTCGGTGACCACGTTCGGCGGCGGACCCATCCAGCGCTTCACGACCGACGGCGACTCCCGCCCGCTGGACTGGGCCACCGGCCAGAACCAGACCAGCGCCGACTTCATCGCATGCTCCCAGATCCAGGTGGTCTACAGCGGGGTCAACCTGACCACGCCGACCGCCTGCGCGCAGACGACGTTCAGCTAGCGCGGCAGGCCGAGCAGCCGCTCCCCCGCCATCGTCAGCAGAATCTGCTCGGTGCCGCCCGCGATGGTCAGGCAGCGCGTGTTGAGAAAGTCGTGGACCAGCTTGTCCACCACGACGCCGCCGCCTTCGGACAGTTCCATCCGGAACTCGGCCAGCGCCTGCCGGTAGCGCACTCCGATCAGCTTGCGTGCGCTGGCCTGCGGGCCCGGATCCTGGCCCTCGACGGCGAGCTGCGCGATCCGCTGGTCGAGCAGTGAACCGACCTGCGCGGTGACGATCAGGTGCCCGAGCTGATCCTGTTGTGCGCCATCGATTTCCGACTCCGCAACCACGCGCAGCAGCTCCTCCATCGGATTGCCCAGCGCCGTGCCCTGGGCCATCGCGACGCGCTCGTTGGCCAGTGTGGTGCGCGCCAGCCGCCAGCCGTCGTTGACCTGGCCGACCACCATCTCGTCGGGCACGAAGACGTCGTCGAAGAACACCTCGTTGAACAGTTCGTCGCCGGTGATCTCGCGCAGCGGGCGGATCACGATGCCCGGGCTCTTCATGTCGATCAGGAAGTAGGTGATGCCCTTGTGTTTCGGCGCCTCGGGGTCGGTTCGGGCGAGGCACACCCCCCAGTGCGCCTTCTGCGCCGCCGAGGTCCACACCTTCTGCCCGGTGAGCTTCCAGCCGGAATCATCGTCCGCACGAACGGCTTTCATTCGCAGCGCCGCGAGGTCCGAGCCCGCGCCCGGCTCGCTGAACAGCTGGCACCACTGCAGCTCACCCCGCAGCGTGGCGGGTACGAACTGCTCGACCTGTTCCGGGCTGCCGTGCTCGAGGATCGTCGGCACGGCCCACCAGCCGATGACCAGATCCGGTCGTACCACCCCGGCCGACGCCAGCTCCTGGTCGATGAGCAACTGTTCGGCGGGGCCTGCGGCGCGCCCATAGGGCTTCGGCCAGTGCGGAGCGAGCAGTCCCGTCTCGGCGAACGCCACCTGCCGCTCGTCTTCGGGTGCCGCGGCGATTTCGCCGACCGCAGAAGCGATTTCGGGCCGCAGGTCGGCGACCGAGTCGAGATCGATGTGCAACTCCCTGCGCACACCCCGCTGCGTCAGGTCCGCCACCCGGCGCAGCCAACGCGAACGCCCGCCCAGGAATTGCCCGGTGCCGTAGGCCCGCCGCAGATACAGATGCGCGTCGTGCTCCCAGGTGATGCCGATGCCACCGAGCACCTGGATGCAATCCTTGGCATTGGCCTTGGCGGCCTCGATACCCACCGACGCCGCCAGCGCCGCCGCAATCGACAACTGCGCTGCATCGGTGTCGGATGCGGCGCGCGCTGCATCGGCGGCGGCGACCGAGGCCTGCTCGGAGCGCAGCAGCATCTCAGCGCACATGTGCTTGATCGCCTGGAAGCTGCCGATCGGCTTGCCGAACTGCTCGCGGACCTTCGCATACTCGGTCGCGGTGTCGAGCAGCCAGCGGGCGAGCCCGGCCGCCTCCGCGGCCAGCAGCGTTGCCGCGAGATCGACGACGCGCTGCGCGGGGACGTCCAATTCCTCGGCGGGCGCGCCGTCGAGGACCACACGGGCCAGCGGGCGGGAGAAGTCGGTGGCCTGGAGCGGTTCGATCGTCACGCCCTGCGCCGCGCTGTCCACCAGCAGCCAGGCGTCACCGGCCGGCAGCAGCAGCACCCCGGCGGCGTCGGCGCCCAGGACGTAGTCCGCGGTGCCGGTCACCCGACCGTCGCCGAAGGTCAGGTCGGCGGCGAGCGTGAGGCCCGCCGTGCGCTCGCCCGTCGCGAGCGCTTCGAGAAGTTCGGCGTGTGAATCCGGCAACACCAGGGTGGCCAGCGCGGTCGTCGCCACCGGTCCGGGAACCAGCGCGGCGGCCGCTTCGTCGACCATCGCGGCCAGGTCGGCCACCGTGCCGTCGGCCCCGCCGTGCTCCTCGGGGAGCGCAACACCGAAGATCCCTAGTTCGGTGAGGCGGCCGTAGGGGCCGCGCCAGGCGTCGGCGTCCCCCTGTTCGACATCGCGCGCCGCGTCGACGGCTGAGGACGCAGCTGCCCAGGTCCGGACCAGTTCTCGGGCGGCGGACTGCTCATCGGTGGCGATAGCCGAGGTGTGAGAAAGGCCAGTGGGCACCGGGACTCCTAGCGTTTGGGCGAGAAGACGGTGCTTCCCACTAGAACGTGTTCTAATAGTGCCAGCGTGCGACCGTCAAGTCGACCGCCATTACAGCAGGACACGTCGGTGTCGCGTGGGCACGGAGGTGAGAGAAACGTGATCGGCATGCGTATCGTTTTCTCAGAGATCGCATCACTAAGGAGCCACTCGCCGCATGTCTGGGACGTCCGAGTTGTCTGAGATATCCGCGGGAAAGTCACCCTCTGACTCCCGCCCACGTCAGGTCATGAACGTGGCGGTGCTGGCCGAATCCGAACTGGGGTCCGAGGCCCAGCGTGAGCGCCGCAAGCGCATCCTCGACGCAACCCTGGCCATCGCGTCGAAGGGCGGCTACGAAGCCGTCCAGATGCGGGCGGTGGCCGAACGCGCCGATGTCGCCGTCGGCACGCTCTACCGCTACTTCCCGTCCAAGGTCCACCTGCTCGTCTCCGCCTTGGGCCGGGAGTTCGAACGCATCGACGCCAAGACCGACCGGGCCGCGCTCGCCGCGGGCGCGACGGCCTATCAGCGCCTCAACATCATGGTCGGCAAGCTGAACCGGGCGATGCAGCGCAACCCGCTGCTGACCGAGGCGATGACGCGGGCCTTCGTGTTCGCCGACGCGTCCGCGGCCGGTGAGGTCGACCACGTCGGCAAGTTGATGGACTCGATGTTCGCGCGGGCCATGAGCGACGGCGAACCGACCGAGGACCAGTACCACATCGCGCGCGTCATCTCGGATGTGTGGCTGTCGAACCTGCTGGCCTGGCTGACCCGGCGGGCCTCGGCGACCGACGTCGCCAAGCGGCTGGACCTGGCCGTCCGGCTGCTCATCGGAGACGGCGACCAGCCTAAGATCTAGGCCGTGACCCTGCCGCCGGAGTTGCTCGACGCGCTGGACTCGGCGGCCGCCACGCCCCGCCTGCTCGTCACGTCCGATTTCGACGGCACGCTGGCCCCGATCGTCAACGACCCCGCCGACGCACGTCCGCTCCCGGAGGCGGCTGCTGCGCTGATCGAGCTGGCCGGCCTACCCGCGACGTCGGCCGCTTTGATCTCCGGCCGTGCGCTGCGGACGCTGCGCGAACTGTCGTCGATGCCCGAGGCGGTGCATCTCGTGGGCAGCCACGGCGCCGAGTTCGAGGCGGGGTTCGCCCACCAGATCGACACCGCGCTGCTGCAGGCCATCACCGACGGGCTGGACGCCATCGCGGCCGACAGGCCCGGCGTGACGGTCGAGACCAAACCGGCCAGCGTCGCGCTGCATGTGCGCAACGCATCCCCCGCCGACGCAGAGACTGCGCTGGCCGCCGCCTGGGACGCGGCGCCGCACTGGGACGCGCACGTGACCACCGGCAAGGCCGTGCTGGAGTTCGCGGTCGTCACCACCGACAAGGGTGAGGCCGTCGACATCCTGCGCGGCGAGAAGGACGCGACGGCCGTCGTGTTCTTCGGCGACGACGTCACCGACGAGAAGGCCTTCGTCCGGCTCGGCGAGTCCGACATCGGCGTGAAGGTCGGGCCGGGTGACACCGCGGCCGCCTACCGCATCGACTCCCCCGACGACGTCGCGGCAGCGCTGAAATACCTCGCCGACCGCCGCAGCCGGACGGTCCTTGCCTGATCGGCAATACTGTTTGCGATCTCGCCGGAACCGAATCACATTGGAAGGATGAGTGATTCACTAGCATCCGCCGAGTGGGACGAGCGGTACACGACCTACGCCGATCGCATGCCCGACGACGCCCCGAGCGCAGTGCTGATCGGCGTCGCGCAGGGCCTCACACCGGGAACCGCGCTCGACGTCGGCTGCGGGATCGGCGCCAACGCCATCTGGCTTGCCGCGCACGGCTGGACGACGACGGGGGTGGACGTCTCCCAGGTCGCCCTGGACCGGGCCGCAGCCCGCGGCAGGCACGCCGGCGTCGAGGTCCGATGGACGCGCGGCCGTATCGAGGATCTCGCGGTGGCGCCGAGCGATTTCGTCGTCGCGCACTACCCCGCGCTGCGCCATTCAGCCGGCAACGACGCCCAGCGCGCACTACTCGGGGCCGTCGCCCCCGGCGGCACACTGCTGGTCGTTCATCATGCGAACGTCGAACTCGAGGTGGCGAAGGCACACGGGTTCGACCCGTCCGACTACGTCAGCCACGACGACATCGTCGGCATTCTCGGCGACGACTGGGACGTCACCGTCGAGCGTGACCGTCCCCGCGATGTCCCCGCCGGCCTCGACGGCCAACACACGCACGACGATGTGGTCGTGGCGCGCAGGAAACCCTAGGCCGGCGGACCCGACGTCCGCCCGCGGACGACCTCGGTGTCCAGGATCTCGACGACGGGCAGACCCGTCCGCGGTGGACTGTGCAGGATTTCCCCTGCGCGACGGCCCTTCTCGACGCTGGGCTGCACCACCGTCGTCACACCTCGCTGACGCGCCTCGGGCACGCCGTCGAATCCCGTCACCGTGATCTGTCCGGGTACGTAGATGCCCTTCGCGCGCAGGTGGTCCATGGCCGACAGGGCGAGCACGTCTGCCGTACACATCAGCGCGGTGATCCGCGGATTGGCGTCGAGGGCGACGTCGGCGCCTGCACCACCCGACGTCGGCAGGTGCTCGTAGCTCTCGACGACGGTCAGCGATTCCGGGTCCAGACCCGCCGCGGTCATCGCGTCGTACACGCCGCGAATCCGCTCGCTCTGGACGTGAAAGTGCGGCGTACGCACCCGGTCCGGGTCAGCCAGCGCGGGGCGTGGACCGCCGTGCGGCCAGTCGCGGCCCAACCGCATCGTGAGCAGGCCGATCTCGCGGTGCCCGAGTTCTATGACATGCTCGGCGAGGCGGCGCATCGCCGCCCTGTCGTCGATGCCGACACAGGATGCGCCGGGGACGTCCTTGGGCTGATCGACGACCACCACGGGCAGGTGTCGCTGCAGCACCGCCGGGAGATAAGGGTCGTCGTCGGAGGCGGAGTAGACGACGAAACCGTCCACCCCTGCCGCGAGCACGGCCGCCGATCCGTCGGCGACGCTGCGGTTGGGCCCGACGGCGACCAGCAGCAGGCCCTGGCCGACCGTCTCACACGACTCGGCAAGTCCCGCAACGAAATCAAGGGCGGCCGGATCGCTGAAGGAATAGTTCAGGGGCTCGGTGATGACCAACCCCACGGCCCCGGCCCGACGGGTGCGCAGTGAGCGCGCGACGGGATCGGGACCCGGGTACCCGAGCCGCTTGGCGGTGGACAGCACCCGCTCGCGAAGCTCCGCCGACAGTTGGTCGGGACGGTTGTACGCGTTGGAGACAGTGGTGCGCGAGACGTTGAGCTCAGCGGCAAGGGACGCCAGGGTGGCACGCCGTCGTGGCGTCGGACTCCTGGACATGCTCCCCGAGGTTAGTGGATGGCGTGTCGCGCGACGCGTCACGCACCCGCGCGCGCCGCAGACCGCAGGCCCGTCCGCGGCGCACGCGAGCCGGCCCACACCAGCAGCCACACCGCGCACGCGATCGTCACGATCACGAAGCTCGGCGGCATGTTGAACATCGCCGAGAACACCAGACCCGCCCACACCGACGCCAAACCGATGACCGCCGACACCGCCATGGCCAGAATCGGCCGCGCCGTCAGCATCAGCGCCGTCGCGGCCGGGGTCACGACGAGCGCGAACAGCAACAGGGTGCCCACCGCCTGGACCGCCATCGTCACGGTCAATCCGAGCAGCACCGTGAACGCGATCGACAACCCGCGCACCGGAACGCCCTTGGCTTCGGCCACTCTGCTGTTCACGGAGGTGAACAACAGCGGTCGGAAGATGAAGGCGACGCCTGCGGCGGTCAGCACGAGCAGTGCGGAGAACGTCAGCAGCTGCCCAGAACTGATGGCAAGCAGGTTGCCGAACAGCACGTTGGTCAGCGTCGAGGAATTGCGGGTGGCCAGCGAGTTGAAGAACAGCCCGAGGCCGGTCGCGAACGCGAGCACGGTTCCCGTGGCGACCTCACGATCCGAGGTCCGCTTGCCCAGCGCGCCGATCACCAACGCCCCACCGATGCAGAAGACGCCGAGACCCGCGACGGCGGGAAGGCCGATCAGCACCGCACCCGTCGCGCCGGGCAGCCCGATGTGGGCCAGGGCGTGGGCGGCGAACGCGGAGTGCCGCACCACGATGAAGTAGCCCATCAGGCCCGCGACCAGCGCGACGATGGTGCCGCCCATCCAGGCGTTGCGCATGAAGGAGGAGCCGAGGATGTGGAGCCAGTTGTCCTGGTAACCCAGCGCGACGACCGTCTCGGTCATCCCCCGCTCCGCATGTAGAGCTCACCCTGGAGGGTGTGGGCGACCTGAATTTTGGTGCCGTACATGTGGGTGAGCAGAGCGGAGTCGACGACTTTGTCGAGCGCGGCGTGATGCGCGTGCCCGTCCAGGAGATAGATCGCGCTGTCGAGCACGGTGAGCATCGGGTTGAGGTCGTGCAGGACCACCAGGATGGTCACACCCAGCTCGCGCTTGAGGCGGGCGAGCACCCCGACGATCTCGTGTTGGGTCCGAAGGTCCAGCGACGCCAGCGGCTCATCGAGGATCAGCATGCGGGGGCGCGCGACCAGGGCGCCGGCCAGCGCGATCCGCTGTCGCTGGCCACCGGACAGGTCCGAGAGCCGCCTATCGGCGAGGTCCCTCGCGTCGACCCAGCCGAGCGCCTCGTCGACCCGGCTCCTATCGGCCGCCGTCGTTCGGGAGAAACCCCAGCGCCGCCCGGTCAGGCCGAGCAGCACGGCATCGCGTGCTCGGATGGCCTCGTTGGCGTTGGCATCGTAATTCTGTGGCACATAACCGATCTCGTCGTTGACCGTACCCGGACGGGCGCCGTGGACCTTGACCGAACCCGACGAGATCGGGAGCAGACCGAGGATCACCTGCAGCAGGGTGGTCTTCCCGGATCCGTTGGGACCGATGATCGCAACGAATTGGCCGGAGTCGATGCGAAAGCTCGACTCCGACCAGACGGTCCGTCCTGCACGTTCGACGCTGACGTTGTCGAACTCAAGCGCGGCGTCGAACTCAGGTGGTGACATCGAAGGCCTTGGCGAGTGCGTCGAGTTGTGCCACCTGCCAATCCTGGAACGTCTTCGCCTCGGGCGGCAAGGTTTCGGTGACCTCGACAACCGGAATGCCCGCCTGCTCGGCCGCCGAGCGGATCTGCTCGGGAACCGAGCCTTCGGTCTGGGTGTTGTAGATCAGCACGTCGGCACCGCGATCGGACAGCAGCCCGAGAAACGCGTCGAGGTCGGCCGGTGAGGGTTCGCTCTCATTGGCGGCCGCGACCTGGTAACCCTCGGGGGTGCGGTTGGCCAGCCCGAGCGCGGCAGCCATGTCGTCGAACACGCTTTCGCTGGCGGCGTAGGTCTTTCCCGCCGCGCCGTTCTTGATCGCCTCGATCGTGTCGGCGTAAGGCTTCATCGACGCTGCGAAGTCGGTGCGGCGCTGCGCGAAGTACCCTGCGCCGTCGGCCGAGAGCTTGCTGAGCTCCGCGGTCACCGCGTCGCTGACGCCGTTGACCGCGGCGGGGTTGTACCAGACGTGCGGGTTGGCGGCCTCGTGATCGTGGTCGGCGTCTCCGTGCCCTTCGTGGTCCTCGTGGTCCTCGTGACCGCTGAGCTCGACCGCGTTGATCACGGCGGCATCGGGAGCCGACGTCTCGGCCAGCTTCGCCGCCCACTCGTCGTAATGTCCGCCGTTGAGAACCACGAGCTGGGCGCCTTCGAAGGCGACGGCGTCCGAGGGCGCGGGCTCGTAGTCGTGGGGATCGACGGACGAACCGGCCAGCACGGTCGTGACGTTGGCGCAGGCGCCACCGAGCTGGGAGACGATGCTGCCCCACTGGTCGACGCTGACCACGACGTCGACGGGTTCACTCGGGCAGTCACCCTGCGCGCCATCGGAGGCGACGTTGTCGGTGCCGCCACAGGCGGCAAGGGTGAGCGGCAGACAAACGGCCAGGGCCACAGCCAGCGGACGCACCCTTCGAGACGAACACATCACTCCGCAACGATAACCGTTTTCATTAGCGATCGCACGCCGCGAACCGACATCGCCTCAAATCGGACTCACGCCGCGACACCCGCTACTACCGTGACATCAGGGGAGGGCCGCTATATGAGCTCGACAAATTCGCGCCGACGCACCATCGAGGTTGCCGGGCGCTGGTGGCGGCAGGCGGATCAATTCGACTGGCTCAGCGGCTATCTCCATGCCCGTGGGCTCGCGACCGCGACCCGCCGCCTGATGGCCGTGGTGTCCGCTGCGCTGATCCTGATGGCGCTGGGGATGCTGGGAACCCGCGACACCGCCTCAGCGCTGACCCTGACCGTCTGCGCCGCGGCATGCGCTGCGGGTATCGCCTACGTCGTGCTGTGGTTGCGGCGCTGGCCTTCGAAGCGTCAATCGCTGCTGATGGGCGTGTTCGGGTCCATGCTGGTGTTGCTGGGCGCCGTGATGCACCCCGACCCGGTGATCGCGTTGATGACCTGCACGGGCCTGGTGGTGCCGGGAGCCTACTTTGCGTTCTTCCACCACACGCGGGCCATCCTGTTCAACCTCCTGGTAGCCACCTCGGCCGGTGCGATCTGCGCCGCCCGACTGCTGGCCGCCCATGACAGCGACGTCGCCGCCATCGCGGGCTTTGGACTGATCGTCGAACTCAACATCGTTGTGCCGCTGGTGATTCAGACAGTCGTGCGGACGATGGGCGCCGACGTGGTGCGTTCTGACCACGACGCGCTGACCGGCGTGCTGAACCGTCGCGCCTTCTACGAACGCGCGACCGCGCTGCTGACGTCACCCTCCTCCGAGCTGCAACTGCTCGTCGTGATGATCGATCTCGACAACTTCAAGCACCTCAACGACACCTACGGACATCTCGCCGGTGACGAGGCGCTGGCCTCCGTGGGCTGGGCGCTACGTCAGTCCAGCCCGGGTTCGGCGATCATCGGCCGGGCCGGCGGGGAGGAGTTCCTCGTCATCGCCACACTGTCCCCGGCCGCCGCCGACCTGCTTCCGTCGACGCTCTGCGCGGCGATTGCCGCACTGCCCCATCCGGTGACGGCCAGTGTGGGCGCGGCGGTGACGGAGTGGGATGCCGTTCCCGACGCCGCGTCCGCGATCGAGAGTCTCATCGCGACGGCCGATGCGGCGATGTATCAGGCAAAGCGCGACGGCGGCAACCGAGCTCTGGTGCGCCGGGCCGCGTCACGACTTCGGAACTGACAGCGCTACTCCCCCGTCGCCACGGGCCGCCCCGGCTCCGAGGACCACTGCGACCACGAGCCGGGGAACAATGCCGCATCGACGCCGGCCGCGCGCAGCGCCGCGATGGTGACCGCGGCGGTCACACCCGAACCGCAGTAGACACCGACCTCGCCGCCAGCGGCGTCGTGCTCAGCGAAGAACCGCGTCAGTTCGGCCTCGGACAGGAACGTCCCGTCACCTGCCAGGGTTGCGGTGCTGGGAGCGTTGCGCGCACCCGGGATGTGCCCCGCGACGGGATCGACGGGTTCGGTCTCACCCCGGAAGCGCTCGGGTGCGCGGGCGTCCAGCACACCCCCGAAGCCCGTGACGTCGTCGGCCGTCAGGGTGGGTAGCGCGCCGCGGTACAGGTCAGCGACATCGACGGTCACATCTCCCGGTTCCGGTGTGACCGAACCTGTTTCGATGGCCCCGCCGGATTCCCTCCAGGCGGCCAAGCCACCATCGAGGATGCGAATGTCGCGCAGACCGGCTGCCGTCAGCACCCACCAGGCACGAGCGGAGCCGGCGCGGTTCCAGTCGTCGTAGACGACGACTGGAACGCCTTCCCTGAGGCCCCATCGCCGCGCCGATTCCTGCAGGGCAGCGCCCGAGGGCAGCGGATGCCGGCCGCGGCCGGTGACGCTGTGGTCTGAGAGCTCCTCGTCGAGCGAGACATACACCGCACCCGGCACATGACCCCGGGAGTGCGCCGCGCGTCCGTCGGGTTCGGTTAATTCCCAACGGACGTCGAGGACGCTCACAGGCTGACCGGACGCGATGAGATCCGCCAGTTCCGTTGCCGTGATGAGGATGTCCGAGCGAGTCATGCCCTCATCGTGCCACCGAGATCAGTGATCGTGGCCCACGGCGCCGCTGAGCTCGTTGGGCGCCTGATCCAGGGTCACCGACTCGGCGATCGCGCCCGCCTCAAGGTCGACAGCATGGATCTGCCTGGTGGCGGGATCCGACACGTACACCGCGTCCTGACGGGTGAAGATCGCCGGGCGCGGTTCCTGCCAGTCGTCGGGCTCCGTCCAGGCGCCGGTGACCTCGATCGACTTCAGCTGCGCGCCTGTCACCGGATCGAAGACGTAGAGCCTGCCGTCTGTTCCGAGGACCAACGCCTCGGCCTGCGGCCCGCGGGCCAGCGACCGGAAGGTGTAGCTGACCGACGGCGGCAGCGCGACGATGCGCATCTGGTCGGTCGTCGTGTCGATCAGCGCGACCTGCTCGGGCCGCTCCAACTCGGCGTCCGGGTCGATTTTCATGTCGCCGAGTGCGACCGGTGAATCGTCGTGCCCCTTCGCCGTCCCGATCCGACCGTACGGGGTGGGGCTCGCGATCTTGGTGAACTTCCCGTTCGCGTACTCCAATGCCCCGTTTTCGCAACCGAAGACGACCGTCTCGTCGGCGACGACCGTCTCACCGTGCAGTCCGGGGCAGTCCTCGCTGCGCGCGATCTCGCGGTCGCCCTGCAATGCCACTGCACCGGCGCGAGTCTCGGCATCGCCGAGGCTGTGCAGCAGCGTGCCGTCGGACAGGATCACCGCGACACCGTGGTGCGGCTGTGGGGTCTTGAAGCTCTCCGTCTTCGGCATGCCACCCTCGTCGAGAGCATGTGGGTCGAACGCGGTGATCTCCCCCGAGCCGTCGGCGAACAGCACCGTGTGCTCCCCGTGGACCACGACGTGACCGGCTTCCTCGGCAGGGAAGGTGTCCTCCGTCAACTCCCCGCCCGCGGCATCCAGGATCCGGAACCCCTCATCGGTGGTCACGAGCACGTGGCCTTCGTCGCCGGCGGGGTTCACCCGCAGGAACCCGTCCAGCGGGATGTCCTGCTTGACCTCAAGGGTTTCGCCGTCCAGGACATAGAGCCCGCCGTCGTAGGTGACGGCCAACGGCTCGGCAATCGGAGTCTGCGGAGAGTTTTCGCCGCCCGACGAGCAGGCGGTCAGGGCCACCGCCGCGCACGACAGCGCTCCGAATCGGTGGAGCCACCGCTGACTGGACATGTTCGCTCCCTTCCGAGCTGGTGTGGGTCGACCTTCGGCTACCGGAGGCCGGCAATGATGGCGCCGGTGTTGGCGCGCATCATGTCGAGATAGGTGTCCCCGGGAGAGCCCGGCGGGCTCAGCGATTCGCTGTAGAGCGAGACGATGGCGACGTGAATGCCTGCCTCGTCGGCGAGCACCCGTGCCAGCTTCTCGGGCTGCGACGAGTCGACGAAGATCGCAGGCACGCGCTCCGATTCGATGGCATCCACGAGTGATTGCAGATCTGCGGCGCTCGGCGCTGCGAGCGTGGTGCCGCTGGGGACGACGGCGCCGATCACCGTGAAACCGAAACGGTCTGCAAGATAACCAAGTACGTGGTGGTTGGTCACCAGCTTGCGCCGATCGGCGGGGACACTGCCGAAGCCGTCCTGCATCGAAGCGTCGAGGGCGCGGAGCTGGGCTCGGTAGGAATCGGCGTTGCGCGATACGGCGTCGCCGTCGATGCCCGCGACGCCGCGGACAGCCTCCTCGATCGCGTCGACCGCGGTGACCATGCGCTGCGGATCGGTCCAGAAGTGCGGGTCGGGGTTTCCCGCGCCCTCGCCGGTGGCGTACCGGATGGGATCGATGCGGTCGCCGACCGCGAGTGTCGGAGTCCCCTCGGCTGCAACGCTTTCGACATTGCGCAGAACATTCTCTTCCAGACCGAGGCCGTTGTAGACGATCAGTCCGGCTCTGCCCATCGCCGCCGCGTCCTGAGCGGAGATACCGAAGGAGTGTGGATCGGCGTTGGGCCGCATCAGGACTCGGACGGCCGCAGTATCGCCGACGACACTGCGGACGACATCGCCGAGGATGTTCGTGGTGACGACGATCTCGCCGTCGCGTGCCGGGGCTGGGCCGCCACACGCGGTGACCAGTACACCCACGATCGCGCAGGCGCACACCAGTGTCCTTCGGATCACCGGCCCGCCTGCACCATCAGACCGGGGACGACGTCCGTGCGCAGGGTCCGCGCCACCCGTAGGCCGCCGGCGTAGTCGATCTCGTACACCTCCCGAGTGCCTGCGTTGTTCACATAGGCGCGGTCGGAGTCGATGTCGATCACCGGTTGCGGACCCTCGGCGGGAATGGCGTTCGCGAACAACGGGACTCGGGCAGTCTCGACGCGCGACTGCACGTCGAAGGAGCCGAGCGTCCCGTCGCGGTGCAGGACCAGAACGGTGCCGTCGCCCGCGGTGTTCGTCGCCACGGCATCGGGAACCGGTATCAAGGTCCACGAGCTCTGCCTGCTGTCGAGCACCCAGACGGTGCCCGCCGACAGACCGGCGAAGACGTCGGCGCGATCGCGGTGATCCATGCGCACCGGACGCAGCGCCGGAGCATCGGCAGGGAACGGCGCCGTTGTCGCCGCGAGATCGCCGTCACCACCGGTGATTCTCAACGCGCCTCCGGCGCATCCGAACACGACGGCGCGCCGCGTCGTCATCGCCCAGGTGGGATCCGAGCATTCACCAGTGAGATCCTGCGTGCCGGTGTCACCGATGACCTGCACCGTCCCCGCCGAGGTGACCACGACCACCCGACTGCCGTAGGGCACCGCCGCTGCGACGTCCGACCCCACCATCAGGCCTGCGGGCGCCTCGATTCTCCTCTCTCCGAGGGCATCCCGGTCGATCAGTTCCGTTGCGCCCGTTGCCGTCCGGACGGCGGCCATCGAACTGCTCGCGCTGACGCTGGCGGCCGGGACCTCGAGTGTCGCGACTTCCGATGGCGTGGTCGCGAAATAGTGGTAGTGGTCGCCGTGGTCGAAAGTCCATGCGCCGGCGTCGACGACCGTGGTGCGCCCGCCGGTCTGGAGATACGCGAACCGGCCGTCGCCGGCCACACCTGCCACGGGCCCGTACGAACCGATCCTCGTCTCGACCTCCTCGACGGCGTCGTACACCGAGGTCTCGCCTGTTCCGGGATCGACCAGCACGAGCTTCGTCGACGCACCGTCGAGCTCACGCGCACCCTCGGCGACGGCCACACCGTCGCCTGTCGTGGAATGTTCGGGCTGCGGCGGCGGTTCCGCGCCACCGGCACAGGCCGCCACGACACAGGCCGAGGCTGCCACCGCCGAAGCCTTCACCCACTTCGAGCGCATCGCCGAGAGCAGCGACGAGGCGAAGAACAGCAGCACCGCGACTCCGGCGATCGTCGCCCCGCCTGCTGTTCCCGCGTACCAGGAGATCAGCAGACCGGAGTAGACGGCGAGCGCCCCGATCGCCGCAGACAGCAGCATGATTCGCGGAATCGACCGAGCCCACACCAAGGCCGCGGCAGGGGGCGCGATGAGCAGACCGAGCACCAGCAGGGTTCCGACCACATGGAACGAGGCCACCATGGCCACGGCCATCAGCACGGTCAGCACCGGGATCGCCATCCGCGGACGCAGTCCCAGTGTTGCCGCTTTGCGGGGATCGAAGGTCACGGCGACGAAGGCGCGGTGCCCCACCGCGACCGCACCCGCGGTCAGGATCAGTGCTGCGCCCAGGACCATCAGATCCGTTGTGCGCACTGCGAATACGTCGCCGAACAGGAAGCCGGCCAGGTCGACGGCGAAGCTCTGCGACCGCGAAACCACGATCACTCCGACGGCGAGCATCCCCACCAGCAGGAGTCCGATGCCCGTGTCGGACGACAGCTTCGCCGATCGCCCGATCGCTGCCACACCCAGCGCCATGAGCAGGGCAGCGATCAGGCCACCTGCCATCAGGCTGATGCCGAGCAGTGCGGCGGCCGCGACGCCGGGCAGCATGCCATGCGTCATGGCTTCGCCGAGAAAGACGTTGCCGCGCAACACCACCCAGCACCCGACCAGTGAGCACAGGCACGCGGCGAGCACACCGGCGACCAGCGCCCGCCAGACCATGTCCGCCTGGAAAGGGTCGATCAGCCAATGGGTCATGCCGTACACTCTTAGCAGAAATGAAAATCGTTTTCAATAAAGTTGACTTCGAACATCCCGGCGTTCCGGTGTTCCACGGGCTGTCCCTGTCGATCGCACCGAACGCCGTCACGGCACTCGTTGGGTCCAACGGGAGCGGAAAGTCGACACTGCTGGGTCTGCTCGCCGGCGTGCTCTCACCGGATGCCGGGTGTCTGTCGACCGGAGTCGACGACGTCGCGTTCGCGGTTCAGCGCAGCGCCGTCACCGACAACTTCCCGATCACCGCCTTCGAGGCCGTGATGATGGGCCGCTGGCGCCGGCTCGGGCTGATGCGCCGCCCGAAGCCCGTCGACCGTGCGATCGTCGAGCACTGGCTGACCGAGCTCGGCCTCGTGGATGTGCGGGACCGCACGCTCGGCGAGCTGTCCGGCGGACAGCGTCAACGTGTGCTGCTCGCACAGGCTTTCGTGCAGCAGGCACCACTGCTGCTGCTCGACGAGCCGACCACAGGTCTGGATTCGGGATCTGCCGCCGTCGTCGTCGAACACCTGCGCCGCCTCGCCGACGCGGGCACCACCGTCGTCGCCGCGACGCACGATGCCGCGGTGGTACTGGCCGCTGATCACCGCATCGACCTCGACGAGGCCGGGTAGCGCCTACTCTGAGGATCATGACCACGGTCGACCTCAATGCCGATCTCGGCGAGGGCTTCGGGGTGTGGACCCTCGGTGACGACGACGCGATGCTCGACATCGTCACGTCCGCCAACGTCGCGTGCGGGTTCCACGCCGGCGATCCCGCCACACTTACCCGCGTGTGCCGGGCTGCGGCGCAGCGTGGAGTGACCATCGGCGCTCAGGTCAGCTACCGCGACCTGGCCGGCTTCGGGCGGAGGTTCATCGACGCCAGCCCAGAGGATCTCACCGCCGACGTGATGTACCAGATCGGCGCTCTGTCAGCGCTCGCCGAAGCCGCCGGTTCGACGGTGTCGTACGTCAAACCCCATGGGGCTCTTTACAACTCGATCGTCACCCATCGTCAGCAGGCACACGCCGTCGCCGAAGCCGTGCACGCTGTGGACCCCACGCTGCCGGTACTCGGGCTCGCCGGTTCTGTGTTCTTCGCCGCCGCCGACGAGCTCGGACTGCGCACTGTGCCCGAGGCGTTCGCCGATCGTTCCTACCGGGCCGACGGTCAGTTGCTGTCCCGCCGCGAGCGCAACGCCGTCCTTCACGATCCCGACGAGATCGCCGAGCGCGTCATCTCGATGGTCATGAAGGGACGGGTCGACGCAGTGGACGGCTCGACCATCCCGATCACGGTCGAATCGGTGTGCGTGCACGGTGACTCACCCGGCGCGGTCCAGATCGCCACCGCAGTGCGTGAACGGCTGATCGCCGAAGGCGTGGCGCTGACGCCGTTCAGTTAGCGCCCACCTGCCGGTTGGCGGTACGGATCACGCTGTCGAGCAGGCCGGGAATCGCGGCGTCGACTTCTTCGCGGCGCAGCTTCTGGTACGTGAGACCGTCGAGGACGAGCCGCTCGGTGATGCCGGCTTCCCGCAGGATCTTGAAGTGGTGCGTCGCGGTCGACTTGTTGATGCCGTCGTAGAGCGCGCCGCACTGCAGTGGCGTGCCCGCGTTGTACAGGCGCCGCACGATCTCGAACCGGACGGGGTCGTGAATCGCCGCCAGCACCTGCTGCACCGGGGCGACGGGATGAGTCGGGTAGGCCGCCTGCTCCGTGACCAGCACGTGGTCGGTCATGGGAATAAGCCTCGCAATACTCGGTTTGATCTAGGTCGAACCGAGCGTACGCTCAGACGGGTTCGATATCCGTCAAACCACACTTTTGGAGGTGGCACCGCGATGGTCGCGTTCGAGCGCTCGATCGGCGAGACGCAGCGGTGGGCCTACCCGCTGCTGCTCGTGCTGAGCGGCGTTGCGCTCGGGGTGTCCGGCCTGCCGGCTCCGCTGTACGGCATCTACGAATCGAACTGGCACCTGTCGCCGCTGGCCACCACCATCGTCTTCGCGGTGTACGCCGTCGCGGCGCTGGGCGCCGTCCTCGTGTCGGGCAAGATCTCCGACGTCGTCGGCCGCAAACCGGTGCTGGTCGGTGCGCTGATCGCATTGCTGATCGGGCTCGGTGTCTTCCTGGTCGCCGACAGCATCGGCATGCTGCTACTGGCACGGACCATTCACGGCGCCGCAGTCGGCTCCATCGTGGTCGCCGGCGCGGCCGCGTTGTTGGACCTGCGCCCCGACCACGGCGTGCGCGCCGGGCAACTCAGCGGCGTGGCTTTCAACATCGGCATGACCGTCGCAATCCTGGGCTCTGCGCTGCTCGCGCAGTATGCGCCGCATCCGTTGCGGACCCCGTATGCCGTCGTCGCCGTCATCTGCCTGATCGTCGGTGTCGGCCTTCTGGCCCTGCGGGAACCGCACACCGCCCGGACCCGCGGACCGATCCGGATCGCCCGCCCCGCGGTCCCGTCGGAAATCCGCGGCGACTTCTGGTTCTCGGCGCTCGGCGCCATGGCGTCCTGGTCGGTGCTCGGCGTGCTGCTGTCGCTCTATCCGTCGCTGGCGGCACGGCAGACCCACATCGACAACCTGGTCTTCGGTGGGGCGGTCGTGGGCACCACGGCGTTCGCGGCCGCACTGGCGCAGCTGGCCGCCACCCGCATCCCCGCCAGATACTCGGCCATCATCGGCGACGCCGGAATGGCGGTCTCGCTGCTGTTGACCATCCCCGTGCTCTTGACCCACCAGTGGCAGCTGGTGTTCGTCGCCGCGGCGCTGCTCGGTGCGACATTCGGCCTCGGCTTCGGCGGTTCCCTGCGCCACCTGTCCGACGTCGTGCCCGCGGGCAGACGCGGCGAAACGATGTCGGCGTTCTACCTGCTGGCCTACTCGGCCATGGCCGTGCCCACGCTCATCGCGGGATGGGCCGCGACGCAGTGGGACCTGGCCGCGGTCTTTCCGTGGTTCGCGGGCACCGTCGCCGTCGCGTGCCTCGGCGCCGCCGTCGCAGGTCTACGGAGCACCAGGGCCGCTGCCTAGGGTGGCGTCATGCGCCTGAAGCCTGGGCGCCCTGACCTCAGGGCCTACGCGAAGTACTTCGACCTGCCCCGCGCCACGCCGGCGTCGCCGGTGACGGTGTCGTGGGCCGGCGTGACGACCCTGCTCCTCGACGACGGGAGCTCGGCGGTGATGACCGACGGATTCTTCTCTCGGCCAGGGCTGCTGACCGTCGCCGCGCGACGGTTGAGGCCGTCGCGACCACGCATCGACGCCGGGCTAGCCCGGCTGGGCGTTCACCAGCTCGACGCCGTGACGCCCGTGCACACCCATTTCGATCACGCGATGGATTCCGCCGAGGTGGCACGGCTGACCGGCGCCCGCCTCATCGGCGGTGCATCGACGGCCAACATCGGCCGTGGCCACGGCCTGGACCAGGTCGACGTCGTCGCCCCGGGCGAACCCGTCGCCGCGGGCAACTTCGACCTCACCTTGATCGAGGGCACCCACTGCCCACCCGACCGCTTCCCCGGCGAGATCACCCAGCCCGTGACTCCCCAGGCGCGGGCATCGGCATATCGGTGCGGGGAGGCCTGGTCGACGTTCGTGCGCCACCGCCCCACGGGCAGGCAGATGCTCATCGTCGGCAGCGCGGGCTTCATCCCCGGCGCGCTGAACGGGCAGCACTCCGAGGTCGTCTACCTCGGCGTCGGCCAACTCGGACTGCAACCCGAGAGGTATCTGGTCGACTACTGGACACACACCGTGCGCACAGTCGGCGCCCGCCGGGTCGTCCTCATCCACTGGGACGACTTCTTCCGCCCTCTCGGAAAACCGTTGCGCGCGTTGCCCTTCGCCGGAGACGACCTGGACGTGTCGATGCGGGTGCTTACCCGACTCGCCGCCGACGACGGGGTCGCGCTGCACATGCCCACGCTGTGGCAGCCGGCGGATCCATGGAGCTGACCCTTTCGGTCGTCTCGCTGATCGCGGTCCTCGGCTTCGCGCTGTTCCGGCCCCACCGCTGGCCAGAAGCGATGGTCGCGGTTCCCGCCGCGGGTCTCGTCATCGCGGTGGGTGCGGTCTCCTGGGAGGACGCCGCGGCCGAGGTGTCGGACCTGGCGCCCGTGGTGGGATTCCTGGCCGCCGTACTCGTCCTTGCGAGGTTGTGCGACGACGTCGGCCTCTTTCACGCTGCGGGCGCGTTGATGGCGCGGGCCACATCGGGCGGCCAGACGCGTTTGCTCGCCACGGTTTTCGCGATCGCGGCCGCTGTCACCGCGATCCTGAGCCTCGACGCGACCGTCGTCCTGCTGACCCCGGTGGTGCTGGCCACCGCTCGTGCGCTGGCCGTCCCCGCCCGTCCCCACGCCTATGCGACGGCGCACCTGGCCAACAGCGCGTCGCTGCTGCTTCCGGTGTCCAACCTGACCAACCTGCTCGCCTTCAGCGCGGCGGGACTGTCCTTCCTGCACTTCACCGCGGCGATGTCACTGCCGTTTCTGGCCGCGGTGCTCGTCGAGTTCGCGCTGCTGCGTTGGCTGTTCGCGAAGGACCTGTCCGTAGAACCGCGGGCGGTCACCCCCGAACCGCTGGAGGTCCCGCTCTTCGCCCTCGTCGTCGTCGGCCTCACGCTGATCGGGTTCGCCGTGACGTCTCTGCTGGGCTTTTCACCCGCATGGGCAGCGCTCGCAGGTGTGCTCGTTCTCGGCGCCCGCGCACTCGCCACGCGCCGCACCACCGTCACGAAGATCGTTGCCGCGCTCGACATCCCGTTTCTGGCGTTCGTGCTGTGCCTGGGCGTCGTGGTCGTCGCCGTCATGAACAACGGACTCGAAGCCGCGATGCATCGCGTCATCCCCGACGGCCAGAGCCTGCCCGCACTGCTGGGCATCGCCGCGGTCGCCGCGGTGCTGTGCAACGTCGTCAACAATTTGCCCGCGGTGCTCGTGCTGCTCCCGCTGGTGGCGCCCGCCGGCCCTGCGGCGGTGCTCGCCGTGCTCATCGGCGTGAACGTCGGCCCCAACCTAACCTATGTCGGATCGTTGGCGAACCTACTGTGGCGCAGCGTCGTTCGCCGGGACATGCGGGCAGGGTTCGGAGAGTTCAGCCGGATCGGCCTGGTGACCACTCCTGCGGTCCTGGTGGCGTCCGTCCTCGGGCTGTGGGCGTGGATCGAGCTGTTCGGGCTCTAGCCCGACGGCCGACGCTGCCGCGCGACCTCGGCCAGCACCACACCCGCCGCCACCGAAGCGTTCAGCGATTCGGTGGGACCCGCCATCGGGATCGACACGATGCGGTCGCAGTTCTCACGCACGAGTCGCGACAGACCCTTGCCCTCCGAGCCGACCACGATGACGATCGGGCCGTCGGCCTCGATCTGGTCGATCGTGGTGTCCCCGCCGGCATCGAGGCCGACGATCTGCAGGCCGGCATCCGCCCACTGCTTGAGTGTCCGGTTGAGGTTGGTGGCCCGCGCGACCCGCAGCCTCGCCGCGGCGCCCGCGCTCGTGCGCCAGGCCACCGCGCTCACCGACGCGGAACGCCGCTGCGGAATGACGACGCCGTGGCCGCCGAACGCCGCGACCGAGCGCACGATCGCACCGAGGTTGCGGGGGTCGGAGATGTTGTCGAGGGCGACCAGAAGTGGCTGTGCCGCATCCTTTTTCGCCTCGCGTAACAGGTCGTCGGGGTGCGCATAGTCGTAGGGCGGCACCTGCAGGGCCACACCCTGATGCATACCGTTGGCGGCGATGCGGTCCAGGTCGTGCCGCGGGACCTCCAGGATGGAGATCCCCTTGTCGGCCGCGATCTGCACCGACTCGGTCAGCCGCTCGTCGTTGTCGGCACCGAGGGCGACGTACAGCGCCGTCGCGGGCACACCCGCACGCAGGCATTCGACCACCGGGTTACGTCCGAGCACGATTTCGGTGTCGTCGGTCTTCTTGTGCCTGCCCTGCGCGGAACGAGCGGCCTTCGCGGCCCGCTTGCCCGCCGGATGATGAGGACGATCCTTGGCCGCCGGCGTCGCGCCCTTGCCCTCCAGGCCACGACGACGCACGCCGCCGGAACCCACCGTGGGCCCCTTCTTCGTTCCCGCCTTGCGCACCGCGCCTCGGCGCTGAGAATTGCCCGCCATCTACTTGTCCGCCCCCTCCACGAGTGACCACTGGGGACCGTCGGCGGTGTCGGTCACTTCGATACCCGCCTCTTTCAGGCGGTCGCGAATGGCGTCGGCCTCGGCCCAGTCGCGCTGCGCCCGGGCCTCGCCGCGGCGTTGCACCTCGGCGCGCACGAGGACGTCCACCGCGTTGAGCGCCGCCGATGTCTCGTCGCGCGACTCCCATCGCTCGTCGAGCGGATCGGCACCCAGGATCCCCATCATGGCGCGGATCGACATCGCGTGGGAGAGGGCGGCATCGTGGTCGCCCGCGTCGAGCGCCCTGTTGCCTTCCGCGCGTGCGGCGTGCACTTCGGCGAGCGCCATCGGAACCGCCAGGTCGTCGTCGAGGGCTGCTCCGAACTTCGGCGTCCACTCGCCGGGCACCACCGCGCCGACCCGGTTACGCACCCGGTGCAGGAAATCCTCGATGCCGCTGTACGCCTTCGCCGCATCCTGAAGTGCTGTCTCGGAGAACTCCAGCATCGACCGGTAGTGTGCACTGCCCAGGTAGTAACGCAGCTCGGCAGCCCGAACCCGTTGCAGCACAGCGGGAATGGCCAGCACGTTGCCCAGCGACTTGCTCATCTTCTCGCCACCCATGGTGACCCAGCCGTTGTGCAGCCAGAACCGGGCGAAGCCGTCACCGGCCGCCTCGGCCTGCGCGATCTCGTTCTCGTGGTGCGGGAACACCAGATCCATCCCGCCGGCGTGGATGTCGAAGTCCGCGCCGAGGTACTCCTGGCACATCGCCACGCATTCGGTGTGCCAGCCCGGACGGCCGCGGCCCCATGGCGTCGGCCATGACGGCTCACCCGGCTTGGCGCCCTTCCACAACGTGAAGTCCCGCTGGTCGCGCTTGCCCGTCGCCACGCCCTCGCCCTGGTGGACGTCGTCGATCCGATGCCCCGACAGCTTCCCGTAGTCAGGCAGCGTCGAGACGTTGAAGTACACATCCCCGTCACCGGCATAGGCGTGTCCTCGGTCGATCAGCCGCTCGATCAGCTCGACCATCTGGGTGATGTGCCCGGTGGCCCGCGGTTCGGCAGACGGCGGGAGCACCCCCAACGCGTCGTAGGCCGCGGTGAAGGCTCGCTCGTAGGTGGCGGCCCACTCCCACCAGGGCCTGCCCGCGTCGGCGGCCTTATTGAGGATCTTGTCGTCGATGTCGGTGACATTGCGGATGAACGCGACGTCGAAACCCTTGGCCGTCAGCCAGCGGCGCAGGACGTCGAACGCGACGCCGCTGCGGACGTGCCCGATGTGCGGGAGACCCTGCACCGTCGCGCCACACAGATAGATGGAGACGTGGCCGGGCCGCAGTGGCGCGAAATCGCGCACACCGCCAGACAATGTGTCATACAGCCGCATGACTGGGCGTTCGGTCACGACGGGCCAGCTTACCGGCCTTTTCGGGCTTCACCGTCATCGCTTGTCACCAGGGCCGTCGCAATCGCCGCCAGCCCCTCCCCCCGGCCGGTCAGGCCGAGTCCGTCGGTGGTGGTGGCCGCAACCGACACCGGGGCGTCCAGCAATTCGGACAGCAGCTTCTGCGCTTCGGCACGCCGCGGCCCGACCTTGGGGCGATTGCCGATGACCTGGACCGCGGCATTACCGACACGCAGCCCCTCGGCGCTGAGAAGGGTGTGGACGTGGCGGAGCATGTCCGCCCCGCTGACACCGCGCCACTGAGGCAGCCCGGTGCCGAAGACCTCGCCGATGTCGCCCATGCCCGCTGCCGACAGCAGCGCATCACAGAGGGCATGGGCGGCGACGTCGCCGTCCGAGTGGCCCGCGCAGCCATCTGCGCCGTCGAACAACAAGCACAGCAGCCAGCACGGGCGACCGGCTTCGATGGGATGGACGTCGGTACCGAGACCGACGCGGATGTTCATTACCGCCGTCAGGAGGCGGCGGCCAGAACCTCGTCGAGGATCGTCGAGGCCTTGGCGTCGTCGGTGTTCTCCGCGAGGGCGAGCTCACCGACGAGGATCTGACGGGCCTTGGCCAGCATGCGCTTCTCGCCTGCCGACAGACCGCGCTCCTGATCGCGACGCCACAGATCGCGGACGACCTCGGCGACCTTGTTCACGTCGCCGGAGGCCAGCTTCTCCAGATTCGCCTTGTACCGGCGCGACCAGTTGGTCGGCTCCTCGGTATGCGGGGCGCGGAGAACCTGGAAAACCTTGTCCAAGCCTTCCTGTCCGACGACATCGCGCACGCCCACATATTCGGCATTGTCTGCGGGAACACGAACGGTGAGATCCCCCTGCGAAACCTTCAGGACGAGGTATTCCTTCTGCTCGCCTTTGATGGTCCGGGTTTCGATCGCCTCGATCAACGCAGCACCGTGGTGTGGATAAACAACGGTGTCTCCGACCTTAAAAATCATCAGTTTCGAGCCCCTTTCACCCCTCGATGTTAACACGGCCCGCAATTGGGGGCGGAACAACAATGCAGGTCAGGGGCACAGTCGGCGAACACTAGGGGTTGACACGCCAGCGAATCCGTGCTTCGCGGGAGGTGATCGCGCGGCTGCTTCCTCCGCCGTTTCGCCCGGTGTCACCCTCGGCTACCGCGGGCTTTCCGCACCTACTACTCTGCATAGTCGAACCGCCGGGACCGACTGGACCCGGCATGCCACGCCGCCCCGTCGGCCGAGCAGGAGGTCCCCAGTGAACCCCTTCAAACGGCGCTCCTCGGCCGCTCGGGCCCATAGCGCCATGGCAGCGTGCGGACTGGCCGTCTCGCTGGTGCTGAGCGGGTGTGGCGCAGGCCAGGTCTCGCAGACCGCGACCCAGGAGCCGGCCGTCAACGGCACGAGCGGCAAAGCCGGTCCCATCGCCTTGCGCAATGTCCACATCCGCGCCGCGCAGACCACCGACTACGTCGAGCCGGGCTCCGAAGCCGAGCTGATCTTCGTCGCGGCGAACAGCTCCGCCGACAATCCCGACAAGCTGGTGTCGATCACCTCCGACATCGGGTCCGTGACGCTGACCGGCGGCGGCGACGTTCCGGTCAACGGAGTCCTTGTCGTCGGCGCCCCCGACGGTCAGGTCGCCGCACTGGAGTCCGTCGAGCCGGCCGACGCCGCCGAGGCCACCATCAGGCTGAGCAAGCCGATCTCCAACGGACTCACCTACGACTTCACCTTCACGTTCGAGAAGGCCGGTGAGACCACCGTCGCGGTGCCGATCTCTGCGGGAGAGACCCCGCGCCGTGACGGCCCTGTCGGCGGCGGCAGTTCCGAGGGTTCGGGCGGCTCTTCCGGGCACGGCGGCGGGCACTAGGCGACACGGCCGCCGACCGCCGTAATTCTGTCGGTGCGTGCGGCTACCGTCAGCGCGTGGCCCGGACAAATTCGAAAGTACGTTCGCAATACCGTTGCTCCGAATGCCATCACGTCACGCCGAAGTGGGTTGGCCGCTGCCCTGACTGTGGCACCTGGGGGACTGTCGACGAAGTCGCTCTGGCCGCCGTCGGCGGGTCTGCGACCCGGCGGGCCGTCGCGCCTGCGTCCCCCGCCGTGCCGATCAGTTCGATAGACCCGGGAACCACCCGCCACTTCCACACCGGAATCAGCGAGCTGGACCGCGTCCTCGGTGGCGGCCTGGTTCCGGGCTCGGTCACGCTGCTCGCCGGTGATCCGGGTGTCGGCAAGTCGACGCTGCTCCTCGAGGTCGCGCACCGGTGGGCGTCCACCGGCCGCCGCGCGCTGTACCTGTCCGGGGAGGAGTCCGCGGGTCAGATCCGGCTGCGTGCCGAACGCACCGGATGCACCCACGACGAGGTGTATCTGGCCGCCGAATCCGACCTGCAGACCGCCCTCGGCCACATCGACGCGGTCCAGCCCAGCCTCGTGGTGGTCGACTCGGTCCAGACCATGTCGACCACCGAAGCCGACGGGGTGACCGGCGGCGTCACCCAGGTGCGCGCGGTCACCACCGCGCTGACGATGACGGCCAAGACGACCGGTGTCGCGATGCTGCTCGTCGGTCACGTGACCAAGGACGGCGCGATTGCGGGGCCGCGCTCGCTGGAGCACCTCGTCGACGTCGTGCTGCACTTCGAGGGTGACCGGGCATCGGCCCTGCGCATGGTGCGCGGCATCAAGAACCGCTTCGGCGCCGCAGACGAGGTCGGCTGTTTCCTGTTGCACGACAACGGAATCGAATGCGTGTCCGACCCGTCGGGATTGTTCCTCGACCAGCGCCCCAAGCCCGTCTCCGGCACCGCGGTGACCGTCACGCTCGACGGCAAGCGCCCGATGATCGGCGAGGTGCAAGCCCTGATCGGTTCACCCGCCAGCGGCAGCCCGCGCCGTGCGGTCAGCGGGATCGACTCCTCGCGGGCCGCGATGATCACCGCCGTGCTGGAGAAGCGGGCCAGGCTGCCGGTCGGCGCGAACGACATCTACCTGTCGACGGTCGGCGGTATGCGGCTGACCGATTCGTCGTCGGATCTCGCCGTCGCTCTGGCGATCGCGTCGGCGTTCACCGACCTGGCGCTGCCCACGACGGCGATCGCGATCGGCGAGGTCGGGCTCGCCGGTGACCTGCGACGGGTCACCGGGATGGACAAGCGGCTCTCCGAGGCCGCGCGGCTCGGGTTCACCTACGCCGTCGTGCCCTCCGGCGTGTCCGCTGCGCCACGGGGGCTGCGGGTGCTGCCTGCCGACAACATCACCTCGGCATTGCAGGTACTGCGGCAGATCAGCCAGAATGACGCGAGCCAGGCACGGTGAGGATTGTGGGGTGGCCGTGAAGTCGTCAGCAGGCAGGGCCGGGCGCACGGTCGTGCCGATGACCCGCCCCACCCTGCGGGAGACCATCGCGCGGCTCGCTCCGGGGACGCCGCTGCGCGACGGCCTCGAGCGGATCCTGCGCGGCCGTACCGGTGCGCTGATCCTCATCGGCTATGACGACAGCGTCGAGACCATCTGCGATGGCGGGTTCTCGCTCGACGTCCGCTACGCACCCACCCGGCTGCGTGAGCTGTCCAAGATGGACGGCGCGGTCGTGCTCTCCACCGACGGCAGCCGGATCCTGCGTGCCAACGTCCAGCTCGTACCCGACCCGTCGATACCGACCGAGGAGTCCGGCACCCGGCACCGCTCGGCCGAGAGAACGGCGATCCAGACCGGCTATCCGGTGATCTCGGTCAGCCACTCGATGAGCATCGTGACGGTGTACGTCGCCGGCGAGCGCCACGTCATCCCCGACTCCGCGGCGATCCTGTCGCGGGCCAACCAGACCATCGACACGTTGGAGCGCTACAAGACGCGCCTCGACGAAGTCAGCAGGCAACTCTCGACGGCCGAGATCGAAGACTTCGTGACGCTGCGCGACGTGATGACCGTCGTCCAGCGCCTCGAGATGGTGCGGCGCATCAGCCTCGAAATCGATTCCGACGTCGTGGAACTCGGCACCGACGGGCGACAGCTGAAACTTCAGCTCGACGAGCTCGTCGGCGACAACGAGACGGATCGCGAGCTGATCGTGCGGGACTACCACGCCAATCCCGACCCGCCGCTGGCGGCGCAGGTGACGGCGACGCTTGAGGAACTCGACAGCCTCTCCGACAACGAACTGCTCGACTTCACAACGCTGGCAAGGGTTTTCGGCTACCCGTCGACGGCGGAGGCGCAGGACTCGGCGATGAGTTCGCGCGGCTACCGCGCGATGTCCGGCATCCCGCGGCTGCAGTTCGCCCACGTCGATCTGCTAGTCCGCAATTTCGGGTCACTGCAGGGCCTGCTCGCCGCCAGTGCCAGCGACCTTCAATCGGTCGAAGGCATCGGTTCGATGTGGGCGCGCCACATCAGGGAAGGCCTGTCACAGCTGGCCGAGTCGACGATCGCCGACCGGCTCGCCTGACTATCCGACGGGTGCGGGCACCGGAGCAGGCACCGGACCGGGCGGCGGAGCCTGGGCGGGCTGGGCCAGGATGAACGGCACCGGCGCCGATCTGAGGTTCCCGAGCTGGACGACCAGGTTGTAGGTGCCCGGCCCGATCGGCTGCCGCGGCAACGGGCAGTTCGCGGCGGAACCCATTCCCGTCCAGGTGACTTCGGTGGTCACCTGCTCGCCCGGCTGGAACGTCTTGATCAGCGTCTCGTTCGACGGAGCGCAGTCGAGGTTCGACCACAGCCGCTGGTTGTCCAGCGAGTACACGTAGGCGGCCAGAACCGCGGCACCGACGTCGCGCTGGCAGGCGACCAGGCCGATGTTGGTGACCACCATCGTGAACTTGGGCTGGTCGCCGACGATGAACTGCGGCTGGTTGGTGATGCCCTTGACCGCCAGTGTGGAGTCGGGGCAGTCGTCGCCCTCTTTGAGGATCGGCGGCGGCACCACCGCGGCCGTCGGGGTCGGCGTCGGCGGTGGTGCCTGCTGTGCCGGCGGCTGGATCGGGGACTTGATCTCGGGGTTCTCGCCGGGCAGCGGCGTCGGCGCAGCGGCCTGACCGCTCTCCGCTGCCGACTCGCTGGCGGTCGGCGCCTCGTTGCTCCTGGTGTTCACCACGACCACCGCGACCACGGCGGCCACGATCCCGATGACCAGCGCTGCGATACCGAGCGCGAGCGCCCTGCGTCGCCAGTAGATTTGCCTGGGCAGCGGCCCATGCGGTTCCAGATCCAGCACAACATCACGGTAAGGGCACGTCACGCCGCCCTGTTCGATGTTGCTCGGCGTGTCGCCTAGCTTTCGCCGATGTCACCGATATGGTCGCGCAGCACCACCTGTCCATCCGACAGGTGATAGGTCAGCCCGGCGATCGCGAGCCGGTTCGCGGCCACCGCGTCGGCAACCGCGGTCGACCGCTCGAGGAGCTGCTTGCCGGTCTCCGTCACGTGCCTGGCTTCGAACTCGTCGACCCGCGACAGTCCTTCGCGGCGACCCGCGAGGATCGACGGCGTCACACGCTCCACCACGTCGCGGATGTAGCCACCCGGGACATCACCGGTGTCGATGGCCGCCAATGTTGCGCCTACGGCGCCGCAACTGTCGTGGCCGAGCACGACGATCAACGGCACGTTGAGCACGTTCACCGCGTACTCGATGGAACCGAGCACGGCGCCGTCGATCACATGACCCGCGGTACGGATCACGAACATGTCCCCCAGGCCCTGATCGAAGATGATCTCCGCGGCGACCCGGCTGTCGGAGCACCCGAACACGATCGCGGTCGGCTTCTGCGCCGCGGCGAGGCTCGCGCGATGCTCCGCACTTTGGTCGGGGTGCTCGACCTTCCCGGAGACAAAGCGGTCGTTACCCTCTTTGAGTGCTTTCCAGGCGGTCAACGGACTCGTGTTCGGCATGGCCGTCATTCTGCCCCAGGCGGTCTCGATGATCGATGCCAAGTCGTTGATTGACTGGTACGGACGCGCCCAGCGCGATCTGCCGTGGCGCCGCCCAGGCGTCTCTGCGTGGCAGGTCCTGGTCAGCGAATTCATGTTGCAGCAGACTCCCGTCGCACGCGTCGAGCCGATCTGGCTCGCATGGATCGCGCGGTGGCCCACCCCGTCCGCGACCGCGGCCGCCGGCGCCGCCGACGTGCTGCGGGCCTGGGGCAAGCTCGGCTACCCGCGCCGGGCCAAGAGGCTGCACGAGTGCGCCACCGTGATCGCCACCGAACACGGTGACGTGGTGCCCGATGACGTCGACACGCTGCTGGCCCTTCCCGGCATCGGCGTCTACACCGCGCGTGCCGTGGCCTGCTTCGCCTACGGCCAGCGGGTTCCGGTGGTCGACACGAATGTGCGCCGGGTGGTCGCCCGGGCCGTGCACGGGCTGGCCGACGCAGGGTCGCCGTCGTCGCGTGATCTCGCCGACGTCGAGGCGTTGCTGCCGGACGACGAGACGGCGCCCGTGTTCTCGGTGGCGTTGATGGAGCTGGGCGCGACGGTGTGCACGGCCCGCAGCCCACGGTGCGGAGTGTGCCCGTTGGCACACTGCGAGTGGCGGGCGAGAGGGTTCCCGGCGGGAACCGCGCCGGCCAAGCGAGTGCAGAAGTACGCGGGCACCGATCGTCAGGTTCGCGGCCGGCTGCTGGATGTGTTGCGGGGTAGGGATTCTCCGGTCACCCGCGCCGAACTGGACGTGGCGTGGACCACCGACACCGCGCAGCGCGACAGAGCGCTCGACTCGCTTCTCGTCGACGGTCTGGTCGAGCAGACCGCCGACGGCCGGTTCGCCCTGTGCGGCGAAGGCGACTGAGCCCTCAGGCGGTGACGGCGACTTCGGGTTCGGCGGCGTTGAAGCGCCTGCGGTAGTCCGACGGCGTCACACCGATGATCCGGCGGAAGTGGTGGCGCAGCAGCGTCGCGGTTCCGAACCCCGACCGCTCGGCGATCTGGTCGATGTCCATCGTGGATTCTTCGAGCATCCGGCGCGCATAGAGCACACGCTGATCGGTGACCCACTGCATCGGCGTGCGGCCGGTCTCCTCCACGAAGCGTCGCGCGAAGGTGCGACCCGACATGTGGGCACGGCGCGCCAGCGTCGTCACGGTGTGCGGCTTGTCGAGGTTGGCCAGGATCCAGTCGAGGTGCGGCGCGAACCGCTCCGAACACTTCACCGGGATGGGCTGGTCGATGTACTGCCTCTGACCGCCGTCACGTTGCGGCGGCACCACCATGCGGCGGGCGATCTTGTTCGTGACCTCGCTGCCGAGTTCGCGGCGCACCAGATGCAGGCACGCGTCGATACCCGCGGCGGTGCCCGCGCTGGTGATCAGGTTGCCGTCGTCGACGAACAGCACGTTGCGGTCGACCTTCGCCGTCGGGAACATCTCGGCCAGCGCGTCGGCATGCATCCAGTGCGTCGTGCAGGGGCGGCCGTCCAACAGCCCCGCGGCTCCGGCGACGAACGCGCCCGAGCACACCGTCAGGATCGTCGACCCGGCCTCCGCGGCCCGGCGCACCGCATCCAGCGCCTCGGCCATGTAGCCGCCGTCCTGGCTCGAGATCGCCGGAATGGCGACCAGATCGGCGCCGATCAGGTCGTCGAGACCGTGGTCGGGCACGATCGTCGCGCCGACCGAGGTCCGCAGCGGCCGGCCCGGCTCGGGGCCACACACCTTGAAGTCGAAGTTCGGGACGCCCTCGGCGGAGCGGTCGATGCCGAAGACCTCGCAGATGACGCCGAACTCGAAGACCGCGAGGCCGTCGAGAACGAGCACCGACACCGTCTTTATCGCCATGGCAGCATCTTATCGACGCGTGTCGCTTCTGCCACTGTTGGCGGGATGTTTGTCAAGCGGAGCATTACTGCCATGAGTACCGCACTGGCCTTTCTGATCCTGATCGCACCGTTCGCCCTCGCCGCGCTGCTGGCCCGGGCCGCCCACCGCTCCGGCTCGCTGCGGCTGCACGTCGACCAGTTCCGCTGGGCCGCACCGATGGCGGGCCGCCTGTTCGAGGACCGCGACTCCCACCGGGTGCAGCACGACCTGGATGCCATCCGCACCCGATTCGAGGAGCACCCCAGTTGGCCCGCCTCAAGCGCGTCAGGCGAACGTCGTTAAGAACGTCTCGACGGCCTCCCGGTATTTCCCCGGCGCGTCGTCATGGATGAGATGTCCCGCGCCGGGCACGTGCACATACGTCGCCCGGCGCGCCACCTCCGCCATCATCGACATCTGCCCCGCCGGGGCGACCGACCCGCCGGCCTCCAGCAGCAGCGTCGGCACCGAGACCGCCCGCCACTGCTCCCAGTAGTCCCTGCGGCCCCACTCCGCGGCGATCTCGATCCACGTCGCCGGATGCCCGTGCAGCCGCCAGCCCGTCTCCGTACGGTCGAACGCCTCCAGGAAGTACTGTCCGGCCACCGGTCCGAACTCGGCGAAAACCTGCTCGGAGGTCGCGAATTCGACGGGCAGCGCGTGCACCCACGGCTCCCACGGTCCCGTCGTCCTGCCGCGGAAATCCGGGGCCATGTCCTCGACCACCACGGCGTCGACGAGGTCGGGGCGTTCGGCGGCCAGACACCAGGAGTGCAGCGCGCCCATCGAGTGGCCGACCAGCACCGCGCGCTCGCCCTGTACCCCGACGGCTTCTTCGACAGCCGTGCCGAGGTCGGCGACGAACCGCTCGGTGGAGATCGGGTACGGGTCCGGCACGTCCCGTCCGCGGTGCCACGGAGCGTCGTAGGTGTAGACGCGGCCGTGCTCCATCAGCCACGGCAGCTGGCGCGGCCACGTGCTGCCGCGGCCCATCAAGCCGTGTACCAGCACCAGCGGCCGGCCCTTGCCGCCCCGGCACGTCAGCAGATCCATTGGGTCATCATGCCGACCCCGCGCGGTAGCCTGATGCCCATGTCCGACAAGAGCCCTGTGGTGAAGATCAACGCCATCGAGGTACCGCCCGACGCCGGCCCGGAGCTGGAGAAGCGGTTCGCACACCGCGCGCACGCTGTCGACAACCAGCCCGGTTTCCTCGGGTTCCAGCTTCTGCGTCCCATCAAAGGTGAGACCCGGTACTTCGTCGTGACCCAGTGGGAGTCCGAAGAGGCGTTCCAGGCGTGGGCATCCGGCCCCGCCATCGAGGCCCACGCCGGGGAACGCAAGAACCCGGTTTCCACGGGTGCGTCGCTACTCGAGTTCGAGGTCGTTCTTGACGTCGCAGGGACCGACTCCGGGGCGTGAGGCGGGCCGGGCCCGGCGCCGAGCGATCACCTGTGCGGTCGCGCTCGTGTCTGTCGTGGCCCTGGCCTGCGGATGTGCCGCCACCCGTCCGGCCCCTGCCGACGCGGCGTACGGCGCGCCGATCCAGATCAACACCCCGCAGGGTCTGCGGGCCAAACAGACCATGGACATGCTCAACAGCGACTGGCCCATCGGCGAGGCCAACGTCAGGACCATGGCCGTTCCCGACCTCGTCGAGCACGTCGGGGTGACGCTGGACAGGATCTGGTGGGACCGCCCGTTCACGGTCACCGACGTCGAGGTCGGCGCGGGGCACGTCACGATGGATGTGGTCACCTCCTACGGCGTCGCGCAGACCATCCGGTTGCGCACCGACGAGGCAGGCATGATCGACCGGTTCACCGTCGACCTCGTGAAACCGGAGATCGACGCCTGGTCCGACATCGACGAACAGCTGACGTCGTCGGGTGCGCGGTACTCCTACCAGGTGGCCAAGGTCACCGACGGCCGGTGCGAGAAGGTCGCCGGATCCAATACCGATCTGTCGCTGCCACTGGCGTCGATCTTCAAGCTCTACGTGCTGCTCGCAGTCGCCGACGCGGTGAAGGCCGACACGTTGAAGTGGTCCGACACCCTGACGATCACCGAGGAAGCCAAGGCGGTCGGCTCGTCGGGGTTCGACGGATTGGAACCCGGCGCGACCGTGACGGTGCGCGACGCCGCACAGCAGATGATCTCGGCCAGCGACAACATGGCCACCGACCTGCTGATCGGCCGCCTCGGGCCGGGCGCCATCGAGCGCGCGCTGGTCGCCGCCGGCCACCACGACCCCGCGAGCATGACGCCGTTCCCGACGATGCACGAGCTGTTCTCGGTCGGCTGGGGCACCCCCGACCTGCGCCAGCAGTGGAAGACGGGCTCTCCGGCGGTGCGGGCACAGCTGCTGCAGCAGACCAAATCGCGCCCCTACGAACCGGATCCGAAGCGCACGCACATGCCCGCGTCGGAGTACGGCGCCGAGTGGTACGGCAGCGCAGCCGACATCTGCCGGCTGCACGCTGCGCTGCAGAAGGGCGCCGTGGGTGAGGCCGCACCGGTCAGGGACATCCTGTCGTTCCTGCCCGGTATCGACCTCGACCGCACCGAATGGCCCTACATCGGCGCGAAGGCAGGCAACCTGCCCGGCGACATGACGTTCAGCTGGTATGCCGTCGACAAATCCGGTCAGCCCTGGGTGGTGAGCCTGCAGGCGAACTGGCCGGAGTTCCGCAGCCAGACGGCGGCGGCCTGGCTGATGTCGATCGCCAGGCAGACGTTCGACCTGATCCCTACGGGCTAGACCGGAGGGTCCACGCGTGCCCTCGAAAGTGCATCATCGTGCGGCTCACCGGAGCTATGTCGATGCGCCAGAACGACTTCGGCGGCGCATCCAACGCGACCAGGACCGCCGCGCGTATGACCGCAGGGTGCGTGACGGCGACGACGCGGGAGCGTTCTGTGCGCCCGGCGGTCAGTGAGTCCATCCACCTGCTGACGCGCGCGATGAGATCGACGACGGACTCGCCGCCGTGGGGCGCCCGGGCCGGGTCGGTCAGCCAGATGGTCATGTCCGCGGGCGGCACCCTGCCCAGGAAGTCTCCGCGCCATCGGCCACAGTCGAGGTCGGCCAGCCCCGCCTCGATGGTCGGGGTCAGGCCGAGCAGCTCCGCCGTCTGCTGAGTACGCGACTCGGGCCCGCAGGCGGCATGTTCGGCGGCCTCGACATCGACGGCCTGGATCTGCCTGCGGCCAAGATCGTTGACCGGCTCGTCGGTGGGAAATCGTCCGGCTGCCATCGCATCGGTCATGGCATGCGACACGAGGGTCAGCCGGACGACCTCACTCACCGAGACTCACGCTGAGACGGTTTCCTTCTTCTCGCCCAGCAGACGCGACACCAGTGCGGCGAACACCAGGCCGATGGTGGCGTAGATGACCACCTGCGTGCCGAACGAGTACAGGCGGAAGTCGTAGAGCAGGTCCGCCGGGAAGCCCTCGTAGACGATGACACCTGCGTCGTCGACCAGCGGCCCGGGGGTCTCGTTGATCGTCGGCAGGACCAGCATCACGACCGCGATCGCGACGAGATACACCCCGCCCGCGGCCAGCGTCGCATTCCACGCTCCCAGCTTGGGCACCCACCGCCTCCCCAGGACGACCGCGCCGACCAGGATCGCCACCGACAGCACGACCACTGCGAGATAGAGCAGCGTGCGCTGACGGATCGTCTCGTCCAGGCTCAGCGCGGGCGGGCTCGCCGGATACTTCAGCGCGGGCACGATGTAGAGGCTCAGCAGCATGCCGCCCGCGACGTACAGCGATGTCAGGCGAGCCGAGATGGTGCCGACCCGGCCGTAGGTGACCGCGAACGCGACGGCGAACAGCGCGCCGATGGCCAGGCTGAACAGCAGCACGCCGAGGCCCATGCCGATGTTCATCTGCACGGCGCGGGTGAAACCACCCCCGTCGCCGTGGCTGTGTCCGCCTTCGCCTGCGGCCGCCTCGAGCGCCTCGTGGGCCGCACCGATGCCGTCCTCATAGCCGATGGCGAGTTCGATCTGGGGTTCGACGAAGATCCTCGCGAAGATGAATGCGAGGACGCCTGCAGCGGCGCCGGCCAGCAGGCCGCGCCAGATGATCTGCTTCTCCATGTTCTGTTATCCCTGTCTGCCGGTAGCTCAGTGGCAGGGGAAGCCGAGAAGGTGGCGGGCGTCGTGCACGAACTCGTGGATGTAGGTGTTGCTGCCGAAGACCGACGTCGCACCCTGATCCATGCCGATGAAGTAGAGCACCGCGAGCGCGAAGAACGTGGTCAACGAAAGCCACAGGGCGGCCTTGGTTCCCGAGAAGTCGATAGCACCTGCACGTGTCTTGCTCGACTCAGGAGAAGTCATCAATAGTTCCTTTCCGGGATTTCGCGTCCCGACCAGAGTGACGACGGACACCGGGTCTGACTGTCTCAGTGGCGCGACCGTTCTGGAATCTCACCAGATTCCGACGCCCGTCTATTACACGAGCATCGTAAGCCCAAAAGGGCGGCCGCCACGCCCCGGTTCGGAATTGGGGTGGCGACCGCCCGTTCGGTCGTTCGGTTATTCGGCTGCGGACGCTCCCGCAGCACCGGCCTGGGCGAGGTCCGGCTCGGCGTCAGCTGCGGTGGGCTTGCGGGCGCCGGCGAACGTGAACACCGCGTCCTCGCCTTGACCCTCGCCGTCCCAGTTCTCGACGTCGACGGTGACGAGCTGCCCCGGTCCGACCTCTTCGAACAGGATCTTCTCCGACAGCTGGTCCTCGATCTCGCGCTGGATGGTGCGGCGCAGCGGCCGTGCACCCAGCACCGGATCGAATCCGCGCTTGGCCAGCAGCGCCTTCGCCTTCGGCGTCAGCTCCATGGCCATGTCCTTGGCCTTGAGCTGGTTGCCGACCCGGCCGATCATCAGGTCGACCATCTCGATGATCTCGTCCTGAGTCAGCTGGTGGAAGACGATGATGTCGTCGATGCGGTTGAGGAACTCCGGCCGGAAGTGCTTCTTCAGCTCGTCGTGAACCTTCTGCTTCATCCGCTCGTAGTTGTTCTCACCGCCGCCCTGGGTGAAGCCGAGGCCGACCGCCTTGCTGATGTCGCTCGTACCGAGGTTCGAGGTGAAGATCAGAACGGTGTTCTTGAAGTCGACCGTGCGGCCCTGACCGTCGGTCAGGCGGCCGTCTTCGAGGACCTGCAGGAGGCTGTTGTAGATCTCCTGGTGGGCCTTCTCGATCTCGTCGAACAGCACGACCGAGAACGGCTTGCGGCGCACCTTCTCGGTGAGCTGGCCGCCCTCTTCGTATCCGACGTATCCCGGAGGGGCGCCGAAGAGCCGCGACGCGGTGAAGCGGTCGTGGAACTCACCCATGTCGATCTGGATGAGCGCGTCGTCGTCGCCGAACAGGAAGTTCGCCAGCGCCTTGGACAGCTCGGTCTTACCGACGCCGGACGGGCCGGCGAAGATGAACGAGCCGGACGGGCGCTTGGGGTCCTTCAGGCCGGCGCGAGTACGGCGGATCGCCTTCGAGACGGCCTTGACGGCGTCCTCCTGGCCGATGATCCGCTTGTGCAGCTCCTCTTCCATCCGGAGCAGACGGGTGGTCTCCTCCTCGGTGAGCTTGAACACGGGGATGCCGGTCCAGTTACCGAGCACCTCCGCGATCTGCTCGTCATCGACCTCGGCCACGACATCGAGATCACCTGAGCGCCACTGCTTCTCACGCTCGGCGCGCTGCGCGACCAGCTGCTTCTCCTTGTCGCGCAGGCTCGCGGCCTTCTCGAAGTCCTGCGCGTCGATCGCGGACTCCTTCTCCCGGCGCGCATCGGCGATCTTCTCGTCGAACTCGCGCAGGTCCGGCGGTGCGGTCATCCGGCGGATGCGCATCCGCGCGCCCGCCTCATCAATGAGGTCGATCGCCTTGTCGGGCAGGAACCGGTCGTTGATGTAGCGATCGGCGAGCGTGGCCGCCGCGGCGATCGCGCCGTCGGTGATCGAGACGCGGTGGTGCGCCTCGTAGCGGTCGCGCAGACCCTTGAGGATCTCGATGGTGTGCGCCACCGTCGGCTCGCCGACCTGGACCGGCTGGAACCGGCGTTCGAGCGCGGCGTCCTTCTCGATGTACTTGCGGTACTCGTCGAGGGTGGTCGCACCGATGGTCTGCAGCTCACCGCGGGCCAGCTTCGGCTTCAGGATGCTGGCGGCGTCGATCGCGCCCTCGGCGGCGCCTGCGCCGACGAGCGTGTGCAGCTCGTCGATGAACAGGATGATGTCGCCGCGGGTGTTGATCTCCTTGAGCACCTTCTTCAGACGCTCCTCGAAGTCACCGCGGTAGCGGCTGCCCGCGACCAGCGAGCCGAGGTCGAGCGTGTAGAGCTGCTTGTCCTTGAGCGTCTCCGGTACGTCGCCGTGCACGATCGCCTGCGCAAGACCCTCGACGACGGCGGTCTTGCCGACGCCGGGCTCACCGATCAGGACCGGGTTGTTCTTGGTGCGGCGGCTCAGCACCTGCATGACCCGCTCGATTTCCTTCTCGCGGCCGATGACGGGGTCGAGCTTGCCCTCCATCGCGGCGGCGGTCAGGTTGCGGCCGAACTGGTCGAGGACCAGCGAGGTCGACGGGTTGCCCGCCTCTCCGCCGCGGCCCCCGGTGCCTGCCTCGGCGGTCTCCTTGCCCTGGTAGCCGCTCAGCAGCTGGATGACCTGCTGGCGCACCCGCGTCAGTTCGGCGCCGAGCTTCACGAGCACCTGGGCGGCGACGCCCTCACCCTCGCGGATGAGCCCGAGCAGGATGTGCTCGGTGCCGATGTAGTTGTGGCCGAGCTGCAGTGCCTCGCGGAGGCTCAGTTCGAGCACCTTCTTGGCCCGCGGGGTGAAGGGGATGTGCCCGGACGGCGCCTGCTGGCCCTGCCCGATGATCTCCTCGACCTGACTGCGCACGCCCTCGAGCGAAATGCCCAGTGATTCGAGTGACTTGGCGGCTACGCCCTCACCCTCGTGAATGAGTCCCAGCAGGATGTGCTCGGTGCCGATGTAATTGTGGTTGAGCATCCGGGCTTCTTCTTGAGCCAGGACGACAACCCGACGTGCACGGTCGGTGAATCTTTCGAACATCCGTGGTTACCTGCTCTCCATCGCATAGTGGAGGTGCCTGCACTGCTGCCGTTCCGACCGGCTACGTCCAGTGCTCCAGCACCTACGCCGTCCACTCTAATGGGCGACAGCATCGGGTGCCCCGCCTGTCGCTCCTAATCGAGGTGACAACTGGAGCGACAGATGGAAACCACCCCACGCTGCTAGGAGCAACGAGGCGCAGGCGCAAATCGTTTCCCGGACCGCGGGTGAAAAGGTTCGCCGCTAGCGAACGCGAATGGTATTTCGGAAAACGCCCGTCGCGGGCGTTTCGGCGCGACTCAGGTGGCCTCGTGGAAAGCGTCGATTACGTCGGCCGGAATTCGGCCGCGAGTTGACACATTGTGACCGTTTCTGCGGGCCCATTCGCGGATTGCGGCGCTCTGCTCGCGATCGATCGCCGCGCGGCCCCGACCTGTGCCCACGGAACGACCACGCCTGCGGCCGCCGACGCGGCGACCGGCCTCGACCCATTGCTTCAAGTCATTTCGAAGCTTTGCGGCGTTCTTGGCAGAGAGGTCGATCTCATAGCTGACACCATCGAGACCGAATTCCACGGTCTCATCGGCGCTGCCTTCACCGTCGAAATCATCGACCAAGGTGACGGTAACTTTTTTCGCCATTACCTAACTGCCCTTCTCAGATACCAGATGCGCGGAATGCCCCGCATCTCCGGCACCAATGTGCCATAAATGGCCGAACCATTCAACAAGGTCCGATTCGCGGCAGTTCAGTTGCCGTGTCGACGAACAATGGGGAACAAAACAGTCTCCCTTATCGACAACCCCGTCAACGCCATCAACAACCGATCGATTCCCATTCCGGTCCCTGTGGTCGGCGGCATACCGTATTCCAGGGCCGCCAGGAAATCCTCGTCGAGCGCCATTGCCTCGTCGTCGCCCGCGGCTGCGGCGCGCGCCTGGGCCTCGAACCTTTCCCGCTGGATGATCGGGTCGATCAGCTCCGAGTAGCCGGTGGCAAGCTCGAAGTTGCGGACATAGAGGTCCCATTTCTCGGTCACCCCGTCGATGCTGCGATGCGGGCGCGTCAACGGTGTGGTCTCCACCGGGAAGTCCCGCACGAACGTCGGAGCATACAACTTGTCGCCGACTGTGAATTCCCACAGTTCTTCGATCAATTTGCCGTGCCCATAACCACGATCGCGGGGAATCTCGACCCCGAGATCATCGGCGATACGCCAAAGTCGTTCAGCGGGTGTCTGCGGCGTGATCTCCTCACCGAGCGCCTCGGACAATGACGGATACATGGAAATGGTCTGCCATTCACCGTCGAGGTCATACACGCTGCCATCAGGCAATGGCACTTGACGAGTTCCGATCGCCTCGTCGGCGACCTCTTGAATGAGTTCACGCGTCACGATGGCGGAATCGTCATACGTGCCGTAGGCCTGATAAGTCTCCAGCATTGCGAATTCCGGCGAATGCGTGGAATCGGCGCCTTCGTTGCGGAAGTTCCGATTCAGTTCGAAGACCCTGTCGAATCCGCCCACCACACAGCGCTTCAGGAACAGCTCAGGGGCGATGCGCAGATACAAATCCGCATCGAGGGCGTTGGAGTGCGTCACGAACGGCCGCGCGGCGGCCCCGCCTGCCAGCGTCTGCAACATCGGAGTCTCGACTTCGAGGAAGTCCCGACGTTCCAGGGCCGAACGCACCGCGCGAACCACGGCAACACGCTGGCGGGCGATCGTCCGGGCTTCGGGCCGCACGATGAGGTCCACATAGCGCTGGCGGACCCGTGACTCCTCGCTCATCTCCTTGTGCGCGACCGGAAGCGGGCGCAGCGCCTTGGCCGCGATCTGCCACGAGTCGGCCAGCACCGACAGTTCTCCGCGGCGCGAGCTGATCACCTCTCCGTGCACGAAGACGATGTCACCGAGATCGACGTCGGCCTTCCACGAATCCAGCGATTCCCGGCCGACCCGGTCGAGGCTGATCATCACCTGCAGCTGCGCGCCCTCGCCCTCCTGCAGCGTCGCAAAGCACAGCTTTCCCGAGTTGCGCGCGAAGATCACCCGGCCGGCGACGCCGACAAGCTGCCCGGTCGTGGTGTCGGCCGCCAGGTCCGGGTACGCGACGCGCAGCTCGGCGAGGGTGTGGGTGCGGTCGACCTTCACCGGGTAGGGGTCACGTCCCTCCGCGAGCAGCTTCTCGCGTTTGGCCTGACGGATGCGGAACTGCTCGGGGATATCGCCGAGAGAATCGTCAGGAGAATCTGGGGGCGTCACGACGTGCCAGCTTAAATGAACACGTGACCATGTCCGGCATCGCTTCGAGCGGGGGCGGCTTCGACGCTCGCAACGTGGCTGCCCTCTCCGAGGAACCACTGGACTGGGGCCACAAGGGGATTCCGCCGCCCTGGTGGGGACGCAGCGCCGCCGACATCGTCGACGAGGCGCCGAACCTCTTCGAGGCGGGCGTCACAGGGCCCGTCTGCGTCCTGCGTGAGCAGGCCCTCGCACACAACCTGGCGACGATGGGCGACTGGTGCCGCGAGCGGGGTGTCGAGCTGGCGCCGCACGGCAAGACACATATGTCGCCGCAGCTGGCCGCGCGGCAGCTGAGGGCCGGGGCGTCCGCGATCACCGTCGCGTCCGTCGCGCAGGCCGCCGTGTTCCGGGCGTTCGGGTTCCGCGAACTGGTGCTGGCCAACGAGCTGGTCGATGACGTCGGGCTGCGCTGGCTGTCGGGCGAGCTGGACCGCGATCCCGGAATGGGGTTCGTGTGCTGGGTCGATTCGGTGCGCGGCGTCGAGCTGATGACGGCAGCGCTGGCGGGCGCGCAACGCCTCATGGACGTGTGCGTCGAAGTGGGGCTGCCCGGTGGGCGGACCGGATGCCGCACGACTGCCGAGGCGGATGACGTCGCGCGGGCGGCGGCCGCGTCACCGCGGCTGCGGTTGGTCGGCGTCGCCGGATACGAAGCGGCCCTGGGGCAGTCACTCGACGACGACCTCGTCGGCGCGGTGGCCGCACACCTCGCCGACGTGCGGGCCGCCGTCGTACGACTGTCCGCGCTGTTCGAGACCGACACCGTTCTCGTCAGTGCGGGGGGCAGCACGTACTTCGACGACGTGGCCGCGGAACTGACCGGGTGGCCTGCCGACCTCTCGGTGCGGACCGTGCTGCGCAGCGGCTGCTACCTCACCCACGATCACGGCCTGTACGCGCAGACATCACCCTTGACCAGAGGAGGCGGTGACGGGTTTCTCCCGGCACTGGAGGTGCACGCGCAGGTCCTGTCGCGACCCGAAACCGATCTGGCGATCGTCGCGATGGGCCGCCGCGACGTGTCCTTCGACCAGGGTTTGCCGACCCCGCTGGCCATGGGCGCCAGTGTGGTCACCAAGCTCAACGACCAGCAAGCATACCTGCGACTCGACCGCACGGTGGAGGTCGGCGACCGGGTGCGGTTCGGAATCTCGCACCCCTGCACCACTTTTGACAAGTGGCGGGCGATCCCCGTGCTGGACGCCGACGACCGCGTCGTCGACGTCATCCGGACGTTCTTCTGACGTTCTAGACGCGGCCCTGTTTCACCTTGCCGTTCTTGCTGTCTCGATTACGCTCGAACACAAGCCGCAGTCCGTCGAGGGTCAGGTGCCGGTCGAAGTGCTCGACGGTGCGCAGATCGGCCAGCACCATCGGCGCACCGTGGCCGGTAGCCACGACGTTGACGTCGCTGCCGCCGAAACCGTCCACGTCGTCGCGGATCCGGTTCACCAGACCGTCGACCAGACCGGCGAAGCCGAACACCGCACCGGCCTGCATGCATTCGACGGTGTTCTTGCCGACGACCGACCGGGGCCGGGTCAACTCGACGCGACGCAACGCGGCCGACCGCGCGGCCGCCGCATCGGAGGACACCTGCACGCCGGGGGCGATCGCGCCGCCGAGGAACTCACCCTTGGCCGACACGACATCCACGCAGATCGACGAGCCGAAGTCGACGACGATCGCCGCCGTACCGAATTTGTGATATGCCGCAAGGCAGTTCACGATGCGATCGGCGCCGACCTCTTTGGGGTTGTCGACGAGCAGCGGGATTCCCGTTCGCACCCCGGGCTCGATCAGCACATGCGGCACCGACGGCCAGTACTGCTCCAGCATCACGCGAACCTCGTGCAGAACCGACGGCACCGTCGACAGGCCCGCAGCACCCGTCAACCGCTCCGCGTCGTCGCCGATGAGCCCGTCGATGGTGAGCGCCAGCTCGTCGGCCGTCACCTCCGACTCGGTACGAATCCGCCAGTGGTGCACCACCTTCGCGTGATCACCGGATCCCGAGATCAAGCCGACGACGGTGTGGGTGTTGCGGACGTCTATCGCGAGCAGCACGACGTCAATTCCTCCACGGCAGTTCGTGCCCCTCACCGACAGAGGCACGCGGGTGTCCGTCGATGCCCGCGCTGGCTCCGATGTCGATGGCGATGTTGTCCAACAGCCGGGTGCGGCCGAGCCTGGCGGCGATCAGCATTCGGGCCGCACCCTCCGCGGGCGCGGGGCCGAGCATGGGGTCACGGACCTCGAGGTAGTCGAGCTCGAGCGCGGGGACTTCGTCGAGGACGGCACGGGCCGCGTCGAGCGCGCCGGCGGCACCCGTCGACGCCGCATACATTCCGGCGAGCAGCGCAGCGGACAGGGCGCCCGCCTGTTCCCGCTGGACCGGGTCGAGGTAGCGGTTGCGAGACGACATCGCCAGCCCGTCCGCTTCGCGGACCGTGGGCACACCTTGGATCTGGATGTCGAGGTTCAGGTCGGACACCATCTGGCGGATCAGGGCCAGCTGCTGGTAGTCCTTCTCGCCGAAGTAGGCCCGGTCCGGGTTGACGATGTTGAAGAGTTTCAGGACGACCGTCAACATCCCGGCGAAATGCGTTGGCCGCACCGCACCTTCGAGCTCCGAGCCGATGGGCCCGGGGTGGACTGTGGTGCGCATGCCTTCGGGGTACATGTCGCCTACGGCCGGGGTGAACGCGATCTCCACGCCTTCTGCGCGGAGCAGTTCGAGGTCGTCATCGAGGGTGCGCGGGTACGCGTCGAGGTCCTCGCCCGCACCGAACTGCAACGGGTTGACGAAGATCGACGCAACCACCGCCGCGCCGGGAGTCTTTCTCGCGGCCCTGATCAGCGTCAGGTGGCCCTCGTGCAGGGCTCCCATGGTCGGCACGAGCACAATTCGACGGCCCGTCGCACGCAGGGCACGGGTGACACCGGAGACATCGCGCGGACGTTGGTAGGTGTTCAGCTGTCCGGCAACGAATTTCGGTGCATCGCGATTGATCATCACTGTCCTGCTTCCGCCAGTGCCTCGAACACGGCTTGGGGGGCGTGCGCGCGTTGCGCCGTGCGCCACGAGTTCGCCCGGTATGCCTGTGCCAGATCGGGATTGACTTCGTTCAACGCCTGCAGATGGCCTGCCACCGTTGCGGCGTCACCGCGCGCGACCGGACCGGTCAGCGCGGACTGACCGCGCTGCAGCGCGTTGTCCAGGGCGGCGCGGGCCAGCGGACCGATGATGCGTTCGGCGATGCCACCGGGGGCGTCGCCGACGGTCTCCTGACCGAGAAGCTCCTGCCCCCACAGCGCCGCGCGCAACGCGTCCACCGCGTCGAGCAGCACTGTGACGACATGGTTGCTGGAGTGCGCCAGTGCAGCGTGGTAGAGCGTGCGAGCGTCTTCGCGCACCCGGAACGGTTCGCCGCCGATCTCCAGCACCAGTGACTGGGCGATGGCGTAGCCGATCTCATCGCCCGCGGTGATGCCGAAGCAGGTGCCGCGCAGCCTGTCGACGTCCTCGTCGGTGCCCGCGAACGTCATCGCCGGATGGATGGCCAGGGTGATGCAACCCTTGTCGGCCAGCGGTGCCAGCACGTCGATGCCGTTGGCTCCCGAGGTGTGCACCACGATCGTGTTGGCCCGTACCGCGCCCGTCGCAGCCAGACCCGCCACGAGCGCAGCGAGCTCGGCGTCGGGCACGGCGAGCAACAACAGTTCGGACCTGCCCGCCACCTCGTCGACCGGCAGGATCGGGGTGTCGGGGAGCCAACGCTGGGCCCGCGCCCGCGAAGCGCTCGACACCGCGCTGCAACCCGCGACGACATGTTCGGCACGCTCCAGTGCCACCCCGAGCGCGGTGCCGACGCGGCCCGCGGAGATCACCCCGATCGTGAGACGCGCCGGACGGAGTCCGTCGTGGGGAATGTTCCCGCCGGCGGAGGGCTGCAGCATCGCAGTCGACCTCGCTGTTTCTCTGGCTTCGTTCCGGTCCCTCCGCACGGGTACCGGACGGTCGCCAAGAGCCTAGCTCAATCGTCCCGGCGCCTACGCCGCCCGCCGCCCGACGGGGTGGCCTGCAGCCGCGCCATCAGGTCGGCGACGGACTGGCCTCCCGCATGGGCGCCGCCCTCGGCTTCGGGCTCCGCGGGTTCTGGCTCCGCTTGCTGCTCGGGTCCGGACGAGTGCCTGCCGCGGGGCGGTTCGGGCTGGGGTTCGGGATCGGCGGCCGGTGGTGGCGGCGGCCCCTCTTCGGGGGCGCGGCGCCTGCCGACGTACTCGCCCTGAGTGCCGTTGCCTGCCGGCGCGACCCAGTTGCTTCCCGGTTCGCCGGCCGGAATCCACTGTCCCTCAGCGGGAGCCGGCTGCCAGTTCGCCGCGGCCGGTGCCGGGTTCTGCGGAACCGGTTGCGGCGCCTCAGGTGTGGGTGGCGCGGGCGGCAGCCACGGGAACTGCGGCTGGGCCTGCGGACGCTGATACGGCGGGGCCTGGGGTTGCGGTGGTTGCGGCGGCGGAGCGGACGGCGGCGGGCCCTGCGGAGGAGGCGGCGCCCACTGCGGTTGCACGGTGTCGTCCGCGCGGCGACGCCGTCCCCCGGTCTGCTCGCCGGATCGGCGATGCGCTCCGCCGGCATCGTTGGGCGGCGGGGCCCACTCGCCTTCCGGCGGATGCGGCTCGGCCGGCACGTCAATGATGGGGCTCTCGTCCGTCTCGGGCGCGTGGTCCTCGATGTCCGCGATGGCTTTGTCGTCGTTCTCGGTGTCGATGCGGCTGCTGCTGACCCGCCCCGCCGTGCGCTCGGTTTCGATCGCGGGCCGGTGCGACAGGTCCGCATCGAACAGGTATTCCAGATTCGCGCGGAGCGCAGCCAGTTCAGCGCGAAGTGCAGCGACCTCGTCGGCTGACTGTGCGCGAATTTCCGAGGCCAGCTCACGGCGCAGGTGCGATTCGACCGACAGTTCGTACTCGCGTCGCGCCGAGATCTCGCGTTCCAGTTGCAGGTCGTACACCAGCTTGAGGTCGCGGACCTTCGCCTGGTCGCTGTCGCTCTGCCTGCGGTAGATCACCGAGACGAACGCGGCGACGACGGCGGCCCACAACGCGACGATCACGGCGAGCTTGAGCAACTCGACACGATTCGTGAAAACCAGCGCCGAACTGGCGACGATGGCGAGCACCAGCAACACCGTCATGAGAATCCAACCCGGCCTTCGGTTGCCGCGCCTGAGGCGGCCGCCGCGGGTCGGATCGATCATGGGGCGACTGTACCCGCCACAGGTCATCTCGCGTGTCGACCTCGGCGGCGATTCGGCCCGCATCGCGCCGATTTCGGTCAGCCCGGGGCCGGGTCGGCGTTCTGCGACGGATCATCTGGCGATGTGCAGCAATGCTGTAACCACATCGCCGCCACGACCAACGCGAGAGCGCACAGTGCGGCGACCACCGCACCCGAGGTGTCTTCGGCCGCCACCCGCAAAGAGGTGCGCCGGGGCAGCAGGTAGACGAGCACCGCGACCCACCAGCCCAGCACGACGCTGCCCATCCACGCCGACGCCTTGGCGATCACCACCGACCGCGCCACCGCGAGCGGGTGCAGCCGCCCGGCCCCCACCCCGATCTGCCCGTCGCGAATCTTGGCCCGCACGAAGAAGCCCCAGCCCGCCACGGCAACCGCGACGCCGAGCAGCGAGATCCCGGTCCACACGGTGATCGGGGGGAAGACGCGGTAGACGACGTACATCAGCAGGTAGCCGGCGACCGCGGCGGCAGCGACGGCGGCGGCCAGATCGCGTTTGCGGGTGAGCCCCATCAGTCGCCGTTCCTGAGACGTAGCCGCAGGTCGGTCGGACGCACGCCGGCCCTCTCCCCCGCATCGATTGCGTCCAGGCAGTCCGTGACGGCTCGTGCCGTTCCCGCAACCGTCAGTGTCGCAGCGGGATCGACGGCCAGCCACGGGATCAGCACGAACGCGCGCACCTGCGCGTACGGGTGGGGCAGGGTGAGGTCAGGGTCGTCGAGGAGCACCTCGCCGTCGGCGCCGACGCACGACACGAGGTCGACGTCCAAGGTGCGCGGGCCCCAGCGCTGCTCCCTGACCCGTCCCGCCGCATCTTCGAACTCGTGGGCGCGGCGCAGCCAACCATGGCCGTCGAGCAGCGGATCCTCGGCGATCACAACGGCATTCAGGAAAGGCTCCTGCTCGACGCCACCCCAGGCATCCGTCTCATAGACGGGAGACACGGCGGTCGCCGCGCGACCGAGGCCGTCGAGCACCGACTGCAGATGGGCCAGCCGGTCGCCCATGTTGGAGCCGATGGACAGGACGACCCGCGTCATCCGGCACCCCGGCCGCCTCTGCGCGACCGGCGCGCGGTGACGGCGACATCGTTGAACTGCAACGGGATCGGTGCGGACGGTTTGTGTACGACGACCTCGACGGCGTGCGCCCGCTCGTCGCGCATCACGTCGTCGGCGATCTCGCCGGCCACCGCCTCGATCAGCTGCCGCGGCGGCCCGGCCACGATCTCGGCGGCCCGCTGCGCGAGCACGCCGTAGTCCAGCGTGTCGGCCAGGTCGTCACTGGCGGCCGCCGCGGCCAGGTCGATCCACACCGTGATGTCGACGACGAAGTCCTGACCGTCCCGGCGCTCGTGGTCGAACACTCCGTGATTGCCGCGAACGGTCAACCCTCGCAACTCGATTCGATCAGCCATCAGATCCTGCCTGCCATGCCGCCACCACTGCCAGCGCGTCGACCGACGCGCGCACATCGTGCACCCGGACACCCCAGACGTGATTCCAGGCGGCGAGCGCCGACACAACCGCGGTGGCCGTCTCCCGGCCGGACGGCGGGCGGGGTGCACCGTCGGGCCCGGCGAGCAGCGCTCCCAGAAAACGCTTACGCGACGCGCCGACGAGTACCGGGATACCCGTAGCGACGAACTCGGGAAGAGCGTTCAACAACGCCCAATTGTGTTGGGCCGTCTTCGCGAATCCGAGACCGGGGTCGATGATCAGATTCGCCGGGTCGACGCCGGCGGCGACCGCCGCGTCCACCCCGGCCATCAGTTCGTCCCGCACCTCGCCCACCACGTCGCCGTACGCCGGCGCCTCGTGGGGACGAGTGCTGCCGACCGAACGCCAGTGCATGAGGATCCACGGTGCGCCGCTCTGGGCGACGACTCGCACCATGTCGCGGTCGGCCTTGCCCCCGGAAACATCGTTGACGATGTGCGCGCCGTTCTCCAAGGCTGCGCTCGCCACGGCCGCGTGCATCGTGTCGATGCTGACCGTTATCCCGGACTGCGCAAGCTCTTTGACCACCGGCAGGACGCGGGTCGTCTCGACCAGTGGGTCGATGCGGGTCGCTCCGGGGCGCGTCGACTCGCCCCCGACGTCGACGATCGCGGCACCCTGGGCGGCCAGTTCATGCCCGTGCGCGATGGCCCGGTCGCGGTCCAGGAAGAGACCCCCGTCGGAGAACGAGTCATCGGTGACGTTGATGACACCCATGACCTGCACGGCACGGCTCACTTCCGCAGGATCAGGTCCAGGGCTTCGGCGCGAGATGCCTTGTCGGTTTTGAACTGTCCGCGAACGGCGGACGTCGTGGTCACCGCGCCCGGCTTGCGGATGCCGCGCATCGCCATGCACAGGTGCTCGGCCTCGATGACCACGATCGCTCCGCGCGGGTCGAGCTTTCGCATCAGCGCGTCGGCGATCTGCGCGGTGAGCCGTTCTTGCACCTGCGGCCGCTTGGCGTAGAGGTCGACGACGCGGGCGAGTTTCGACAGGCCGGTCACCCTGCCGTCGACACCGGGGATGTAACCCACATGCGCCACACCGTGGAACGACACCAGATGGTGTTCACACGTCGAGTACATCGGAATGTCCTTGACCAGCACCATCTCGTCGTGTTGCTCATCGAACATCGTGGTCAGCACATCGTCGGGATCGGTGTAGAGACCTGCGAAGATCTCGCGGTAGCTTCGGGCCACCCGGGCGGGGGTGTCCTGCAGACCCTGCCGGTCCGGATCCTCACCGACGGCGATCAACAGTTCGCGGACCGCGGCTTCGGCGCGGGCCTGATCGAAATCGCCGGTGGTGATCGTGGCCGAATGATTGTGCGACCGCGTCATCGAAGTCTCCATTCAGATGTGTCGGCCAGTGTCAGTCCTGGCCGGACGGGCCGTTGCGCCCGTTCTCCCTGCCGCCCTCGTGGCCGGGTTCCTCCTTCTGGTTGGGTGCGGGTGCACCGCCGTAGGGAGTGTGTTGCCCGGGCTGCGGGTACGGCTGATACGGGGGATATCCCTGGTACGGGGCGCCGTGCGGACCCTGCCCCTGCCATCCGCCCTGCGGAGGCGGCGGGTACCAATAGCCCTGCGGCTGTTGCTGATTGGGGCCACCCTGCTGAGTGGGGCCGCCCTGCTGCGGACCGCCCGGCGGAGGTGGCCAGCCCGGCGCGTGCCAGCCCGCGGGGGCGCCGTAGTCGGGCTGGGTCGGCCCGGTGCCGGGCGCGCCGTTGGAGCCCTGGGAACCGTTGCCGCCGTTTTTGTGGGCCCGCTCGGCCGCGGCCTTCGACGCCTGCGCGATCGCCACCTTGAACGCAGGCTCCGGGACCGGCTTGGGCCACGGCTCGCCGCGCTCGATCGCCAGCTCGCCCGGCGTCTTGATCGGGGGCTTGTCCGACGGCACGCGGCCGCCGAAGTCGTCGAACATGGTCAGGCGGGGGCGCTTCTTCACGTCGCCGAAGATCGCCTCGAGCTCGACGCGGTGCAGCGTCTCCTTCTCCAGCAGCTCACCGGCGAGGGTGTCGAGGACGTCGCGGTACTCGGTGAGGATCTCCCACGCCTCGGTGTGGGCGGCCTCGATGAGCTTGCGGATCTCGTCGTCAATGATCTGGGCGACCTCGTGGCTGTAGTCGGCCTGGGTACCCATGGTGCGGCCCAGGAACGGGTCGCCGTGCTCGCTGCCGTAGCGGACGGCGCCGAGCTTGGAGCTCATGCCGTACTCGGTCACCATCGCGCGGGCGATCTTCGTGGCCTGCTCGATGTCGGACACCGCACCCGTCGTCGGCTCGCGGAAGACGAGCTCCTCGGCGGCGCGTCCGCCCATCGCGAACACCAGGCGCGCGATCATCTCGGAGCGGGTCATCAGACCCTTGTCGTCCTCGGGCACGGCGACCGCGTGGCCGCCGGTGCGTCCGCGCGCGAGGATCGTCACCTTGTAGATCGGTTCGATGTCAGGCATCGCCCACGCGGCGAGGGTGTGTCCGCCCTCGTGATAGGCGGTGATCTTCTTCTCCTGCTCGCTGATGATGCGACCTTTGCGGCGCGGCCCGCCGACCACGCGGTCCACTGCCTCTTCCAACGCGGGTCCGGTGATGATCGTCGCGTTCTCGCGTGCGGTGAGCAGGGCCGCCTCGTTGATGACGTTGGCCAGGTCGGCGCCGGACATGCCGACGGTGCGCTTGGCCAGACCGTCGAGATCCGCGTCCTCGGCGATCGGCTTGCCCGCCGAGTGCACCTTCAGCACGGCCCGCCGGCCGGCGAGGTCGGGGCTCGACACCGGGATCTGCCGGTCGAAGCGGCCGGGTCGCAGCAACGCGGGATCAAGGATGTCGGGCCGGTTGGTCGCCGCGATCAGAATGACGCCCTGACGGTCGCCGAAGCCGTCCATCTCGACGAGCAGCTGGTTGAGCGTCTGCTCGCGTTCGTCGTGGCCGCCGCCCAGACCGGCACCGCGCTGACGACCGACGGCGTCGATCTCGTCGACGAAGATGATGCAGGGGCTGTTCTGCTTGGCCTGCTCGAAGAGGTCGCGCACGCGGGAGGCGCCGACACCGACGAACATCTCGACGAAGTCCGAACCGGAGATCGTGAAGAACGGAACCCCGGCCTCACCCGCGACGGCGCGCGCGAGCAGTGTCTTGCCGGTTCCGGGCGGGCCGTAGAGCAGCACGCCCTTGGGAATCTTCGCGCCGAGGGCCTGGTAGCGGCTCGGGTTCTGCAGGAAGTCCTTGATCTCGTAGAGCTCCTCGACCGCCTCGTCGACACCGGCGACGTCGGCGAACGTGGTCTTCGGCATGTCCTTGGACAGCATCTTGGCTTTGGACTTGCCGAAGCCGAATCCCATCCGGCCGCCGGACTGCATCCGGGAGAACATCACGAACAGGCCGACGAGCAGAAGCAGCGGCAGCATGTAGATCAGCAGCGTGCCGAGGATGCTGCTCTGGTTGACCACGGTGTTGGTCTTGGCGTTCTTGGCCTGCAGCGCCTCGAACAGCGTCACCCCGTACCCCGTCGGGTACTTGGTGATGATCTTGTTGCTGTTCTCGGTGTCGCCATTGCCGTTCTTCAGCTCGAGACGCAGCTGCTGCTCGCGGTCGTCGATCTGCGCACTGTTGACGTTGTCGCTGTTGATCTGCGCCAGCGCGACCGAGGTGTCGACGGGCTTGTACCCGCGGGTGTCGTCGCTGAAATAGAAGAAAGACCAACCCAGCAACAGCACCACGGCGATCACCGTGAGCGTGCGGATCACATTCTTACGATTCATATGAGTATCTGGCCGGCGGTCGTCTCCCCGGCCCAATCCTTCCAATACGCGCAGCTGGAATAGTCAAGGCTACCGCTAGACCAACGTCTGGAAGTTCCCGACGGTTGGGCTGCTCGCGCCCAGTGTGCATCCGGATCGCGAATTCGGCTGAAATCGCGATCGGTGCGCACACTGGAGGGCATGGCAGCCGGCCTCTTCCAGCGCGACGTCGATACCAACGGTGTGACCCTCCGGGTGACCGAGGCAGGCGAGCCGGGGGCGCCCGTCGTAGTGCTCTGCCACGGCTTTCCCGAGCTGGCCTTCACCTGGCGGCATCAGGTGCGGGCACTGGCCGATGCGGGCTTTCACGTGCTGGCGCCCGACCAACGCGGCTACGGCGGATCCGACAAACCCGCCGCTGTCGACGCCTACGACGTCGCCACGCTGACCGACGACGTGGTCGGACTGCTCGACGACGTGGGCGCCGAACGGGCGGCGCTGGTCGGCCACGACTTCGGCGCCGTGGTGGCCTGGGGCGCCCCGCTGTTGCGGCCCGAGCGCTTCTCGGCGATCGCCGGCCTGAGCCTGCCGCCGGTGCCGAGGCCGAAAGTGCCCACCACGCAGGCCTTCCGCCGGGTCTTCGGTGACCGGTTCATGTACATCCTCTATTTCCAGGAGCAGGGGCCTGCCGACGCCGAGCTCGACCGCGATCCCGCGACGACGTTTCGGCGGCTGTTCGCGATGGGCGGCAGCGGCGAGGCGCTGGTCGGCGACGGAAAGGCGCGAGGCTTCCTGGACCGCATCCCCGAACCGGGAGGCATTCCCGACTGGATCAGCCAGGGGGACTTCGATGTCTATGTCGACGAGTTCACGCGCGGCGGTTTCACCGCGCCGCTGAACTGGTATCGCTGCTTCGATCAGAACTGGGAGCTGACCGCGGACACGCCCGCCCCGACGATCACGGTGCCGTCGCTGTTCATCGGAGGCAGCGAGGACGTCACGCTGGCCTACACGCCGCGCGACCGCGCCGGCGAGGTCGTCACCGGCGACTACCGCGAGGTGATCATCGACGGCGCGGGCCACTGGCTGACCGAGGAGCGGCCCCACGAGGTGTCACGCATCCTGCTGGACTTCCTCACACCTCTGCGCTGACGTCCCGCGCCATCCAACGGCCGCCACATACTCGGGTGTGATCGCAGTCACAACCGGGTATTCCGCCCACGTCAATATCGGTGGCGACGGGGGGCCCAGTGATGCGACGACCGACGCTGCGTAAGCCGAGAGCGATGCCTCCCGACGATCCCGCCCTCATCGCCGCCGCGCGCGACGCGTTCGCCGAACTCGGCCCGCAGGCCGGCCTCGATGACATCGCCGACCACATCGGCGTCAGCGCGGCCATCCTGCTGCGGCACTTCGTCGATCGGGACGGATTGATTTCCGCCGTCCTCGACGACCTCCTCGGATCCCTCGCCGACGACCAACAGGCGCCGGAGCCGGCGGCCGGACCGAGCCGTTCCCGCTACGCCGTCGCCCCACTGGTCGCCCTGGCCGCCGCGCTCCCTGTCGCACACCCACCCGCCGCCTCCGCGGCGACGGCGATCGACTCGGCGCCGAGCAGCGTCATCGAGGTCACCCCGCTGTGGCCCGTGTGGTCGCTGCGGGACGCGCTGCAGGGGTCGCTGTGTTCGTCAGGCGGCTGCGACGTGATGCCCTACCTGCCGTTCTCCACCACGGCCGGGGTCCATCTGCTGATGGATCGGCTGGCACCGGCCGACCAGGCCCGCGCCGCCGCAGCCGCGAACACCGTCGTGTTCGGCTTCAGCCACGGCGCGGTGGTCGCCGGACGGTGGATGAGTCAGCATGCCGGCGACGTCGACGCTCCGAGTCCCGACCAGTTGTCGTTCGTGCTGATCGGAAATCCGCGGCACGGGTACGGCGGCAGGCTGCCCGCGATGCCGCAGACGCAGTACAAGGTCCTCGACATCGTCCGCCAGTACGACCCGATCGCCGACTTCCCCGACAACCCGTTCAATCTGCTGGCGTTGCTCAACATCGGGGGCGGCGTCCTCTCACGCATCCACCTCGACTACACCGGCGTCGACATCGACGATCCCGCCAACACGGTGTGGACCGAGGGCAACACCACCTACGTGTTCGTGCCGACCGAGAACCTACCGCTGCTCGCGCCGCTGCGGATGCTCGGATTCGGTTGGCTGGCGGATGTTTTGAACGATCCGCTCAAGGAGATCGTCGAGCAGGCCTACGACCGCCCGTACCTCGCTGAGCCGCCGGAACCGGCCGAGGACGCCGCCGAGGACGTCGCAGAGGACGCGGATGAAGCCGCCCTCCTCGCGGCCGACGAGGACATCCCGGAGTCCGCCGCGTCCGCCGCTGACGATGACACCGACGCCGCAGCCCGCCCGGACAGCGAGCCGCCGGGTGACGGTCCCGGCGGCGAGCGGGAGGCGCCCCCGGACGAGACCGACGCCGCGCCCGCCGACGAGGACTCCGACGACGTGCCCGACGTGCAGCCTTCTGCTGACGACACCGCGCCGGAGGAGTCCGCACCGACAGGCGACGACGACGCGCAACCCGACGAATAACCCATCCGCATCTACTACCGGGCTAGGGTGCCGGGCATGCCGACTTCAGCGGGTGCGAGGAAAGTCAGGAACTTTGCGATCGCGTTGGCCGCGGCGGCGACGACGGTAGCGGCGTCGACGGCCTGCGATGCGCAGAGCGCTCCGACTCTGGAGCCGAGCCCGGATACCCGCCAGGTCACGGTCGTCGGCTCCGGCGAGGTGCAGGGCACCCCGGACACGTTGACCGTCAGCGCGTCCATGGAATTCCTGGAGGCCGATGCGACGTCGGCGATGAACCAGACCAACCAGCGTCAGCAGGCGGTGATCGACGGGCTGGTCGGGCTCGGCATCGACCGCAAGGACATCGCCACCACGGCTGCCGATCTGCAGCCGCAGTACGGCGCGGACAGCACCGCGATCGCGGCCTACCGCGCGACCAATTCCGTCAACGTCACGATCCGCGACCTCGACAAGGCCTCCGAGGCAATCGGTCTGGTCGTCAGCACCGGCGGCAATGCCACGCGCATCAACTCGATCGCCTACTCGATCGAGGACGACTCGCAACTCGTGCGCGACGCCCGAGCACGCGCCTTCGAGGACGCCAAGGACCGCGCCGCACAGTACGCCGAGCTCTCCGACCTGACCCTGGGCAAGGTCATCTCCATCTCCGAATCGGGCGGCGCGCAACCGCCCGTGCCGATGCCGATGCAGTCGCCGCGCGCATTGGAGGCTGCGGTGCCGATGGAGCCGGGCGAGCAGACCGTCGGCTTCTCGGTGACGGTGATCTGGGAACTGACCTAACTCGCCGGCCCGACCACGACCGGGATCCCGTTGAGCACCGCGGTGCCCGACAGCGGGTCCAGCACCGACCCGTCGTTGAGCTGATTGGCGTTCACGCCCGGTTGACGCGCGGCCAGCGTCTGTCCGGTGCCGGACCGGTTGTGGCCCCACCCGTGCGGCAGAGACATCACGCCGCGCCGGATGTCCTCGGTCAGCTCGACCGGCACCACCAGCTCACCGCCGGGGCCCTTGACGATCGCGGTGTCGGTGACCCCGAGTTCGGCGGCGTCGTCGGGATGGATCCGTAGCGTGCACTGGTTGCTGCCGCCGGCGAGTGCGGGCAGGTTGTGCATCCAGCTGTTGTTGGACCGCAGATGCCGCCGGCCGATCAGCACGTACCCGCCTGCGGCCCGCTGATACAGCGCGTCACGCAGCCGAGCCGTATCGGAAACACATTGCGGCGGTGCGAGTTCCACCTTGCCCGACGGTGTCCGCAACAGATCCGGGAGTCGGGGTTGCAGCGGGCCGAGGTCGATGCCGTGCGGCGCCGCCTTCAGTCGTGCCAGCGTCAGACCGTCGGGCCTGGCGCCGAACGCGTCGCCGTACGCCCCGAGGCGCAACATCATGTCCAGGCGACGCTCGTAGCCGGGGCCCGGGGGCAGCATCGCCGTCAGTTCGTCGACGGCACGGCCGGCCACCGGGGAACCCTCGTCGGCGGTCTCCTTGGCCAGGGTGGTCGCGATGACCTGTTCGTCGACCAGCGACGGATCGGCGTCGTAGCCGATTCCGTAGAGCACCAACGCGATTCGTGACAGTATCTCGGCTTCGTCCGGCCTGCCGTCCAGCGGCAGCGCGGGAGGCGAGTAGCGCGCGTTGTTGCGGACCGCGAGGCCGTTGAGCGCGAAGTCGAAGTGCGGGCTGCGCGACGGTGGTGGCGGCGGCAGGATGACGTCGGCGTGCCGTGTCGTCTCGTTGAGATAGGGATCGACACTCACCATGAACCCGACGCTGTCCAGCGCGCGGTCCAACCGGTCCCCGTCGGGCGCGGACAGGACCGGATTGCCCGCGATGGTGATCATCGCCTTGATCTGTCCGTCTCCCGGCGTCTCGATCTCCTCGGCGAGTGCGGCAACGGGCAACTCCGACAACACTTCCGGATGACCGGAGACACGGCTGTGCCAGCGTCCGGTGCGGAATCCGCGGCCCGGCCGATGACCGCGCGGACCCGCCGCGATCGGCGACAGCGGGAACATCGCGCCGCCGGGCCGGTCCAGATTGCCGGTCAGGATGTTCACGACGTCGACCAGCCAGCTGCCCAGCGTACCGAACTCGACGGTGGAGGTGCCCATCCGTCCGTACACCGCGGCGGTCGGGGCGGCGGACAGTTCTCGCGCCAGCGTCGTGATCTCGTCAGAGTCGACACCGCAGTAATCCGCTACCGCCCCAGGCGCGAAATCCTTTGCAAGAAAGCGTACTTCGTCGACTCCGGCGATGTACTCGGCCACCGAGCCGAGGTTCACGAGGTTGTCCTCGAACAACACGTGCACCACCGCGAGAAGCAGTGCGGCGTCGGTGCCCGGCCGGGGTGCGAGGTGGCGGTCCGCCAGCTCGGCGGTCCGCGTCCGGGCAGGGTCGATGACGACGAGCCGCCCGCCGCGCTTGCGCAGCCTCCGCAGCTTGCCGGGAAAGTCAGCCGCGGTGGCCAGGCTGCCGTTGGACACGAGCGGGTTGGCCCCGATGACAACCAGGTAGTCGGTGCGGTCCAGATCGGGTACCAGGAAGGCCACCGGGCTGCCGAACATCAGCCCCAGCGACACGTGCTTGGGCATCTGGTCCAGGGTGCTCGCCGAGAACACCTGATGCGTGCCGAGCCCGCGGATGATGAGCGGCGGATAGAGCGCTCCGGCGACGGTGTGGGCGTTCGGATTTCCGAGGTAGACACCGACCGAGGTGCCACCGTGATCGCGGACAGCGGCGGCGAGGCCGTCGGCCATGGCGGCGAACGCCGCCTCCCACGTCGCTTCTGACAGCACCCCGTCGCGGCGGACCAGCGGCGCGGCGAGCCGGTCGGGATCGTTGTCGAGTTCACCGAAGCTCGCCCCCTTGGGGCAGATGAAGCCGGCGGAGAAGACGTCGTCACGGTCACCGCGCGCGCCCGTCACGCGACCGTCGTCGATGGTCAGCGTCAGGCCGCAGGTGGCCTCGCAGAAAGGACAGATGCGCAGGGCTGTTTCGGTCACGCCTGCATCATGCGCCGCGGGCTAGTGTTCGTAAACCTTCGGATCCAGCGTGCCGATGTAGGGCAGGTCGCGATACCGCTCGGCGTAGTCGAGTCCGTAGCCGACGACGAACTCGTTCGGGATGTCGAAACCGACGTATTCGATGTCGACGTCGGCGCGGACGGCTTCGAGCTTGCGCAGCAGCGTGCACACCTTCAGCGAGCGCGGCCGGCGGGTGGCGAGGTTGCGCAGCAGCCAGGACAGGGTCAGACCCGAGTCCACGATGTCCTCGACGATCAGCACGTCGCGGTCGTTGATGTCGCGGTCGAGGTCTTTGAGGATGCGCACCACACCGGACGACGACGTCGACGAGCCGTACGAGCTGACGGCCATGAACTCCAGCTGGGTGGGCAGCGGGATCGCCCTGGCGAGATCGGTGACGAACATGACCGCGCCCTTGAGCACCGTGATCAGCAGCAGGTCCTGTCCGGCCCCGGCGGCGCGGTAGTCGGCGGCGATGAGCTCTGCGAGTTCGGCCGTCTTGGCGTGGATCTGCTCTTCGGACAGCAACACCGATTTGATGTCGCCGGGATACAGGTCCGCAGCATGCGCAGGCACGTCCACAGCGTAACGGGAGAGGTTCACGCCGACGTCAGACGGGTTCGCGGTGCAGTGTCAACCTGCCGTCGGTGCGGCGGGCGAACAACCGCTCGCGGGCCCGATCGCCGGTCACGGCGACACCGCCCTGCCCCCGCCAGCGGGTGACGAGTTCGTCGACGGCGCGGATCTGCTTGTCCGTCAGCCCGCGGGCACCCCCGGCCAACAGCCAGCCCCTGATGACCCGGCGCCTGATCGCGTCTGGTAGCGGCGCCAGCGCCTCGGTGCGCGGATCGCCGTCGATCCCGGCGAGGATGTCGGCGGCGATGCCGTCCAGGGTGTCGGTGTCCTCCCGCAGTGCGGTCGCCGTGCGCGCCAGCGCCTCGGCCACCCCGCCGCCCAGCGCGCCCTCCAGCAGCGGCAGCACCTCGCTGCGCAACCGGACCCTGGTGAAGCGCGCGTCGGCATTGTGGGGGTCGTGCCACGGGGTGAGTCCCAGTTCGGCGCACGCGCGGTGCGTGACGGCGCGCCGCACGCCCAGCAGCGGCCTGCACCACGGCGGGTCGTAGGGCCGCATCCCCGCGATCGACCGGGGACCCGATCCGCGGCCCAGGCCGAGCAATACCGTCTCGGCCTGATCGTCGAGCGTGTGGGCGAGCAGCACCGGGGCGCCCTCCCTGGCGGTATCCAGGGCGCGGTAGCGGGCGCTGCGGGCCGCCGCCTCCGGCCCTCCCTCGGTGCCGATATCGATGCAGAGAATTTCTGCGGCAACGCATCCCGCGGACAGGGCCTGCTCTCTGGCGGTCGACGCCACCGCGGACGACCCCGGCTGCAGCCCGTGGTCGACGATCAGCGCCGTCGTCGGCCGCAGCGGCGCAGCGGCGGCAGCGAGTGCGAGCGAGTCGGGACCACCCGAGAGCGCCACACACCACCGGCCCTCACCGCCGGTGTAGACCCCCGCGAAGGCGGTGAGCGCCGCCCGCAGCTCGGCTACAGCACCCGGTCGATCCACCGCTGCGGCTCATCGATTTCCGTTGGGAGAGGGAGGGTCTGGGCGTCGGTCCAGATGGTGTTGAACCGCTGCATGCCGACCTTGGCCACCACGTCGTCGACGAAGGCCTTGCCCTTGGTGTACTGGTTCATCTTCGCGTCCACACCGAGCAACGCGCGCAGCAGCCGCTGCAGCGGGGGCTGCTTGCGTTGCCTGCGCTGATCGAAGCGCTGCCTGATGGTCGCCACCGACGGCACCACTGCGGGGCCGACGGCGTCCATGACGTGCTCGGCATGCCCTTCCAGCAGGGTGCCGAGCACCAGCAGCTGATCGAGGGCTTTGCGTTGCGGCTCGGACTGCACCGCGCGCAGCAGCCCGATCACGCCGGTCGAACCCAGTTCGGGCTCACCGTTTTTGACCACCACCTGCCGGTCGCGCACGTGATCGGCCAGCCGGCCCACCATCTTGGTGATGTCGTCGCCGGCGTCGTCGGTCAAGACCGAAAGGGCATTCGACATGTGTTGGGCCAGCCACGGATTGGCGCGGAACTGCACGCGGTGGGTGACCTCGTGCAGGCACACCCACATCCGGAAGTCCTTCGGGATCACCCGCAGCTGACGTTCCACCGCGATCACGTTGGGATACACCAGGAGCAGCTCACCCCCGCCGTCGGCAAAGGGGTCGTACTGGCCCAGAATTCCCGACGACACGAACGCGAGCACCGCACCCGTCTGGACACCTGCGATGCGACCGGTGAGCATCCGGGGCTTCGCACCGTCGGCGTGACCACCGCCCGTCATCGCCCGCATCGACTGCGCCGCGGCGCGAATCCACTGGGGCCGGTCGACGATTCGCGCCTCGGGGATCTCGCCGCCCTCGATGAGGCCGGTGACCTCGCGCACCGGCAGCTCGGAGGCCCGCGCCGATTCCGCGAGCTGCTCGACGGCTTGGTTGCGGGTGTAGTCGGTGGTCTGCGGCTCGGGGCGGGCCAGCTTGCCGCCCAGAACGGCAGCCAGGTTCCAGTCGACGGCATTGCCGACGTTGAAGCCGCTACTGGTTTTCGAGGTCATCGGCATCCGCATGATCGAAGGGTGGCGGCGAACGCGTCGAGCGAGGTTCGCCCGGTCGGGCCCGCGTCATTGGACAGCAGCGCAAAGGTGAGCACCCGCCCGCTCTCGTCGGTGACGATGCCGGCGAGGGTGTTGGTCCCGGTCAGTGAGCCCGTCTTGGCGCGGAGGTAGCCCACCGCGGCCAGACCGGCCTCGGTGTCGTGATACCGGTTCGACATGGTGCCGCTGCCGCCGGCGATCGCCAGCAGGTCGACCATCGGACGCAGTGCCGGCGTCGAATCCCCCGCCGCGGCCTGGATGATTCCGTCGAGGGTCGCGGCCGTCAGGCGGTCGTCGATCGACAGACCGCTGGAGTCCAGCAGCCGGGCTCCGGCCGTGTCGATGCCCGCCTCGTCGAGGCTGTCGAGCACGGCTTCGGCTGCACCGGCGAAGCTCTGCGGCAGACCACGGGCTTCGGCCACCTCGCGCCCGATCGACTCGGCCATCACGTTGTCGCTGCTGTGCATCATCTGACGCAGCCGCTCCATCAGCGGTGGCGACTGCACCGACGCGATCTCGTCGCCGTCCACGCTCCTGGTCACGACGGTGACCTTGGCGGGATCGACGCGCAATGCCGCGGCCAGCGCGCGGCCCGCGTCCAGCGCGGGTGTGCGGGAGCGTCGCGACTCGACGCTGACCGGCTGCGTGCGCCCGCCGTCGAGCATGACCGCCTCCATCGGCGCGATATCGCCGCCATCGATGTCCAGCGGATCCCAGCCGGGCGCCATCGTCGGCCCGCTGTAGGCGCTCACGTCCACCTGAACCGACTTCACGTCGACCCCGCTGCGGCGGATCTGGTCGGCCAGCTCGGAGATGCGCGCCGCGTCCCGGTACCAGGTGTCCTCGTCGCGCGGCGCCGCCGACAGCGTCTGATCCCCGCCTGCGACGAGCGCGACGACGCCCCGCGACGTCGACACCACCCGCGTCGTCAAGCGGGCATCGCGGTCCAGCGTCAGCAGCGCCGCCGCCGCGGTCAGCACCTTGTTCGTCGACGCGGGCTGCATCGGCACCGTCGCGCCCTGCGCCCACAGCTCCTCGCCCGTGAGCGCGTCGGTGATGCGTCCTGTGAACGTGCCCAGATTCGGGTCGGCGGCGACCACGCGCAGCGCCGCAGCGAGGCCGCCGGGTGTGGGCATGTCGGCGGAATCGGAGACCGGTACCACCCCCGGATCGGCGGTCGCAGGCGCGGGCACCGGTTCGACGGCAACCTGCTCGCCCGGCTGCCGCGCGGCCACCAGTGCCGCCGCGGCAACCACGACTACGACCAGGAGCAGCACCGACACCCCGACGACCCAGTACGTGGATCGACGCCACCGTGTGGGCCGCATTTCTCTCCTGATCCTGCCCGGCTCGCCGGGACCACCCCAGCCGCCTCTGTAGTGCAGGGTATCCCTCGTTTAGGGTTGACCCGCGTCGTCAGCAGACCAGCACACACCTAGGAGTCACGGCCGTGCAGTTCGATGTCCTCATCGAGATCCCGAAGGGTTCGCGCAACAAGTACGAAGTGGACCACGAGACCGGAAAGGTCAAGCTGGACCGCTACCTGTTCACGGCGTTCGGCTATCCCACGGACTACGGCTACATCGAAGACACCCTCGGCGAGGACGGCGATCCGCTGGATGCGCTCGTGCTGCTGCCCGAGCCTGTCTTCCCCGGCTGCATCCTGGAGGCCCGTCCCGTCGGGATGTTCCGGATGACCGACGAGAAGGGCGGCGACGACAAGGTGCTGTGCGTCCTGGCCGATCCGCGCTGGGACCACATCCAGGACATCGGCGATGTGTCGAGCTTCGAACTCGACGCGATCAAGCACTTCTTCGTGCACTACAAGGACCTCGAGCCCGGCAAGTTCGTGAAGGCCGCCGACTGGGTGGGCCGCGAAGAGGCCGAGGCCGAGATCAACCGCTCGATCGAGCGGTTCAAGACCGAAGGGCACTAGGTCCCTTCGCCGCCGCGCGTGAATTAGCGTGGCTGTAACACGGCGTAACGCCCGTGCCGTTTGACGATCCGATCATGGCGATGTGCTGCTGCATCAGGGAATCGGATTGGACGCGTTCAACGCGATGCCGATGCGCCGCGCTGTGCACGCCGTCTACGAATGCTGCTACAGCGTGCCGCTGGCCGCGGACCTGGCGCGCGCGCGCCCCTTCGACTGCCATGACCGGCTGTTCCGGTTCGCCGACACGCTGCTGTTCGGCCTCGCCGAGGACTCGATCGACTCCATATTGCAGGCCTATCCCGATGTGGGCAGGCGGCCGGGCAGTGAGAAGTCGCAGGCCGAACAGTGCGCGATTGTCGACGACCGGCCCGAGATCATGTCGGAGTTGGCGGCCGCGTCGAAGGCCTACCTCGACCATTTCGGGTTCGGCTTCGTGATGTTCGTCAACGGCTACTGCGCCGACGACGTGCTCGCGACCATGCACGACCGACTGCACAACGACATCGAGACCGAACGCAAGGTGGTCCGCAACGAACTGGCGCGGATCAACCGGACCCGCCTGGAACGCATGCTCGGCCCCGAGGGCGGCTACGACAACTGGTGAAGCCGGCCCGCTGGTCAGGACGCGCGCGGCTGTTCCAGCGATCCCAGCCGGCCGAGGACGTCGCGTCCCACCCTGGCCACGTCCTGCTGAGATGCCGCCGGGATCAGCGTCACGCCGTCGGCAACCCCTGCGGTCGCGATGTCGGCGATCAGACCCGCCAGGCCGTCGACGGTGCCCGCGTAGTGCACGGTCCGTGCGTCGCCGTCGTCCAGGGGACCCAGAACCCGCTGGGCGGAACGGAAATCACCGGCGACCGCGACCGTGATGTCGAGGATCACCGCCACGTCGTCCGCCGCACGGATCCGGGCGCGCACCCGCCGGGCCTGCTGTAGGTCCGGCGCGGCGACGCGGACGATCTGCTGGTCGCCGTCGGTGAGCTCGCTCACGCCGTCGGCGAGCCGGTCATCTGCCACGAAAAGCCGCACCCGGCCAAGCTAGCCAGCCGGCCGGGTGCGACGCACTCTTTGCGATCAGCGCGAGCGCAACGAGCGCTCAGCGGGTGTGGTCGTTCTGCTGATCCGCCGGTGCCTCATCGCTGGTTGACGTGGCGTTATTGCGGACGTCGTGCACGCGCGTTTTGTACAGGCTCGCCGCGGTCGTGATCAGCAGCGTGACGATGATCACGCCCAGTGAGGCCAGCGTCGGGATCTCCGGCACCGGAACGTGCTCACCGCCGTTGATGAACGGCAGCTCGTTCTCGTGCAGCGCGTGCAGCAGCAGCTTCACGCCGATGAACCCGAGAATGAACGCGAGCCCCTGCGACAGGTACACCAGCCGCTTGAGCAGATCGCCGAGCAGGAAGTACAGCTGGCGCAAGCCCATCAGTGCGAACACATTCGCGGTGAACACCAGGTACGGCTCCTGGGTGAGGCCGTAGATCGCGGGGATCGAGTCGAGCGCGAACAGCAGGTCGGTGGTGCCCAGCGCGATGATCACCAGGAACATCGGCGTCATCAGGCGCTGGCCGTTCTCTTTCACCCACAGCCGCAGGCCGTCCCACTGGTCGGTGAACTTCATCCGCTTCTGGGCGAACTTCACCACCGCGTTGTCACCGTCGTCGTCGTGGTCGGTGTCCCTCACCAGCTTGATGGCGGTGTAGATCAAGAACGCGCCGAAAAGGTAGAAAACCCACGAGAACTGGTTGATGGCGACGGCGCCGAGTGCGATGAAGATGCCGCGGAAGATCAGCGCCAAGATGATGCCGACCAGAAGCGCCTGCTGCTGATAGATCCGCGGCACCTTGAAGCTGGCCATGATGATCAAGAAGATGAACAGGTTGTCCACCGACAGGCTGTACTCGGTGAGCCAGCCCGCGAAGAACTCGACCCCGTACTGGTGGCCGTGGAACACCCACGTCCAGATGCCGAACGCGATGGCCAGCCCGACGTAGATCGTCAACGCTGTTCCGGTCTCGCGTCTGGACGGCTCGTGGGGCCTGCGCCCGATGACGAGGACATCGAAAAGCAGGATGCCTATCGTCACGGCGAGGGTGATGCCCCACTCAAGGCCACTTACGTTCATCGAACCTCCGGTCGTTTCACACGCCGGAGGTCTCTTCCACCACCGCCACCGGCGGTAGGCCCGCAGCACCGGTCCTCCGACCACGGAAGACGTGATGACGACACTGCGGCGAAGGAATACTCCCCTCCAAGCTGCTCATCATGCCAGTCGGCCGCCCGACACGCGAAACGAGCAGCCCGACGACAAGAGGTCACCCCGGACGCTTAGTAGTTTGTACCCGTGACAGCGCCGGATCGAACCCCCGAGATCCCCAGTCAATACCTGCTGTCGGCGTACGCGTCCGCGTCACGCACGTTGATCGACATCCTCAACGAGACGGCCCGCCGCTTCCCCGACGCGCCCGCGATCGACGACGGCACCGTGCAGCTGACCTACGCCGAGCTCATCTCCGATGTCGAGGACAGCGTGGCGTGGCTGGGCGCCCGCGGAATCGGCCGCGGCGACCGCATCGGGATCAGGATGCCGTCGGGCAGCTACGCGCTCTACGTCGCGATCCTCGCCACCCTCGCCGCGGGTGCGGCCTATGTCCCTGTCGACGCCGACGACCCGCAGGAGCGGGCCGATCTGGTCTTCACCGAGGCAGCAGTCGTCGCGATCATCACGGAGAAAGGGCTGGTACGCGGGCCGGGCTCGTCGCGTGGGTGGCGCGCCGCGGCGCCGCTGAGCCGAGACGACGCATGGATCATCTTCACTTCCGGGTCGACGGGAACCCCGAAGGGCGTGGCGGTCACCCACCGCAACGCGGCGGCGTTCGTCGACGCCGAGGCGAAGATGTTCCTGCAGAACAACCCGCTGGGCCCCGGCGACCGGGTGCTGGCCGGGCTGTCGGTGGCGTTCGACGCGTCCTGCGAGGAGATGTGGCTGGCCTGGCGCCACGGCGCATGCCTGGTCCCGGCGCCGCGATCGCTGGTGCGCAGCGGCATGGACCTCGGCCCGTGGCTGGTCTCACGTGACATCACCGTGGTCTCGACGGTGCCGACGCTGGCGGCCCTGTGGCCCGCCGAGGCTTTGGAGGCGGTGCGGCTGCTGATCTTCGGCGGTGAGGCCTGCCCTCCCGAGCTCGCCGAGCGGCTCGCGGCGGGCCCTGACTCCGCGGGCCGCGAGGTGTGGAACACCTACGGCCCCACCGAGGCGACGGTCGTCGCGTGCGCGGCGCGCCTGGACGGTAAGAGCGCGGTCAGTATCGGCCTGCCTCTGCCGGGCTGGGATCTCGCCGTCGTAGACAGACAGGGCGAACCGGTCGCGGTCGGCGAGGTCGGTGAACTCGTCATCGGCGGGGTCGGGCTGGCGCGCTACCTCGATGCGGACAAGGACGCCGAGAAGTACGCGGCGTTCCCGACACTGGCGTGGAGCCGGGCCTACCGCAGCGGCGACCTGGTGCGGCTGGAGCTGGACGGGCTCTACTTCGTCGGTCGCGCCGACGACCAGGTGAAGGTCGGCGGCCGCAGAATCGAGCTCGGCGAGGTCGACACCGCGCTGGTGAACCTGCCCGGTGTCAGCGGCGGAGCGGCCGCGGTGCGCAAGACGGCGACCGGCACACCGCTTCTCGTGGGATACATCGCCGTCGCACCTGGTCTCGAAGGGACCTTCGACGTGCAGGAGGCGCGCGCCAGGCTGTCGGAGTCGCTGCCCGCGGCGCTCGTGCCGCGTCTGGTCGTCGTCGACGAACTGCCGACCCGCACATCGGGGAAGGTGGACCGCGACGCGTTGCCGTGGCCCGTGGGTGACGCCGAAGGTGGCGCCGAGGACGTCGATCTGGGAGGCGGCACCCTGGGCTGGCTGGCCGGGCTGTGGCGCGAGGTGCTCGCGGCGCCGGTCGACGGACCCGAGGCCGACTTCCACGCGCTCGGCGGTGGATCGCTGTCGGCGGCGCAGCTCATCGCCGCACTGCGGCAACGCTATCCGCAGGTGACCGTCGCCGACCTCTACGACCATCCGCGTCTCGGCTCGCTCGCCGGCTATCTCGACGAACTCGACCCACCCCCGGCGGTGGAGACGCGGGTCGTCAAGCCGGTGTCGCGGCTGACGCAGGCTGTGCAGGTCGCGCTGACGGTGCCGCTGGCCATGCTGACCGGAATGCAGTGGGTGGTGTGGCTGGCGATCGCCAACAATGTCGCCGCCGAACTCTCGCTGGTCGAGTGGGCGCGACCCATCGACTGGTGGTGGGTGCTCGTCGGATTCCTGCTGTTCGTCACCCCACCGGGACGCATGGGCATCGCGGTGTTCGGCGCGCGGATTCTGGTCGGCAGTCTGCAGCCCGGGACGTACCGGCGCGGCGGCTCGGTGCACCTGCGGGTGTGGCTGGCCGAACGGCTCGCCGAGGCCAGCGGCGCCGAGAACATGGCCGGGGCGCCATGGCTCGTCTACTACGCCCGGCTGCTCGGCAACAAGGTCGGCACCGGCGTCGACCTGCACTCGGCCCCTCCGGTGACCGGGATGCTGACCCTGGGGCACCGCTGCTCCATAGAGCCCGAGGTCGACCTGACCGGGCACTGGATCGACGGCGATCTGTTCCACGTGGGACCGATCACGGTGGGCAACGACGCGACCGTGGGTGCACGCACGACGCTGCTGCCCGGGGCGGTCGTCGGCAAGAACGCCGACGTCGCGCCCGGCTCCGGAGTGGTCGGCAAGGTGAAGAACGGCCAGTACTGGAAGGGCTCACCGGCGGTGAAGTCCGGCAAGGCCAAACACCCGTGGCCCGACCATCGCCCGCCCCGTGCGCCGCTGTGGGTGGCGATGTACGGCGTCACGTCGATGCTGCTCGGTGCTCTGCCGCTGGCCGCGCTCGCCGTCGGTCTCGCGGTCATCGGATGGGGCGTGCGCGGCACGTCGACGGTGACGTCGGCGATCGTGCCCGCGCTGCTGTGGGTCGTACCCGCCACGCTGGCGGCCGTCGTCGCCTACGCGCTGCTGACATTCCTCGGTGTGCGGGGGCTGTCGCTGGGCCTTCGGGAGGGCTACCACCCGGTGCGCAGCCGCTCGGGCTGGCAACTGTGGGCCACCGAACGCCTGATGGACGGCGCACGCAACTATCTGTTCCCGATCTACGCGGGCCTGCTCACACCCTGGTGGCTGCGCCTGCTGGGCGCGAAAGTCGGTAAGGGAACCGAGATCTCGACTGCGCTGCTGATCCCGAAGTTCACCGTCGTCGACGACGGCGCGTTCCTCGCCGACGACACCATGGTGGCGTCCTACGAATTGGGCGGCGGCTGGATCCACGTCGCACGGGCCACGGTCGGCAAGCGCGCGTTCCTGGGCAACTCGGGCATCACCCAGCCGGGGCGCCGGGTTCCCGACGACGGCCTGGTCGCGGTGCTGTCGGCCACGCCGCACAAGGCGAAGGCGGGCTCGTCCTGGCTGGGTAGCCCCCCGGTGCGGCTGCGCCGCCAGCCCACCGCTGCCGACGCGCTGCGCACCTTCCACCCGTCGCCGCGGCTCAAGGCGCTGCGCGCCACCGTCGAGACGTTCCGGTTCGTGCCTGTGATCGTCACGTTCGCGATCGGGGTGGCAGTGTTGTTCGCCATCCAGGCGCTCGCCGGGTCCTTCGGCTGGCTCTGGGCGGCCCTGGCCGCCGGGCTGGTCCTGCTCGCCGCGGGCGCGGTGGCCGGCAGTATCGCTGTGATCGCGAAATGGCTTCTGGTAGGCCGGATCACGGCGATCGAGCATCCGCTGTGGTCGTCGTTCGTGTGGCGCAACGAGGTGTCGGACACCTTCGTCGAGACCGTCGCCGCACCGTGGTTCGCCCGCGCCGCATCGGGTACGCCGGTGATGAACCTGTGGCTGCGGGCCCTGGGCGCGAAGATCGGACGCGGCGTGTGGTGTGAGACCTACTGGCTTCCCGAAGCCGACCTGGTGACCTTGGACAGAGGTGCCACCGTCAATCGCGGATGTGTCGTGCAGACCCACCTGTTCCACGACCGGATCATGCGGATGGACACCGTGATCCTGGACGAGGGCGCCACGCTGGGTCCGCACTGCGTGGCGCTGCCCGCGGCGCGGATCGGCGCGGCCGCCACCGTCGGGCCGGCCTCGCTGGTGATGCGCGGCGACGAGGTACCCGCGTCCACGCGGTGGCAGGGCAATCCGATCGCACCGTGGAACCCGCCCCGCAAGAAGCGAGGCGACGCAACGGATCCGAAACCCAAGAAGTCCGCGGCCGCGTGACGGTGCGCAAACGGGCCGCGAAGAAGAGCGCGCCCCCCGTCATCGATCCGTATCTGCCCGGCGCAGGAAACTTCGGCTACCGGGTGTCGCGCTACGAGCTCGAACTCGAGTACAAGGTGGCGATCAACCGCCTCGCCGGCTCGGCGACGATCACGGCCGTCACCCTGGCCGAGCTCCGAACCTTCACCCTCGACCTGTCGAGCGCGCTGTCGGTGACCAGGGTGACCGTGAACGGCAAGCGTCCCGCTCAATTCCGGACGGCCGCAGGAAAAGTGCACATCACCCTGTCGGAACGGTTGGCCGCGGGCACGGCGATGACGGTCGCCGTCCGTTACGGCGGAACCCCCCGCCCGATCCGATCCCTCTGGGGCGCGGTCGGTTTCGAGGAACTCACCGAGGGCGCCCTCGTCGCGGGCCAGCCGAACGGTGCGGCGTCGTGGTTCCCGTGCGACGACCACCCGAGCGCGAAGGCGAGCTTCCGCATCCAGATCGCGACCGAGAGCCCCTATTTCGCGCTGGCGAACGGCAAACTGCTGGCCAAGCGAGCCCGTGCAGGCATGACGACGTGGGTCTACGAACAGGCGGAGCCCACCTCGACCTACCTGATGACCCTGCAGATCGGCGTGTACGACAGGCACCGGATGGCCAAGAACGGCGTCGAGATCTTCGCGGTGCTGCCCGGCCGGCTGCGCGGCGCCTTCGACCACGACTTCGGGCGACAGCCGCAGATGATGAAACTGTTCACGCAGCTGTTCGGGCCGTATCCGCTCGCCACCGGCTACACCGTCGTGGTCACCGATGATGCTCTCGAGATTCCGCTTGAAGCGCAGGGAATCTCGATCTTCGGCGCCAACCACTGTGACGGCAAGCGGGGGTCGGAGCGCCTGATCGCGCACGAACTCGCGCACCAGTGGTTCGGCAATTCCGTCACCGTGCAACGTTGGCGCCACATCTGGCTGCACGAAGGGTTCGCCTGCTATGCCGAGTGGTTGTGGTCGGAGCACTGCGGCGAACGCAGCACCGACGAATGGGCCCGTCATTACCACCACCGCCTCAAGAGTTCGGCACAGAACCTCGTCCTCGCCGACCCGGGGGCGCGCGACATGTTCGACGACCGCGTCTACAAGCGCGGGGCGCTCACCCTGCACACCTTGCGCAGACGCATCGGCGACGCCAAGTTCTTTGCGCTGCTTCGTGACTGGACGACTCTGCACCGTCACAGCAGCGTGGTCACCGACGATTTCATCGGCCTGGCCGGACAGTACGCCGACGACTCGCTGCGCTCGCTGTGGGCGGCCTGGTTGTATTCGACGCGGGTCCCACCACTGGACAACGGCTCGTGACCGACGCGACCGCGGGGCCCTCAGGCGCGGTGAGCCGGGCCAGCGTGGTCCGGGTCGGGGCGGCGACGGCGATCTCGGCGCTGTGCGGCTACGCCGTGCTGTACCTGGCGGCCCGCGATCTCGAGCCGGCCGGGTTCTCGGTGTTCGGAGTCTTCTGGGGGGCGTTCGGCCTGGCCAGCGGTGCCGCGTTCGGGCTGCTGCAGGAGACGACACGCGAAGTACGTTCTCCCTCCGCTGATCCCGCGGGCCGCCATACGCACCCGTTGCGCGTCGCCGCGGCGGTCGGGCTCGCGGCGGCCGCCGCCATCGCCGTGACGTCCCCGCTGTGGTCGGGTCACGTGTTCACCGATGCCCGCCTGCTCAGCGTCGTATTGCTGTGCGCCGGGCTGGCCGGGTTCTGCCTGCACACCACGCTGCTGGGCGCCCTGGCCGGGATGAACCGGTGGGGCGAGTACGGCGCGCTGATGGTCACCGACGCCGTGCTGAGAGTGGCCGTCGCGGTGGCCGGCTTCATTCTCGGCTGGGGACTCGGCGGCTATCTGTGGGCGACCGTCGCCGGCGCGTTCGGCTGGTTGCTGATGGTGGTCGCGTCCCCGGTGACACGAGCCGCGGCGCGGGTGCGAACGTCCGTCGGCACCGTGACGTTTCTGCGCGGCACCGGACACTCGATCGCGGCTGCGGGCGCCAGCGCCATCCTGGTGATGGGCTTTCCCGTCCTGCTCAAAGCCACCTCCGACGATCTCGGGGCCGCGGGCGGCGTGGTGATCCTGGCGGTGACCCTGACGCGGGCCCCGTTGCTGGTCCCGCTCACCGCGATGCAGGGCAATCTGATCGCGCACTTCGTCGATCACCGCGACCACCGTCTCAAGGCGCTCATCGCGCCGTCGGCGCTCGTCGGGGCCGTCGGCGCGGCCGGTGTGGTGCTGGCGGCGACCTTCGGGCCGTGGTTGCTGCGCGAGGCCTTCGGCGCGCAGTATGTCGCCGACGGCGCGCTGCTGGGGTGGCTGACCGCCGCCGCGGTGGGTATCGCGCTGCTGACGCTGACCGGTGCAGCCACCGTCGCGGCCGCCCTGCATCGCGCCTATGCCTCGGGATGGGTGATCGCCACCGTGGCGTCGACGCTGCTGTTGCTGTTACCGCTGGACCTGCAGACTCGCACCGTGGTGGCCCTGATGTGCGGACCCGTGGTCGGCATCGCCGTGCACCTGACGGCCCTTGCCGGACACCGCCGCAGCACCGCGCCCACCTATGCTGCCATCGATGACTGAGGAGACGACATGAGCTGGTTGGTGACCGGCGGAGCCGGCTACATCGGGTCACACGTGGTCCGCGCGCTGCTCGACGCGGGGCTCGGTGTGGTGATCATCGACGACCTGTCCACCGGCCTGAAAGCATTCGTGCCCGACGGCGCGGATTTCGTCGAGGGCACACTGTTGGACGCAGCGTTGACCGAGGACACTCTCGAGCGTTTCGACGTCGACGGCGTGATCCACATCGCCGGCTACAAGTACGCCGGTGAGTCGGTCAAGCGGCCGCTGCACACCTACGAGCAGAACGTATCGGCGACCGTCGTCCTGCTGCAGGCGATGGAGAACCGCGGCGTCGACAAGATCGTCTTCTCCTCGAGCGCGGCAACGTTCGGAACGCCCGACGTCGACCTCGTCGACGAGTCCACCCCGACGGTGCCGGAGTCGCCGTACGGCGAGACGAAGCTGATCGGCGAATGGCTGCTGCGCGACGCCGGCCGCGCAACCGGGCTGCGGCACACCAGTCTGCGGTACTTCAACGTCGTCGGATCCGGATCGGACGACCTGTACGACGTCAGCCCGCACAACCTCTTCCCGCGGGTTTTCGACATGCTCTACCGCGGGGAGACACCGCGCATCAACGGAGACGACTATCCGACGCCGGACGGCACCTGCGTCCGGGACTACATCCACGTCACCGACCTCGCGCTGGCCCATGTCGCCGCGGCCCACAGGCTCGCCGACGGGCTCGACCTCGAACCTGTGTACAACCTCGGCAGCGGCGCAGGCACGTCGGTGCGCGAGATCATGACCGCGATGCGAAGTATCACCGGCATCGACTTCGAGCCGGAGGTGATTCCGCGGCGGCCGGGCGATCTCGCCCGCATCGTCGCCGCAGGCGACCTCGCGGCGCGCGACCTGGACTGGGCGAACCGGCATTCGCTCGACGAGATGGTGGCCTCGGCGTGGCGGGCTCGGCAGAAGGCCGGAGACACGTATCCCCGCTAGCTCCATGAGATCTGCCGTCGCCCGTGCCGCTGTGGCGCTGATCGTGCTGCATCTGGTACTCCGGGCCGTGCTGGCGTTCGGCGGCTATTTCTACTGGGACGACCTCATTCTCGTCGGCCGGGCGGGCACACAGAGCCTGCTCTCTGCGCAGTACCTGTTCGACGACCACGACGGGCATGTCATGCCCGGGGCGTTCCTCGTCGCAGGCGCCATCACCAGGGTGGCGCCGCTGAACTGGATCGGGCCCGCCATCAGCCTTGTCGTGCTGGCGCTCGCGGCATCGCTGGCGCTGCTTCGTGCGCTGTACGTGATCCTGGGCTGGCGGCCGGTGCTGCTGATCCCGCTGACATTCGCGTTGTTCACCCCGCTGGCGGTGCCCGGCTACGCGTGGTGGGCGGCCGGGCTGAACTCGCTGCCGATGCTGGCGGCGATGGCGTGGGTCTGCGCCGATGCAATCCTGTTGGTGCGCACCGGCAACCAGCGCTACGCCGTCTCCGGTGCGCTCGTGTACCTGGGCGGGCTGCTGTTCTTCGAGAAGTCGGCGATCATCCCGTTCATCGCCTTCACGGTCGTCGCCCTGCACGGGTATGTCACCGGGGGCGCCTCCCTCCGCGAGGTGTGGCGGCGAGGTTTTCGGCTGTGGGTGTCGTCGCTGGCGCTGACGGCGGCCTGGATCGGTGTGTACCTGCTCGTCGTCGATCAGCAACGCTGGAGCTTCGACCTCGCGATGACGTGGGAACTGTTGCGCCGCTCCTTCACTCACGGCATCGTGCCCGGCCTCGTCGGAGGTCCGTGGGACTGGCAGCGCTGGGCGCCGGCCTCACCGTGGGCGACACCGCCGGCGGCCGTGATGGTGCTCGGCTGGGTGGGGCTCGCCGCTGTGGTCGTATTGTCGCTGCGGCGCAAGCACCGCCTCGGTCCCGTCTGGTTGGCGGCACTGGCATATGCGGTGGCGTGTCAGGTGCCGATCTACCTGATGCGGTCCTCGCAGTTCACCGCGCTGGAATTGGCGCAGACGTTGCGCTATCTGCCTGACCTCGTCGTCGTGCTGGCGCTTTTGGCGGCCGTCGGGCTGTGCGCACCCAACCGGGAGTCGTCGGCGTGGCTGGATGCCTCGACGCGGAGGACATTCGTATCGGTGTGCGCGGCAAGCGCTTTCGTGGCCAGCAGCCTCTACTCCACCGCGACGTTCCTGACCAGCTGGCGCGACAACCCGGCGCAGCCGTACCTGCAGAACGCGCGCACGGGCCTGGCGCTGGCACACGCCACTTCTGACGCCCCGATGCTGGACCAGGAGGTCGATCCGCTGGTGCTGCAGCGGGTGGCATGGCCGGAGAACCTCGCCTCCCACATGTTCGCGCTCCTTTCGGACCGCCCCGAATTTTCCTCGGCAACAACAGATCTGCGCATGCTGGATGCCGCAGGCACTCTGGTGGATGCGCAGGTGACGTGGGTGCGCAGCATCCGTCCCGGCCCCGACGCCCAGTGTGGGTATCTCGTGCAGCCCGACTTCCCCGTGCGCATGCCGCTCGACGGTCCCCTGCTGCCTGCCGACTGGACCGTCGAACTGAATTACCTGGGCAACAGCGACGGGTCGATGACGCTGTCGCTGTCGGAAGGCGAACAGGTCAAGGTTCCGGTACACCCTGGGCTCAACCGCGTGTACGTCCGACTGCCGGGGGCCGGCGATGCGATCACCGTCGACGCGACCACCGCCGCGCTGTCGGTGTGCGTCGCCGCCGGCCCCGTCGGGTTCGTCGCGCCGGCGTAGATCATCTCGGTTCTGTAACGAATTCCACCCACTGCACGACGTAGGGGTGATGAGGATGAAGATCGCGGGTGCCCTCGCGGTCGGCGCTGTCGTCATCACGGCGGTCGGCGCTACCGCCGAGTTCCCGGCGCAGGCCGATGTGGCGAGCGGGTTGTACGCCGGCGTCAATCAGCTTCGCCAGTCCTGCGGGGCGATCCGTCAGGATCCGCGTCTGACCGCGGCGGCGCAACGGCACGCCAACGATATGCTCGCGAACAACAACTTCAGCCACCGAGGCTCCGACGGCTCGACACCGAGCGCGCGAATGGCAGACGCAGGCTATGCAACGGCTCCGTCGGGCGAGATCGTGTTCTGGGCCACCGGATCGTCGGCGACCGCGGATGCAGCGCTGGCCTTCTGGATGGGAAGTCCGGGGCACCGGGCGATCATCCTCAACTGCGAGTTCGCTGCGGCGGGCTTCGCCACCGCGTCGAACGGCACCATGATGACCGCTGTGGGTGACTTCGCAGCCGCATAGCGTGCACGCCCGCGCAAAGCAAAAGTCGCGAAACGCGAGTGCTTCGATCTCGGAATCATGTCTTTTTCAACCGATTTCGATACAGACAGGTATCAAACCGCGTTGAACATATCTGTTCGGAAACGATGCATTCCCTCATCGCCGCAGATGCCCCTAAATTGACGTTGTCGTTCTGAGGGCAGCGGTACGTAGACGTTCTGTTTGCCTCTGGACGCAATCCTGACTGTGTGGATGAAGGAGTTGGTTGTTGATGGCGGTCTTTGATCGACTCAGCGTCAGAGTGGCTGCCGTCGGTGCCGGGCTGTGCAGTATCGCCCTGGCGTTCAGTCCCGGTGTTGCGCAAGCCGGAGGTGGCGAATGCCTCTACACCTCGGCCGGCACGGATCCGGCAGCAGCCGCGGGCTGCGCACCGGTCTCCGAGATGGCCGGTGTCCCGATGGCCCTGCCCGGGCCGCTGCCCCCGCCGCCGCTGGCGCCGCCACCCGTGGTTCCACCCGTGGTCCCGCCGCTGGCGCCGCCGCCCGTCGTTCCACCCGTGGTCCCGCCGCTGGCGCCGCCGCCCGTGGTTCCGCCCGTGGCGCCGCCGCCGGTTGTTCCGCCGGTCCCTGTGGCCGGAGCCGCTGCGGGCGGCCTCCCGTTGAGCACGATGGGCGGTCTCTCGGGCAAGGGCGACCTGACCGGCCCCGCCCCGAGTGGAGCACCGGTGCCCGGTCAGCCGATCGCACCGGGCCCCGCCCGGTAGCTGAAGCCATCGCCGGCGGCCCGTCCCTTTGCAGGGGGCGGGCCGCCGTCGCTTCGCGATGCCGGACGCGCCCAGGATCGAAAATATCTGTTGCACAACATGATTCGGGGTGTTGCGCGCGAGGTGGCGTTGCCGAAGCGTGACGAAGCCTTCACCGAATCGATTGCGCAACATGAACTTTCGCCGACTACTGTGAAATCACGACCATCAAATCTGATGACGCTGCAACCTCGAACGATACGGAGTGCCATGCGCGTGGCTGTGCGGAGTGCCTTCGTTGTGGGCATGGTGGCTGCCACCGTGGCGATCCGGCCGGTGGAGATCAACGAAGTCGCCAGCTCGACACCACAGCTGGGGATCGAGTCTCTGCTGCCGGCGGACGGCGCGGTGGTGGGTGTGGCGCATCCCCTGGTCATCACCTTCGACAGGTTCGTCGCCGATCGGCGCGCCGCCGAGCAGGCGGTGCGCGTCAGGTCGGAGCCACCCATGACCGGAACGTTCGAATGGGTCGAAGGCGATGTCGCACACTGGGTTCCGGACACCTTCTGGCCGGCGCACAGCACCGTGAAACTCACGCTGGGCAACCTGCCCACCAGAAGATTCGACGTGGGCCCGGCGGTGATCGGCGTCGCCAACCTCTCGGACCACACGTTCACGGTGACAGTCGACGGGAAGCCACCCTCCGAGCTCCCCGCGCCGCACCACCGCCCTTTCTGGGGACAGAACGGGGTGTTCCCGGCTTCCATGGGTCGTCCCGAGTACCCCACCCCGGTGGGTGTGTATTCCGTTCTGGCCAAAGAACGTGATGTGACGATGGATTCGAGCAGCGTCGGCATCCCTGTCGATGCTCCCGACGGCTACCTGCTGGATGTCGAATACGCGGTCCGGTTCACGCAGCGCGGGCTCTTCGTGCATTCGGCACCCTGGGCCGTCAACCAGATGGGCAACGAGAACGGCAGCCACGGATGCGTGGGACTCAGCACCGAAGACGCCGAGTGGTACTTCAACACCGTCAACATGGGTGACCCGATCATCGTGCGGGAGAACGGCGTCGAGGTGCCGCAAGCCGTGCCCCGCTAGATTTCGCGCGGGACCCGCCGCGAGATGCGGTGCGGGCTGAGTGCTTGGAGCCGCCTGGGGGAATCGAACCCCCGACCTATTCATTACGAGTGAATCGCTCTACCGACTGAGCTAAGGCGGCGTGCCGGGCGGAGAGCGCTTGCGCGAAGAGCGAAGCGCCGGTGACCAGCGTGGTGAGTCTACGGTAGGGCCCCCGTGCTACCCAACTTGACTGCGCAACGCCTGCCCGACCGTGCCGACCATCGCGTCGACCGCGAACTTCGGCTTGACGTTGACGGCCAGCGCCTCGCGGCATTCCAGCACCGCCTCGATGCAGCGCAACAGCTTGTCGGGCGACGCGTGGGCGGCCATCGCGGCCACCTTCTCTGCCATGTCGGGGTGGTTGGCCGACACGGCGCCTGCCCCCGACGACACCAGCAGGGCGTCCCGAAAGTAGGTCGCGAGGTCGATCAGCGCGCGGTCGAGGGCATCGCGCGACGCCCTGGTCTGCCGTGACTTCTGCCGTTTCTCCAGGTCCTTGAGCGCGCCCGCGGCACCCCGCATCGTCCCGGCGGTGCCCTTGCCCGTCCCTCCCGCACCCAGCGCCGTCCGCAGCTCCTCGGCCTCGGCCTCGTTGCGGTCCTCGGTGAGGGCTTTCGCCTCCGCCTCCGCGGTCGCCACCAACTCCTCGGCGGCGGCGTACGCCCGGGACGGGGTCGCGGCGTCACGAGCCAGACCCAGCGCCCGCAGGCGTCGCTCTCGGGCCTGCTCGTCAGTCGCCAGCCTGCGCGCCCGCCCGACGTGTCCCCCGCTGACCGAGGCGGCCCACCTGGCGTCCTTCTCGGGCAGTCCGTCGGACTCGATCAGCACCCGCGCGATCGCGTCGACCGGCGGGGTGACCAGTGCGACGTGGCGGCAGCGCGAACGCAGCGTGATCGCAATGTCCTCGGGGTCGACCGACGGGGCACACAGCAGGAACACGGTCGACGGCGGCGGCTCCTCGACCACCTTGAGCAGCGCGTTGGCCGCACCCTCGGTCAGTCTGTCGGCGTCCTCGACCACGACGATCTGCCAACGACCGGTGCCTGGCCTGCGCGACGCGATCTGCACGATGGTGCGCATCGCGTCGACGCCGATGGACAGGCCTTCCGGGATGATGCGCCGGACGTCGGCATGGGTGCCCGCCATCGCCGTCGTACAGGCGCGACATTCGCCGCAGCCGGGTTTCCCCTCGGAGGTGCACTGCAGGGCAGCCGCGAAGCACAGCGCTGCCACGGAACGCCCTGACCCGGGCGGACCGGTGATCAGCCAGGCGTGCGTCATGGTGCCGGTCGCAGCGTCGGGCTCGTTGTGAGCGGAATCACCGCGGGCCGCACGTGCTGCGGCCACCAACTCCGTCTCAACTGCGTCCTGACCCACAAGACGCGAGAAAACACCGGCCATCGCCGATAACAGTAATGCTGCGAACCGACACGTCCGTCCCAGACGCCCCTTCCGGGTCAGCGCGGCCCGATACGGTAATCCCATGGCCGCCGAAGCGATCGAGGTGGGACGAATCAGCGCATTCGTCCGCTGGGTCGCGCGCACGCCATGGCCGGTGTTCACGCTGGGCATGCTGCAGGCCGACATCATCGGAGCCCTGCTGGTGCTCGGTTTCCTGCGTTTCGGCCTGCCGCCCGAGGACCGCATCCAGCTGCAGGATCTGCCCACGTTCAACCTGGCGATCTTCCTGGGCTACCTGTTCGTGTCGTTCACCGTGGCGTCGTACTTCACGCTGCGCATGCTCATCCCGGTGATGCGCTGGCAGCGCCGCGACATGCTGCTCGGCGATCGCGACCCCGCCGACACCGAGGTCGCGCGGATGCGGGCGCTGAAGATGCCGTTCTACCGCTCGCTGATCAGCGCGACGAACTGGCTGCTCGGATCGGTGGTGTTCATCGTCGCCAGCTGGCCGGTGGCCAGCAAGTCGGCGCCCGTCGTGGCGGTCGCGACCGGCCTCGGCGCCACCGCGACCGCCATCATCGGGTACCTGCAGTCCGAACGCGTGCTGCGACCGGTGGCGGTCGCGGCGCTGCGCGGCGGTGTGCCGGAGAACTTCCGGGCCCCCGGCGTGATCCTGCGCCAGGTGCTGACCTGGGTGCTCTCGACCGGCGTTCCGCTGGTGGCGATCCTGCTGGCGCTGGTGGCCAGCAAGTTCGACGTCCTCACCGCGCCCGCGGACCGGGTGATCACCACGATCCTGCTGTTGGCGATCGTCGCGCTGGTCATCGGGCTGTCCAGCACGGTGCTTGTCGCCATGTCGATCGCCGATCCGCTGCGGCAGCTGCGCTGGGCGCTGGGCGAGGTGCAGCGCGGCAACTACAACGCGCACATGCAGATCTACGACGCCAGCGAGCTCGGACTGCTGCAGGCCGGGTTCAACGACATGGTGCGTGACCTGGCCGAGCGACAACGATTACGGGACCTGTTCGGCCGCTACGTGGGCGAGGACGTGGCCCGCCGGGCGCTGGAACGCGGCACCGAGCTCGGCGGCCAGGAACGCGACGTGGCGGTGCTGTTCGTCGACCTGGTCGGCTCGACGCATCTGGCCGCGACGATCCCGGCCTCCGAGGTCGTCAACCTGCTCAACGAGTTCTTCCGTGTCGTCGTCGACACCGTCAACCGGCACGGCGGGTTCGTCAACAAGTTCCAGGGTGATGCGGCGCTGGCCATCTTCGGCGCCCCCATCGAACATCCCGATGCGTCCGGGGCGGCACTGGCGGCGTCCCGCGAGCTGCACGACGAGCTCATCAGGGTGCTCGGTGAGACGGACTTCGGTATCGGGGTGTCCGCGGGCCGGGCCATCGCCGGCCACATCGGCGCTCAGGCCCGTTTCGAATACACCGTGATCGGCGATCCCGTCAACGAAGCCGCGCGCCTGACCGAGCTGGCCAAACTCGAACCCGGCCACGTGCTCGCGTCGTCGATCGCCGTCGCCGACGCGCTGGACGCCGAGGCGCTGTGCTGGGACGTCGGCGAGATCGTCGAGTTGCGCGGACGGACGGCGCCGACGCAGCTGGCGCGCCCGATCAATCTCTTCACGCCGGGCAGTGTCGACGGCCAGGTCCCCGACGACGTGTCCAGCAGGACCCGTTAGGCCTTCTTGGCCGCTTTCTTCGCGGGCGCCTTCTTCGCCGCCTTCTTGACGGTCTTCTTGGCAGCCGCCTTCTTCTTGACCGGACCGCGGGCTCGGCGGTCGGCCAGCAGCTCCGACGCGCGCGCGTCGGTGATCGACAGGACGTCGTCACCCTTGCGCAGGCTGGCGTTGGTCTCGCCGTCGGTGACATACGGCCCGAAACGGCCGTCCTTGATCACCATCGGCTTCTCCGACACGGGATCGACACCGAGCTCGCGCAACGGGGGTGTCGCCGCACCCTGCCTGCCGCGGCGCTTCGGCTCGGCGTAGATCTTCAGCGCCTCGTCGAGGGTGATGTCGAACATCTGCTCCTCGGTGGCCAACGATCGAGAATCGGTGCCGCGCTTGAGGTATGGGCCGTAGCGGCCGTTCTGCGCGGTGATCTCCTCGCCGTTGGCGGGGTCGACGCCGACCACGCGTGGCAGCGACAGCAGCCGCAGCGCGTCCTCGAGCGTGATGGTCTCCAGATCCATCGTGCGAAGCAACGATCCGGTGCGCGGTTTGGGACCAGTCGGCTTCTTGCCCTTCTTGGCGCCACTGCCCGCGTCGGGGTCTTCGGGAGGCTCGGGCAGCACCTCGGTGACATACGGTCCGTACCGGCCGTCCTTGGCGACGATCTCGTGACCGGTCTCCGGGTCGACACCCAGCGAACGTCCCTCTTGCGGTGTGGCGAAAAGCTTTTCGGCCAGCTCGAGGGTGAGTTCGTCGGGGGTCAGCTCGTCCTTGAGGTTGGCCCGCTGCGGTTTGAAGCCGGTCTCGCTCTCGGGGTCGGCGATCATCCGCTCCAGGTACGCCCCGTTACGGCCGACGCGGACGTTGATCGCGCGTCCCTCGGCATCGTCGAAAAGCTTGATGGAGTTGACTTCTCGCGCATCGATCTCTTCGAGGTTGCCGCCGACGAGCTTCTTCAACCCGCCCGCGCGGGCGATCGAACCGTCGACGCCGTGCTCGCCGCCGAAGTAAAAGTTGTTGAGCCAGTTGGTTCTTCGCTCGTTGCCCGAGGCGATCTCGTCGAGCTCGTCTTCCATCGCGGCGGTGAAGTCGTAATCGACCAGGCGACCGAAGTGCTGCTCCAGCAGGCCGATCACCGCGAACGCCACCCACGACGGGACCAGCGCGCTGCCCTTCTTGTGGACGTAACCGCGGTCCTGGATGGTCTTGATGATCGAGCTGTAGGTCGACGGCCTGCCGATGCCGAGATCCTCCAGCGCCTTGATCAGCGAGGCCTCGGTGTAGCGCGCGGGCGGTGAGGTGGTGTGGCCGTCGGCGGTCAGGTCCTTGGCGTCCACGCGCTGGCCCTGCGTCAGGTTCGGCAGGCGGCTCTCGGCGTCATCGGACTCACCGCCGGCCAGATCGTCGATGCTTTCGACGTAGGCCTTCAGGAACCCCGGGAACGTGATGGTGCGCCCGCTGGCGTTGAAGACGACCTGTTCACCGCCGGAGGCTTGGCCTCCGATCCGCAGCGACAGCGTCGTCCCGCGCGCGTCGGCCATCTGGGAGGCCACGGTGCGCTGCCAGATCAGCTCGTAGAGCCGGAACTCGTCGGTGTCGAGCTGGCTGTGCAGCTGCCCGGGGGTCTGGAACACGTCGCCGGCGGGGCGGATGGCCTCGTGGGCCTCCTGCGCGTTCTTGACCTTGCGGGTGTACTGACGCGCCGTCGGATGCACGTACTCCTCGCCGTAGAGCTGGCGGGCCTGGTTACGCGCGGCGTCGATGGCCGACTGCGACAGCGTGGTCGAGTCGGTGCGCATGTAGGTGATGTAGCCGTTCTCGTAGAGCCGCTGCGCGATGCTCATCGTGCGCTCCGACGAGAAGCGCAGCTTGCGGCCGGCCTCCTGCTGCAGTGTCGACGTCATGAACGGGGCGTAGGGGCGTCGCGTGTACGGCTTCTGCTCGACCGACGACACCGCCAGCTGCGCCCCGCGCAGGCCGGTGGCCAGGCCGTTGGCGGCGGCCTCATCGAGGACGAGGACCTCGTCGGGCTTCTTGACGGCTCCGAGGGAGTCGAAATCACGGCCGGTCGCGACGCGACGTCCGTCGACGGTGTTGAGCTTGGCGACGAACGTCGGGGGGCTGGCCTGCGCGTCGGACACGCTGGCGTCCAGCTCGGCGGTGACATCCCAGTACCCGGCACTGCGGAACGCCATCCGCTCGCGCTCGCGCTGCACGATGATGCGGGTCGCGACGGACTGCACGCGGCCCGCGGACAGCTTGGGCGCGACCTTCTTCCACAGCACGGGGCTGACCTCGTAGCCGTAGAGGCGATCGAGGATGCGGCGTGTCTCCTGCGCGTCGACCAGGTCGTTGTCCAGGTCGCGGGGGTCTTCGGCGGCGGCGCGGATCGCGGGCTCGGTGATCTCGTGGAACACCATCCGCTTGACCGGGATGCGGGGCTTGAGGGTCTCCAGCAGGTGCCAGGCGATCGCCTCGCCCTCGCGGTCACCGTCCGTCGCGAGATAGAGCTCGTCGACGCTCTTGAGCAGGTCTTTCAGCTCAGCAACAGTGTTTTTCTTGTCGGGGCTGACGATGTAGAGCGGCTCGAAGTCGGCATCGACGTTGACGCCGAGACGCGCCCACGGTTCCGACTTGTACTTGGCCGGCACGTCGGCCGCGGCGCGAGGCAGGTCGCGGATATGGCCGCGAGAGGACTCCACCACATAGTTGGACCCCAGGTAACCAGCGATTTTGCGCGCCTTGGTGGGCGACTCGACTATGACGAGTCGCCGCACTGACCCGTTTCTGCCGCTGCCGCGGTCCCCGTCAGCCACCTGACCCATTCACCGTTCTAGCTCCACCGTTCTTCTGCTGCCCGCGGGTTGCCTTTACTCGTGCGACCCGCTCTGGCAACTCACAATTTCGCACCCCGGGCTTGCCGACGCAAACCGTCCCTCCCCCGTCGAGGTGCCGCGGGCGGACTAGATCCGCGGCCACTGCGACAACGCCTCGGCGACCGCAGGGGGTTCCCCCACGTTCTCTACCAGGCGCGATAGACGTCGTCGTCCGCTGATTCGCAGTGCCGGATGAGACCCTCTGGTACCGATGAGAGTCGGTGCGATCCCGACTCTCATCATCGCCGATGCCAGCGCCGAATGCGTGTCGGGCGCGTGGGGGTCCAGTCCGAGCAAGTAGCGATCGGCCTCCGGGGTGCCTGAGGCGAGCGTCCAGGCCCGCAACTCACGCGGCCCGGGCAACCACTGCGGCGGGACCGTCTTGACCGCTCCTCGCGTCCATTCAGCGGCGATTCCGGTCAGCCGGGCGTCCGCGGCGGTGCGCACCAGCGGGTTGTTCTCGTCGGTGCGGACGATCTCGGGTTCCAGTCCCGCGTCGGCGATCATCGCGGCGAGCGCCTCCGCGCGCCACTGCTGTTCCACCACCACCGACAGCCGAGCCGCACCGCCGACGAGCACCACCTGGCCCGGCGCAGCCAGCAGCCCCGTCAGATCGGCGATCGCCGGGGGCACCGACTCCGCAGAAAAGAAGGACAGCTGGCTCACACCGACGAGATTAGGCCAGCGACACCCCGCAGACGCGTTACCCGGCCGCAGGTCCCCCGTCCCCACAAAAGATCACCCCCGCGTCGTCCTGATGGACAGCGCGGGGGTGACTGTGAGGTCTTTGGTTGTTCCGCTCAGACGGCGCGAACGCCGGTGGCCTGCGGGCCCTTGGGGCTCTGGCCGACCTCGAACTCGACCTTCTGGTTCTCTTCCAGGGTGCGGAAGCCGGAACCCTGGATCTCCGTGTAGTGGACAAAAACGTCAGCGGAGCCGTCCTCGGGGGCGATGAAGCCGAAGCCCTTCTCCGCGTTGAACCACTTCACAGTTCCCTGTGGCATCTTTCGTACTTTCCTTCTCTTATTCACCGGGTGCGGTCCGCCGTTTTTCGGCAGGCCGGGCCCGTTCCGACCGCCATACCTTCGTGGAGTGCTCGGAACTCGACCCGACCTACAACCCTCGCAGGAACCGCGATCGCAACGTCGTTCCTGCGGGTGCTGATACACGAACACAGAAGCTGCGACCGCGATCAGTCAACCACGTTCATGGCTGTGGCGACAGTCTCGCGGTCATCACGTAGTGAACAATTCACGTACAACAAGTTCTGGGCCGGGTTTTGGACGGCCTGAGTACTTCACCGGAGGGTCCGATGACAGATCCGGTGCCGGATTTCGGCCGCGACCTGCTCGCGTGCGCGGTCGAGGGCACCGCCGCCGACGAGCACCCGCTGCGCCATGTCGCAGACCTGGCGCCCAGGCGTGCGAAGACGCAGGCGTGGCCGCACTGGGTGGACCCAGATGTGGTGCGGGCGTTCCATGATCGCGGCGTCGAGGCGCTGTGGTCTCACCAGCTTGCCGCGGCCGAACTCGCCCACGACGGACGTCACGTCGTGCTCAGCACGGGCACCGCGTCCGGTAAGTCGCTGGCTTACCAGCTCCCCATATTGACGAGCTTGAAGGCCAATCCGCGGTCGCGAGTGCTCTACCTCTCGCCCACCAAAGCTCTCGGCCACGACCAATTGCGTGCGGCCGCAGCGCTGACGGCCGCGATCCCCGGCCTGCAGGACGTGGCGCCGGCGGCCTATGACGGCGACAGCCCCTCGGAGGTGCGCCGCTTCGCACGGGAGCGGTCCCGCTGGATCTTCTCCAACCCGGACATGATCCATCTGTCGCTGCTGCGCAACCATGCGCGCTGGGCGGTCTTCCTACGCCACCTGCAGTACGTCGTCGTTGACGAATGTCACTACTACCGCGGCATTTTCGGCTCGAATGTGGCGATGGTGCTGCGCCGGCTGCTGCGGTTGTGCGCGCGATACTCCGCGACCGAGAGCATGCCCACCGTCATCTTCGCCAGCGCCACGACGTCACAGCCCGCGGCGACGGCGTCGGAGCTCATCGGTCAGACGGTGGTCGAGGTGACCGAGGACGGTTCACCCCAGGGCGCCCGCACGGTCGCATTGTGGGAACCGGCGCTCATCCCCGATCTGTTGGGCGAGAACGGCGCTCCGGTGCGACGTTCCGCCGGCGCCGAGGCGTCCCGGGTGATGGCCGACCTGATGACCGAAGGAGCGCGCACGCTGACGTTCGTGCGCTCCCGCCGGGGCGCCGAACTCACCGCACTCGGCGCCAGAGCCCGGTTGGCCGACACCGCACCCGAATTGGCGGACCAGGTCGCGTCGTACCGCGCGGGATATCTCGCCGAGGACCGCCGCGACCTAGAGCACGCGCTCGCCGACGGCAGGCTGCGCGGGATGGCGACGACGAACGCACTGGAACTCGGCGTCGACATCGCGGGCCTCGATGCCGTTGTGCTGGCCGGGTTTCCGGGGACCGTCGCCTCGTTCTGGCAGCAGGCCGGGCGGGCGGGCCGGCGCGGCCAGGGCGCGCTCATCGTGCTCATCGCGCGCGACGATCCCCTCGACACCTACCTGGTGCACCACCCGGCGGCACTGCTCGACAAACCCATCGAGCGGGTGGTGATCGACCCCGCGAACCCGTTCGTGCTGGGGCCTCAGCTGCTCTGCGCGGCAACCGAATTGCCCCTGACCGACGCCGAGGTGCGCATGTGGGACGCGGAGGCCGTGGCCGCCACCCTGGTCGACGACGGACTGCTGCGGCGTCGCCCCAGCGGTTACTTCCCCGCACCCGGCCTGGATCCGCACCCCGCAGTCGACATCCGCGGTTCGGCCGGCGGGCAGATCGCCATCCTGGAAGCGGGCACGGGGCGGATGCTCGGCAGCGCCGGTGCGGGTCAGGCCCCGGCGTCGGTCCATCCCGGTGCCGTCTATCTGCATCAGGGCGAGAGTTATGTCGTCGATTCCCTCGACTTCGAGGACGGGATCGCCTTCGTCCACGCCGAGGACCCGGGTTACACGACGTTCGCACGGGAGATCACCGACATCACGGTCACGGGACAAGGCGAACGCACCGAGCACGGACCCGTCACCGTCGGCCTGGTGCCGGTGTGCGTGAGCAACACCGTGACCGGGTACCTGCGCAGACGACTCGACGGCGAGGTGATCGACTTCGTCGAACTCGAGATGCCGACCCGCAATCTGGAGACAATGGCGGTGATGTGCACCATCACGCCGGAAGCTCTGCAGGACAACGGGATAGACCCGCTGCGCGTACCGGGGTCGTTGCACGCGGCCGAGCACGCCGCGATCGGACTGCTGCCGCTGATGGCGAGCTGCGACCGCGGAGACATCGGCGGGGTGTCGACGGCAGTGGGCCCGGTCGACGGCCTGCCGACGATCTTCGTCTACGACGGCTACCCGGGTGGAGCGGGATTTTCCGCCCGCGGCTTCCGCACGCTGAGCCAATGGTGGGAGGCCACCGCGTCGGCCATCGAGGCGTGCGAGTGCCCCATGGGCTGCCCGTCATGTGTTCAATCGCCGAAGTGCGGCAACGGTAACGACCCCCTCGACAAAGCCGGAGCGGTTCGAGTGTTGCGCCTGGTCACGCGCGCCCTGGCAACGAACGGACCGATCAGTCCTCGGTAGGATCCCTGTCCATGACCCACGACTGGATGCTCGTGGAAACACTCGGCACCGAGCCTGTCGTCGTCGCACACGGTGCCCACACCAAAGACCTGGTGCCGATCGGCACCTTCCTGCGGCGCAATCCCCACCTGATGGCCATCCAGACGGCCATCGGCGAAACAGTGCGCGGGGCGACCGGCCTGAGCAGCATCACCCCGAAGAACGACCGGGTGATCCGCACCGAGGTCGTCCAGATGTCGGACGGCCGCATCCACGGCGTCCAGATCTGGCTTGGTGCGCCGGATGAAGCACCGCCCGAGCGCCCGCTGGTGGGTTCGCTGATGTGGGACCTGACGGCGGGCACAGCGACCGACACCCCGGAATCCCTGCAGGTGGGCGGGTGGGATCCGGCCAAGCAGATGACCCACGGACGCGCGTTCGCCGACGACCTGCCCCGCCGCGAACTCAATCCGAACGAAGCCGAGGTGATCAGCATGGTGATCAATCCCGAAGCGGGACTGACCATCTGCGACACCTGGGATGTAACGGACTACCGCGGCGAACCGATCACCGTCGGATTTGTCGCACGATCGGTACCCGAGACGCAGGAGGACGGAACCGAGCGGCTCATCTGCCGCGCGATGAACTGGCGCAGCGTCCGCGAGGGCCCTGGTATCCAGCACGACCTGCTGGCACAGCGCATCCTCGACGGCCTGGCTCAGCCGGGTGTGCACCGGGCACTGGTGGATCCGAGGAGCTGGACGCTGCTGAAGTGGCTGGACGACCCGGTGCCCTTCTTCGACTGGCGCGCGGGTATGGCGCGCGAGCACGCCGTCCACCCGCAGGACCGGCAGACGATGAAGAGGATGGCCGCCGACTTCGACAGCGGTGCCGCCAGCGGGGTGCTGCGCATGGTGGGCCAGCACGGGGGGTGGATACCGGTTCATGTGACGGTCAACCGGGTCCAACTCGGTAAGGGCATCCACGCCGGCCTGGCGTCCCTGCGGCTGCCGACCACCGCCGAGCTTGCCGCCGCGGGTATCGACGAACGCCCCGGTTCGGACGCACAGTCCGCCGGCGGTTACCCGCGCACGAAGTAGATTCGGTCGCTCAATCCTTCGGCTTCTTGCCGTTCCCGTTCCCGTTGCCATTGCCGTTGCCGTTGCCGCGGCCGTTGTTCGGCTTGTCCGGCTTGACCGGCTCTTCGAACACCGGCTGCGGAGCGGGCTGGGTGACCGGAACCACCGGGGGCGGTGGCGGCGGTGCACTGGTCGGGCGCGGTGGCGGCACGGCGGTGCTGGTGCTGACCGTCTCCTGAGGTGTGGTCGACGTGAACGGCTCCAGCGCCAGGGCCAGCGCGGTGACGGCGAAGGCGGCCAGGGCGGCAGCGGCGATCAGATACTTGCGTCGGCGTGTCGTCGGGCGGGGCGCAGGCGCCGCCACGAGATGGGTCGTCGGGTCGGGTAGCGGCTGGGCGAGCACCCTGGTCGCCGGCCTGTGCGTGAGTGCACCCGCGGCCAGTGCCGTCGCATCACCGGCGAGTGCGGCGCGCATCTGGGCGGCGCTGCCGAAGCGGCCGCGCGGATCCCGGTTCATGGCGCGGTCTATGACGGCGGCAAGCACGAGATCGACGTCGGTACGCGTGCTCAGGGGCGGCGGGGGTGAGTCCATGATCGCGCGGGCGAGTGCGACGGGGTTGTCCTGGGGGAACGCGCGATGCCCGCAGAGCGCCTCGTAACCCATCAGCCCCACCGCATAGAGGTCGTCGGAGACCGACGCGGGCGCACCGGAAACCCGCTCCGGACTCATGTAGCACATCGTGCCGATGACCTGCCCCGTCGCGGTCAGCGCGGCGCCGGCACTCTTGGCGATGCCGAAATCGGCGACCTTCATCGACTGCCCGTCGGCGGTGAGCAGGATGTTTCCCGGCTTGATGTCGCGATGGAGCACACCTGCCCCGTGCGCGACGCTGAGCGCTGCCAGTACGTCGTCGAGCATGGAACGAACGTGCGCCGGCGGCATGGGCCCGACGGCGATGACATCGGCGAGGGAGCGGCCGGGTAGCCGCTCCATCACGATGAACGGGGTGCCTTCGTGATCGCCGAAGTCGTGAATGGCGACGATGTTCGGATGCGACAGCGGTGCCGCCGATCGCGCTTCGTCATCGAAGCGCCGACGGGCGTCCGGATCGGCCCTGAAGCTGGGATGCAGCAGCTTGATTGCCACGGGGCGATCCAGCCGCGTGTCCCAGCCGTCGCGGACCTCCGCCATCCCGCCGATGCCGAGCAGACCGCGCAGTTCGTAGCGGCCGACAAGCATGTCCTGGCTCGTCATCCTCGGTGCGTATCCCTCCTTGCGCGGGCGTAAACCCTGCCGCTGGAGGTTATCCCGGCCCGGCCCGGGCGATCGCGCGGGCGTTCGCTGACCCGAGAAGCCGCAGGGGCACCGGCGCCTCGACCGTGACGACCAGGTCCAGCTCGTCGACGGAGCAGCCCACCGAAGCCGCCGCCATCCTCTGTGCCACCGCCGAGGCCTTTGCGCACGCCTCACCCGCACCGGCAGGCACCGCTGCCGCGCCGGCGAGCGCCGCAAGGTCGGCCGCCGCCTGGGCGCGGTGCCGGGCCACCACCGACGCCCCGATCTGCGCCCCGCCGACCGTGACGGCGAGCAAGACGGCACACATCGCGGCGGCGATCAGACTCGCCGAACCCCGCTCATCCTGCGCTCTCCTCGGCGGCCGACACACTCTCGGCACCGATTGCCACCATCGGCAACAGAGCCGATCGCGCCGTGACGCGCGCGAGGACGAAATCCCCATCGCGGCGGACGTCGATGACCGCGCCGGGCGGTGCGATGTTCTGCGCAGCCAGCGTCGCCCACGTGGCATCCCCTCGCGCGGCCAACCGTGCCGCCTCGCGCGCGGCATCGATACAGCGCACCTGCATGCTGATCGCGGTGAGTCCGGCGAGGCAGATCGCGAGGACGGCGACCAATGCCACCACGGCGAAAGCCGCTTCGGCGGTGGCGATGCCGGCGTCCCCACCTAGACGTTCGTGTTCAGTGCCCGGTTGATGATGTTGGTCAGGGCGGTCACGATCGAATCGCCCGTCACGACCGTGTACAGGATCGCCCCGAACGCGGCCGCCGCGATCGTGCCGATCGCGTATTCGACCGTCGACATGCCGTCGTCGGCGACCGCGAGGACGATCAACCGTGTCCGTAGGTCCTGAAGGCGTTTTCTGACCATTGCTTTCTCCTTTGCATTCCGTCACAGCACTCCTGTTTGCAGGACTTCACCGGCCAGCCCTGCGACCACGGGCACGATGCCCAGGCACAGGAATGCCGGCAGGTAACACAGCCCGAGCGGGCCGGCCATCAACACCGAGGCCCGCTCGGCTCTCGCACTCGCCGCGTCGGCCGCGTCGCCACGTAGTTGAGCGGCCAGGTCCTCGACGCCGTGGGCGAGGGCGGTACCGGATGCCGCCGACCGCCTCGCCATCCGCAGAAAGGCGTGCAGGTGACCGTCCGCCGCGCCGGCCGGATCCGCCCAGGCGCGCGCAGGTTCGGCGCCGAGGGCGAGAAGGTCGGCGGCTCGTCTCAGCAGTGCCGCCATCCGGGCCGGGGCCGAGGCTGCGACCGCGGCTGCTGCGGTCGACACCGCCATGCCGGATCGCAGGCACGCCGCGAGCACGTCCAGACTTGCGGCCACGGCGAGCGGGTCCTCGTCGGCCTCACGCGCGCGCTCGTCGAGAACCGGTTCCAATCCGCGCCGCACCCTGGTGAGCGACACCGGAGGCAGGGCCAGCACGGCTGCGGCGAGAAGCACGGCCGCCCACATCACGTCAGCACCCGCGAGGTGATGCGGTCCGACCACAACAGTCCGGAGCAGACGAATGTCGTGCCCACAACGAGGAGCCATCCGCCTGCCCCGCCGGACAGCAGGAAGGTGAGGGGTTCGGCGCCGATGGCATGGCCGAGCAGCACCCCGAGCAGCGGCAGGCCCGCCAGTATCGCGGCGGTGGCGCGCGCGCCGGCCATACCCGCCTCGACGCGGCCGCGGAACCGTTCTCGTTCGGCGATGTCCCGCTGTGCGGCCTGCATGAGGGTCGCGATTGCCAGGCCGTGTGTCTGCGCAAGGTGCCAGCAGACGGCGAGCCGATCCCAGTAACCGGGCGACGGCGACGATCGGCCCTCGGTGCGCAGCCCGGCCGCGACGTCGGCCCCCAGCATCGCCCGCGCCGCGACCGCGTCCAGCGACGCGGCGATGCGGCCGTCGGCTTCCTGGGCGGCGGCGCCGATCGCAGCCACCGGGTGAGCGCCGACACGCAACTCGCCGACCAGAACGTCGAGCACGCCCTGCAGCGACGCCCCCTCCCCGACGCGTCGTCTCCGCTGCGCGGCGAGGCGTCGCCGGACGAGCAGCGTGCCCAGCAGGAGGCCCGACGCCACCGCGGCCATGGGTGTCGAGACCAGCCACACGACCACGCACGCCACTGCCGCACCTGCGGACGCGGGCAGCGTCGCGCGCCGCGTGGCGACCGTCAACAGCGCCCGGGCGCGCCATCGCGAATCGGCCGGCGTGATGAGCACGGCCAGCGCCAAGGCCAAGGCCGCGCCGGTCACGTCCGCCTCCGCGTGCGGACCAAGTCGCGCAGCGGCTCCGCCCCGGGCCCGAAGCCCCGCTCGTAGTGCCAACAGGGGACGACTTCGACACGGCCGTCGTCTGCCCGCCGCAGTACGGCCACCTCGCTCAGTCGGCGGCGCCCCGAACCGTCTCTGGCCACGTGCAGTACCACCTGTTGCTGTTATCTGTAACAAAGGGGGCCTAGCTGAGCTATCCGACTGTTCAGGACGAGTGTTACATGTGTACCTGGTCTAATCGGGCGCCGGATTGTCCTGCACATGTGTAGGACGCGGGTTGGCGATTGCTGTCGCGGAGAACCAGAAGTGCTAGACCCTACGCTGGGGTGGCTTTGTCACTGCCGAGGACTCGACGCCTTGGGCGCCGCTACTCTGTGGCGCTATGACTGCGGCCGTACTTCGCCATCGCGCGTGCCCGGAAGCCCGCCGACTGGCACCGCGCGGCACGCGGCGAAATCTATTTCAGATCAGCAACAACCTGCGACAGCCACAATGACGCCCGTGGCTGTCAAGTGTCCGATTCGCCGATCAGCTCCGGGCGAGTTCGGCGCGGGCTCGGCGCTCGACGAACAGCGGAACGAAGTCCCGGATCCGGCTGTGTTCAAACTGGGCGTAGGCGCTCTGGACGATGGAGTTGATGCGCTCGGCTGGAATGTCTGCGTAGCTGTCGGCGAGCCGACGCTCGACTTCTTCAACCATGACGTGCTCATCGACCTCCGGCATGTCGATAGCATGCCTGGGCGGCCAGGTGCCGTCAACCGAGGAATTGACGTCCGTTCACCTCACATCGTGGCTATCGAACCCGTGAGGTTCGGGAAGTGTGAAGATCTGTTAGATGAGCAACGACGAGTCCGACCTGGCGCAGGCCTTCCGACTGTTGTCAGCGTTGCACGAGAACATCACTCATACGACGAGGGCGATCGAGAAGTTCGAGCGGCAACGCCGCTTGGGGTCGCCCGCAGGACCGCAAGAGCAACTACTACGCCGTGAACTCGCCGAAGCCCACGGGCACATCAACCGCATCTACGAACGGTTCCCCGAGACACGGCGGTAGCGCCTTGATGTGAAAGCTCACAGGTCGCGCCAGACCGACGTCATCAACACCGGTGAGCCAGGCGATGTCCCCTGGGGTTTAGGACTCCGGTCGAATAATCGTCATGCTCATGTTGGGTGGCGTCGCGCCGCGCGAGGGGGGTCGCCCGGCGCGACACCGGCCAGATGGCATATCCCGTTTCCGAGGCTAGTCCCGGCGTCCAGGACGCCGCGTTGATGAGGCGCTAACGACTAACCGGATCGGCGGTACCGGTCTTGCGCTGCGTGCGGCCCAGGGCCGGTTCGCTCGCGGGCGGCGGGCGTGTTTTGTGGCGACGCAGACGCGATGACCTTGGTGAGAAGGTGTCGCAGGCGTGGTTCGGCGCTCTGTCCGTGGTAGCAGTCCAGCCAGCTGGCGGTGGCGGCCATCAGTTCGTCGTCGAGAGGAATGTCGTTACATGCGATGGCGGTGATCAGGGCCTCGATCGCGGCGAACGTCTCGCCGATGCCCAGGGTGATGTAGATGCGGTCGGCGTCGATTCTGCTGAGATACGGGCGCGCGGTGGCGGCCAGCTCCCAGGCCAGGGCGGCATCATCGGGCGCCTTACGCACCGGCGGTTTGCGCGACGTGGACACCCGGCCCCCCTTTTCCGATGGTCTGGTCTTGTCCGGTGCCTACGGTAGCGGGTGGGCAGGCCTGCCGCACAGTGTTCGACCCGGCTACCGCGCCGACCAGGCACACCACATCCGGCAACGCCGATCTGTTTGCCTGCCATTCACTTTCCGTACCATTCACTGGGCCGCCAGCGGGATCGAGAACGGGCAGATCGGCCTCGGCGCACGGGTGATCGCATCTGCCGTGCCATCCAACGCGACACACGTGCACCAGCTCCCCGGGCGACGAGACCTCATGCGTCACTATCTTCACTGTGGCCACAGTGAAGGAACGCACCGTTCGACCCACACAGGCCGACTGCGGCCATTCGAGCCGCCGGGACGCGGAGCGGCATGCGCGCAACGCTCTTCATGGCCAGAAAGCAGCGCGACACGCATGATTTGTGCAGCTCACAACCATTTATACATGTATACTTGCAGGATGCTAAGCAACGCAGAATTGCTGACCCGACACACGGCGCGCCTCCGAAAGGGTGTAGGAAAAACCGTGCAGTATTTCCGCCATGGTGGTTCCGGTGGAACTGGCGAGACAGCTGGTGGCCTTGCATCGTCTCGCGTTGGCGAGGCTGCTCGGCGAGATCGGTGTGGCATTCGACGCCTCGCTGGCGCGGTGGTTCGGCGTGTTTCCCGACCCGATGCAGATTCAGGGCGGGACGTTGTGCCAGGACGTGCGCAGTCATGTGCTGGCGATGAACGGCATCGACGCGCAGAGCGCGAAGGCCCCGACCCCGCCAGCGGCGCCAGAGGGCGCCTCGTGCGGGCCGGGGTCGACGTTGCGGATGTCGACGGGCCCGAGTTCGTCGGTGCGTATCGGGGATGCGGGGATGGCGTGGGCGCGGGTGCGTCACATCAGCCCGCAGCGGGCCGCCGATATCGGTGCGCTACCCCCGCAGTCGATGCCGAAGTCCAAGCCGGGCAAGCAGATGGCGCTCGACGCCGGCGAGCCCGAGGATCAGCGGGTGTTCGGGCCGGCGGGGATCGGCGACGATTACGAGCTGGTTGTGTACTGGTGGGAGACCCCGGGCCGGTTGTCGGTGGGTGGTGGCATCTTGGCGGTGGTCGCCGATCTGGATACCAGCGAGGAGCGGATTTTGGGGTTCGAGCCGTTGCCGCTGGCGATTCGGCCGAAGACCGTTGCCGAGCGGCAGATCGTGGCCGAGGACGACGAGGACGTGCGCGAGGACTTCGAGCAGTTCTTGCCCAGGAATGCTTCCGAGACCGGGGACGCCGAGGCGTAGACGATGAGCTGGTACCGGCCGGGCGCGTGTGGGGACGAGGTGGTCGGTGATGGCGTCGGTAGAGGTGTTCGGCACACGGGTCCGCCAGGCCCGGGTGTTGCGACGACTGTCAGGCACCGCGGTGATGGAGCATCTGGGGTGGCGCTCTCCGCGCCAGACGCGGTTGGAGCAGTCCGAGACCGCGGTACTGGAGTCCACCGATTTCGATCGGCTGACAGCGTTGTTGCGTTTCCCGCCAGCATTTTTCACGACCGCACCGGCATCGCGGGTGACGGCGCGGGATCTGTTGTTCCGGGCGCCCAAGTCCACCACGGTCACCGAGAAGGAGTACCTGGCGGTGTTCGCCAACGTCGTCGGTGATCTGCTCGGGCAGCTCAATGCGGTGGCCAAGCTGCCCCCGGTGCTGCTGGAGCCGTTGCCGGCGGGCACCGATGTGGTGACCGCGGCCGCCCAGGCCCGGCGCTGGCTGGGGGTGGCGCCCGGGGTGCCGATCAAGTCGCTGACCTACGAGCTGGAAGCTGCCGGGGTGCCGGTGGTGATGCGGATGAAGCACTCACGTTCCACCGGAGTGGTGGACTGGGACACCGATGAGGACGGGCCGGCCGGGTTGTTGACCGAGAAGCATCTGGGGTGCTCGGCGCGGACCGGGGAGTATCGAGAACGTCCGTTGGTGTTGTTGCGGGCGTTGGATTCTTGGGAGCGCACCCGCTGGACAGTCGCCCACGAGATCGGGCACTTGTTGTTGCACCGCTATGGCGATGTCAGCGATGACCAGGAGCGCGAAGCCTCCCGGTTCGCCTCGGAGTTGTTGGCCCCGACCGAAGTGCTCGCCAAAGAGGTGCCGCCGGTTCCCACGCTCAGCGATCTGGTCGACGCGAAGGTGAAGTGGCGGATTTCGTTGGGGGCGTTGATCATTCACCTTCGCGAGTCGAAGCTGATCGATGAGGTCCGCGCCGATACGTTGCAGCGCCAGCTCTACACGCGGATCAACTCCGAGACCGGGCACACCTGGGGCAAGACCGAACCGGGCTGGAATGCCCGCACACCGGAGCGGCCCCGGCTGCTGCGCCGGTGGATGGAGGAATGCTACGGCTCGGTCAGCGTGGAGGCCTTGGCCGCCCACGACCTGATCTACCCCACAGACTTGTTGGCCGACATCCTCGCCGGCCAGCGCGGCGCCCCCGCGAAAGTTGCCGCGGCCCCGGACACCGTCTCGACGGTGCTCGACGAGGAGGCGATCCTGGACCGCGGGGACACGGTGGTGGCGCTGCGCCGGCCTCGCCGGCAGGCCTAACAGGGAATTGCGGGGGCGGATCGGGGATGGCACGGACACAACGGATCGCGCTGACCGGCGCCCCGGACACCTACACCGTGCTGGGCCCCGATCACCTGCCGATCGAGGCAGCCGAGCAATACCTGCAGTTCCTGCGCGATGACGGGGCCTCACCGAACACGGTGAAGGCGTATGCGGCCGGCCTGGCGGCGTGGTGGACGGTGCTAGAACACACCGGCACCGACTGGCAGGACATCAGTACGAGCCTGTTCGGGCAGTTTCTGGCCTACCTGCGCACCGGGGACCTGCCGGGCACCGCCCGGATCGGCGCACCAGAGGTTTGGCTGGGCACTGCGAGCACCCAGCTGCGGGCCGCGGCGGTGCTGGCGTTCTACCGCTACCACGCGGACGCCCATGGGCTGGCCGGCCCGTATCAGCGGCTGTTCACCAGCCGCGGCAAGCGATCGCGGTCACGGTATATCCCGATGCTGGCCGGCGTGGGCCGCCCACCACGGTCCAAGGACCGGCCCATCTACACGGTGCGCAGCGGCAACAAGTCCGCCACTCCGGTGCTACTACCCGCCCAAGTGGCCGCGATTCTCGACGGCTGCGCCACCCAGGCCGGACAGGACTGGTCGGGGCCGCCCTCAGGGCTGCGGGACCGGCTGTTGTTCGCGGTGCTCGCCGAGACCGGGATGCGACTGGGTGAAGCGTTGTCGTTGCGGCACCACGATTTTCATATCGGCGCCGGCGGGACACCGTTCATCGACGTGGCCGCCCGACAAGACCATCCGCGCGGGGCCCGCGGCAAGACGCTACTGGCACGGCGCATCTACATCGGTGATGATCTGGAGGCGCTGTATTCGGCCTACGTGTGGCATCTGGTCGACCAGGGCGCCGATCTGGACGTGCCCGACCTGGACACTCACTTCGTGTTCGTCAATCTCACCCACGGGCAGCGTTTCCGTCCCATGCGTGCCGAAACGGTCTACGCCAAAATCGATTCGGTGACTAACCGCGCCGGCGGGGTGCTGCCCGATCGGTGGTCACCGCACTGGCTGCGCCACACCCACGCCACCGCGCTGCTGCTCTCCGGGGCCCCGCCGCATGTGGTGATGCGCCGCCTGGGCCACGCCGATATCCAGACCACGCTCTCGACCTACGGATGGGTCACCGAGGACGCCGAGATGCGCACCCTGGCGCAATGGCGCAGCTACGTCGCTGGCTGGAAAGGGCTGCACCATGACCACACCGACTGACCCGCCCGCACCCACCCTGGCCCCCGCACCCGCTGCGGGATCATGGGCGACCCAGTGGGCCCAAGTCCCTGAAGCGTGGCGCCGGCCGATCTATGCGATCTACAGCGCCCCGTGTGATCAGGTGTTTCTGCGCAACCAGTTCTACCTGCAAGCACACCGCGCCGGAGCCACACACGATTTCACCCCCGACGCCCCCGCCCGATTCGGCGACGAGATCGCCTGGTGGGTCTGGACCTGCTGGGACCAGCAGCTACGCAAGATCGAACCATCCCTGCTGGCCTGGCTGACCCGCACCCTGCCGGCCGCGATCGCCGAACACCGCACCCGCACCGGAAAGACCCCCGCCAGCATCGCCGACCTGGACCCCAATGCCGTGCTCCGCCAAGCGGTCCTGACCTTTCAGCGCCGCAACATGCGACTCCCCTCGGCGGGATCGCGGCGCAACATCCGCCACCTCATCGAACACCTGCACCTGTGGGTATCGGTGCGCTGCACCGACACCCCGTGGTGGGAACACGACATCTGGGATCTGCGCACCGACCCTCGGATCCCACGCCGCGACCACGAACCCCGCCACGACACCGCCGTGCGGCTGCGCGATATCGAACCGGCCTGGCTGCGCGAAGGGCTGCGGTTCTGGCTGCGCAGCGCGTTGACCTACGACCTGCTGGTCTGGTCCTCGGCCGCCGACCGGGCCCGCAACCTGGGCTCGCAGCTGGGCCGGTTCGCCCACGACTACGGCCACCACAGTGATCCGCTGATCAGCACCGATCCCGACCAGCTGCGCACCGTGTTCCTCGACTATCTCGAGTATCTGCGCTCCCCGGCCGCAGCCACCCAGTCCGACCGCCTTACCGCCGACACCGTGGCCACCCTGCAAGCCCAAACCCAGGCGTTCTACACGTTCATGCACGACAACGCCGCCGACGCGGCGACCGCGACGGCCAACCCGCGCTGGCGCGACATCACGCTGACCCACACCGTGCTGTGGTCACCGCTACACGCGCCCAAACAGCGCCGCCGCGAACGCGAACTCACCTGGTATGCCACCGCAGACCTACAGCGCATGCTCACCTACCTCGACGTCCTGGCCGCCCCCGCCGGGCACAAGGTGGTGCTGACCAAAGCCGACGGCACGATCACCGTCGCCGCCGGCCTCGGTGACCCCCAGGCCGCCCGGATCTGGCTGCTGCAGGCCCTGACCGGACGCCGAGCCTCGGAGATCTTGATGCTCGACCATGATCCGCTGCAGGCCATCCCGGGCCAGGAACGCCCCACCGACGCCGATCCCGACACGTTCGTGGCCCGGCTGCGCTACCAGCAGACCAAAGTCGACGACGTCATTCCCACCATCCTCGTCGAGCAGGCCATCGTTGACATCATCACCGAGCAGCAGAGCTGGCTGAAGGCGACATACCCCGACCTGGCGCCCCGATACCTGTTCCTCGGCGTGAAGAATCAGCACCGCGGCCAGCAACCCCGCTCCTACAACACCTACCGCACATCGCTGGCCAAGCTCGACGACTGCCACGATCTCACCGACAGCGCCGGCCGACCACTGCGCTTCACCCAAACCCACCGGTTGCGCCACACCCGGGCCACCGAACTGCTCAACGATGGCGTCCCGTTCCACGTCGTGCAGCGCTACCTCGGACACAAGAGCCCCGAGATGACCGCCCGCTACGCGGCCACCCTGGCGGCCACCGCCGAGTCAGAGTTCCTCAAACACAAGAAAATCGGGGCCCACGGCACCGATATCTCCATCAGCCCCAGCGACATTTATGAGATGACGCAGCTCGGCGCCCGCACCGACCGGATCCTGCCCAACGGGGTCTGCCTGCTGCCGCCGCTCAAACAGTGCGACAAGGGCAATGCCTGTCTGGGCTGCGGTCACTTCGCCACCGACGCCACCCACCTCGATGAGCTACGCCAGCAACACGCCGCCACCGAAGCGCTGCTGGCCGCCCGCCGCGACCAGTATCGCCGACGAAGTGGACGCGAACTCGGCGAGGACAACATCTGGGTGATCGAACGCCGCCGCGAGCTGCGCTCGCTCGAAGCGATCATCGAACGCCTGTCGGCCACCGCAGACCAAGAGGCGGTATCCGGCGCCGGCACAGGGATAGGAAAACGGCTGCCGCTGCTGCAAATCCAGACCCGCGGCGCCCACCAGTCCGCCCTCGATAAAGCTCAGCGACCCCGCACCCCGGATCAATGACTGCTGCCCGCTCCACCGCCGGCCTCAGGAAAGCCAGCGCCAAAAGCCGCAACGACGCCCGACGAAAGATCAAGAAGGCGCTGCGCGAAATGCAGGTCGCCGGAATGGACATCAACCCCAATGCAGTCGCCCGCCACGCAGGGGTCGCCCGCAAAACGATCTACAACCACCGTGACCTCTACGACCAAATCCGCGCCGCCTCCGCCACACCACGACCAAAGATCGCCGCCAGCGAATCCGAGGCGCCCACCCGCGGATCCTCGGTGGATGCAGCTCTGCGTCAACAACTGAGGACCCAGAAGCGCCAATACGACAACGACATCGCCGCTCTCAAAGCCGAAATCAAAGAACTCAACCAGCAGCTCGCGGCCGCCCACGGCGAGATCCACCGCCTACGCGGCACTGGCAACGCCAACAACAGCTGATCGAGCCACACCATCCACTCGCACAGCGGCCCGCCACAGCGCCCCCACGCCGGTTGCACCGTTACAGATAACACTGTGTTCCTCGTTGATTCCGCACCCTCAAACCAAGGGCGGTCACTGTCTTACACACAGCGATTCCCGTTACAGATAAGATCGCGGCGGCGAGCTGACTGTGCAACGCGGCCCGGTCCAGTCCGCCGAGCGCGGCCAACGCCTCGAAACGTGCGGGCACCTCGGCGGGGCTGTTCGCGTGGACGGTGCCCGAACCGCCGTCGTGGCCGGTGTTCAGCGCGGTCAACAGGTCCACGACCTCGGCGCCGCGGACCTCGCCGACGACGATGCGGTCGGGCCGCATCCGCAGGGCCTGCTTGACCAGATCGCGGACGGTCACCTCGCCGGCACCTTCGACGTTCGCATTACGGGCGACGAGCTTGACCAGATGTGGGTGGCCGGGCGCGAGTTCGGCGGCGTCCTCGACACACACGATGCGCTCCTGGTCCGGCACCGCGCCCAGCAGCGCCGCGAGCAAGGTGGTCTTACCTGCCCCCGTCCCGCCGGACACGACGAACGCCAGCCGCGCCGCGATCACATCGCACAGCAGCGCCGCGGCATCGCCGCCGATGGCGCCTGCGGCGATCAACGCGTCGAGATTCTGGTTCGCGGGTCGCAAGACCCGCAGCGACAGGCACGTCCCGCCTGCGGCGATGGGAGGCAGTACCGCGTGCAGACGCACGGTCAAAGCCCCGGCCGGATCACCGGCGCACACCCCGGAGAGATGGCCGTCGACCCAGGGCTGGGCCTCGTCGAGGCGCCTGCCGGCGCTCAACGCCAGGCGTTGCGCCAGCCGGCGGACTGCCGCCTCATCAGCGAAGCGCACGGACGTCCGTCGCAAACCCATACCGTCGTCGACCCAGACGGAGTCCGGGGCGGTCACCAGCACGTCGGTGGTGCCTGGCGCCGACAGCAGCGGCTCGAGAACGCCCGCCCCGACCAGCTCCGTCTGCAGCTCACGCATACTGATCAGCACTTCGGCGTCGCCCAGCACACCACCGGACTCGGCTCTGATGGCCGCGGCGACGACGCTCGGGCGCAGCGGGACAGCCTGTGCGGCCAGGCGCTCGCGGACACGCTCGATCAACGGCGCACTCACGCCGCCGACTCCGTGACGTTCTCCAGGTGCGGGTTCTGGTTAAGTACCGAGAGCACCTCACGTCCCGCCCTGCCGAGGGGTGAACGAGGCCGAACCCGCAAACCGCCGCGTTCCAGGACCGTCTCGATACCGGGCTGTGGACGCATGGCCGCAAGCACCGGCAGACCGACGATCCGCGCGACGTCGACGGGCCGCAGGCCGCCCGGCGCCGGGCCGCGGACGACCACGCCGGTGTTCGGATTGGCCGCCGTGACCCACTGCGCGGTGGCCGCGGCGGCGGCGCACGACCGCACATCCGCCGGAGTGACCAACACCACGAGATCGGCGGACGCCAGCGCGACCTCGCTGGCGGCCGTCGGCCGCCGGGCCACATCGCAGACCACGCTGACGCCGCCGCGACTGCCCGCGTCGATGACCGCGCCCAGTGGGGCGGCGTCTATGTCGTTGCTGAATCTGTCACCAGACAACACGCGACTCCCCGACAGAACCGTCACTCCGTGGCGCTTCGGCAGTGCGTCGCGAAGGGCCGGATAGCTCAGGCGCCCACCTGCCAGCGAAAGGTCGGGCCACCGGAGCCCGGGTTGGGTCTCGCTGCCGAGTACGAGGTCCAACCCGCCTCCCCACGGATCCCCGTCAATGAGAAGAGATTCCGTGGCCGCCTGCGCGATCGCCGTCGCGAAAACCGATGCCCCGCCACCTCCGCGGCCCGCGACGACAGCCACAACAGGTCCGCGGGCGCCCACTCCGATGCGATCCTCCGCGGCATCGGCAAGCACCGCCAACAGCTCGCCATCGTCCGTGGGCAATGTCACGATCTGTTGCGCGCCGACGGCGACAGCCGCCTCCCAATCCGCGGGCGAAGGCGACTCTGCGCTGATCAGGAGGACGCGAGTGCGTCGGGGTAGGCCGCGGGCGGCGCATCGACGCGCGGCCGCGCCATCCACCAGCACCACCGCGGCGCTGGTCCAGACCCGTCTGCTCGACGGATCGCTACCTCGCACCGTCCGCAGGCCGGCGGCAGCGACCACCCTGTCGATGTCGGTGTTGAGGGCCTCATCGGCGACGAGGACCAGGATCCCGTCCATGGCGTTCATGAGACCGAGCCTGCGGCGGAAAAGGGCGCCCCGAAAGAGTCACAGCAAGGATCTGTGGATCAACTCGGATGTGTGGACAGATGTCGAACCTGCCGGTGAAAACACCGTTCCGCAACTGACTAAGGCCGAATGATCTATCCGCTTGACGAAAACACCCCACAAAAGGGACGACCCCCGCCAGGGGGGGAGGAGGCGGAGGTCGTCGTGTATCAGCCCCGGGGGGTCGGGCTGATGCACACCCGGCATAAGCCGAGTAATGCCCACTATACACACGCCCGACTGGGCCAGCGCAAGTATCGAAATAGCAACAACTTGGTGTGGCGCACGAAAGATTACAGATGCAGACACGTGTCGTGAACTGCCAATTTGTACGATCCGGCGCAATCTGTCACGCGGCTCACCTCTATGCTGACCGTGTGAGCTCACCCGAGCCGGCGAAGGAGAGTAGCCAGGCGCGCGACGCGTTCCCCTCCTCGGACCGCCCCATTCGCACCGCGGCGTTCTTCGATCTCGACAAAACGGTCATCGCGAAATCCAGCACTTTGGCTTTCAGCAAACCGTTCTTCAGCCAGGGGCTAATGAACCGGCGCGCCGTGCTGAAGTCGACCTATGCGCAATTCCTGTTCCTCATGTCGGGCGCCGACCACGACCAGATGGACCGGATGCGGTCCTACCTGACGAACATGTGCGCAGGGTGGGACGTCGAGCAGGTCAAGTCGGTGGTCGGCGAGACATTGCACGACATCGTCGACCCCCTTGTGTTCGCTGAGGCCGCCGAGCTCATCGCCGACCACAAGCTGTGCGGCCGCGATGTGGTTGTGGTGTCGGCCTCCGGCGAGGAGATCGTGGCGCCGATCGCCCGGGCCCTGGGCGCTACGCACGCGATGGCGACGCGCATGGTCGTCGAAGATGGCAAGTACACCGGAGACATTGCCTTCTACTGCTTCGGGGAGGGCAAGGTCGAAGCGATCCGCGCACTTGCCGACCGTGAGGGTTACGCCCTTGAGCATTGCTATGCCTACTCGGATTCGATCACCGACCTTCCGATGCTCGAATTGGTCGGTCATCCGACTGTCGTCAACCCCGACCGGACGCTGCGGAAAGAAGCCGTGGCCCGCAACTGGCCGATTCGGGCCTTCTCCAAGCCGGTGTCGCTGCGCGACCGGGTGCCCACGCCATCGGGTGCTGCCGTCGCGACCACCGCCGCCGTGGGTCTGAGCGCTCTGGCAGCCGGGGCGCTGACGTACTCACTGCTGCGCCGGTTCGCGTTCTGACACGAGCTACGTGCCGGTAGCTGGATCGCGGACGTAACGATCGGAAATCGCGACCCAATTGACCCTTGATGTGACCGGGGTCACGGAGTACAAAGGAAGCACGGAAGCCGGGCGAGGCCAAGGTCGAGCCGGAAGAGAAGGCTCGATCTCCCGACCTCGGCTCCCGAGCACGGGGCCAGCGAACCCACGCGGAGCACATACCGCGGAATAGGTAAAAGCGTTGCGGGCCTGCGTAATTGCGAAGATCGGACGACCTCGACGGCCCTTTGGGTGGGGCTGCGGTCGAAGCGGAGCGCAAGGACGCCGAGGCCACCCACGCAACCCGATACGCACGCTTGGTAACCGGAGTCCCGTGCTAGCGGGCGGTGAGCCGATGTGGTCGCGAGACCATTCGGAGCACCGCCCGCTTCATGTTGCCAGGGCGCGTGAAACAGAAGGCCGCCGATAGCTCAGGACTGCGGGGCCTGGGCAATCGACAGGGCTTCCCGAGCGCCTGCGTGCAGCGCCTCACTGCTCAGCAGAAGCCACGCCGTAAGGCCGTCCGGGGTGCCGGAGGCGAAACCTCGTGCCGCCGCCCGATAGTCATTCGAGCGCTTCATCCAGTGCACCTCGGGCACGCCGAGTCCGTGCGGGTCCAGTCCGCTGGCGATCGTGATGAGCCGCGACACCGCGCGGGCGACGACACCATCGGCACTTCCGAAGGGTTCCAGCGTCAGCAGCTCGCCGTGCGCCACCGCGGCCAGAACGGTGGCGGGCACCTTCGTCCCGCCGGTCGCGATGTCGGCCAGCAGCTCCAGCCGGCGGCCGGCGCCGTCCCTGGGCCGCCCGAGTTCGTCGTCGGAGACGAGGTCCGCCGCGGCCAGCGAGTGCAGCCGCGCGATCGCCTGCAACGGCGCGCGACGCCACACCCCGATCAGGGCTCCCTCGCCGCCTTCGAGCGCCTCGGCGACGCGCAGCGCCCCCGCGAGCACCGGGTCGCGCTCCCCTCCGTCGGGTGAGAACTGCAGCGGCCCTCCGTCCAGAACCGACGACGCCCGCGCAGCGCGCAACGAGGCTTCGGCCGCGGTCTTGGGCCAGCCGCGCAGATTGGTGCGGTGCCGGTGGGCCCTGCCGAGCGCCTCGCGGGCTTCCTCGCCCGCGTCGGCGACGCCGGGCAGCTCGGTCAGCGGGGCCAGCGGGTCGGTCACGCCCCAGAAGATACCGTTGGACCGACGAGCCTCGACGTTCGTCGCGCCGCAGATGCCGCCCGCAGCCTCGGATGTGAGTTGCCAACGTCAATGCAACGTTGGGTGACTACCCTCACACTCATGACCGAGACGCACGTGGACGCACCCTCGTCCTATCCTCCGGCCCCCGAATTCACCGAGCACGCCAACGCCACGGCCGACCTCTACGCCGAGGCCGAGGCCGACCGGCTTGAGTTCTGGGCCAAGCAGGCCGACCGGCTCAGCTGGGACACGCCGTTCGACGACGTCCTCGACTGGTCGGAGGCCCCCGTCGCCAAGTGGTTCGTCGGCGGCAAGCTCAACGTCGCCTACAACTGCGTCGATCGCCACGTGGAGGCCGGCAACGGTGACCGGGTCGCGATCCACTGGGAGGGCGAGCCCGTCGACCACTCGCGCAGCATCACCTATGCCGAGCTCAAAGACGAGGTCTCTCAAGCTGCCAACGCGCTGACCGAACTCGGCCTCAAGTCGGGTGACCGCGTCGCGATCTACATGCCGATGGTGCCCGAGGCGATCATCGCGATGCTGGCGTGCGCGCGTCTCGGGGCCATGCACAGTGTCGTGTTCGCCGGCTTCTCCGCCTCCGCGCTGAAGGCCCGCATCGACGATGCCCAGGCCAAGCTCGTCGTCACCACCGACGGTCAATACCGCCGCGGAAAGGCGGTCTCCCTCAAGGAGGGCGTCGACGAAGCCATCGAAGGGCTCGGCGACCAGAGCCCCGTCGAGCACGTTCTCGTGGTGCGCCGCACCGGGATCGACACGCCGTGGACCGAGGGTCGCGATCTGTGGTGGGACGAGGTGGTCCCGAAGGCCTCCACGGACCACACACCTGAGGCCTTCGACTCGGAGCATCCGCTGTTCCTGCTGTACACGTCGGGAACCACGGGCAAGCCCAAGGGCATCATGCACACCTCGGGCGGTTACCTGACCCAGGCGTCCTACACCCATTTCAACGTCTTCGACGTCAAGCCCGAGACCGACGTGTATTGGTGCACAGCCGATATCGGCTGGGTCACCGGACACAGCTACATCGTGTACGGGCCGCTGTCCAACGGAGTCACGCAGGTCGTCTACGAGGGCACCCCAGCGTCGCCGGACGAGCACCGGCACTACCAGGTGATCGAAAAGTACGGCGTCACAATCTATTACACGGCCCCGACGCTGGTTCGGACATTCATGAAGTGGGGTCGGCAGATCCCTGCCGAGCACGACCTGTCGAGCCTGCGACTGCTGGGCTCCGTGGGTGAGCCGATCAACCCCGAGGCGTGGCGCTGGTACCGGATGGCGTTCGGCGGGGACAAGACGCCGATCGTGGACACGTGGTGGCAGACCGAAACCGGTGCCATCATGATCTCGCCGCTGCCCGGCGTGACCGACTGCAAGCCCGGTTCGGCCATGCGGGCGCTGCCGGGAATCTCGGCCAAGATCGTCGACGACGACGGCAACGAACTCAAGCCCGGCACCGATCACGGGGAACAGGCCAGCGGCTACCTGGTTCTCGACAAGCCGTGGCCGGCGATGCTGCGCGGCATCTGGGGCGACGAGGAGCGCTACAAGGAGACGTACTGGTCGCGCTTCGCCGAACAGGGCTGGTACTTCGCCGGCGACGGCGCCCGGTACGGCAAGGATGGCGAGATCTGGGTGCTCGGGCGCATCGACGACGTCATGAACATCTCGGGGCACCGCATCTCGACGGCCGAGGTGGAGTCGGCGCTGGTGGGCCACTCAGGCGTCGCCGAAGCGGCGGTGGTCGGCGCCACCGACGAGCACACCGGTCAGGCCATCTGCGCGTTCGTGATCCTCAAGTCCAGTGCCCACGGCGGAGAGGAGTCGATGGTCGACGAGCTTCGCGCCGAGGTCGCCCGCGAGATCTCCCCGATCGCCAAGCCGCGGGAGATCCACGTCGTGCCCGAGCTTCCGAAGACGCGCAGCGGCAAGATCATGCGACGCCTGCTGCGTGACGTGGCCGAGGGCCGCGAGCTCGGCGACACCTCGACACTGGTGGACCCGAGCGTCTTCGAGGCCATCCGCGCGAGCAAGTGACGGTCAGGATCCTCTAGGAACCGACTGGCCGGAACCCGCTTCCCGGCCTCCCCTTGGCGGTGATGTCGGCCAACTGCGTGTTGATCGACATCGTCACCGCGGGCGTGTGCAGCGGGATGAATTTGACGACGCACGTCGGCAGTTCCTCGGAGAAGGCCCCGTGGATCATGCCGACGAGCCGGTTGTTGACGGTGACGGGCGCCCCAGAGTCACCGGGGCCGCCGCAGACCTGGTTGACGATCGTGCCGGGTTCCTGTCCGGGGCCCCATGTGACACCGCACGAATATCCGGTAGTCCGGCCGAGTTTGCAGGCAACGTCGCCGAACGTGGGGTCGGGGCCGAGGCCGTCGATGCGGAATCCGTTCACCTCGTTGACGGGGGTGACCTTGGCGGGATCGAACTTGATGACCGCGTAGTCGAGGATGTCGTTGCCGGCCACCATCTCTCCGACAAGGCCGGCGTTCTCGACGCCCTCGGCGGCCACGACGGCACCGGGCCCGCCGCAGTGCGCGGAGGTGAACCCGATCAGGTTGCCTTTGTTGTCGCTGCCGATCGCCGTCAGTGTGCACAGCGTCTCGCCGTTGACGACCAGGCCGGAACCGCCGCCCAGCGGGACGGGCGCTTGCGCGTGCGCGGGTCCGGCGGCGAACGTGGTGGCGGCGCCCAGACAGGCGGCGACGCTCACGAGCACGGCACGAACCGTCAGCCAGAGGCTGTGGGTTCTCAAGAAGTCACTCCCCTATCGGAAATGGATGTGTGCCCGACCTGCCCAGCAAGGAACCCCGGCAGTCTATCGTCGGCCGGAATCGTTTAGGGCGACGCCACATGGCAACATGAACGCGACCGAGGAACCACAGGCGGGAAGGAAGCTTGTCGTGAGCGACCGCAGGAACGGCGTGCCCAACACCGTGACGTCGATACCGCTGGTGGACCCCCACGCGCCGAAGCCCGATCCGTCGATCGGCGATTTGGTGAAGGACGCCACCGCGCAGGTGTCGACGCTGGTGCGCGCCGAGGTGGAGCTGGCCAAGGCCGAGATCACCCGCGATGTGAAGAAGGGCCTCACCGGCAGCATCTTCTTCATCGCCGCGCTGGTCGTGCTGTTCTACTCGACGTTCTTCTTCTTTTTCTTCCTCGCCGAGCTGCTCGACAACTGGCTGTGGCGATGGGCGGCGTTCCTGATCGTCTTCGGGATCATGGTCGTGGTGACGGCGGTGCTGGCGCTGTTCGGATACCTGAAGGTGCGGCGGATCCGCGGTCCGCAGAAGACGATCGAGTCGGTGAAAGAACTACCCGACGCACTCACGCCGGGTTCTGACAAGAAGGCCGACAGACTTCCGGCCACGACGGACGGTCAGCAGGCGCCGCAAAAAGACCCGTCAGGCTGGTAATGGTTCGACCCGATCCGTCGGTAGTGCGCATCGGCGGACCGTGGCGGCATCTGGATGTGCACGCCAACGGGATTCGATTCCACGTGGTTGAAGCCGACCGTGTTGAAGCCGACCGTGTCGAAGCCGACGAGGCCGTCGACCCGTCGAAGCCGCTGACCGATCGGCCGCTGGTGATTTTGCTGCACGGGTTCGGGTCGTTCTGGTGGTCGTGGCGCCACCAACTCAAGGGTCTCTCGGGTGCCCGTGTGGTGGCCGTCGACCTTCGGGGCTACGGCGGCAGCGACAAGCCGCCGCGCGGCTACGACGGCTGGACCCTGGCCGGTGACACCGCGGGCCTGATACGGGCACTGGGGCACAACACCGCCACGCTGGTCGGCCACGCCGACGGCGGCCTGGTCTGCTGGGCCACGGCGGTGCTGCATCCGAGGGTGGTACGGGCCATCGCCGTCGTGAGCTCCCCGCATCCGAGCGCGTTGCGGGCATCGACGTTGCGCCGCCGGGATCAGGGCAGGGCCCTGCTGCCGTGGATGTTGCGCTATCAGATGCCGCTGTGGCCCGAACGTGCGCTGACCCGCCACGACGGCGCGGAGCTGGAGCGCCTGGTACGCAGCCGCGCGAGCGCCAAGTGGCAGGCGAGCGAGGACTTCGCGGAGACCATCGGGCACCTGCGCAGGGCCGTCCAGATCCCGTCGGCGGCACACTGCGCGCTGGAGTATCAGCGGTGGGCGGTCCGCAGCCAGCTACGCGGTGAGGGCAGGCGGTTCATGCGATCGATGAGAAGCCCGGTGACGGTTCCGCTCCTGCATCTGCGCGGCGACGCCGACCCCTACGTACTGGCCGATCCCGTGTACCGGACACAACGCTATGCGCCGCACGGCCGCTATGTATCGATCGAGGGCGCCGGGCATTTCGGCCACGAGGAAGCGCCGGAGGCGGTCAACGAGCAGCTGTCGCGGTTCCTTGCCCAGGTGTACGCCTGATCAGCCGGCGCTGATGCAGGTGCCGGTGGCGACCCGCGCGACGTTGCCGACCTTGGCCATCTGCGCGGCCACCTCCTGGGAGGTCAGCACGAACCCGGTGTCGACGTCGTCGACGGCCGCGCCGAACACCACGCCGAGCACCTTGCCCTGCCGGTTGATCATCGGACCACCCGAATTACCTTGCCGCACAGTGCCTCTGATCGTGTATACCTCGCGGGTCACGGTCGTGCTGCGGTAGATGTCGGGACCGTTGAGCTCGATGACCTCGCGGACCCGCGCCGGGGTCGCGGTGAAGTCGCCGCCACCGGGATAACCCATGACGATGCCGTCGGTGCCGGTCGGAGCGAGTTCTTCGACGAACTGCAGAGGCGCCGACGGCAGGTTGGGGACGTCGAGGATCGAGATGTCGGCGTCGGGGTCGTAAGACACGACGCCCGCGTCATAGGTCTGTCCGTCGACCTCCACGGTCACGCTGTCGGATCCGGCGACCACGTGCGCGTTCGACATGACGCGGTTGGGGGCGACGACGAATCCGGTGCCCTCCAGCACCTTCTGGCAGCTCTGAGCCACGCCTCGCACCTTGACCACGCTCGGTCCGGTGGTGCCGACCACAGCGGAGGTGGCCAGCGTCGCATCGGGTGCGTCGACGGCGGCGACGGGCGTCGGACCGAACGGTTTGAGCACGTCGTGCAGCCCCGCGGTCTCCCACAGCGACGACATCCGGTTGGGCACCGACCGCAGCCAGCTGGGTGCGACCGAGTCGACTTCGGCGATCACCCGGGAACCTTGGACGGCGGCAGCGAGATTGGGCTGCGGTGAGGACACCAGTGCGGTGCCCAGCAGCCACGCGGCCGTCAGCACGAGGACCAGTTGCAAGGCCACCCCGACGACCGAGTCGGCCACGCGCAGTCCCGGGTTGCGGATCGCACCACGTACGGCCCTGCCGAGGACCACCCCCGCGATCTCGCCGATGACGACGAGCACGAGGATCAAGAAGAGCGTCACGAACAGCTTCGTGCGTGGTCCGTCGAGGTGGCTAACGACGTGCGGGGCGAGCAGGATTCCGGCGGCCGCACCGAGCACCACCCCGACGAGGGCGAGCAGCGATCCTGGCGCCCCGGACCGCCAGCCCGAAATGGCGGCGAGGAGCGCGATGGCGAGGATGGCTATGTCGAGCCACTGTGACGAGTTCATCGTTGCGCATCACCGTAGCTGCCCTCGGCGTCGAGTAACGCCATTGCATCGCTCAGTTCGTACAGTTTGTCGTTATCCCACGGCACCGACCAGCCCGCGACGTCGAGCATCGCCGCGATCACCTGGCCGGTGAAACCCCACACCAGCATCTCGTTGAGCAGGAACGCCGGGCCGGCGGTGCGCCGCGTGTTCTCGCTGCGGTACACCATGATCCGGTTTTCCGGGTTGACGAACGCGCGTACCGGAACGCGGGCGACGTGCGCCGTCTCGTGCTCGTCGACGACGAACACCGGGCCCGGATCGGGCGAATATGCGAGGACGGGCACCACGTGGAAGCCCGACGGTGGGATGAACATTTTCTCCAACGTGGCCAGCGGCCGCAGCCTGCTCGCCTCGATGCCCGTCTCTTCGGTGGCCTCCCGCAGCGCCGTGTGCACAGGGCTCTTGTCTCCGGGATCGGCTGCGCCGCCGGGGAACGCGGCCTGCCCGGCGTGGTGCCGCAGCGTCGACGCGCGGACGGTGACCAGCAGATCGGCGTCGTCGGGCAGCGTCCCGCGTTCGCCGTCGCCAGGCCCGGAGAACAACACGAGTACGGCGGCGTCGCGCCGCGCGCCCGTCACCGCGGCGGTGGTGTTGGCGGCGGTCAGCGCCGCGAGCACCTCGGCGGGGACGCGGCGGCGGTAGGCAGCTTTGACGGCTCCGGGCTGATCGACCAGCGGTGCGAGCCAGGGCGGGGCCGCCGCCGCGGACAGCTCACCCTCTCGGCAATCCCAGCTCACGCCACTCCAATCTTCGCGTCGACCGCCGCGGCGATCTCGTCGGCAGTCGCGAACGACCGGGGCAGGATCTCGGCAACGCTACCGTCGGCGCGCAACACCACCGTCGCAGGCATCACGTTGGGGACCTGCAGCGCAGCGGCGATGGTGCGGCGACCGTCCTGAACGGTCGGCAGGTGCACGCCCAGCTCGGCCATCCTGAGCAACGCGGCCGTCTCGTTCTCATCCTGATGCACCGTCAGCACCAGCACCTCGGGCCCGACGCGTCGCTGGTACTCCGCCATCGCGGGAAGCTCGTCGGCGCACGGTCCGCACCAGTAGGCCCACAGGTTGAGCACGGCGGGGCGGCCGGCGAGCGCCCTGGCGACGTCGACGCGCGAACCGTCACCCACGCATTCGAGCACGATGCCGCGCAACGGCTCCGGACCCGGCCCGGCGCCGGGGCCCGGGCACGGCTGCAGCTGCGCGTCGGCGCGGGGGCCGGCGAGGGCCTCTGCGGTGTCGGCGTCGCGGCGGTCACGCGCGGAGACGGTGTCCTGCTGCCGTGACGGCGTGGACGCATCGTCTCCGAGTTCGGAGTACAGCGCGACACCGAGCGCGATGAGGATCACCAACGCCACGATGCTCCAGCGGGCCGACGCGCTCACGGCGTCTAAAGCCCGGCCAGCGCCAGCAGATGCTCGGTCTCGGGTCCTTTGACCAGCGGCGCGGCGATCAACGGGTCAGTGGGCCCCGCACCGAAGGACGGGCAGTCCTTGGCGAGTACGCAGACACCGCAGGCAGGCTTGCGGGCGTGGCACACCCGCCGCCCGTGAAAGATGACGCGGTGGCTGAGCAGCGTCCACTCACTGCGCTCGATGAGGTCGCCGACGATGTGCTCGACCTTGACGGGATCTTCCTCGGCTGTCCACCGCCAGCGCCGGACGAGCCTTCCGAAGTGGGTGTCGACGGTGATGCCGGGAATGTCGAAGGCATTGCCGAGGATCACGTTGGCCGTCTTGCGGCCGATGCCCGGAAGGGTGACGAGCTCGTCGAGCGTGCGCGGCACCTCGCCGTCGAAACGTTCTTCGAGCGCCTGACCGAGACCGATGAGGGAATTCGTCTTGTTCCGGTAGAACCCGGTGGGGCGGATCAGTTCCTCGAGTTCGGTGCGGTCGGCGGTCGCGTAGTCGCGTGCGGTGCGGTACTTCGCGAACAATGCGGGCGTCGTCATGTTCACCCGCACATCGGTGCACTGGGCCGAAAGGATGGTCGCGACGGCGAGTTCCAGCGGGGTGGTGAAGTCGAGCTCGCAGTACACATGCGGAAACGCTTGTGCGAGAGTGCGGTTCATTCGGCGGGCGCGCCGGACCAGACCCAGAGGGGTCTCTTTGTCCCACTTGGCTGATGACGCCCGGCGGGCGGGCTTGGCGCCGGCGCGGCCCGCTGCCGACGACTCACTGACGGTCACCAGGCCAGCGTACTGACGAGCTCCGACACTCCCGGCCGAGGATCGGTTCTTAACGTGGACTTTTCGTGATCCCACCGAGACCTTGGCCGTGTTTACTTCCTCCTTGTGTCGTGGTTGCTCGTGGCTCTGATTCCGGGGTTGTTGATGTTGGCGACCCTCGGGCTCGAGCGCGTTGAATCGGGTCTGCGGCGTGACACGCTCCCGCCGGCCGACGTCGACCGATTTCTCGGACACGCCGAGGCCGCAGACGTCGACACGCGCGCTCGGCCCGCGCTGGACCGGGCGCAGCACAGCATCCGTCACCGGGTCGACGGTCATGGCACATCGGCCCGCGACTTCATCCAGCCGCTCTCGGCAGCGGGTTTGCCAACCCACGAGTATCTCCAGCACCTCGCGAATACTCAGTTTCGGCAGACCCGGCATGCCAATCGTGTGTAGCGTGGGCTGGTCACGCTAGGGGTTTCATCGTCGGCAACGTCGGCGACGGCGTACCTCTAGACTGACCTGGCGATCTTTCGAGATCGTCATTTGTCTGACAACCGAACGCTTTTAAGAGGGGCAACGTGGACGAGATCCTGGCCAGGGCCGGAATCTTCCAGGGTGTGGAACCCAGCGCAGTCTCCGCGCTGACCAAGCAGCTGCAACCCGTCGACTTTCCCCGTGGGCACACCGTGTTCGCCGAGGGCGAGCCCGGCGACCGCCTGTACATCATCATCTCGGGCAAGGTGAAGATCGGCCGGCGTTCGCCGGACGGTCGCGAGAACCTGCTGACGATCATGGGCCCGTCCGACATGTTCGGCGAACTGTCGATCTTCGATCCCGGGCCGCGGACGTCGAGCGCCACCACCATCACCGAGGTGCGCGCCGTGTCGATGGACCGCGACGCGCTGCGGGCATGGATCGCCGACCGGCCCGAGATCGCCGAGCAGCTGCTGCGCGTGCTGGCCCGCCGCCTGCGCCGCACCAACAACAACCTCGCTGACCTGATCTTCACCGACGTGCCCGGCCGCGTCGCCAAGCAGCTGCTGCAGCTCGCACAGCGCTTCGGCACCCAGGAGGGCGGCGCGCTGCGCGTGACGCACGACCTGACGCAGGAGGAGATCGCACAGCTCGTCGGGGCGTCCCGGGAGACCGTCAACAAGGCGCTCGCCGATTTCGCCCACCGCGGCTGGATCCGCCTGGAGGGTAAGAGCGTTCTGATCAGCGACTCCGAGCGGTTGGCTCGCCGAGCGCGCTAGCGGTTTCGGCGTGAGCTCAGCGCCGTAGATAGTTGAGCTGGGCCTGCACCGACCATTCGGCTGCGTCCCACAGCTTCTCGTCGACATCGGTGTAGACGTGCTCGACCACCTGCCGGGCACTGGCATCCTCCCCGAGGTCTCGTAGAGCTGCCCGAACCTGATCCAGCCGGTCCTCACGATGGGCGAGATAGGTGTCGCTGACGGCCACCACATCGTCGAGTTCGGGTCCGTGGCCGGGGAGCACCGTGCGGTGACCGAGGCCGCGCAGCCGGCGCAGCGATTCGAGATAGTCGCCGAGGTCGCCGTCTTCCTCGTCGATCACGGTGGTGCCGCGCCCGAGGATGGTGTCGGCGGTCAGGACCGAACCCTTCCCGTCGCTTCGCTCGCCCCGAACATCGTCGACGAGGAACGACACCGAGTCGGCGGTGTGACCCGGCGTCGCCATGACGGTGATCTTCAGGCCCGCTGCCTCGATGACTTCCCCGTCGGACAGCGATCCGCCCAGTCCTCGCTGGAAACCACTACCCACGAAGCGGACCACGGCGCCGGTGAGATCCACCATCCGATCGATTCCGCCCGTGTGGTCGGCATGCCGGTGACTGATCAGGACGAGCGGGATCCGACCGAGCGCGGCGAGGCGCTCGATGTGTTCGTCCTTGTCGTCGGGTCCAGGATCGACGACGACCATCTCGTCGGTGCCCGGTCCGCGCAGGACCCAGGTGTTGGTGCCTTCGAGCGTCATGATCCCCGGGTTTTCGCACAACAGCACCGACGCGGTGTCGGTCACCGGCCGCAGCAGTCCGTACGCGGGGTGTTCCACTGAGGCGTCCTAGCTGATCTCCGCGATGACTTCCACTTCCACCGGTGCATTGCGCGGCAGCTCCGAGACTCCGACCGCGGACCGGGCGTGCGCGCCTGCGTCGCCGAAGATCTCCCCGAACAGTTCCGATGCGCCGTTGATGACACCGGGCTGGCCGTCGAATCCGGGAGCCGAGGCGACGAAGCCGACGACCTTCACGACCTTGACCACCGAGTCGATGCCGACGAGGGCGTCGATGGCGGCCAACGCGTTCAGGGCGCACTGCCGCGCCAACGCCTTGGCATCTTCCTGCGGCACCTCCGCCCCGACCTTGCCTGCCGCGAGCAGCGTGCCGTTGTGAATCGGCAGTTGACCTGCGGTATAGACGAGGTTGCCGGTGCGTACCGCGGGCACGTAGGCCGCCAGCGGCGCCACGACCTGCGGCAGTTCGATGCCCAGCTCGGTCAGGCGGGCTTTCCAGCCACTCACTTGGTTCGCTTCAGATACGCGACATGCTGCTCGCCGGTCGGGCCGGGCAGGACGGAGACGAGTTCCCAGCCGTCCTCGCCCCACTGATCGAGGATCTGCTTGGTCGCATGCGTCAGCAGCGGAACGGTGGCGTACTCCCAACGGGTCGGTTCGCTCATGCGGCTGAGCTTATCCGGCAGCCGAGCCGCTATGGCTAGCATGCATGCGTGGCTACCACATCATCTGGAGCAGCCGGCTCGCCGGACGGTTCCACACCGGCCGGTTGGCCGTCGCGTCTGACCAAAGCGCGACTGCATTTCGTCACCGGCAAGGGCGGCACAGGCAAATCGACCATCGCCGCGGCGCTCGCGCTGGCGCTGGCCGCAGGCGGACGCCGCGTTCTGCTCGTGGAAGTCGAAGGGCGCCAAGGCATTGCGCAGCTTTTCGACGTTCCGCCGCTGCCCTATGAAGAGGTCAAGATCGCGACCGCCGAGCGCGGCGGCCAGGTCAACGCGTTGGCGATCGACACCGAAGCGGCGTTCCTCGAATACCTCGACATGTTCTACAACCTCGGCCTGGCCGGGCGCGCCATGCGCCGTATCGGCGCGGTCGAGTTCGCGACGACGATTGCGCCGGGCCTGCGGGACGTGCTGCTCACGGGCAAGATCAAGGAGATCGTCACCCGCAACGACAAGGATCAGCCCAGGGGCAGGGGGTCGAAGTACGACGCGGTGGTCGTCGATTCGCCCCCGACCGGGCGCATCGCACGCTTCCTCGACGTGACGAAGGCGGTGTCCGATCTGGCCAAGGGCGGTCCGGTGCACTCGCAGGCCGAGGGTGTCGTCAAGCTGCTGCATTCCGATCTCACGGCGATTCACCTGGTGACGCTGCTGGAGGCGCTGCCGATCCAGGAGACGCTGGAGGCGATCACCGAGCTTCGGGAGATGGGCCTGCCGATCGGCAGCGTCATCGTCAACCGCAACATCCCGAGTTATCTTGCGCCGGACGATCTGGCCAAGGCCGCCGAGGGTGTCATCGACGCGGATGCGGTGCGGGCCGGGCTGCAAGCTGCGGGTATCACCCTGTCGGAGGCCGACTTCGCCGGTCTGCTCACCGAGACCATCCAGCACGCGACCCGGATCGCGGCCCGCACCGAAAGTGCGCAGCAGTTGGCCGATCTCGATGTGGCACGGCTCGATCTGCCTGCGATCGCCGACGGCGTCGACCTCGGAAGTCTGTACGAACTCGCCGACGAGCTCGCCCAGCAGGGCGTGCGATGAGCGCTTGCGCGAAGAGGAGATGGACCAGATGAGCGCTTGCGCGAAGAGGAGATGGACCAGATGAGCACGACCCCGGCGGCCCTCGACATGGCCTCGATCCTGCGGGACACCTCGAACCGCGTCGTGGTGTGCTGCGGCGCGGGTGGGGTCGGCAAGACCACGACCGCCGCCGCGATGGCGTTGCGCGCCGCCGAATACGGGCGCACCGTCGTCGTGTTGACCATCGATCCGGCCAAACGCCTTGCGCAGGCGCTGGGCATCCGCAGTCTCGGGAACACACCTCAGCGGGTGCCGCTGGCTCCCGAGGTCACCGGTGAGCTGCACGCGATGATGCTCGACATGCGCCGCACGTTCGACGAGATGGTGGTGCAGTACTCCGGCCCCGGCACCGCTGACGCCATTCTGGACAACCAGTTCTACCAAACCGTCGCCACGTCTCTTGCCGGCACGCAGGAGTACATGGCCATGGAGAAACTGGGACAGCTTCTGGCAGAGGACAAGTGGGATCTGGTCGTCGTCGACACCCCGCCGTCCCGCAATGCGCTGGACTTCCTGGACGCGCCGAAACGGTTGGGCAGCTTCATGGACAGCCGGCTCTGGCGCATGCTGTTGGCGCCGGGACGCGGGATCGGCCGGTTGGTGACGGGTGCGATGGGCCTGGCGATGAAGGCGATGTCGACCATCCTCGGATCCCAGATGCTTTCGGACGCAGCAGCTTTCGTTCAGTCCCTGGACGCGACGTTCGGCGGCTTCCGAGAGAAGGCCGACCGCACCTATGAGCTGCTGAAGCGGCGCGGCACCCAGTTCGTGGTGGTGTCGGCGGCCGAGCCCGACGCGCTGCGCGAGGCGTCGTTCTTCGTCGACCGGCTCTCCACCGAGCGTATGCCGCTGGCCGGGTTGATCCTCAACCGGACGCATCCGACCCTGTGCGAACTCCACGCCGACAAGGCGGAGGAGGCCGCCGACGAGCTGGAGAAGTCCCAGCCCGACTCGGTGGCGGCCGCAGCGCTGCGCATCCACGCCGCGCGTGCGTCGACCGCCAAGCGGGAGGTGCGACTGCTCTCGCGGTTCACCGGCGCGAATCCGGCCGTGGCCATCGTCGGCGTGCCGTCACTGCCGTTCGACGTGTCCGATCTCGAAGCGCTGCGGGCGATCGCGGACCAGATCTGCGTCGAGAAATCGGCGTAACCGCGCCCCAGGCAGGCGCGGTGTCCGCCGATACAGGCTTTGGTGTCTGACAGCTGAGCCAACCCGCGAATCAGGCAATCGCGGCTTAAATGCTGCCAAACTCCGCCAGGCTAATTAGCCAGCAGTGCGGTGTTTGCGCTGGGCGGCAAAAAAGTCAGCCCAGGAAACAACCTCCGGGTGCTGCTTGAGAAGCGCGCGACGCTGCCGTTCGGTCATGCCTCCCCACACACCGAACTCCACGCGGTTGTCCAAGGCGTCGGCGCCGCATTCCGCGATCACCGGGCAGTGGCGACAGATGACCGCGGCTTTGCGCTGTGCGGCGCCCCGGACGAACAGCTCGTCCGGATCGGTCTGGCGACACCGGGCCTGCGAAACCCACGCAATACGGGCTTCTGCCTCCTTGCCCTGCACAATGGGCTGAGCAAGTGGACTCAACGTGGCTTTACGAGCCGCGGGCTTGATTGTTGACACCAGCGATCCCCTATCGTTCTGGCCGCGCCCCGACAACGCAGACGACTGTTAACCCTCGCGTCGATTGCTAGTGCGATCTACGCCACATTGCGAGTACTGGGTGTGACCTGCATCGCACTGTGCGCTCAATTTAGGTGGTCACAGGCATTCTGCGCAATACATTCGTGACCACTTTTTTGGGACGACCGTGCCGTCAAATGTGTACAGTGCCGCGACACGGCGTTTGACATGCCCTGTCACGAGCCATTACGGCTGCTCGAGAGAGGCAGCGCCCAAACTCGTCGCTAGTCTGTACGCATGCCGGAGCACCCCCCGACACGCCCGCCGCGCGCGGTCACGGTCATCAAGCTCGCATGGTGCGTCGTGCTCGCCAGCGTGGTCGTCGCCGGCCTGCTCTTCCCTGTCGTCGGCGGGTTCGGCCTGGTGTCCAACCGCGCCTCGGATGTGGTTGCCAACGGCTCGGCGCAGTTGGTCGAGGGCGAGGTTCCCCAGGTCTCCACGATGACCGACGCAAAGGGCAACATCATCGCGTGGCTGTACTCGCAGCGACGCTTCGAGGTCCCGAGCGATCAGATCGCCAACACCATGAAGCTGGCGATCGTCTCGATCGAGGACAAAAGGTTTGCCGATCACAACGGTGTCGACTGGCAGGGCACGCTGACGGGCCTGTCGGGATACCTGTCGGGGAACCTCGACACCCGCGGCGGCTCCACCATCGAGCAGCAGTACGTCAAGAACTATCAGCTGCTGGTCATCGCGCAGACCGACGCCGAGAAGCGCGCCGCGATCGAGACCACGCCTGCACGCAAGCTGCGCGAGATCCGGATGGCGCTGACGCTGGACAAGACGTTCACCAAGCCAGAGATCCTGACGCGCTACCTGAACCTCGTGTCGTTCGGCAACAACGCCTTCGGTGTGCAGGACGCCGCCCAGACCTACTTCGGGATCAACGCCTCGGAGTTGAACTGGCAGCAGGCCGCGCTGCTGGCCGGCATGGTTCAGTCGACGAGCACGCTGAACCCGTACACCAACCCCGACGGCGCGCTGGCCCGCCGCAACGTGGTGCTCGACACGATGATCGAGAACCTGCCCGAGCACGCGGAGGAGCTGCGCGCGGCCCGTCAGCAGCCGCTCGGCATTCTTCCGCAGCCCAAGGAACTGCCCCGCGGCTGCATCGCCGCAGGTGACCGCGCGTTCTTCTGCGATTACGCGCTGGACTATCTGGCCAGGGCGGGCATCAGCAAGGACCAGGTGGCCAAGGGCGGCTACCTGATCAAGACGACGCTGGATCCCGATGTGCAGGCGTCGGTCAAGAACGCGATCACCCAGTACGCCAGCCCAGACCTGGACGGCGTCGCAAGCGTGATGAGCGTGATCAAGCCCGGCAAGGAGACGCATCCGGTCCTCGCGATGGCGAGCAACCGCACTTACGGCCTCAACCTTGACGCCGGGGAGACGATGCAGCCGCAGCCGTTCTCGCTCGTCGGCAACGGCGCCGGATCGGTGTTCAAGATCTTCACGACCGCAGCCGCGATGGAGATGGGCATGGGCATCAACGCTCAGCTGGACTCCCCGTCGCGTTTCGAGGCCAAGGGCCTCGGCAGCGGTGGGGCCCGCGGCTGCCCGCCGGCGACCTGGTGTGTGCAGAACGCCGGCAACTACCGCGGCACGATGAGCGTCACCGACGCTCTGGCGACGTCCCCGAACACCGCGTTCGCGAAACTGATCGCGCAGGTAGGGGTGCAGCGGACGGTCGACATGGCGGTGCGCCTGGGTCTGCGGTCCTACGCGCTGCCCGGCACCGCGCGCGATTACGACCCCGAGAGCAACGAGAGCCTCGCCGACTTCGTGAAACGGCAGAACATCGGCTCGTTCACGCTGGGCCCGATCGAGGTCAACGCCCTCGAGCTGTCCAACGTCGCCGCGACGCTGGCCTCCGGCGGCATGTGGTGCCCGCCCAACCCGATCGCCGAGGTGTACGACCGCTACGGCGAGCAGGTGTCGGTGACCACCGAGACCTGTGAGCAGGTGGTTCCCGAGGGTCTGGCGAACACTCTGGCCGTGGCGATGAGCAAGGACGACACGGGTGCGGGCACCGCCGCCGGCGCGGCCGGTTCGGTCGGCTGGAGCCTGCCGATGTCCGGCAAGACCGGAACGACGGAAGCGAACCGGTCGTCGGCGTTCCTGGGCTTCACCAACCAGTACGCGGCGGCGAGCTACATCTACGACGATTCGACCGCGCCGACCGAGCTGTGCTCGTTCCCGTTGCGACAGTGCGGTTCCGGAAACTTGTTCGGCGGTAACGAACCCGCCCGGACGTGGTTCACCGCGATGAACCCGATCGCCACGGCTTTCGGCGACGTCGTCCTGCCCCCGACCGATCCGCGCTACGTCGAGGGCGCACCGGGGTCGCGCGTACCGAGTGTGGCGGGCCTGAACCAGGACACCGCCCGCCAGCGGCTCCGCGAAGCCGGTTTCCAGGTCGCCGACCAGGCGACCCCGGTGAACAGCGGTTCGTCCTACGGCACAGTGGTCGGCACGGCCCCCAGCGGCCAGACCGTCCCCGGCTCGATCGTCACGATCCAGATCTCCAACGGCATCGCGCCCGCGCCGCCGCCGCCCCCGCCCGGCGGTCCCCCGGGCGGTCCGCCACCACCGGTGGGGCAGACGGTCATCCAGATCCCGGGCCTGCCGCCGATCACGGTTCCAGTGCTGGGGCCGCCGCCGCCCCCGGCCGCACCGCCACCGCCACCGCCTCCGGGCTGAGCCCGACAGTCTGTCGCTCACAGGCTCTGGCAGTAGTCTGGCGTTCATGTCTGCTTCAGCCGGTGACATCCTCAAGACCACGGCCGTCGCCTCTGTCGGCACCCTCGTGGCGGGCATCGGGTACGCCTCGCTGATCGAACGCAACGCCTTCGTCATGCGTGAGGCGACGATGCCGGTGCTCTCGCCTGGCTCCACGCCACTGAAGGTGCTGCACATCAGCGACATCCATATGCGGCCCGGGCAGCGACGCAAGCAGGCGTGGCTGCGCGACCTGGCTCGCTGGGAACCCGACTTCGTCGTGAACACCGGCGACAACCTGTCCCACCCGAAGGCCGTTCCCGCGGTCGTGCAGGCGCTAGGCGACCTGCTGGCGGTCCCGGGAGTCTTCGTCTTCGGCAGCAACGACTACTTCGCTCCGAAGATGAAGAACCCGGCGAACTACCTCACGAAGCCGACCCACCGGATCCACGGCGAGCCGCTGCCCTGGCAGGACCTCCGGGCGGCCTTCACCGAGCGCGGCTGGCTGGACATGACGCACACCCGTCGGGAATTCGAGGTGGCCGGTCTGCACATCGCGGCCGCCGGGGTCGACGATCCGCACCTGACCCGCGACCGCTACGACACCATCGCCGGCCCGGCGAGCCCGGCCGCGAACCTGACGCTGGGGCTGACGCACTCCCCCGAGCCCCGCGTGCTCGACCGCTTCGCCGCCGACGGCTACCAGCTGGTGATGGCCGGTCACACCCACGGCGGTCAGTTGTGCCTGCCGTTCTACGGCGCGATCGTCACCAACTGCGATCTCGACCGGTCCCGCGCCAAGGGCCCGTCGCGCTGGGGCGCCCGCACCCAGCTACATGTCTCTGCGGGCATCGGTACGTCGCCGTATGCGCCGCTGCGGTTCTGCTGCCGCCCCGAGGCGACGATGCTGACGCTCATCGCGGCACCGACCGGCGGCTCCGACACGGGGTCGCGGGCCGGCCAGCAGCATCCGACCGTATCGGCGCGGTGAGCGCGTCCCCTTGTCGCCAGTCGCGGGCATGGGTGGACAACGCGGTCCGGCTGATCGAGGCAGACGCGCGCCGTAGTGCGGACACGCACCTCCTCCGTTATCCCCTGCCGTCGAAGTGGTCCGGTGACGTCGACGTCGCGCTGTACCTCAAGGACGAGACCACACACATCACCGGCAGCCTGAAGCATCGGTTGGCGCGCTCGCTGTTCCTCTACGCGTTGTGCAACGGATGGATCGGTCAGGACACCACCGTCATCGAGGCGTCGTCGGGGTCGACGGCGGTCTCGGAGGCGTACTTCGCGGCGATGCTGGGATTGCCGTTCATCGCGGTGATGCCGGTGTCGACGAGCGCCTCCAAGATCGCGCTGATCGAATCTCAAGGTGGCCGTTGCCATTTCGTCTCGGAATCGGCTCAAGTCTACGCCGAGGCTCAGCGGCTGGCCGAGGAGACCGGCGGACATTACCTGGATCAGTTCACCAACGCCGAGCGGGCAACCGACTGGCGCGGCAACAACAACATCGCCGAGTCGATCTTCGAGCAACTCGGCGAGGAGACCCACCCGGTGCCGGAGTGGATCGTGGTCGGGGCGGGCACAGGCGGTACGAGCGCGACGATCGGCCGCTACATCCGGTATCGGCGCTACCCGACGCGCCTGTGCGTGGTCGATCCGGAGAACTCGGCGTTCTTCCCGTCTTACGAGCGCAACGATCCCGATGTCGTGACGGGCATGTCGTCCCGGATCGAAGGGATCGGCCGCCCGCGGGTGGAGCCGTCGTTTCTGCCCGGCGTCGTGGACCGGATGGTGCCGGTGCCCGACAACGCGTCCGTCGCCGCGGCGCATCACGTGAGCCGGGTGCTGGGGCGCCGCGTCGGCCCGTCGACCGGCACCAATATCTGGGGTGCGTTCAGTGTGCTGGCAGAAATGGTGGAGCGGGGGTGCAGCGGATCAGTGGTGACACTGCTCGCCGACAGCGGTGACCGCTATGCGGACACCTATTTCTGCCCGGAGTGGCTGAGCAGCCACGGCATCGAACCGTCGGAGTCGGCCGGATCGCTGGCCGAATTCGAGCGCTCCGGCCGCTGGCCCTGATCCTTCGAGCGCCGCGTCAGCGGCACATCGGACGTCAGGAACAGCCACAGTGCTGCCAGCGCGAAAAAGCCCAGGTAGATCGATGCGCCCAACCCAGTCATGTCACGCCTCGTTTCCGTCGATTACGTCTCTTAGTGTGCATAACGCCACCGACACCTCTGTTCCATCCCAGGGCGTGTCGCAAACCCCGATAAGCGTTTGGCTTCGACGGTGCCCCGTGCGATACGCTGTCGTGGCTTCACTCGGGGTGTGGCGCAGCTTGGTAGCGTGCTTCGTTCGGGACGAAGAGGTCGTGGGTTCGAATCCCGCCACCCCGACTCGTGTGACGCAGTGAGAGGCCCTGATCCGACTCGTTCGGTCAGGGCCTTCTCGTTTCACGGCGAAATTGGTGTCGGGCCCTGCCACTCCCGTGACTTAGCGTTAAGACGTGTTGCCTTCCCGCTCCCGGCTCGAGAGCTGGAATCCGGACTCTCTGACGTTCACCGGGAAGGCGATCGAGGAACGCGGGAGAGCCGTCGCCGATTCTGTGGCGACGTTGAGCACCAACATCGCGACGATGCCGGACACCAGGGCATGGTCGGGTGCCGCGCATGACGCAGCGACAGGGATGTTCGAGCGTGCGAGCAACCAGACGAAATCCTTCTCGGCCTACACCACCGCGATCAGCGAGGCCCTCGCCGCAGGGGCCAGCACGATCGGCGGAGCTCGAACAGCGTTGTTGGACAAGGCCGACCATATCGACGTGACGGGCCAGTTGTACGTCAGCGAGCAATGGGTGGTCCTGATCACCGGCGCCAAGATGACCCTCGAAGACGCGGCGGAACTCGAAAGGCGCGCCCAGGCCGAGCAGGCAACGATCAACCGGCTGCTGCTGGCAGTGGGCGCTGCCGACGACGCGACGGCCGACAGTCTGACCGCCGCCGCGAAACCGCACGGATTCGAAGTACCGGGCGCTTCCGACGATCCGTTCAGCACCCCGACGCCTGGGTCGCAGAGGCCCGGCGACGAGGTCCCCAATCCCTCCAATCCCGTGGGCATGATGCAACAGGCCGTGATCCGGGATACCGACATGGCACAGACGGTGCGCGACACGAAGACCGAGACGAAGTACGACCCCATCACCGGCGAAGAAGTATCCACCACCACAACGATTTACAAGCAGGACGGAACCAAACACGTCACCACGGAATATGCCAGGACGGAGTGGTCGGACAGGAGCCCAGCCACGACTGAAACAGTCTACGACAAAGATGGAAACATCGTTTCCGAATCCAACTCAGTCACCTTCAACGAATTCGCCCGAGACGACATGGCGAATGTGAAGGTCACCACAGTGAAGTTGCCCGACGGCACCTCGACGACGCTTCTCCAGCATCCTGACGGCCGTAAAAGCGCCACAGTCCACACCCCAGGCCGCCCGGTCGCGGATGTCCCGCTGGAACTGTTCGACAACCCGCTGCTGACCGGAGCGGAGACAGCCGTCAGCGGCCTGGAAGCGCAAGCCCGCGGTGGCCTCCCGATGATCTCCCAAGAGGCTGCCGAGCGCGTTCAGATCGGGGCCAAATACGGAGGCCCGGCCATCGGCATCGTTTCCTCGTTGTGGGATGTTGCCACCGCAGAAACCGGATTCCAGAAATGCGTCGCCACGGCCGAGGGAGTTACTTCCGTCGCTGCCGGAACGCTGGCAGGTGTCGCTACGTCGGGGGGCACGCCGCTCGTGTCCATGTCTGCGGCGCTGGCCGCCGGCTTCGGTGGCAAAGCCCTTGGCAATTGGATAGGGAATACGTTTTGCCCGCGATGACGACGACTACGAAAGTCCGCCTGTCAATCCTTGTCCTGCTTGGGATTAGCGCGTCCGGGTTCCTGGCCGGATGGGGTTTCATCTGGCTATTGCGGGGGAGCTATCCGACAGCAATCGTCATTTTCGCCGCGGTGCCGTATCTTGTCGGCTTCGCTGTCCACATGGCCTACGTGGTGTGGGGCACCGCAAGACCAAGAACGCACTATGGCCCCGAAGGCACCCTCATTCGACCGCCCAAGTGGGCCGACCGGATGTTCTACATGTCTTTCCTCTCGGCCGTCCTCGGGGCGGTCCTCTATCTGGGCTTCCTGGCCGCGGGAATGATCGACTTTCACCTCCCTCAGGGCTACCGACGGGTAGACATCGTCATCTGCGTCTTCCTTATCGGGTTCGGAGCGCCAGCCCTGCTACGGGCGTTCAAGCACGGAGGCGAAAGCCACCTTCTGCTCAACCCTGACGGCTTCGAAGTGTGGAACGGATTCTGGGGCTCGTTCGTGCGGGGTCGATGGGATGACGTCGAGCAGATCGAGGATCGCCCGCTGCGGGGCCGGCGCAATGGGCGGGAGGTCATTGTCATCGGGCGGCCCAAAGGGCGGGCGGCGATGTTCATGTCCGACGCTGTGACGGATGACAGCGACGCGCTTCGCGAATGGGTGCGGTTCTATTGGCAGCACCCGGAACACCGCAACGAACTGCTTGACGAAAGGGCCTTGCGGCGTCTCGATGAAGCGGACATCACCACCGGGTGACGTCGGCGATCATCTCGTCAAGGTACGCGGTCAGCGTTTCGACGTCGACCGGTTCGGCGTTCTCGGCATCACCGGAATCGAAGACGTAGTCACCGTCGCTACGGATCTGAACCCATTGCAGGATCGGGAGGGCAGGGTCTGTGCCCCAGCATCGCGCCACGTCTCTGCGCACCTGCACCGTTCCGCTCGCCACGACGTCGTTAGCGCCCACGTGTGGGACCGTCACGTCGGCGGGCGGCATCAGGAAGTCGAGGTCGGACTCGTCAGGACTCGATTGCCCGGCAGCCGTTACCGCAATGCGCGGGTGCGCCCCCGGGCCGACGAGCCCGACCGTTTCGGCCACCACTTCGCCCCACAGTTCCGGCGGCACCGCGTACACATCGACGGTGTCGACCCCGTCTCGATCCCTGCCCTGCACCGCGACGAACGCGGACCCGCCTGACCGCAGGCCGTGCATACCGAGATCCGAAGTGTCTTCGCCGAATTGGTGCACCCGGCATTCAACGCACACGTCTGGCTGCGCAAGGGCGTTCACCCAGGCTCGAACACCCTGAAGGTCGCCGTCAGTCAACCGCACGTCGATCGGCCGCACCGTCCTGGTGGCGAGCCAGACCGATCCAACGGGCCGGCTGCGCCCCAGCGGAAACGGCAGCAGATCAACGCCGTACAGTTCGCACGCCGATTCCAGATCGACCACCGCGACCGTGCCCACCAGTTCGGACCAGATCGACTCCGGGAGACTTCGCGTGCCTGCCACACAAGCCATTCTCCGTTGCAGCAGTGATGAGTTCTGACACCAAATTCGGTCTGCCATGACATGACCGACGACACTGTGGCGGCGAAGATCACCGTCGACGCACCAGCCGAGACCGTTTTCGACCTGCTGGCCGATCCGGCCACCCACGCCGCGATCGACGGCACCGGCTGGGTTCAGCAGCCGGTGGACGTCGGCCGGCTGACACGAGTCGGGCAGGTCTTCCGGATGGGGATGTTCCACGAGGGCCACCCGAACAAGCACTACGAGATGTCCAACCGTGTCGAGGTCCTCGACCGGCCCCTGGCCATCGCGTGGATGCCTGGAGCCGAACCCCGTCATATCCCGGGCCGGGACGCCTTCGAGGGCGACACCGTCGAATACGGCGGCTGGATCTGGCGCTACGACCTCGAACCCGACGGGGCAGATCGCACCGTCGTCACGCTCACCTACGACTGGTCACGCGTGCAGGACCCCGACATGGATTTCCCGCCGTTCGGCCCCGAGCATCTGGACAACTCCCTGAAACATCTTGCCGAGCTGGCCGAGCGCACCTAAGTCCCGAGCTTCTCCGGGATCTCGCCCGGCCGGTATCCGGGTAGCCGCGAGGCGGGCAGGATCGCGACGGCGCTGACGCCGGCCAGGATCAGCAGGCCGAGCTTGAGCGCGCGCAGCCGCGCATCGGTGTTCACCTGCACCGCCGCCTCCACCTCCGCTTCGGAGGCGTCCGTCGCCGCGAGCACTTCGCGCAGTTGATCGTTGCTCACGAAGTTGACCTGGTCGAGGTCGACCTGCGCGATGAGCCGATCAGGAATGTCGACGTTGTTGACGACTGCTTGACCGACGTTCAGAGACAGGATGCCGACCAGCATGGCGCCGGCGATCGCCGTTCCGACAGCCGAGGCCAGGTTCTGTGTGGTGCCCCGCACCGAGCCGACATCGCCCGCGAGTTCCTTCGGTGCGGCCGTCACCAGGACGTTGAAGACCAGAGTGACCAGCGCGCCCTGACCGACGCCGAAGACGAAGAGCCCCAGGATGGTCGGCAGAGTTTCCCAGTTGTTCGTCACGACGAACGAAAGCCACAGCAGCGCAACGGTTGTCAATGTGAACGAGAAGACACCGATGACGCGTGGCGCGAAGCGCTTGTAGAACCGCACCACCAGGGTCGCAGTGATGAACACCGTCAGGTTGAATGGCAGCATGGCCAGCGACGTGTCGAACGGGGTTCGGCCCTGCACGATCTGGATGTACAGCGGCACCGTGAAGTTCAGCGCGGCTTCGAGCGCGACCACGATGAACATCGCATAGACCGCTGCGCGCTCGCGTGAGGATCCGAGCACCGACAAGCTGACCAGTGGCACCTTGCCCGTGCGGGTGCGGGTCCGGGTCCACAGGAAGAAGGCCTGTCCCAGCACGATTCCGACGACCACCAATACCGGCGCGGGCGACAGTCCGGCGATGTCGAACGGCGCGTCCGCGTTGGCCTGCAGAACGCCCCACCCGTTCAGATTGTTGAAACCGAGCGTCAGCGCCACGATGGCAGCGCCGATCAGCAGTGCCGCGAACACATCGATGTCGACGGATTTGTCACCGGGCGCCGAGCGCAACCGGAAACTGAACACGAACACTGCGATCGCGAGCACCAGGACGATGACGAACACCGGGCGCCAGCCGACGAACGTGCCCAGGGTGCCACCGATCAGGAATGCGCTGACGCCCGACAGCGCGCGCGCAGAGCCCAGCGAGCCCACCGCTGTAGCCTGTTGCGTCCCAGAGTAGTTCGCGGCGATCAGCGCGACCAGCGACGGCACGATGATGGCTGCCGACGCACCGGCCACACCCTGCGCGGCGATCACCCAGGCGACCGACGGCGACAGCACCATCATCAACGCCGATCCGGCGAACGCCGCGACGACGACCCGGAACACCACGATCCATCCGACGCGCTGGCCGATCTTCGCGCCGACCATGACCAGGGCAGCCACCACCAGCCCATAGGTCACGATGGCGGTGCTGACCGCGGTCGGAGGGACGCCGAAGTCCTCGACCATCCCACCGATCGAAACCGGCAGTGCCGCAACGTTGAACGACATCAGCATCTGCGCGAGGAACAAGCCCACCATCGGGATCCACGAGGAACGAACCTCGTTGTCCACCACTGGTTCGTCGGTCACCTTCCGTCCTTCCGTCGGGCCGCGAGCGTGTGCGCCTGTGAAGCGAAGATGTTGAGTCCCAGCACCCGTGAGAGGTAGGCCGTGGCGCGCTGGCCACGCACGCTGTTACCCGCAGGGTCCAGCGGCGGAGAGAAGGTGCCGATACCCGCCTTACCCGGCGCGATCGTCACGAGTCCGCCGGCCACACCGGATTTACCGGGCAGGCCGATCTCGAAGAGCCATTCGCCCGAACGTTCGTAGGCGCCCGTGGAGGCCAGGATTGCCAACGTGTCCCTACACACCCCGGCCGACACCACGCGCCGCCCGGTCACGGGGTTGACTCCCCCGTCGGCCAGCGTCGCTCCCATCACCGCGAGATCGGTAGCGGTGACCCGCAACGAGCACTGCCGCGTGTACACGTCGACAACCTCGAGCGGGTCGAGGTCGATGCGGCCGTAGCTTTCCAACAGGCGTGCGATGGCGCGGTTACGTTGATTCGTCTGTGCCTCAGACTGATACACCGTCTCGTCGACCTGCAGTGGCCGTCCCGCGAATTCTGACAACCCGGACTCGATTGCACTCCACCGTTCAACGGAGGTGGCGCCGGGCACAAGTGCCGTCGTCGCGATCGCCCCGGCGTTGACCATCGGGTTCATCGGATGGCCGTCGTTCAGTTCGATGGCGATCACCGAATTGAACGGCAGGCCGGTGTTGTTCACGCCGATGCGGTCGGCGACGGCGTCGTGTCCGAGCGACTCGCACACCAGGGCGTAGACGAACGCCTTGGAGATGGACTGGATGCTGAACTCGATGCCGGCATCTCCGGCCGCGTGCACGCTCCCGTCGACTTCGGCGACACAGACGGCAAACCAGTCCGGATCGGCTTGCGCGAGCACCGGGATGTAGTCGGCGACCACACCGCCGGATTCCGACCGGCAGCGCCGGTACGCGGCTTCGACGAGCGACTCGACTTCCGTCCATTCAGGAAGTCCGCCGGTATAGGCCTGCTGCGCAACGTCGCCGACATCGACGTCCATCGCGGTCCCCCTCCCCGGCCCGCTGTCGCCGGTCGTGGCGACGCCGGGCACCTTCGAGACTAGGCAACCGGGCCGCCTAGCGGTCCCTTTCTGCGCGCAGTCGCCGAACCGCCGCCACGGATTTGACGACGGCGGCCACCAGCGGCGCACCGATCACCATGCCGAGCAACCCCGCCGCGGTGCCGCCGATCATCGTGGCGAGCAGCACGGCCACCGGATGCAGGCTCAGCGATGAGCCAAGAGCCCACGAGCTGACCGCGCTCTGGATCGTGCCGTTGGAGACGACGAACGTGATCCCCAGGATGAGCGCCGCCGTCGGGCCCTGCGCACCGAACGCGATGAGCACCACGAACACACCCGTGATCCACGCACCGAGGAACGGGATGAACGACAGGACGAAATACAGGATGAAGATCGGGATGGCCAGCGGCACACCGAGCAGCAGCAGCGGCACCATGAAGATCGGGGCGGTGACCAGTGCCGTGACGGCGGTGCCTTTGAAGTAGCCGCGGACCGACTGGCGGGTCAGGGCGACGACCTCGGCGACCTCGTCGGCGTGCAGTGCCGTGCTGCGCGACAGCCAGCCGGGGAAGCGGTTCGCGTCTCGCAGCGCGAAGAACAGGAAGAATGCCGCCAGCAGCACGCCCATGAACAGCGACACCGCACCGAAGAAGGTGTCGGTGACCGCGCCGAGGACACCCTGCCCGAGTTGCGGTGCGTGCGCCTCGAAGGCGGATCGGGCGCGGGTGAGCCACTGGGTGTCGAAGTCGAGGCCCGCGACGTAGTCGACCAGCGACGTCCATCCGGAGATCAGCTGCCGGTAGATCTCGGGCCACTGCTGCAGGAAACCCCACACCACAACGGCTACCATCCCCGCTGTCACCGCGACGGCGGCCAGCAGCGTCAGCGCAGCCGCCGGCGCGGCCGAAATTCCGAGCCGGCGCAACCCTTCCGAGACCGGCTCGAGCACGATTCCGAGGATGACGGCGATCACCAGCGGGATGATGATGCCGCTGACGGCGCCCAGCGCAGCAGCGGCGACGACGGTCAGCGCGACGATTCCCAGCACGGACCAGCTCGCGACCCCGGCCCGGTGTAGCACCGTGGGGGAACGCTGCGACGCGCCGTCCCCGGCACCTGCGGCCATGTGCGTCGATTCTGCCCGAGGCGTCCGGCGACGACCGGACAACGCGCCGCCAACTCCCGAGACGGCCGGCTCAGCGCGCGCGGCGCGGAATCTCCGGCACGCCGGCCAGCAGGCCCCGCTGCGGGATGCCGTCGATCGGCTCGGCGGCGACCCCGAGTTCGGCGAGCACGTCGTTGGCCGCCAGCACACCCGACATCGACGACCGCTCCATCAGGCCCGACAGGTAGGGCAGTTCGACGAAATCCCCGGCGATCCGCAGGCCGCGGGCGTCGGTGCGCACCCGCGGCCGTGACCCTGCCGAGCCCGGCGGGAAGGACGGGGCCGTGGACTCCAGCCGGTCGTGGCTGTGCAGCACCTGCGCCTCGGAGGTTTCCGGCCACAGGACGGCCAGTTCACGGCGCAGCGCCTGAGCCGCGGTGTCGGCGTCGCTCAATGCGCAGGAGTACGAATGCAATTCGATGATCGATCCGCCCGTGGCGTCGGCCCACCGGCGGCTGGGTTCCTCGAGTCGGGAATAGATCGCGATGGAATCGAGGTTGGGCTGGCCTGTCACCGCACTGAACACCGCCCTGTCCGCGGCGACGTCACGGTCCAGCCACAGCCGGCTGACCGCGAATGGTGGTGCCACAGTGAGTTTTTCACAGTGCTCGGCAAGCTGGGGCGCGACCGAACCCAGCTCCGAGGCGGCCGCCAGCGACCGCAACGCACCCGGATCGAGCGCCAGGATCAGATGCCTGGTCCAGAGCCCCTCGCCACTGGCCAGCTCGACGCGCCAGCCGTGGCCCTCGGGCGCGACATTCGTCGCCGCGGCTCCGAGGCGGATATCGGCGCCGTGTCGAATCAGGTGCTCGCGCAGCGGATTCCATATCGCTGTCGCGTGGTCGGTGTTGGGCACGTCGAAGCCGATACCCTCCGGGTTGCCCAGGAAGTAGTAGTGGAACATGGCCACCAGTTCGGCTGCCGACAGTGCGTCCTGGTTGCAGAAGAACGACCGCGCGAATGCCTCGAACAGCATGCTGCGGGTGCGCTCGGTCATCCCGAGGCGGTCCAGGAATGCCGCGGCGTCGACGTCGTCGAATTCGGCGATCGTGGTGGCGCGGTCGTAGGCGAGCAGGGCCCGCCCCGCTTCGGGGTCGGCGCGCAGCATCTCGCTGCGGGTCAGGCTCTTCGAGCGCAGCACCAGCGCCAGCAGGTTGAACGGGGGTGCGGCGGGCAGGCCGGAGAGGTCTTCGGCGGGCCACGTCGCCGAGATGACCGGGTAGTGCGGCACCGGGTCGAGGAAGGCCAGGTCCGGGTCGGCTCGCCGCAGAATGGCGCGCCACGTGTAGTAGTGGCGGAAGAACGCGTGGAAGCCGTGCTCGATGATCTGCGTGCTGCCGTCGGGCAGGGATTCGGGCCACGCGCCCAGTCGTCCCCCGAGATGGCCGGCCGCCTCGATCAGGGTGACGCGCACGCCGCGTTCGGCGAGCACCACGGCCGCGGACACCCCCGCGAGGCCGCCGCCCACGACGACGGCCTCGGTTCCCGGCGCGACATCTCGCGGAAGCGCCGGATCCGGCGTCACCAACGGGATCCGGCGCATGCGTAGCGGCGCCGCGCGCCGCTTCAACGGGTCACCCACGACGCCTCCACAGAGTCACCGCGAACGGGATCGCGACGGCACCCATGATGATCCCTCCGGTGACTGCCGAGCCCGGCAGCCCGAAGAACACCGCGTGCGCCATGACCGACGAGAAATACACCCACAGGTACAGCGTCGCGGCGGGGCCCGACGGTGCGTCCTCGCGGGGCAGCGCGGCGTGCAGCACGCCGAGCATCACCACCGACACCAGCAGCCACCCGGCGTAATTGGTCAAGGGCACACCGGGAATGAGAGGCAGCCCCGGCTCGAAATCGAACCAGAACCAGTGCCCGGCGGCCACCATCTGGGGATCCAGGAACACGTCCCAAGCGGTCAGCGCGAACGCGGCGATCAGCACGACGGCGGCGCCGCGGCGCGCGAGAGTGCGGGCCACCACCAGCGCAGGCCACGCCATCATCACCCACGCCAGCGGGACGACCAGCGGAACGCCGAGAAGTTCCGGCCCCAGCGTGCCGGTGTAGGCGTACGGCCCGAACGGGAATCCGGTCGCGACGCCGACCGCCTCGGCCACCAGTCCACCGCCGCCGGCGATCACGATCAACAGGATCGCGCGCGCGACGCCGTGCAGCCGGGCCACATCGGCGACCGCAGCCATGAAGAAGACGATCACGCTCGTCACGGTCACCGAGGTGCGCCACGGCTCGGGCATCAGGGGGTAGAGGATCTGCACCGCGATCGCCGCGGCCACCAACGACCAGCTGATGCGCGGAGCGCGGAACCTCACTACAGGGGCGGCCAGAGCCACGCGTGGACCTCCGGTGTCGTTGACGGACGGCGACGATGTCGTACCTGCGGAAGGCACAGCGGCTTGGCTCCGTAGAGTTTGCAGATGCCCGGTGCTCGTCCGCGTGAAACGCTGCGAATCCTTACCGTGGCCGGGTCTGTGCTGGCCTGCCTGGGTACCACCCACCAGATTCTCAACCAGCGCCTGCTGCGACGCCCACCGACCGATCCGCCGCCGGTGGACACCGCCGTGTCGGTGCTGATCCCGGCGCGCGACGAGGCACACCGAATCGCGCCGACGATCCGGTCGGTGCTCGCCCAGCGGGGGCTCGGCGACGTCGAGGTGATGGTTCTTGATGACAACTCCACCGACGGTACCGCTGCCGTCGTCGAGTCGGCCGCGGCGGGCGATCCGAGACTGCGCATCCTGGCCGGGACCGCTCCGCCGGCCGGATTCCTGGGCAAGCCGCATGCGTGCGCGCAGTTGGCGGCGTCCGCGCGCGGGGAGATCCTCGTGTTCGTCGACGCCGACGTGACCCTGGCGCCCGACGCGGTGGCCGCCGCGGTCGCCGTCCTGCGGGGTCCGGAGCCCTTCGATCTGGTGAGCCCGTGGCCCCGGCAGGTCGCCGTGGGGGCGCTCGGCCGGTTGATCCAGCCGCTGCTGGCGTGGTCATGGTTGACCACGCTTCCGCTGCGGATCGCCGAACGCTCCCGGCGTCCGTCGATGGCGGTGGCCAACGGGCAGTTTCTCGTGGTGGAGGCCGACGCGCTCGCCCGTGCCGGCGGCTGGGATTCTGTGTCGGGGGCGGTGCTCGACGACATCGGGCTGGCTCGTTCCGTGCGGGTGGCGGGCGGACGCACCGGGCTGGCCGACGGATCGCAGTTGGCGTCGTGCCACATGTATCTCGACGGGCGCGAACTCTTCGACGGGTACCGCAAGTCGCTGTGGGCGGCGTTCGGCTCCCCCGCAGGTGCGGTGGCCGTCGGCGCGGCGTTGATCGTCGTCTACGTCGTCCCCGCCGTCGGCGCGGTGCGCGGGCACCGGATCGGGGCGGTCGGCTACGCGGCTGCGACCGTCGGGCGGGTGCTGGCGTCGAGGTGGTCCGGCCGTCCGTGGGACGCAGTCGCCCATCCCGTCTCCGTCGCCGCGCTGGTCGGGATACTTGCGGCATCCTGGGTCGGCCGGGTGCGGGGCACCCTGCACTGGAAGGGTCGCGCGCTGTGAGCGCGGTGGTGGTGATCGGCGCCGGCCTCGGCGGGCTGGCGGCCGCGGCGCGGCTCGCGGCGGCCGGCCATCAGGTGACCGTGTTCGAGGGCGCCGTCGAGGTCGGCGGCAAGTTGGGGGTCTGGGAACGCGACGGGTTCCGGTTCGACACCGGTCCGTCGTTGCTGACCGTTCCGGCGGTGTTGGAGCAGCTGTTCACCGACACCGGCGGGCCGACCGACCTCGTGTTGCAGCCGGTGGAGCCGGCGTTCACCTACGTCTTCGCCGACGGCACCGAGCTGACCGTCCCCCATGAGCTCGCGCGGATCCCGGCGGCGTTCGACGAGGCGCTGGGCCGCGGCGCAGGCAGTGCATGGCAGCGGCTGCACGCCCGGTCGCGGCGGCTGTGGGAACTGGTCGGCGAGCCCGTGCTGCGCCGCCCGGTGTCGCTGGCGGCGCTGGCCCGGATGAGCGCCCGGCCCGCCGATCTGCGTGCCGTCGCGCCGTGGCAGACGATCGACGCGCTGGGCAGGAGCCTGCTGCCCGACCCGCGAATGCGCATGTGGCTCAACAGATATGCCACCTATTCGGGTTCGGATCCGCGCCGGACGCCGTCGGTGCTCGCGGTCACGTCGTTCGTCGAGCAGGAGTTCGGCGCCTGGTATGTGGACGGCGGGCTGCGCCGCATCGTGGACGCGATCGCCGCCCGCTGCCGTGAGCTCGGCGTGGTCATCGAGACCGGCAGCCGGGTCGACGGGATCCTGGTGGGCGATCGCCGCGTCCGCGGGGTGCGGGTGGGCGGCCGAGAGGTGTCCGCCGACGTGGTGGTGTGCAATGCGGACGCCAAAGACCTCTACGACGGTCTGCTCCCGTCCGGCGTCGCGGCGGGTGCGCGCCGGCGGGTGCGACGGACGCCGCGGTCGATGGCCGGGTTCGTGTTGTTGCTGGGGCTTTCGGGCCGCAGCGAGGGCGCGGCGCACCGCGTGTACTTTCCTGCCGACTACGCCGCCGAGTTCGACGCGATCTTTGGGCGGCGGCCGCACCCGGTGGCCGATCCGACCGTGTACGTGCACTCGCCCGACGATCCTGCGCTGCGCCCCGACGACGACCACGAAGGCTGGTTCGTGATGGTCAACGCCCCCTCACATGCCCCCTCGCTCGCCCCCGACCGCGGCGTCGACTGGGACGCGCCCGGCCTGCGCGAGCGCTACACCCGACGAGTGCTCGACGTCCTCGCCGCGCGCGGCGTCGACGTCGCCGACCGCATCCGCTTCGTCGAGACACTGACGCCCGCCGATCTGCAGCGCCGTACGGGCGCCCCGGGGGGCGCGATCTACGGCACCGCGTCACACGGCCCCCGCGCGGCGCTGCGCCGCCCGGCCAACCGGGGCGCGATCCCCGGGCTGTACCTGGTCGGCGGGTCGGCCCATCCCGGGGGCGGCATCCCGCTGGTGCTGATGTCGGCCGAGATCGTCGCCGGCCTCATCGGTCGGGCGGGAACCGCGCAGGGATCGTCCGCCGCACCCCGATGACAAGCTGCACCATGCCGACGATCCCGACGACCGTCCACGCGACGGCCGTCGCACTCGCCCAGTCCCACCCGATCAGCGGCAAGCCGGTCGGGGACGCGGCGGTGCCGAGTGCGGCCGCTGCCACCAGAATCAACCGGGTGGGCCGCTCGGCGACGGTCACCGCGCCGACGCCGGGCATCCCGACCGACTGTGCCCGAGCGCGGAGGTACTCCATCACGAACAGCAGCGCCAGCGACGCCAGCACCCACGGCAGCGGCGCACCGAGCGCCGCCAGTGTCGCGCCCAGCGCCAGATCGCCGAGGCGATCGGCCACGGCATCGACGACCGCGCCGAGAGGGCGCGCGCGCCGGGTGCGCATCGCGACGGCACCGTCGAGTCCGTCGAGGACGCCCGCGGCGATCACGAGCACGGCCGCCAGCGCCGGCCACCCGGGCCCTTCGACCGCCGCCCACGCCCCGACCAGGGTCAGCAGACCGAGGGCCGACAGGACGTCGGGCGGCACACGCAGCACCGGCCCCCTGGCAAGCGCCCAGATCATCCGCAGCCAGCCGCGCACCATCGGGGACGGCTGCACCCCGCCGTGCAACGCGGACCACTGCGCGTCCTCAGCCGGCCCGTCTGTCATCGCTCCAGCCTGCCAGGCACGCCGATGAGCCGGGTGCGCAAACTCGCCTCTGACATCGGCCGGACGTTCCCGGTCAGCGACCTGACGCTGTGGGCGGCCGGCGCGACGTACTTCGGCGTGATCGGGCTCGTGCCGCTGGCCCTGGTGTCTCTGTGGGCCGTCGGACGGCTCGTCGGCGAGGACGCCGTCGTCGCGGCCATGGACGCCGGGATCGCCGGACTACCCGACGGGCACGGCACACCGGAGGCGTTGCGGACCTTGACGTCGGTGGCCCTGGCGATGTCCTGGCCGCAGGCGCTGGTCGTGTTGTTCCCGGCCAGCCTGTACGGCGAGGGCCTGCGTCGGGCGTTCGTCCAGATGACGGCCACGAAGGACAAGTTGACCGGCTGGCGGGGCCGGGCGGGGCTGCTCGGCGTCGCGGCGGTCGCGCCGTTCCTGGTGCTCGCCGTGCTGGCATCGTCGTCGTACGTCGGGCCCTTGTACGCGGCGGGCGGGTGGTCGCTGGTGTGGGGTGTGGTGGTCGCGTTCCACATCGTGTGGATCGCGGTGTCGACGGCGTTGCTGGGCGTGTTCGGCCTCATCGGGCCGGGACGGTTACGGCTGCGTCCAGTCGTGATCGGCGCGTTCAGCACGGGCGCCATCGTCGCCGGGTTCCTCCAGGGCTTCCTGCTCTTTCTGGCCATCCCGATCCCGTGGTCCGCGCCGTTCGGGGGCCTGCCCATCGTCGGTGCGGTGTCGGCGCTGGCGCTGTGGCTGTTCGTGCTGCACATCCTGGTGCTGTGCGGATTCCGCGTCACCGTCGTGCTCGACGAGCTGATGCGCACCTAGCCGCGGACGGCCCCCCACGGTCGGCGGGTCAGCGGTGGTGTGTCGGTGCGCTGCGGCACGATATGCGCATGCTTCCCGGTGACCGAGGTGATACCGCGTCGCTGCGCAAGGCGCGCGGCGCGTTCTTCACCCCGGTCCAGGTCGCTCGTTTCCTCGCCGGATGGGCGGTCCGGCACCCCGGGTCCGCCGTCCTCGAACCGTCCTGCGGTGAGGCAGTCTTCCTGCACGAGATCGGGCGCGGCGGCCACGAAGGCCCCCTCGTCGGCGTCGAGATCCACGCCGGTTCCGCCGCCGCCGCCGAGCACAGCCTTCGCGAGGGCGGTATCGACGCCACGATCCACGCGCGGGATTTCTTCGTGCACAACGAGTTCGGTGCCTATGACGCGGTGGTCGGCAACCCGCCCTACGTCCGCTACCAGGATTTCACGGGCGAGTCACGCGCCCGCGCCCGTCAGGCGGCGTTGCGCGCGGGGGTCAGTCTGTCCAACCTCGCCTCCTCGTGGGCGGCGTTCACCGTGCATTCGGCGCTGCACCTCAAGCCGGGCGGCCGGCTGGGGCTCGTGCTGCCCGCCGAACTGCTCAGCGTCAACTACGCATCCGGTGTCCGGCAGTTCCTGATGGACCACTTCAGCTCGGTGGGCCTCGTGCTGTTCGACGAGCGCGTGTTCCCCGGGGTCCTCGAAGAGGTCGTGCTCCTGCTCGCGGACGGCTACCACCCCGGCGGGGGCAGCGGCGCCACGCACATGCATCTGTCCGAGGTGCGGGATGCCGAGGCGCTGGACCGCGAAACCTCCGCACGCCGCTGGACGCCACCGGCCAACGGCGCCAAGTGGTCGGCCGGGCTGATGTCGGCCGCGGGTCTGTCCGCGTTCGACGCCGCCGTCGGCGGTGAGGCGTTCACCGTCCTGGAGACGTGGGGGGACACGACGCTGGGAATGGTGACGGGCAGCAACCGATTTTTCACGCTGTCCCCCGCCAAGGCGGAGGCGCTCGGGCTGGCCGACTCCGACGTGATCCCGTTGTCGCCGCCGGGGTCGCGTCACCTGCGCGGCCTCGGGCTGACCGGTCAGGCCTTGCGCAGCCTCGGGGAGGCGGGCCGCTCGACGTTGCTGTTCCGCCCGGCCGCGCAGCCCTCGCAGGCGGGGTGGCACTACATCCGCTCGGGCGAGGATCTCGACGTGCACGAGGCCTACAAGTGCCGCGTCCGAAACCCTTGGTGGCGGGTGCCGTATCTGCGTCCCGCCGACCTGTTCCTCACGTACATGAACGCCGACACCCCGCGGCTGACCAGCAACCGCGCCCGGGCGCACCACCTGAACTCGGTGCACGGCGTGTACCTGCGCGACGAGTTGCGCCGAGACGGCATGAACCTGCTGCCGCTGGCGTCCCTGAATTCGGTCACCCTGCTCGGCGCCGAGACGGTGGGGCGCGCCTACGGTGGTGGCATGTTGAAGATCGAGCCGCGGGAAGCCGACCTGCTCCCGGTGCCGTCCCCAGATCTCGTGCGCCGCAACGCCGCGCAGCTACGCGGTATCCGGGCCGAGATCGCCGGGCTGCTGCGCGAGGGCCGGCTTCTCGATGCGGTCGCGGTCGTCGACGAGGCACTGCTGATCGATTCGTCGAGCCTGACCCGGCAGCAGTTGAGGGCCGTCCGCCGAGATCACGCCGGCCTCACCGCACGCCGTGTCGCCCGGGGAAAAGTCAACGGTGGCAGGTAAACCGAGCTCGAAGTCCCTCGCCTGGCCGCTCTTCGACGCAATCGTCGCCCGGTCGGCGTTCAAGGACGTCAACCCCTGGACCACCGAGGGTTCGTTCTCGCCGGACTATGACGCGTTGCGCAAGCTCCTCGCGGTGCCGATCCTGCTCGGTGCCGAAAGCCGTTCGGGTGTACCGGCACTCGCGCTGGACGTGTGGGTCGCCTACGAGCTGCGGCGCGCCGGGCTGGATCCCGATGCGGTGTGGCCCCGCGCGGAGGCACCGCGCGTGGTCGACCGCGACGTGCTGAACTTCGTGAAATCGATCCCGAAAGCGGCGCGCAAGGAGCTCATGGAGCGACTGCGCGCCGGCGGCGGCATCGGCGCCGCCTCGGCCAACATCGCGGGCAAGAACTACTTCAAGCAGGTCGACGTCATCATGTCGTCCTGGCAGACGGGTCCCGAGCTGCTGATCTCGACCAAGCGCATGGACTCCTCGTTCGGCAAGAACGCCGCCAACCGTGTCGAGGAGTCCTACGGGGACGCGAAGAACCTCGCCCTGCGCCATCCGCTCGCTGCGCTGGGCTTCATGTACTCGCTGCGGTCCACGGCCTATACGGAGGAGCGCAGGCAATTCGATTGGATCGTCGACCTTCTCATCAAACTGGGCCGAGAAGACGACGCCTACGACGCGTGCGCCCTCGTGGTCCCGGAATGGGAGGGCGACGCACCTATCGACGAACCGCCTGCCGCCGACGACGCCGTCATCGAGCCGTATCTCTTCGAGATCGACGAGGGTTCCGTCGACGATCCGCCGGCGGTCGACGTGACGGCGCAGCTGGCCGTCCTTCCGGACGTGACCCTGCGCACCGATCTGGTGCCCGACGAGCTCAGCCCGGCCCGGTTCTTCACGCGGATGCTGACCATCGTGCTGGACAACTCGAACATCACCCAGCACGAAGAGGCGCGGCTGCGGCGCAGTCAGGCCGTCGGCTAGGGTTTGCCACTCGTGCACAACGACATCGACGAAACCCGCAGGCGGCTTCGCCGGGCACAACGCCGGTGGACGGTCATCGCGATCTGCGCGTCGCTGTTCTTCGTCGCGGTGTATGTCCTGGCCGTGCGCACCACCACCGGTCAGGCCGTCGAGAATGCCGCACTCAACGGCGCCGAACAGGTCGGGGAGCGCGCGTTCCTCGCGGCCAGCAGAGCACTGAGCACCATCACCTATTCGTCGCTGGCGTTGGCGACCGTGCTGGTCGGTGCCGTCGGGCTGCTCCGGCGGCAGGTCCATCTCGCCGTCGCGGCGATGGCTGTCATCCTCGGCAGTCAGGCGGCCACACAGATCCTCAAATACGTTGTGCTGCAACGCCCTGAACTCCTGACCACCAACGAGTATCTGGAGAACACGCTGCCCAGCGGGCACACCACAGCCGCCATGTCCGTGCTTTTCGCGACGCTCATCGTGATGCCGTACCGCTTCCGCGGGGTCGCGATGTTCGCCGCCCTCACCTGGGCGGTCGGTATCGGCGCCTACACCGTCATCGCGCGCTGGCACCGGCTCTCCGACGTCCTCGCCGCCGACGCGGTCACCCTTGTGGTTGCTTGCGGCGCAGCGCAGTTCCTCGCACGCACGGATCGCATCCGGGCGGTCGTGTCACCCGGGGCTGCCCGGTACACGTTGCGGACGGTCTTCGTCGCATTGGTCACCGTCGTGGGGACAGTGAGCCTGGCACTCGGCGCGGTGGCGCTGCTCGCCGCGCTCTACGGCGACATCGACTCCACCGTGGAATGGCGGCTGTTCCTCAGCGCGCAGTGGCTGGCAGCCGCGGGGTCGATCTTTGCCGCGCTGCTGTTCTGGTGGACGTGGCACCGCCTGGAGACCAAGCGTCGCGGAGACCCCGTCGCCGACCGCTGATCAGGCGGTCGGCTCGCTGGACCCCTTGTCGACGTCCGGGGTGTCATCCTCAGAACGCTTGTCGGAATCCTTGTCGGTGTCGGCGGACTTCGAAGCGGTCGAGCCCTCTTCGTCGTCGTAGATGCCTTTACCACGGGTCATTGATGAAGCCTCTCAGTGAGACGCGGAGCGGAGCTTGTCGAGCAGCGGCGCTGCTGCCTCTTTCAGGAAAGCGTCTTGGGTGTCCCCGCCGACCTGCACGAGGGCGATATCGGTGAACCCGGCTTCCCAGTATGCACGGACCGACTCGACGATCGCGTCGAGGTCGGGACCGCACGGGATCGATTCGGCGACATCCTCCTTGCGGACGAACTGCGTCGCGCCATCGAAGCCGGCGGTCGTCGGCAGGTCTGCGTTGACGGCCCATCCGCCGGCGAACCAGCGGAATTGGTCGTGGGCGCGCTCGATCGCCGCGTCGCGGTCGGGGTCCCAGCTGATCGGGATCTGGCCGATGACGCGAACGTCGCCGGGCAGGCCGGTGCCCCTGCGAGTCTCATGCCACGAGTCGACGAGATCCTTGTCGGGCTGCACCGCGATCAGATGGTCGGCCAGCGGCGCGAACATCTCGACGGAGCGGTCACCAGATACCGCCGCGGCGATCGGCAGCGGCACGTCGGGAACATCCCACAGCCGCGCGGAGTCGACCTCGAAGTACTCGCCCTTCCAGTCGACCATCTCGCCGGTCTGCAGCTCCCGGATGATCTGGATCGCCTCCTTGAGCATGCCCTGGCGCCGCGCGACGGTGGGCCATCCCTTGCCGACGACGTGCTCGTTGAGGTTCTCCCCGCTGCCCAGGCCCAGCGTGAAACGGCCGTCGGCCAGGATCTGCAGGGTCGCCGCCTTCTGCGCGACGATCGCCGGGTGATAGCGCACCGTCGGACAGGTGACGTACGTCATCAACTCGACGCGTTCGGTCGCGTGCGCGACAGCGCCCAGCACCGACCATGCGTACGGTGCGTGGCCCTGCGACGACAGCCACGGGAAGTAGTGGTCACTGGAGACCTCGAAGTCGAAGCCCACCTGTTCCGCCGATACCGCATAGCTGACAAGGTCTTTCGGTCCGCTCTGCTCAGTCATCAGGGTGTAGCCGAATCGAGTCATGCGCGTCGTGTACCCGGGGTGGCCCAGGCAAAACGACGTTCTGCACTGGACCGCTGCGGATCTTGACGGATACGGTTTACGCGCAGCTACCACCCCATTGCCCGAGCCAGGAGGCGCGGTGGAACTCATCGGCCGCGGCGAAGAGGTGCGATCACTCGATGAGTTGCTGTCCGCTGTGCGCGCCGGGCAAAGCCGAACGCTGATACTCAGCGGCCCGCCCGGCATCGGGAAGACAGCCCTACTCGAAGAGGCAGCCGCAAGGGCCGCCGACTGCCGTGTGGTGCGCATCACCGGCATCGAGTCGGAGATGGAATTCGCGTTCGCGGCTCTGCAACTCATGTGCTCGGCCATGTGGGATGGGATCGACGCCATCCCCGTACCGCAGCGGACTGCGCTGCTGCGAGCTTTCGGAGTCGATCAGGGCCCTGCTCCCGATCCGTTTCTCGTGGGACTCGCGGCGCTGGGCGTCGTGTCCGAAGCCGCTCGGCATCGACCTCTCGTAGTGCTCGTCGACGACCACCAGTGGCTGGACCGGGCTTCTCGACACGTGCTCGCGTTCGTCGCGCGTCGGCTCGCCGCCGAATCTGTCGCCGTCGTGTTCGCCGCCCGCACCGTCGGCGACGAGCTCCGTGGGCTCCCGGAAACGGTGGTGCGTGGCCTCCGCGATACCGAGGCGCAGACGCTGCTGGCGCGTCACATCGACGGCCCACTCGACAGTCGGGTACGTGATCAAGTCATCGCGGACGCCCACGGAAACCCGCTCGCGCTGCTGGAGTTGCCTCGTGCGGTGAGCCGAGCCGAACTCGCAGGCGGGTTCGGCGCGCCGGGTGCGCCGTTGACCCACAGCCTCGAAGGAGCCCTGCGACGCCAGATCCAGGATCTCCCGGTGGCGAGCCGTCGGCTGTTGGCGCTGGCGGCCGCTGATCCCATCGGAGATCCGGCTGTGCTGTGGCACGCAAGCTACGTCCTCGGGATCGACGCCGGCGCCGCTGCCCCTGCTCTCGACGCCGATCTGTTAGCGATCACGAGCCGAGTGGTCTTCCGTCATCCGCTGATCCGGTCGACCGCGTACCGAAGCGTGCCCATGTCGGACAGGCAGCAGATCCACGTGGCGCTGGCCGCGGTCACCGACGCGCGCCTCGATCCCGATCGGCGGGCGTGGCATCTGGGGCTCGCAACTCTTGCACCGGACGATGAGGTGGCCGACGAGCTCGAGCGCAGTGCCGGTCGCGTGCAGGCGCGAGGCGGAATCACCGCCGCAGCAGCGTTTCTCGAACGCGCAAGCGAGCTGACGTCCGACCCGGCGCGCCGGTTCGATCGCGCCATCGCGGCCGCATCGGCGAAAGCCGACGCAGGCCTTCTCGATGCAGCCAACGATTTGCTCAAAACCGTCGAGGGCGGATATCTGACGGACCTTCAACGGGCGCGCGCAGACCTGGTTCGCGCACAGCTGGCCATGATCACCAGCCACGGCAACGACGCTGCTCCGCTGATGCTGAACGCTGCTCGTCGTCTCGAACCGATCGACGCGCGGTTGGCCCGCGAAACCTACCTCGATGCGATGGCTGCTGCACTCTTCGCCGGCCGACTCGCTGCCGAGGGCGGAAGCATGCTCGATGTGGCCGAGGCGGCAAGTGCGGCCATCCGGGTGCTCAGCACCCCGGGGCCGGCGGACCTCCTCCTCGACGGTTTGGCGACCCAGTACAACGCCGGGTTCGACAAGGGATTCACCACCGTGTGTGAAGCGCTGACCCGGTACGGCCACGGCATGCAGATCGAAGAGGAGCTGCGCTGGATGTTGTTGGCGTGTCTGGCCGCGTCGCGGGTCTGGGATATCGAGCGGCATATTTCGCTGTCGCTTCGGTATCTGGAAATCGCCCGGACATCCGGCGCGCTCGCCCATCTTCCGTTGGCTTTGAGTAGCCGATTCCTCCCCCTCATGATGATGGGCGACTTCGACGCGGCGGCGGAGGTGGCGCTCGAAATGGGCGCTGCCATCGACGCTATGGGCAACAGTCTGAGTCCCTACTGCGCTATCGTCCTGGCAGCCTGGCGAGGCCGGCGCGCGGAAGTGGAAACTCTCGCCACGGCGGCTCGCGTCGACGCCGAACATCGCGGCGAGGGACACGGGCTGACGGTGATCGCCTGGGCTGAGGCAGTCATGGCCAACGGCAGCGGCGATTACCGGACCGCACGCGACCGCGCCTCCTACGCTTCTGCGTGCCGGGGAGACGGTGGAGCGTCGTGGTGGAGCCTGTGCGAGCTGATCGAATCCGCCGCGCGGCTCGACGACCTGCCCACCGCCACTGCCGCATTGGAGCTCCTCGCGGAGACGACAACGCTCAGCGCCACCGACTGGAGTCTGGGCATCGAGGCACGCTCACGCGCCGTGGTCAGCGAGGACGACTCAGCAGAGCACCACTACCTCGAAGCCGTCGAGCGTCTCGCACGCGCGGGATTGCGCCCTGACCAGGGGCGTGCGCATCTGCTGTATGGGGAGTGGCTCCGTAGGCAACGCCGCCGGATCGATGCGCGCACCCACCTGCGGGCCGCGCACGACCTGTTTACCAGCATCGGCATGGAAGCGTTCGCCGAGCGCGCCGCGCGCGAACTGCAGGCGACCGGTGAAACGGCACGCCGCCGGACCGCGACGCCGACGGTTGTCACTCTCACCCCGCAGGAGACTCAGATTGCCCGCCTCGCCCGGGAAGGTTTGTCCAACCCTGAGATCGGCGCTCGTCTGTTCATCAGCGCTCGCACCGTCCAGTATCACCTGAGCAAGGTTTTCGCCAAGCTCGGAATCCACTCGCGGAGTCAGCTCGACCGCGCGTTGCCCGATGTCGACCACCGCTGAGCTGCGTGACTGGCCACTGGCGGATGCGAAGAAGCGGCCTGCCTTGACAGGCTTCGGGGCACACTTCGACAACCGAGGAGTCTTATGAAGATGCGGGCAGCGCGGATGTACGGTTACAAGCAACCGCTGCAGCTTGAGGAGATCGACGTCCCCATCCCGGGGCCCGAGGAGGTACTCATCCGGGTCGGTGGCGCGGGCATGTGCCGCACCGACTTTCAGCTGATAGACGGATATTTCGACACCGGTTTGGCGATGGACTTTCCGATCACACCGGGGCACGAGGTCGCCGGTTGGATCGACGGGATCGGCTCCGCCGTCCCGAAGTCGGCCGGGTTGAGCGAGGGCGACCAGGTCGTGGTGTTCGGCAGTTGGGGCGACGGAGCGTGCCGGCAATGCCACGAAGGCAACGAGCAATTGTGTGCCCACGGTGTGTGGGCCGGTTTCGGCCGTCACGGCGGATACCAGGAATACATGCCCGTCGACTATCGCTACCTGATCAAGATTCCCGGACCGAGCGAACTGTCGCCGGAGAACTTGGCCCCGCTCACTGACGCAGGCCTGACACCCTACCGCGGGCTCAAGAAGCTCCTTGCTGCAGGCCATCTCGGCCCTGGCCGCACGTTGGCGGTGTCCGGGGTGGGTGGACTCGGCAGTTACGCGACGCAGTACGCCAAGCTGCTCGGCGGCGGTGCACAAGTAATTGCCTTTGCGCGCAGTGACGACAAGCTGAAGATCGCCAAAGACAACGGCGCCGATCACGTCGTCAACGTCCGCGGGAAGGACACCGATGCCGTCCGCTCGGAACTTGAATCACTCACCGGGAGAGCTGATTTGGATGCAGTCATCGAATGTGCCGGTTCCGAGGATTCGATACGACTCGCCTTCTCGTTGCTGGCAACCGAAGGTGCTGTGGCTTCGGTCGGGCTGATCGGCAACCGGGTCGACATTCCGCTGTTTCCCTTGGTGGCACGCGAATACACATTCTTCGGATCGTTCTGGGGCAACTACAACGACCTGATCGAGGTGCTGGCGCTCGCTCAGGCAGGGCAGATCAAGCATTCCGTCACCAGGGTGCGCTTCGATGATGTCAACGAAACGTTGGACGCCATTGCAGCCGGCGACGTTCTCGGGCGGGCGGTGATCGTCTATGACTAAGCCCGCAGCCGTTCTTCGCTTGTCTCTGATTGCACTGCTGACGGTAATTCTCGCAAGCCAGGCGACAGGAACGGCAACGGCCCAACGTCACGATGAGGTCGAATCCCGCAACCTCGCGACGGTGCAACACGGATTCGATGCCTGGAGGGCCGGCACAGGTAGTCCCTACGACGCCCTCGCCGACGACGCCACGTGGGAAATCGTCGGGAACTCGGCGGTGTCCCGCGTCTACACCAGCAAGGAGGACTTCCTCGCCGCAGTCATTCGGCCGTTCAATTCCCGTATGTTGCAGCGGCTCGTTCCGACCATTCGCGACATCTACGCCGATGGTGACACCGTGATCGTCTTCTTCGACGCCGAAGGGACTGCTCTCGACGGGATTCCGTACCGAAACACGTACTCGTGGTTCCTGACGTTCAATCAGGACAACATCGTCAGAGCTTCTGCCTTCTTCGATTCGATCGCCTTCAACGATCTGTGGGAGCGCGTCCCTGCCGGCTGACGTTGTCAATTTCGCCGGTGATCGACAGGATGGTGCCCATGACCTACGACGCCGGCGGTTACGGGCCGGCGGGGCCACCACCCCACGGCGCGGCACCGCAGGGATATCCTCCGCCCGGCTACGGACCCCCACCCGGTTACGGACCCCCGCCCGGTTACGGTCCTCCGCCCGGTTGGCAGGCGCCGGGTTACGCACCCGGGTACGGAACGCCCGGTTATCCCCCGCCCTACGGCCAGCCGCCGGTGATCAAACCCGGCGTCGTCCCCCTGCGCCCAATGACGTTGTCCGACATGTTCAACGGCGCCGTGGCCTACATCCGCGCCAATCCCAAAGCCACCCTGGGTCTGACGACGATCGTCGTGGTGGTCGCACAGCTCATCACGCTGGTGCTGTCGTTCTTTCCGCTCGCCTTCACCAGCGACCTCGCGGGCGCCCTCGAAGGCGACGCGTCCGCGGAGGTGGTCGTCGGCTGGGTGGCGTCAGCGCTCGCCGGCGGTCTCACCACCGCGCTGTCGATGACCATCTTGAGCGGACTCCTCACCGTCGTCATCGGACGTTCGGTGTTCGGGTCCGGCATCACGATCGGCGAGGCGTGGCAGAGGCTCAAACCGCGAGTCTGGGCACTGATCGGGTTCTCGCTGCTCAAGACCGTGGCCTTGGTGCTGTGGTTCGTCATCGTGGGCGGCTTGGTGGTGCTCACCGCGTCCACCGTGGGCGGGGTCGGAGCCTTCGTCATCGGTGCACCACTGGTGCTCCTCGCGATCGCCGCAGCGGTCTGGGCGTCGGTGGTGTTGACGTTCTCCCCGGTGATCATCGTGCTCGAGCGGCGCGACATCATGACGTCGATCACCCGATCGTTCGCGCTCATCAAGGGCGACTTCTGGCGCGTGTTCGGAATCTGGCTGCTCGCCTACATCGTCGCGCAGTTCGTCGCGGGCGCGGTGTCGATTCCGTTCACGATCGGCAGCCAGGTCGCATTGACCGTGTCGGCGACGACGGCGTCGTTCATGCTGTCGCTGGTATTGGCCTCCGTCGGCGGGGCCGTCGGCCAGATCATCACGGGGCCGTTCACGGCGGGAATCGCCGTGCTGCAGTACACCGACCGCCGCATCCGCGCGGAAGCCTTCGATCTCGTCCTGCAGACAGGCGCTTCCGCCGGTCCGTACGCTCCGGCCAACTCGACCGACGACCTCTGGCTGACCGGCCCCCGCTGACGTGTCGACGATAGACATCGACCGCGACGCGGCGCATGACGCCGCGCAGGCCGAACTCGGGAAGTCCATCTACCCGAAACCGTCGGCGCTGGAGATGGTCAGCGACTGGCTCGAGGAACTGCTGTACCGGCTCACCGCAGGCGCGTCGAAGTTTCCCGGCGGCTGGCTCACCGTGTCGGTCCTGGTGATCCTTTCCGCTGTGGCGGTCTTCATCGCGATCCGCATCGCACGGCGAGCCATGCGCAGCAGTCGAAACGATGCGCCCGCACTGTTCGGCGATCACCTGCTCAGCGCCGCTGAGCACCGTGCTACAGCCGAACGCTGTGCCGCAGCAGGGGATTGGGCGCCGGCCATCCGCCACCGCCTGCGCGCCGTCGCGCGTCAGCTTGAGGAGAACGGCATCCTCGACCCCGTGCCCGGGCGCACGGCGACCGAACTCGCGCGCACGGCCGGTCGCGCGCTACCCGGCTTGGCCACCGAGATGGGCTCCGCTGCAGAGATTTTCAACGACGTCACCTATGGGGAGCGGCCGGCGACGGAACCGCACTACCGCATGATCGCCGACCTGGACGGCAGGCTGGGTCGGCAGACTGCGCCGGCCCCCGAGGATGCAGGGTCCGCGACCTCCTCCCAGCCGTGGGCGGAGGTGCGGTGAGCGTCGACACGTCGACGGCGGTCGGGACGCCGATCAGCCGGCGATGGCGCGGCGCGCGATGGGTCCTGCTGGCGTTGGCCGCGATCGTGGCCGTCGCCACCCTGACGACCTGGCTCACCGCCCCGCGGCCGGGCGGGCGGCTCGACCCGGCCTCCACTTCACCCGAGGGCGTCCACGCGCTGATGGCATTGCTTCGCGACCACGGCGTCACTGTCGTCGAAGCCGACTCGATCACCGACGTCGAGCGCGAAGCCCGCGACGACACCCTGCTGGTCGCAGCGCAGACCTTCCACCTGTTCGATGATGAGCTGCTGCAGCGCCTTTCCGATCTCCCCGGCGACCGTCTTCTGATCGCACCCATCGGTCGGACCCGCGAGACGCTCGCCCCCGAACTGGATCGCGTGGACACCACGGAGTACACCGGGCTCTCCCCCGACTGCGACCTGCGCGAGGCAAACCAGGCCGGCACAGTGCTATTCGGGGTTACCGACACCTTCGACGCGAGGGGCTCCGTCCCGGTCACCCGCTGCTATGACGGTGCGCTGACCCGCTACACCGACGACGGACGCACCATCACCGTGGTGGGCAGCGACGAATTCGTCCTGAACGCTGGCCTGCTCGACGAGGGCAACGCGGCACTGGCGATGAACCTGGCGGGCACCCGGCCCCGGATGATCTGGTACGCCCCACAGCGCAGCGAGGGCGGTGACTCCTCCGGTACGGCACAGTTCACCGATCTCATTCCCCCGCAGGTGTACTGGATGGTGGTGCAGCTCGTGCTGGGCGTCGCCCTGCTCGCGTGGTGGCGCGGCAGGCGCGTCGGCCCGCTGGTCGCCGAGCAACTGCCCGTGGTGGTGCGCGCGTCCGAGACGGTCGAGGGCCGCGGCCGCCTGTACCGATCCCGCCGCGCCAGGGATGTCGCCGCCGAATCGCTACGCACGTCGGCGCGCCAGCGCATGCTCCCCCGTCTCGGTCTCCATCAGGCGGCATCGCAATCCGAGGTCGTCGCAGCCGTCGCAGACCGCAGCGGTCTCGACCATCAGGACGTCGGCCATACCCTGTACGGACAACCGCCCGCGACCGACACCGATCTGGTGAATCTCGCCCGTGCACTCGACGACATCGAAAGGCAGGTCGCACAGTCGTGACAGAGCCCACCCATCACGAGGCTGCCCGCAACGCGCTGATGGCCCTGCGCGCCGAGATCGCCAAAGTGGTCGTCGGCCAGGACGCCGTGGTGAGTGGTCTGGTGATCGCCCTGCTGTGCCGCGGGCACGTACTACTGGAAGGCGTTCCAGGAGTGGCGAAGACGCTGCTGGTGCGCACCCTGGCCTCGGCGCTGCAGTTGGAGTTCAAGAGAGTGCAGTTCACTCCCGACCTGATGCCCGGCGATGTCACCGGGTCGCTGGTCTACGACGCGCGCACCGCGGAATTCGAGTTCAGGGCCGGGCCCGTGTTCACCAATCTGATGCTGGCCGACGAGATCAACCGCACCCCGCCGAAGACGCAGGCCGCGCTGCTGGAGGCGATGGAGGAGCGTCAGGTCAGCGTCGACGGTGAGCCGCGCGCACTGCCAGACCCGTTCATCGTGGCCGCGACGCAGAACCCGATCGAGTACGAAGGCACCTATCAGCTTCCCGAGGCGCAACTCGACAGGTTCCTGTTGAAACTCAACGTTCCTCTGCCGCCGCGGGATCAGGAGATCGCGATCCTGACCCGGCATGCGCGTGGTTTCGATCCGCGGGACCTGTCGTTCGTGAAGCCGGTCGCCGGTCCGGCGGAGTTCGCCGCAGGCCGCGAGGCCGTTCGTCAGGTACTCGTCGCGGATGAGGTTCTCGGTTACATCGTCGACATCGTCGGGGCGACAAGAAACTCACCGTCGCTGCAGCTGGGGGTGTCCCCCCGCGGCGCGACGGCTCTGCTGGCCACGGCGAGGTCCTGGGCATGGCTGTCGGGACGTGGCTACGTGACACCCGACGACGTCAAGGCGATGGCCCGCCCGACGCTGCGGCACCGCGTGGCCTTGCGGCCGGAAGCCGAGCTGGAAGGGGCCAGCGCCGACGGCGTCATCGAGGGCATCCTCTCGTCGGTACCCGTCCCGCGATAGTGGTTCTCACTGGTCGCACCGGGCTGATCGCACTCCTGTGCGCACTGCCGATCGCGCTCTCGCCCGCTCCCGCAGTGACTTTCGCGGTTCTTGCGGCCCTGCTCGCCATTGCTGTGGCGGTGGATGTGGCGCTGGCGGGCAGCCCGCGGTCTCTGCGGTTGACCCGCAGCGGGTCGACGTCGGCCCGGCTGGGGCAGCCGGTGACCGCCGAGCTCACCGTCGAGAACGGCGGGCGTTCCCGATTTCGCGGCGTCGTCCGCGATGCCTGGGCGCCCAGCGCCTGCGCCCTGCCGCGAACGCATCCGGTGAATCTCACTGCAGGCCAACAGATTGAGCTCGCCACCGCGTTGCAGCCCGTCCGCCGCGGCGACCAGAAGTCCGCTCTGGTGACCGCACGGTCGGTCGGCCCGCTGGGGCTCGCCGGGCGGCAGGGTTCGCATCGCGTCCCGTGGCAGGTCCGCATCCTGCCACCGTTCCTGTCGCGCAAGCACCTTCCGTCGCGGCTGGCGCGGCTCCGTGAACTGGAGGGCATGACGCCCGTGCTGATCCGCGGGCAGGGCACCGAATTCGACTCGTTACGCGAGTATGTCGTGGGCGACGACGTCCGTTCCATCGACTGGCGTGCCACCGCCCGTCGCGCCGATGTGGTGGTGCGTACCTGGCGTCCCGAACGTGACCGGCGGGTGCTCATCGTGCTGGACACCGGGCGGACCTCGGCCGGCCGGGTCGGTGTGGACCCCACGGCCCAGGATCCGGGCGGCTGGCCCCGGCTCGACTGGTCGATGGATGCCGCTCTGCTGTTGGCGGCATTGGCCGCCCGCGCCGGCGACCACGTCGACTTCCTGGCTCACGACCGCGACACCCGCGCGGCGGTCGTCAACGCGTCGCGTTCCGAGCTGCTGGCCCACCTGGTGGCAGCGATGGCACCGCTGGAACCCGCGCTGGTCGAGTCGGACGCCCGGGCGATGGTGGCTGCGGTCCAGCGTCGCGTGCGACGGCAGGCGCTCGTGGTGATCCTGACCGACCTCAACGCCTCGGCAATCGACGAAGGTCTGCTCAGCGTGCTGCCGCGACTGACCTCCAAGCACCGGGTGATCGTCGCGAGCGTCGCGGATCCGCGCGTCGAGAAGCTTGCGGCCGGCCGCGCCGACGCGGTCGAGGTGTACGACGCCGCGGCGGCGGAGCGCTCCCGCAACGACCGCCGGGCCGTGGCATCAGTGCTGCGGGGGATGGGCGTCGACGTCGTCGATGCTCCGCCCGAAGAGCTGGCACCGGATCTCGCGGATCACTACCTGGCGATGAAAGCAGCCGGCCGGCTGTAACCGAAAGTCAGGCCGTCGGGACCACGTCCGGGGCGTTCTCCATGTCCCCGGTCTCCCCCGCCCGCACCGCCCTGTGGCCGAAGTAGGCGACGTAGGCGACGAACGCCGAGAAGGCCGCCGCACCGATCAGCACGCGCACGGCGGTGGGCAGTGACGACGGCGTCACGAAACCCTCGATCGCACCGCAGATCAACAGCACCACCACGAGCCCGATCGCCACCGCGATCACGGCTCGCCCCTGCTCGGCCAGCACCTGCCCCCGCGGACGATCCCCCGGTGCGATCACCGACCATCCGAGCCGCATGCCGACCCCGGCGGCGACGAACACCGCCGTCAGCTCGAGCAGCCCGTGCGGGGTGATGAGCCCGAGGAAGATGTCGCCGCGGCCCGCCTCGAACATCAGGCCCGCGTTCACGCCGAGGTTGGCGGCGTTCTGAAAGAGGATGTAGGGGATGGGAATTCCGAGTAGTACGGCCATTGCGATGCACTGTGCGGTCACCCACGCGTTGTTCACCCACACCTGCAACGCGAACGAAGCTGCGGGGTGCTCGCTGTAGTAATTGGCGAATTCGTGGTTGACGATCTGCTCGATCTCGCTGGGTGTGCCGATGGTCGCCTGCACCTCCGGGCTGTGGGCGATCCACACCGCGATCACTGCGGCGACGACATAGAACGCCAGGCCCGACGCGACGACCCACCGCCGGGACCGGTAGACGACGACGGGAAACGACACTGTCCAGAACCGGACGAACTCTCGCCACAGTGGCGCGCGGGCACCGGTCACCACCGCGCGCGCCCGTGCCACCAACCCGGACAGCTTGCCCACCAGAACCGCATCCGAGGACGAGGACCGCACGATGGACAGATGCGTCGAGACCCGCTGGTACAGATCGACCAGTTCGTCGACCTCCGCCCCGGTGAGATTGCGCTTGTGCTTCACCAGATGTTCGAGGCGGTCCCACGTCGGGCGGTTCGCCAGGACAAACGCATCGACATCCACATCCGAGATTTTAGTAGCGTGGCTGATTATGGTCGGCCAGCAACAACCCGTGGTGACCGGCGACGCGGTCGTCCTGGAGATCCAGATCGCACAATTGCCGGTCCGAGCGGCATCGGCGTTGATCGACGTCGCCGTCGTGGCGCTCGTCTACGTGATCGGCACGCTCCTGTGGGCGGTGACGCTGACCGACATGGACCCGGCGTTCTCGGCAGCCGTCCTGATCATCTTCACGGTGCTCGCGCTCGTCGGCTATCCGACGGTGTTCGAAACGGCCACCCGCGGCAAGACGCTGGGCAAGATGGCGCTGGGGCTGCGAGTGGTGTCGGAGGACGGCAGCCCGGAGCGGTTCCGTCAGGCCCTGTTCCGCGCCTTGGCGGGTGTGATCGAGCTGTGGATGTTGACGGGCGGTCCCGCGGTGCTGTGCAGCCTTCTCTCACCGAAGGGCAAGCGGATCGGGGACATCTTCGCGGGCACCGTCGTCATCAGCGAGCGCGCCCCCAAACAGGCGCCGCCCCCGGTCATGCCACCGCAGCTCGCGTGGTGGGCATCGACGCTGCAGCTGTCCGGCCTGAGCCCGTCCCAGGCCGAGATCTCCCGCCAATTCCTCTCTCGCGCGTCGCAACTGGCTCCCCGGATCCGCGACGAGATGGCCTACCGGATCACCACGGACGTGGTCGCGCAGATCTCGCCGCCGCCACCGCCGGGGACACCGCCCGCAATGGTCCTCGCCGCCGTCCTCGCCGAGCGCCACCGCCGCGAGCTGAACCGGTTGCAGCAGGCAGCCGCACCCGCGGGTCCCCCGCCGCCGCAGTGGTCCCCACCCCCGCCGCCACCTGCCCCGGCGCCTCCGCGCAGCGACGGGTTTGCCCCGCCGTCGTAACCGTCACAAGGGCCTACGGCGTCAGCCCCAGTCGCCACCGGCGATCCAGTTTCCGTGAAAGCCGTACGGAACCCGTTGCGGGAGCTTGATTCTGGCGACCGGCCGGCCGGCGAAGTCGGAAGCATCGATGATGACGAGGTCGCTGCCGTTGCGCTCGGGATCGTAGACGTACCCCAGATACCAGCCGTTGCTCTCATCTGCCGGGCCCGTCGCCGAGGGCACGAACACGGCCTCTCCGGGTCCGCCGTCGCTGCCGAAGCGGTGCTCCTCGGCGGTGCCCGTCGTCAGGTCGTGCCGGATCAGGCTGGCGCCCCCGACGGACACCGCATAGCGCGCGGGAAGTGTCGCGAGACGGTCGTCGATCCGCGGGAACTCGACAACCCTGTCGTCGAGTTGGCGCTCGCTCACGGTGCCGTTCTTCAGATCGAGCGTCCACGTCCACATCACCCCGTCGGCGTCGAATCCACTGCTGTGGCGCCATAGTTCGGGATAGCGCACCGCCTGCAACGTGATGGAGGCGCCGCCCGTTGTCGTCGTATCGAACGCGTTGGCAACGTGGAAGACGTAACACGGGTCGATGTCGAACCACCGCACCTCACCGTGGGGGTCGTCGCGACGCAGCACGCCGAACCTGGCCCCGTAGTCGTCATCCCACCGGTATGGCATGTCCCCCTCACCGCTCATCGCGATGTCCGCGTTGAACACGATGGGCAGATCCATGAACACCACGTAGTTCGCCGTGAGCGCGAAGTCGTGCATCATCGTCAGCGCGGGAACCTCGAGCGGACGTTCGATCACCAACTCGCCGTTGGCATCTGCGCGGTGATACGTGACATGTGGGGTGAAGAGGTTGCCGTATCCGAAGAAGTGCAGCTCGCCGGTGGTCGGACAGATCTTCGGGTGGGCCGTCATCGAGTCGACGAGCTTGCCGCCGAAGTCGTAGGCTCCCAACGTTTCCAGATCGTCGGCGATCTCGTAGGGCAGCGACGATTCGACCAGTGCAAGCGTCCTGCCCGCATGATTCACGATGTGGGTGTTGGCGACGCTGGCGCGGAGGTTACGGGTTCCGTCCTCGTTGTAGAGCGGGAACGGGTTGACGAAGCTGTCCGTGCGCACCCACCGGTTGCGGTACCACGACGCGCGACCGTTCTCGATGCGTACGCCGTGAATCATGCCGTCGCCGGCAAACCAGTGCCCGGTGGCTTGACGCGGGTTGGGACCGTTGCGCAGGTACCAGCCGTCGAGCTCGGCCGGAATCGCGCCCTCGACAGCCAGATCGGAAGAACTGAGCTCGTCGTGCACGGGGGCATAGTTGCCCATCTGGAAGAAGTTGCCGGTGCCGAACAGGGTCGAGTCGGTGGTCTCGGTCATGGGGTGGCCTCCTGAAGTGGTGGCTCCAGACTGACATCCCACTAATGACATGTCAATAGTGGAATGTCACCGAGCCGGCAATAGTCCAGTTCTGGAATGTCGAAGCCGTACGATGCCGCCATGAGCCTTCGGATCGCAGCGCTCGGCCTTCTGGCCGAGGGTCCCGCCAGCGGGTATGACCTGCTGAAGCATTTCGAGAAGTCGATGGCCAACGTCTGGCCCGCGACCCAGAGTCAGCTGTATTCGGAGCTCAACAAACTGGCTGCCGGCGGTCTCATCGAGGTCATCGCAGTCGGACCGAGGGGCCGCAAGGAGTACCAGATCACGGCGGACGGCCGCGCCGAATTGGTGCGCTGGGTGACCAGTCCGCAGGACGATCCGCCGTTCCGCAGTGCCGCGCTTCTCCGGGTGTTCCTCCTCGGGCTTATTCCGACCGGGGAGGCTCGCTCGCATCTGCACCACATGGCCGAGCACTCCGAGGCGGAGATTCGCCGCCTGTCCGAATTGCGCGATTCGCTGACATGTGGCCGCGTCTTCGACTCGTCTGACGAGGACTTCTTCGGCCTCGCGGCGTTGGAGTACGGGTTGCGCCTCAATGCGATGCAGGCACAGTGGGCCCGCTCGGTCGCCGACCAGCTCGAGGCCTGACGCGACACTAACGTTGCATCACGATAGTTTCCGATATATCGTCTTTATATCGGAAGCGCAGTCCGTGCTTCCTGTCGAACAAAGGACGTACAGACATGAACACCCCATTCACACCTCCGCAGGGCCCCTTCGAGAACCGTGGCTTCGGCTTCGGGTTCAGCCCGGAAGACCGGCGGGCGTTTCACGAACAGCGCAGGCAAGCGCGCCGCGACTTCCGCGACCACGTTCGCGAACACCGCGGTGACGCCGGCTTCGGGCCGGGTTTCGGCCCCGGGTTCGGCTTCGGCCCGGGCGGCCCGGGCCGCGGCTTCGGGTTCGGCCCCGGCGGCCGTCGCGGCGGACCCCGTGGCGGCGGACGCAGCAGACGCGGCGACGTCCGCGTCGCAATCCTGAAGCTGCTCACGGAACGCCCGATGCACGGCTACGAGATGATCCAGGAGATCAACGAACGCAGCCAGCAGCTCTGGAAGCCGAGCCCCGGCTCGGTGTACCCCACGCTGCAGCTTCTCGTCGACGAAGGCCTACTCGTCTCCACCGACGCCGAAGGCAGCAAGAAGCTCTTCGAGCTCACCGAGGAAGGCCGCGCCGCCGCCGAGAAGATCGAGACAGCCCCGTGGGACGAGATCGCCGGAGACGCCGACCCCGGCGCACTGGGCCTGCGCAACGCCGTCGGCCAGCTCGCCGGCGCCGTCATTCAGGCGTCGCACGCGGCCTCCCCCGAGCAGCAGCAGCGCATCGTCGACATCGTGAACAACGCCCGCCGAGAGATCTACTCCATTCTGGGCGAAGACTGACCAAACACGTTGGGAGGGACTGACGCTCTCCCCTTCCGGGGCGTTTCCTTTCGGCCACACCGGAAGAAAACGCCCCGGACGCGTGTAAGTAGGAAGCATGGACCCCCTCGGCTCACACTTCTCCCTCGGCTCACACGATGTCGGACGCGTCGGCTTCGGCGCCATGCAACTCCCCGGCCCCGGCGTCTTCGGACCGCCCCGGGATCACGACCAGGCGATCGCCGTGCTCCAGCGCGTCATCGAGCTCGGCATCAACCACATCGACACCGCACAGTTCTACGGCCCGAACGTCGCCAACGAGCTGATCCGCGAGGCGCTACACCCCTACCCCGCCGACCTCGCACTCGTCAGCAAGGTCGGCGGCAAGCGCGACGACCAAGGCAACTGGCTCGCCGCCCAGCAACCCGACGATCTCCGGCGCGGCATCGAGGAGAACCTCACGACGCTCGGCACCGACAAGCTGGCCGCCGTCAACCTGCGCGTATTCGCGGGCGAGGACCCCAGCGCGCCGGCGGAGGTGGACCACGAGTTGTTCGACGCGCAGCTGACGGCGATGATCGATGCCCGCGACGAAGGTCTCATCGACGGCATCGGACTGAGCAGTATCAGCATCGATCATCTGCGAATTGCGTTGGAGCGCACCGAGATCGTGTGCGTACAGAACGCCTACAACCTCGTCGACCGCACGTCACAGCCGGTCCTGGACCTGTGCACGGAACGCACTATCGCGTTCGTCCCGTTCTTCCCGCTGGGTTCCGGGTTCCTGCCCGACAATCCCGTCCTCAACCACCCCGCGGTGCGGCGCGAGGCGGACAAACTCGGCCGCACCCCAGCCCAGATCGCGCTGGCCTGGACGCTTTCGGTCGCCCCGAACGTGCTGTTGATCCCGGGGACGTCGTCGGTGGGCCACCTGGAGGAGAACACCGCCGTCCGCGACATCGAGCTCGACGACGAGACGAAGCGCGAGCTCGACGCCGCCGCCTGAGCACCTGGGTCGGCGCATCCGGGCGGGCTACCCGCGATTTACGTTTTCGCAGCTGCGGCCAATAAAATCGACGTCAACATGAGCAATCCCACCGACGTTTCGAACGAGGCCCGCCGCCGCAGGACGTTCGCCGTCATCAGCCACCCCGACGCCGGCAAGTCCACGCTGACCGAGGCGCTGGTCCTGCATGCCAAGGCGATCACGGAAGCCGGCGCCATCCACGGCAAGTCGGGTCGCCGCTCGACGGTGTCGGACTGGATGGAGATGGAGAAGGCCCGCGGAATCTCCATCACGTCGACGGCGCTGCAGTTCCCCTACACGACGAACGCCGGCGACATCTGCATCATCAACCTGCTCGACACCCCTGGTCACGCGGACTTCTCCGAGGACACCTACCGCGTGCTGACCGCGGTCGACTCGGCGGTGATGCTCATCGACGCGGCGAAGGGCCTCGAGCCGCAGACACTGAAGCTGTTCCAAGTGTGCAGGCACCGCCGGATCCCGATCATCACGGTCATCAACAAGTGGGACCGGCCCGGCCGTCACGCGCTGGAACTGATGGACGAGATCCAGGCGGAGATCGGTCTGCGACCGACACCGCTGACATGGCCGGTGGGCATCGCGGGCGACTTCAAAGGCGTGCTCGATCGCCGCACCGGCAACTTCATCCGCTTCACCCGCACGGCGGGCGGGGCCACCGCCGCCCCCGAGGAACACATCGACCCGTCCCGCGCCCACGACGTCGCGGGCGTGGACTGGGACACCGCGGTCGAGGAGTCCGAACTGCTGGAGGCCGACGGCGCCGACTTCGACCCGGAGACGTTCCTCAACTGCACGTCGACGCCGGTGCTGTTCACCTCCGCCGCATTGAATTTCGGCGTGAACCAGCTTCTCGACGTCCTCGCGCAGCTCGCGCCGCCGCCGGCCGGGCAGCGGGACGTCGACGGCAACCTCCGCGAGGCAGACGCGCCGTTCAGTGCGTTCGTGTTCAAGGTGCAGGCAGGCATGGACTCCGCCCACCGCGATCGCATCGCGTACGCGCGCGTGTGTTCCGGCACCTTCGAGCGCGGAGATGTCCTGACGCACGCCTCGACCGGCAAGCCGTTCGTCACCAAGTACGCACAGTCGGTCTTCGGACGGGAACGTTCCACGCTCGACACCGCGTGGCCGGGCGACGTCATCGGACTGGCCAACGCCGCAGCGCTACGACCCGGCGACACCCTCTATCAAGATGTCGCGGTGAAATACCCTCCGATTCCGAGCTTTTCGCCAGAACACTTCTCCGTCGCACGGGGTACCGACCCGAGCAAGCACAAGCAGTTCCGCAAGGGCATCGAGCAGCTCGACCAGGAGGGCGTGGTCCAGGTTCTCAAATCGGACCGCCGCGGCGACCAGGCCCCAGTTCTCGCCGCCGTCGGCCCGATGCAGTTCGAGGTGGCCAGCCACCGGATGACGGCCGAGTTCAGCGCGCCGATCTCGTTGGAACCACTCCCCTACACGGTGGCCCGCATCTGTGACCCCGAGGACGCCGAGGTACTGGCGAAGCTGGCGTCGGTAGAGGTCTTCACCCGCACCGACGGGGTCATGCTTGCGGTGTTCTCGACGAAGTGGCGGCTGGAGAACGTCATTCGCGAGAACCCCGACATACACCTGCGATCGCTGGTGGCCGCCGGCAGCAACTAGTCGACGTCGACCCAGTTCAACGTGCGCTCAACGGCTTTGCGCCATCCCGCGTATCCGTCGGCGCGCTGTTGGTCGGACCACTGCGGCGTCCACCGCTTGTCTTCCTGCCAGTTCTCACGCAGATCGTCTGTGCTGCCCCAGAACCCGACCGCCAACCCGGCGGCATAGGCGGCGCCGAGCGCTGTCGTCTCGGCCACCACGGGCTTGACCACCTCGACGCCCAGCACGTCGGCCTGGATCTGCATGCAGAGGTCGTTGGCCGTGATACCGCCGTCGACCTTCAGAACCTCAAGGTGCACACCGGAATCGGCGGCCATCGCGTCGACCACGTCGCGGCTCTGGTAGCAGATCGCCTCCAGCGTCGCGCGGGCCACATGCGCGTTGGTGTTGAAGCGGGACAACCCGACAATCGCGCCGCGGGCATCCGAGCGCCAGTAGGGGGCGAACAGTCCGGAGAACGCGGGCACGAAGTACACCCCGCCGTTGTCCTCGACCTGACGGGCGAGCGCCTCGCTCTGGGATGCCCCGCTGATGATGCCGAGCTGATCGCGCAGCCACTGCACCGCCGATCCGGTGACGGCAATCGAACCCTCAAGCGCATAAACGGGTTTCGCCGGCCCATCGTGGGTGTCGAACTGGTAGCAGACGGTGGTCAATAGCCCGTTCTGTGACCGCACGATGTCCTCGCCGGTGTTCAGCAGCAGGAAATTGCCTGTGCCGTAGGTGTTCTTGGCCTCGCCGGCGTCCAGACACACCTGGCCCACCATGGCGGCCTGCTGGTCGCCGAGGATGCCGGTGATCGGCAGCTCACCGTCCGACACCGACGTCACCCCGAAAGGTTCGGTGGTCGACGACGGCCGGATCTCCGGGAGCATCTGGCGCGGAATCCCGAAGAACCCCAACAGTTCGTCGTCCCAGTCCAGGGTTTCCAGATTCATCAGCATGGTGCGGCTGGCGTTCGTCACATCGGTCGCATGCACGCCGCCGTGCTGGGCGCCGGTCAGATTCCACAACACCCACGTGTCCGTCGTACCGAAGAGGGCGTCGCCCTTTTCCGCGTCGGCGCGCAGGCCTTCGACGTTCTCCAGCAGCCACTGCAGCTTGCCGCCGGAGAAATAGGTGGCAGGCGGGAGGCCGGCCTTCTGGCGGATGACATCCCCGCGGCCGTCGCGGTCCAGAGCGGACGCGATCCGGTCCGTGCGGGTGTCCTGCCACACGATCGCGTTGTAGTACGGCCTTCCGGTGCGCCGGTTCCAGACCAGCGACGTCTCGCGCTGATTGGTGATGCCCAGAGCGGCGAGGTCGCCGGTCGCGAGGTTGGTCTTGTTCAGCGCGGTCGCCAGTACCGATCCGGTGCGTTCCCAGATCTCGACGGGGTTGTGCTCGACCCAGCCCGCCTTCGGCAGGATCTGTTCGTGTTCGAGCTGGTGGCGACCGACCTCAGCGCCGTCGTGGTCGAAGATCATGCAGCGGGTGCTGGTGGTGCCCTGGTCGATTGCAGCGACGAAGTCGGCCATCCGTCCATGATGGACCACAAGACTGGTCTGATCGGCTGAACGCCTCGCCGTCCTTCGGGGTCGCGCTACAGTGCGCAGAGGCGCGACGGAAAGGTGCCGCTCATCAACACTCGATCCCGCCGTATCGGCTTCGCCGGCGTCGCCGCCGCATTCGCGGTCGCGCCTCTGCTGCTCGGCGGAACCGCCCACGCCCAACCCGGTCCACCACCCGCGGACCCCCGGATCGGGTGCGAGTCTCCCGAGTTCGGCGGCGTCTTCGTCCCCGTCACCGCGACGCAGTCCGAATGCCAATACATCGTCACGGGCAGCTTCTACTACGACACGTACGACAACGGCCGGTACACCGGCACGCTCGTGTACCGCGACGGGGCGAAGGTGCCGACCGAACGGCCGCAGATTCCGGAGACGTTCACCATGCCCAGTGGCGAACCACTTTTCATGCCGCCCGGGATGACACCCTGAAGACCGCAGCGCCCGCAGCGGCCCTCTCGCGCATGCCGCGCGGTGGGCCGGATGCGTCCTGTCTGGATCGGCTACTGGAGACCGACCGGCTGGAGTACCTGGACCGCGAGTCCGCCGGCGACGAGGACCTCGAAGCGCGGAAGCGCAGCGTGGTCCGCGCGCTGGACTGGACCGGCCAGGTGTTCGGCCACCACGAGAAGTTCGCGAAGGTCGCGCTCGACGAAGTGGCAGATGTCGCCGACCCCAAGATCCTGGAACTCGGCGCCGGGCACGGCGCGCTGTCCCGCAAGCTGCTGGACTGGCATCCGAGCGCGCAGGTGACCGTGACCGATGTCGAACCTGCCTCGGTGGCCGCGATCGCTGCCTCAGATCTCGGATCTCACCCACGGGCCGTGGTCCGGGAGATGGACGCGACAGCTCTGGACGCCGCCGACGGCGAGTTCGCGCTGGCGGTGTTCGCACTGTCGTTTCATCACCTGCCGCCCGACGCCGCGGCGCAGGTGATGGCCGAAGGCACCCGCGCCGCGGACACGCTGCTCATCATCGATCTGCCGCGTCCGCCCGCGCCGCTGCACCTTGTGCGGTTGGCCACGATGCTGCCGCTGGCGCCGGTGATTCCGTTCGTGCACGACGGTGTGATCAGCTCACTGCGCGCCTACAGCCCGTCGGCACTCCGGGCCCTCGCCGCGCACGCCGGACCATCGATCGACATCGAGCTGCGGGGCGGGTTGTTCAGTCCGCAGGTCGCACTCGCGCGGCGCCGATAGGCTCGGCACCGTGGGCCAAGAAATCGGCGCGGATTTGAAGCAGGCCGAGTTCAGCCGCGCGCACCGCCGCGAGTACCGACGCAAGGTGCAGCTCTGTCTCGACGTGTTCGAGACGATGCTGGCCCAGTCGAGCTTCGACTTCGAGAAGCCGCTGACCGGCATGGAGATCGAGTGCAATCTCGTCGACTCCGCCTACCAGCCGGCGATGAACAACTCCGAGGTGCTGGAAGCGATCGCCGACCCGGCCTATCAGACCGAACTCGGCGCCTACAACATCGAGTTCAACGTGCCGCCGCGCCGGCTCCCGGGCCGCGCCGCGCTCGATCTCGAGGACGAGGTTCGCAAGAGCCTCAATGCGGCCGAGACGAAGGCCAACAGCGACGGGTCGCACATCGTGATGATCGGCATCCTGCCGACCCTGATGCCCGAGCACCTCACGGGCAGGTGGATGAGCGAGTCGGTCCGCTATCAGGCGCTCAACGACTCGATATTCACCGCCCGCGGCGAAGACATCATGATCGACATCGCCGGACCGGAACGGCTGAGCCTGCAGACCGCGTCGATCGCGCCCGAATCCGCCTGCACCAGCATGCAATTGCATCTGCAGGTGTCCCCGGCCGACTTCGCCAGCAACTGGAACGCCGCCCAGGTGATCGCCGGGCCGCAGCTGGCCCTCGGCGCCAACTCCCCGTACTTCTTCGGCCACCACCTGTGGGCCGAGACACGCATCGAGCTGTTCGCGCAGGCCACCGACACCCGGCCGGACGAACTCAAGACGCAGGGCGTCCGACCCCGCGTGTGGTTCGGGGAACGCTGGATCACCTCGATCTTCGACCTGTTCGAGGAGAACGTGCGGTACTTCCCGTCGCTGTTGCCCGAACTCTCCGACGAGGACCCGGTGGCCGAACTCGCGGCGGGCCGCACGCCGCAACTGTCGGAACTGCGGCTGCACAACGGCACCATCTATCGCTGGAACCGTCCGGTGTACGACATCGTGAACGGCAGGCCCCACCTGCGCGTGGAGAACCGGGTGCTTCCCGCGGGACCGACGGTCGTGGACATGATGGCGAACTCCGCCTTCTACTACGGGGTGCTGCGGGCACTGTCCGAAGAGGACCGCCCGCTGTGGACCAAGATGAGTTTTGCTGCGGCAGAAGCGAATTTCGTCGCGGCCGCCAGTCACGGCATGGACGCTCGCCTGTACTGGCCGGGTCTCGGTGAGGTGACGCCCGACGAGCTGATCCTGCGTCAGCTGCTCCCGCTGGCCGAGGAGGGCCTGCGTCGCTGGGAGGTCTCCGCCGAAGTCCGGGACCGCTACCTCGGGGTGATCGAGGGAAGGGCCAAGACGGGACGCAACGGCGCGACCTGGCAATCGGCAACGGTCACTGCGCTGCAGGGCCGCGGCATGAGCCGTCCCGAGGCACTGGCGGAGATGTTGCGGCTCTACTGCGAGCGCATGCATGCCAATGAGCCCGTGCACACCTGGGACCTGCTGACCTGAGGACCGCGGGTACGTTGGCGCCCATGGCCGAGGTGATGGACTGGGACAACGTGTATCGCGGCGAAAGCGAGTTCGAGGGACCTCCGCCGTGGAACATCGGTGAGCCACAACCCGAGCTGGCCGCGCTGTGGCGCGACGGCCGCTTCCGCAGCGAGGTGCTCGACGCCGGATGCGGGCATGCCGAGCTGTCGCTCGCGCTCGCCGCCGACGGCTACACCGTGACAGGCATCGACATCAGCCCGACGGCAGTCGCCGCAGCCACCGAGGCCGCCGCCCAGCGCGGTCTGTCGGAGCGGGCGTCCTTCGTCGCGGCCGACATCACCGCGTTCACCGGATTCGACGGGCGGTTCTCGACCATCGTCGACAGCACGCTGTTCCACTCGATACCCGTCGAGTCACGCGAGGGGTATCTGCACTCCGTGCACAGGGCCGCCGCACCGGGCGCGGGCTTCTTCGTGTTGGTCTTCGCCAAGGGCGCATTCCCGCCCGAGATGGAGCAGGGCCCCAACGAGGTGTCCGAAATCGAACTGCACGAAGCGGTTTCGCAGTACTTCACCATCGACGACATCCGTCCCGCACTGATCCACACGAATGTGCCGAAGATCCCCGGAATGCCGCCACCCTCGCTGGACCTGCTCGACGAGACCGGCCGGATCCGTTTGCAGGCATTCCTGCTCAGCGCCCACAAGTCCTAGCCGCCCTCGGTCGCGCCGAGGGCGCTGATCGGAGCCGGCCAGACGGTTTCGACCACCACTGCTTGACCATGGTCAATCGCGGTGCTTCAATCTGAACATTGTTCGAAACTGAACATTGTTCGAAAGGGGCGACGTGGCGGCCAGGACCCGCAGGGCGGTATCGGTTCTCCCCTACGGCGCCCTGGACCGTGAACACCTGGTCAAGCATCTGCTCGAGCTGGCACGCCGAGTCGGAGTCGAGAACGTGACGATGCGGGCGTTGGCCGCGGAAGCGGGCACCTCGGCGTCGTCGGTGTACTACCACGTCAAGGACAAGGCAGCGCTGCTCGACCTGCTCGCCGAGTCGGTGCTCGGCAGTATCGCGATTCCCACCGAAGGCGATTGGGAACAGCGCATCGCCGAACTCCACACCAACGCGTGGCGTGCCATGGTCGAGGTCCCCGGCATCGCCGCCCTGCTCCAGCAGCGCCCACTGACCGGCGTGGCCAACGTCATGGACAGCGCCGCGAAGTCCATCATGGCCGAATCGGATTGGCCCACTGAGGATATCGACGCCGGTCACGTCGTCCTCTACATCCACCTTCTGGGCTCGGTACAGCTCGAGCACCATCTACGGAGCTCCGGCTCCGACGACGCCTACGCGAGATTCAACCAGGGTCTTCGCGTCATCATCGCAGGGTTGCGCACCTGCCGCCCGTCGGAAGCATGACCCGTGCTCGCAGAGGAGATCGCGATGTCCCATCCGCTGCACTCGCCGGCGTTCTACGCGGGTGATCCGTTCCCGGCGTATCGGGAACTGCGCGAAGCCGACCCGGTGCACTGGAACGAGGAGCACGGCTTCTGGGGTCTGCTCAAGTACGAAGACATCCGATACGTCTCGACCAACCCCGCTCTGTTCTCGTCGGCACGGGGAATCACCGTGCCCGATCCGGCCATCGACAATCCCGTCATGGAAGGCAGCCTGATTTTCACCGACCCGCCGCGGCACCGGCAGCTGCGCAAGCTGATCAATTCCGGCTTCACCCGCCGCCAGGTCGCCATCCTGGAGCCGAAACTGCGGGCCTTCGCGCGGACGGCCCTCGATGCGATCGACCCGGCCGGGAGCATCGAGTTCGCCGAGCAGATCGCGGCGCCGCTGCCCACCCGGATGATCGCCGAGTTGATCGGAGCGCCCGACGAGGACTGGGAACAGTTCCGCCGATGGTCGGACGCGGCGGTGGGAATGGACGATCCCGACGTCGAACTCGACACGTTCACCGCGATGGGCGAGCTCTACCAGTACTTCGAGGCGCTGATCTCGCTGAGGCGCAGCGGAGCGCTCAGCGACGTCGACGATCTGCTCTCCGTCCTGGTGGCGGCCGAGGTGGACGGTGTGCGCCTCAGCGACCAGGACCTCCTGCAGTTCTGCCTGCTACTTCTGGTGGCGGGTAACGAGACCACGCGCAACCTGATCGCGCTCGGCACTCTGGCGCTGATCGAGCATCCGGATCAGCTGCGGCTGCTCCGAGAGCACCCGGAGTTGATCCCGTCGGCAGTCGAGGAACTGCTCAGATTCACCTCACCGGTCGCGAACATGACCCGTTGCGCCACCCGCGACGTCGAGATCAGGGGACGGCTGATCCGCGAGGGGCAGTACGTCACCATGCTCTACGGGTCGGCCAACCGGGACGAAGACGTCTTCGGACCAACCGCCGAGCAGCTCGACATCACCCGGCATCCCAACGCGCATCTCGCATTCGGATGCGGTGAGCATTCCTGCCTGGGTGCTCAGCTGGCCCGCTTGGAGGCCGGTGTTCTCTTCGAGGAGTTGTTGGCGCGCTTCGAGCACATCGAGCTCGACGGTGAGGTCCTTCGGATGCAGGCCACGATGGTGCCCGGGGTCCGGCAGATGCCCGTCACCCTGCAGCAAGCCCGGCTCGCTGTCTAACCGCGTTCATCGACACGTTAGGCAAACTCGACACTTCGTCACGCGGTGGGTACACAATGGCAGTAACAGCCATTTGCCCACACGAGACGAGTCCGCCATCCAATCCAGAAGCGCCCCGTCGACAACGCAGCTGGACGCTGCGGTGTCCGGTAGCGGGCTGGTGCCTGCCTTTCAGCCCGTGGTCACGCTGCCGGACGAAGTGGTCGTCGGCTACGAGGCGTTGGCGCGGTGGCCGTCCCTCGACTATCCGCCGCCTTCGGACGTGTTCGCCCATGCCGCCGCGACCGACAGGCTCGATCAGCTCGACCACGCCTGCATCCGCTCGGCGGCCCGCGCGGCGCTCGACGGCCCGTCCGCTGCGGGCATGCTGCTGCTGGTCAACTGCGAGCCGACCACCGCAGGCATCGAGATGCCGGAAGGTACTGCGCTGTCGGAGGCGGTCAGCAGCTTCAGCATGATGTTCGAACTGACAGAGCGCGGACTGTTGCGCGACCCCCCGGCGCTGCTCCGAAAGGTGGCGGCTCTGCGCTCGCTCGGCGTGATGATCGCACTCGACGACATCGGCGCGCATCCCGATTCTCTGGCGTTGCTGGACATCATCTCCCCCGAGGTGATGAAGATCGATCTCAGACTCGTTCAGCGGCAACCCAATCGCCTGCAGGCGCGCACCATCGCGGCTGTCATCGCCCATCACGAACGCACCGGGGCGATCATCCTGGCCGAGGGCATCGAGACCGACGAGCACCTGGAGCAGGCGCTCGCCTACGGCGCCACGTTGGGCCAGGGTTATCGCTTCGGCCACCCGGGCGCGCTGGGCGCCCCGCAGCACGGCTCGCAGCTACCGCAGCTGCCACCGTCGACCGGGCAACCCGAAACCTCCATGACCCCTTTCGAATTGGCCACCGCCCTCGGCGGTGCTCGCACGGTGCGCAAGAGAACCCTGATCGAACTGTCGCGGCACATCGAGCGCCTTGCGGCGGCCGCGGAAAGTCCGCCGATCGTGCTGTTCACACTGCAACAGCACGAGAACTATCGCGGGCAGACACAGAAGAATTTCACCGTGCTCGCGAAGAAGTCGCCCCTTGTGGTCGCCTACGTCGTGAATGCCGCCGGGGAGCTGGACCCGCGACTGCGATGGGTCGACATCGCCGAGGATGACCCGATGGCTCTGGAGTGGAACATCGTCGTGATCGGTCCCGACACCGCGGCCGCCTTGATCGCTCGCGAACTCGAGCCACCCGGGAGCACGCCCCTGGAAAACGATCGTCGCTTCGAGGCCGTCATCACATTCGATCGCTCCCGAGTCGCCGAGCTCGCGCGCAACCTGCTCCATCGTTGTCCGGCAATGCCATTGAGCGACGGCGCACTCAGCGCTTGACGGCCGCGAGGGCTTTGGCGACGGCGAGAAGGTCGTCCTCGGAGACATCGACGTGCGGGGAGATACGCAGCGCCGGATGATGCATCTGACGCGGAGCACGTTCGATTCCGAGGTAGGTCGTCACGATCCCGCGTTCGGCGATCAGGTGCGCGCGCACCTCCGCGGCGTCGATGCCGTCGGGTGGCTGCAGGGTGGTGATAGCGCTCGGCTCATCGGTGTGTTCGATCACCCGCCAGCCCGGCACATCGGCCAGCACCGTGCGGGCGGCGGCTCCTACCTCACGGAGCCGAGCCTGCATCGCGGAGGGTCCTGCAGCGACGTGCTCGCCCACGGCGATCGAAAAGGCCACGTGCAGTCCGACATTCGCCTCCGCATGGCCGAGCCGCTCCCGTGTCGTATCCGAGAGCACACCGGGACGGGCGGCCAGGAAACCGACCCCCCGCGGGCCCGCGGCCCACTTGCGTGACGACGAGTAGATGGCATCCGCACCGGTGGCGGTCATGTCGAGATGCGCGAAACCCTGTGCCGCGTCGACGATCATCGGGATTCCGTGACCGTGGCACGCGCCGGCCATGGCGTGGACCGGCTGCACGATCCCGCTGTGGCTGCCCAGGACGGTGAAATGGACGAGCGCGGGCGGGTGGTGGCCCAGTGCCGCGCCGACCGCGTTGATGTCGAGGCGGCCGAACTCGTCGACCGGGAGCAGTTGGATGTCGAAACCGTGCCGGGCCATGATGGCCAGGTTGGGGCCGAATTCGCCCGGCAGGCATGCCAGGGTGCGCTCGCCCGTCCAGTCGCCGAGCAGGATGTCCAGCGCGTGATTGGACCCGGTCGTGAAGGAGACACCGGCATCGGGCATCCCGGTCATGGCGCGGACGGCGGCACGACCGGCGTCGAGCACCGGTGCCGCGGCCTGCGCGGCGACATAACCGCCCACCTCGGCCTCGTGGCGCGCGTGCTGGGCGGCGGCCTCGATCACGGCGAAGCTCTGACGTGAGCAGGCCGCACTGTCGACGTGCACACCGGCGACGGGCGGGCGTGCGGCGCGCCAGCTTTCGGCGAGCGTCATGGGGCCGATCCCATCACTTCACCGCCAACGAAAGCCCGAAATCGCCGGCGTCGTCGGTCCACCAATGGGTTCGGCACAGACCCGCGGCGGCCAGTTCGGCCTCCACTCCCTCAGGCCGGAACTTGGACGACACCTCGGTCATCATCTGCTCGCCTTCGGCGAAGTCGACGTCGAGATCCAGCGCCGCGATGCGCACACGCTGCGCGCGCGTGGAGCGCAGCCACATCTCGATGCGTTCCTCGGCAGCATTCCAGACCGCGACGTGCTCGAACTCGTCGACGTCGAAGTCCGCGCCGAGTTCGCGGTTGACCACCGTGAGGACGTTGCGGTTGAAGCGCGCTGTCACACCCGCGCCGTCGTCGTAGGCGCGCACCAGCCGGCCCGGATCTTTGACCAGGTCCGTGCCGAGAAGCAGCGCATCGCCGGGCTGCATCATCTCCGACACCGACGCCAGGAACTCGGCGCGAGGCCCGGGTGTGAGATTGCCGATCGTCGAACCCAGGAACGCGACAAGGCGGCGGCCGACCCGGGGGATCTTGCCGAGGTGCTCCTCGAAATCGCCGCAGACCGCGTCGATATCGACACCGGGGTATTCGCTCTCGATCGCAGCGCCTGCCGCGCGCAGCACGCTGGAGTCGACATCGAAGGGAATGAACCGGCGCAGCGACCCGCCGTCGCGCAGCGCGTCGAGCAGCATCCGCGTCTTCTCCGAGGTACCGCTGCCCAGCTCGACCAGAGTGTCGGCGTCCGACGCCTCGGCGATCTCCGTGGCCCTTGCCTTGAGGATCTGAGCCTCCGTGCGCGTCGGATAGTACTCGGGCAGCCGGGTGATCTGATCGAACAGGTCGCTGCCGACGGAATCGTAGAACCACTTGGGTGGCAACGTCTTCGGATTCTGCGACAGTCCGTGCCGGACATCGCGGCGCAGCGCTTCGTCTGCTGCGTCGGCGGCCAGATAGTTCTCCAGTGCGAACATCGTCACGATCCTCTCAGCGGTGTCAGGTGCACGCGCGCATCCACGACCTCGACGAGGTGCCTGTCCGGCACCTCCTGCCAGCCGGGGTCGTCGTCGTAGGGTTCGCTGGCCAGCACCACGCCGTCGTCGCGGCGAAGGACCGACAGCGTGTCGCCCCACGTGGTGGCCAGGAGCCGGGAACCGTTGCCGGCCAGGATGTTCAGCCGTGCGTTCGGGTCGTCGGCGGCGACGCCGGTGATCGTGTCCGCGAGGGCGTCCAGGTCGCGATCGAAGATCAGCGCCGCCAGCAGCGCGCTGTCGTTGGTCGATTCGGCGTGGTGCGCGGCGGGCAGCACCGCGCGGTCGACGATCCCGTTGTGCGACAACAGCCAGGTGCCGTCGCTGAACGGGGCCGATGCCGACGGTTCGATGGGCATGCCGACCGTCGCCGACCGCACCGCGGCGATCACGCATCCACTGGACAACGCCGGCGCCACCGACGCGAACGACGCGTCACCCCACAGTGGGGTGGCACTGCGCCACCGCCGGGCGACCCCGCTGTCGAAGAACCCGACGCCCCACCCGTCGGCGTTCATCAGGCCGTGCTTTTGGAACCGCGGGGCATACGACTGGACCAGTAGGCCCGACGGCGGATCGAGTACCAGCGATGCCACTGACACCGGTTCGCCGAGCCACGCCAGATGCCTACACATGCCTACGCATCCCACGCCAACCGCACGCCGGAGAAGATCTGCCGGCGGATCGGATGGTCCCAGTTGCGGAAGCTCGGCCGCAGAATGCCGGCGGCGACCGCCCAGGAGCCTCCGCGCAGCACCCGGTATTCGCCCGATGCGGTGCCCTCGAAGAACGGTTCGGAGTATTGCCTGTACACCATCGGGGTGAAGCCGGGCCACGGCCGCAGCGGCGAACTCGTCCACTCCCACACATCGCCGAGCATCTGCTCCGCACCGTACGCAGACGCCCCACCCGGGTAGGCCCCCACCGGCGCGGGGCGCAGCGCCTCTCCGCCCAAATTGGCCAGCGCCGCACTGGGTTCGGCTGCGCCCCAGGGGTATCGACGCCGGGTGCGGGACTGGGGATCCCACGCGCACGCCTTCTCCCACTCGATCTCGGAGGGCAGGCGCGCCCCTGCCCACGCCGCATACGCCTCGGCCTCGTAATAGGTGACGTGCTGCACCGGTTCGTCGGCGGGGATCTGCTCGGCGTGCCCGAACCGGGTCCGGGTGCCGTCGGCGTTCCAGTACAGCGGGGCGATCAGACCGGCCTGCTGTCGGTGCGCCCACCCGGCGGCCGACCACCATCGCGACTCCCGGTATCCACCGTCGGCGATGAACTGTTTCCACTCGGCGTTGGTCACCGGTACCCGCCCGATACGGAATGCGGGGACGTCGACGGTATGCGCGGGGCGTTCGTTGTCGAGCGAGAACGGCTCGGTCACCGCGTCCACACCCAGGGTGAACTCGCCCCCTGGAACGAGGACCGATGAGCCCGCGAGGCCCGGCCGTCCGTGCGGCAGCGCTGTGCCGTAGTCGAGGAGGGGCGCTCCGGTGCGCAGGCTCAGCGCCTGCAGCATCGTCTCGTCGTGTTGGTTTTCGTGACTGATCACGAGTGCGTAGGTGAACGCGTCGGGGTGCCCGTCGGGCAGTGCCTCGAGGGTGTCCAGTGCCCGGCCCCGAACCGTCGCGCAGTAGTTTCGCGCGTCGGTCGGCGGCAGCAGGGGCAGGTCCACCCGGGCGGCACGGGAATGGACGAAGGCGTCGTAGAGCTGGTCGACCTCCGGCGCGAGCAGGCCGGGCCGGTTCGGGTTGCCGCCCCTGAGCAGCCAGAGTTCCTCCTGCTGCCCGATGTGGGCGAGGTCCCACACCAGCGGGCTCATCAGCGGGTCGTACTGGCGGCGCAGCTCCGCGTCGTCGAAGTCGACGAGCCGTAGCGTGCGGTCCCTGGCTTTGGTCAGTTCCCCGGCGAGCGTCTCGCGCGTCGTCACAACTCTCCTTGTGCCAATTGGGTGACCGCATCGGCGACCCCGTACCTGACCGCCCGGTCGGAGAAATCGTCGGCCGGGCTGCGTCCCTGTTCCACCGAACGCGCCAGCAGCGACATCGATTCCTCGAGGTCGACGGGGGCGCGTTCGGCTGCGGCCTCGACGCAGCGATTCGCGGCCGTGAACAACCGCCGGTCCTGCAGCCCGAGTTGTGCCGCACGGTCCCACGCGGTGGCCACCGATTCGGTCGCCTCTGCGGCGATGTCGGCTGCCTCGGGGTCGTCGAGGAGGGTGGCGAGCGTGAACACGACCGCCGGCCAGAGGCCATCGGGCACGCTGTCGAGATACCGGACCTCGAGGAAGCCGCGAGGCCGCACGGGCGGAAAGAGCGTGGTGAGGTGGTATTCGAGGTCGGCAATGGTGGGCCGGCGGTCGCCGAGCAACACCCGTCCGTCGGCCCAGTCCGCGAACGGCACCCACTGCGTGACGGGTGTCGGATCAGGGCAGTGCACCAGCATTACCGGCGCCCTCAGCGCGTAGCGCGCCCAGTCGTTCGCGGGATCGTCCCCGTCGTCGCCGAGGATCGGCCCGGAACGCGCCGAGTCCAGCCGGCTCCAGATCAGCTGGCGCGTGGAGCGCCATCCTGTGAAGCCGCCGCCGAGGAGCGGCGAGTTGGCAGCGATCGCGACCATGGTCGGGCCAAGCGCGTGGGCGAGCCGCACCCGGTCCGACCACCCTGAACGAGGTCCCGCCTCGACGTTCACCTGGACCGAGGCCGTCGACGTCATCATCGCCGCGCCTGCATCACCTGTGCCGCTCTCACGGAAGAACCGCTCCATCGACGCGTACCGGGCGCCGGGGTTCACGCGGGCGGGTGGGCGCAGCGGGTCGGCGCCGAGCAGCACCAGCCCGAGACCGGCCTGGGCGAAGGCGGCCCGCAGCACGGCCCGGTCCGACGTCATCGCCGACACTGCGCTCGCCGTGTCGGCCATCGGCGGTCCGGACAGCTCGACGGCACCGCCGGGCTCCACCGTGACCAGGCTTCCGCCCGGCAGGGTTGGAAGGTCGGCGATCCTCGCGGTCAGTTCGTCCCAACCGGGTCGGCGCGACGGATCGGCCATGTCGTAGCAGTGCGCCTCGATCTCAAGACCCACCGGTCCTACCGGACCGTCCTTCAGGCACGCCTCGACGATGTGCTGTGCGGCTGCTTCTGCACTGGTCAGAGCATCGCTACAGTGTTCTACGGCACCGTCGGACGCCATGGTTCGGGCCATGAGCCACCCCCTCCGGGTGTGCATCGATCGCTGCGTCTTTACCCATCTTCCAGAGCGCACCGACAAAGTCCCGCGTTTTGCTCGGTGACTTGCCTGTGACATTTGGCCCCGGGCAGGTTCGGACTATTGCCCCAACGTGTTCTGCATGGCGCCGGCCAGCACGTTCACCGCCGGCCCGCCGTTGCCCGACTGACAAACTTTCGCCTGCAGCAGAACGTTTTCGCGCAGCCGCGTGGTGACGAAGCACCGCCGGTCGGTGCCGGCTTCCTGCTTGACCCAGTTCGCATCGGTCGCCGAGGTCGGTCCCGCCGTGTAGGTCCACACCTGGGTCGAGAAGTTGTCCAGGTGCATGGCCGTGGTCTGGCCGTTGCAGGCGACCGTCCGATCGACGACGCGGAAGAAGGCCCGGCTGGCGGCATCGGCATTGGCGAAGACCCCCACCGACTGCTTGACCAGATGTGTCATGTCGGTCGGCGACTCCTGGGCGACAGCACCGCTGAACGACGCCAGATCCGGGTCGTTGTAGACCTCGGGCAGTCCGATGTCCGCCCAGTTGTTGCACGCCGGATTGTCCACATAGAACGCCTGGAACGGATTCGTGAAGGTCGACTCGAATCCCATCCGCGCCCCGACGATGTTGCCCACCGACCCCTTGTTCAGCACGGCGTAGTTGACGACGCCGGGATCGGACGGACGCGCTGTCGCGGGCGCGGCGAGTGCGAGTGCCGCGCACGTCGACATTCCTGTCGCGACGAACCGGATCACAAGACCTTGGCCTTGAGCGTGACGTCGATGTTGCCTCGGGTCGCCTTCGAGTACGGGCACACGCCGTGGGCCTTCTCCATGAGGCCGTCGGCGACGTCCTGCTTGAGGCCCGGCAGATAGCCGATCAGCTGAGCGGTCAGGCCGAAGCCGCCGTCCGAATCTTTTCCGAATCCGATCTGGGCGGTGATGCCACTGGCATCGTCGAGGCTGACCTTCTCGTTCTTCGCGACGAGCCGCAACGCGCCGAGGAAACAGGCGGCGTAGCCGGCCGAGAACAGAAGCTCGGGGTTGACGCCCTCACCGCTGCCGCCCATCTCCTTCGGCGGACGGGTGTCGAGATCGATCTTGCCGTCGGTGGACTTCACGTGACCGTCGCGGCCACCTCCCGTCGCTGTGGACTCTGCGGTGTAGGCGACTTCGATGCTCATTCACCCGATCATGCCAGCCGGGCCTCGTCGGCATGCCAGTCGCCGAACGGGTCGTCATAGCGGCACCAGTCCTCGGGACGCCGCATCTCGACATCGGTGAGCAGCGCACCCTGCAGAGCCGCCAGGATGTCGGCCGGATCCGCACCGCACGTCAGCACCGTCATCGACGTGTGGCGGTCCCCGTGCCGGTAGTCCCAGATCAGATCGGCCATCGCGCGACGCTCAGGCCCGACGTAGGCGACCTCGCGAGAAGTCATGGCGGCCAACCACTTACCCGCGCGAGTCACCCGCAGACCCCCACCGGCCGACTCCAGCCACATCGCCTGATCCGGCTGACTGGCCACCCACAGCCGGCCCCTGCTGCGCACCACTCCGTCGAGCAAAGAGTCCACCGCGTCATGGAGCCGCGCAGGGTGAAAGGGCCGGTGAGCCTGGAACTCGAAGAGGCGCACGGGACCGGCGGGTTCCAGCGGCGGCTGGCCCGCCAGCAGCGATCCGTGGAGGTCGTCGCTGCGGCCTCGCCGGGCATCGGATTCGAGGTTGGCCAGGGCCAGCTCGAGACGTTCGGTCCCGACCGTGACTCGCGCCCGGGGCGCGAGCCTGCGCGCGACCGAGAGGGTGTCCGGATGCGGACGTGTGAGCACGAGGACGTCGGCGAACTCGACCTGCGCGACGGCCACCTGCGCCACCGTACGTCCGTCGTCGAGCTCGTCCTCCCCTAACGCTTCTCGCAACCATGACGATGTGTCGACGGCGGTGACGACCGCCGCAATGATCACGTCACGCGAGGCGGGTGAATGGCCGATCGCGAAGCAGACAGGCTCGGGCTCCATCCACGGGCTCAGCCGCACCACGATGCGGTCGACGTCCGGCCTGCGGTGCAGCCGCCGGAGATGATCCAGCAGATCGTTGCGCACCGTGCACGACATACAGCAGTTGGTGAGCTCCAAGACCGCGTCGGCGCTGACCTCGATCCCCTGCTGCAAGGTCGTCGTCCTGCGGTGCACGACGTGTCCGTCGAAGCGGTGCTCGACGAGTGCCGTCCGCGGAGCGCCGAGAAGCACACCGGCGATGTCATCGACATCGCCCCGACCGGTCACGACGACAACTGGGGTGCGCATCAAACCTCCTCTAATGGGAATGATTTTCAATAACTGCGCGTTGACGCTACAGTCTTGGAGTCCGCTTGTCGAAAATGATTTTCAATAAGACCAAAGGAGGGTTTCGTGTCCGCGCACTGCCAGGTCACGGGGCGCGCGCCCAGCTTCGGCAACACCGTGTCGCATTCGCACCGCCGCACCCGCCGCCGCTGGGACCCCAACATCCAGCGCAAGACCTACTACCTACCGTCCGAGGGGCGACGCATCACGCTGCGCGTCAGCACCAAGGGCATCAAGATCATCGACCGCGACGGCATCGAGTCCGTGGTGGCACGCCTCCGTCGGGAAGGGGCGATGAGCGCTCGCGCGAAGAGCGGAAAGGTACAGAAAATCTAATGGCTCGCAACGAAATTCGTCCACTGGTGAAACTGAAGTCCACCGCCGGTACCGGTTACACCTACATCACCCGAAAGAACCGTCGTAACGATCCGGACCGGATCGTGCTGCGCAAGTACGACCCCGTCGTGCGCAGGCATGTCGACTTCCGCGAGGACCGCTGATGGCCAAGACGTCGAAGATCGCGCAGAACGAACGCCGTCGCGAGATCGTGGCGCGCTACGCCGAGCGCAGGGCCGAGCTGAAGCGGATCATCAAGTCCCCGTCGACGTCGCCCGAGGCGCGGGTTGCCGCACAGTCGGAGCTGAATCGTCAACCGCGCGACGCCAGCCCGGTGCGCGTGCGCAACCGCGACTCGGTTGACGGCCGACCCCGCGGGCATCTGCGGAAGTTCGGGCTGTCGCGCGTACGAGTGCGCGAGCTCGCCCACGCGGGTCAGCTTCCCGGAGTCAGGAAGTCGAGCTGGTGAGGCGCAGGCTGTCCGAGAAGGCGGCGTCGCCCAAGAAGCGCCGAAACCTGTTGAAGCAGCTGGGAATCGACCGGGTCGACTACAAAGACATCCCGACGCTGCGGCAGTTCATCTCCGAACGCGGCAAGATCCGATCACGGACGGTGACGGGACTGACCGTGCAGCAGCAGCGCCAGGTCACCATCGCGATCAAGAACGCGCGTGACATGGCGCTGCTGCCCTACCCCGGACAAAGCTGAACCACACGTCGAGTGCACGGTTGATGACGAAAATTCGCTGATATCCCTCATCTTTCGTGCATTCGGCGCAGCCGAGGCCCTCAGCCGCCCGCGCGGACGCCCTCCTCGACCTTCTTCCCGAGGTCGGGGTCGACGTTCTTCCAGTACTCGAACACCCGCGAGAGCACCGGCTCCTTCACGCCGTCGAGCACGTGGCCGATGATGTTGTTCGCCAGGCGATCCCGTGCCGCGTCGTCGAGGACTTCGCGGACCAGCGTCCCCGCCTGACCCCAGTCGTCATCGTCCTGGCGTAGCGCGTATGCGGATCGGACCATGTCGCCGTCGGAGGCCCAGTGAACCTCGGAGGCACGTCGCGGATCGGCCTCCGGCCCGCCCATCGAGTTCGGCGCGTAGACCGGATCCGGTGCGTTGCGGATCCGCATCGCACCGTCTTTCGAGTACGCATTGACCTCGACGTGGGGCTCGTTGACGGGGATCTGCTTGTAGTTCACGCCGAGTCGGTGCCGGTGCGCGTCGGCGTAGGAGAAGCCGCGGGCCAGCAGCATCTTGTCGGGGCTGAGACCCGTGCCCGGCACGATGTTGTTCGGCTCGAACGCGGCCTGCTCCATCTGGGCGTGGTAGTCGACGACATTGCGATTGAGCGTCATCTTGCCGACCTCGTGCAGCGGGTAGTCGGAGTGCGGCCAGACCTTGGTCAGGTCGAACGGGTTGTAGCGGTAGGTCTTCGCGTCCTCGAACGGCATGATCTGCACGTGCAGCGTCCAGCTCGGGAAGTTGCCGTCCTCGATCGCGGTGAAAAGGTCGCGCTGGTGGTAGTCACCGTCCTCCCCGGCCATCTTGTCGCCGTCCTCCTGGGTGAGGAAGTCGATGCCCTGGTCGGTCTTGAAGTGGTACTTCACCCAGAACAGTTCGTCCTTGTCGTTGAGCCAGCTGTAGGTGTGGCTGGAGTAGCCGTTCATGTGCCGCCAGGTCTTCGGGATTCCGCGATCTCCCATCAGCCAGGTGACCTGATGCGCCGACTCCGGTGACAGCGTCCAGAAATCCCACTGCATGTGGTGGTCGCGAAGGTTGTTGGCCGCCATCCGTTTCTGGCTCCGGATGAAGTTCTGGAACTTCATCGGATCGCGGATGAAGAACACCGGCGTGTTGTTGCCGACCATGTCGAAGTTGCCTTCGGACGTGTAGAACTTCAGCGCGAACCCGCGGGGGTCGCGCCAGGTGTCTGGGCTGCCGCGCTCGCCTGCCACCGTCGAGAAGCGGGCCACCATCTCGGTCTTGGCACCCGGCTGAAGGAAGGCTGCCTTCGTGTACGCGCTGACGTCGTGGGTCACCTCGAACTGCCCGAAGGCGCCACCACCCTTTGCGTGGGGCTGACGTTCCGGGATGCGCTCGCGGTTGAAGTTGGCCATCTGCTCGATCAGGTAGTGGTCCTGGAGCAGGATCGGGCCGTCGGACCCGACGGTCAGCGAGTGCTCGACACTGGGTATCGGCGCACCCGCATCGGTCGTGGCGTACTTCTCAGACATGTTTCTCCTCGAGGATGGGCGGCTTCCGGGCTGGGCCGTCGATCACGAAAGCCCGAGTACCCGGATCATCCCGAATGCGAAACGGTTCAGGGGCGAGGTTGGGCCGTCGGCGACTGGGCGGGCGGGCGCGGAGTGTCGATCATCGGTCCGCCGGGACCGAACGGGCTCGCAAAGCCGGGGCCGCGCTCGAAGCCTTCTGGGGGACCCATCGGGAACATCGCGGGCCCCGGGCGCATCACCATCTCGTGACCACGCATGTCGTGCCGGGGGCTGTCACCCGCGTGCTTGCCGACAACGAATCCGGTACCGAAGATGACGGCCACAGTGAAGACCGAGCCGGCGACGATGCCGACCCAGGCGGCGACCTTGTTCAGCCGGCTCGGTGGTTGCGGGACGTAGATCGGGTGGGGCGCCACCGGCGGCGGAGGGGGTGCCGCCGCCGGTGGCGTGGTCAGCACAGGCCCCGTCGGTGGTTCGACCTGTTCGTTGTGCTCGGGCTGCTCGGGCCTCACGTCGCTCATGCGGCGATCCTCCGCGCCGATTCCCAGCGCTGATTAGGTGCCGGCTGTGAATGCGCTATGAGCTCAGCGGGCAATCGGCGCGGCGGTGCGCTTCGATCGCTGCACTGATGTCCTCAGACATTGCGCGCATCGCACGCAGTCGCTGCGGGCCGAGCACGTCGATGAAGAGCTCCCGCACTCGACGTGCATTGGCCGGGGCCGCCGAAGCGATGGCGGCTCGCCCCTCGTCGGTGATCACCACGTCGGGATACCGTCCGTCCGCCAGCTCACGACGAACGAGCCCGCGTTTCTCCATCCGAGTCACGTGATGAGACAACCGACTTTTCTCCCATTGCGTCACCTCACCCAGCTCGACAGCACGCAATCGGCCATCTCCGGCTTCGGAGAGGTTGACCAGGATCTCGTAATCCGAGGCTGACAAACCGAATTCGCGCTGCAAATGGCTGACCAGATGCCGCTCGAGCATGTGGCGCATGTCGACGAAGGCGCGCCACGCGTGCAATTCGTCGTCCGAAAGTCCCTCGTCGTCCGGCACGGATCCACCCTACCAGCGCGGTTGACATATCAACCCAAAGGCGTACATTTAGTACAGGTTGATATATCAACCTATTGCATAGAACGGAGGAACCATGAAGACGAGGACACTTGCCGTCGTCGGCGCCACGGGATCGCAGGGCGGTGGACTGGTCGAGGCAGTCCGATCCAACGCCGACAGCCCGTTCCAGGTGCGAGCACTCACGCGTAATCGGCAATCCCCGCAAGCCCAGGCCCTCGCAGCAGGCGGCACCGACGTGGTCGAGGCCGATCTGGACGATCTGGACAGCATGCGCAGAGCATTCGACGGCGCCGACGCGGCCTTTGTCGTCACGGACTACTGGGCGAGGCGCACACCGGAGGACGAGGCGTCGCGGACGCGCGCGGAAATGGAACTCGCACAGGCCGAAAACGCCGCCTTGGCCGCGAAGTCGGCCGGGGTCGGCCACGTCATCTGGTCCACCCTCGAAGACACCCGGGATCATTTCGGCGACGACGAGCGCGTTCCCACCGTCGAGGGACGCTATAAAGTCCCGCATTTCGATGCGAAGGCAGAAGCGGACAGCCGTTTCGTCGAAAACGACGTTCCGACAACGTTCCTGCGCACCACCATGTTCTTCGAAGGGTTCGCCGGCGCGATGGGACCGATGCGCGACGAACGAGGCAACCTTGTGTTGGCGCTACCGATAGCCGACGAACTCTTGTCGACGATCGCCGTTGCCGACATCGGAAAGACTGCGGTGGCCATCTTCGTAAGAGGGCACGAATTCATCGGGCAGACCGTGAGCATCGCAGGTGACCACTTGACGGGTGAGCAGTACGCGTCCGCCCTCAGCGAGGCCAAGGGTGAAGCGGTTGCCTACCGTCCGATGTCGTGGGACGACTTCCGGGCCCAAGACTTTCCCGGCGCCGTGGAGATGGGCAACATGTTCCAGTACTACGCCGAGAACTCCGCCAGTTTCGTCGGCGCTCGTGACCTGACGTCGGTACGGAAGCTCAACCCGCAGCTGCAGTCGTTTCGCCAGTGGTTGACCCTGCACGCCGCAGACATTCGCGCCTGAGCCTTCATACACCGCACCGGCTTGGCGCTCACCACGGCTTGATCGGGTTCACCGCGTACTGGATGACCCGGTACGGCGTCCCCCCGCGCGGCATGGTGTTCCACTGGCTGACGAAGACCCGCACCGCATCCGGTGTGGACCCCGGTGAGATGTAGCCGCCGTACGGCTGGGCGAGCCGATTGTCGTGCGGCGGTGGTAGATCCTCGGCCGGCTCGGGCCATGGGGCTGCGACGACGACGGTGGTCATGGGCGCCGTCCCGAGCTGCGTCGGGTCCTTGGCGACCCGGATCTCCATGTTTCCGGTGGTCGCGTTGAAGTACGACAGCATCGTCATGCCGTCGATCTGCCGCACGCTCATCTCGCCGACCTTGTCGGCCCACAGCGGCGCGGGCTCGCCGCCCCACCCGGTGCCTGTCCAGGCTTGCCACGCGGCCCGGTCGGTGAAGGTCTGTGGCGTCGCTCGGTAGAGCACCACCGGTCCGGTGCGGTCGAAGTTGTTGGCCACGATGTACACCCAGCCGCGCTCCGAGTCGGCGGTCGGGATCGGGTCGTAGTAGCCGCTGATCTGCGTCTGCCCGCCGCCCGCATAGCCGGCTTCCCGCTCGGATCCCGGTACGGTCTCCCAATTGGCCTTGCCTGCTTCGGCTTTCACCAATCGGGAGGTCTGTGGCCGCAGATCCCTGGTGGTCGTCACCATCATCCAGTTCTCGCGGTTGATCTCGATGATGCCCGCGGGTAGCTGCGATTCGCCCGGCAGCGTCGGGTCGGCCAGCAGCGGCGTGTCGACGCCGGTCACCCCGTCGTAGCGGATGCCGCCGGCATCGTCGAGCGAGTCGCCCACCACATGCAGTGCGATCGGCGAGTACCACCCGCCGAATCCGACAGCCTGCCCGGCGAAGCTGTCGCCGCACACCTGCAGGGTGCCGCTCGGGAACTCCATGAACTCGCACAGGTCGGTGGCCCCGATGCCGTAATCAGCCGTCGGAGTGCCGGTCCCGGCGGCAGCCGCAAGACGGAACACTTGGCCTGGCATCAGTGGAGGCAGGACCACCGGTGTGGCCGACGCTGCCGGAATTGCATTCGCGCAGAGAACAGCCGACAACAAGCCTGCGGGAATGCAGTTCCAGCGCAAGGCCTTAGAGCGCAGCGGCCAGCAGTTCGGCGATCTGAATGGTGTTGAGCGCCGCACCCTTACGCAGGTTGTCACCCGAGACGAACAGTGCGAGACCACGACCGTCCGGCACACCGGGATCCTGGCGGATACGACCCACGAGCGAATCGTCCGCCCCCGCGGCAGCCAGCGGCGTGGGGACATCGGTCAGCTGCACCCCCGGCGCAGCGGCGAGGATCTCCGTCGCGCGCGCCACCGAAAGCGGCTGGGAGAACTCGGCGTTGATCGACAGCGAGTGCCCGGTGAACACCGGAACGCGCACACAGGTGCCGGACACCAGCAGCTCGGGGATACCGAGGATCTTGCGGCTCTCGTTGCGCAGCTTCTGGTCCTCGTCGGTTTCCCCGGAGCCGTCGTCGACCAGGGACCCGGCCAACGGCACGATGTTGAACGCGATCGGCGCGACGTACTTGTTCGGGGCGGGGTAGTCCAGCGCGGATCCGTCGTGCACGAGCTGTTCCACTCCGTCGATGACGGCGCGCGCCTGCGTGGCGAGCTCCTCGACCCCGGCCAGCCCACTACCTGAAACAGCTTGGTAGCTCGACACGATCAGCCGCGTCAGTCCGGCCTCGTCGTGCAGCGGCTTGAGCACCGGCATCGCGGCCATCGTGGTGCAGTTCGGGTTCGCAATGATCCCTTTGGGACGATTTCCGGCGTCGCGTTCGAAGTTGACCTCAGAGACGACAAGCGGCACGTCGGGGTCTTTGCGCCAGGCGGACGAGTTGTCGACGACCACCGCTCCCGCGGCGGCGAAGCGCGGCGCCTGCACCCGCGACATTGTCGCGCCCGCGGAGAACAGCGCGATGTCGAGGCCGGTCGGATCGGCGGTCTCGGAGTCCTCGACCTCGATCTCCTGCCCGCGGTACTCGAGCTTCTTGCCCGCCGAGCGGGCCGACGCGAAGAAGCGCACATCGTCGGCAGGGAAATTCCTCTCCGCCAACAGTTTTCGCATGACCTGACCGACCTGGCCGGTCGCCCCCACCACACCGATGTTCACCATGACGATCAGCGCCCCGTTCCGGCGTAGACGACAGCTTCCTCGTCGCCGCCGAGCCCGAAGGCCTCGTGCAGCGCCGCCACGGCGCGGTCGAGCTCAGTGTCCTTAATGAGTACCGAGATCCGGATCTCCGACGTCGAGATCAGATCGATGTTGATGCCCGCGTTGGCCAGCGCCTCGCAGAAGGTCGCAGTCACACCGGGGTGCGAGCGCATGCCCGCGCCGATCAGCGAGACCTTGCCGATGTGATCGTCGTAGAGCACACGGGTGAAACCGATCTCGTCCTGCAGCGAGGTGAGCTTCTCGACCGCACCGGGGCCGCTTTCGCGCGAGCAGGTGAACGTGATGTCGGTCTTGCCGTCCTCGACCTTCGAGATGTTCTGCAGCACCATGTCGATGTTGACATCGGCGTCGGCGCACGCGCGGAACACCTGCGCGGCGTAACCGGGGACGTCGGGCAGGCCGACGACCGTCACCTTCGCCTCGCCGCGGTCATGGGCAACTCCGGTGAGGATGGCGTCTTCCATAGGGATGTCCTCGATCGATCCTTTGACGATGGTGCCGGGCTTGTCGGAGTACGACGACCGGACGTGGATGGGCAGGTCGAAACGCCGCGCGTACTCGACGCACCGCAGCATGAGCACCTTGGCTCCCGCGGCGGCCATCTCCAGCATCTCCTCGAAGGAGACGGTGTCGAGCTTCTGCGCGTTCGGCACGATGCGCGGGTCGGCGGTGAAGATGCCGTCGACGTCGGTGTAGATCTCGCACACGTCGGCGTCGAGTGCGGCGGCCACCGCGACGGCCGTGGTATCTGAGCCCCCGCGGCCGAGCGTGGTGACGTCCTTGGTGTCCTGGCTGACACCCTGGAATCCCGCGACGAGGACGATCTGCCCCTCGTCGAGCGCCGAGCGCAACCGGGTCGGGGTGACGTCGATGATCTTGGCGTTGCCGTGGGTGCCGGTGGTGACGACGCCTGCCTGCGAGCCCGTGAACGACCTCGCCTGCGCGCCGAGGGACTCGATCGCCATCGCGACCAGCGCATTCGAGATGCGCTCACCGGCGGTCAGCAGCATGTCGAGTTCCCGGACCGGCGGGGCCGGGGACACCTGCTTGGCCAGGTCGAGCAGCTCGTCGGTGGTGTCGCCCATCGCCGAGACGACCACGACGACGTCGTTGCCCGCCTTCTTCGTCTCGACGATGCGCTCGGCCACACGACGGATCCGCTCGGCATCGGACACCGAGGATCCGCCGTACTTCTGTACGACGAGCGCCACTTGCTGGACCTTTCGAATCGGGGGAATCCCGATCAAGGATAAGGGCTGCGCGCACGTGATTTTTCCCGCCGGTCGCCTCGGTAACCTGCACCACATGCCCGATCGGCTCGCCGATACCTCGGTCCCCATCCATTCGGCGATCGCCGCCCGCTGGAGTCCGCGGGCCTTCGATCCGGCGGCAGACGTTCCCCGCGAGGACGTGACCGCGCTGCTGGAGGCCGCTCGCTGGGCGCCGACCTGGGGGAATCGCCAGCCGATCCGATTCCTCGTCGGCGTCCGTGGCGACGAGACCTTCGAAACCATGACCGGCCTGCTCAGGAGGGGTAACAGCTACGCCAAGTCTGCCAGCGTCCTGATCCTGCTGTGCGCCGATGAGGGCGAGGACGAGCGGACGAAGCTGTACTCGACGGTCGACGCCGGCTCGGCGATGGCCAACCTGCTCATCGAGGCCGTCTCGCGCGGATTGATCGCCCACCCGATGGCCGGCTTCGACGTTCCCGCCGCAGCCGAGATGTTCCGTCTCCCGCACACCCTGCACCCGGTGGTCATGATCGCCGTCGGCCGGCTCGGCGACTACGCCGACGTGGCGCCGGAGATCGCCGAGCGCGACGCCCGACCCCGGGAGCGGCTGCCGTTGACGGAAGTGGTGCTCAACTGGTCCTGAGCCGCGGCCGTCGAGTGCACGCTTCCTGACAGAAAATCGCCGAAACCAGTCATGAACCGTGCATTCGCGCCGCTCTACGCGACACCCAGGAAAGTGAACGGTTCCGCCTGCTCGAACTGTGCGCTCGTCTCACCCGTGTACACGGTCTTCTGCCCCTCCCCCAGCTCGAGACGCAGCGTCGGCGCCCCCTCGCTGATGTCGACGTTGTTGAGATCGACCCAGAAAGTGCTCGGCGACAACGCCGATTCGAAGAAGTACCGCAACGCGTTGTGGTCGATGGCGGTACGCCACCGCGTCGACGAGATGTTCGGCGCCTCGGGTGTGGTGATCCCGTAGGGAACCGATGCATTGCGCACGACGCCGAGCGTGACCGCGACGGCCTCCAGCGGATCGGCGGTCTTGGGGACGGCGTCGATGTAGAACGAGGCGCGCACGAACCGGTCAGCCGCGCGGTTGGTGCCCGGCAGCATCACCGTCCCGCCGATCTCGTTCCAGTACTCCGAGATCGCCAGCTGCTTGTCGAAGATCGGGGAGTTCGTCATCACCTGGTAGTGGCGACCGTGATGGATGACCTGCTCGCCGTCGATGTATTCGACGATGGCGCTGTCCCCACCGGCATCCGACAGCGCCAGATGTAGTGTGGCGAGCCGCTGCTGGCCGGGCACCTCGATGGTCTTGATGTGCAGTGGTGTGGCCGTGAGCGCGGCGACCGCCTCGGCGACCGTCGCGAAGTTGTCGAGGATGTACTGGGCCCACAGGGACAGTGACAGCGCCGATTCCTTGCCGTCACCGGCGGGGTACTGCGACTCCGCCAGCCACAGCAGGTTGGCGGCCAGGCCCGCTTCGTTGAGACCGTCGGTCGTCGAGATGTCGTAGCCGCTGGCGACGACGCTGCCGTACTTCGACGTCCACTCCAGAGAACCCGGCCCCGCGCAGCCGGTGCGCGCCGCGCCCCGCGGCAGCACCCACAGATTGGTGCCGATCTCGGCTTCCCAATCCATCGACCGCCCCGTGACGATCCGCTCACCGGTACCCAGATAGACCACGCGTGTGCACACGCGATCAACGTAGCGCCGCCGACTCACAACAGGTCGTTACGCCACGGAAACGCACCGCGACCATCGTCGTAACAGAAGCGTCGGTAACTGTCCGGTGAACGGCTCGTCTGAAGAGCCGCACGTCTGCAGAGAGATTGGATAACGAATGGATCCAGTGGACACCGGCACCACGGCTTTCATGCTGTGTTGCATCATCGGGCTGACCCTGATGATTCCCGGACTCGCGCTGTTCTACGGCGGCATGGTCTCGGTCAAGAGCTCGACCAACATGATGATGATGACCTTCGGCGCCGTCGCCGTCGTCGGCGTCCTCTGGGTCCTTTTCGGTTTCTCGATGGTCTTCGGCACCTCGTACGGCGGCTACCTCGGGAACCTCACCGAATTCGCAGGCATGACGGACCTCCTGGAGTCCCAGACCACGATCTCGGGTCTACCGATCAGTCTGTTCTCGGTGTTCCAGGCACTCTTCGCCGCGATCACGGTCGCGCTGATCTCGGGTGCGGTCGCCGACCGGATGAAGTTCGGGGCGTGGATGGGCTTCGCGACCCTGTGGGCGGTGCTGGTCTACTTCCCGGTCGCCCACTGGGTTTTCGCGTTCGACGGGGTCGTCACCGAGGACTCGGTCGGTGGCTGGATCGCCAACAAGCTGGGAGCGATCGACTTCGCCGGCGGCACCGCGGTCCACATCAACGCGGGTGCGGCCGCGCTCGCGGTCGCGATCGTACTCGGTAAGTCGAAGAACTGGGGTCAGCTGCGCAAGCCCCACAACGTCCCCCTGACGCTGCTGGGCGCAGGCCTGCTGTGGTCGGGCTGGTATGCCTTCAACGGCGGTTCCGCTCTGGCCGCTGGCAATTCGGCCGCGATCGTGATGGTGACGACGTTCGTGGCGACATGCGCTTCGACCCTGGCCTGGATCGCCGTCGAGAAGTTCAAGGACGGCCATGTCACCGGTGTCGGAGCGGCATCCGGTGCCATCACCGGCCTCGTCGCGATCACCCCGGCCTGCGGTGCGGTCACGCCGGTCGGCGCGATCATCCTCGGCGCCGTCGCCGGTGCGATCTGCGTCTACGCCGTCGGACTCAAGGAGCGATTCGGTTACGACGACTCGCTCGACGTCGTCGGCGTGCACCTGGTGGGCGGTGTCGTCGGCACGCTGTTGATCGGGTTCCTGGCCAGCGAGTCGATGCCCAACGCCACCAACGGCCTGTTCTACGGCGGCGGTGTCGAGCAGCTCTGGAAGCAGGCGGTGGCTGCGGGCGCGGTCATGGCGTATTCGTTCGCCGTCGCCTTCCTGATCGCTTTCGTCTTGAAAAAGACTGTCGGCATCCGTATTTCGCCCGACGACGAAGAGAAGGGCATCGACGCAGCGTTCCACCGCGAGGCGTCGTACGAGTTCCAGCACGCGTCGGCTTGAGACGCACGACGGCCGGTGCGGACCCCAGGGCTCGCACCGGCCGTTTTCGTCGTGCAGCGCGTTTCCCCTAGTGATACTTTGATTCCTAACAAGAGACAAGGATCGAGATGGCCACCACTCTCCAGGACCTGGCGAAGGACGCCGGAACCACGTTCATCCTCGCGCTGTTCGTCGACCTTCGGGGTAAACCCTGCGCCAAGCTCGTGCCGGTCGAAGCGGTCGACATGCTGGCGACCGAAGGAGTCGGCTTCGCCGGCTATGCGGTGGGCGCCATGGGCCAGGAACCCAAGGATCCCGACCTGATGGCCATCCCCGATCCCGCGTCCTTCACACCGGTCCCGTTCATCAAGGACGGGCTGGCGATCGTGCACTGCGATCCGCATGTCAACGGCGAACCGTGGCCCTACGCCCCGCGCGTGATCCTCAAGTCGTTGATCCAGCGCTGCGCCGACGCCGGGTTCGAGCCATGGGTGGGCGCCGAGGTCGAGTATTTCCTGTTGTGCCGCAACGCTGATGGTTCCATCGCGGTCGCCGATGCGGCCGATACTGCGTCCCAGCCGTGCTACGACGCCCGCGGCGTCACCCGCATGTACGACCACCTGACCGCCGTCTCGACCGCGATGAATCAGCTGGGCTGGTCCAACTACGCCAACGACCACGAAGACGGCAACGGCCAGTTCGAGCAGAACTTCACATTCGCCGAGGCGCTGACGACCGCCGACCGAGTGATCACCCTGCGCTACCTGCTCTCGATGATCGCCGCCGAGCGCGGCATGATCGCGACCTTCATGCCGAAACCGTTCGGCGACAAGACAGGAAGCGGCCTGCATCTGCACCTGTCGCTCACCAGCGGTGGTACCCCTGTCTTCCCCGCCGACGAGGACGCCCGGGGCCTGGGGCTCTCGGACACCGCCTACGGGTTCATCGGGGGAATCCTGGAACACGCCTGCGCGCTGCAGGCCGTGGTCGGGCCAACTGTCAACTCGTACAAGCGAACCGGAGCGGTCAGCACCAGCTCGGGGGCGTCGTGGGCGCCCCGGCTGGCCACTTACGGCGGCAACGACCGGACGCACTACATCCGCGTCCCGGATTCCGACCGGATCGAGATGCGCGGCGGCGACGGCTCGGCCAACCCGTACCTCGCGATCGCTGCGGCGCTCGGTGCGGGCATCGACGGCATCAAACGCAGCACCGATCCGGGAGCGGTCGGCTCCGGGGTCAGCACGCGGGCACTGCCGCCCACCCTGCTGCACGCGGTCGACGAGTTCGAGACCGACCCGGTGGTCACGGGCGTTCTCGATTCCGTGGGTGACGGTGTCGCCGCCTACTTCTCCACCATCAAGCGCGAAGAGTTCTTCGCCTATCACAGCTCTGTCAGCCCATGGGAGCTCGACAGCTACCTCACTGCCTTCTAACCGCCTTCCAGAACGAATTCGCTTCACACGAAAGAGGTCAAGCCATGTGCGGGATCGTCGGGTTGCATCTGCGGACACCCGAGCTCTACCCCCGACTCGGTCAGCTGCTGACCGGCATGCTGTGCGAGATGGGTGACCGCGGCAGCGATTCGGCCGGCGTCGCCGTATACGGCGACCCGGACTGGACGCCTCCCGGCCACGGCTGCGTCTCGGTGGCCGACCTCGGCCCAGGATTGACCGAGGACACCACCGTGGTGGCCGCCTCGGTGGGAGCAGCGCTGGGCGGCGACGTCGCGGGCTCTGCCGTCGGCGTGAGCCACGTGCTGTCGGCGGCGGTGGACTCCGAGGTGTTGCTGGCCGCGGTCCGTGCCGCCTATCCCGAGGCGCTCATCGCCGGATTCGGCTCCGACATAGCCGTTCTCAAGGGCGTCGGCCATCCGCGCGTCCTCACCGGAGGCTGGGGACTGGCCGGCGCACAGGGGTGGCAGGGCGTCGGACACACCCGGATGGCCACCGAATCGGCGGTCACCCCCGCAGGCTGCCACCCGTACGCCGTCGGGCCGGGACAGTGCATGGTGCACAACGGATCGTTCGCCAACCACGCCACGATCCGGCGCGAGCTGCGCGCCGGCGGCGTGGCGTTCGACAGCGAGAACGACACCGAGGTCGGCGCGCGGTTCATCGCCAAGCAACTCTCCGAGGGCCGTGGCGTCGAGAGCGCTCTCAAAGAGCTGTGTGCCACGTTCGACGGCTTCTACACCCTGCTGGTGTCCGACCGTGATTCCTTCGCCGTGGTGCGGGACGCGATCGCGTGCAAACCGGCCGTGATCGCCGAGACCGACGAATGGGTCGCCATGGGCAGCGAATACCGCGCCCTGGCAGGACTTCCCGGCGTCGAGAAGGCCAGGATCTGGGAGCCCGAGCCCGAGGTGGTGTACGCATGGAGCCGATAGTTTTCAACCTGAACACGACCGCTCTGCGCGACGTCAACACCGCCCTTCACGCACCTGACCTTGAGGGTGACTTCGTCATCGAGAACCCCGCGGGGGCGCACAACGTCGCCGTCGGTCTGGATGCACCGGTGACGGTCACCGTCGACGGTCACGTCGGTTACTACGCCGCCGGCATGAACCAGCAGGCCGATGTCGTCATCAACGGCAGCGCCGGAACCGGGGTGGCCGAGAACATGATGAGCGGCTCGGTGTGGGTGAAAGGCGACGCGTCGCAGTCCGCGGGGGCGACCGCCCACGGCGGCCTGCTCGTCATCGAGGGCAATGCCGCTGCGCGCTGCGGCATCGCGATGAAAGGGGCGGACATCGTCGTCGGCGGCAATGTCGGGCATATGAGCGCCTTCATGGCGCAGGCCGGCCGCCTGGTCATCCGCGGCGACGCGGGCGAAGCACTCGGCGACTCCATCTACGAGGCCCGCATCTACGTTCGGGGAGACGTGGCATCGCTGGGCGCCGACTGCATCGCCAAACCGATGCGCGGGGAGCACCGTCAGGAACTCGAACAGCTCCTGAAGGCAGCCGGATTCGAGGACGACGACACCGCCGCCTACACGCGTTACGGATCCGCTCGGAATCTGTACAACTTCCACGTCGACAATGCGAGCAGCTACTGATGAGCAGTACGAGCGACGAACGCGCACGCCGCGGCCTGCGCGAATCCGCGACCTTCGACCGGGCCACCATCGCCGCGATCCAGCGTGCGGCCGACACCGGCATCTACGACATCCGCGGCTGGGGCGCCAAACGCCCGCTGCCGCACTTCGACGACCTCCTCTTCCTCGGGGCGTCGATGTCCCGCTATCCCCTCGAGGGCTACCGCGAGCGCTGCGCCACCGATGTCGTACTCGGCGACCGCTTCGCCAAACATCCACTGCACCTGGACATCCCGGTCACGATCGCCGGCATGAGCTTCGGCGCGCTGTCCGGACCCGCCAAGGAGGCCCTCGGTCGCGGCGCCAGCGAGGTCGGTACGTCGACCACGACCGGCGACGGCGGTATGACGCCCGAGGAGCGCGGTCAGAGCAAGTCGCTGGTCTATCAGTACCTGCCGTCGCGCTACGGCATGAATCCCGCCGACCTGCGCAAGGCAGATGCCATCGAGGTGGTCCTCGGCCAGGGCGCCAAACCCGGTGGCGGGGGAATGTTGCTGGGCCAGAAGATCTCCGAGCGCGTGGCGGGCATGCGCACGCTGCCCCAGGGCATCGACCAACGCTCGGCGTGCCGCCACCCCGACTGGACCGGCCCCGACGACCTGACCATCAAGATCAACGAGCTCCGCGAGATCACCGACTGGGAGAAGCCGATCTACGTCAAGGTCGGCGCCACCCGCACGTACTACGACGTCAAGCTCGCGGTGCACGCCGGAGCAGACGTCGTCGTCGTCGACGGCATGCAGGGCGGCACGGCGGCAACCCAGGACGTCTTCATCGAACATGTGGGCATCCCCACGCTGGCGGCGATCCCCCAGGCCGTGCAGGCGCTGCAGGAACTGGGAGTGCACAGACGAGTCCAGTTGATCGTGTCGGGCGGCATCCGCAACGGCGCCGACGTCGCGAAGGCGCTCGCGCTGGGTGCCGACGCCGTCGCGATCGGCACCGCGGCGCTGATCGCGCTCGGCGACAACCACCCGCGGTACGCCGAGGACTACGAAAAGCTGGGCAGCGCAGCGGGTTTCTACGACGATTACCAGGACGGCAGAGATCCCGCCGGGATCAGCACGCAGGATCCCGAGCTCGCTGCGCGGTTCGACCCGATCGCCGGCGGGCGGCGGCTCGCCAACTTCCTGCGCGTGCTGACCATGGAAGCCCAGACCATCGCCCGGGCCTGCGGCAAATCGCACGTCTGCCACCTCGAACCCGACGACCTCGTCGCCGTGAGCATCGAGGCGGCTGCGATGGCCAAGGTTCCCCTTGCCGGCACAGACTGGATCCCCGGGCAGAAGTGGTGAGCGAGACCGCGGATGTCGTGATCGTCGGCGGCGGCATCGAAGGCTGCGCTGCAGCGTGGGCACTGAGCCGACGTGGTGTCACCGATGTGGTTGTACTGGAACGCAACACGGTTGGATCCGGCATGACGGGAAAGTCCAGTGGGATCGTGCGTTGCCACTACGGCGTCAGCTCGCTGGCGGCGATGGCCACAGACGGCCTCGCGGTGTTCGAGCAAGCTGAGGAGATCTTCGGCACGGACATCGGGTTCCGCCAGACCGGCTACGTCGTCGGTGTCGGCGAGCAGAACGTCGAGGCGCTGCGGAAAAGCCTTGCCGCACAACAGTCCGTCGGAGTCCAGACCGAGGAGATCGACAAGGCCGACGTCGCCGAACTGTGGCCGTTCGCCGACCTGACCCCGTTCGCCGCATTCGGCTGGGAAGCCGGCGGAGGCTACGGTGACGCCTACCAGACCGCGCAGGCGTTCTCGTTGTCGGCACGCGCTGCCGGGGTGCGCGTCCGGCAGGGCTGCGCCGTCACCGAACTTCTTCTCGACGGCGACCGGGTCACCGGTGTGCGCTTGGCGGACGGCACCGAGATCTCGGCGGGCACGGTCGTCGTCGCGACCGGGGTGTGGACGAAACCGTTCCTGGCTCCCTACGGCATCGACATGCCCATTCGCGTCATCCGGGAGCAGATCGTGATGATCGACCCCGGGTTCGACATCGGAAAGGTGCCCGTCTTCTCCGATCTGGTGTCGCTGCAGTATGTGCGCCCCGAGGTCGGCGGCGACATCCTGTTCGGCAACAGCGACCTGCCCGGCTATGACGCGATCGACCCGTCCGACCCCGACAGCTACCTCAACCGCGCCACCGACGATTTCGTCGACCTCACCGTCGACAAGGTCGGCACCCGCTTCCCCGGCCTCCCCGACGCGTCGATCTCCAGCAGCTACGCCGGCTGCTACGACGTCACTCCCGACTGGAACCCCGTCATCTCCAAAGCGCCCCTGGACGGGCTCGTCATCGCCGCCGGCTTCAGCGGACACGGTTTCAAGATCGCGCCCGCAGTCGGCACGCTCGTGGCCGACCTCGTGATCGACGGCCACAGCAGCGATCCCCGCATCCCCGCGTCGGACTTCCGGTTCTCCCGCTTCGCCGAGAACGACCCACTCAAGACGCCCTACCCGTACGTCGGGGCGGGACAGATGCGCTAGACAGGTGCACTGTGGCCTCTCCTGACGATCTGCTGCGCAACACCTCCGGAACCGCGCGTGACCGCGACCCGGCGGAGCCGGTGGAGGAGCTCGAGATCGAGTCGGCGATCGGCCGCAACGTGCGGCTGCTGCGGCTGCAGCAGGGACTGACCGTCGCCGAGACGGCGGCCCGGATCGGCATCTCGAAGGCGATGATGAGCAAGATCGAGAACGCGCAGACCTCGTGCAGCCTCTCGACGCTGGCACTGCTGGCCAAGGGCTTCGACGTCCCGGTGACCAGCCTGTTCCGCGGGGCGGATGTGGAACGTCCCGCCGCGTTCGTCAAAGCCGGTGCCGGTGCCGCCATCGTGCGGGAGGGCACCCGCGAGGGCCACGAGTACCAGGTACTCGGGTCGCTGCGCGGGGAGCACAAGCGGCTGGAGTGCCTGCATGTCACGCTGTCGGAGAAAAGCCAGACCTACCCGCTGTTCCAGCATCCGGGCACCGAGTTCATCTACATGCTCGAAGGCGTCATGGACTACAGCCACAGCCGCTCCGTGTACCGGCTGCACCCGGGCGACTCCCTGCAGATGGACGGGGAGGGCGCGCACGGTCCGGTCGACCTCGTCGAGGTGCCCATTCGCTTCCTGTCGGTGATCGCGTTCCCCGACTCCCAGGTCTGACAGGGTTTTGCCCCACGCAGGCTCAGGAGTATGGTGAGGCCCGTGCAGCGGGTGCTCCTTCTCGGACGCCGCGACGGGGTCTGATCCAGACTGGCTTCCCGTCGCGGGTGTTTCGCGATGCGCCGGTCTGAATCCCACCAAGAACCCGGAGCACCCCCATGACTGAGAATTACAACCCTTCCGCCGATGCCTTCAGCTCGGTCCGCACCATCTCCACGCCCGCCGGCGATCCCCATCCGCACCAGCCCGCCTGGAACACCCAGCGCGGCTCGCAGATGCCTGTATCCCGCTATCGCAGCTTCGACGAAGAGGTCGAGGCGATCCGGCTGCCGGACCGCACCTGGCCCGAGAAGGTCATCACGACCGCCCCCGCCTGGTGCGCGGTGGACCTGCGTGACGGCAACCAGGCCCTGATCGACCCGATGAGCCCGCAGCGCAAGCGCCGGATGTTCGACCTGCTGGTCCGCATGGGCTATAAGGAGATCGAGGTCGGCTTCCCGTCGGCGTCGCAGACGGACTTCGACTTCGTCCGCGAGATCATCGAGCAGGGCGCCATTCCCGACGACGTCACGATCCAGGTGCTGACCCAGTGCCGGCCCGAGCTGATCGAGCGCACGTTCCTGGCGTGCGAAGGCGCACCGCGCGCCATCGTGCACTTCTACAACTCCACGTCGATCCTGCAGCGCCGTGTGGTGTTCCGCGCCGACCGTGACGCGGTCAAGAAGATCGCCACCGACGGGGCGCGCATGTGCGTCGAGGAGGCCAAGAAGTACCCGGGCACCCAGTGGCGCTACGAGTACTCCCCCGAGTCCTACACGGGCACCGAGCTGGAGTACGCCGTCGAGGTGTGCAACGCCGTGGCGGACATCGTGAAGCCCACCCCGGAGTGGCCGCTGATCGTCAACCTGCCCGCCACCGTCGAGATGGCGACCCCCAACGTGTACGCCGACTCGATCGAGTGGATGAACCGCAATCTGGCGCCGCGCGACTCGATCATCCTGAGCCTGCACCCGCACAACGATCGCGGAACTGCCGTCGCCGCAGCCGAATTGGGTTACGCCGCGGGCGCGGACCGCATCGAGGGCTGCCTGTTCGGCAACGGTGAACGCACGGGCAACGTCTGCCTGGTGACGCTGGGCATGAACCTGTTCTCCCGCGGCGTCGACCCGCAGATCGACTTCTCGAACATCGACGAGATCCGTCGCACCGTCGAGTACTGCAACCAGCTGGGCGTCCACGAAAGGCACCCCTACGGAGGCGATCTCGTCTACACCGCGTTCTCCGGCAGCCACCAGGACGCCATCAACAAGGGCCTGGACGCGATGAAAGTGTGTGCCGACGAACAAGATTCGGATGTCGACGACATCCTCTGGCAGGTTCCGTACCTGCCGATCGACCCGAAGGACGTCGGGCGCACCTACGAAGCCGTCATCCGCGTCAACTCTCAGTCCGGCAAGGGCGGCGTGGCCTACATCATGAAAGCCGACCATGGGCTGGCGCTGCCGCGACGGCTGCAGATCGAATTCTCGCAGGCGATCCAGCAGATCACCGACGGTGAGGGCGGCGAGGTGTCGCCCAAGGAGATGTGGGACGCGTTCTACGAGGAGTATCTGGCGCCCATCTCCCCGCTGGAGCGGATCCGGCAGAAGGTCGACGCGGCCGAGGTCGACGGCGGCACCGACACCATTACCGCGGTCGTGAAGATCAATGGCGAGGAGCGCGAGATCGTCGGTGCGGGCAACGGCCCGCTCGCGGCGTTCGTCGACGCGGTCGGCGCCGTCGGCTTCAACGTCAACGTCCTGGACTACTCCGAGCACGCGATGTCGGCGGGCGAGGAAGCCCAGGCCGCGGCCTACGTGGAGGCCGAGATCGGCGGCAGAACCGTGTGGGGCGTCGGCATCGCGACGTCGATTACGACGGCGTCGCTGCGGGCGGTGGTGTCCGCGGTGAACCGGGCCGCACGTCAGGGCGCGGTCTAGAACAGAGTGAACTGATCCCCGGCCGGGGATTGCTCGGTGAACGCCTCGATGGCCGATCCGCCGATGACCGAGTCGATGCGCTGCATGAACTCGGCGCTGCTGACCATCGGGACGCCGAGCTCCCCGGCCTGATAGCCCTTGCCCTGCTCGGGTGCTTCGGCGTCGCACACCACCAGCGACGTGTTCAGATCGACCGCGTCGGTGAACGCCAGCCCGGCGTGCAGGATGCGCTCGACGAGTTCCTCATGGGTGTGGCTGACCTCGGCGGACAGCGCGACGCGCATGCCCTGCACCAACGGACGGCCTCGGACGAAGCGGCCGGGGTTGGCGTACGGGCACGGCAGCCGGGCGGCCGTGGCCTTTAGCGGCAGCAGTTCGTCGTGGGTCACGCGGCCGTTGGGCCACGTGCGGCGCGTCACGGGCCGAACCGGCAACCAGGTGCGGCGCTCGTAGGCCCGCGCAAGGACCGGCTTGAGGATCTGCGCCAGCACCATGGCGTCGTCGAGCGCGTCGTGCGGCTTCATCTGCGTGACGCCGTGGTGGGCCGCCAGCGTCTCCAGACGGAGATTCTCCAGGCCCAGTTCGAGGCGACGGGCCAGCTCGACGGTGCACATGGCGGTGTCGACGGGCAGCTCGGCGCCCACCATCTCGGCCTCAGCGGCCAGGAACGAGTAGTCGAAGCCGACGTTGTGGGCGACCAGCGTGCGGCCCCGCAGCACTTCACACAGATCGCCGACGACGTCGCCGAACGTCGGCTGGCCCGCCAGCATCTCCGCCGTCAGCCCGTGGACGTGCGTCGGACCGGGATCGACACCCGGGTCGAGCAGGCTGTAGAGGCTCTTCTCGACGTTGCCGTCGTCGCTGAGCGCGAGCGCAGCGATGCTGACGACGCGGGCCTGACCGGGCCTGAATCCGGAGGTCTCGACGTCGACGACGGCCCACCCTGCGCCGTCGGAGTCGGCGGGCCTACCCCAACGACTTTCGGCGGTTGAGCTCATGGACCGAGGATGGCACGCACGTGTGACAACCCTCGCTCCATCTCACCGCGTGTCGGGCGCTCTTCTAAACTGCCGGGAATGGTGGTCACCGCCGGAGGGCAGGAGCGCAGCGACCGGGGAATGTCTCTGCGCGGACGAGTCGCGCTCGCCGCCGGCGCGGGCGCACGCTGGGCGTCGCGCGTCACCGGCCGCGGAGCGGGCGCGATGATCGGCGGCCTCGTCGCGATGACGCTGGACAAGTCGATCCTCGGCCAGCTGGGCCGGGACCGTCGCGCCGTCGTCGTCACCGGTACGAACGGCAAGTCGACGACCACGCGGATGACAGCGGCCGCGCTGTCCACGCTCGGTCCGGTCGCGACCAACGCCGAGGGCGCGAACATGGACGCCGGGCTGGTGGCCGCGCTGGCCGCCAAGCCGGACGCGTCGCTGGCCGCGCTGGAGGTGGACGAGATGCACGTCCCGCACGTCATGGATGCGGTAGAGGCCGCCGTCACCGTCTTGCTGAACCTCTCTCGCGACCAGCTCGACCGCGTCGGCGAGATCAACCACATCGAACGCACGCTGCGCGCCGGTCTGGCCCGGCACCCGTCGACGGTGGTCGTCGCGAACTGCGACGACGTGCTGATGACGTCGGCGGCCTACGACAGCCCGAACGTGGTGTGGGTGTCCGCCGGCGGCGGATGGGCCAGCGACTCGGTGAGCTGCCCGCGCTCCGGCGAGGTCATCGTCCGCGACGGTGAGCACTGGTACTCGACGGGCATGGATTTCAAACGACCTGATCCCGACTGGTGGTTCGACGACACCCACATCCACGGCCCGGACGGGCTCTCTTTGCCGATGACGCTGACCCTGCCGGGCACTGTGAACCGCGGCAACGCGACGCAGGCGGTGGCCGCCGCCGTGACGTTGGGCGCCGACCCCGCCGCAGCGGTGTCCGCGGTGTCCGCTGTCGACGAGGTGGCGGGCCGCTACCGGACGGTCCAGGTCGGCGCCCACACCGTGCGGGTGCTCCTTGCGAAGAATCCCGCCGGATGGCAGGAGGCGTTGTCGATGGTCGACCGCGACGCGGCGGGCGTGGTCATCGCCGTCAACGGGCAGGTGCCCGACGGGGAAGACCTGTCGTGGTTGTGGGACGTGCGCTTCGAACACTTCGAGACGGTGAAGGTGGTCGCCGCCGGTGAACGCGGCACCGACCTCGCGGTCCGCCTCGGTTATGCGGGCGTCGAGCACACGCTGGTGCACGACACTCTCGCCGCCATCGCGTCCTGCCCGCCGGGGCACGTCGAGGTGCTCGCCAACTACACCGCGTTCCTGCAGCTGAACAGGCGGCTGCGATGACGGAGTCGACGGTGCGGATCGGGCTGGTGCTGCCCGACGTGATGGGCACCTACGGAGACGGCGGCAACTCCGTGGTCCTGCGACAACGGTTGCGGCTGAGGGGGATCGACGCTGAGATCGTCGAGATCACCCTCGACGACCCGGTGCCCGCGGAGCTGGACATGTACACCCTGGGCGGCGCGGAGGACTACGCCCAGCGGTTGGCCACCAAGCATCTGATCCGGTATCCCGGTCTGCAGCAAGCGGTTTCACGCGGTGCGCCGGTGCTGGCGATCTGTGCGGCGATCCAGGTGCTGGGACACTGGTACGAGACTTCAGCCGGCGAACGCGTCGACGGCGTCGGCGTCCTCGACGTGACGACATCCCCGCAGCCGGAGCGCACCATCGGCGAGGTCGCCTCCGCACCGCTTGTCGACGGGCTCACCGAGCCGTTGACAGGGTTCGAGAATCACCGTGGTGGAACGGTTCTCGGCCCCGAGGCGCAACCGCTGGCCGCGGTGACGAAGGGTGCGGGAAACCGCGCCGGCGACGGTATCGACGGCGCGGTGCAGGGCAGCGTCGTAGCGACCTATCTGCACGGCTGCTGCCTGGCCCGCAACCCGCAGCTCGCCGACCATCTGCTGTCCAAGGTGGTGGGACCCCTTGCGCCGCTGGATCTTCCCGAGGTCGCGCAGCTGCGCAAAGAACGGCTTGCGGCGCCGCGGCGGGTCTAGCTTCGCCTGTCTCCTCTTCGCGCGAGCGCTCATCGGGTCGCGACGATTCCGTTCTGATACGCGTACACGATGGCCGCGGCGCGGTCGCGCAACCGCAGCTTGAGAAAGATCCTGCCGATGTGGCTCTTGACGGTGACACCGGAAATCACCAGCTCGTCGGCGATCTCGGCGTTGGAGCGTCCCTTCGCCATCAACCGCAGCACATCGAGCTCCCGCGGCGTCAGCTCGTCGACGGCCTCGGGCGTCGGCTCCTGCGCCGTCGTCCGGTAGGTGTCCAGTACCCGCGCCGTCACCGACGGGTCGAGGAAGCCGTCACCACGGGCCACCGCGCGCACCGCGCGGATCAGCTCCTCGGCCGGCGAGTCTTTGAGGACGAAACCCGCTGCGCCGGCGCGTAGTACACCGGACAGCAGCTCCTCGTCACTGAACGTGGTCAGCGCGAGCACCGGCGGCCCGCCTGCTTCGGCGAGCTGACGCGTGGCCTCGATCCCGTTGACGCGCTTCATCCGGAGGTCCATCACCACGACGTCGGGAGAATGCTCGGCGACCGCCGCGGCCACCTCGTCGCCGTCGGCGCACTCCCCGACCACGGCGATGCCGTCCTTGCGACGCAGGATCCTGCGCAGTCCCGAGCGGACCAGTTCCTGGTCGTCGACCAGAAGGGTGGTGATCAGGCCGTCGGCCATGCGCCCCAGCTCCGGAGCCGGCAGGGATCGTCGTCGAGCGGGATGGTCGCCCGCACCACCCAACCGTCGTCATGGGGACCCGCTGTGATGGTGCCGTCCAGCAGCTCGACACGCTGGCGCATGCCTCGCATGCCCCGGCCGTCCACGCGACGCGCGGCGACAGGCACCGGAAGTCTGTTCGTGACCGTCAGCACCGCCGAGCCCTGCGACACCGTGAGCGTCATCGTCGACTCCGCATCCGGCGCGTGCTTGGCGATGTTGGCGAGCGACTCCTGCGCGATCCGATAGAGCGCGAGGCCGGCCGCCGCCGACAGCCGGTCCTGCGGGCCACTGGCGTGGAACCTCACCGTCAGACCTGCCCGGACGAAATCGTCCACAAGCGTGGGGATGTCACCGACACCCGGTTCGGGGGCCACCTTGCCGACCGCCTCGTCGAGCAGTCCGACGGTCCGCCGGATGTCGGCCATGGCCTGGCGACCCAGCCGTTCGGCCTGCTCGAGGGCTTCGACCGCCTCGTCGACATCGCGATCCTGCTGCAGTCCGCGGCGGGCACCGGTGACGTGCAGCAGGGTGACCGAGAGCGAGTGCGCGATGACATCGTGGACCTCGCGGGCGATGCGGCGGCGCTCGTCGGCTGCGGCATGCTCGGCGAGCTTCTGCTGCGCGTCCCGCTGCTCCATCAGGAGTTGCTGCTGAATGCGCATCAGATAGCCGACCAGCCAACCGATCCCGATGAAACTCAGATACAGCCAGGGCGTGTCGACGCGGCCCATGGAGACCGCGGCTCCGAGGATCGCCGCGGCCGTCCCGGCGGCCAGCATGCCGCCGCGGATCGAGGTCATGGAGCCGATGACCCCGGTGACGAGCCCGAGCAGCACCGGGGCGAAGTCGCCCTCGATCGGCGCCGACATACCGAATATCCAGATCGAGATGGCCAGCATCCAGGCAAGGCCCAGGGCCAGCGCCTCGAGCGCGGGGGCCACGGTCATCTCGATGCCGAAGAAGACGATGTAGGGCGAGTAGGCGACGACGAGGCCGATGACGGCGATCCACCACTGCGACTCGGGCCGCTGCAGCAGGGCCACCGCCGACACGACAAGCAACGTGATGTCGATGCTCACGACAATCGGCCAGGAGAACCCGCCCGGCATCATCTCGCCTTTACGGCGCAGGTATCGCCGGAAATGGCGCTTGACCGCAGCCAGCATCACGCCAGCTTATGGGTGCAACGGCTGCTTTGGCATCAGTCTCGGGTAGGGGATCGGTCTCCTACCACGGTAGGAGACCGAGATCGAACCGCGGCACGACGACCTGGGGGGCCGGCCCTCATAGCGTCGAGGCATGGCTACCACCTCTCGAGCAGGCGTCTGGCTGCGTTGGGCGTCGGTACACGGCATACCGCGGACGTTCCTGTCGATACGAGCCCGACGCGGCGAGCCACTGGCCCGTCTGATCCTCGGCAGAGGTGACCGCGAGGCCCTCATCGAGGAGATCCGCGCCGCCGGACCGCTGCTACGTACCCCCGTGGTCTGGGTGAGCGCGGATTACGAGGTCTGCCGGACAGTGCTGCGCGACAACGACTTCGGCGTGGCCGACCCCAACGAGACGGGGCTGCCCGACGCGCTGCTCGGGCTGGTCCGCCGGGTGGACCCGGCGCTGCCCAACCCGGTGGAGCCGCCGGCGATGCTGATGACCGATCCTCCGCAACACACCGAGTTCCGGCGGTTGGTGGCGCGCAGCTTCGCGCCCAAGTCGATTGCGGCGCTGGACACCCGGATCGGCGACCTGACCGCGGAGTTGCTCGACGACCTGGACCGCCGACCCGAGGTCGACCTGATCTCCGACTATGCGGCGCTGCTGCCCGCGGCGGTGATCTCTGAGGTGCTCGGCGTGCCGGCATCGGAGCGCACGCGAATACTGGGGTGGGGCAACACCGTCGCAGCCCTGCTGGACATCGGTATCGCGTGGCGACCGTTCCGTGCCGCGATCGATGACCTCCGCGACGTCGACAGCTATCTCGGCGAGCACTTCGGCAGGCTGCGCGCAGACGGCGGCGACGGGACACCGTTCAGCAAGCTGGCGCTCGACGGCAGCCTGTCAGGGCGGGAACTGACGTCCAACGCGGCGCTGCTGATCGGCGCCGGAATCGAGACGACGGTGAACCTGATCGGCAACGGCATCGCCGCGCTGCTCGGCCATCCCGACCAGCTGGCGTTGCTCCGCGACGACCCCGGGCTGTGGCCGTCAGCGGTGGAAGAGATCCTGCGATACGACAGCCCGGTGCAGATGACGGCGCGAACTGCGCACTGCGACAAAGAGATCGCCGGGTCGACGATCCCGAAGGGGGCGGTGGTCGTGTTGCTGTTGGGTGGCGCCAACCGCGACCCGCAGGTGTTCGAACGTCCCGACGTCTTCGACGTCACCCGGCCGAACGCACGTGACCACCTCGCGTTCGCCACCGGTATCCACGTCTGCCTGGGCGCGGCACTGGCTCGCATCGAGGGCACGACGGCGTTGCGCGAGTTGTTCACCCGATACCCCGATCTGCACCTGCGGGCACCGGCAGAGCCGCGCGGCCTGGTGAACCTGAACGGTTACCGGCGGTTGCCCGCAGTACTCACGCCGCGCGTGTCCGCGCGAACCGCTGGACCTCGCTGAGCTCAAGGAAGCATCCGCGGCGGGCCAGTGCTTTTTCCGTTCGTGCCAACCAGTCCCCCGGGCGGTCTTCGGCGATGACGCGGATGACGATCCAGCCTCGCTGTTCCAGCATCCGCAGCCGTGCGATGTCCTTGACGTACTGCTGCCGGTCCTTGCGGTGATGGTCGCCGTCGTACTCGACGGCGACCTTGTATCCGGGCCAGCCCATGTCGAGGAATGCGATGGGGCGGGTTCCGTCGAACACGGGAATCTGCGTCTGCGGGCGGGGAAAGCCGCAGTCCAGCAACCACAGTCGCAGCATGCTCTCGCGCGGTGACGCCGCTCCCCCGTCGACGAGCGGAAGCAACTCGCGCAGTTGTATGACACCACGGGCGTGCCGGTGCCGATCGGCGAGATGGAGCACTTCGGCGATGTCGTAGTGCTGATTTCACATCAACGCGTCCAGGCGCGCCAGCGCACCGAACCTGTCGAGGTGGCGCCCCAGGTCGAAAGCGGTCCGTTCACGAGTCGTCACCGGAAGTCCCGACCGGCGGGTGGCCTCGTCGGACGCCACACGTTCCGTTCGCAGAACGAGGCCCTCCTGAGGCCGACCTTTCACTCCGGTGATCTCTATCGGAGTAGTCGGATCCACCCACGGCGCTCCGTGAAGGGCCGCGGCCGCCGACCCGGCGACCACACCCTTGCGCCCGGTGGCCAGCCACGCCCCGATCGCGCGGTCGCGCAACGTGATCTCGACGCCCCTGCGGATGAAGACGCCACGGTAGAGCTTCGTGCAATCGCGTGCCAACTCGTGTCGTGTCGCGACACCTGCCCTGACGGCCTCCCCGCCGAGAATCACCTTGGCCATGGCGTCATCGTGCCAACGCCCACCGACAAGCGTTGAAATCCACCTTTTGCAGACGTTTTACGAGTAGATCGCTGCAAAAAGTGAATTCGGGCGTGAAACTCAGGCCATTGCGCGACGGCCGGCCAGCGCGCGCCCCAGCGTCAGCTCGTCGGCGAACTCCAGATCCCCGCCCATCGGAAGCCCAGACGCAATGCGCGTCACGGTCAGCCCCGGGATGTCGCGGAGCATCCGCACCAGGTAGGTCGCGGTCGCCTCGCCCTCGGTGTTCGGGTCGGTCGCGATGATGATCTCGGCGACGTCGACACCGTCGACGCGTTCCCCGATCCTGTTGAGCAGCTCACGAATTCGCAGCTGATCGGGTCCGACGCCGGACAGCGGATCCAGCGCCCCGCCGAGCACGTGGTAGCGCCCACGGAACTCGCGGGTCCGCTCGACGGCCTGCACATCCTTGGGTTCCTCGACGACGCAGATCAGGGATGCGTCACGGCGCGGGTCGCTGCAGATCCGGCAGCGCTCGGCGTCGCTGACATTGCCGCACACGGCGCAGAACGTGACGCCGTCACGCACCCGGTTCAGCACAGCGGTGAGCCGGTCGATGTCCGGCGGCTCGACCGAAAGCAGATGGAACGCGATCCGCTGGGCGCTCTTGGGCCCGATACCCGGCAGCTTGCCGAGCTCGTCGATCAGATCCTGGACGGGTCCCTCGAACAAAAAGTCACATCCCCGGCAGGCCCAGGCCGCCCATACCGCCCGCCAGCGGTCCCAGCTTCTCGTGGGCGAGGATCGTCACCTGCTTGGCGGCGTCGGCGATCGCGCCGACGATGAGGTCCTGCAACGTTTCCGGGTCCCCTGGATCAATCACTTTCGGGTCGATCGAGACGCCGACCACCTCGCCGCTGCCCTTCATCGTCACCTGGACGAGTCCTCCGCCGGCCTGGCCGTGCAGTTCGGCGTTGGCGAGCGCTTCCTGGGCCTCCATCAGCTGCTGCTGCACCTGCTGTGCCTGCGCGAGCAGGGCTGACATGTCGGGCTGGCCATCCGGTTGCATGACGGATCCTCTACATATTGATTGCGGTGCGGTATCGACTTGGTTGCGCTCGCCCTTCAAGGGCACTTGGGACTTTCAGCGTAGTCGGCGCCCGGGCTACCGTGGCGCCGTGCCCATGCCAGCCTGCCTGCGTGTCGGGGCCGCTGCGGTGGCCGCAGTGCTCGTCGCCGCGACCCCTGCCTTCCCCGCGCAGGCCGCCCCGGCCGCCATCGCAGGCAAGATCGTGTTCCTCGACCCGGGCCACCAGGGCTCGATGGAAGGGCTGAGCCGCCAAGTGCCGACCGGCCGCGGGGGCACCAAGGACTGCCAGGCCAGCGGCACCTCCACCGAGGACGGCCTCACCGAGCACACCTTCACCTGGGACACCACGCTGCGCATCCGGCAGGCGCTGACGGCGCTCGGGGTGCGCACCGCGCTGTCACGCGGCGACGACACCGGACCCGGTCCGTGTGTCGACGAGCGCGCCGCGATGGCCAACTCGATCAGGCCGAATGCCGTCGTCTCGATCCACGCCGACGGCGGCCCACCCACCGGCCGCGGTTTCCACGTGCTGTATTCGTCGCCCCCGCTCAACAACGCGCAGGCCGGACCGTCCGTGCAGTTCGCCAAGATCATGCGGGACCAGTTGGCCGGGTCCGGCATTCCGCCTGCGACCTACATCGGCACCTCCGGGCTCAATCCGCGGCAGGACATCGCCGGGCTGAACCTCGCGCAGTACCCGTCGATCCTCGTCGAGTTGGGCAACATGAAAAGCCCCGTCGACTCGGCGCTGATGAAGAGCCCCGAGGGCCGCCAGAAATACGCCGACGCCGTCGTGCGCGGCATCGTCGCGTTCCTGCAGCAGGGCTAGGTGTTCTCGACGCCGAGGGTGCCTTCGACCTCGCGCTTGAGGTTGCCGAGCACCTCGGCCTGGATCTTGCGCAGCCCGATCGGCGCGAACGTCTTCTCGAAGAATCCGCCGATGCCGCCCGCACCCTGCCATGACGTCTTCACCGTCACCGACGAACCCGGCCCTGCCGGGGCGACGGTCCAGTTAGTCACCATCGTCGAATTCGCGTCCTTCTCGATGACGGTGCGACCTGCGACGTCGACGTCGGCCTTGACATTGCGGGACCGCGATTTGGTGGCCTGCAGCTTCCACTCCGCGACCGTGCCTGCGCCCTGACCGCCCTCGAGCACGCGGTAGCCGCTGTAGTGCTCGGAGAGGATCTTCGGACGCATGGCCTCGTAGTCGGCGACGGCTGCCAGCACCGTCGCCGGATCGGCGTCGATCAGAACCGTGCTGGACGCGCTGACCTGTCCCATCAGTGCAAACTCCTTGTTCAAGTGGGGGCGCAGAAGCTCAGAGCAGAGGTGCTGCGGTCGCATCCACTGCTACCGCGGACTAGCGTATATGTGTGTCTGTTGTCCCGACCGACGCACGGGCCGCTCACGCCGACGGTGTGCAGCGGTTGTTGGCAAGTTATCGCGCGATCCCCCCCGGCGCGACCGTCCGCCTCGCCAAACCCACGTCCAATCTGTTCCGCGCCCGCGCCGCACCGACGGCCAGGGGCCTCGACACCTCGGGGCTGACGGGCGTCATCGCCGTCGACCCGGTGGCGCGCACCGCCGAGGTCGCGGGCATGTGCACATACGAGGATCTGGTCGCAGCGACGCTGCCCTACGGACTTTCACCGCTGGTGGTCCCACAGCTCAAGACCATCACCCTCGGTGGCGCGGTGACCGGTCTCGGTATCGAGTCGGCCTCGTTCCGAAACGGACTTCCGCACGAGTCAGTGCTGGAGATGGACATCCTGACCGGTACCGGCGATATCGTGCGGGCAACGCCGGGCGAGAACGCCGACCTCTACCGGGCGTTCCCGAATTCCTATGGCACGCTCGGCTATTCGGTACGCCTGAAGATCGAGCTGGAACCGGTCAAGCCGTTCGTGTCGCTACGCCACCTCCGCTTCCACTCGCTGTCTGAGCTGATCGATGCCATGGACCGGATCGTCGAGACGGGCGGGCTGTACGGCGACCGCGTCGACTACCTCGACGGGGTGGTGTTCAGCGCCGACGAGAGTTACCTCTGCGTCGGAATCCAAACCGGCACACCCGGACCTGTCAGCGACTACACAGGCAGCGAGATCTACTATCGCTCCATTCAGCACGATGACGGGGAAAAGCACGACCGGCTCACCATCCACGACTATCTGTGGCGGTGGGACACCGACTGGTTCTGGTGCTCAAGGGCATTCGGGGCGCAGAACCCCCGCATCCGGCGCTGGTGGCCCAGGCGGTACCGGCGAAGCAGCTTCTACTGGAAGCTCATCGGGTACGACCAGCGGTTCGCCATCGCCGATCGCATCGAGAAACGACACGGCCGCCCGATCCGCGAACGTGTCGTCCAGGACGTCGAAGTGCCTGTCGAACGGACGGCCGACTTCCTGCACTGGTTCCTCGACACCGTGCCGATCGAACCGATCTGGCTGTGCCCGTTGCGTCTCCGCGACGAGCGCAGCTGGTCGCTCTACCCCATCCGGCCACACCACACCTACGTCAACATCGGCTTCTGGTCCTCGGTGCCCGTCGGACCCGAGGAGGGGCACACCAACAAGTTGATCGAACGCAGGATCAGCGAACTCGACGGGCACAAATCTCTGTACTCCGATGCGTTTTACTCCCCTGAGGAGTTTGATGCTCTTTACGGAGGGGAGATCTACAAGACCGTGAAGAAGACGTATGACCCAGACTCGCGTTTCCTCGACCTCTACGCGAAGGCGGTGCGACGGCAGTGACCACTTTTCGGGAGCGTACGGGCGGTCCGTCACAGGATCCCGACCGCAGGCTGACTCTGGCCGAGGTGCTGGAGATCTTTGCCAGAGGCCGAATGCCGCTGAGGTTCACGGCGTACGACGGGAGCAGCACGGGTCCCGACGATGCGACGCTCGGGCTGGACCTGCTGACGCCCCGCGGGACGACGTATCTGGCCACGGCTCCCGGTGATCTGGGCCTCGCCCGGGCCTACGTGTCGGGCGATCTGGAGATGTTCGGTGTGCACCCGGGCGACCCGTACCCGCTGCTCACCGCGCTCGTCGAGAAGCTGAACTTCAAACGGCCACCGGCGCGCGTGCTGGCCAACATCGTGCGCTCGATCGGCATCGAGCACCTGGTGCCGATCGCGCCTCCTCCCCAGGAGGCCCTACCACGGTGGCGGCGCATCGCGGAAGGCCTGCGGCACAGCAAGACCCGCGACGCCGACGCCATCCACCACCACTACGACGTGTCGAATGCGTTCTACGAGTGGGTGCTCGGACCGTCGATGACCTATACGTGCGCGTGTTATCCGCACCCGGACGCCACCCTGGAGGAGGCGCAGGACAACAAGTACCGCTTGGTGTTCGAGAAGCTGCGCCTTGCGCCCGGCGACCGACTGCTCGACATCGGTTGCGGCTGGGGCGGAATGGTGCGCTACGCCGCCCGGCACGGTGTCAAGGCCATCGGGGTGACGCTGTCGAAAGAGCAGGCCGAGTGGGCACAGGCCGCCATCGTGCGGGAAGGTCTCGCCGATCTGGCCGAAGTGCGCCACAGCGACTATCGCGACGTGCGCGAATCGCAGTTCGACGCAGTCTCTTCCATCGGTCTCACCGAACACATCGGCGTGGCCAACTATCCGTCGTACTTCCGGTTCATCAAGTCGAAGCTGCGCACCGGCGGACTGGTCCTCAACCACAGCATCACCCGTCACGACAACAAGACGGGGCCCGCGGCGGGCGGGTTCATCGATCGCTACGTGTTCCCTGACGGGGAGCTCACCGGGTCGGGGCGGATCATCACCGAGATCCAGGACATCGGCTTGGAGGTCGTGCACGAGGAGAATTTGCGCCACCACTACGCGATGACGCTGCGCGACTGGTGCCGCAACCTTGTCGAGCACTGGGACGAGGCCGTCGCCGAAGTGGGCCTGGCCACCGCGAAGGTCTGGGGTCTCTACATGGCCGGGTCGCGAGTCGGCTTCGAGCAGAACGCCATCCAGCTGCATCAGGTGCTTGCCGTGAAGCTGGACGAGCGAGGCGGTGACGGCGGGCTTCCGCTGCGACCGTGGTGGAACGCGTGACGTTCTAGCGCAGCGGTTTCCAGCGCAGGAAGACGTTGCCTTGTCCGCGTAGTGCGGGCGCCAGCTCGGGAAGGTGGCGGGTCAGCACCGATGTCATGTCGTTGTCGTCGATCCAGGCCATGCCTTCGGGGGTGTAGATCCGCGGGGTGAAGTCGACGCTGTAGAACCGGTCGCTCTTGAGCCTCCGGGTCGCCATCAGCACGAAGATGCGAAATGCCGTCTCTCCGAACGCGAATCCGCGGGGAAGTCGCTCCCCGTACATGCCGACGACGGTGTCGACCCTGTCGATGTCACCGTCGTAGATGTGGCGCAGCTTCTCCGCCGTCTCGAAGCTTCCGCGGCTGATCTCGTCGAAGCTGCGGACCCGCGGCAGCCGCAAGCTCTCCCGAAAGTCGTTGTACCGGGGCACTCCCCGCTCCCGGGACCGCAGCACGTCGACCGCGTTGAGGTCGATGACGAGTGAGTCCGTGCGGTCGAAGCGCTCCATGAACCGCGGGCTGTTGTGCAGGGCAAGTGCTCCCGCCTCGCCGACACCGAAGGTGTACATTGCGTTGCCGTGACCGACCTTCTCCAGGGCGCTGCGCGACCGGGTGCTGCGGATGTCGTCGAACGAACACGACAGTGACGGTGCGCCGTCGAGCGTGACGAACCCGAAATCGTCGGGTAGCAACGGGTGCATGCGGTACACGGTCACGAATTCCTCGGTGACCGAATAGGGCGCGGCATGGTGATCGGTCGCAGACCCCGGGATCCCGCTGACGAAGTCACTCGAACTCAGCCGTCCCGCAAGTCTTTTCACCCGCTCACCGGCGGCACCGAACCAGTTCCCCCGCATGCCCTGCTCCAACGCGGGATGTCCGAGCAGCGCCGGTGTCCATTCCAGGGTGTGGATCTTGGTGATCAGCGCGGTGGTGACAAGGCGGGCCTTCTCGAAGAGCAGATCGTCCGACCACCGCGGGTACGCCGAGGCCAGCCGGTCACAGATTGCGTTGTGCTCGTTCATGAACAGCGTGGTGAGCAGTTCCAGACCCAGCCACCACCCGTCGTTGGTGAGGAAGGGCTCGTCGTCGACGGTCACCTTGCCGCTCCGGCCGCTGCGCACCGCCTGCTGCGCGGCCACGGTGCTGCCGTAGATCTGCGAGCCGTCCCACCAGTGGCTGTCGACGTTGAGGTAGGTCCTGGATGCGGAGTCGTCCGGCGCGGTCGGGTCGTCGGGTGTCGCCGGGACTGCAACCGGATCGGTGGGCCACTCGTATCCGGCGGGCCGGGGAACCTCGATCATCCGATCGGTGGTGGTGCCGTGGCTGAACCAGTCGTGCACCTCGAACTGCAGCCACGCCGCAGCGAGCACGTTCACCTGCCCGGCGCCTGTGAAGGTCTCGCGTCGGAGCAGTTCGGTGCTGATCGTCAGCGGGTTGGGCTCCAACAGCTCGGGCGGTTGCTCGGCCGGGGCCGATCCGGGCCGCAGGTTACGCCCGAAGCGGGTGCCCGCCATGCCCATCGACGGCACCGACAGGTCGTTGTACGAGCCGTCGACGGTCCGCACCGTCAGATACTCGTCGGGCTCGCGCGGAGGCGCGGCGGGAGGCGCGCCGTCGTAGGTGTCGTACAGGTTGTCCTGGCGCAGACGGTTGCGGATGCCGACGAGCGACAGCAGGCCCAGCGTCGGTGGCAGGCGGTCCCACCCCCACCGGCGATCGAGGAACTCGGCCAGCTCAATGAACAGCTGTGCGCCCCGCTTCGACACGTCGGCCCCCTCTCCAGGCGATGACGGCCAGGCCCGTGTTGACGGCCGAGATGCCGACAGCGGTGAGTCCCTGCTTGCGCGGCAGGTCGTTCCGGACGGTGGTGACGGCCGCCGAGGCGGTGTCGGCGGCATGGATGAGCACCGCGAGCTTCTCCGCCCGGCGCAGCTCGTCGCCGGTCAGCAGGAGCAGGTCCAGGCCGATGAGCACGGTGCGGACGCCGAACATGCGGAACGGGTAGGTTCCCGAGCGATCCGTCGCGGTGTCGACGCCGAGCCGGCCGAGGAGTTTCTCCGGGATCAGCAGGCCCGCGGCCCCGTTGAGGATCCGGATCGCCGCCAGCACCTTGCGGGCGATATCAGGGAGCACCATGACTTGATCATGGCTGCCCGACGCGGCGTGTGCCTGCGTAGTCGGATACCTGTTTTGGTCAGCCGTCGATGCGGCGCGCGCCCAGCTCGTTCTGCAGCAACTCCAGCGCCACCTCTTCCGGGTCCCGGCGCGGGGCGGCGGGGTCGGCAATGCTCGCTTCGGCCAGCATGTCTTCTTCGTCGTCCTCGGGCGGCGGCGGCGGGGTCTCCGGCGGGGGGACACGCTCGACGCGGGGACGTTGCGGTGCGGCCCGCTGGGGTGGTGGCGCCGGCGGCGCGGCCGCGACGGGTGCCGCCGGTGACTCACCGCCGGCGTCGCACCGGATCTTCCAGTCCACCCCGAGCGCATCTTTGAGCGCTTCGCGGATGACGTCGGCGTTGCGCTGCTCGACGAGCCGCTTGGCCAGCGGTGCCGATTCGTGGCTCAGCACGAGAGTGTCCCCCTCGACGGCGCGCACGATGGCGCCCGCGAGCATCACTTCGGTGGTGCGGCTTCGTTCCCGAACCTTTTCGCGCACCGTCGTCCACATGGTGCGCACCGCGGCCGCATTCGGCTGGCCCGCAGCGACGGCGGCGGCAGGGGTTGCGGGAGGAGCTTCCACGGCGGGGGCAGAAGGTTGCCGCAGCGGAGGCGGTGGGTTCGGAACCGATTGCGGCTCAACTGCTTTGGGTGCCGGCTCGACCGGTTGGGGCGGCGGCTCCGCGGCTCTGGGGGCCGGGGGTGCCGGGGCAGGCGCCGGCGGAGCCGGCTCAGGCGGGGCCGGCGGGGCCTCGCTCTTGCGCACGAACTGCTTTCGCGGCGCGACGGAGACACTGGGGGCGATCTCGTCGCTGGCAGGGATCGACAGGTCGAGCCGGGTTTCGATGCGCTCGACGCGCTGCAGCAGCGCGGCCTCGGTGTCACTTGCCGAGGGCAGCAGCAGCCTGGCGCAGACCACTTCGAGGAGAAGCCGCGGCGCCGTCGCTCCGCGCATCTCGCCGAGGCCGGCGTGCACCACCTCGGCGTAGCGCGTCAGCGTCGCGGTGCCCAGCCGTTCGGCCTGTTCGCGCATGCGCTCCAGGATGTCCTCGGGGCCGTCCACCACACCACGGGCGGCGGCGTCGGGTACGGCCTGCAGCACGATGAGGTCCCGAAAACGCTCCAGCAGATCGGTGGCGAACCGGCGCGGGTCGTGCCCGGCGTCGATGACGCCTTCGACCGCACCGAACAGTGCCGCCGAGTCGCCCGCGGCCAGCGCGTCGATGGCGTCGTCGATCAGTGCGACGTCGGTGGCACCCAGTAGTGACAGCGCACGCTGGTAGGCGACGTGGTTGCCGTCGGCGCCGGCGAGCAGCTGGTCCAGAACGCTGAGCGTGTCACGCGGCGAACCGCCGCCGGCACGGATGACGAGGGGATACACGGCGTCGTCCACGTCGACGCTCTCGGACGCGACGATCTTCTCGATCAGCGTCCGCATGGTCCGCGGCGCCAGCAGCCGGAACGGATAATGGTGCGTACGCGACCGGATGGTCGGCAGCACCTTCTCCGGTTCGGTGGTGGCGAACACGAATATCAGATGGTCCGGCGGTTCCTCGACGATCTTGAGGAGCGCATTGAAGCCGGCGGTGGTGACCATGTGCGCTTCGTCGACGATGAAGATGCGGTAGCGCGACTGTGCGGGCGCGTAGAACGCGCGGTCACGGAGTTCGCGGGTGTCGTCCACACCGCCGTGGCTCGCGGCGTCGAGTTCGACGACATCGACGTTGCCCGGGCCGTTGGGGGCGAGCGCGACACACGAGTCGCACACCCCGCAGGGCGTGGCGGTGGGCCCCTCGGCACAGTTCAGCGAGCGCGCGAGAATGCGCGCCGACGACGTCTTGCCGCAACCGCGCGGGCCCGAGAACAGATAGGCGTGGTTGATGCGGCCGGAGTTCAGCGCTGTCGACAGCGGCTCGGTGACGTGTTCCTGGCCGACGACCTCTGCGAAGCTCGCCGGTCGGTACTTGCGGTAGAGAGCCACGGAAGCAGGCTACCCAGAGTGTCCGACTACTTCTCGGGAGGTAGGCCCAGCAGGTGCTCGGCGGCCGACAGCAGCGCACACGTCGAGAGACCGTCGATGGCCGCACGCAGATCCGACGTCGCGGGGAACGTCGGCGCGATGCGGATGTTCTTGTCCTCCGGGTCTTTTCGGTACGGGAACGACGCACCCGCCTCGGTCACCGCGATGCCTGCCTCCTTGGCCAGCGACACCGTGCGCTTGGCCGTGCCGGGCAGCACGTCGAGGCTGATGAAATAGCCGCCCTTCGGTTCGGTCCACGACGCGATCTTCGACTCGCCGAGCCGGTCTTCGAGGATCTCCAGCACGAGTGCGAACTTCGGGGCCAGCAGTTCCTGGTGGCGCTGCATGTGCAGTCGCACACCGTCGGCGTCGCCGAAGAACCGCACGTGACGGAGCTGATTGACCTTGTCGGGGCCGATCGACCGCTTCCCCGCGTGCTGCAGGTACCACGCGATGTTGCCCAGCGAACCGCCGAGGAAGCTGACGCCGGCACCGGCGAACGTGATCTTCGACGTCGACGCGAAGATCAACGGCCGGTTGGCATGGTTGGCCGCCGAGGCGAGGCCGAGGATGTCGACCTGCCTGACGAAGTCGTGGGTGAGCGTGTGGACGGCGTACGCGTTGTCCCACATGATCCGGAAATCGGTTGCGGCGGTTTCCATCTGAACCAGACGCCGGACCGTCTCCCAGGAATATGTGGTGCCCGTCGGGTTGGCGTACACCGGCACGCACCAGATGCCCTTGATCGCCGGGTCCGCGGCCACCAGTTCCTCGATGAGGTCCATGTCGGGGCCGTCATCGAGCAGCGGCACCGGGATCATCTCGATGCCGAGGCTCTCGGTGATCGCGAAGTGGCGGTCGTATCCGGGAGACGGGCAGAGGAACTTCACCCCGGTCCCGTCGCGAAGATCCTCGATCCACGGCCGCGGCGAATCCACCCCGCCGTGCAGCAGCGAGTAGACGATCGCGTCGTGCATGAACTCGAGGCTGGCGTTGTTGCCCGCGATGAGATTGGGCACCGGGATGCCGAGGAGCTCGCTGAAGATCGCCCTCAGTTCGGGCAGGCCGTGCAGCCCGCCGTAGTTGCGTGTATCGGTGCCGTCGGCGTCTTTGAAAGCGCCGGGGCCGTCACCGGGTAGTGCGAGCAGTCCATTGGACAGGTCGAGCTGTTCGGCGCACGGCTTACCGCGGGTCAGGTCGAGGCGGAGGTTCTTGGCCTGCAGTTCGGCGTAGTTGCGCTGCTGCAGGTCATGCTGTGCGCGCAGGTCGTCGCGGCCCAGCGAATGAAACGACACCGCTCGCCTTTCACCGTCGAAGGAACGAAGGGGGGCATAAGGGGACCCCGCGCACCCGCCAGAGCCCGTTGACCCTTGCTGCCTTCCGGCCCTGGGGGAGTTCACAGGATAGACGCCGCGCGGGGTCCACGGCGAGTGTAATACGCCGACGCTCATCTCCCGCCAGCGAGGAGCTCAACGGCAGATTTGGGGGACCACCAGGGCGGTCGGCTACCATGACCGGCGGAGGATTCGCCTAGTGGCCTATGGCGCTCGCCTGGAACGCGGGTTGGGTTAACAGCCCTCAGGGGTTCAAATCCCCTATCCTCCGCGCTCGCCCGGGGTGCGACCGGCTGACGACCCGCACGGTCGCGCCCCGGGATTCGACACAGGGCGGGCTACACGATCGAGGAGGATTATGGGCCGCACCGCTGCGGTGATCTGGCACGCGTCGTTCTCCATCGCCGCCGGGGTCCTGTACTTCCTCTTCGTCCTCCCCCGCACGCTGGAGTTGCTCGGCGACACCTCCCACACGCTCGGCACCGCGTTGCGCATCGTGGCCGGCGCGCTGATCGGGCTCGCCGCGCTTCCTGTGGTGTTCACGCTGCTGCGCACCCGCAGGCCCGAGTTCGGCACTCCGCAGCTGGCACTGAACCTGCGCACCGCCTCCATCTCGCTGCACGTCCTGGCCGGCGTGCTCATCATCGGCGCGGCCATCAGCGAGATCTGGCTGTCGCTGGATTCGGCCGGACAGTGGTTGTTCGGCGTCTACGGAGCCTCTGCCGCCGCCGGACTGCTCGGCGTGTTCGCCTTCTACCTCGCGTTCGTCGCCGAGATGCAGCCGCCACCTCCGAAACCGCTCAAGGTCAAGGAGCGGGCCGGCCGGCGGGGCCGCAAAGACGGTGCCGGTGGGGCTGAGGAGGCGGAAGAGACTGACGAGGTCGCTGGCGACGAGACCGTGGACGCCGATGACGTCGACGCAGATTCCGGCGCCGACGACGGGGTAAAGGCCCAGGGTGACGAGAACGACACCGAGGCCGTCGAAGCGCCTCCGATCGAAGACGCCGAGCCTGCCGCCGACGGCAAACTGCAGAACCGGCGCCCGACCGGTAAGGGATCGGTTCTCGGACGGCGTAAGCGGACCCGCGGCGGCGTTGCCGTCGAGGACTGACGCGACCTCGTCACATCGACAGCAGCCGACGTCGCAGACACTATTGATGGGTATGGGCCTCATTCGCCGACAACGGACGCTGCTGCTGGCACTCGCTGCGATCCTCGCGCTCCTAGCTCCCGTGGCCCCGGCAGCGGCCGCCCCGGGTGATCCTGCCGACGCGTCGACACAAGTGGATCCCTCTGTCGCTCGCATCGACACCACCGTCGACTACCAGGGCGTCATCGGCCTCGGCACAGGCTTCGTCATCAGTCCCGGCGGTCAGGTCCTGACGAATTTCCACGTCGTTCAGGGTGCCGATCGCATCACCGCGACGGTCGGTGGCCGCCAATATCCGGCGCAGCTCGTCGGCTACGACCGCGGACGTGACGTCGCGGTCATCCAGCTACTCGGCGCCGCCGGTTTGCCGACCGCGCCGATCGGCGACGCCAATCTTCTGGCGCCGGGCGAACCTGTCGTCGCCCTGGGCAATGCCATGGGCTCGGATGCTCCGCTGACCCGCGAGGTCGGCACCCTCACCGCGTTCGGGCGCACCGTCGAAGCCGAGGACGCGCTGACCGGATCGACCGACCAGCTGACGGGCCTGTTCGAGTTCGCCGCACCGGTTCGCGCAGGCGACTCCGGCGGTCCGGTGGTCAGTTCGACCGGGCAGGTTGTCGGCGTCACCACCGCTGCGTCGGTGAACTTCCGGATGGGTCCCGGCGGCAAGGGCTTCGCGATACCGATCAACGATGCGATGCAGGTGGCCGGCCAGATTCAGGCCGGAATCCGATCCGACAATGTCCACATCGGTCCGCCCACCCTGCTGGGCGTGGGTGTGCGCACCGCGCCACGGGACGCCGCCGGTGTGTTGATCCAGGAGGTCATGGTCGGCGGTCCCGCCGACCGGGCAGGGCTGATGGCGGGCGACATCATCGTCACCCTCGACGGCACCTCGCTCGATTCGACCAACACGCTGACGTCCGTTCTCGACCGGCATTACCCCGGCGATCTGCTCGACCTGGTGTGGATCGATCGATCGGGTCAGACCAGGACCGGAACGGCGTTGCTGACCCCCGGCGGCAATTGACGCAATGTAGCCCAGCTAGACAGCGTGCGACCCTATGCTGAGCGAGTGCCCAACAATGCGTCCTATCGCGTCGTCCAGTGGACGACCGGAAACGTCGGCAAGTCTTCGGTTGCGGCCATAGCGGCCAATCCCACGCTCGAATTGGTGGGCTGCTACGCCTGGTCCGACGACAAGGTCGGAAAGGACGTCGGCGAGCTCGTCGGGATCGAACCGCTGGGCGTCACCGCTACCAACGACGTCGATGCGCTGCTCTCGCTCAAGCCCGACGTCGTGGTCTACAACCCGATGTGGATCGACGTCGCCGAACTGGTGCGCATCCTCGAGGCCGGCGTGAACGTCGTGGCATCCGCCTCGTTCATCACCGGAGGAAATCTCGGCGACGGTCGGGAGAAGCTCGCCGACGCGTGCCGGCGCGGCGGGTCGACACTGTTCGGCTCGGGCGTGAGCCCGGGGTTCGCCGAACTGCTCGCCATCGTCGCGGGCACCGCTTGCGACCGGATCGACAAGATCACGATTGCCGAATCCGCCGACACCACCCTCTACGACTCCCCCGAGACCGAGAGGCCCGTCGGCTTCGACATGGCCATCGACGACCCCGCGCTGCCACCGATGGCCGCGAAGGGCACGGCGGTGTTCGCCGAAGCTGTCCAGCTGGTCGCGGATTCCCTCGGCATCGAACTCGACGAGATCACCTGTGTGTCCGAATACGCCCAGACCACTGAGGATCTCCCGATGGCATCGTGGACGATCAAGGCAGGACATGTCGCCGGGGTGTTCGCCAGCTGGCAAGGCCGCGTGAACGGCAAGACCGTCATCGACATCAACGTCCGGTGGAAGAAGGGCCAGACCCTGGAGCCGGACTGGAAGCTCGACGGCGACGGCTGGAAGATCACCATCGACGGCCGCCCCACGGTCAACATGCAGGTCGGCTTCCTGCCACCGCAGGACATGATCGAGAACGCCAAGACGCTCGAGGACTTCTTCGTGCTCGGCCACATCATGACCGCGATGCCGCCGATCCACGCCATCGCGGCGGTTGTGGCGGCGGCGCCGGGCATCGCGACCTACAACGACCTGCCGCTGCCCCAACCCCGAGGGGTCGTACCCGCTGGCTAACCTGACCGAGTGCCGGCGACGCGGCGTCAGGAAAATGCGTTGAGTTGACGGCCTGGGTGCGGTGCCATGGAGGACATGTCCACTGCGATCTGGCCGCTGTTCGGGCTCGGGGTCTCGGGTCCGCGGCTGTCGCTGCGCTACCTCGACGACGACCTCGGCGCCCAGCTTGCCGAGTTGGCCGCACACGGCATCCACGATCCCAGCACCATGCCGTTCTCAGAGCCGTGGACGGACGTCGAACCGCCCGAGCTGCAACGCAATTCGTTGCGCTACTTCTGGCGCTGTCGCGCCGAGACCACCACGGAGAGCTGGCATCTGAACATGGCGGTGCTGGAGCACGGCGATGTCGTCGGGGTGTGTGCCGTCGACGCGCAGCAGTTCGGCGCCACCCGCACGGCGACCACCGGGTCATGGCTCGGCCGCCGCTTCCAGGGCCGAGGCCTGGGACGCGAAATGCGCCAGATGGCTCTCCACCTGGTTTTCGCCGGACTCGACGGCCGGTGCGCGCGCACCCGCGCCTGGCACGACAACGTCGCGTCGCTGGGCGTCACCCGGTCGTTGCCCTACACCGAAGATGGCATCACCACGGAGAAGCGCCGTGACACCGACGACACGATGCTGTCTTTCTCGATGACGCGCGAGCGATGGGAGACCGTGCGCTGCAACGACATCGACATCCGCGGACTGAAGGCGGTGCGGGAGTTCCTGGGGATCTAACCCGCCGCGCGCAGCGTCCGTGTGACGACCTCGATGATCTTCTGCGGCTGCTTCTCCAGGAAGAAGTGTCCGCCGGCGAAGACGTGGACGTCACCGCCGCCGGTGGTGTGCTCGTGCCACGCGCGCGCGGCGGCGTCACTGGTCTTCGGGTCGTCGAGGGCCGTCAACACGACGATCGGAGCGCTGATGCCGACCTCGGTGCCGCGGTGATAGGCCTGCAGCGCGCGGTAGTCGTTGCGGAACGCGGGTAGGAACGTGGAGAGCAGTTCCGGATCGCCGAGCACTCGCGGGTCCGTACCGCCGAGTTCGCGCATCACGTCGACGAGAGCGGCGTCGTCCTTGAATTCGCGTTCGTCGCCGTAGCGGCTCGGCGCGCGTGAACCGGACGCGAACACCGTCAGGACCTGGCGTCCGCCCTGTATCTCGTAGCGGCGGGCCACTTCGAAGGCCAGCACCGCGCCCATGCTGTGCCCGAAGAACGCCGTCGGTGCGTCGGGCAGGGTTCCCAGCTCGGTGAACACCTGGTCGGCCAGCGCGTCGATGGAGTCGACGAACGGCTCCGCGTAACGATCCTGGCGGCCCGGGTACTGCACGCCGTACACCTCGAACTCCGGGGCCAGGGCCGTCGACATCGGGAAGTAGTAACTCGCCGAACCTCCGGCATGCGGTAGGCAGACGAGGCGCACGCGGGCGTTCGGGGCGGGATGGAAGTTGCGGAGCCAGCGGCTGCGCGGCGGGGTGGTCACGGCGCAGGGGGAGCGTCGACGGGCGGCGCCTCGCCGGGTGGCGGAGGTGGCGGTGGCGGGGCACCCTCGACAACCCGGAGGACGTTGGCCGACAGCCGCGCGCCGGGCGCGACCTCGACGGTCACGTCTTTCAGAATCTCGGCTTGCTGGCCGGTGACGGTGAACTTGCCGGGCTGTGGGGCGAGGCCGCCGACCACCTCGTACTCCACGGTGAACGGCGTCTCCGGAAAGGGATGCAGACCAACATATTCCGGGTTGATCGTGTACGTGTACAGGCAGACTGTATTGGTCGGATCACATGCCGAAGCGGTGACGTTGACGGTGATCTGGAACTCCTCGGCGGTCGGCACCGACGGCGGTGGCGGTGTCGGCGGGGTGTATCGGGGCGAGGACGCTTCCTGCTGCTGGTCACGGCTTCCGAAGATCATGAAGGACGCGATGCCGATGCCGCTGGCGAGCATTCCGATGATGGCCACAGCGGCGAGCAACTTCCGAATGGTGTTGACCGGCATGCACAGCAGGGTAGCTGGCCGCCTCAGTCGGCGATGCGATTGCCGTGCTCATCCCAATGCGCGGCGACTTTCTTGCTCGGCTGCACCCGAGGCGGTTCGCCCGGCATCTTCGGATAGCTCGGTTCTCTGGGTAGTTCAGGGGTGTGCGGTCCCGGTGTACCCAACGCGGTGCCAGATTAGGGCCCATGCGACCCTGCTAGCTACTACTGGGTTTGCTGTTGATAGTCAGCACCGAATTAGCGAAGCTCACGACCGTCTGGGCAGTTGCGTAAACGAAACGGAACGCCTGTCAGTACTGTCGCCGCTAGGAAGCAAAGCGTTGACTCCAAAGATGAAGGACCGCACCCAAACCACCGGCGTAGCGGACTAGTCATCGACATTGAGCGGATGCCGCCGCCGGCGGTCTGCGATCATGGCCCGCGCGGCTTCCGGCAAACCGTGGTCTGATGGCATGAAGACGACGATCACCTTGCTTGATCCCCTCTTCTCGCATTCCCCTGCGACCCGGGGAATCACGTACTCCTCCTCCAGCTGCTTCAGCCACTCCACTTCTGGATCAAGTTCATCACCGCCGCCCGGAAGCCAGCCCACCTGCACGCCGTCGACGTAAACACCTATTGCCCACGGCGAAAGCGGCGTCCTTGTGAACTGAAGGATCGCCGTCAGAGGGCCCAATTGTTGACGGACGACTTTTGCTCGGCGATGACTGCCAGTGACCTCGCGCGGCCAACTACCCGGTACGTCCACTTCCGCAGGAGTCGGATAGGGCCCTAGCCGGACACTCGAAGTTTTCGGCGTTGATCCGCTATCGGACGCCGACTTCGACCGCGACTTACGGTCTTGCTGCGGTCGCGACGACCAAGGCAGCCAATCCCAGAATCCCACGAAACAAACCCTATATCGCCAAGTCAGTCAACACTATAGAATGATCGGATAGTTTACCCGCACCACGGACATGATGAACATGCTCAGCTTTTAGGATTTGATCACGCAAAAGTGCCGAAACAAAAACATAGTCTAGACGGAATCCGTTGTAGTCTCGTGAGTTCTGCTGCGAGTAATAGGTATATTCTTTCCTGCCGGCATTTAGGTGACGCCATGTATCTACATATTTCTCTAGACGCAAGATCCTAATATTGTCCGAGAGCTTGAACGGGGTGCCCTGCGCATCCTCCTTGAGCCCGGTATTTAAGTCGCCCAGTAGTACAGTTTTCTCATTCTTATTCGCTTGGGCGTAACGGATCACTTCGTCCCAGAAGTTCTGCTTTCGCCGTTCTCCAGAAATACCGTATCCATCTTTGAACTTACCGGTGGTTGCATCAGGAATATGGACAGCAAGTACATTCAAGTCGAGGCTCTCGATTCTGACTGACAACCACCGTTCCTGATCATTCGGCAGAGTTCTGGGCACAATTTCAATCGGACGATTGGACGCAACCAGGACGCTGTGGGCATTACCCTGTTCGCAGGTTGTTTCGGTGTACACGAGTCCGCTCGCTGTGAGCGAGTTTCGTAGGCCATCGAGATTTCCGTAGGTGACCTCACTCAAAGCAACAAAGTCCGGATCCAGCAGCTTGATCTCTTCCACTATTTCAGTGATTCGCTGCCCGCCACCGCGGTTTATATTCCACGCTACGAACCTCACCTTGCCCCCGTTCAGTGGATGCGGACGTTAATTACCTTGCGAGCTTTGCTCGAAAAGCTAACATGCACCAACGACAAGCTGCCCGGGGCAGGGCGGGGAGCCCGCACCATACGAACCTCGGGTTCAGGCGCCAAGCTATCTAGCCGATCAATTGACGACCCGACCACGGACAAACGTTTGCCGAACGTTCTCGGGCACGGGCCACCGCATCATGAAATATCCGTTGCACTGCTGGATCTTCGGACTGACTCTCAGCTTCGTAATGCAGCCGAGTCCCACACCGGCGAACGGTGTGGACTACGTAGTGGACGTCAATGCTGCAAAGTTCCTTGTGCAGCTCGGCCAGTAGTTTGTACCAGCCTGGCCCACAGGCGATTTCGTTGTCGGGCCCAGTCGGCATCCTGAGGAGCACTGTAACTAGGGCGTCTCGGTACTTGCCTGCATCGCTCGGGACGTTGAGCACTGGGGAGAGATGTGTGTCGTTCGATCCCGAAGCCTGACAGCCGGCCGACGTGTCGTCGACATCCATTGTTGCGATCTCCTGAGTATTCGCTCATCTATCACTGCGTTCGTCGGCCACCGTCCTCTTAACGGGAGGCAATCAACATAGGTACGATACGCATGGGAGCGATACGCATGCGTACAAAACACTCTGGTACTTTCCGCATGAGGTCGATGGGGTTGCTGGCGTGCCAACGCCCACTCCGGATCGATCGGTTGTTAATTCCACGACTGCCGCCTTCGGTGAACGGGTCCGAAGCCGAAGGCAAGAACTCGGACTCAGCCAGGAGGCCGCTGCGCAGCGCTGCGGGATCCATTGGACACAGTTCGGCAAGGTGGAGCGTGGTCAGCGCAGCCTGAGGCTCGAGACGATCGTTCGCATCGCGGACGGACTAGCCATTGACGCCGGTCAGCTCGTTTCCGGGCTACCCCTGCCAGAGTGGCGAGGGCGAGATCAAGTTCAGCAGTAGTTGCACCCACCCCGAGCCATGCCTACGTAGTCACCCGGCGGTCGTTCCCTACCGCAGGCCCGGGCAGTAGTGACTGAGAAGTACGCGAGTGAGCTGTTCACCACGGACGCTGACCGCCCTCACATCCCGCGTCACCATCCTGGCAAAGTTGGTCGGGCATGTCTCGACCGCCTGTCGCGGAACAAGGTCCTGGAGTGGGACCGGAAGTCGATCGTCGCTCATACCAAGATAAGCGTGCACAAACCCCTTCACTTGCTGACTCGAACCGGCGAGATGAAGCCGAGCCCGCCCCGCATCCTGCGACTTCGTGTGAGTGATCTCAAAGCTCTGCTTCATCCTGGTGGGCCAGAACCTAGCTGCCTTCACCGCGGACCGTCCCCGGCCGGCATCGGCGACTAAGAGGTAATCCAGGTCGTAGACGTGACCGGTGTGCTCTGCGGAGCGGCCAGGAAGTAATGGCGAAAGCCCCAGGTTGTCGTACACGCCCCCGTCGGTCATTACCACCGTGCGTGTTGTGGTCTCACCACCCCGGTCACGGAACTCATACCGTCGGGTTAGCCCTGGCAGCAAGGCCGGGAACGCAGCCGACGCTGCGACAGCCTCGGCGACGGTCACCGGTGTCGTGATCTTGCCGTACGGCGAGCATGAACTGACATGACTTCCAAAGCGAATGGCGTTGCCAGATGCCATGTCGGTAGCCGAAAGCACGGTGGCTAGCCCCGGATGAGTGACTTCACCTATGAGGCGCTGACCAAACTGCCGATTGCTGAGCGCTGCGACCAAGCTATCTGTGCGGTTGTGCGACCGTGACTTCGACGTGACAAGGGAGCTGCCTGTACTTGCGAGGTTGCGAACAGCGATGCGCGGACTGAGCGTGCGACGGACCAGTTCAGCCTGCAGACCAGACTGCAATAGTCGCACCACTGACGCCTCGAACTCGGCGAAATCTGTGGGGCCGTAAGCCCACATCGCAGCGAGTAGGCTGCCTCCGCTGATACCCGAAATGACTTGCACATGCCGTAGGAGGTCGCGGTCGGCCAATGCCCGCAGGCAGCCTAGACCGAAAGCCGTGGCTCGAAATCCGCCGCCCGACAGTGCAACCCCAACTCGCGGAGAGCCATTCACGACTCAATCCCCAACGCTCGTCGCCACCATGGGGCCTCAGACTGCGGCAAGGGCTGAAAGAATCCGCCGGGGAAGCTCGTTCCGACCATAGCCAGGTCCATTGGCCTTCCGCCGGCGGCGAGAAGTTGGATGGGGTCATCTCGCTCTACGACACGCACATACACATCAGGAAGCTGTCCCTGCTCTCGCCACCGATCCCACGTGTCTGCTGGACCGCCCAGGATGAGCATCAAGGCTCTCCGTCCGGTCCCTGACGGAGACACTATCCAGCCCATCCCGCGTTCATCGATAGCGCTAGGGCCGGCAGGGCCGTACGGGTGGGTGTGCCACATCCCCACGAAACCGATGCGGTTGATCGTCTGATCCCGGAGTCGCCCGACAATCTCTTGAGTGCCTGCAGTGCCGTGCGCAAAGTAGCGGTCGGACAGCACACTGTCTGGCGATGGCCCGGCGGCGCCATCGATGTAGACGCAGCCCACAGCGTCATCGAACGCGCCCAAGAGCATCCCCCCGGTCTCGACGTCGCGCCCGCGAGTTCTGTTTCCCCGACGCGTTTCTGCCCGCATCTCGGCGATGGCGCGCTCCGATAGCCGCACCTCGTAACGTTTGGAGACATCGGTAGTGAAATGGTCGTTGGGCCAGTGCCACCAATGCGCCCCAGTGCTGGCCACATCAACGCCGGGCAACCGAATGGCTACTGCCGCCGCTCCATCCTCAGCAGGGTTCGCGAGCACGGTTAGAGACGACCAGAAGAGTATCGAGGCCAAGGCTGTGGTCTGCGTTGCTGAACCGGTGAATGTCGGTGCAGAACAACCCGGTTCGGGGAAAAACATGTCCGTGCGAGGCGGCTCGGGAAAAAAATCGTTGGCAATGTCGGCAAGCGTCCCGTTAACATCTCGGTGCACGTCGATCGCGATGCGCCTCAGAAGGTCGTGGGCGCAGCCGGTGGTGCCGGTGGGCGAAACGATCCCCAACGCACGCATTGCGTTGTAGCCGAACAGGCCCGTGATGACTGGCGGCCAGTTATCACGTTGGGCGGCACGCGCGGTTTCAATCGCTGCACGAACGCCAACGTGGGCAGTCGCATCAACCACGAGATCGTACTGCGGAACCTCTACCTGCTGCCCGACGAATAGATTGATGGCGTCGCACTTTAACGCCTCGACAGTCACCTTGGGATCAATCCCGCACAGCCGCGCAGCCAGCTGCTCGGCCTTACTGTGCCCGATGTCGCTGTCCAGGTATGGCTGACGCACCAGAATCCCAGGCTTGACCGAACCGTCGTCGACCACTGTCAGTGTGCTCGCCCCGGCACGCACACATTGTTCAGCAATTGGCGCTCCAAGCGCACCGCACCCGAGTACCAACACCCTCTTGCCTTGCAGCCAAGTCGACGGCGATCCCGCATCACGTCGATTAGTGACTTCTGCGCGATTCTCGTGTACCGCCATCCACGCAACGTCAGCACCATCGACCCAGCTATCAGCCAAAGTGCGGACATCCTTGGACAACTCGTCGGCCCGCGATTGCAATTCCGCACTCAAATCGTCCGAGCGCAGGTTGTCGACGCTTCGCAGCAATTGCATGATGTCCGTGCCGAAGTCGTCAAACCTCCACCCAGCCAAGTGAGCTAGGCGTCGAGAACCTTGTGTGCGCCGCGTTGGTGTCCCCACCATCAGCACTACTGGAGCAGTGTTGTCGACGTCGGCAGAGGCGGCGATCACGTTGTTGATGGTGCAGGCCATGGTGATGGCACGGAGCAAATCCTCCCGTGCACAACCGAACTCATCGAGACTGGTAACCAGTGCCGCGCCTTTGCGTGGATACTCGATCGAGAGTTCATCGCTGATGAGCACCAAGGGTGAGACGAAATAGGGGGTGCCGGTGGGTGCCGTCGCCGTGAAATCATCCGCGAGGACGAGGTCGATGGTCTCCGGCAGCGTCATCCAGGCACGCACATCGATGCGGGTTTCAGTCCGGTCGCACAGGCCGTACACGAGCTTCGTGTGACCAGGCGTCACGGTGTCATTCCATGGCACACGCTCGCCGAGATCTGGATGTACGACGAGGCTGCCCGCGCGGGCTTTGGAGTAAACGACCGGAGGATGCAACGGCTGCCCGTCGGGATCGAGGGTGCCGTTCGCAGCGCGCTCCAACCATGTCAGGAGCCGTTCGATGAGCCCGCGCATACCGTCACCTGGGTTCCACTCCACAGCGCTGGCGGCGTAGATGCACAGGTAACGACCCCATTGGACGTGTGGAGTTCCTGCCCACCGCCGGTGGGTTACCCACACTGACGGGGGCGTGAACGGAAAGTCCTCGCTGACAAGGAGCTCGAATCGCTCCCGCCGACGGACATTGATGCCGCCACCAGTGCTGATCCCCTTAGTCGCGATAGAGACATCCAGGATGAGCCTGTCGTCGTCGTCTCGGACGCTGACGAGTTGGATCGCGCCTCCGCTGACTGCCGACAGCTCCTGAATCTGACGAATGGCGAGTTCGCTCAACGTCCGAAACCTACTGGCGTATCGGGCGCCTTGTCGCCACCCCGGTCCGCCTCGATCGCCGCGCGTACTTCGTCGGGGCCTGACGTCTGTACCGCCGACCTTGCGGGTAGTGCCTTGGCCACAGCAGCTGCCGCCTCAGTGACAGCAGCGAGCCGCGAGCGCCCGCCCACACCAGCTATTGCCGCGGTGCGCAATGAAGCGCTGTCAGTCACTGTTTCGACGGGCAGCACGCCAGCGCCTACAGCGTCGACGCCGAAGACCACCGGTGAGGGTGTGGCCTCGTCTCCCCATGCCATGGTGCAGATTAGGTCGTCGGCGATTTCCTCGTATCGGTCGGCGGCCATACGGTGCGGTGGGTTGGCGCCGGCCACGTCACTGGATGGGAACACAGCGCTGCTACTGACAACTACCGCGCCAGGGCGGGCGTTTCGCTCGAAAGCGTTCAGTATGTCCATTTGCAGTTGGTCGACACCGTTTTCGTCGGGCTGGTACATGACCTTCTTGGAGCAGTGGTGCGGAGCCAACAGCAGGTCCCACTCCAGGTACTGCTCGCGGTGTTTGTGCTCGCTGTAGTTGAAGATCTTCATGATGGTGTCGTGGGCGAGGTCACCGAACAACAGGACCTTGCCGTTGACGCCGGCCTCGTCTGTGAGCGTTATCTGCATGGCCAGGGACGTCTCGTTTCGCGGGGCTGCGCAGTCGTCGCTGAATGGCGCGTGGAAGAACGCTTCAAACTGCCCGGCGCGGTCGTGCCCGTCGAGAGCGGTGACGGATTGTCCTGGCCACGACTTGTATCTGTCGGGCAGATCGTCGTACGGGTGGTCGCTGTGCTCGTCGTCGTAGCCGATGACAACGATGCGGTCGCCGCTGGCTGGCTCGCCTCCAGCGGCCAGAGCGGCACGAGTGGCCTCGATGCGTCGTTCGGATTCTTCGCGGAAGGCAACAGCGTCTTCGCACGGCTCGGGTGCGTCGGGATCGTTGAACTCACGCCACAACCTCGGTGTCGACCAAAGCTCTCCGATCTGAACTTCAGCCAGAAGGTCGGCGAAGCCCAAGCAATGGTCTTTATCGGCATGGGTCAGCGCGAAGACGGCCAGGTAGGGGTCACCGTCCACGCGCGGCAACGCTTCGACCAGGCGGTCAACTACCGCCACCTCGGGGTTGGCGTCGTCGTCGGCCTTGGCCATGTCGTGCAGGTCGACCTGGAGGACCACCTGATCGTCGATGACGACGGTCGTGCTGTCTCCGGTACCGATCGGCCAGAACACTGCTCCCCGAGCAGGCAGTCCGAACTCGTCAGTCATATGTCCTCGCCTTCCTTTACTGCCGTGATGGCAGCGCACACGCGATCACTTGCTGAAACACGCTACTCACGGCCACCGACAAGTCCGCGCTTCCCGATATCAACTAATGCGCGACCCGCTTCTACTGCGATGCACGTGCAGTTACTCGTACATGCGCGATACCGACGCGTGGAGGCAGAACACAGCCGGATCTTTGCCACGGCAAGCTGTTCCGGTCGAACAATCCAGTGAACTTCGCCAGGGGCGTATCTGCGACACGCTTTGTCAGGGATCACGCCGTGCTTACTGGCCATCGTTCAATACCGCGTGGAATCCGAGTTGCTCGGCGCAAGAGACGCAGAGAGTTTTGACCCGGGCGAGGCGGCTTCGATGCAGAATGCCGGGTTCCCCGCATCTTTCGCAGGTGATCGCGGAAGCGCGTTCGGCGTCGTCGGTGATGACGTCCATGGCGTCGAGAAGCTCAGGATCGGGATCCTCGATGCTGGCCTGACAGTAGTAGCGCAGGGTGCCGAACTTCTCCTTGATCTGGTGTACCCGATAGCGGGTGTCGAGTCGGGCTAGCTTTGCGTCGGTGGCGACCACCAGGGGGTACCAGCCGACGTCGACGCTCAACTGGCGACCCCATCCGTTTGGGATGCGCCACAGAATGGCCTCGATCGCGGACGCGTGCACTCCAGCGTCTGCTGGGACGTGCAGGGCGTTGCGGTGCTTGTGGGGGTCGATGTCTAGTGCCCTGAGGTGCGCGAAGGCGGCGTTAACATCGTCGCGGGTGGCTGTGCCGTTGTTGAGTGCCTCACTCATGGCGTTGATGTCGGATTCCGCAGCGCGCAAACGGATCTTCTCCCCAACGGTCAGTTCTGGGATGTCGGCATCTTCCCCGGAGACCGTCACAGGTCTGTTCCTTCTGTGGAGGTGGTGCGGTACCGGCCACCCACCTCCGCCGGCGGGGCCGTGGTTGCCAGAAGCCCAGTGTCGTCGCCGCGACGGGCACTGCGTTCCGTCGCGCCGGAATCGCGGGCCGGCGTAGAAGGGGCTGCATTCTCGGTGATGATTGTCATCGCTTCAAAGGGGTCAATGGAAAGGAGCAAAGCCGTACAGAATCTCACTCCACCGGCGAACTGGCAAGGACTTTTTTCGCCGCCGTCCTGCCACGCGTTGAGCGGCATCCCTTCGCAACGGGGCCGCCAGCCGTCCGGCAAGAAATTTGCGACATGCAGACGGCAGGAGTGTCATCCTGACTTCTCGTGACCGATGACGAGGGGCCGCTGACTGCGGCCGCGGACCGCGAGCTCAGAGAGCAGGCCCGCACTGGTGCACGGGCCCGTTACCTTGCCTACCTAACGGAGGCGCTCGACGAACGCGGCAGTGCGGATCCCGCGGGCATGGCAGAAGCGCTGTTGACGGCATTGACCGAGTGGCCCGACATTGAGACCGGAGAGCTGTGCCGCTGCTCGTGTCACCCGCAGTTGCCTAGTAGCGGCCTTCATGATTTCGGCTTCGGCTGCAATTGCACCCGCACGCGCGGCCAACGGCGCGAGTCATTTCAGCAGTTGCTCAACGGGATTGACGACTATTGGCAATCTCCGGAAGCCCTCCAGATTCGTGCCGCCGACGAGGCTGCCGAGCAAGACCTTCAAACCTGGCTCGCCCACCACCCAGGAGTCGTCGTCCATAGCCACGGCGGCTGGGCGCCTGAACAGTGGCGCGGCGAGGTCGACGAACACAGCTTCTACTTTCGCGAACGCGGCGGAGACTGGGATCTCGAAATCGACCTCCGCCCCACCGGTCAAACCATGCGAGTCGTCGACGGCCAGAATGACGATGGCACCACCCGCTACCGACAGCTGGACCTGGAACGCGGAGACATCATCGCCTCCGGCACCCTCTACACCGACGGCTACGGCACCAACCCCGCCGAGCGCGCCTACTTCATCGTCAAGATCATCCGCGACCACCTTCGGAGGAAGGTCTGCGCACACCATTCAGACGAATTAGCGCAAATCAGCGATATTCTCGGGTCCCGCGTTCGTTGGTGCCCGACGTGTGGAATGCGTTTGCTGCAGGACTAGCGCGCGTCTGATGATTGCACCGTCGCGACTTCAGCAATCGGGCGAGACAACGAATTTGGAATCGGGATCCCCATTGACGAAGTACCAGAGCTCAGTGTTCTGCCGACCGCTGCTTTGCCAGGTACGCCTCGACCTCCGCGGACCAATGGTGGCTGACGGGTACGATCCGGCCCTCTAGCTTGGCCGATGCCTTCGTGGCGCGCATCCCGGACTGTTTCAGGGCAGCCTTCGACACAATCACTTTCTTTGGAGTTCGGGGTTCCATACCTGCACCTCCATGAAGCTTCGAATCGTGTGAGCAATCCTACGCACCCGTATCGACGCCACCACATTGGTATTGCTTGCTCGAAGGTCTTGGTCACCGTGATGCCCAGAAAGCGAGACAGCAGCGAACTTGTCAACCTGCTGGTGGCTGAGCCATTAAGCTGCGCCCCGTGGATGACGTTGCCTCGACCCTTGACGGCCCTGAGCTAGTTATCGGCCTCGTCTCTCCCCTCGGGATGAACACCACAGACCTAGGCAACCTGGTCCAACGGTCACTGTCTGATTGCGGATACCTCGCAGAAGTCATCAAGCTCTCTTCCTTGCTTCCCGCGGCCGACGACCGACCACCAGGCGAAACTGATGACCAGCGTATTCGCAGGTTAATGGGTGCGGGAAACAAGTTCTGCAAAGACAACAATGATCCAGCGGCTATCGCACGTCTCGCAGTAGCTGCGATTCGGGCAACACGCCTCACCCTGTTTCGGAAAGATGGGAACACCACTCGCGCCGACGACCTCGTTGCGGCGCGGCCTCGCACTGCCTACATCGTGCAGTCGCTCAAACGACTCGAAGAAGTACAGCTCTTGCGTTCCATCTACGGCGAACAGTTCATATTGATCGGTAGCCAAGGCAGCGTCGCCCAGCGAACAGCCAATCTATTGCAGCGGGATCTTTCAGCTTCAGACGAAGCCGGCAAGGTGTCCATAGTCAGCGAACTGTTCCGCATCGATGCCGACGACTCCGAACAGTTCGGCCAGAATGTCATCGACACTTACCCGCAGGCGGATTTCTTCATCGTCAACAACGATCCCGAAGAAATAGATCGAGCCATCACACTGCTCTTCGGTAAACCCGAACCACCAACCGTCGGCGAGTACGCCATGTACGTAGCCCGGGCAAGTCGCGCTCGATCGTTGGCCGCCAGCCGCAAAGTGGGGGCGGCAATCGTTGTCGACGGCTCAGTGGTTTCCACCGGTTATAACGATGTGCCCGAGGGCCAGACCACTGATGTCCATAAAGGCGTCGACACGAGTGAACAATTCAAACGCGACAACCTTCGCGACACATTGCATCGGCTCAAAGAGGCCGGCATGCTCGCTAACACAGTTGACGCAGACGACGAAGGAGTCACCAGAGCCGCTGAGGCACTCAAGAAGGGCGTTCTCATGAGCGTCATCGAATACCAGCGCGCCGTGCATGCCGAGGCTCGCGCAATTGATGACGCCACCATCCGAGGGATTTCCCCAACTGGCGGCATTCTCTATGTCACGACCTATCCCTGTCACCTTTGCTACAAGCACGCCCTATCCGTCCGTCTCGACCGCATCGAGTACATCGAGCCCTATCCCAAGAGCCGCGCAGTGGAGATGTTCGACAAGGGAGCCGAGGACAAGCTGGTGCCCTTCGCGGGTGTTGCTCCGCGTCTCTTCATGCGGATCTTCGACGATCGGCCCGCCCCCGTGTCAGTGCCTCCTGGCATATTCGATCCATACGACCGGAGAGTCACACAGCCGCTGCTTGGGCCACTACGCGATGATGAGGATCGTGCAGACAAGGAGCGCGCTGCCGTGAACGGCCTGAAGGAGGAATACCAATGAGTACACCGTTCGCCGCGCTCACTCCCGAGGACAGGGAGGCCCTGACCCGATCCACGCGGGATCTCAGCGATATCGATCAGCGCACCCAAGACCGCATCGCCTCGGGCTTCCAGCGTGCGTACGAGACCGCTCGTGGAATCGCCGATGGCACGCTGGACCCGCTTACTCACTGACGCGTTAGAGCCGTGAGCCGGGTCATGGCCATCTCTACCCACTTACTCGCGTTCCGACCGTTCGATCGATAACGAGGGGATCAGGAGATGGCAAAGCGCGACGACGTTGAACTGGAGATTAAGTCGCCGACCGCGCCGACGCGAGTCTTGCGAGTGTCGAGCGCCAACCGCGTCATCTTTCCCGCAACGGACATCACGCCAGACGTAACCAAGATCGATCTAATCAAGTACATGGTCGCGGTGGCCGAACCGCTGCTACGCGTATTGCAGCAGCGCCCAACGACTTTGGAACGCTGGCCGAACGGTGTACATCCGGGTATGAAATTAGGGCGTGGAGCAGACGACGGTGGCTTCTACCAAAAGCGCATGATCCGGCACGCTCCCGAGTATGTCGACGGGGTCGAGATAACTTTCCCTTCCGGCAGAACCGCGACAGAGATCTGTCCGACGGAACCTGCGGTGCTTGCCTGGTGCGCGCAAATGGGAACAATCACGTTTCATCCGTGGCCAGTTCGACGGACAGATGACCCCGGTTCTGTTGATAGGCCGGACGAGTTGCGGATCGATCTCGACCCCCAGCCCGGAATCCCGTTCACAGAGGTAGTCCGGGTGGCGCTGGCCGCTCGTGACTTGTTGAACGAATTCGAGATGACTGGTTACTGCAAGACTTCAGGCGGCCGAGGTGTCCATGTCTATGTGCGGATCAGGCCTGATTGGGGATTCGACGAAGTACGTCATGCGGCCATCGCCTTTGGCCGGGAGTTGGAGCGGCGCGATACGGGAGTGACCACCGAGTGGTGGAAGGAACTTCGCGGCGACAGAGTCTTCGTTGACTACAACCAGAATTGTCGCGATAGGACGATCGCTTCGGCTTGGTCGCCGCGAGCACGCCCCGGGGCGCCTGTATCCACGCCGGTGGCATGGACAGATCTGGAAAAGACTGAGGATCCCAGCGTTTTCAACGTTGCGACCGTGCCGGAACGTTTCAGTGAGAGAGGTGATCCGTGGGTAGGTATCGACGATAAGCAGTTCTCGCTTGATCCACTACTGAGGCTGTGGGAGTCGGATCCGGTCGAAAAGAACTTCCCCCCTGACTATCCCAAGATGCCGGGTGAGCCACCGCGCGTGCAGCCAAGTCGAAAGGTCGCGGCAAACTGGAACGAGGACTAGACCGATTCGGGTAGCTGATTACTACCGAGTCTCGTGCGCATGGTTCCTCGCCCTTCACAGGTAATCGCGGTAGCCCACCGACCGGTGGCACATCAGTCCATCGACCAGTCATCGGGACCAAATCCTAAAGTTTTCAAATTTTCGCGGATCGCGGCACGCTGGTCGTCGGTGAGCTTGTCGAGTTGGCTGGATTCGATGTCGATCGAGACCTGGACCGAGAGCCCGCCATCAACGAAGTGAGAGACGATCTCTTCGTAGATATGGCCGACGTCGCGGACAACGCGACTGTTCGTCAGTTCTTTTGTCGCATGGAATCGTGTGGGGACGGTCGTGGCCGTCGCGGCGTCGACTCCAACGCTCGTCCCGGTTTCACCGGCACCGCCCGTTGGACCGACCGCTACGGTCGCCGTTCCGGTGCGACCGGCACCTCCCCCGTCCGGCATTTTGTCTTTTTCGATCTGCTCAAGCGCGACCGTCGGTTCGACGAGGAGGCCGCCCTGACGTACGGCCCCAGGCTTTGTGACCGTCAGGCCGACGAAGCGGTCGTCGTCGAATGAATCAGCGTAGGCGAACCCATCGAGTTCAATGCTCAAGACCTCATCCAGATGCCACGCTACGTCCATTACCACCTTGGGCCGCACGACCTTTGGCATGTAGACGTATTGGCTGAAGTACCCCACGAGCGTGTCGAGTGGGACGTAGGGCTTGTCCTTCCAGAGGTTGAGGCGGTTGATTTGCATACGCAGAAGCGATGGCGAGAAAGACCGGACGACGAACTCGCCCGCATCCGCTTTCTTGGTCACCCGTTCAGCCAGCGTGCCGTCACCGCTCATCAGGATTGATTCCAGCTCGATACTGGACGAGCCTGGTTCCTGGGTCGGCACAAGGATCCATCGGTACGCCTCCCGAATGGAATCCGACACCGTCTGCTTTGCCTGAGCGACGCGGGACTCTGCGACCTTGACGTTGTGCTGGTCGAGATTGAGCGAGTCCTTGCTCTCCAAGATGTATTCCCAAGCCATACGTTGCCGAACTGCGTTGAGCAGCACGTCGATACGGTCGACCTCGGGAGCCAGAAATACCAGGCTGTTCTTGTGTATGCGGGCGTTAGTGCCTCGTTTACTCAAAAACTCGAGGGCGGCGTCTTCGGCGACCGATCGGCCGCGTTTGGAGAATGACCGGTCAGGTCCGAAGATAACGAGGCCAATTCCCGGGTCGTCTTCGACGTCGATGCTGCCGTGCGGAAAACGGTGGACTCTCTCGAAGAGTCCTTTGTCAGTCTCCTGGCGGACCACCCCCGCCAGCTCGTCGAACACTTGATCGTCGTGGTACGAGTCTGCGCGCTCTTGCACTATCTGAGCCACCGTCTGCTGCAAAGATAGCCAGTAGCGGTCCTGGTCTCGGTTCATGTACTTGCCGAGGTCACCTAGGCGCCGCAGCCCATCCGTCACGTGCGCCGGGTTGTCACCCGGGTAAGTAGAGCCGAGCACGACGCGCTTCTGCTCGATACCGCGGATGGTGGCCGCGCTACCGTCACGCTGTCGTAAGTTCGCCATCGGAGCAGTTCCCAGGAAGACGCAACGCGCGGCTCGCTTTGTTGCCATCGACTTGCCGAGAATCTTTATCTCGCTGTCGACAATATTTGCCGTTGATGTCTCGCCAGCTACGTCGGCGTCGACGATGGGCTTCCACGAATCATCAAGGTGGTTCGCGAGTTCGTCGAAGACCTTGGCGCTATCAAGTGGGATGGACGCAGGAAGGATCATCGGCGACCTGTCACCGCTGATCCACAATGCGTACACAACAGTCGCCATGAGACGCAGAACGCCGCGGGTGCGTTGAAAACGCTCCAAGGTTGACCAGTCCTTATAAAGCCGGTCGAACAACTCAGGATGGATCGGGTACGCGGTGCGCATCGATGTCCGGTAGCCGGGTTGCATGACCTCGCTGGGAACGTCTCCTGAATACCGAAGGTAGTGGTCAGTGAACTTTTGTACCACTAAATCGCGAGCGGCGTCCTGCTCCCGTCCGAAGGGTTTGAAGATGCGCCGCCGGACAATCTCGAACGACTCCTCAATTGTCGCCGGCTGCCAAGCTGATTCCACACGGTGGATCACCGATCGAAGGTGCCGGAGCGCCTCAAGTCCAGCAGTTCCACCGACTTCATGCTCGTTTTCGATCGGCCCGTCGTCGTCGCCAGGAATATCACGTACAACATCCGACGCTGGCAGTGAGACGACCAGCAGGGCAGTCGGCACAGACTTTACCGCCTCGGTCAGTGACTGCACGAACGTCATGTGTCCGTCGAAAGTGCCTGCAGGCGCCGGACTTTCCCTCGACCACAGTTGTCGCAAGTAAGCAACCCATTCGTCGATTAACACGATGCACGGGCTATATTTCGTTAGGAGGTCTGCTATCGCCGTTGTAGTCGGGGGTACTGACTGCTCGTCGTACCTCGCAACCAATTCGTAGCCACTCTTACCGCCGAGTTGGTAGGCAAGCTCGCCCCATAGGGTATTCACGGTGACGCCATCAGGCTTGGGCATCCCGAGGATGGACAGATCGTTGCCGACAAGTACGGCCCGATGGACCATCGCTGGCAACTCAGCTACGCCGATACCGTCGAGCAGTTCGCGCATGCCTGGCAGCTTTTCGGCGGGGTTGCCGGCGGCAGCGTGGTACACAGCGAGAAGCGAGTGAGTTTTACCGCCACCGAAAGTGGTCATGAGATCGACTACCGGCTCGCCGCCACCGCCGGTGAGTCTCTTGATGGCCTGTTCCAGCAGGTAGCGGAGACCACGGGTCAGATACGTGCGGCCGAAGAACTCGGCCGGGTCACCATATTCAGGGCCAGCAATGCCTTGATGCACCTGTCGCAAATCGGCGGCGAACTGCGCCAGTTCGAAAGTGCCCCGCGCCACGTCATCGTGCGGCTCCACAACGTCACGCCACGCAGGAAGCCCCGTCGATTCGACCTGAACTGATAGCGCCTTCTCCTGTGCCCGTTGGAGACGTTTCTGGTCTTCTTCGAACATGAGCCGCCGGAATTCCCGCCGCATCTCATCGGCTCTGTCCGCCTGCTGCACCGCACCGACCGCCCGAAGGATGTGTTCACCATCCATCAGAACCCGCTCCGTGCGCTCCGACGAAATCCGTTCGCCATGAGCCCACTCCTTACGGGCGTCCCAAAGCGTGCTCACGGCACGCTTGTCCTCGAACGAGAGTTGGGTTTTGAAGATCGCGTGCCATTGCTTGTCGAACACCCAGAAAAGGTAGGCCGGGTCAGACTGATTTGGTGACGTATCGCGGCCTGTGAGACCAGCGGTGCGCCCCACCTCTGTCGCCCAGGTGTCACCGTACTTCGCATGAAGCTGAGTGACCATCCATGGACCGAGCCCTTGCGCGACGAGATCAAGAACACGACCTACTCGCTCTTTGTTGGTCAAGGATGCCATGTCAGAACAACCTTCCAGTCGCGGCTGGTCCGCTCGAACTTAGTTTGACGAGTTCGGTCCATGAATTGATGAGCGCGTTGTATCGCTCCTGGTCAGCCGCCCACCCCTTGGCTGCCGCGATGTCATGGAGCCGGTACGTGAGGGCCATGGCGGGATCCTGAAGTGGCCCGAGCACTGCCATCAGCTGAGCCGCTTCCAACTCGCCGCCTCCTCGAACGAGACGATCAACAAGGTGGTGAACGGCTTCCCATGCAGTTGGGCGGACGTCATTTGAGGGCGCCCACGCACGGTCCAATTCGCCACCGCCAAGCAGTTTGATCCGTGTGCCCTCGCTCGTGACAACCTGCGCGCGCTTTACGTCATCGACGCTGATCCCCAGGGGGCGAGCGGCCTTGTCGGCGTCCGCAAACGGACCTGTGTTCCAGCCGTGCGTCTCCCACCATCTGGCAGCAAAACGCGAAACAGGGTCGAGTTCGCCGATCTGCTCGTCGCGAACCTCACCAAGTGCAGAATTGATTAGATCGAGGGCACGTCCAACGGTGACTCGTTCACCTGCCTGATCGACCACTGCGCGATAGCGCGAGAATATCTGCATACCGGGACCGAGCGCGGCCTGGTCTAGGTCGACAGGGAGAATTGATGCTGCTTGGAGGTCCCGCACTGCTGGACCGAGTTCTCGGCGAAGCGCCCTCGTGAAATCTGAGACAGACGAGGTAGGCGCTCCCGCAGGGCGTGGACGACAAACCATCACGATGTAGGTCGCGACCGCGTTTGACCCCTGGCCGCGCATCCGTGTGGAACCTGTGCCGTGGACGGGCCATGTCCCTGTGATCTCTAGGTCCGCGTCGATGATCGCAGTCAGAATCGATGCCCAACGTGACTGTTCATCAGCGACCGACTTCTGCTCCTTCGATGCATAGACGACAAGCATCGGGAGATCAGCGCGTATCGACGCCCGAAGGTTGTGAAACGTCTCGATGAACCCATCGATGAAATTCCTCTGGGCCACCTCGCGGGAACCGCCGTGGTGCCAAGGAAAGGCGGTAAGTTCTCCCTTCTTCGGAGAAGCGATCGTGCTGTAGAGATCGGGATGGATTTCCCGAAGTGCTCGCCGGTGCCAAATGTAGAAAAAGTCGGACAGGTCGGCATAGCCGATTGCGTCGAAGTACGGTGGGTCAGTTGCAACCAACCCCGGCGGACTAAGCGAGCTTGTCCGCGCGTCACTGCGTACGGCCGTTCCTCGCCCGTGCGGCGCATATGGCAAAGCGTCCAGTAGCGTCTTGACGTGCTGAAGCCAGCTCTGGGCACCCTCGCTCAGCGCGTCTATCTCTACGAAATCCCAGGTCATCGGCAGGTCTGCGCGGCCGAAGATGCCCTCGGGCTTCGCAGATCCGCTACGCGAATCGAACTTCCAACGAGTTTGCGTCGATCCCCCCTGCGCAAGTTTGCCTAACGCGAGCCCCAGCAATGTCGTTACGCAGCGTGCCCAGTCATCGTCTCCTCCCGAGGCCAACACCCAGTCGTAGACCTCGCGAATCTTTGACGCGAAGGTCGCCAGGACAAGGAGCTGGCGATTCGTGTAGAGATCTAGCTGGGAGCTGATTCCATAGCGTGGTGGCGCGATGTACTGGTTTGGTTCACCAAGGGAAATGTCTGGCAGGTCGTCTGGACGTGCGACTGAACTCGCCGCCTGCAGATCGGCGCTTGTGGGCGCTCGGAAGAATCTGGATTTGTCCGGTGCGAGAACCTGAACTGCCAACATCCTCTGCCCCAATGTTCCAGCCTGACCTTGGCGCCGAATCTCGGATTCGTCGATCGTCTGGAGACACGAGATGCATGTAAAGGACGCACCACGTCCGACCTTGGGCGCGTCGGGAGGGCCCCCAGTTTGCCTGCCGCAAACGACGTCCAGCTCAATCTGACGGCCGACGGCCCGCGGCTCGATCCAAGACATAGCGCCCTTGCGCTTCGATAACCACCATGTTGTGGTGAGTACTGATTCCGCGCCGCAAGTCGGATTCGGACATATCGCGGTTCTTCCCCACAACCAGAAACTGGGTACTCCGTCTGCACCACGGGGAAAATGTGCTCCGATCTCCTCGGCGACAGCAGCGCGAACACGGTCGGCGAAGCGAACGACGTCTTTCGTGATTCCTTCATATCCCGTCGAACGTCCCGCTGCGAAGGTCTCGAACAATTCGTCATTTGAAGCCGACTCGGTTGGTTTGAGCGCGTCCCGACCGTGAATCCGCGGAAGTAGATCGGTAACCGTACGCGTTATTAGGACAGGCACAGGGTTCAAGTCCGAGCCTTTTGAGGACAACCCGAGACGTTGGGCCTCGACCAGCGTCGATCCGCCTCCACAAAACGGATCCAGCACTGGCGGAAGTCCTTCTGGAAATTGGCGACTCAGGAGAGACTGTGCTTCGCTTAGGTCGAGCGGGTCCGGGAGATCGGCACCGTGGGCTACCAGTCGCTTTATCAAGTCGAGGAGATAGACCCTCTGCTTGTCATCTTCGGGGTCATCGACTAGCGCAGCGAAAAGCAACGCGCGCCACGCGGGCAATGGCATCGGAGCGAACCACTTGTGGATGTTCCGGAGCGTTCCGGTTTTCCGGTCTTTATCTGCCTTACACGCTGCGTTGATTTCGTCAAGTGGGAGCGCGACCTCGATCAGCTTTTTCTTGTAGGTCGTCTCGCTCACTCTTGGCTCATTTCTGTTGCGTCGTTCCAGAACGGTTCCCAGTCGTACTCAACTCGCGCTGCGCGAGGATCGATCGGTTGTGTTATCGGGTGCCGCAAGTAGCGCACGGTCGTTGAGTCGTCATCAGCAACCCGGACAAGAGCGAGCACCGAGTGGTCAGCCTTATTGAGCGCCGTCACCGCCTCCTGGCGAGTAAGTACAAAACTCTTGCCACCAGCTACACGTCCTTTAACTTCAATGAAGTCAACCTTTTTGCCCGTGTCGGACTCGATGTCGTAGCCGGGGTTGTTGTGGTGCATCTCGGTCGGCCGGTGACCAAGTGCATGCTCGACCCGCAGTACCGCGTCGACAGCGAGCCGTTCAACCCTGGTCGTCTCCTTGGCGCGAGCGTCTGCGCCATCGGGATCGTGTTGGGCGTCCAACCAGCCTTGTGTGACGACTAGGCAGGCGCCGGTTACTCGCGGTGGGCGCACTGAGATGTCGCGTTCTTGCTCCAGATCCTTGAGGCGTCTGTCGAGGCGACGCACCAGGGCTTCTGCTCGTTCACGCATCTGCGAGGCGGGAAGTCGGGTCTTCTTGCCGGCACGCTCTTGTTCGCTAAGTTCAAATGCTCGCTGGTCCCAGTAATTGACCTCGCGGGTCAGTCGTTGACGCACAAGGCGTTCAGTCTTGTCGACGCGTTCGATCGTTCTATTGGTCACTTCATCGGCGTGCTGCCGCGCGATAGTGACCGAGGCCTCGCGGATGACGCGCTGGTCAAGGTCCGAGGCCTGCGCCCAAGGTTCTGTCAGAACATTGCCGGCGAGTACGAGTTCGTCATCGCTAAGCACCTCGTAGTTCGGCATCGGAGAGCCAGTGAGTGGTGTCATCGCACCGCCGGGGTCGGTGCGTACGTACTGCGCGCGGCGGGAGATGACCAACGGCTGTCCATCGCGACCGACGCGGCCATCGATGACATCATGTTCCAATAGGCTCACCACGTAGGGCTGAGTGGACAGATCTGAACGATCGACCAGAATTGCACCGCGGCGCAACGCGTCGTGGTGGCGCTCAGAAACGACCCCAATAGTCGCCGCGACCAGTGGATGGCCAGGGTGCAGGAGCGTCGCGAGATGGTTGTTACCCTCGACACGAACGCATTTGGGATCGAAAGTCACCCGGTGGTAGGTATCAACGACAGGCTGTCCATAACCCGTCACTCGGTCACGTTCTTTGATCTCACCAGGGACACGTTTGATTTCGAACCGATGGCTCTCGCGCATCCGCAGCGACCCGCCAACATCCGCAAAGGCGCGGTGAAAGAACGCTTCAACGTGGTGTGGTTGGAGACGGGCAGCTTCGGCCCGCTCCATTTCGCGCCGCATCTCATCGATTTCGGAGTCGTCCATCGCTGATGGTACGAGCTGGTTTGCGCTAAGTAGTTCAGGAATACCCTCCGCGATTGTGGGCTCTACCACCTCGGTCAGGTAGCGCTGACGCTCTGGCTTGTTGGCCTCTTTTATCGCCGCGATCATTAGATCGCGAAGCGCGTTGCCCTGGAAGAGCTGCCCCAGCACGTCATACACGCGTCCCCCGAGTGTGGCCCGCTGCTCTTCGAGTTTCTCCAGCAGCCGCGTGTAGACGTCGCCTTCTCGAGTGTCGTCAGCCACTAGTGACCACATGAAGCACGTGTTGGGTTGACCGATGCGGTGAACTCGGCCGAAGCGTTGCTCAATTCGGTTGGGATTCCACGGCAAGTCGTAATTGATCAACAGATGGGCGTTCTTATGCAGGTTCACACCTTCACCTGCAGCGTCGGTGGCGATGAGGAAGATGCAGCGTTCGTTTTGTTCGAAGGTCTCCTTGGCCTTCTTGCGGTCTTCCCGTTTGGTACCGCCGTGGATGGTGATGACGGCATCGTCACGGCCCAGGTGCTGGGTCAGCCGTGTGACGAGATCATCCAGGGTGTCCTTGTGCTCAGTGAAGATAATGACCTTGCGCCGGGCGCCTGTGTCGTCCCGCATCTCATCGTTGTCGTCGAGGGTGTCGCGCAGCGCATCCCACTTTGCGTACGTTGGCGAAGATTTCACCGCGGCGGACTTGATGAGTAGCCGGTCGAGAACGGCGATCTCGGTCTCAAGCTCTTCTGGCGTTCGAGCGCTCGTCGCGCCGGCGATTGCCCGGTCCTCCAGGGCCTCGCGCTCTTCGTCGGTGAGATCGTCCAGATCGTCCCAATCTTCCGGAACACCGACCTCATCGCTCTTGACCGACGCGTACAGACGAGCCTCCCGAAACTCGGATTCGAGGCGGTTCTTTCGACGCTCCAACGACCTATTGATTGCCGCCGGGGACGAAGCGAGACGGCGTTGAAGTGTGGTTAGCGCAAACCCCACCGCGGTACGTCGACGCCGGTCGCCCTCCATCGCATCGGCGCGATTCATCTCCTCACGCACGTAATCGGTGACCGCAACGTAGAGATCTTTCTCCGGCTGCGACAGCTCATAATTAACGGTAAACGCGAACCGCTCGGGGAACAGCCGTGTTCCCTCGAATGTCCTCAGCTGTTCCTTGACCAACCGGCGCATAAGGTCGTCGACGTCAACCTTGCGGCTGCCCTCCCGGGCGACTCCTTCGAATCGATCGGAGTCCAGCAGCGCCATGAAGAGCTGGAACTGCTCCTCCTTTCCTGAGTGCGGTGTCGCGGTCATCATCAGCAGGTTGCGGGTGTGCTTCCCGATCTCTTCAGCCATCTGGTAGCGCTTGGTCTTCTTGACCTCGCTGCCCCAGACCGTGGCGGACATTTTGTGCGCCTCGTCGAAAATGATCAGGTCCCAGTCGACCTCGCAGGCTTTGTCGAGAATGCCCTCGCTGTTGCGAGCGAGGACATCAAGCCGTGCAAGCCACAGGCCACCTCTGGCAAACGGATTTCCCTCGTTGAGCATCCTGTCGCGTGTGAGCATCTCGAATTCGAGCTCAAACTTCTCGCGCATCTCCTCGTCCCATTGGTCGACGAGGGAACCGGGCGACACGACCATGACGTTCGCGGCGTCGCCGCGCAGGAGCAGTTCCTTGATCAAGAGACCAGCCATCACCGTCTTGCCGGCCCCGGGGTCGTCTGCCAGGACGTATCGGAGTGGCTGCTTCTGCAGCATGATCTCGTAAACGGCACGGAGCTGGTGAGGTAGTGGGTCGACGGCGCTCGTGCCCAGCGCTGCCTGGGAGTCGAAGAGATATGCGAGGCGCATCCGTCGGGCCTCTGCGGCGAGTAAGAATGCGGTGGGGCTTGCGTCGAAGCTGAAGGCCAGGCCGGGTTGAACAGCGCGGAGGTGCTCTAGCTGACTTGCGAAAACGATTCGCTCCGCAGGCCCCGCATCAGTCCGATACAGCACATTTGCGGAGTCGTCGGTCAACCGCTCTACGGCCAGAACCTTCACTGGCTGGGGTCCGGCCAGGCCAGCGATCGACGCGCCTACCTGGAGAACGTCGAAGATCGACGGCGCCGAAGAGCCGGCCTGTCCAGTTGCTCGTTCGCCTGCGTCGACCACGGAACATACCCTAACCAGCACATGTGACAGATTCGTCTCAATGCCCGCGAGTCGTCAGAGACCGCGTCGTGTGACCTCTTGAGCTGGCTGACCGGTCTCCTTCCTTTCGATCTTTGTTTCGATTTCTAGCTATCCAAAGATAGTCCGGCCCAGGCTTATCGTTAGGGGGCCAGGTGTCACTCACTGAGCACCATGGAGTGGCGCCGGATTGGTTGTCCTTCGAGCCATCCTGTCCAGTTTTCCCTGCAGCCTCGCCCGGTCGCGGATGCTCATCTGGAGTTGCTCGGCTAATGCCTGGACCACGGCTTCCAGATCCCTCCGCTTGTCGCGCGCTTCTGCGTACTTGCGCTCAGCGTCGAGGGCACGCTCACGCAACGTCTGGAGCTTCTTGTTCCATTCCGCCTCCTGCGGCGTGACTATTTCATCCTGCTTCGCAACCGCCCGGTCCATCCAATCGCCTAAGTCGCTGAGTGCACCTCGAACTAGGCGGGTACGCCCGACACCTGCTTCATTAGCGAGAGCGACAACGCTGCGCTTGCCCCGATTGATTGCCTTTGGGGCGGGATCACCGGTCAACAGGCCACGCATCGCAATCATTACGGCCTTACGAGTGGGGTTGCGCTCGGCTGCAATCTCACTGTCAGTCGGTGGCCAGTTTCTATTGGCTATGGGAATGTCCGCTTCAGACATCAGACATCCTTCTCAGCCGAAGAGTCCGATTCGTCTGTACGCCTCGCTATCTCAGATAACCGCGCCGTGGATGTCGGGTCGACCTTGTCCCGCTCCTGCGCCATGATCTGAAGCAAAGGTTTCGCCACTGCCTCATGCTCTGCAACGTGCTGCTCAATGTGCTTTATTCGCTTATTGATTCGGGCAGCCATGATTGGATTTGCGGATTCTAAACTTCTTCGCAGCCGGGCCGCCTCCTTCCTATCTTCGGCGATCGTGGCGTCCGTGTAGACCCGCCCTCCACAGTACGTTCTGCAGTCGTTCCGATTGGGCTCATCGTCCTCACGTGCGCACGCCATCGTTTCCGGTTTCATCGGGTCAGCGACACACAGGCAGGTGTGGCCAGGATTATCGCGGACCGCCAAGTCCGGATCACTCCGCAGCCTGCGCTCCTCCTTCTTTGTCAGATCCGCATAGGTACCGGGAAAACGATTGGCTTCGAATCGATTCAACGCATTGCCCAATCGCTTAGCGGCCGGGCCGGAGACACTCAACCCAGTTCTCGCAGCATTCGCGTGGTCTTGAAGGGTGCTGTATAGCGCCCTTGTCCGCTCGTGATCCATAGTCGCGGCCATCCCTGAGCTGATTGTCGAGCCGTACCCGTCAGTGGTCGTCGATTTCATATGGCCGAACTGGACGCCCGCCGCAAGGAGGCCCTCCGGTTGATTGACGATGTGCCACGCAATACTTCGACGGAAGCGGTCCAGAGTAACGTTCCCAGCAGGGTCCACATCAATCTTGTGGGCGCATCCGAGCTCGTGCTCGCCGACCAATCCGTTCGCGAACTCGATAAGTTCCAGGATCCACAGCACTACATTCTGCGCCGTCACCTCTCGCGTGCCGGGTAGTGCCCCACTTGCTTTCGAACGCCTGCGTCCGACTACCTCGGGGTGAGCGATCAGCCCAGCGGAACCAGAAGCCTCCGCAAGGAGTTCAAGTGCCAGAATCGCTTCCGCTCCAGGCTTGATCGTGGCCCAAACCCATGGCTTGCCGTCGCGGAGTTGTTGGTCCTCGGCGTCACGGACGCCTTTGAAGATTCGCCCAACCACGCGGTATGACGTCGCACCGTCAGGCCGCGGCACAGTGCGCAGTGCCCCACGTTCTAACCTTCTGCATTCCTCACCACGCATACCCGTGCATGCGCAGACAAGCACCACTGCGGCCGCCTGGAGTACCCGCTGCAGCTTACCCTCTCGCACATCCCGGAAGTCCATGTGCGAGAGCCACGGACGGCCCTCAATTGTGCATCCTACTGGCACCGGAATCGGTTGAGGCAGAGTGGAATCAGTTGCGAAGGAACCATTTCGTAGCCTGCGCCAGTGTCTGAAATCCATCTCGTGCACCTTGGCGTTCTGCAGGGTGGCGAGATACTGGGCAGCTACCCGAGAGTCCTTCCCCGCAGGCAACACTCCGTCACGAGCCGTAACGATCTGACCGACCGCATCCAGACCAGCGCTCGAGCACTCTGGCGGCCAGGGGCGGCTCTGCATCTGATTAAGCCACTTCACGGCTGCTGCGATATCGGGGGCACAGCCGACTATCTGTTGAGACCACCAAAGCAGTGGGGCGAATGTGTCTGGATGGATGATGGCCTTGCTGTTATCTGACCCCTGCGAGCGGGAACGCGAGCCACGAGTCCCGTCGGACCATGAAGGCTCGACCATTCGATCGGTCGCCGGCAGCAGATCAGCTAGGTGCGCGATCGCGGCGACTGGTCCCAGTTCCTGGTCTTCCAATCCTCTGCCGCTAACTATGCCTCCAACGGAGGGCGAATTCATGTACGAGTCCAGAAGATCTACGTCGATCTCTCGAAGTTGGGATATGCCATGTTCTCCGAGAAAGTGCGCGAAACGGCGCAAAGACCCAAAGCGGTCTTGGATCGACGCCGCCGACAGCCATGCGCAACTGTTAGTTCCTGCTTGGTAGGACAATGGTGCAGGTCGGTTGATGGACAACCAGATGATTCGCTTGAACGTATCTCGCAGGCTCTGCGGGATCTGATAGCGCTGCTCCCTGTGACCAGGCGTCCAGTGCAAGTTCTGCACGATTCCGCGAGGAACGTCCATCGGCCGCAGCGACCATTTGTCGTCGTCGAACATACTCATCGCCGCCGTGGGACACTTCAGCCGCAACGGATGCACTACAACCGGGCCAGATTCGATTGTCGGCCAATGCACCTCGTCGGTATCAATCTGAGTTTGGGCAACAGCAGTTGGGGCCTCGTCACTCATGTGTACCTCCCATTGAGCAGGAGACGGACTTCGGCTCTATCTTCCTCTGTGACTGCACAATTGGCCGCGTGGTACTCATCGGGTGTTATCAGCGAACGATCGTCTAAGAGGGCCACCAGACATCCGTAGGCCGTTGCACGAAAGTCAGTCCAGTCAGGCCCATCAGTCGAGGCGATAGCCTCCAGTTGATGGCGCAACTCGATGAGTCGGGGCAGGTGTCGGGGTGTGGCGAAGGCGTTTGTGCACTGGAGGCACAGCAAGAAGTCGTCGCCGCACGGTTGCCCTGTCAGTGGGTGGCGCTCCCAGTCGCGACAACCAGCGATAACTGTGTCTGAATCAGCACTCGATGTGGTCCGTTCGTACCTCATCCTGAGGTACGACTCGGCGTTAGTAATGACTGACCATAGGCCTGTTTCTACCGCCTCAGTCATAAGTCGCTCGCGTTCGGCTACTGACGCTCCGACGTACAACGTCGACCATGTGGTACGCGAATGTCCCTGTGGCGAGCGGTCAATGAGAACCCGAACCGTTTTGCGGATGCGATTGAACGAGATGGGGATGTTCTCGCTGGGCCACCAACTTAGCCGGTGCTTTCGGTGAACGTCGGAGAAGGCCACACCAACTGAGGGCGTCGCGATCAGATCCCGTCGTCCCATCGCCGGCCAGTAGACAATTAGTCGATCGGCCCCGGGAAGGTTATTGGCCAGCAAGTAATCGCGACCTGGTTGCGTCATCTCAATGATGCGCGACATAGAGCGGCGGGCGTTCTTTGGGATAGCGTGAGCGTCGTAAGCGTGGCCGTGTCGTCGTCGCTTTTCATCCTCAACAGTCCAGATATCCTCCGCCACACCGAGTCCCGGAGCCGCGGTCGGCACTTTGCGTTCATTGATGGTCGTGAAGTTGGCTCCTTCTAGGCAAGCGATCAGCACAGCTATGGCGACAGCCCCTTCACGGCTGACGAATAACCTTGGCCTTGCACCGCTAGGGCCCGAGTGGGTGCCGTGCAAACCTTGCATATCCAATGCGGCAAAGGATTCTTCTGACTGCGGTTCGCCTGTAGTTGCGATCTCGTGAAGAGCGTTTACAAGAGCCAGCTGTCTGCCGGTGAGGCGCCCGTGTGCCCGGCGCTCTAGCAGCGCCACATTTGGATGAATCCGCTGATACTCGGCAGTGACGGCAGCCGTCGCTGCCTTGATGATTGCATCGTACTCGTCGATCGAAAAGGGTTGACTCTCGGCGCCGTCTTTAGTCGGCAAACGTCTGTTTAGGTGCTTAGGCAAGTCTGGGTGAAGACGATTGAGATACTGCCGCAGTACTTGCCGAACAGCGCCTAACTGCCGACGCTGGCTGGTATTGCTCATTCCGCTATTTGCTACGGACAGTAGGTAGCTATTCCAGCGGTCCGGCGTCAACGCGACGAGCTCTTTAACCTCATTCTCGCTACACCACTTCGCGAAGTACTTGGTCATATAGGCGGACCCGCGGGCTGTTCGAGCGGTTCTCCAGCTTCCCGTTACACCGGTGAGTGCTTCGATGGCATCTGCCAGTTGCTCCTTAAGCATTCCATCGCACGGCCACTGGCTGAGATCTACGACGGTAGGAAAGTACGATCCCGGTAATGACGCGAAAACTATCCATGGGTCCTCGCGTCGGCGTGAAGCTTTTTCGGCCGCGGCATGCCGATTGTCCCGCGTCAAGCGTTCCGCCCGGTCAGATCGCGGACTTCGACGAGGTCCTTTGCCAGTTCGGCGACTAGATCCCCTGTCGTGGCCATTCGTCCATACGGAGATCCGAATAGTTCGTCAAATCTCAACCGCTGCACGCGAGGCATGTATGTCTCGCGTGTAGTATCGACCGATTTGTGGCCCAGAATGTCTTTGATGGTCCGGAAAACTTCGTCATACCGCGTTCCATCTCCGTAGGGAACATTGGCGTCCCACCCGTGTATACGATCCAGCCGTTGGTGCAATCGAACTGCCAATGCGAGCGCAAAGCTGAATCTTAATGAGTGCGGGGTGACAGTCAGCTGATCACTCGCTGTGCCACCAGCGCATTCGATCTCTGCGAACAGCCGGTCGTTCGCGTCTTCAAACACTCCGATCCAAGATTCTGGGTGGAATGGGGTCCCGCTTTCACTGAGCCATAAAGCCATTGGTTCGGGCCGTCCGTCACGGACCCAGAACAAGCGTCGGCGCATCTCCGGTTCCATTGTGTTCAAGGACATCGTGGTGCCATCGTCTCGGATCGCTTCCAGCGCGCCTCTTCGGGTCCGGCGGACTTCAGTTATCCAGATGATGTCGTCGACTGAGTCGTAGCGTCCCTCGCGGATTGCACGACGCACGGCAGCTGCTCGCGTTATCTTGACGTAGCTCAGAATAGTTCGAGTCACCGCCGGTGCGGAGTACCAGACTCTGGACTTTCGATATTTGGCAATGGCCGCCGGCAGCTTTGCTTCCAGCACACTTTCAATCGGCAGCTCCGCCAACAGTAAAGAGCCGGCCTCTTGTACGCGCAAACCGGTGGAATAGAGAAAGTCAGTAAAGGCGCTGTTACGCATAGAATTACGAACGCGACACGAATCGTTCCAGCCAACAGCGCGCCAGTGCCCAGCGCCCGCCCGCTCGACCGCCCGACCTTGCAGACCCACATCGCGCCATAGACGGTATGTTCCCGGCACGACCCACCGGTCTCGCTGCTGCCGCACGAAGGCTGCGTCAGGCCTGGCTCCTGGAACTCGCAAAGCCCCGCGTCCACAGGGCACTGGATTCACTTCCACTGCGGGACCGTGTCCAGTAATCGGAATCTGGCGTCTGATCGCCCAGTCGTACAAACCCCTTAGCGCAAAGACGGCCTTGTTCCACGTCGAGCTAGCAACGGTGTCTTCAAACCTGAAGTTGTCGGTTCGACGAATCTTGTAGTCGATGAAATCTTCTTCAGTCGCCTCCAACCAGGTGAGCGGTTCTGGCAGCTTCCCAAGAAAACCGCACCACATCGCGATCTCGAGTGCATAGGCTCGACGAGACGACACATCGAGCGAGATGAAATCCGGGCAAGAGGTGCAGTAAAGGACTAACCATTCGTCGAGTTCACCGTTCGACGATAGGAGGATGGGAGTCCCTTTCACCACCACTCGCGCATTGCCCGGATCGGTGGGTGGGTCACAACCATCAAGTACGGCCGAGTACCCGACCGGCCATGCCTCGCGACCCGCGGTCGTCAGCACCGTCCATTGCTTTGCTGGTGCGGCAGCGGAGAGCACTCCGACACCGTAAGCCGGATCCGCACCTGTACCTCCTCGACACGCCCGCACATAGCCATTTCCCAGAGAAATCGTGCGGGTAGGGCATATCCCCCTCGCCACGCTCCTCCTCGTCGACTTTGACCATGTCGAGCAGCTTTTCGATCGACTGGGCGTTGCTGTCGATGTCCGCCCACGGATCCGGGCGGCCCGCCACGAAGTCCGGCACCGTCAGGATGGTGTAGTCGTCGGGTTCGGCGTCGCGCAACTCGTCCCACGTCAGCGGCGTCGACACGGTGGCGATCGGGGTCTTGCGCGCCGAGTACGCGGACGCGAACGTGCGATCCCGCGCGTTCTGGTTGTAGTCGATGAAGAGCCGCTTGCCCCGCTCTTCCTTCCACCACGAGGTCGTCACCGCGTCGGGGGCACGCCGCTCGATCTCGCGGGCCAGCGCGATGCCTGCGCGGCGCACCGCGATGAAGTCCCAGTCGGGTTTGATGCGCAGGAACACGTGGACGCCGCGACCTCCGGAGGTCTTCGGGTAGCCGACGAGACCGAGCTCGTCGAGCAAGGGCTTCAGCACATCGACGGCTACGGCGGCCGCCTCCTTGAAACCGGTGCCCGGCTGCGGGTCGAGGTCGATGCGCAGTTCGTCGGGGTGCTCGGTGTCCGGGCAGCGCACCTGCCACGGGTGCAAGGTGACGGCGCCCATCTGCGCCGCCCACGCAATCGCCGACGGGTGCGTGATCTTCAGAGCATCCGCGGTGCGACCGGAAGGGAATGTGACAGTGCAGGTTTCGAGATAGTCGGGACGCTTCTGCGGAACCCGCTTCTGATAGATCTCCTCGCCGTCGATACCGTCGGGGAACCGCTGCAGATGGACGGGGCGGTTGCGCAGCAGCGCGACCATGTGATCGGCCACCGACAGGTAGTAGTCGACGAGCGTTCCTTTGGTGCCGTTCTTGCCGAGCTTCGGAAAGTAGGGCTTGTCGGGGTTGGTCAACCGGACCTTGACCCCATCGACGTCGAGTTCGGTTCCAGGACTTGCCATCAGGACTTCTCCAGGACGTCGTAGAGGTCAAAGTTGAGCGGCACGTCGAGCTGATCGAACCGACAGCTCTCCGGATCGCGGTCTGGCCTCCAGCGCAGGAATTTCACCGCGTGCCGGAAGCGCCGACCGTTTTCGTGGTTGCCTTCCATCTGGTCGTAGGCCACCTCGCAGACCTTCTCCGGCCGGATGGGAATCCAGCGCTTGTCGGCAGCGGAATTCCACCGGCTGGGTTCACCGTCGCGGACGTCGTCGCCGATGCGCAGTGGCTCGAGATCGGCAAGCAATGACAGCCGTGCTTTCGCCGTGAACGACGCTGCGCCGCCGACCATCTGGAGTTCGCCGTCGTCGGTGTGCAGCCCGAGCAGGATCGACCCGATCCCTTCGCCGCTCTTGTGGATGCGGTAGCCGATGGCCACGCAGTCCGCGTCGCGGTGGTGCTTCACCTTGACCATCTCCCGCTTGCCCGGCAGGTACGGACCGTCGAGACGCTTGGCGATCACACCGTCGAGGCCTGCGCCCTCGAACTCCTCCAGCCACTGCGTGCCGAGTTCAGGATCTTCGGTGGTCCGCGTGACGTGACACCACTGCTTTTCGTTGACAGCCTCGGTCAGCGCCTCGCGGCGCGTGCGGAACGACTCCTTCATCAGCGAGGTGTCCCCGAGGGCGAGCGCGTCGAATCCGATGAAGTGCGCAGGCGTCTCCGTCGACAGCTTCCGCACCCGGGACTCGGCGGGATGAATGCGCTGGCTCAGCGATTCCCAGTCGAGCCGGGTACGTCCACCGATCTCGCGGGGGACGACGATCTCGCCGTCGAGGACGCACCGCGGCGCGAGTTCGTCGCGCACGGAGTCGAGCACCTCGGGAAAGTAGCGGGCCAGGTCCTTGCCGCTGCGCGACAGCAGGACGACGTCATCGCCGTCGCGGAACACGAGCGCCCGGAAGCCGTCCCATTTGGGCTCATAGGACCACACCCCCGCGTCGTCGGGGACCGTGGTCTGCGCTTTCGCCAGCATCGGTTCCAGCGGCGGCTTCACGGGCAGGTCCATGTCTCCCATAGTCACGTAGACCCAGGTGCATCGACAATGTCATCGCGGCCGTGTCCATCGGTGACATTACTGCGACGCGGGTGCTGCCACGCCCCGCCGATATGTTTGCCCGAATGAGTGGCGGGTAAGAACGCGACAAATTGGCCGGTTTTCGGCAACGCTGCCGACGCGAAGCGCGGTCCTGTGGTCTTACACAGTGAGAGGATGCCATGTTCGGCCAGTTGTACGAGCGCGCGTTGGCAGGCGAACGATGTTTCATCCGATACCGATCCGGCGGCAGAACCGAACTACCTGTACAGCGCTGGCTCGGCCACTGCAGTGAAGACCAGCCCTTCGACGACGCGGTCATCGCGATGTGTGACGGGTCGACCGTCGAACTGGGCTGCGGACCGGGCCGGCTCATCGCCCGGCTGCGCAAGGCGGGGATACCTGCCCTCGGAATCGATCGGTCGCCGGAAGCAGTCCGGCTGGCGCACACCCTCGGTGCACCAGCGATGTGCGCCGATGTGTTCGGCCCCCTTCCGGCCATCGGCTCCTGGCAAACGGTCTTGTTGATCGACGGCAACGTCGGGCTGGAAGGCGATCCGGAGCGGATCCTGCGTCGATCGCGCGATTTGCTCGCAGACGGCGGACACTGTGTCGCGGAGTTCGACGTCCAGCACTCAGGTGAGACACCCGTGCTGGTGCGGCTCGAAACCGACACCGAATCCGGGCCGTGGTTTCATTGGTCCACTGTCGGCATCGACTGTGCCGACGAGCTGGCCGAGCGCGCGGGGCTGCGACTCAAGGACGTCCAGGTGATCGGCGACCGCGCCCTGGCGAGCTTGGGACGCGTCTAATCTTGTGAGTGCCACCCGAACGAAGGACCCAGTGCGGTGACCGACCCTGGTAGCGACCGACAGACCGCCGGGAAGCGGCCTCGCACGCCGGGTACCGAGGATCCTCGCGAGGGCGAGTACGGCTTTCCGGCTCGACTGTGGCGCTGGCTTGAGGCTCACCCGCCGCCGGGGGCCAAGAACCTGAGGTGGCGAAGTCCACTGCGAGGACCTTGGCTCACGTCCGTGCTCGGGCTCGTTCTGCTCGTGACGCTGCCCGTCGTGACCCTGACGGGTCTGCTGTCCTATATCGCCTACGGACCGCAGTTCGGGCAGGCCATCCCCGCAGATGTCGGCTGGTTCAAGTTGCCCACCTTCGACTGGCCGTCCAATCCGTCCTGGCTGTACCGGCTCACCCAGGGCCTGCACGTCGGGCTTGGTCTCATCCTCGTCCCTGTGGTGCTGGCAAAACTGTGGTCGGTGATTCCCCGGCTGTTCGCGTGGCCGCCGGCCCGGTCGTTCGCTCAGGTGCTCGAACGCATCTCCTTGCTGATGCTCGTCGGCGGAATCCTGTTCGAGATCGTCACCGGAGTCCTCAACATCCAGTACGACTACATCTTCGGGTTCAGTTTCTACACCGCCCACTACTGGGGTGCCTGGGTGTTCATCGTGGGTTTCGTCGTCCACATCTCGCTCAAGATCCCCCGCATGGCCGCGTCCCTCAAGACGATGTCGTTCCGCACGGTGTTGCGGACGAACAGAGCTGACACGGAGGTGGAGCCGACCGACATCGACGGGTTGGTGGCCGTCGACCCTGCACCGGCGACCATCAGTCGCCGCGGCGCATTGGCCGTCGTCGGTGGCGGCGCAATGCTGGTGGCCATCCTGACCGCGGGTCAGACGCTGGGCGGATTCACCCGGCAGTTCGCGCTGCTGCTGCCGCGCGGCCGCGACAGCGGGTCGGGCCCGAACGACTTCCCCATCAACAGAACCGCCACAGCGGCCGGCATCGATCCGGCGTCCACGGGCGAGCAGTGGCGGGTGACCCTGGGCGGAGGTCCAGCGCCTGTTGTGCTCGACCGCGCGATGCTCGCGGCGATGCCGCAGCACACCGCAGAGCTGCCCATTGCCTGTGTGGAGGGTTGGTCGACGACCGAGACGTGGACGGGTGTGCGACTGCGTGATCTGGCCCGCACGGCCGGGGTGCCGACGCCGCGGCTGGCCCGGGTCTCCTCACTGGAGCGCGGCGGCGCGTTCAGCCGAGCGACGTTGCAGGCGAATCAGGTCACCAATCCCGATGCCCTGCTGGCGCTTCGGGTCAACGGCGCCGATCTGTCGCTCGACCACGGATTCCCCGCTCGCATCATCGTTCCGGCGCTGCCCGGAGTGCACAACACGAAGTGGGTCGCTTCCATCGAATTCGAGGCCGCGACATGAGCTCCGCCCCTGCCGGGTTCGCCAAGGTCTACGGGTCGCACCCCTTCCATCTGTTACTGATGACGGCTGGATTCGCGGTGGTCATCGCCGTGGTGGCGACGATGAAACCCGCATCGCTGTGGAACCCCGCCTCCTGGTGGCAGTCGATCGCGGTGTGGTTCGTGGTCGCGATCATCGCCCACGACCTGCTGGCCTTTCCCCTCTATGCCCTCGTCGGCCGGCTGATGGAGCGAGGGCTCCGGCGACGGGACACATCGCGGGTGCCGGTGCTCAACTACGTTCGACTGCCTGCGATGGCGGCCGCCCTGACGTTCCTCCTCTTCCTTCCGGGGATCATCGAGCAGGGCGGCCCTGCCTATCTGGCGGCGACCGGGCAGACGCAGGAGCCATTCCTGACGCGATGGCTCTGGCTCACTGCGGGTTTCTTCATCGCCGGTGCCGCCGCCTACAGCGTCGCGTTCGTCATCGACCGGCGCCGCGGTCAACAGCCGAAGGCCGGGGATGCGCAGACGACGGCGTAGAACGCTGTCTGCACTCCTGCTCGCGGTGCTCGTGTCCGCGAGTTGTTCATCCCCGCCCGATGACACTGCAGTCGACGAGTGTGGCTCGCTTCCAGAGGGGTTCACCAGCCGCGAGGTTGACGTCGGCGACTCCACCGTGCACTTCGTGGTCGGCGGCCAGGGTCCCGCGGTGGTGTTGCTGCACGGATTTCCCGAAATCTGGTACACCTGGCGGGAAGTGATGGCGGAGTTGAGGAAGTCGTACCGGGTCATTGCGGCCGACCTGCCTGGCGTCGGATGTTCCTCTCTCGCAACGCGGTACGACGCCGACAGCATGGCACGATCGATCCATGATGTCGTTCGGGCCGAAGGATTGGGTCGGGTCGCGATGGTGGGCCACGATACCGGCGGTTGGGTGGCGTACTCGTATGCGCGCCAGTACCGGGACGAGGTCAGCCACCTGGTGCTCTCAGGCGCGGCGATTCCCGGCTTCGGCCTGGAGGCACTCCTGGACGTCAACAGCCCCGGCCACCTTCCACATCTCACCTTTTTCCAGCAGCCGGAGGCTCCGGAGACGATGATCGGTGGCCGTGAGCGGGAGTACTTCGGTGGCTTCGTGACCAGTGAGGTCATGCATCGGTCGGGGGTGATCGATGTGTATGCGCGGTCCTACGCGCGTCCGGGCCGACTCACCGCAGCGTTGGGCCAGTATCGGGCGATTCCGCAGGACGCTTCCCGCAACCGTGCAGGCGCCGGTGGGCTTCTCGACATGCCGACCATGGCAGTGTCCGGACCCGACGAAGTCGGCCTCAGCACCGATGGTCTCCGGCGGGTGGCACGCAACGTCACAGAAATCGCCATCGCCGGCGCGGGGCACTATGTCCAGGAGGACCGGCCAGCTCAAATGGCTTCAGCACTGGCACAATTCATCAAATGATCCGGCTGTGGCGCCTGCACCGCCGACTGGACCCCGCCCGATGAAGTTGCCCGTGATGCCCCCGGTTTCGCCGATGCTGTCCAAGTCGGTCCCTGATATTCCTGATGGAGCGTCCTACGAGCCGAAGTGGGACGGCTTCCGGTCGATCCTGTTCCGCGACGGAGACGACGTCGAATTGGGCAGCCGCAACGAGCGGCCCATGACGCGGTATTTCCCGGAACTTGTCGAGGCGGCCCGCGCCGAGTTACCGCCGCGCTGCGTTGTCGACGGCGAGATCGTCATCGCGACCGCCCACGGGCTGGATTTCGAGTCACTGCAGCTGCGCCTGCACCCGGCCGCGTCGCGGGTGCGGATGCTGGCCGAGCAGACGCCCGCGGCGTTCATCGCCTTCGACCTGCTGGCCCTCGGGGATACCGACTACACGCTGCGCCCGTTTTCGGAGCGGCGGGCCGCGCTTGTCGAGGCACTCGCAGGCGTCGGGCCCACGTGCCACGTCACGCCGGCGACCACGGATGTCGCGACGGCGCAGCGCTGGTTCGACGAGTTCGAGGGGGCGGGGCTCGACGGTGTGATCGCCAAACCGCTCGACGGCCTCTATCTGCCGGACAAGCGGACGATGTTCAAGATCAAGCACCAGCGCACCGCTGATTGTGTGGTGGCCGGATACCGGCTGCACAAATCGGGCGACGACACCGTCGGATCCCTGTTGCTCGGCCTCTACGACGGGGATGGCTCGTTGGCGTCGGTCGGGGTGATCGGCGCGTTCCCGATGGCGCGGCGACGATCTCTGTTCACCGAGCTGCAGCCCCTCGTGACGACGTTCGACGAACACCCGTGGAACTGGGCTGCCCATGCCGACCCTGACGTCGTGCGCCGCTACGGCGGCGGGTCGCGGTGGAACGCAGGCAAGGACCTGTCTTTTGTGCCGTTGCGGCCAGAGCGCGTCGTCGAGGTGCGCTACGACCATATGGAAGGTCAAAGATTCCGGCACACAGCGCAATTCAACCGCTGGCGACCCGACCGCGATCCGCGCACATGCACCTACGCTCAGCTCGACAAGCCGCTGACGTTCAGCCTCGACGACATCGTTCCCGGCCTTGGCGGTTCCGGACAACGAGGCTAAGTTGCTGCCAAAGCGGAATGCCCGCTCCGGATAGCGGCTTGTAGCTGGCATGGACCTCGGACTCAGTATTCCCATTCTCGACATCGACGGCGGCACCACGGCGATCGGTCCCGAACTCGCGAGGGTCGGCACCGCCGCGGAGGCGGCAGGCGCGAACTCTCTGTGGTTCATGGACCACTTCTTCCAGATCGAGCCGGCGGGCCTGCCTGCGGAGGCCAACATGCTGGAGGGCTACACGCTGCTCGGCTACCTGGCAGGACATACCTCGCGGATCAGCCTCGGCCTCCTCGTCACCGGCGTGACCTATCGACACCCCGGCCTGCTCGCCAAGACGGTGACCACCGTGGACGTACTGTCGGGCGGACGCGCGGTGCTGGGCATCGGCGCGGCATGGTTCGAGCGCGAGCACGTCGGCCTGGGCGTTCCATACCCGCCGCTGGCCGAGCGGTTCGAACGTCTCGAGGAAGCGCTGCAGATCTGCAACCAGATGTGGGACCCCGACAACAACGGGCCCTTCGAAGGCAAGCACTACCAACTGCAGGAGACGCTGTGCAATCCGCAGCCGATCAACAAGCCCAAGGTGCTCATCGGCGGAAGCGGCGAGCGCAAGACGCTGCGGCTCGTCGCCCAGTACGGCGACGCGTGCAATCTGTTCGGGACCTCCCCTGACGAAGTCGCCCACAAACTGCGGGTGCTGCACGACCATTGCGACAGCGTCGGCCGGGACTACGACGACATCCGCAAGACGATCATGGTCAACGACCTCAGCCCGGCGCCCGACACCCGCGACGAATTCGTCCGTCTCATGGGCGATTACGCGAAGCTCGGCATCGACGAGGTGATCGTCTTCCCGCCGACCGGCTCGCCGGCAGCATGGATCGACAGCATTGCTCCGACGGTGAAGCAGCTGGCCGAACTGGGCTGAAGCCGCCCCGCGAGCAGACGCAAACTCGCACGGATTTGGCAGATTCCATGCGAGTTTGTGTCTGCTCGCGGCTCCAGGCTTGACCTCAACAATTGTTGAGGTTGCAGCCTGGGTTCATGAAACAAGTACTGAGCGATCTCTGGGAAACCGCAACCGATTCGCCGTTTCCCGGCCTGACCACCCACGCCTACCTGTGGACCCCGGCAAATGTGCTGTTCTACTCCCCCGCCACCGACGCACAGTTCGACGAACTCGCCGAACTCGGTGGCGTCAGAGACCAATACCTGTCGCACCGCGACGAAGCGGGCCCGATGCTCAACAGCATCGCCGCCCGCTTCGGCTCGACATTGCACGCACCCAAAGACGACATCCCCGACATCCGCCGGCACGCGCACGTCGACGTACCGGTCAGCGGCAGGCACATCGACTACAACGGCATCGAGATCGTCCCCACGCCGGGACATTCGCCGGGCAGCGTGTGCTACCTGGTGTCCGGTGCCGACGGCAAATACCTCTTCACCGGGGACACGATGTTCCGCGGCACCGAAGGGCAGTGGTGGGCCGGCTACATCGAGGGTTTCCACCGGCCCAGCGACGCCGAGACGATCGCCGCCAGCCTTCGCGTAATGGCCGACCTGACACCGACTACGTGATCTCCAGTGCGTTCCAGGGCGATTCGGCGGTCACCCGCATCACCCCGGGCCACTGGCGCGGCCACGTTGCGCATGCCATCGCAGGCCTTCCTACCGGCGCGCGTACATAGCGACCAGACCGCGGGCCACCGCGAACCGCGGCCCGTGCACCCCGTCGATGTTGGCTCGCCCCACCACGACCGGCACACCGCGAAGCGCCTCGCCGACCGTGCGCATCAGCTCGTCGTCGAGCGCACCGCCGCCCGCCAGCACCATCGCGGCGGGCGACTCGTCGAACGCGCCGAGGCAACGGGCGATGTTGGCCGCCACCGTCTCCTGCTTGATGGCCAACCGCAGGCTTCGCCACTCCTCTGCGGCAAGCCGATTCGAGAACGGCACCAAACCAGCGCTTCCCCGCGTGCACAGTCGGCCGATGGCGTCCGAGGGCGCAGACGAGTCCAGGAAAACGCGGCGGCCGTCCTCCTCGTGGGCGACGTGCGGGCCCTCGACACGCACGGCCGGAGTGCGTTTCACCGTCTCGGCCAACGCGCGTGGGATACCCAGCACCCGGGCGACCGCGACAGTGATCGACTCCCCCGCACCCGCGGCGACGACCGTCGCTGCAGAGCCGATGAGATCGACTGTGCCACCTCCGATGTCGCACACGAATGAGTCTGCGGGAAGCCCCGGGGTGGTGCGCGCTCCCCACGCTGCAGCCTCTGGCTCGGTCGCGAGCGTCTGCGCCGGTCGGCCGGTCAGATCGGAAAGCACGGACGCGGCGTCGGCCGCTTCCTCGGCGGCCAGCAGTGCCACCACCGTGCCCCGCGCGTCGGCGACCCCGCGACGCAGCCATGCGCCGTTGTCGATCGACGCCAGGTCGGTGAAGAACGCGTCGTGGACCGCGAGCCCGTCGCACGCGGTGGGTACCGCCTGCAGGCGCACTGCTGTGACCTGTCCCGGCGCCGACCGTCGCAAGACCGCGTGTGCCTCGGAGGGTGAATACCTCACCGCGGCATCCCCGGTGGCGTCATCGGTTCTGATCTCCACCCAGTCGCCGTCGGTCGCCGGGGGCGGCGCAGGTGCGGTACGCGGGGTCACCGCTATCGCAGCCGAATCAGCCAGTTCTCTGCAGAATTCGGCCACCTCGGGCAGTTCGGCGGTTGGCAGCCGCAGCGCCGCCGACAGCGCGATCGGGTCCGCCATCGCGCGGTAGGCGCGCCCTTCCTCGACCACCTCGACGGCCACGAGTGCGCCGGGCGCCAGATCCGCCACGTCCGCTTCGTCGACCACGGGCACGTCCACCGGTATGCGGTTGCGGATCAGGACGGCGTCGTCCTGTGCGACGACGACACCGACCACTTGCCAGCCGCGTTCGACCGCTGACGTGATCTCGCGGGCGGCCACTTCGAAGTCGGTGGTGTCGTCGACGGAGATGACCACCGGCCCGTCGAGCGGCTGACCCCCCAGGTCAGCCATCCGAACATGGTGGCCGACGCCGTGTCCGGCGCCCGCCGGCGTACTGGCGTCCGGTCGGCGCAGGCTACGCACCGGTGAGAAGGCCGAGTACGCGGGCGGTATCGGCGCTGTCGCGGTGTCGACCGGCCGCAGCGCGGACAGCAGAAGTTCGTCGGCGACCACCCCCGCGTCGACCTCGATGCGGTGCAGGAGGACCGCCGCGCCCTGCAGCGACTCGGCGCTCCCCTTACGTCCCCGGGTCGGCGCCTGGTCGAACGCGATGGTGGTGACGGCCTCGCGCTCGATCCGGGCGAGCACGATCTCGGTGGTGTGGTTACCGATGTCGATACCGGCGACCGTGCGGATCAACGCAGAAGACCGCGACGGGCGTAGACGACCGCAGCCTGCTCGACAAGGGCCGCGCACCGGGGCGCACCCGTGGCGAGCAGCGAGGCCTGCAGCTCTTCGAGCTCGGCGGCCGTCGACCTGTGGGGGCGAAGGGCCTCGTACAGAGCCATCACCCGCTCGTCGTCGATCATCGCCAATTCGGCTGCGCGCAGGAAGTTCTCGGCGAGCTGCGGGTTTCCGCCGTCTTTCGCGACCGCGGCCTGATGCGCGAGCACGTCGGGGTCCATTCGCAGATCGCCCAGCCCGAGCTTGCCGTCGACCGCGTTCTCGACCGATATTTCGCTCATGACCTGACCACCGCGACGGTGACGGGTGGTTTGCCCGGCTCGGACGCCTGCCGTTCCAGTGCGACGAGTGCTACGGCCCTGGCGTGATAGCGCGCCGAGATGGACTCGTCGGTGCCTCCGGTGAAGATTGGCACCGGTGCCATGCCCTTGGCGTGCCGGGCCGCGTTCTTGCCGAGCTCCCGGTACATCTTGGCCGTCAGCAGTGGCGCCACGCTGAACAGTTCCAGGTTGGCCAGCGGGGCCAGGTCACGCCGGTGGATGAGTGCTGTGCCCTTGCCCTGCAACCCGATTCCGATACCGGAGCCCGACAGTCGGGCGGCGGTCAGGCCGATCAACCCGACGTCGATGGTGGAGCGCACCCGCACCGTCCTGGCGATGCAGCCCTCCTCCTCCAGGCCTGCCTCGATCTGGCGCAGCACCTCCCCGATCGTCAGCCCGCACAGGCTCAGCCACACGCTGCGACCCCAGGCGGGCGACAGTCCGATGCACACCTCGCGCGGGTCGCTACCCTGCCTCGCCGGCTCGACGTCGGTGACCGTGACGTGACCGCGGTGCTCGTCCTGGTCCGCGGTCAGCTCGGCGCCGCTGCGCGCCTGGCGGATGGCATCGATCTCTGCGCGGCGCTGCCCGCTGAGCGCGTAACCCGTTGCCGGCCCGGTGTAGTCGTTGGGGTCGGTCAGCTTGGACAGCACCCGGAACTCGTCGTCGAAGATGGCCGACGTCTGCAGCTGGTCACCACGGAGTCGCTCGCGCGTCAGCGTGGTGATGGCTTCGGCTTCGTCGGTGTAGCCGGTGCGGTGCAGCGCTGCGATGACGTCGAACACCGTCAGTTGCCTGGCCTCGATCGATGCCGCGGCTTCGGCGACCATCTTCGGATGACCGGCGGGCAGGTCGCGGGAACCGTTGGCGGCCACCACTTCGTCGACTCGTGCGTCGTCGTAGTCGGCGAGGCCGAGATCGCGGTAAACGGCCTGAACGGCCTTGGCCGCGCGGCGGCGCACCGACTCCAGATGCTCAGGCGTCACCGTGCGCAGGCCCCCGTCGGCGCCCCAGTCCCGCTGCAGCACCAGAAAATCGTCCATGTCGTCGGAGTTGAAGTTCGACAGCGCGAACGCATTGTCGTACCGGGGAATCGATCCGAACCCGGAGAAGATGAAGTCCGCGCCCGCCAGCAGGACCGGCAGGGTGTGGGCGCTACGGCGGATGTCCGACTCGGAGATCAGGTTGTCGTTGCCCGCGCACGATTCCAGGTCGCGCATCATAACCATCAGGTTCTCGGCGAGCAGTTCCTTCATGCCTTCTGGCACCGAGGCCACCACCCCGACCCCGTCGATGCCCCCGTTCTGCACACCTTGCGATCCGAGCGCGCGAGCCAGTGAGACGCAGCGTGATTCGAGGTAGAGGATCGAGCACTTCTCGGCCGCACCCATCAGCACTTCGGCACCACCGCCGCTGGTGACGCGCATCTTCAAGCCGCGCGACGCGTACGCCGACGTCAGGATCGCCTTGCTGAACGGGGTGTCGTCGCCGTCGACGAACACCTGCTCGGTGCCGTAGATCGAGATGGTCTCCGCATACGACGTGAGTCCTCGAAGTCCGAGGCGCAACTCCAGCGCTTCCTCGATCGAGCACTGCGCCATCGCACCCGGGGTGCCGACCTGCGAACCGATCAGCAGCGCAACGGCATTGGACGGTGCGTCGCCGAGCACCGGCACCGTCGTCTCCACCTCGCGGAAACCGTAGGCCACCGCCGAGGCCGCGTCGGCGGCGATCAGCAGCGGATCGTCGAGCTGGTTGGTCACGTGTGCCTGGTTGCTCGGGGTGCGCCGCGCCCGCATCTTGGCCATCGCCATCTGCATCTCGACCGGTGACATCAGCGCGATGACGCGTGCCAGCTTCGCGGGGGTGGTGCCGCCGATCAGGCGCACCACCTCCGCGCGCGGGACGTTCACATCCACTGCCATCCGGGCCAGGGTCACGTCGTCGAGCGACATCGCCTCCTCGGCGACCGCGAGGTCGATGCCGTAGCGCGCGATGAACTCGTCGATGACGTCGAACTCGTCGGCGCCTTTGCCGTCGAGCTCTGTCACATGAGGCCCGCCGTCACCCCGCTGTATCGTCAGCGATGGTGAAGGGTCGTGGGGGCTGCGCATCGCGACGAGGCCCAGTCCGGCGTCGGGGACGCTGAACCCGTCGAGGTTGACCGGCTTCGAGTTGAGTACCCGGAACCTGCCCAACTCGTCTGCCAAGGAGGCCTCCCTACTCGCTAGTCCCGGATCTCGCTGTCCTCGTACACGATCCGGCCGATCAGCTCGTAGCGCCGCGGGTCCCTGAACTTGAAGTACACGGCCATCGCGGCACCGAGGGCGAACAGACCGACCACGATCCATGGTGTCAGCTTGAACAGCAACGTGCCGGACGCGGCGCCCGCCGCGGTGTCCTTGTGCACCCACAGCAGGTACACCACGTAGAGCATGCCCATGCCGCCGAGTAGTGGAGCCAGGAAGGTCTTGAACCAGTGCGCACTGGACGGGTGGTTCTTGTGGAAGTGGAAGAACGCGATCACCGCGAAGGCGCACAGCGACTGCACGATCAGGATGGCCATCGTGCCCAGGATCGCGAGCAGGCCGTACAGGTGGACGTAGGGATCCATGCCTGCTGCGAAGAACGCCAGCACCAGCACCAAGGTGATGGCGCTCTGCACGAACGACGCGATGTAGGGCGAGCCGTGCTTGGCATGCGTGGCGCCCAGCGTCTTCTGCAGTCCCGACGAAAGGCCCTCGCGGCCAAGGGCGTACAGGTAGCGCGAGGCGCAGTTGTGGAAGGCCATGCCGCAGGCGAACGACCCCGTCACCAGGAGCAGTTTGAACAGCGTGATCGCCCAGTCGCCATAGGTGGCCTGGACCGGGTCGAAGAAGATGTTGCCTGCGGTTGCGGAATCCTGCGCCAGCTCAACGGCTTTCTGCGGACCGGTGCCCGCGATCGCCATCCAGGAAATGAAGACGTAGAAGAGTCCGACACCGAGCACGGCGATCATCGTGGCGCGCGGGATGATCCGCTTGGGATCCTTGGACTCCTCGCCATACATCGCGGTCGACTCGAAGCCCACCCAGGACCAGAACGCGAAGAACAGACCCAGACCCGCGCTGGCGCCGGCGATCCCCGCCGCCGGAGTGAACGCACCGACCGGGTTCAGCGTTTCGGCCACCACGAATCCTTCGGGGCCGCCACCGCGGAACAACACTGCCAGAGCGCCCAACGACAGCATGAAGATCTCGGTGACCAGAAAGACCCCGAGCACCTTGGCCGTCAGGTTGACGTCGAAATAGGTCAGCACACAGTTGAGCACCAGCATCAGCAGCGCCGGCACCAGCCAGGGCACGGTGATGCCGAACTGTGAGGAGGCGAAGTCGGCGAAGAAGTACGAGAAGATGCCGATCAGCGAGCCCTCGAACACGATGTAGGCCATCGTGATGATCAGGCCGCTCGCCATCCCCATGACGCGGCCGAGGCCATGGGAGATGTAGCCGTAGAACGCGCCTGTCGCGGTGATGTGCTTGGCCATGGTGGCGTAGCCGATCGCGAACAGGCCGAGCACGATCGTCGCCACCAGGTAACCCGCCGGGGCATGTGAACCGTTGCCGAAGCCGACGGCGATCGGGACGTTGCCGACCATCGCCGTGATCGGGGCCGCGGTGGCCACCGCCATGAAGATAACGGCGACGGTGCCGATGGCGTTGCGCTTGAGTCGTTGGACCGAATCCGCTGGTGCGGTTTCGCGGGGAACGACGTCTTCGCTCATCTACTGGATCCCTTCAGGGCACAGGAAACTGCTGGTCCAGCCCGCAATCGGGCACCCTGTGGCCTGGGCCACAGTGGAGGACCTGAGACATATTGGCACTACCAATTACGCTGCGCAAGCGTTGTGGCCGATATGTTGACACAAATGGTCCTACCTTTTACGTTGGGCCCGTGCACGACTACGGCGCGTTCTCGTTCGAGTCCAAGGCCCAGGTGCTGGAACTGTCGAAGAAGTTCTGGAACCCCGACAAGACGCAGTTCTGGACCGACTCTGGTGTCGACCTCGTCATCGATCGCAGGCAGGACTACTTCCTCTGGGACATGAGTGGCCGGCGGCTCATCGACATGCATCTCAACGGCGGCACCTACAACCTCGGGCACCGCAATCCCGAAGTGATGCAGGCGATCGTCAACGGGATGCAGTATTTCGACGTCGGCAATCACCACTTCCCGTCGGTCGCGCGGACCGCGCTGGCGCAGCGTCTCGTCGAGTCCGCCCCGGCGTCGCTGACCAAGGTGGCGTTCGGTTCCGGCGGCGGCGAGGCCATCGACATCGCGCTCAAGAGCGCCCGGCATGCGACGCAGCGTCGCAAGATCGTCTCGATCGTGAAGGCCTACCACGGTCACACCGGGCTGGCGGTCGCCACGGGAGACGACCGGTTCGCCAAGCTGTTCCTCGCCGACCGCCCCGACGAGTTCGTGCAGGTTCCCTTCGGCGACGTCGACGCGATGGACCAGGCGCTGCGCGGCAAGGACGTTGCCGCCGTCATCATGGAGACCATTCCGGCGACGTACGGCTTCCCGTTGCCGCCCGCCGGATACCTCGAAGCGGTCAAAGATCTCTGCGAGCGCTACGACGCGCTCTACATTGCCGACGAGGTGCAGACCGGGCTGATGCGCACCGGCGAGATGTGGGGCATCACCAAACACGGCATCGAGCCCGACATCATGGTGACGGGCAAGGGCCTGTCGGGCGGGATGTACCCGATCACCGCAGCGCTGCTCAGCGATCGCGCAGCTCAGTGGCTCTACCAGGACGGTTTCGGCCACATCTCGACGTTCGGGGGCGCCGAACTCGGGTGCGTCGCCGCCATCAAGACGCTGGAGATCACCAGCAGGCCCGAAGTCAGGGACTCGGTCGCACAGATCGCCGACTTCTTCGCCACCGGCCTGGCCCGCATCCAGGCCGACCACCCCGACTGGTTCGTCGGGATCCGGCAGAACGGTGTTGTCATCGGCTTGGAGTTCGACCATCCCGAAGGCGCCAAGTTCGTGATGCGCGAGCTCTACGAGAACGGTGTATGGGCGATCTTCTCGACGCTGGATCCCCGTGTGCTGCAGTTCAAGCCGGGCCTGCTGCTGAGCCTCGACCTGTGCCGCGACGTCCTCGACCGCGTCGAGCTCGCCGTGGAGCGTGCAGAACTCGCCGCTGCCGAAGCGCCCGCCGCGAAGTAGTCTCCGACGATGGCAGTGAGTGATGACGTCGCGGTCGCCGAGGAGGCGCTGGCGGCTTTCGACCTGCCGCGCGGCTCGGCACTCCGGCTGCTGAACCTTTCCGAGAACGCCACCTACGCCGTCGAGGAACCCGGCACCGGGCATCGCTCGATCCTGCGGGTGCACCGCAAGGACTACCACCGGCGTGACCAGATCGAATCCGAGCTGAGCTGGCTGGACGCGTTGCGTCGCGACAGCGACCTCGTCGTGCCGACCGTCCTTCCGGCCCGTGACGGTCGCCGGGTCGTCACCGTCGAACACGACGGGGTGGAGCGCTACATCGTCCACTTCGCCATGGTGCCGGGTGCCGAGCCGGACGAGAACAGCGTCGGCACAACCGATTTCCATACCCTGGGCTGTATCACCGCCGCACTGCACGACCACGCCCGCCAGTGGCGGCGCCCCGCGGAGTTCAGTCGATTCGCCTGGGACTGGGAACACAGCCTCGGCGAGAAACCCCGGTGGGGACGCTGGCGCGATGCCGTCGGTGTGGGCGCGCAGGAGGCCGCCGTGCTCGACCGAGCCCAACAGCTGCTGCACGACAGGCTCGCCGACTACGGCACCGGGCCGGACACGTTCGGGCTGGTGCACGCGGATCTGCGGCTGGCCAACCTGCTCGTCGACGGGGACACGATCACCGTCATCGACTTCGACGACTGCGGATTCGGTTGGTATTTCTACGACTTCGGCACCGCGGTGTCGTTCTTCGAGGACCATCCGTCGGTGCCGGAGTGGCAGGACGCCTGGGTGAGTGGTTACCGGAGTCGACGTCCGCTGGACGCACGAGACGAGGACATGCTGGCCTCGTTCGTCCTGCTGCGCCGGCTGCTGCTGCTGGCCTGGATGGGAACGCACAGCCACTCCAAGGAATCCCAGGCCATCTCGGTCACCTACGCCGCGGGTAGCTGCGCGCTCGCCGAACGCTATCTGTCCTCCGACGGCCACCGACTGACCTGACGTCCACCTGAAAGGCGCTACCCACATGTTCAATTCGCTGCAGGGCCGCTCGGCCATCGTCACCGGGGGAAGCAAGGGCATTGGGCGCGGCATCGCCGAAACGTTGGCCAGGGCCGGCGTCAATGTCGTCATCACCGGCCGCACCCAGGCCGACATCGACGCCACAGCCGCCGATCTCGCGGACGTCGGTGGCTCGGTCACCGGGGTCGCCGCCGACGTGTCCAGCCCCGAAGACTGCCGGCGCGTCGTCGCGGCCGCGGTCGAGCGCAACGGCGGCGTGGACATCGTGTGCGCCAACGCGGGCATCTTCCCGTCGGGCCGTCTGGCTGACCTCACGCCCGAAGACCTCGAGCAGGTCATGGGCGTGAACTTCAAGGGCACCGTCTACATCGTGCAAGCGGCGCTGGAGCCGCTGACCGCGAGCGGGCACGGCCGGGTCATCATCACCTCGTCGATCACCGGTCCGGTCACCGGCTTCCCCGGCTGGTCGCACTACGGCGCCAGCAAGGCCGCGCAGCTCGGCTTCCTGCGCACCGCGGCGATCGAGCTGGCGCCCAAGAAGATCACGGTCAACGCGGTGCTGCCGGGCAACATCATCACCGAGGGCCTGATCGAGATGGGCCAGACCTACATGGATCAGATGGCCGCCGCCGTGCCGCAGGGCCGACTGGGCTCGGTCGCCGACATCGGGAACGCGGCGCTGTTCTTCGCCACGGACGAGGCCGCCTACATCACAGGTCAGTCGTTGGTGGTCGACGGCGGTCAGATACTGCCCGAATCCCCGGAGGCGCTCGCCGATCTCTGAGAGGCATATCCTAGATTTGGTCATACCAAATTGATCGGCCAGGAGGTGCCGTGCCCACGCAAACCGAGGAGCTGCGGCGCCGGATCGTGGCCGAGATCAATGCCGGGGTTCCCGGAACCAAGCTCGGCAGCGAACGGGAGCTCGCCGAGCACTACCGAACCAGCAGGTCGAGCCTGCGCCAAGTGCTCGCCGCACTGGAAGAAGCCGGCCTGATCGACCGCGTGATCGGACGCTCCGGCGGCATCTTCATCAGCCATGCCCAGGTGCAGCGCAACCTCGCCGACGTGGTCGGAGTCCCGGCATTCCTGGCCAGCCAGGGCTACGTCGCCGGGACGCGGGTCGTGTCGACCAAGATCGGCGCACCCGACCCCACGACCCGGCAGGCACTGGGTATCACCGTCGACGACTTCGTCATCGAGATCCAGCGCGTTCGCCTCGCCGACGGCTCCCCGATCTCGCTGGAATTGGCGCAGTTCCCCGCCGATGCCTTCCCCGGCCTGCTCGAGCAGCAGCTGGGTGGCTCCCTGTACGAGATCCTGGAGACCCGGTACGGGTTGGTCGCCTCCCGCGCCGACGAACACATCGAGGCCGTCAGCGCGACGCCGGAGGAGGCAAAAATCCTTGGCATCAAACCGAAGTCGGCGCTCCTGCTGATCACCAGGGTCACCTACGACCAGAACGACACCCCCTGCGAGTTCTCGCGTGACCTCTTCCGCGGCGACCGCACCCGTCTGGCCGTCACCGCGCAGGGCCGCGGGGTCAGCGCCCAGCCGTCCGGCGCCGCGGCCTCGGTGGCGCTTCAGAGCCAAGCGGGGTGACGAGTACAGGCGCGGGCAGGTTCGCGCCGAGTCCGTCGGCCGATCTGCACATCGGCAATCTCCGGACCGCCGTGCTGGCGTGGTTGTTCGCCCGTTCCACCGGTCGCCGGTTCCTGATGCGCGTGGAAGATCTCGACGACCGCACCTTCACCGATATCGCCGAGCGCCAGCTCGCCGATCTCGCCGCCATCGGCATCACATGGGACGGGCCCGCGACGCGCCAGACCGAGCACGCGCAGCGCTACAACGCGGTCGTCGACACGCTGCGCGAGCAAGGCCTGCTTTTCGAATGCTTCTGCACCAGAAGAGATATCGCCCAGGCGCCGCGAGCGCCGCACGCCCCTGAGGGCGCGTACCCCGGCACCTGCCGGGATCTGACCGACGCCGAACGGGAGAGCCGGCGGGAGGAGACGGGGCGTCCACCGGCCCTGCGGCTGCGTACCGATGTCACGAAGTACACGGTTCACGACATCCTGCACGGTGACTACACCGGACTGGTCGACGACTTCGTGGTGCGCCGCGGCGACGGTGTCGTCGCCTACAACCTCGCGGTGGTCGTCGACGACGCCGCGTCGGGGGTCGACCAGGTGGTGCGCGGCGACGACCTGCTGCCGTCGTCGCCCCGGCAGGCCTACCTCGCTCAGCTGCTCGGACACCCGGAACCGGTCTACGCCCACGTGCCCCTGGTGCTGAACGACGAGGGCGCCCGCCTGGCCAAGCGGGACGGCGCGGTCACCCTCACCGAGATCGGGGTGCCCGAAGCGATGGCTCAGATCGCCGACTCACTGGGATACCGGGCACGCTCTGTGGAGCAGATGCTGGACGAGTTCGACCCGGCCCGGTTACCGAGCGCACCGTGGGTATACCGGCCCGGGTGAGCAGAACCCTGTGGCAACACCGCGCACCTTGCTACGGTCCGCCGATGCACTACCCACGAAGAGTTCTGCCGGCGCTGGTCGCGGTGCTCGCCGTACTGCTCACGTCCTGCGGATCGTCAGGCAGCAGTGAGAGCCCCGTCGAGTCCAGCGGCGTGCTGCGCGTCGGGACCGAAGGCGTCTACGCCCCGTTCAGCTATCACGACCCGGCCACCGGACAGCTCACCGGCTACGACGTCGACGTCGCCCGAGCCGTCGGTGAGAAGCTCGGGGTGAACGTCGAATTCGTCGAGACACCGTGGGATTCGATTTTCGCAGCGCTGGAGGCCAACCGCTTCGACGTCGTCGCCAATCAGGTGACGATCACGGCCGAGCGACAACAGAAGTACGACCTGTCGGAGCCGTATTCGATCGGTGAAGGCGTCATCGTCACGCGCGCCGACGACGATTCGATCACGTCTCTGCGCGATCTCGGTGGAAAGCTCGCGGCACAGAACACCACCAGCAACTGGGCTCAGGTCGCCCGCGACGCGGGGGCGCGGATCGAATCGGTGGAGGGACTCACCCAGGCGATGGCGCTGCTGAGCCAGGGCCGGGTCGACGTCGTGGTGAACGACAGCTTGTCGATCTACGCATACCTCGCCGAAACCAATGACACCGCGGTGAAGATCGCAGGCAATACCGGCGAGAAGAGCGAGCAGGGATTCGCCGCGCGCAAGAACAGCGGCCTGCTCCCGGACCTCAACGGGGCCATCGAAGAGCTCAAAGCCGACGGCACCCTCGCCGAGATCTCGCAGAAGTACCTGAAGACGAATGCCTCCGGAGGTCAGGACGCCCCGCAGACCCAGCCGCGGTCGGCATGGCAGTTGGTGCTCGACAACCTGTGGCCGCTGGCCAAGGCCGCACTCACCATGACCATCCCCTTGACGATCATCAGCTTCGTCATCGGTCTCGTCATCGCGCTCGCGGTGGCGCTGGCACGTCTGTCCTCCAACGTGGTGCTCTCCAACCTCGCACGCTTCTACATCTCGGTGATCCGCGGAACGCCGCTGCTGGTGCAGCTGTTCATCGTGTTCTTCGCACTGCCGGAGTTCGGCGTCAAGATCGATCCGTTCCCGGCGGCCGTCATCGCGTTCAGCCTGAACGTCGGCGGCTATGCGGCAGAGATCATCCGGTCGGCGATCCAGAGCATTCCGAAGGGTCAGTGGGAAGCCGCGCAGACCATCGGTCTGAACTACGTGGGCTCACTTCGGCGCATCATCCTGCCGCAGGCCACCCGCGTCGCCGTGCCGCCGCTGTCGAACACGTTGATCTCGTTGGTCAAGGACACCTCGCTCGCCTCGACGATCCTGGTGACCGAACTGTTGCGGCAGGCGCAGATCATCGCGGCTCCCACCTTCGAGTTCTTCGCCCTCTATGGCACGGCCGCCGTCTACTACTGGGTGATCTGCCTTGTGCTGTCGTTCGGCCAAGCCAGATTCGAACGCCGACTGGAAAGGTACGTGGCCAGATGACAGAGGACCGGATAGTCGCCCGAGACGTCCGCAAGTCGTTCGGCGAACTGCATGTCCTGCAGGGGGTTTCGTTCACGGTGCCGCGTGGCACCGCGACCGCGATAATCGGTCCGTCCGGGTCGGGCAAGACGACGCTGCTGCGTGCGCTCAACGCACTCGACGTTCCCGACTCCGGAGTCATCCAGGTCGGCGACGTGGAGATCGACTTCTCCACGCCGGTACGCAACGACGAGTTGCGCCGCTATCGGGCACAGAGCGGCTTCGTGTTCCAGTCGCACAACCTGTTCCCACACAAGACAGTCCTGCAGAACGTCACCGAGGGACCGGTCGTCGCGCAGCGCCGTTCCCGCGACGAGGTCGAGGCGGAAGCCGTCGAACTTCTGGATCAGGTCGGGTTGAAGGACAAACGCGACCAGTACCCCTTCCAGCTCTCCGGCGGTCAGCAGCAGCGCGTCGGCATCGCCAGGGCGCTGGCGCTCAAGCCCAAGGTCGTGCTGTTCGACGAGCCGACCTCGGCGCTCGACCCCGAACTCGTCGGCGAAGTCCTCGGGGTGATCAGGGACCTCGCCCTGGAGGGTTGGACCCTGGTGGTCGTGACCCACGAGATCCAGTTCGCCCGACAGGTTTCCGACCAGGTGCTGTTCACCGACCGCGGGGTCATCCTCGAGCAGGGGCCGCCCGCCGCCGTCATCGGCGACCCGCAGGAGGAGCGGACGCGCCAGTTCTTGCAGCGCATCCTCAACCCGCTGTAGGAGTCGCCGTGAGAGGGTGTCGATCATGGCACCCCAGGAAGCAGACGTTCTCATAGTCGGCGCGGGACTGTCGGGACTGATCGCTGCCCGCACCGTCCTGGCGGCAGGGCTCACCCCGCTCATCCTGGAGGCCGACACCAGGGTGGGGGGACGCATCCTCACCGAGGAACTGGGCGGCCTACCGGTGGAACTCGGGGCGCAGTGGATCGGGGACACCCACCACCGCATGTTCGCACTTGCCGCCGAGCTCGGGGTCCAGACCTACCCGCAGTACGACGACGGCGAGACCTCCTACGAGCTCGCCGGCACAGGAGTGCTGCGGGGCAACGAGTTTCACTCCCGCTTCGGTGATGAACTGGCCGAACTGGAAAAGGTGCTGCGGCGGCTCGACGAGCTGGCCGCCGAGGTGTCGCCGGCCACACCGTGGACCGCCCCGCACGCCGCCGAGTGGGACGCCATCACCGCGGGCGCATGGTACGACGCCCAGGGACTCTCGCCGGCGGCACGCACACTGCTGGAGATCTGCACCGTCGGGATCCTCGCCGTCCCGACCGTCGAGGTCTCATTCCTGCACCTGCTCTTCACGATTCAGACCTGTGGCGTCACCTCGGAACTGTTCGCCGAATCCGAGGGCGGTGCACAGACGACGCGGTTCGTCGGGGGCACCGCGGAGATCCCGAACCGGCTCGCGGCCCTGATCTCCGAGCACATCGTGTTCGAGTCCCCGGTTCAGCTGATCGAGTACGGCACCGACAGCGTCGTCGTGCACTGCCGCGGGGGACGCACCGCCACGGGGAAGCGGGTCATCGTCGCGCTGTCCCCCATGCTCGCCGGGCGCATCGGGTACGACCCGCCGCTGTCGGGCTACCGCGACCAGCTCACCCAGCGGATGCCGAACTCTGCGGCCATGAAGGCGTTCTTCATCTACGACGAGCCGTTCTGGCGCTCCGACGGCCTCAACGGCCAGCTGATCTCGGATATCGGGCCTGCCCGGATGTCCAACGACACCTGCGTTCTCGGCGACGACCGCGGCGTCATCCTGCTGTTCCTGGAGGGCGAGCAGGCGCGCACGCACACCCAGTGGTCCGAAGAAGACCGGCGCGCGGCGCTGACCGCCGAACTGGTCCGCCATTTCGGTGACAGGGCCGCCCGACCATTGCATTACCTCGACGGTGAATGGGGCAGCCGCCAGTGGACGCGCGGTTGCTACAACGCCAATTGCGGGCCACTGGTGTGGACCACCTACGGCCCCGCTCTGGCCGAGCCGATCGGGCCGATCCACTGGGCCTCCACCGACACCGCGACGGAATGGAGTGCCTACATGGAGGGTGCCGTGGAGGCGGGTGAACGCGCCGCCCGCGAGGTCATCGAGGCTTTGACTGCTTAGACCGCCGCCTGCGCGACCGCGGCGTCGGCGGGGGCGTCCGCGTTGGGGAAATGGTTGTGGTGTCCCCTGCTCTCAATTACCGTGCGGGTCAGCGGTGTTCAAGGTGTTGACGACCTCGTCGTAGTCGCCGCGCGCTTCGCCGTAGCGCAGGTACTTCACGCGCTCGACTTGGATCTCTTTGGCTTCCGGCTGCGACTCCAGGATGGTCATGACCTCCGAGACGAAGTCGTCCAAGGGCATGGCGAAACTGCTGTCCCGCTGTCCGGGTAGCAGATCGGTGGCCACCGAAGGTGGTATCAGTTCCTTGAACTCGACGTTGGTGTCGACGAACTGCAACCGGATCGATTCGGTGAGCATGTGGATCGCCGCTTTGGACGCGTTGTAGCTCGGGGTCGCCTTCAGGGGCGCGAAAGCCAATCCCGACGAGACCGTGACCACCGTGGCCGACGGGCGGGTCTGAAGATGTTCGATGAATGCGGCGATCAACCGGATCGGTCCGAGGACATTGGTGGTGATGACAGCTTCGGCGGATTCGAGGAAGCCTTCGGGGCGGTGCCAGTCCTCCACTTTCATGACGCCGGCCATCGCGATGACGGTGTCGAGGTCGGGGTAGGCCGCGAGGACTTCGTCGGCGGCGGCCCGGATGCTTGCCGGGTCGGTGGTGTCGATCCGTACGGTGCCGAACTCGGGGCGCTCGGCGGCGATCTTCTCGAGGAGGTCGGTGCGCCGGCCGCCGACGATGACGGTGTTGCCCTTGTCCGCGAGCGCGTGCGCCAGAGCGAGTCCGATGCCGCTCGTCGAACCCGGGATGAACACGGTGTTTCCGGAGATCTTCATGCGTCTGGTCCTTTCGATGCGTGCGGTCTGTCGGTTCAACTCGACGGGGCCAGAAACGCATCCATTATTCTCATGCATTCCTATGATCATCCCCATGCATGTGATGCATACTCTGCGCGCCGACCTCAACCTCGTCCCCGCGTTGGCCGTGCTTCTCGACGAGCGGCACATCTCCCGGTCGGCGAATCGTCTGGGGCTGAGCCAGCCGGCGACAAGCCGCGCGCTGCAACGACTTCGGAACCTCCTCGGCGACGAGCTGCTCGTCCGGGACCGTGACGGATACCGACTCACCGCCCGTGCAGAGGTGCTGCGCGCTCAGCTCGCCGAGGTGCTGCCCGCACTTGAAGCGCTCGTCGCCCCCGACTCGTTCGATCCCGCGTCGGCGAGCACACCGATCGACATCGCAGGAACTGACTTCGCCGTGCACACCTACGGTGCGGCCATCTGCGCGCGGCTGATGGCCGAGTCACCAGGGCCGAAATTCGTTTCCACAGCTGGCGCTTCGAGACGGCGGCCGAGCAGATCCACAGCGGCAGTGTGGAGCTCGGGCTGTTCGGCGGGTTCATGGCATCTGCTCTCTCGTCGGCCGAGCTGCTGACGGAACGCTTTGTGTGCGTCGTCGATGCCGACCATCCGACGCCCGGCGACGAGCTCAGCCTCGACAGGTACTGCCGGATGCGGCATCTCGTCGTGGATGTCGCCGACGGCATCCAGCCAGACGTCGACGTGCCGCTGCAGGCACTGGGGAGGCAACGCATCCGGGTCGTCACGGTGCCGTACCACTCCGTCGTGCCGCTGATCCTGGCCGGCACCGACCTGATCGCGACGATTCCCGCGAGCTTGGCCACTCTGTGGCCCAGCACGCACCGCCTACGACTTATCAACGCGCCGAGGGAGTTTCGACGACTTCCGTACCGGATGATCTGGCATCCCGCCTACGATGACGATCGCAGGCACCGCTGGTTGCGGTCGGCGGTGCGGGCAGCGGTGCGCGACTCCCGCGCTACAGCGTGATCGTCAACTCCTGCATCCCGCGCAGGGTGACGTTCTGCTTGTAGGCCGGTTCCTCGGCGAGTTCGGCGTTCGGGAACCGTGCCGTCAAGGCGGTCAGCGCTGCGGCGGCCTCCAGCCGCGCCAGCGGCGCCCCGAGGCAGAAGTGCGGACCCTTGCCGAATCCGAGATGACGGATCGCCTCCCGGTCCGGATCGAACTCACCAGGGCGCTCCACGGCGTCGGGGTCGCGGTTCGCGGCGGCGGTCAGCAACAGCATGTTGTCACCCTGCGGAACGGTGACCCCACCAATCACCATGTCCTCCGCCGCAATTCGGCCCACCAGCTGCACCGGCGGGTCATAGCGCAGCGTCTCCTCGGCGACCGCCGTAGCTCTGCCCGGATCAGCGGCCAACGCCGTCCACTGGTCGCGGTCCCGCAACAACGCAAGGGCCGCATTGGCGATCAGGTTGACCGTCGTCTCATGTCCGGCGATGAGGAGCAGGTTGCACGTCGCGACGATCTCGTCCTCGGTCAGCTGATCGCCGGACTCCTCGACATGGATCAGCCCCGACATCAGATCGTCGCCCGGAGCGCGCCGCCGCTGCGCGATCAGGTCACGCAGATACTCGCGCAGCCACAGCCCGGCCCGCATCCGCTCGTCGAAGCCGCTGTCCGTCGCGCCGGTCACGGTCACGAACGGATCCAGCCCCTGCGCGAGAAGCGCCGAAGCGGCGCTGAATTGCGGCTCGTCCTCCAGTGGCACGCCGAGCAGGCGGCAGATCACCGCGACGGGAAGCGGATGCGCCAGTCCGGCGACCGCGTCCCACGTGCGGTCCGCCTGGTCCAGCAGCCCGTCGACCATTGCGACGATGTCGGGTTCGAGCGCCTTGACGACCTTCGGAACGAACGCCTTGCTGACCAGCCGCCGCAGCCGGGTGTGGTCCGGCGGATCCAGGAACAGGAAACCGGGCGGTCCGAACGGACGCGGCTGCGCGCCCTCGGCGATCGCACGCTTCGCCGCGGTGGATTTCAGCCGGTCGCTCGCCGCGTCCGGATGCCGCAGCACCTCGTCGCAATCGGCGAAGGTCGAGAACACGGTCAGGTTGCTGTCCGGCAGCTGCATCGGTCCCTGCGCCCGGATCTGGTCGTAGACCGGGTAGGGGTCGGCCCGTACGGCGGGGTCGAGCATCTGCACCAGCAGTGACTGCGGCTGGGCGGCGGTCGTCATGACCTTATTGTGCACGCGTCTAAGAACGTGCAGGTCAGGCCTTGGCCGCGTAATACCGGCCGAGGACGTGCTCGCGGAGTTCGTCGAAGCGGCCCGCCGGGATGGCGGCGCGGATGTCGTCGAGCAGGCGAATGGTGAAGCGTTCGTTGTGGATGGTGCACAACGTCGCGGCCAGCAGCTCCTTGGCCTTGAACAGGTGGTGCAGATAAGCCCGGGTGTAGTGCGCGCAGGTGTAGCAGTCGCACTCGGCGTCGATCGGGGTGAAGTCGCGGCGATAGCGCGCGCCGGTGATGTTGTAGCGGCCGTGCACCGAATACACGGCGGCGTTGCGCGCCACCCGCGACGGCGACACGCAGTCGAACGTGTCGGCGCCGGCCTCCACGGCGGCGAACAGGTCGTCGGGCTCGCTGATCCCGAGCAGGTGCCGCGGTTTGTCGGCGGGCAGCTCGCTGGTCACCCAGCCGACGATGGTCGCGAGGTTCTGCTTCTCCAGCGCACCGCCGATGCCGTACCCGTCGAACCCTCTGCCATGCTCGTCGACGATGCCGAGCAGCCCCCGCGTCGCCTGCCTGCGCAGGTCCTCGTACTGGGCGCCCTGCACCACGCCGAACAGAGCCTGCGGCGGCTTGCGTGACCGCACTTCGGACAACCGGCGGTGCTCGGCCAGGCACCGCACCGCCCACTCGTGGGTGCGCTGTACCGAATTTTCCTGGTAGGCACGGGTGTTGACGAGTGTGGTCAGCTCGTCGAACGCGAAGATGATGTCGGCGCCGAGCTGATGCTGGATGCCGATCGACACTTCGGGGGTGAAACGGTGCGTCGACCCGTCAAGGTGGGACCGGAACGTCACGCCGTCGTCGTCGACGTGGGCCAGCCGCTCCTTGCCCTCGGCGATGACGTCGTCGGCCTGGACGCGGTCGGCGTCCATCGCGAGCACCTTCTTGAACCCGACGCCCAACGACATCACCTGGAACCCGCCGCTGTCGGTGAAGGTCGGGCCCGGCCAGTTCATGAACGCGCCCAAACCGCCGGCCTCGTCCACGATATCGGGGCCAGGCTGCAGGTACAGATGGTAGGCGTTGGCCAGAACGGCTTGTGCGCCAACCTGTTTCATGGTCTCCGGCAGGACTGCTTTGACGGTGGCCTGGGTCCCGACGGCGATGAAGGCCGGGGTCTGGATGTCGCCGTGCGGTGTGTGGATGGTTCCGGTGCGGCCGAGCTGTCCTGGAAGTTCTGAGTCAACAGTAAAAAACGGGCCGGTCACGTCGTAGATTCTGCACTGTGAGCACACTGTGGACTCGAGCCGCGTCGATCGGGGCAGCCGCGCTGGTACTGGCCGGGTGCACATCGCAGCCTCCCGAGTACACCCCGCAGCCTGGCACGCTCGTCGCAGGCACCGCGCACGTGACCGTGAACGGCGCCGATGTCGGCACCACTGACTCGGTGCGGTGCGACCCGGTGGGGACGCTGATGATGATGGAGACCGGCGATCCGGACAATCCTGAAGCCCCGGGCATCTCGGCGCTGATCGAGAGCCGGGACCAGCTCGTGGTCCGCGAGGTCGGCATCCTCGACCTCGGCGGCTTCACCGGCAGCTTCAACGACGGGCTCGGCGGCGAGGCGACCGTGACGATGACCGGACGGACCTACGACATCCGGGGAACCGCCGACGGTTTCGAAACGGACAGCCCGAGCTTTCGAACAACAGGCAACTTTCAGATCAAGATCGCGTGCTGAGCCGGATTCTGCGGTAATACTGCTCGTGATGATTCGCGGTCTCCGCGAATCACACAACACGAAGGAGAACCGTGATGAACCGCAACATCCTCGGTGTAGTGGGTGGCGCAGCGATCATCATCGCAGGCCTGTCGGGCTGCGGCTCGGACAAGTCGGAGACCTCGGGGGAGACCTCCCAGGCGGCCGCAGCCGAAGGTAAGAGCACTGTCACCATCGACGGGACCGACCAGGAAGTGACCGGCACGGTCGTGTGCTCCGACATGGGTGGCAACACCAACATCGCGATCGGCGATGCGTCCACCGGCGTCGGCGCGGTCGTCACGACGGGCGACGAGCCCAGCGTCGTCTCGGTGGGCCTCGGCAACGTCAACGGTGTCACGCTCGGCTACGCCAGCGGCTCGGGGCAGGGCGAGGCCAAGGTCGAGAAGGACGACAAGACCTACAAGATCTCGGGCACCGCGACGGGCGTCGACATGGCCAACCCGATGCAGCCGGTCAGCAAGCCGTTCGAGATCGAGGTGAGCTGCCCGTAGTCAGGGCAGCCGGTCAGAAGGGTGTATAGCCGGCGGCCGACTGCCGCAGCTGCCAGATCTGCGGGGGACAGAGTTCGTTGACGGCCTGATTGATCAGGTATCCCGCCTGGTAGTAGTCGGTGGTCTGGAAGTCGGCTTTCACCTGGTTCACCAGGTCTGCGTAGCTCATCTTCGACGCGACACGAGCGCAGATCGAGTTCCCGTAGGCGATCGCGGCATCCCCGTTCGGGAAGTTGTAGCCCGGACGGACGTGCACGTTGACCAGATAGGCGACGACGTCGGCGTTCGACGTCGGCGCCGTGAGCACCGCCCCCGATGACAACAGACCCACCGACAGCAGCCCTACCAGCGACTTCATGGGTCATGACCCTACGCCCTGACCGGCGATGTGGTGACAATGCGGGCAAAGCCCGCCCGCGGTCACCGCCGGGCGATTTAGTGTGTAGCCCATGAAGCTGATGGCAGTGGCGGCGATCGCCGGTGGTCTGTTCGCGGTGCCGTTCATCGGCGCGGGCACTTCTTCGGCGCTTCCCGGCGTCTGCGACGGCGCGGGCTGCGTGCCCTATGTGAACACCGAAGCGCAGATCGGCGAGCACTGCACCCAGAACACGCGCTACAACTACGGTTTCGACGCCTCCGGGAACACGCTGGCGTGCAATTCGAAGAGCACGTGGATTTCATCGCCGCCCCTGGTGGGCGTCCGGCTGCTGCGCTCGCCGTGCGATTCCTCCGGCGTCGCGCAGAGCCCGGACGGTGTTCCGCTCAAGTGCGATGGCGGCGCGTGGTCGGCTGATTACCACACGATGTTCTACGGCTGACGAAAGCCGCTGCCGCTGTAGATGAGTGGCAGCGTCGCCGATGTCGCGAATCCTGGCGGCGCCTCGCACACCGCGGGGACGGCATTGAGCACCTGCATCGCGGTCGCGACGTTCGCCGACCGCACGTGCTCTTCCATACTGGCTTCGCGACTGAAGCTCGCGAGTGAGAAGAAGTGCGTCTGCATCGACGGGTCGCCTTCGATGGTCAACGTCCACCCGTGGCGCGGCTTCGGCCAGTGGCCGGGGTACTCATTGCCGACCGTCCACAGCGTCTCGATCTCGACCAGCGGTCTGCCGTCGCGGAGTCCGGTCCAGTTCCACCGCTGGCCCGCCGTCGTGCCCGCGCGCAGCAGGTGGTCGAAGATCTGGTGGTCCTGCTGTGCGGCAACGGCTTCGACGGTTGCGGTCACCTCGTCGAGATCCGCGTTCAAGGTGTCGCCGATGAACCAGACCTGCTCGGAGAAGATCGAGCTGTTGAACGCCAGGAACTCGGTGGCCGTCGGGCTGATCGAATCCACCGGCTCACCGAAAGCCATGTTGTCGAACGTGATCCCGGTGCTTTCGTACACCGACCAGTCGGCGCGTTCCTGCAGCGTGATCTTGTCGATGGTCCGGCTCATGCCCGACAAGGCGAGCGGCAGCACCCCTGACAGGTTGCCCGGATTGAGGCCACTGCCGTGCACGGAGCTGGCGCCCTGCTCGCAGGCGGCGAGCACCCTGTCGCGGTCGACGGACGCCATCCGGCAGGGATGGAACATGAACGCCGTTGTGGCGACGTTCTTTCCGCTGGCCAGCACAGCGCAGATGTCGTCGACCCGCGCGGTGCGCGGTGTGTAGAGCACGCAGTCGGCATCCGTCGCAAGGATGTCGTCGACGTCGGTCGTCGCGGAAACTCCGATCGGGTCGCGGCCGAGGATCTCCCCGACGTCGACACCGTGCTTGTCGTCGGCGTACACCCTCGCGCCGACCAGTTCCAGATCGCGACGGTGGTCGAGAACGGCCCTCATCATTTCTGATCCGACAGCGCCTGTGCCCCACTGAATCACCCGATACACAGCCGGACCGTAGCAGCCTATGGTTACGGCCGTGACCAATCGCATCCAAGAACTTCTCGGTGTCGAATTCCCCGTCGTGCAGGCTCCGATGACCTACATCGCGCGCGCCGAACTCGCCGCCGCGGTGTCCGAGGGCGGCGGACTCGGCATGCTCGAGACGCTGACCCCCGAGGGCCGGGCGGACCTGCAACGGGTGCGCGAGCTCACCGATCGTCCGGTGGCGGCGAACCTGATGATCCAGGGCTGGAAGCGAGATCCGTCGATCGTCGACGTCTTGGCGTCGGCGGAAGTCCGGCACGTCTTCACCTCCGCAGGCGACCCCGCGCTGTTCACGTCGCGGCTGCACGACGCCGGCATGACGGTGGTGCACGTCGTCGGGTCGCTCAAAGGTGCGCTCAAGGCGGCCGAGGCGGGTGTCGACGCACTGGTGGTCGAAGGTGTCGAGGGCGGCGGCTTCAAATCCGCCCTCGGCGCCTCCACGATGGTGCTGCTCCCCCTGGTGGCCGAACAGGTGGACCTCCCGCTGATCTGCGCGGGTGGCGTGTGCGACGCCCGCTCCGCTGCGGCAGCGGTGGCCCTTGGCGCGGAGGGGGTGCAGATGGGAACGCGCATGCTGGCCAGCGTCGAGGCCGCCGTGCACGCGAACTTCAAGGACGCGATCGTCGCAGCCGACGACGCGGGCACGATCCTGCTCGACATTCCGGGTAACCCGACGATGCGAGTGTTGCGCACCGGGCTCGCCGCCCGCATCGGCGAACACGACCCGACCGCACAGCTCCTCGGACGCATCACCGACCTGTACTTCGGCGGCGATCTCGATGCCAGCGTCGCCAACACGGGCCAGGTGTCGTCCCGGATCACCGACCTGCAGCCCGCGGCCGAGATCGTGCGACGCACGTGGAACGACATCGAGGCGGTGCTGGCCGGGGCGCGGACTCGACTCGGTTGATCAGTCCGGCAATGGGGCACACTCGTGGGCATGGACGGTGACTACGACGGTGATTATGGCGATGGCGGACCCGACGACACCCTCAGCCCGAGCGAGTCGCTCGATTCCGACGAGGTCCGCAACGACGACGGTGACATCGTCGTCGACCCGCCCGATCGGTGGATCGAGGCCGAAGAGCACCAAACGCTCGACGAGCAACTCGCGGCCGAGGTGCCGGACATCACGCCCGACCAGGAGCCGTTGGACGACCGGCCGACCCGACGCAATCTCGGGCAGATCGACGGCACCCCCGAAGACGGTGACTCGTTCTTCACCGTGGTCGATGACGACGAACGGCAGCGTGTCCCCGGCGACGAAGAGGCGGACGCGATCATCGAGGACTAGCGCAATTTCAGGCCCGCACGACCACGGGCCCCATCGCCTCATAGCGTCTCGCGTCGCCGGGGCTCAGTTCTGATCCGGTGACGATCGATTCGAAGTCCGAAACCTTGGCGAAGCGGCAGAAGCTGCTTTCCCCGAATTTCGAGTGGGCCGCGACCAGAACGGGTCTGCGCGCCACCGTGACCGCGGTGCTCTTCACGGCGGCGACGGCAGGGTCCGGGGTGGTCAGACCGTGCTCCGTCGAAATACCGTTGGTGCCAAGGTAAGCCACATCGATCACCAGGCCGCGAAGCATGTCCACCGCCCAGTGATCCACCGTCGCCAACGTGCGGCCCCGCATGCGGCCGCCTAGGAGGAGCACCGTCACCGTGCGGCTGTGGGCCAGCGCTTCCGCCGCGAGTAGCGACGACGTCACGACCGTCAGGTCCTCTTCGGCAAGACGCTCGGCGATGAGCCGCGGGGTGAAACCCTCGTCCAGATAGACGGTCTCGGCTCCGTGCAGCAGCTCGGCGGCCGCGCCCGCGATCCGGTGTTTCTGCGCTAGATCCACCTGGCTTCGATATTCGACGCCGGATTCGAAGGCCGCTGTCTCCATCGGCACCGCGCCGCCGTGGACCCTCTTGAGCAGGCGACGGCCCGCCAGCACTTTCAGGTCACGCCGGATCGTCTCGCTCGCGACGTCCAGTTCGGTCGCGAGCGAGGCGACGTCCACCCGCCCGCGGGTGCGGGCGAACTCGACGATCCGGCTCTGGCGGCTGTCGGAATCCACCGGAACAGGCTACTTTTGCGTGCCCATCAAGATCGCCCTGACATCCTCGGGCGTCTGCGCCTGGCGCAGCCGAGCGACCTCGTCGGCTTTGAGGAACACCTGGGCGATCTTCGTCAGCAGCGCCATGTGGTCCTTGCCCGCACCCGCGATGCCGACCACGAACTCCGCCGGCTTGCCGTTCCAGTCGACCGGCTCGGCGTAGCGCACGAACGACAGACCGGTTCGGCGGATGGCGTCCTTGGCCTCGTTCGTGCCGTGCGGGATCGCCAGCCCGTTGCCCATATAGGTGGAGATCGAGCTCTCTCGTTCGTGCATCGCGTCCACGTAAGCCGGCTCGACGGCACCGGCGGCGACCAGAAGTTGTCCGGCTTCGTTGATCGCATCGGCCGTCGACGTCGCCGATCCGTTCATGACGATCGACGACAGCGGCAGCACGTCGTCGTCCGGCGCTTCGGTCACCTCGTCGTCGGCCACCTCGTCGTCGGGCACGGCCGTCGCTACACCCCCGCCACCGTTGGTCTGCTTGAGCTGCTCGACGATCTCGTCGTAGCGCGGACTGCTCATGAAGTCGTCGACCGAGACGTGGACTGCCGATCCCGTCTTCTGCGTGGCCCTGGCGGTCAGGTCTCGATGCGAGACCACGAGGTCGTAGGTGTCGGTGAGATTCGAGATCGCCGAGTTGGTCACCGTGACGTCACCGAACCCTGCCTGCTGGATCTTTCTGCGCAGCACCGAGGCTCCCATGGCCGAGGACCCCATGCCGGCGTCGCAGGCGAACACGATCGTTCTGATCGGTCCCGCGCCGGAGGAGCCGAGCAGTGCCCCGGAGACGCTGGACTTCTTGCCCTTCATCGACTCCATGGACGCGGTGGCCGCGGCCAGATCCGGCTCCTCGGTGGCCTTGTCGGTCTTCAGCAGGAACGCGGCCACCAGGAACGACACCGCGGTCGCGCCGACCACCGACAGTGTCACACCGAGGAAACTGCCGCTGGCCGTTTGGGCGTAGATGGCGATGATCGAACCGGGCGCGGCAGGGGCGCGCAGGCCCGAGCCGAACAGCACGTTGATGAACACACCGGTCATGCCGCCGAGGATCGTGGCGATGATCAGCTTCGGCTTCATCAGCACGTAGGGGAAGTAGATCTCGTGGATACCGCCGAAGAACTGGATGATGGCCGCACCCGGAGCCGAGGCGCGCGCGGCACCCTTGCCGAAGAACATGAACGCCAACAGGATTCCGAGGCCCGGGCCGGGGTTGGTCTCCAGCAGGAACAGGATCGACTTCCCGGTCTCCAGTGCCTGCGTGGTGCCGAGCGGGGTCAGCACGCCGTGGTTGATGGCGTTGTTGAGGAACAGCACCTTGGCGGGTTCGATCAGGATCGACGTCAGCGGCAGCAGGTCGTTGTCGACCAGGAAATCGACGGCATTGCCTGCGCCGCGGGTGAACGCCGACACGATCGGCCCGATGGCGAAGAAGCCGAAGATCGCGAGGATCATCCCGAGAATGCCTGCGGAGAAGTTGTCCACGAGCATCTCGAAGCCGGGCCGGATTTTGCCTTCCCAGAGGGCGTCGAGCTTCTTCATCGCCCAGCCGCCGAGTGGGCCCATGATCATCGCGCCCATGAACATCGGTACGTCGGCCCCGGTGACCACACCGATCGTGGCGATCGCGCCGACCACCGCGCCGCGGTTGCCGTGCACCATCCGGCCGCCGGTGTAGCCGATCAGGATCGGCAGCAGGTAGGTGATCATCGGGCCGACGATTCCGGCGCCGTCGTAGGAGCCCCAGCCGCCGATCTGGGCGACCCAGCCGTCGGGGTTCTTCAGGCTCGCGAAGATTCCCTGCAGCCAGCCCTGCTCGATGAACAGCGCGGTGATCAGGCCCCAGGCGATGAACGCGCCGATATTGGGCATGACCATGTTGGACAGCGCGGTGCCGAACTTCTGCACCCGCACGCGTACCCCGGTCCGCGCGGGCGCGTCCTCGATGGCTTGTGACATTGACGTCCTCCGATTGCTCGTTCCGGCGGCGGGTGATAGCGGTCACATCCGTCTCTGAAGCCCAGTACACCGCACAAATGGGCATGATGGCAAGCATTCGGTCAAAATCGGTCAAACTTTTCGGTGGTTTTGTGCCCGATTGACGGTTAGAGTGGTGGAGAGCACATCGGTATCCGGGTGCAGCCCGCCCGCCACCTGTCGAGAGGACCACCCCATGAAGGCCTTGCGCTTCTACGCCCCCGAAGACGTCCGCCTCGAAGATGTCCCGGAGCCGACCTGCGCGCCCGACGAGGTGAAAATGCGGGTGCGCAACTGCTCGACCTGCGGCACCGACGTCAAGATCTTCTACAACGGCCACCAGAACCTGACCCCGCCGCGCACCATCGGCCACGAGATCGCCGGTGAGATCGTGGAGGTCGGCGCGGATGTCAACGCGACGTACGGCAGCAACTGGCAGGTGGGCGATCGCGTGCAGGTCATCGCCGCGGTGCCGTGCGGCGAATGCCACGAGTGCCGCAAGGGATGGATGGCCGTATGCCAGAACCAGACCTCGATGGGCTACCAGTACGACGGCGGCTTCGCCGAGTTCATGATCGTCCCGCGGCAGGTGCTCAAAGTCGATGGGCTGAACCGGATTCCGGACAATGTGGGCTTCGACGAAGCATCGGCGGCGGAGCCGTTCGCCTGCGCGATCAACGCGCAGGAGCTCCTCGGTATCGAAGAGGGCGACACCGTGGTGGTGTTCGGCGCGGGCCCGATCGGCTGCATGCACATCCGCATCGCCCGTGGCGTCCACAAGTGCGGGCCCATCTACCTCGTCGACGTCAACGATGCGCGTTTGAAGATGTCGGCCGACGCCGTGAACCCCGATGGCGTCATCAATGCCGCCGAGGTCGACGTGGTCGAGAAGGTCATGGAGCTGACCGGCGGACGGGGCGCCGACATCGTCATCACCGCCACGGCCGCCAACATCGCTCAGGAGCAGGCGATTTCGATGGCCGCACGCAACGGGCGCATCTCGTTCTTCGGCGGTCTCCCCAAAACGGACCCGACGATCACGTGCGACTCGAACGTCGTGCACTACCGGCAGCTGCACATCCACGGCGCCAACGGGTCTGCCCCCGAGCACAACAAGCGGGCGCTGGAGTACATCTCTACCGGCCAGGTGCCGGTGAAGGATCTCATCACCCGCCACATCCCCCTCGACGACGTGCTCGACGCCTTCCAGATCGTCAAGAAGGGCGAGGCGATCAAGGTGACGGTGGAGCCCGCCCCGGCAGAGGTCCCCGCGGGGGTCTGACGACTTCGGCGATCCTTTGCCAGTTTTGAACACCGCGGTATAAGCTCCCCCTCGCCGGAGGCTGCGGGCACCACGTGGACGAGTCCGGCTCCGGAGATGGGGGGCATCGCCATGGGACGACACAGCCTGTCGTATATCGCGGCACAGCAGGACGATTCGACGACCGGGTCAACAGCTGGATCAGCTGCGGGATATGTGGGGCGCGTCGGTCTGTTGGCCGTCGCGCTGGGCATCGGTGCCGCGGTGGCCGGCGGCACCGCGATTGCCAGTGCCGACACGTCGTCGGGCGCCGACTCCGATTCGAGCTCCACGCAGTCGTCGGACCATTCCCGCACCACCAAGAGCTCGTCCACGCGTCCGTCGGAGAACACGACCAAGGCCGACACCGCCGCCGAAGACGATCCCGGCTCGCCCCCGTCGTCCTCGCTCAACGGTGTACGCGGCAGCGATCGCGACGATCGCACCGCCGCCGAGTCCGAGGCCCGCGTCGACGTCGACGAAGTCCCCGAGGAAGAAGCCGCGCAGGTTGACGTCGCGGAGGAAGAAGCCCCGCAGGCGCCCTCACCCGACGACGAAACAGCCACGGAATACGGCGACATCGGCAAGTGGATGCTGGACTCGGGCGGCGACATCGCCGATTACGGCGGTTTGCCATACGAGGGCAGGACTGTGCTCGAGGCGATCAACGTCGTCATCGTCGATCCGACATCGAGGTCATCGCTGGAGGCCACCTGGCGCCTCAACGCCGCCATGCGTCGGGCCGGTTTCCCGCCTCGTCTCATCCACAGCACCGGTTTCCGCGGACTCATCGACGGCGAGCGCTATCGCCAACAGCCTCGGGGACTGCTGGTCGGCTACTCGGACGACTTCTTCCTCCTTCCCAACAATCACGGCCGGATCTTCGGGCCCGACCCCGTCGAGACCGCGAGCGGATACGTCTGGACCGGCTCGTTCAGCACTGAGGAGTTTGTCTTCTATCAAGGCCTCCCCCGCCATGGTTACGTCTCCTCGAATGTCGCCCGCGACGCGCTTGCCGCAGAGCTGATCGCCAGCGGGCGAGCGACTTCGGGCGGCATGGTCTCGCTCGGCAACGCCTACAACACCGACACCACGACGACCGGAGACCACGACGGCTATGCGGTAGTGGTGACGCTGAACGGCCTGCGCGCAGTCAACGCCGCGAACACGGCCACAGCCCTCGCCGAGCGCGAAGCGGGCAACTCCCGCGAGTGCGTGACCGCCGACGCACCGGCGCTCTCCTGCACAGTTCGCTAAGGGATCGGCGTTCGGGGCCGGTGCAATTCGCGTGCGGCCGCGACTATCTCACCCGATACACCGTGCGCGAATTCGACGGTGGTGTAGATTACGAGTCCATGAGTACGCAAATTGATTGCGCACTCTGGAATCTTGCCGGCTGACCGCCGAACTGCGGAGGCGACCATGTCCATGGTTGGGACAACCCTGGCTTCGCCTTGCCCACAGGATCGGGGCGCCCCGCCTGGACAACGACAGGTACGTACAGCGTGAACGGACTCTCGCGCAGCTTCGCCGAGCACCGCGACCCGCCTCCGGTACCCCTGCCGGCTAATGGAATTGACGCTGACGTTCGTCGCCTGATGCTCCGCCACATGATCGTCACCCGCGCCGTAGACGACGAAGCGAGCCGGCTGCAGAATCAAGGCTCGGTCGATCTGTGGCTCTCGTGTCGCGGGCAGGAGGCCGCGCAGGTCGGCTCCGCGATGGCCCTCGCGGACAGCGCCACCATCTTTCCCAGCTATCGGGAACATGCCGTCGCCATCGCCCGAGGTATTGACGGCGTCGACATCGTCGCGCAGTGGGCCGGCCGTACCTTCTGCGGATGGAAGCCGCGCGAGCACCGCTTCTTCCCCTACACGCTCGTTGTCGGCGCGCAGACCCTGCACGCCGTGGGTTACGCGCTCGGACAGCGAATTCAAGGCGCAACCGAACCCGTTGCCGTCTACTTCGGGGACGGCGCCACAAGCGAGGGCGACGTGTCCGAGGCGATGAACCTCGCTGCCGTCGAATCCGCGCCGGTGCTCTTCCTCTGCCAGAACAACGGCTGGGCCATCTCCAAACCGAGCCGAGACCAGATGCTGACCGGCATCGCCACGCGCGCCGAGGGATTCGGCATCACGTCCTGGTCGGTGGACGCCACCGATCCCGACAGCACCTACCTGCACTGTCTCCAGGCGTGGCGCCATGTCCAGACCACGGGGTCGCCTGGGCTGATCGAGCTGCGCACCATCCGTACGGCAGGCCACAGCAGTTCGGACGCCCACACGCTCTATCGCGACCGTGACGAGATCGCCGCCGCGGCGGCCAACGATCAGGTCGCCGACTACCGTCAGCTTCTGCGCAGTGAGGGGGTCGTCGACGATTCCTGGTTGCAGCACGCCGACATTGAGGCGGCGGCTGCCGGACAACGCCTGATCGAGGCCCTCGGCCGATGACCAGTACCCGCACCGCCAGTCTGGCGGATTCGCTCAACGGCGCGCTGCACCGACTGATGGACGACGACAGCTCCGTGGTGCTGATCGGGCAGGACATCGGCGCGCTGGGCGGTGTCTTCCGCGTCACCCGCGGTCTCCAGGAACGCTTCGGCCGCAACCGAGTTCGCGATGCAGTGCTCGCCGAGTCGTCCATCGTCGGCCAGGCCATCGGGATGGCGATGAGCGGACTCAAGCCGATCTGCGAAATCCAGTTCGAGGGATTCGTCTACCCCGCCATGAATCAGATCGTCACCCAGGCGGCGAGAATCCCCGCCCGGTGGAACGACGACATGGCCCTGCACCTGGTGATCCGCATTCCGGTCGGCGGCGGGATCAGGGCCGTCGAACATCACAGTGAGTCCAACGAAGCACTCTTCGCACACTCACCGGGCCTGCGCGTCGCCTACCCGTCCCATCCCGACGACGCGGCCGACATGTTGGCCTACGCCGTCGATCTCGGAACTCCGGTGGTGTTCTTCGAACCCAAACGGCTGTACTGGAACCGCCGTCTGCAACCGCGCGAGGTCGCCCCGGCGGATTCGCCCGACGGTGCGCGGGTGGTACGCAGAGGCGGCAGCAACCCCGACATCACCGTCGCCGGATACGGAGCGATGCTCGACGACGTGCTGCGCGCAGCTCAGGCGCTCGACGGCTCGATCGACGTCGAAGTCGTCGACCTGCGCTGGATCGCACCGATGGACACCGACACGGTCGCCGAGTCCGTCGCCCGGACGGGGCGTCTGCTCGTCGTACACGAGGCGGTCGAATTCTGCGGTGTGGGAGCAGAACTCGTGGCTGCCGTGACCGAGCGCGCGTGGGACGCCCTGCGCGCGCCGCCACGGCGATTGGCGCCCCAACGCAGAACCTATCCGCCGGCCCATTTCGAGAAGGACTACCTCTTCGATGTCACCGACATCGTGAGCGCGATCGAGGAGACGTGCCGGTGAGCGACAGCATCGACATCCTGGTGCCGGAGTTCGGACATGGACTCACCGAGGCACTCGTCGTCGAATGGCTTGTGGCAGTGGGGGACAAAGTCGAGCGCGGCGACGTCGTCGCCGTACTCGAGACCGACAAGAGCAGTGTGGACCTGTTGGCCGAGAAGCCGGGCACGGTCGCCGAGATCGTGGTCGCCGCCCGGTCGATCACGACCTCGGGTTCCGTGTTGTACAAGCTCGACCAGTGATCTGAAAGGCGAGGCAATGCCATCCATCGACGAACGAATGAACCCGATCGTGCTGAAGTTCGTGCGGCGCCGAGTTCCCGATGCCCAGGTTGCCGACTTCGACAAGGCGATCTGGGATCTGGACCTCGACTCCCTCGACATCGCCGAGATGGTCGAGATGCTGGAGCAGGAGTTCAGTGTGGACGCTGACCTCGAGAAGGTGGACGACTGCACCAGCCCCGCGCAGATCAAGGACTACTTCCGGGCACTGATCGGGACCGAATGAGCGCAGGGATCGTCGACATCGCCACGGCGACAACCGGAGAGCACATCCCGAACACCTTTTTCGACTCGATCGGACTGACCGACGAGTGGATCCGCAGGCGCACGGGTGTCGGTGCGCGATGGTGGATGCACGACGCCGACGAGCTGGACGACGTCGCCGCGCGCGTCTGCGCGCCGCTGGTGGAACGTCACCGCGGCCGTGTCACGTTCACGGCGCTCATCGTCGTCAGCAGCTCCATGGGCGGGGCGGTACCCGGCATCGCGCAGAGCGTTGCGACGAAGTCCGGTCTGCCCACCGATGTCCTCGCATTCGACATGAGTGCTGCCTGTAGCGGTTTCGTCTACGGCCTGATCAACGCGCTGTCGCTGTGCGAATCCGGCGACGGCGGTGCGGTGATCGTGTGCTGTGTGGAAGCGATGTCGCGGATGCTCGACAAATCCGACCGCAACACCGGTCCGCTGTTCGGCGATGGCGCGGCCGCCGTCGTCATCGAGCCGCGACCGGAGTTCCGGAAGCATCAGTGGCACGCCGGGTGCGACGGTGGGGGCGCCGATCTGATGCGCGGGCAACTGGGCAAGGGCATCCAGCTCGACGGCATGCGGGTCTACCACCGCGCTGTGCGGATGATGTCCGAGACCGTGAACCACCTGCTGGACAACGACATCAAGCCCTCGATCCTGATCGGCCATCAGGCCAACTCCCGGATACTGGAGCGTCTCAAGGAACTCGACACCGGCGGCGCCGTGTTCGTCGACCGCGTCGAGAACTTCGGAAACACGTCGTCGGCGTCGATCCCGCTGGCGCTCGGTGAGTGTGTCGCCGACGGCTCGATCCCGCTGTCGGGCAGGGCGATGCTGGTCGCCTACGGTTCGGGTGAGGCGTGGGGTGGCGTCGCCGTCGATTACGACCTCACCGACGCTGCCCATGGCGGATAGTCAGCGGACCATCCTCGTCACCGGGGCCTCCCGCGGTATCGGCGCCGAGGTCGCGGTGCGGCTCGCCGGCCCCGGTCGCCGCATCGTCGTGAACTACCGCGAAAAGGCCCGCCGCGCCGACGAGATCGTCGAACGCATCCAGAACGCGGGAGGCACAGCGGTCGCCGTCCAGGCGGATCTGTGCGACGACTCTGCCGTCGACGCGATGCTTGCCGGGATCGGGCGGCTGGATGCCCTGGTGCTCAACGCTTCCGGCGGCATGGAGCGGGGAGCCGACGCCGGATACGCCATGCGGATCAACCGGGATGCCCAGGCGTCGCTGGCGCGCAGAGTGCTCGAGGTGATGCCTGCCGGTGGGCGCATCGTCTTCGTCACGAGCCATCAGGCGCATTTCCACGACACCAAACCGGTGCCGGCGGAGTACGAGGCCGTGGCGGCGAGCAAGAATGCGGGTGAGCGCGCGCTCAAGAACATGCGGGCGCTCTTCGAACGGCAGGGCGTCGAGCTGGTGGTGGTGTCGGGCGACATGATCGAGGGCACCTTCGTGGTCCGTCTGCTCGACCGCTCCAACCCCGACGCCGTCGCGCAACGGCGGGCCGCCGGCCCTCTGCCGACGATCGAGGAATTCGCGAAAGCGATCGTCGACGCGGTCGACGCCCCCGGCATCGACGGCCGAACCGTCTACATCGGCGGCGCCGATTACCTCGGCCGGGCCTGACGTTTCAAAATTGGAACGTTCAGGTACTCATCCCGGGTGGCTCGACTTCGAGCCGAACTCTGCGGAAGGACGCAAGATGGGTGCCGACGACAAGGCAAGCAACAAGATCGACGACCTCGGCGGCAAGGCCAAGGAAGGTCTCGGCAAGGTCACCGGCGACAAGGACACCGAGAACGAAGGCAAGTTCGACCAGGCCAAGTCCAGCATCAAGGACGCCGGCGAGAAGATCAAAGACGCCTTCAAGAACTAGGTCGACAGAAGAAGCCCCGCGCCTGCGTCGCAGGCTGCGGGGCTTCTCTGTATGGCGGTGGCGGAGGGATTTGAACCCTCGGACGGGGGTTACCCGTCACACGCTTTCGAGGCGTGCTCCTTAGGCCGCTCGGACACGCCACCGTGTGGCAGCTTACCGACCGACGGGTCATCGACCAAAACGTCGACCCACGCCGACGAGCGCGCATGAAATGCCACGCCGACCGGCGTGTTCCTGTGCAGACCCGCGCGCTCGCGGTGCAAAAGGACCGGTCAGCGCTGGCGGGCGAAGAACTCCTCCAGCGGCGCGGCACACTCGGCTTCCAGCACTCCCCCGCGCACCTGCGGCCGGTGGGTGAGCCGGCGGTCGCGCACCACATCCCACAGCGAGCCGACCGCGCCTGTCTTCGGCTCCCACGCGCCGAACACCACCCGCGCCACCCGGGCCATCACCAGTGCGCCTGCGCACATCGTGCACGGTTCCACCGTCACCGCCAGGGTCGCGCCCTCCAGGCGCCAGCCGTCACCGTGCACCGACGCCGCAGCCCGCAACGCCAGAACTTCCGCGTGGGCGGTCGGATCGCCCAGCTCTTCACGGGCATTCGCGGCCGCAGCCAGCTCGGTGCCGTCCGCGGCGACGACCACCGCGCCGATCGGCACATCCCGCGGACCCGCGCGACGGGCAGCGGCCAGCGCCGACCGAATCAGGTCTTCGTCGGTCACCTGCTCCGGCCCGTTACGGGTTCACCGGTTCAGGCGTTCGAGCACCGCCGACAGTTCGTCGGCGAAACCCATCTCGCGCGCGATCCGGCCCACCTGCTCGTCGGCGTAGAGGTCGTCGCTCTCGTCGAGGATCACCCCGAGCACCGCCTCGGGCAGCCCGATGTCCGACAGCACGCCGAGGTCACCCTCCTCGAACGGGTCGCACCGCTCCAGTTCGTCGTCGTCGATGTCGGCGTCGAGCTTTTCCAGCACCTCGGCCGCGATGTCGTAATCGAGTGCCGCGGTGGCATCCGACAACAGCAAGCGCGTCCCCGACGGGGCAGGCCGCACGATCACGAAGAACTCGTCGTCGATATCGAGAATGCCGAAAACCGCTCCGGCACTTCGCAACTCGCGCAACTCAGTCTCGGCCGCGGTCAGGCTGGTCAGCGCAGCGGCCCGCATCGCAGTGCATCGCCATTTGCCGTCCTCACGGACGACCGCCACGCCGAAGCCGTCCGGAACGTCGGTCGCCCGCTCCTGCTTCCGTGCACTCTGCGCTCCCATAGGGGCTAACGGTAGTCCCCTACCTGGGCCTTTACCAGCACGCTCGTAGGCTGGTCACGTGACGAAGGCACCGGTGTGCGTGGTCGGCCTCGGCTTGATCGGCGGCTCGCTGATGCGGGCGGCAAAGGCGGCAGACCGCGAGGTATTCGGCTACAACAGGTCGGTCGAAGGCGTGGAGGCGGCCCGCTTCGACGGTTTCGACGCCACCATCGACCTCGACGAGGCGCTCACGCGCGCCGCACAATCGAACGCGCTGATCGTGCTGGCCGTGCCGATGCCGGCGCTTCCGCAGATGCTGCGTCACGTCCGCGCAGTCGCACCGGAATGTCCGCTGACCGACGTGACCAGTGTCAAGGGCGCCGTGCTCGCTGAGGTCGACAAGGCCGGACTGCTCGACCGGTTCGTCGGCGGCCACCCGATGACAGGCACCGCCCACTCGGGCTGGACGGCCGGCGACGAGCGGCTGTTCCAGAACACTCCCTGGGTGATCAGCGTCGACGACCACGTCGACCCCGGCGTGTGGGCCACGGTGATGCAGCTCGCCCTGGACTGTGGCGCGTTCGTCGTCCCCGCCCGATCCGATGAGCACGACGCCGCCGCCGCGACCATCTCGCACCTGCCGCATCTGCTCGCCGAGGCGCTGGCGACCACGGCTGGGGAGGTCCCGCTGGCGTTCGCGCTGGCGGCGGGCTCCTTCCGGGACGGCACCCGTGTCGCCGCGACCGCCCCTGACCTGGTCCGAGCGATGTGCGAGGCCAACGCCGCCCAGCTGCTCCCGGCGCTCGACCGGACGCTGCATCTGCTGATCGACGCGCGCAACCAGCTCGCCAAGCACCGGCCTGTGTCGGAACTCGTCGAGGCCGGACACGCCGCGCGGATCCGCTACGACAGCTTCAGCCGTCCCGCGATCGTCGCGACTGTCCTCGGCGAGGACGGCTGGCGCGACGAGCTCGCCGCGGCAGGCCGCGCGGGCGGGGTGGTCAGATCCGCGCTGCCAACCCGGGGTAGTCGATGATGAAGCCGTCGGCGTCGACGGAGATGGTGGTGTCGGCGACCGGCGAGCTGAGCTTGATGCCGTCCGCGGTGGCCGTGTAGCTGATCGTTGCGACGTCGACAGCCAGTTCGGGCACCCGGACGTAGACGACGGGCACGGTGACCGATTCACCGCTTCCCGGGAAGACACCGAGGCGCCGGATCGGCAGCGCGTTGAAGAACGGGCTGAAGACCATGTCCACGTCGAGTGCGCCGTCGAACGACGATCGACGGGTCTGGCCGGAGTGCTCCTGCACCATCCACATGTTCTCTTCGTCACGCGCGATCGACAGTTGACGCTCACGTTCGGCCATCGTCACCGTGAGCGACAGCCGTTTCGTCGCACCGTGTTCGTCGGTGACCAGGTCGTACGACGCGCTGAACGCCGGATGCGCAGTGGTGGCGGCCGCCACCACCCGCCCGTAGGCCTTGATGCGGTTCACCGAGCACTGCACCCGAACCGACTCCATCTGCAGTTCGTCGTGCGCCCTCCACGTCAGTACAGCAGGCCAGGTACTCCCGCCCGAGCGTTCGGCTTCACTCATGCCTCTACCGTAGTCGGCGGGTCACCGCGTTCGTGGCGGGCTTCGGAATCGGGGCGAGAACGAGATTCGAGCGCAACCTCGTCGTCGAGGAACGGCTGCGGCATCGCGCCGGAACGCCGGAGTCTGCCGGTGCCGGGGACCGATGCCCAGACCGCGAACGCCAGTGCACCGTCGAGGATCAGGGCGAGCGCCGTGACCATCAGCGCGCCCACCAGAGCGAGGTAGAACTCCCTCACCTTGATGCCGTCGATGAGATAGCGGCCGAGTCCGCCCAAGCTCGCGTAGGCGGCAACCGTCGCCGTCGCCACGATCTGCAGCGTCGCGGTGCGCAGACCGCCGAGAATGAGCGGCAGGGCGTTGGGCGTCTCCACACGCAGCAGGATCCGCGTCTCCGTCATGCCCATCGACCGCGCGGCGTCGACGACCGAGCGGTCGACGTTCGCGATGCCCGAATACGTGCCCGCCAGCAGTGGCGGAATGCCGAGGAGCATGAGTGCCACCGTGGGCGGGATCAAACCCAATCCCCACAGCAGTACCCCGAGCAGCAGAACACCCAGGGTGGGCAGCGCCCGCAGTGCATTGACACCGGTGACGACCAGAAAGGTCCCCCGGCCGGTGTGGCCGATGAGCATACCGAGCGGCACCGCGATCAGCGCCGAGAAGACCACCGCGATGGCCGTGTACTGAAGATGCTCCAGGATGCGGGCCGTCAGACCGGCAGGGCCACCCCAGTTGGCCGCAGTGAAGATGAAGGACAGCGCCTCTTGCAGAAAGTTCATGTCCGCGCCCCCGCCTTCACGGAGGAGGTTTTCGAGGCCCTCGTCGCCCGTTCCCAAGGCGTCAGCGCCTTGCCCGCCAGCATGATCAGCGTGTCGATCACGATGGCCAGCACGAAGATCGCGATGATGCCGGCGATGATCTGGTCACTCTTGTTCGCCTGATAGCCCTCGGTGAACCAGGTGCCGAGGCCGCCGATACCGATGACCGAACCGACGGCGACCATCGAGATGTTCGTCACCGCGACGACGCGCAGGCTGGCGATCAGCACCGGAAGGGCTAGCGGCAGTTCAATTTTCAGCATCCTGGTGAGCGGCTTGTATCCCACGGCGGTGGCGGCGTCGAGCACTGCGGGTGAGACCGCGTCCAGCGCCTCGGGGACCGCGCGGACCAGCAGCGCCACCGTGTAGAGCGTGAGCGCCACGATCACGTTGGCCTCGTCGAGGATGCGAGTCGGGATGATCAGCGGTAGCACCACGAACAGCGCCAGCGACGGAATCGTGAAGATGATGCTGGCCGTCACCGTCGTCAGACGTCGCAGCACGGTCGTGCGTTGGACGAACGCGCCCAGCGGGACTGCGATCAACAGGCCCAGGACGATCGGGATCAGCGACAGCCGCAGGTGGATCAGCGTCAGGGTCCACAGATCGTCGAGGTGCGTGAACAGATAACGCATGCGTACTACCCGAGTTCCGGAATCTCGCGCTGCTTCTGCAACAGGTCCAGCACGTCGGGCGCTCGCACCCCGCCGATCAGGTGACCCTGTTCGTCGACGGCGACCCCGAGCCCCGTCGGCGAGGACAGTGCGGCGTCGAGTGCCTGCCGCAGGGTGCCGTCGGGGCGGAAGAACGAACCACCGCCGATGGTGCAGTCGTACAGCGAATTGCCTTTGCGGTGCAGCGCAACACCTTCGGCGTTCATCCATGCGTACGGAGTCTTGTCGGCTCTGGTGACCAGCACCCAGTCGTCAGGGCCGAGATCGAGGCCGTCGATGTCGGACTCGGGCGCGTTCGGCACGTCGTGCAGGGGCAGTCCGGTGGCGTGGAAGAACTGGAGACCGCGGTAGCCGCGGTCGGCGCCGACGAAGGAGGACACGAGTTCGTTGGCCGGGTTGGACAACACGAACTGCGGGTCGGCGTACTGCTGGAGCACCCCGCCCCGGCCGAACACGGCGACCTTGTCCCCGAGCTTGACCGCCTCGTCGATGTCGTGGGTGACGAACACGATCGTCTTGCGCAATTCGCTTTGCAGCCGCAGGATTTCGGTCTGCAGATCTTCGCGGACCACGGGGTCCACGGCGCTGAACGGCTCGTCCATCAACAGGATCGGCGGGTCGGCGGCCAGCGCCCTGGCCACCCCCACGCGCTGCTGCTGACCACCGGAGAGCTGCGCCGGATACCGGTCGGCCAGCTTCGGATCCAGACCCACCCGCTCGAGCACTCCGAGCGCGGATTTTCGTGCGCTGCGCCGCGATTCGCCGCGCAGTACCGGCACGGTGGCGACGTTGTCGATGACCCGCAGGTGCGGCATCAGACCGGCACTCTGGATCACGTACCCGATCCCGAGTCGTAGCTTCACCGCGTCGACCTTGGTGACGTCCTCACCGTCTACGGTCAACGTCCCCGAGGTCGGTTCGATCATCCGGTTGATCATGCGCATCGAGGTGGTCTTGCCGCAGCCCGACGGACCCACGAAAACCGTGAGGGTGCCTTCCGGTACCTCCAGCGTCAGGTCGTCGACCGCGACGGTGCCGTCGGGATACTTCTTGGTGACGTTCTCGAAGATGATCACTGGAGTTCGTCCCCTACTTCCCGATCGGTTCGTTGAAGCCGTTGTCGGCGATCCATTTCTCGGCGGCCTCGTCGGGGTCGATGCCCTGATTGCCCTCCACCGAGGTGTTCAGTTCGATCAAGGCCTCGGTGGTGAGCTTCGCGCTGACCGCGTCCAGCACGGTCTTCAGTTCGTTCGACATCTTCTGCGAAGCGACCAGCGGCACCACGTTCGCCGCCAGGAAGACGTTCTCCGGATCCTCGAGCACCACCAACTTGCTCTGCTCGATCGCCGGCGACGTGCTGAAGATGTTGGCTGCGGTGACGGTTCCGCCCGTCAGCGCCTGCACCGTCGCCGGTCCGCCGCCGTCGCTGATCGCGATGAAGTTCGCGGGGGCGATGTCGAGCCCGTACTTCTGCTTCAGACCGACCAGACCGGTCTGCCTTGTCTGAAACTCCGACGGCCCACCGACTTTCACCTCCGGCGAGCGTGTCGCGAGGTCGGCGATCGATGTCAGGTTCCAGCGCTGCGCGGTCTCCTCGGTCACCGCCAGGGTGTCCTTGTCCTCGGCAGGTGACGGGTAGAGGATCGACAGGTCGCCGGGCAGCGCCTTGAAAAGGGCCAGCAGCACCGTGTCCGGTGTGGTGGCGGTGCTCTCGGCGTCGAAGTACTGCAGCAGGTTGCCGGTGTACTCCGGGATCAGGTCGATCGAATGATCCTGCACCGCCGGGATGTACGTCTCGCGGCTGCCGATGCCGAACTGTCGCGTGATCGAGAAGCCGTTGGCTTCGAGGGCCTGCGCGTAGATCTCGGCGATGATCTTCGATTCGGTGAAGTCCGCCGACCCCACTGTGATCGTCTTCAGATCCCCCGAGATCTCACCGCCGCCGAGCGGGTTCGAACTGCCACACGCTGCCAGAATCAGTGTGAGGAGAGTGAGAACCGCCGTGAGGGCTGCACGCTTGGGCTGTCGGGACCGGTTCATCTGAACGTCCTTTCAATCTCACCGAGCCGGCGAGTTGGGCTTGGCCGACCATACGTCAACGACGTGGTGGTTTCATTCGAAGAGTTAAAGGGCAAAGATGGAGCCATGACCAGCGATCCGTTCGCGTCACCCGACCAGCCGGCTTTCGACGCGCCCGGCACACCCGTGTCGGGGAACCCGCCGCCACCGCCGAAATCCGCGGTGCACCGCACCAGGGCTGCGGCGCTGTGGGCGTCGCTGGCCGTCGGTTTCCTGATCCTGATCGTGCTGCTGATCTTCATCGCGCAGAACACCGAGTCGACACCGATGCAGTTCCTCGGCTGGGAATGGTCCCTGCCGCTGGGGGTCAGCATCCTGTTCGCGGCCGTCGCAGGCGGTCTGCTGACGTTCGCGGTGGGCGCGGTCCGGATCTTCCAGCTGCGGCGTGCGGCGAAGAAGAATCTCAAGGCCGGCCTGTAGCGGCTCACCGAATCGAGACCAGCTGCTCGATCGCATCCCTGGGTAGGTCGCCGTCGACGGTCGCCGTGACGACCATGTTGTTCACCGTGATCGAACCCTTGTGGTTGTCCAGCCACGCGGTGTCGGCAGCATCGCGTCCGGTCGCGATCCGGACCATCGACTGACGGGGAGCCAGGCACGTCGCATCCACCACCCGCCACTGTCCGTCGACGAATGCCTCCGCCACGGCGTGGAAGTCCATGGGCTGGCATCCCGGCGCGTACACCGACACAAGCCGGGCGGGAACGTTGACGGCGCGCAGCAGGGCGATGACCAGATGCGCGTAGTCGCGGCACACGCCGGAACCCGCCAGCAGTGTGTCGGCGGCCCCGTCGATCGGATCGCTGGAGCCGGGAACGTAGCTCAGCCGGGCACCCACCCACGCGGGCACCTTTTCCAGCAGCTCGACGGAGTCCGCGATGTCACCGAACTCGGTGGCCGCGAATCCGAAGAACTTGTCGGCCTCCGCGTACCGGCTCGGGCGCAGATACGTCGACAGGTCGAGGTCGCGCACCGGTGGCGGATCGGCGTGGCCGATCACCGTGGCCGAGTACTTCACTTCGAGGTTGCCGACCGGCGCCTCGAACGTGTGGATCCGGTTGCCGTGCTCCCCGCTGATCTCATGAATCTCGCTGAGCGGAATTTCTCTGCCGTTCAACGTGAACGACAACGACTCTGTCACTTGCGCCCCGGGCTGGGGCGCGACGGCGATCTGGAACTCCAGCGTCGTCTCGTCGGTGATCTCGATATTCAGTTCCGCGCCGACGTCGCGTTTCATGGTTGTCACTGCAGGCCGCTTCTTCCGCTTCGTGAGCACGCGCTTCTCTACCCACCGGCGACCAGCGGTGAAACCTGAATCTCAGGTCAGCGCCGAAAGCCCCGCAGCGATGAACGGCCGCACGGCTTCGTCGACCTTGTCGGTGCCTTCGGCGACCCCGCCGCCGACCCTCGCCCGGTAGGCGATGCCAGCGGCGATGATGGCGACCTTAAAGTAACCCAGCGCCATGTAGAAGTCCCAGTGATCGAGGGGCTTTCCGCTGGCCAGCGCGTAGCGCTGCGCGAGGTCGTCGGTCGGCGGCATCAGGTCGCACGCCCATGCCGCGTCGTCGTGGACGACGTTGAACGTCGGCAGCCGGTACACGCACATCAGCGCCGCATCGCTGAGCGGGTCGCCGAGCGTCGACATCTCCCAGTCGAGAACGGCGGCGACCTTCGTCGGGTCGTCATCGTCGAGGATCGTGTTGTCGATGCGGTAGTCGCCGTGCACGATCGAGCTCCGCGTCTGCTCGGGCACGGACTCGGCCAGCCGCTCGTGCAGCTTCTTCACGTCGGCGTCAGAGGGGTCGTCATCGCGCTTGACGAGATCCCACTGTGAACCCCACCGCCGGACCTGGCGCTCGAGGTAACCGTTGGCCTTGCCGAAGTCGCCGAGCCCGACTGTCTCGGCGTCGACCTCGTGCAGGTCGGCGAGCACCTGGATCAGCGAGTCGACGCATGCGCTGATGACGGATTCGTCGCCGAGGGCCGCCAGCTGCGGCGTGTGACGGATGACCCGGCCCGCGACGCGCTCCACCATCTGGAACGGCGCGCCCAGCACCGAATCGTCGTTGCTCATCGTTATCGCACGGGCGACGGGAACCGCGGTGTCGGCCAGCGCGGCCACCACCTTGTACTCGCGCGCCATATCGTGGGCCGACGGGGTCAGGCCGTGCAGGGGCGGCCTGCGCAGCACCCATTCCGAGGCGTCGTCGCCGACCAGGAAGGTCAGGTTGGACCGGCCGCCGGAGATGAGCTCGGCGCGCAGATCGCCGCTGCGCGGCACCCCGACATCGCGCAGGTGTCGATCCAGGGCGGCAAGGTCGAGGCCTTCGAGCTCAGTCACGGCGTTCTGTCTACCATCGGTGATTTCTCGGCAGTAGGTCCCATACGTGTTCGGTGCCGTTGACGCTGGCCACCGCCAGCCGGCCGTTGCGCGACGAGAGCAGCCGCGTCACCGAGGCGTAGTCGACGTGGAACGACAGCAGCCGTTCGGTGCCGAGGATCTTGTGCAGCAGCACGTTGATGACGCCGCCGTGGCTGAACACCGCGACGGTGTCGTCGTGATCGGCGCCTGCGACAAGGTCGTCGATGCCCGCGGAGATGCGCTCCAGGAAGGCCTTCTCGTCCACGCTGCTCGGCAGGTGCCCGTCGATGAGCCTCTGCAGCTCCTCGGGATGCTCCTTGGCGATCTGTTCGATGGGGATGTAATGCGGCAGGTCGCGGTCGTACTCGGCGAGGCGCTCGTCGATCTCGATGGGCAGGCCCAGCTTGTCGGCGACCGGCTGGCCGGTTTCGATCGCCCGCACCTGCGGGCTGCTGACCAGACGGGTGATCGGGAAGCGAGCCAGCGCGTCGGGCAGGCGTTTGGCTTGTTCGATGCCTTCCTCGGACAGGCTCGGGTCAGACCCCTGCCCGGGCTCGCTGCGCAAGGGTAATGCATGTCGGACCAGAAGCAATTGCACCGTGACACCATATGGCCCGTGGGTGGTTACGCGGATCAGCTGTTCGACCTGACGGACCGCGTGGTGCTCATCACCGGCGGCAGCCGTGGGCTGGGCCGCGAGATGGCGTTCGCGGCGGCGAGATGCGGGGCCGATGTGGTGATCGCGAGCCGCAACTTCGACACGTGCCTGGCTGTGGCGGAGGAGATTGCCACCGAAACTGGCCGAGCCGCGTTTCCCTACCAGGTGCACGTCGGGCGGTGGGACGAGCTCGACGGGCTGGTCTCTGCGGTTTACGAGAGGTTCGGCCGGGTCGACGTGCTGGTCAACAACGCGGGAATGTCACCGCTGTACGACTCGTTGTCCTCGGTTACCGAGAAGCTGTTCGATTCCGTGGTGAACCTGAATCTCAAAGGGCCCTTCCGGTTGTCGGCCCTGATCGGGGAACGCATGGCCACCGACGGTGGCGGCTCGATCGTCAACGTCAGCTCTAGCGGATCAATCCGTCCCGCACCCGACATGCTGCCCTACGCTGCCGCGAAGGCCGGACTGAACGCCATGACCGAGGGGCTGGCGAAGGCCTTCGGGCCCACGGTGCGCGTCAACACATTGATGGCAGGCCCGTACCTCACCGACATCAGCAAGGCCTGGAATCTCAGCGAGCAGAACAACCCTTTCTGTCACCTACCGTTGCAGCGCGCAGGTGACCCTGCCGAGATCGTCGGCGCCGCACTGTTTCTGATGTCGGACGCGTCGAGTTTCACGACGGGCTCGATTCTGCGCGCCGACGGCGGGGTTTCCTAGGAAGAGCTAATTCGACGTCGGTGGAGGTGGTTCGTAGGGGGTGTACCACTTCCATTGGGCGCGTTCGCCGGTCGGCCCCTGGTACGCGGGAACATCAGGCGCAGCGGTGGTCGGTGGCCGCGCCAACGATCCGCGGCGCATCACGTCCCCGTCGCCGTCGGTGACGATGAGGCGCGTTGCGGGACCGGTGATCGTGATACCTCCGCGGTGGTGGGCCCGATGATGATATGCGCACACCAGAGCGAGGTTGTCGAGTTCGGTCTGCCCGCCGTCTTCCCAGTGGACGAGGTGATGTGCGTGAAGTCCGCGGGTGGCCCCGCACCCAGGGACGACACACGTGCCGTGATCACGATGCTCCAGCGCCCGACGCAGCCTGCGGCTGATCGTGCGCGTGGACCGGCCCGAACCGATCGGCTGCCCGCAACGTTCGAACCACACCTCACAGGTGGAATCGCATAACAGGTACTGACGGTCGGCGTCGGTGAGCACCGGGCCCAAATGCAGACTGGCGGACGACTTTTCGATATCGAGGTGCACCACGACGGTGGTGTGCTGCCCGTGCGGACGCCGGGCGACGTCGGCATCCCAGCCCGTCTCGACCAGGCTAATGAACGCGTCCGTGGTGGTCGGCATCGGCGGTATCTGCGCGCCCTCGTCAACGACGGCATCGTCGCCGGCCGGATCGACGGCGACGGGATCGCGGTCGGACTTCCAGTCCGCGATCAACCCATCCCGATGCGACGCCAACGCCGCATCGACTTTGGCCGCTTCAAGGTTGTGCACCCGGATCCGATACGTCGTGTACTCACCCTTGACCGTTTTGGTGATCGAGCGGCCCGGCTCCGGCCGCGGTACCGGATCTGGCCGCGGCTCCGAGGCCACCGCCATGCGCAGCTGCGCCACGGTCATGCTCTCCGCCATGTGCACGTAGTGACTGTCCGAACCCGGGCCCGACCGCTCAGCGATCACCCCGACCTGATCCAACGACAATCGGCCCTCGCGTAGCGCAGCAGTGCAGCGCGGCAGCTCGTCAGCTCGGTCCGCGATCGCCGCGACAGTCTTCGCGTTGTGGGGCGACACCCCCGTCTTCCACGCAATCAACTCACCCAACGATCGGCACCCCGTCGACGACCACAACTCGGCCCGATCGATCTCGGCGACGATCTCCACAATCCGACCGTCGATCGCATTGCGCTGCCCCGTGAGTTCAGACATCTCGTCGAACAGCGCCTCCAGCCGCGCCATTCGCGGAGGGCTCGGTTGGTAAGACGGAACGCCCGACGACATGACTCCATCATGCCCTCGGGCACCGACAAATTTGGACGCCTACCGCTAGGGCGTGATGATGTTGAAGCCCGGGTCCGGTTTGTCGAGCACCGACACCAGGGATGCCAAAACATCTGCATCACCGGCAATCTCGAGCCCGGGTGAGGCGTTGTCGCCGGCCGCCAGCGTGAGCAGGCGAAGCTTGGATGCCAACCTGACCGTCGCCTGCGCGGTCGCCGCGTCAGCCTCCACCTTGCGGTACACCAGCACGCCGTTGCGGAGCGTCAGCCGGTAGTTCGTCGCGGAGTCGAGGAACGTCACGTCAAAGGCGAGGTCGAGATCCCAAGCGCGCGGGCCGTTCACGCTGATCGCCAGCACGTCGAACATCTGCTCCGGGGACAGCTGCGACACCATCGACGGGGATGTCGTCTGCGTCGGCGTGCCGAAATTGCCCTCCCGCAGTTCGGTGGCGCCCGCAAGATAGAAGTTGCGCCATGTCGCCGTCTCGGCTCCGTAGGCCAGCTGCTCCAGCGTGTCGCCGTAGAGTGCCTTGGCTGCGGCGTGGTTCTCGTCGGTGAAGATGGCGTGGTCGAGAAGTGTTGCTGCCCAGCGAAAGTCACCCTCGTCGAAAGCGGCCTGCGCCAGCTCGACGACACGGTCGAGCCCGCCCATCGCGGCGACGTAGCGCGGCCCGATCGCCTCGGGCGGGTGCTGCCACAGACGCGCCGGGTTGCCGTCGAACCACCCCATGTAGCGCTGGTAAACGGCCTTGACGTTGTGGCTCACCGAGCCGTAGTAACCCCGTGCATGCCAGGCGTTCTCCAGCGCCGGCGGCATCGCGAACGTCTCGGCGATCTCGATTCCGGTGAAGCCCTGGTTCAGCTGACGCAACGTCTGATCGTGCAGGTAGGCGTACAAATCCCTTTGCAGAGACAGGAATTCGACGATCTGCTCCTTGCCCCACGTCGGCCAGTGGTGCGATGCGAAGACCACGTCGGCACGGTCGGCGAACGTGTCGATCGCCTCGGTGAGATAGCCCGCCCACCCGTGGGGGTCGCGCACCAGCGCCCCGCGCAGTGTCAGCAGGTTGTGCAGATTGTGGGTGGCGTTCTCGGCCATGCACAGCGCCCGGAACTTCGGGAAGTAGAAATGCATCTCGGCCGGGGCCTCGGTGCCCGGCGCCATCTGGAACTCGATCTCGACACCGTCGATGGTGTGCGTCTCGCCCGTCTCGCGGATATCCACGGTCGGCACGATGATCGCGACCTCGCCCAGCGACGGCGTCTGCCCGAGCGCGCAGCCGATCTGGCCCTGCGGGCCGCGTTCGAGCACGGCGCCGTACATGTACGCGGCGCGGCGCGTCATCGCCGTTCCCGCATAGACGTTCTCCTGCACGGCGTGCGCGGTGAAGCCCTCCGGTGCGAGCACGGCGACCTTGCCCGCGTCGACGTCGGCCTGCGAGGTCACACCGAGGACGCCACCGAAGTGGTCGACGTGGCTGTGGGTATAGATGACAGCTTTGACGGCCCGGTCGCCGCGGTGTTCGCGGTACAGCGCAAGGGCGGCGGCGGCTGTCTCCGTCGACACGAGCGGGTCGATGACGATGATGCCGGTGTCGCCCTCGATGAACGTGATGTTGGACAGGTCGAAGCCACGCACCTGGTAGATACCTTCGACGACTTCGTAGAGGCCCTGCTTGGCGGCCAGCGTCGACTGCCGCCACAGGCTCGGGTGCACCGTCGTCGGGGCGTCGCCGTCGAGGAACGCGTAGACGTCGTTGTCCCACACGACGCGACCGTCGGCGGCTTTGATGACACACGGGGTCTGCTTGGCGATGAACCCGCGGTCGGCGTCGGCGAAATCTCTGGTGTCATCGAACGGCAGAGTGCCGAGATGATCGCGGTGGGCGGCTGCGATGGTCGGCGTGGGCGGCTTGCTGTCCATATCGCGAAGCCTGCCACGCCGGAGGGCGCTGCGGTGTTGACTGGCGCAATGGGTACTCGACGAGTCGTCACCGGCCACGATGCGTCCGGAAAATCCGTGTTCGCCAGCGACGAGACGGTCGAATCGCGTAAACCGGTGCTGCTACCCGGATCGGAGTTCACACTGCTGTGGGGCGGCGACGAGACGCCGCACTTTCCCGACGACGGCTCGATGCCGAACTGGCGCACCTACTTTCCGCCGGTCGGCGGGTTCCGGTTCTCGACGTTCACGTTGCCGCCGGGCACGGCGACCGCACGCACGGACGACCTCACCACCGAGGAGGCGATCGCCGACGGCGAGGAGAAGCTGCCGGGGCTGCTGGGTTACATGGAGCTCGACGATCCTGGTATGCACACCACCGACACGATCGATTTCGAGGTAGTCCTGGACGGCACCGTGATTCTCGAACTCGACGACGGTGCCGAGGTGACGCTGCACGCCGGGGACACCGTGGTGCAGAACGGAACTCGGCACCGGTGGCGCAACCCCGGCGACGTCCCGGCGCGGCTCGCACTGTTCGTGTGCGGCGCCGAGCACGACAAGGTCACCCGTCCGGGCTGAGCCACTGCTGCGCGCGGCGGGCTGAAATTGGCGTGCGGCCCCCCTCCCGACCGCCCATAGGCTGCTTGCCGTGGAGGGTTCGGTCGAGGTCGTGGTGTCGGAACTGCACGCGGCAGCCGAGCGACTCCGCGACGCCGGACAGCGGCTTCAAGACGGGCTGTCCAGTGTGGACTTGGAGACGCGCCAGCTTCTCGGTTCGGGTTGGAAAGGTGGCGCGGCCTCGGCGTACGCGCCCGCGTGGGACCAGTGGCACACCGGAGCCGGCCAGGTCGTTCGCGGCCTGCAGACCATGGCGGACCTGCTGAACATTGCGGGCAAGGAGTACGCCAAGACCGACCAGCAGTCCGGTGACGCGCTCAACGCGACGATGCAGACCGGCGGTAGAGGCGCACCCGCCGGAGGTGGTGGCGGAAGTCCGGCCGCGGGTGGTGCGGCTGCGCCGACCTCCGAGCCGCTGGCGGGGTTGGCCCAGATGATGAACCTCGAGCAGCTGGGCAGCCTCGTCGAGCAGGTGTCGTCGATGGTCGAGGAGGCTCCGACCAGCGAACCGCAGTCCGAAATGGATCGCGATGCGAAGCAGAAGGATGAGCGATGAGCGGCCTGGTGGTCGACTTCGATGGGCTGCGCGCCGCGATCACGCACATGGAGGAGTTCGGCCGCGAGGTCACCGAATGCCTTGACGACATCGAGCACACGATGACGATGCTGCGCGGCTCGTGGGAGGGCGCCGCGTCGGATGCGCAGACGCAGGCCCAGAAGCAGTGGGAGACCGGCGCCGAGCAGATGAAGGAAGCGCTCACCGCCCTGCAGAAGGTCGCCGAGACGGCGCACAGGAACTACACCGACGCCGCCGCCAAGAACGGTCAGATGTGGCAGGCATGACCATCGGGGGGCTTCGGGGTGCGGATCGAGGTTGACCCGGAGGCGCTGATCGCCGCGGGTCAGCAGACGGGTGCGATCGGCGCGCAACTGGCTCAGCTCTCCGATGCGCTGGGCGCGGCGCTCGGCGGCGGCATCTCCTCGGGGATGGATCCGGCGGGGATGAACTTCGGCTTGAAGTACGGCCACCAGGCCGGCGAGTTCACCTCGGCGGTGGCCGACGCGGCCAACGCCTTCGCGTCGGTGGGCATGCTGTTGCAGGCCACCGGCTACAACTACCGCTACGCGGATGCCGCAGCGACGATCGGCGGTCCGGGTCCCTCGGGCGGCGTCGGTGCCGAGCCTCGCAAGGCCTTGCCCGCGCACGTGCCCGCCGGCCCCAACGGCGTCACCGTCCCGCCGCCGGACAAGTGGTATCTCATCCAACCGTTTTTGCAGGTGTTGCCGGGCATCGGCTTCTTCTCCGGGACTGCGATGACCTGGCCGTCGGGCAACGCCTCGATCATGGGCGTGACCGCGGCGCAGTGGCGCAACTTCGCCACCGGGTTCGCGCTGATCGAGCCGCAGATGAGCGGGATCACGAGCGTCGTCGGTGCCCAGCAGATCCCCGAGGGCGCGGCGATGAAGACCGCGCTGGAAAGCCTGGGCACGGCGATCTCGTCGCTGGCCGAGGTGTCGAACTCTGTCGCACAGTCGATTACGGACTTCGCCTCAGGCGTGCAGGCGACTCAGGACGCGATCCGACGGATACTCGACCGGCTCTCGCTCGACGGCCTGTGGGACACCGTCAAGGGAATCTTCACCGGTGAAGCCGACGACATCCTGCGCGAAGTCGCCCACGACGTCAGCGCGGTGTTGAACAACTTCCAGCAGCAGGTGAAGGGCATCGTCGGCTTGCTCGACGAACTCACCGGCCTGATCGGCGACGCGGCGACCGCCTTCCAGAAGTGGATCCGCCCGATCCTGGTGGAGAACTTCGGCGAGGGTGTGGGCAACCGACTCGCCGACGCGGTGACGCTGTACACCGACATCCAGGTGGGCACGGTTACCGGGTTGATCGGCACCGTATCCGGGGTCGTGGCGATGGCCGACCCGGATACGTGGAAGGGCATGGCCGAGATGGCCCTGTCGGTGGCCAAGGACCCGTCGACGCTGCCCGGGGTGCTGGCCAACATGGGCAAGGAGTTCGTCGCGTGGGACAAATGGTCAGGCGATCATCCCGGCCGGGCCGCGGGTGAGGCGGCGTTCAACATCGGCTCGCTGTTCGTGCCCGGCGGTGCGCTGTCGAAGACGGGCAGCGTCGCCAAAGGCCTGAACCTCAGCAGACACGTGCTCGAAGAGGGGAGGCTGCCTAAGCTCGGCGAGCTGGGGAGCTGGACCCGTGGGGCGCCCAATACCATTGAGGCACCGCATGTTCCGGAATTCAACTCCGGAAGCGCAGGTGGTGTGCCGCCGCTGCGGCCCGAGGGAATCCCCGGCGGCGCAGGCCCCGGTGCACCGGGGACGGGTGCGGCGCCGAGCGGGGCGACGCCGTCCGGCGGGGGTCCGTCCGGCGGAGGTCCGCGTCCTGGTGAACCGTCGGCTCCGGCAGCTCGGCCGTCCGGTGCCGGCGCGGAGGGTGGCGCCGGACCGCGCGCACCGCTCGATGCGGGTGGAGGCGGTGATGGCGACCCGTCTCAGGGCCCGTCGGCGTCACCGAATGGGTCGCCGAGCGAGGCGCCACAAACACCGAACAACGCACCGGCACACTCGGCTCCTTCGCATACGCCGTCGCCCGAGGCATCAGGCGGAGGCGGCGGGGCGGAAGCGAGCCCGCACAGTGGCGGTTCCGCAGATGCCGGCGGAACTCGCATGGGGGAACCAGCGCCCCCCACGAACGAGGGTGGTGCCCTGCCGTCGGCGGGCGAGGGGCATGAAAGTGGCACCGGTCATGGTGCGGATCTGGGCGAATCCGACAACGATTCATTCGACCAGTCGCAACACGACTCTTCGCTCCCTCATAACAGCGATAACGGTGACCAACAATCTGACCATTCGGCGACGCACGGTCCTGACCGCCATGATGGGCACGACGAAAAGCACCACGGGGAAGCTCGACCTGCCGGCGATGTTTTTCCCGATGCGAAGCCTTATGGCGATCTCAGCGAAGATCAGTTCAACGACCAATTCACTGACGACCGCGGTCAGCTCATCTATCCGGATGACACGGATCCCGCGAAACCCTACGCAATCCCGGGAACGGTCAGAGTTCTGGGATTTGACGAACTGAGGTCTGAACTCGACGGCTTGGTACTCGATCGCCTGGGCCACCCTGGTGGCGGCTGGCTATCGCCGGAAGGCACCAGCTATGAGGAACGTGCCTTACCGCCGAACAGTCTCGAAAAGGATTACTACAGGTACGCGGTGAACACCTCAGTACCCCTACCTGATGGATGGTCGATCGAAGCTTCCGAGGTTGCGCCGTGGTTCGGTCAGCCCGGCGGCGGCGTTCAATACAGGCTGCTTGCACCAGAGGGCGACCGACCGAGCGTGCAGCGCCTGTTAGACATTGGATTTCTAGAGTGGTTATGAGTCAGGGAGACAGCATGGGCGGGAGAGAAAGCAGCATCGATGTGCCCGAGCCGTATGCGGGCATCGCATCGCGTTGGTACTTCTGGCAGGCCATCTACTTATGGGCGCACAATCGCCAGCCCGGAAGCGAGACGCGAGCTCCGAAGAAGTGGGAGACCGAGGCAGAAGTTTTCTGGGGCGCGCGCCCGCCAGAGATGGCAAACGATTCGACGCTCTCGTTCGCGCACCCGTCAGGAGAATTCATGTTTTTCCTGAGCGAAGAGTCTGACGCTTATTATCTCGCTGTCGAAGAACGGCGCGTGCAGAAACGCTATTGGATGTTTCGACTCCTCGCAGACGCGCACAAGTACATCGACTGCACGCTGAGCGATGCCACCCAATCTATTCGACAGACCGATCGGCTTTGGCGGCGATGGACCCAACTCGGGCTCAATGCACACGTCACATTGACCTATCCAGATGTCAATAAGTACCCCGGCCGCGTTTCATTGACCGTTGATCGCGAACCTACAGACAGGGGTTGGATGGGCAAAAGCGACGCCCTCCCTTTCTCACACGCCATAATTTTGTCGACCACTGAACTCGAAGGCGTTCTCACTTCGCAGTTTCCGGACGAAGCACTCGACGTCGCGGCAAGACAAGCGGGGTTCCCACGACGTTAGAAGTGCAACCCCGGCGAGATGGTGCGAAGGGGACGCTCGTTTTCACCTAAGGCAGCCGATGCACGTGGGCACGCGTCATCGCAGTCGCCAGAGCTGGCTCTACCGGCATATCCAACCTCGTGGAACTCTTTCACCTCGTGTCAGCCCCGATAGCCGACATCATCGCGTCCTACGAAGACCCCGAGGGGCGTCCACTGTTCGCGGGGTGACGTCCGCTAGGAACCCGTCACAAACCCGAGCACCGTCAGGCCGAAGACGCCGAACAACAGCAGCGTCCCCGCCACGTCCGACACCGGGTTCGCGCCCACCACCGCCGTCACCACGCCGAGTAGCACTGCCAGCGCCACAAACGCCAGTCGCAGACCCAACAGAAAGCGTTGCCGCACAACAGAAGTGAGTACCACGCCGGGCACGGTACGTACCACCCACACCAGCGGCACCACCAGCGCCAACCCCAGCACACCGGCGGCGATACGCGGCAACACCGTCGGCATTCCGTCGTCGTGCGCGGCCATCACCACGATCAACGCCACCGCCAGGAACACCACCGACGCCGTCGCCATCCTCAGCACCCGCACCAACGCCAGCCCGACATTGTCAACCACCAACGGGCGCAACGCCGGATTCGCATGATCGGCCGTCAGTAGCCCCCGCACCGCCTGAGTAAGCGCCCCCCACCTCAGCCGGCTCGCCGCCAGATTGTGGTGTGCTACCGGGTGATCGGGCGCGATTCGCAGCGCCTCCAGGTACTGCTGTTCAGCGGCTTTCGCACCCCAGACCGTCCGAAAGATGTCACCGCGCAACACCAGAGCGTCCGGGTTGGTGGGGTCCAGCCGCAACGCGTCGTCGAGGACCGCCAACGCCTGCTGATCCTGCCGCGACTCGTGCAGCAGGCTGGCATAGGTGTACAGCGCCAGCGGCGACCGCGGATGCTCGCTGACCAGACGCCGCGCCATCGACAGCGCGTCAGCGAGTCGGCCCTGCCCGTGCAACGCGAGCGCGTAGAGCCGCATCGCATGCTCATTGAAAGGCTCGACCGTCAACACGGACCATGCCGCCGACGCCGCCGCCCCGTAGTCTTTGGCGCCCAGGCTCGCCTGCGCGGAAGCCGTCATCGCGGCAACGTCGGACGTCACCGGAGAATTTTATCGGCGGGCGCGGGGGGCTCTTCACACCACTTGTCATCCGTCACCTGCGCATAGCCACTCCGAGTCGGCTGATCTCCGCGTCGCCGTGGCCCGCGACGACGGCGGCGTCGGCGTAGCGCTTCATCGCCTTCAGCGCGCCCGCATCCACGCCGCTGCTCTCCGATGTCGCGATCAGATGGCTCAGCGACGCGGCGGCCGAGGACACCGACGCGCTGGCCTCGTCGTGTCGGTCCGCCTCGACGCGTTCGGTGATCTCGGTGAAGATCGGCGGCAGAATCGCGGCGATCCCCAGCGCGTGCCGCAGCAGCTGACCCGGCGTGATGCCCTGTGCTCGTGCGATTTCCACGGCGTGCAGGAATCCGCCCGTCGCTGTCCAGAACACATCGAGAAGCGCCATGTCGTATGCGGCAGCGCGGCCGAGGTCCTCGCCGAGCCACGTAACCTGCCCGAGAACGTCGAAGAGCCCGCGATGACTGTCGAAGAGATCCTGGGGCCCGGCGTAGAGCACGCTGGCGTCAGGCGTTCCCATGACTTCGGTGGGGGTCATGATGGCCCCGTCGAGGTAGCGACCGCCTGCGTCGGCGACGAGCTTCGCGGTGGATCGGGCGCGTTCGGGGGTGTCGGAGCTCAGCCCGACGAGAACCCTGCCTGCGAGATCACCCGCCGCGGCGGCCACGGCGTCGACGGCATCGTGGTCGACGACGTTGACGAGCGTGACGTCGCTGGCCGCGACGGCATCGGCGGGGTTCGGCGCCCACTGGGCACCTCTCGAAAGGAGTTCGGCCGCTTTGGACTCCGTGCGGTTCCACACCGTGACGTCATGTCCGGCTTTCAGTAGCGCGCCCGCAAGTGCCTGGCCCATCGGCCCAAGCCCGATGACGGTGACGGTCATGCTGCCCTGATGCTCTCGAAGATGCGGGCGAAGCCGTGTGCTCCGAAGCCGGCGTCGATCTGACGCTGGATGAGGCGCTGCACCGCGTCGACGACCTCGGTGTTGACGCCCTGAGCACGGCCCGCGTCGACGATGTCGGTCAGATCGCTGAACACCAGGCTCTGCTGGCCCGGCACCGAGAAGTCCCCGCCGTCGATCACCGCGGCGTACTCGGCGACCGACGGGGCGACGGCCTGCAGCCACGGCACCGCCCGATCGGCGAACTCGGTGGCCGAGATTCCCGCGGGGGCGACCATCGCCGCACCCTGGAAGAACCCGGCGAACATGGCGTACATCCCCGCCAGCAGCGCGAGGTCGTACAGCGACGCCATCCCGGCATCGGGGCCGAAGTAGTCTGCAGTTCCCCATTTTTCGAGCAGGCTCCGATGGGCGTCGAAGACGGCACGGGCTCCGCTGTAGAGAACCGTCGACGCGGGTGTGCCGATCATCTCCGGGGTGGCCATGATGCCGCCGTCGAGGTAGGAGATAACTGCGTCCGCCGCCCACTGCGCCAGTTCGCGGGCCCCGTCGGGCGATGTCGTGGTCAGATTGATCACGTTTCGCCCCTTGAGGATTCGGGCGACGGGATCGAGGACGTCATGCACCGAGGCGTGGTCGAACAAGCACACGACGATGAGGTCGGCGGAGGCGACGGCGTCGGCGACCGTGTCCGCCACCGTCGCCCCGGCAGCCTTGAGCGGTTGAGCCTTGACGGCGGAGCGGTTCCACACCGTGGTCTGATACCCCGCGTGCGCAGCGGCTTCGGCCAGCGCCGAACCCATCTCTCCGGTCCCTAGGAAAGTCACGTGCGTCATGGCACCATCGTGGTCAGGGCGCAAACTTTTTGACAAGTACCCACTTAATAGTGCCGTACTTACCAAAAGGGAACTATTGGTTCTGACATGCGAGAGGTCCGACATGACGGCGCTGGGGAAGTACACGTGTGGCCTCGACGCGGCGATGGCCGTCGTGTCCGGCAAGTGGGTTCCGCTGATCCTGTGGGAGCTCAGCGAGGGTCCGGTGCGCTTCAACACGCTGCATCGCAACCTCGCGGGCATCTCGCAGAAGATGCTGACCCAACACCTCAAGGACCTTCAGGCCTACGGGGTCGTGCATCGCGAGAGCTATCACGAGGTGCCGCCGCGGGTGGAGTACTCGATGACACCTGCGGGGCGTGAACTCCTCGAAGCGCTTGAGCCGATGGGCAATTGGGCCGAGAAGCACATCGGGGTCATCTGCGCTGCCGACGCCGGCTAGCTTCCCTGCTCGTCCAACCACGTCTGCGCGCGCCTCTTCGACGCCCGCGACAGCCAGGCGTCCTGGATCAGTTCGCGCAGTTCGTTGACACTCACCTCGCCAAGTCGGCTGGCGCGCACCAGAACTGATAGATGACCGTTGAAGTGGTCGGTGGTGAAGAACGGCGAATCCGGATCCTGGGTGAGCGCCTGCTTGTCGTCCTCGGACTCAACCCAGATCACGATGACGTCGCCGTAGCGTTCGCCGGTGTCGGGGTCTAACGCGTCGGGCCGCGGCGTGCGGAAGAACACGAAGGACTTACCGCCCACCTGGTAGATCGGGTTCCCTGCCTTGGGCCCCTCGACCCGGGTGACGTGCGGCATCGACGTCGCGATGTTATGGACGTCGTCGACGGTGGCGGGACGGTCACGCATCGCGCCGCTGCAGCTTGTGCAGGGTGACGTCACTGAGCACGCCGTCGGCGACCGTCGCCGTCATGTACGTGCAGTGCGGCTGGCGGCGGCGGTCCGTCGGGGAACCCGGATTCAGCAGTCGCAGGCCACTTTTCGCGGTAGCGTCCCACGGGATGTGACTGTGACCGAACACCAGCACGTCGGTGTCGGGGTAGAGCTTGGCCATCCGCTCGTCCCGGCCGGCCGAACCGCCCGTCTCGTGGGTGACGGTGAAGCGCAGGCCGCCGAGCTCGACGTCGGCGCGTTCGGGGAGCCTGTGCCGCAATTCGGCGCCGTCGTTGTTGCCCCAGCAGGCCACCACTCTCTTCGACCGCGCCTCCAGCGCGTCGAGCAGATCGGGCTCGACCCAGTCGCCGGCGTGAACCACGACGTCGGCGTCGTCGACGGCGTCCCACACCTCGGCGGGCAGGTCCTTGGCCCGCTTGCGCAGGTGCGTGTCGGCGATCAGAAGCAGGCGCACGTGTCCAATTTAGAGCCACCCGCCGGCGCGCCAGCAGACCATGTCGATCTCGACCAAGGCTCCCACGGCCAGACCGGTGACGCCCACACACGTCCGAGACGGCAGCCGGTGCGGAAACCACGTGGCGTACTCCCGGTTGAACGCGTCATAGTCCGCCCAATCCATCAGATAGGCGCGCACGGACACGACGTCGTCGAACCCGCCGCGGCACAGTTCGACGACGCGCGACAGATTGCGCATCACCTGGGCGGTCTGGGTAGCCACGTCCTCACCCACCACCGTCCCCTTCACATCCGTGGGCATCTGCCCTGTCACATAAAGGGTTTCACCAGCCGCCGTGGCGTGCGAGAACGGTGCGACCCCAGGCGGCACCCCCTGTTCGGGGCCGAATGTGAATGCGCGGATGCCGGTCATGGGTTCATCTTTACCGAAACGGGTTTCCAGCCGGGCGGGGGATCTTCTCCGACGCGGCCGTCGACGGCTTCCCGGAGCAGGTCCGCATGGCCGGTGTGGCGACCGTACTCCTCGATGAGGTCGCACAGCAGACGGCGCAGGCTGGCGTGATTGCCGTCGTCATCGTGGATCGCGGCGAGCTGAGCGAGCCCGCCACGCTCCAGCGCGTGCGCCAGGCGCGCCCGGGATCTGGCGACAGCGTCGTGCCAGAAGGCGTAGAGGTCCTCGGGGCTGTCCGCGGCGGCCGAGGTGAACTCCCAGCCGACCGGCTCACCGGTGAGCTTGGTCGTGAAGAGATAGTCCTCATTGAAGGCCAGGTGCTTGAGCAGCCAGCCGAGTGTCAACGCCGAGGCGCCGATCGTGGTCTGCAGGCCGACCGCGTCGAGGCCGTCGGCCTTCCAGAGGAACGTGGCGCGGAGGCGTTCGAGAGCGCCGACGAGATGGTCGATCTCGCTGCCCGCGAGGGGCGGTTCCCAGGGGGTGTCGGTGTCGGCCATGGGCCAAACCTAGAGTGCGCAATGGCATGGCGAGCACCCCTGCCAGCAATATGCGACCCACGCTGTCGGTTTCGGCCGCCCGATAAGTTGGTATTGGTCTGCGCCCGCTGATGAGAGGAATCCTGCAAATGAGCGTTACTGATGACGTCCTGGAGGACTACCTCGGCACTTACCCGGACTTGACGCGCGAACAGATCGAGCAGGTCTTGTCGACTCTGGCTTCGACCACCACGGCTGAGGGTGGGATGCGGACAGCCATTGCGGCCGCGATCGGCGATGTTCTGCCGGGAACGGCTGAACGTATCGGGTCATATTCCGATTCGGATGCGACGGATTATCTGAGCACCCTCAAGGGTGCTTTGATCTTCACGTTGGAGTGTTGGCCCACTCCCTCCGATGAGGGGCGGCCTGCTACCGACCGCATCGAGACGATGGTCAGGAACGTGCAGTAAGGCGGTCGTGCTATCGGCAGACGGTGTGTGCCCTGAAAGCCGTTGTCGCCGGTACAGAGTGCGCCCGAAGGGATTCGAACCCCTAACCTTCTGATCCGTAGTCAGATGCTCTATCCGTTGAGCTACGGGCGCTGGGTCGTGCATTCAGTTATATGGCGGAGGCGAGAGGATTTGAACCTCCGGCCCGCTTTAAGGCGGGCAACTCATTAGCAGTGAGTCCCATTCGGCCGCTCTGGCACGCCTCCCGACGTTTACCGCCGATGGATGAGAGTACACAGGCCCTACCGTGCGAAGCAAAGCAGATCGGCACGGGCCATAAACTGTCCCGGTGCCCGCCCGTCTGCGCCCCGAACTCGCTGATCTGCCCGCCTACACGCCGGGCAGGACGGTGCCCGGCGCCATCAAGATCGCCAGCAACGAGACCGTCCATGGACCCCTGCCCAGCGTGCGGACCGCGATAGCCAAGGCCGCCGACGGGATCAACCGCTATCCCGACAACGGCTACGTCGAGCTCAAGGAGCGCCTCGCCAAGCACGTCAACTTCGCGCCGGAGCACATCTCGGTCGGCTGCGGCTCGGTGAGCCTGTGCCAGCAGTTGATCCAGATCACCTCGACGGTCGGCGACGAGGTGCTCTTCGGGTGGCGCAGCTTCGAGATCTACCCGCTGCAGGTGCGTACCGCGGGCGCGACGCCGGTGCAGGTCCCGCTCACCGACCACACCTTCGACCTGGACGCGATGCTGGCGGCCATCACCGACCGCACCCGGCTGATCTTCGTGTGCAACCCGAACAACCCGACCAGCACGGTCGTCGACCCCGAGGCGCTGGCCCGATTCGTCGATGCGGTGCCGCCGCACATCCTGGTCGTCCTCGACGAGGCCTACATCGAGTACATCCGCGACGGCCTGGTGCCCGACAGTTTCGGCCTGGTGCGCGCCCACAGCAATGTCGTTGTGCTGCGTACCTTTTCGAAGGCTTACGGATTGGCAGGCCTGCGCATCGGTTACGCCGTCGCCGACCCCGACATCGTGGCGGCCCTGTCCAAGGTCTACGTCCCGTTCACCGCGACCAGCGTCTCGCAGGCCGCGGCGGTCGCGTGCCTGGACGCCGCAGACGAGCTCCTGGAGCGCACCGACGCCGTCGTCGCCGAACGTGCCCGGGTGTCCAAGGCGCTGCTCGACGCCGGATACGAGCTGCCGCCGTCGCAGGCCAACTTCGTGTGGCTGCCGCTGGTCGGCCGCGCCCAGCAGTTCGCCGCCGATGCCGCCAACAACCGCATCATCGTGCGCCCCTACGGTGAGGACGGCGTCCGGGTCACCGTCGCCTCCCCCGACGAGAACGGCATGTTCGTGGAATTCGCCGGCCGCTGGATTGGAGACAACTCATGACCTCGACCACAACCGCGCGCGAGACGTTCACCGCGCTCACTCAGCGCACCGACACGATCACCGACGCCGAGCTCGACGGCTTCTGGGCCACCCTGGAGCCCGCCACCATCGAGTTCATGATCGGCGAGTGGAAGGGCGGCGAGTTTCAGACCGGCCACAAGGCCAACGGCTTCATGAAGCGGCTGAACTGGTTCGGCAAGACGTTCCACTCCGCGAGCGACGCCAAACCGCTGGTCTGCCTCGACGCCGACGGCAACAAGTTCTCCAACACCGAGGCCATGAGCGGCGAGGCCAGCCTGTGGATGGAGGAATTCCGCGGTGAGGTCGTCGCGTCGATGGTCTACGACGGCAAGCCCGTGCACGACCACTTCAAGGTCGTCGACGACAACGCGGTCATCGGCATCATGAACGGCAAGGGCGCACTGGACACCACTTCCGGCACCCCGCGTCACCTGTATTTCTACCTCGAACGGGTGTAGCCGCATATCGTGGCCGGGATGAGGATGCACGTGCGGGTGACCGCCGCAATGATCGGGCTGGCGGCCGTGTTGGGCACGGCGGCGTGCACGCAGACCACTGAAGGTGTCGTCGCGCAGACCACCGAACCCGGCCCGCCGCTGCCGTCGGCGGACGACACCCCGACCGACGAGCCGAGCATCCCCGGCTTGCCCGGCTTGCCCGATATCGAGATCCCGAACCTGCCGCTGCCGACCCGCAACACCGATGTCCCCGAGGTACCGGCCCCCGCGAACTCGCTGGAGATGACGTGCGACGAGTACAACGCACTCGACGAGGCGACCCGCGTGGCGGTGGTGCGCGAGATCCTCTCCCAGGAGGGCAATCCACTCGGACCCGACGGCGAGTTCGTCGGCCAGATTCTCGCCGACGCCGCCTGCCAGTTCCTGCCGAGCGCGACGGTCAGTGAGGTCCTGATGGGCGGCTCGCCGCCCTAGCCCTGATTGACGGCCGGCCGTCGGGAGCTAGCCTCTGTTCCCATGAGCACCTACGAAGCCCTCACCGTGGACATCGCCGATCACATCGCGCAGGTGACGCTGATCGGTCCCGGTAAGGGAAATGCGATGGGCCCGGCATTCTGGTCCGAGCTTCCCGTGGTGTTCGGCGAACTCGACGCCGACCCGGACGTGCGGGCGATCGTCCTGACCGGATCGGGCAGAAACTTCAGCTACGGCCTGGACCTCATGGCCATGGGCGGCACCTTGTCCGCCGTGATGACCGACGGGTCCTACGCGAAGCCGCGCGCAGAGTTCCACGCCCACCTGAGGACCATGCAGCAGTCCATCACCGCCGTCGCCGACTGCCGCACACCGACCATCGCGTCGGTGCACGGCTGGTGCATCGGCGGTGGTGTCGACCTGATCTCTGCCGTCGACATCCGCTACGCGAGTGCGGACGCGAAGTTCTCGGTGCGCGAGGTGAAGCTCGCTATCGTGGCGGATGTCGGCTCGCTGGCGCGGCTTCCGCTGATCCTTTCGGACGGGCACCTCAGGGAACTCGCGTTGACCGGCAAGGACATCGACGCGGCCCGCGCGGAGAAGATCGGTCTCGTCAACGACGTCTATCCCGATGCCGATGCCTCGCTGGCGGCCGCACGTGCCACCGCAGCCGAGATCGCCGCCAACCCGCCGCTCGTCGTCCACGGCATCAAGGACGTTCTCGACGAACAGCGCACCGCACAGGTCGCCGCGAGCCTGCGCTACGTGGCGGCGTGGAACTCGGCGTTCCTTCCCTCGCGGGACTTGGCCGAAGGCATCAAGGCGATGTTCGAGAAGCGCCCACCCAACTTCGCCGGGGAGTAGTCAGCGTCGCGGCCGTGTCTCGGGCAGTGCCGCGACACACAGCAGGCTGACCATCGCAAGACCACCCATCATCAGCGCCACACCCCATCCGCCGAAGTGGCCGGCCAGCACCGGCGACAGCACCGGTGGCAACGCGCCGCCCACGACCGCGCCCATGGTGTGCGACAGCGCCGCCGCGGTATAGCGGTGCTCCGGCGCGAACGTCTCCGGTAAGAACGCAGCAAGCGGTCCCATGCACAGCCCGACGAATGCGTAGGTGACGACGATGGCCACGCCGAACACCACGTGGCTCTCGGTCGCGACGAGAGGGAACACCGCGAACGCCCACGGTGCGGCAAGCATGAAGGCACACAACGTGACCCGTCGCCGTCCCCGCGAATCACTCAGAATCGCCGTCACGGCCGCGCAACCCACCGCACACAGGCCGCCGACGACGTTGGCGAGCAGCACCATGTTGGTCGAGTAATCGAGATGCTCTGCCGCGTAGTGCGTGATGTAGGTCCCCGCCTGGAAGACCAGCATTGCCGCGCAGATCGCCACCCCACCGGCCAGCAGTACCGAGCGGCCCTGCGTCCGCAGCAAGGTGACCAGCGGCATACCTTGATGCGTTGTCGTCGAGTCGGTTTCGGCGAAGACCGGCGTCTCGTCCGCGGCGAGCCGGATGATCAATGCCGCGACGATGAGTACCGCGCTCAACAAGAACGGAATGCGCCAGCCCCACTGCATGAACGCCGGGTTGTCTTCACCGAAGAAGAAGTGGACCGCCAGGAACACGAAGTTGGACAACACCAACGCGGTGCCCAAGCCGAGTTGGGTGAACATGCCGTAGAAACCGCGTCGTTCCGCGGGCGCGCTCTCGGCACTCATCAGAACCGAACCGGCCCACTCCCCGCCCACCGCGAAACCCTGCATCAGGCGCAGGGTGATCAGCAGAAGCGGGGCGGCCACCCCGATCGTGGCGGTACTCGGGATGAGGCCGACACCGACGGTCGCGACACCCATCAGCATGAGTGTCGCGACAAGGGTTCGCTTGCGACCGAGCCGATCTCCGAAGTGTCCGAACACCGCGGCGCCGACAGGTCGTGCGATGAATGCCGCGGCGAACGTGCCCAGTGAAGCCGTCGTCGCCATGACGTGGCTCAGCTCGGGGAAGAACACCGTCGGGAAGACCAGCGCGGCGGCCGTGCCGTAGATGAAGAAGTCGTAGAACTCGATGGCCGAACCGACATAGCCAGCCATCGAAATCCGCCGCAGGTCTCGCGTGTTGCTGCGGCCTGGACCCTCGGTGGTCGAGGTGTTCGCTTTCATGGACGTCATTATTCGCTCAGCTACGGTGCCGATCGTGGTCCGCCGATCGGGGGACAGCGATCGGTCTGCGCGAGATCGTCTCGATGACCGCGCGGTTTCCGCCGCTGCGCTTCGCGGTGTACATGGCCGCATCTGCGATGTGCACCAGCTTGTCGATGGTCAACCCCCGGGCGGGCACAGCCTCGTGCGGCACCACCGCCGCACCGACACTGGCGGTGATCGAATGGGGCAGCGCCGAGATCGCTTCGCACAACCGTGCCGGCAGCCGCTCTGCTTCGGCGGACTGCACCGAGTCGGTGACGAGGAATTCCTCGCCGCCCGCGCGCCCGATGATGGCGGTTGCCGAATTGGATTGGCGCAGTTGCCATCCCACAGCGGTGAGCACCTGGTCTCCCGCGGCGTGACCGAAGGTGTCGTTGAGCAGTTTGAACTTGTCGAGGTCGATCATGATCACGATCAGATGCCGATCGCCACCCGGTGCCGCGAGCAAGATCCTGGCGCGCTCGTAGAACGCGCGCCGGTTGAGAACGCCTGTCAGTGCGTCGTGATCCGAGCGCACGACGTCGGCGCCGAGGGTGCGCACCAGTGCCTGAACCGCCAGCGGCACACCGGCACTGACCTCGACGATCACCCAGAAACCCGAGACCGCGATCTGGCTGCTGACACCGGCTTCGACCACCCGCACCGCGCACACCGCCGCCAGGACGACCGAAACACTGGTACTGCAGACCACGGCTTTGGAGCTGTGGAAGAACGCCAGATATACGCCCAGCACCACGAGACCGGTGCAGCTGACAAGCGCCTTGACGGGGTCGGCGACCAGGATGCAGGCGACGGAGATGAGCCCGCCGCTCACGACGAGCGCCAGCGACTGGACCCGGGTGGGCCACCCCCGCACATACAGCGCTCCGAAGCCGACGCCCACTGCGGCAGAGGCGATCAGCAGCACGATGCTCATCATGTTCGACGGATCCGGCGGACCGACCAGCCCCAGTGGCATGGGCACCAGTGCCGCGCAGAACAACACCATCAACCGGCGCGTGGGGACGGCAAGTCCGCGCGCATACAGGTAGCGGCTCAGCCATTCGAATTGGTCGGACTGCCGCCACCAGCGGGCCACGATGCCGTCCAACCCGATGCCCCTTCAGACGATGTTTCCGCCAGTGTGCGCTACATCGTCGAGCCGTCAGCCCGGTTTGGCGGTGGCGGAGGGATTTGAACCCCCGGACGGTGTTAGCCGTCTCTCGCTTTCAAGGCGAGTGCATTAGGCCGCTCTGCCACGCCACCGCGGGACAGTCTAAACGCGACCGATTTTGGCTGACGTCCCGCCGGCTTTCAGGCCTGCGCTGATTCGGCGGCAGTTCTCCCCCATCGCCGTCACCTGTGGCCTGCTCAACCGGTCGAGGAAGTGCGCGCGGACCGCGCCACCGTAGGTCTCCATCGCCGAAGCCAGCGCCGTTCTCCCCTCCGGCGTGATGCTGGCGAGCACTCCGCGCCCGTCGTCCGGGCTTGCACCCCGGCCGACGAGCCCCTGCACTTCCAGCCGATGGATCTGGCGCGTCACCCGACTCGGCAACGACATCAGCGATTCCGCGACATCTCCCATTCGGGCCGCCCCCGTCGGCGACTTGGCCAATAAGTCGAGCAGCCGGACGTCGTTCAACGTCAGCCCGTGCTCATCCGAAAGCGACCGGTTCATGGTCGCGTACAACCGCAAAGCAGCATCCAGAAAGTTCTGCCACGCCCTTTGCTCAGCAATGTCTAGACCCGGCGTATCGCTCGCCGTGCGTCCCCCGATGATCCCCTCCATCCGCCCATAGTAGGTCCGCGGCGGTGTCGCCGTTGGGGAAATCTGTCCGTGTTTCCGCAGCGTAGTAGCGTTGCGTGGATGCAAGCGATTGTGGCGAACCCCGCCGGCGAGCTGACGTGGCAGTCGGTGCCCGACCCCCAGCCGGGGGCCGGCGAAGTCCTGATCAAGATCGTCGCTGCAGGCGTGAACCGCGCCGATCTCCTGCAGGCGGCGGGCAACTATCCACCTCCCCCGGGCGCGTCTGACACCCTCGGGCTCGAGGTGTCGGGCACGATCGCCGCCGTCGGCGAGGGAGTGTCGCAGTGGTCGGCGGGCCAGCCCGTATGCGCCCTTCTGGCGGGTGGGGGCTACGCCGAGTTCGTCAGTGTTCCGGCAGGCCAGGTCCTACCCGTTCCCGACGGTATCCCACTGCCCCACGCCGCGGGCCTTCCTGAGGTCGCCTGCACCGTGTGGTCGAACGTCGTGATGACCGCAGGGCTGACCGCGCCGCAGCTTTTCCTCGTCCACGGTGGGGCCAGCGGTATCGGCACCCATGCGATCCAGGTCGCGAAGGCGCTCAACTGTCGGGTCGCGGTCACCGCCGGGTCCCGCAACAAGCTCGATCTGTGTGCCGAACTGGGCGCCGACATCACCATCGACTACCGCAACGAAGACTTCGTGACCGTCATCCGCGACGCCGGAGGCGCCGACGTGATCCTCGACATCATGGGTGCGGCCTACCTCGACCGCAACATCGAATCGCTTGCCAGCGACGGCCGGCTCGTGATCATCGGCATGCAGGGCGGCGCCAAGGGAGAACTCAACATCGGCAAGCTGCTCGCCAAACGCGGCAGCGTGATCGCGACCGCGCTACGGGCACGGCCGGTCGCCGGGCGCGGGGGAAAGAGTGACATCGTCGCGGCCGTCACCGAAGAAGTGTGGCCACTGGTCGCCGACGGCCTCGTGCGCCCGATCATCGGCGCGGAGTTCCCCATCACGGAAGCCAAAGCCGCCCACGAACTGCTCGCTTCCGGCGATGTGTCGGGGAAAGTGATTCTGCGCGTTGATGTTTAGCGGCTAGCCGAGCGAGGCGAGCGCACGGACCAACTGGTCGACCTCGGCGGACGTGCTGTAATGCGCGAGGCCGATGGTCACCGCTCCGCCGATATCGTTGACGCCGATGACGTCCAGGACCTGAGAACTCGCGTTGGCGATCGCCAGAATTCCGTTGTCGGCCAGACGCTGGACGACGTGTTCGGCGGGCACGTTGTCGATCGCGAACGTCAGCACCGGGATCCGCATCTCAGGGGCGCCGATCACGGTGACCGTCGGCAGCGACCGCAGCGACGTCAGAAGGTACTCGAAGAGTCCGTCCAGGTACGCCGCCGCGGACTGCATCGACACCGACAGCCGCTCCCTGCGCGTGCCCTGGGCCGAATCATCGAGTCCGGCAAGGTATTCGATGCTGGCCACCACTCCGGCGAGCATGCCGAACTGATGCGATCCGAGCTCCAGGCGCTCGGCGCCGGCGGCCTCCGGATTCAGCGACACCGAACCGAACGCGTCGATGATCGTCGGGTCCCGGAACACCAGCGCACCGATCGGCGGCCCGCCCCATGAGAGCGCGTTGAGCGCGACGACGTCGGCGTCGGTCTCGTTGATGTCGATGAGGCGATACGGAGCGGCCGCCGAGTGGTCGACCACCACCAGGCCGCCCACCTCGTGCGACAGCTTGGTCACCTCGCGGAGTTCGGTCACCGTGCCCAGGGTCGAAGAGGCGGACGTGATCGCGACCAGCCGGGTGGGCCGGGTCACCAGGCCCTCCCACTGCCACGTGGGGAGCTCACCGGTCTCGATGTCGACTTCGGCCCACTTCACCTTCGCGCCGAACCGGTTCGCGGCGCGCAACCACGGCGCGATGTTCGCCTCGTCGTCCAGACGCGTCACCACCACTTCGTAGCCGAGCCCCAGACGCACCGACGCGGCGTCGGCCAGCGAGGTCAACAACACGGAGCGATCGGCGCCGAGAACGACGCCGGAGGGATCGGCGCCCACGAGGTCGGCCACAGCCTGCCTGGCGGCTGCGAGCACCGCGGCACTGCGCCTGGCGGCGGGGTGCGCGCTGGCTGTGGTCGGCATCGAACCGCGGAAGGCGGTCGACACCGCGCGGCCCACCGAATCGGGTAGCAGCATGCCGTTCTGGGCGTCCATGTGCACCCAGCCATCGCCCAGTGACGGGTGCAAACCACGCACCCGGGCGACGTCATATGCCATGTCAGCCCACCTTAGTGCGTCGTGGAAATCCGCCTTACCACCCGTTTTATCGGACGGTGCGGCGGCTGCCCGACCTCGCTGTTTACCGCCCGTACCCGATCGGGCACGAGTCATCTGGGCAGCCATACTAGTCGAGGCACACTGTGTCACGGAGCGCCACTGGCGCCGCCGTTGCCGGGCGCCGGCGGACGAATTCGCTGGCCAGCGGGGGTCCTTCCGTCCACCTGCTGTGTCTCGGACTGCCGGCCGTGGCCGTGGCGCAGCAGGTGGCGGTAAGGCGGGTTTGCGGACCGAGAGACGGCACGCCTTCGCTGGACAAATCGCGCTCGTGGGAGAAGATCTACGACGACGGCGAAACCGCCTCGCGCACGTCGCGGAGCCCGAACGCATCAGGCGAGAAAAGCTGGGGCACTCTTAGAGACATGGCTACCAATTCCGACGACGACCAGATCGAGATCATCGGCAGCGGCGAGGCGGCTGGCGAAGCCGACATCGACCGCGGTGACGGCAAGTCGCTGACCGATCTCGTCGAACAGCCCGCCAAGGTGATGCGGATCGGCACCATGATCAAGCAGCTGTTGGAGGAGGTGCGCGCCGCACCCCTGGACGAGGCGAGCCGCGGTCGGCTCCGCGACATCCACCGCACCAGCATCAGCGAGCTCGAAGACGGGCTCGCCCCCGAACTGCGCGACGAGCTGGAGCGGCTCACGCTGCCGTTCACCGAAGAGGGTGTGCCGTCCGACGCCGAGCTGCGCATCGCCCAGGCCCAGCTGGTCGGCTGGCTGGAAGGCCTCTTCCACGGCATCCAGACCGCGTTGTTCGCCCAGCAGATGGCCGCCCGCCAGCAGCTGGAACAGATGCGTCAGGGCGCGCTGCCTCCCGGTATGAGCGTCCCCGGACAGCGCGGCGGACCGGGACATCCCGGCACCGGTCAGTACCTGTGAGAGCCGCGTGACCGCTCCTGACGAACCGTTCATCGAGACGCGCGACGCGTGGGTGGAGTTCCCCATCTTCGACGCCAAGACGCGGTCGCTGAAGAAGGCGTTCCTCGGCAAGGCCGGCGGTGCGATCGGTCGCAACGAGTCCAACGTCGTCGTCATCGAGGCGCTGCGTGACATCACGTTGTCGTTGAAGATGGGCGACCGCGTCGGACTGGTCGGCCACAACGGTGCGGGCAAGTCGACGCTGCTTCGGCTGCTGTCGGGCATCTACGAGCCCACCAGAGGCGTCGCCTCGGTGCGCGGACGTGTTGCCCCGGTGTTCGATCTGGGCGTCGGCATGGATCCCGAGATCTCCGGCTTCGAGAACATCATCATCCGCGGCCTGTTCCTCGGGCAGACGCGGAAGCAGATGTTGGCCAAGGTCGACGAGATCGCCGAGTTCACCGAGCTCGGCGACTACCTGCAGATGCCCTTGCGCACCTACTCGACGGGTATGCGGGTGCGCCTGGCCATGGGCGTCGTCACCAGCATCGACCCGGAGATCCTGCTGCTCGACGAAGGCATCGGCGCGGTCGATGCGGACTTCCTGAAGAAGGCGCAGTCCCGCCTCGCCGATCTGGTGTCGCGCTCCGGGATCCTGGTGTTCGCCAGCCACTCCAACGAGTTCCTCGCCCGCCTGTGCAACACCGCGATGTGGATCGATCACGGCACCATCAAGATGGAGGGCGGCATCGAAGACGTCGTGCGGGCCTACGAGGGCGAGGACGCCGCGCGACATGTGCGCGAGGTGCTCGAAGAGAACGCTCGGGAGAACCGGTCTGCATGACGGACCGGATAGTTGCTGTCGTCGTGACCCACCGCAGGCCCGACGTTCTCGCGAAGTCTCTGGATGCGGTCTCGTCCCAGAGCCGCGAACCCGACCATCTGATCGTCGTCGACAACGACGACGACCCCGTCGTCCGGGATCTGGTTGCCGCCCAGCCTGTTCCGACGACTTACCTGGGCTCACGCCGAAACCTGGGCGGCGCAGGCGGTTTCGCGCTGGGGATGCTCTACGCGCTCAGCCTGGGAGCGGACTGGATCTGGCTTGCCGACGACGACGGCCGCCCGCAGGATTCCGAGGTCCTGCCCACCCTCTTGGCGTGTGCCGAACGGCACGGCCTCGCCCAGGTCTCGCCGATGATCTGCGATCTCGACAATCCCGACAAGCTGGCCTTCCCGTTGCGGCGTGGTCTCGTGTGGCGCCGTTGGGTCAGCGAGCTTCGCACCGAGGCCGAGCTTCCCGATCTGATGCCCGGCATCTCGCACCTGTTCAACGGTGCGCTGTTTCGCGCCTCGACGGTCGAAGCGGTCGGCGTCCCGGATCTCCGACTCTTCTTCCGGGGCGACGAGACCGAGGTTCACCGCAGGCTCCTGCGATCGGGTCTGCCGTTCGGCACGTGCCTGCAAGCCGTCTACCTTCACCCGCAGGGCAGCGACGAGTTCAAGCCGATTCTGCGCGGCCGCATGCACACCCAGTACCCCGAGAACGAGGTCAAGCGCTACTACACCTACCGCAATCGCGGTTATCTGCAGTCCCAGCCCGGGATGCGCAAGCTCGTCCCGCAGGAATGGTTGAGGTTCGGCTGGTACTTTCTGGTGTCCAAGCGCGATCCCGCGGGTTTCCGCGAGTGGGTTCGCCTGCGCCGCTTGGGCCGACGCGAGAGGTTTTCACGACGGTGAGGGTTGAAGAACTGTGACGATCATGGACGCCGCGGCGCAGTCCAAGACGTTCTCACGCGCGTGGGGCGATCTGGTCTCGGGTTTCGGCAAGCGTGAACTCTGGCTGCATCTCGGCTGGCAGGACATCAAGCAGCGCTACCGACGATCGGTGCTGGGACCGTTCTGGATCACCATCGCCACCGGCACCACCGCCGTGGCGATGGGCGGCCTGTACTCGATGCTGTTCAAACTCGAACTGTCCGAGCACCTTCCGTACGTCACGCTCGGCCTGATCGTCTGGAACCTGATCAACGCGTCGATTCTCGAAGGCGCCGAAGTGTTCATCGCCAACGAGGGGTTGATCAAGCAACTCCCGACACCGTTGTCGGTGCACGTCTACCGCCTGGTGTGGCGGCAGATGATCCTGTTCGCCCACAACATCATCATTTTCGTGATCATTGCGATCGTCTATCCGAAACCGTGGCACTGGACAGATCTTGCGGTGATCCCCGCACTGGGGTTGATCGCACTCAACTGCGTCTGGGTCGCACTGTGTTTCGGCATTCTGGCCACCCGCTACCGCGACATCAGCCCGTTGCTGGGCAGCCTGGTGCAGCTGCTGTTCTTCATGACCCCGATCATCTGGAACGAGTCGACGCTGCAGGCTCAGGGCGCCGGCGGCTGGGCCAAGATCGTCGAGCTCAACCCGCTGCTGCACTACCTGGACATCGTGCGCGCTCCGCTACTGGGGGCCGATCAGGAAATCCGACACTGGGTCGTGGTGATCGTGCTGACGATCGTCGGATGGACGTTCGCGGCGCTGGCGATGCGTCAGTATCGGGCCCGCGTGCCGTACTGGGTGTGACCCGTCAGCTGCTGAGCCCCGTGACGTCCGGCTCGGGCCCGAAGACGAAGCGGCGCCCCGTCACCGACTGCGGCGTGATCCGCACGAACCGCTCCTTCTGCGTGGCGATCCAGGGATAAAGACCTGCACGCCTGGCGTCGGCGAGCTCGTTCGCGGTGGCGAGGAGCTTCGCCTTGCCCCGCACGATCACGCTCCAGCCTTCGACCGCGTCGTGGTCGTCGGCTTCGAAGACCACGTATTCGTTCAGCGCAGCGGTCAGCAGTTTGGTGCCTTCGGCCGTCCGGAACAGCACGGTCCTGTTCTGCACGACGAAATTCACCGGGAAGATCTCGGTCCAGCCGTTGACGGTCGTCACGAGCCGACCGAGCGCGACCGCGCCCAGTTGGTTCCAGCTCTCGGCCTCGGTGAGCTCGGTGACCGGTGCGTTCGATGTCGTTGTCGCGTCCATGCCTTTGATGGTCGCCATGGACGGGCGCCGCTTCTAGAGTCCAATGGCACTTTCCCCGTGTTGCCGTCAGCGGCGCGGGATCTCGGCGTGGACCGCGACGTTGATGCGATTCCAGGCGTTGATGGTGACCGCCAGTGCGATGACCTGTCCGAGCTCCCGGTCGGAGAAGACGCCCGCCGCGTCCTCGTAGACGTCGTCGGGCACACCGTCGGCACCGAGGACGGTGATGGCTTCGGTCAATGCCAGTGCGGCGCGCTCGGTCTCGTCGAACAGGTCACCGGCCTCGGTCCACGCGGAGAGTAGGTCCAGCTTCTGCTCACTGACACCCATCGTCCGTGCGTCGCGAGTGTGCATGTCGAGGCAGAAAGCGCATCGATTGATCTGGGATGCGCGGATTTTGATGAGCTCGCCGAGCTCGGGGTCGACGTCCTTGGCCGAGGCTGTCGACAGGGTCATCATCGCGTCGAACAACTCGGGGGATGTCTTGTAGATCGTGATGCGGCTCTGGGTGGTGTGTGTCTGGGTCATGTCTTCGACGCTAACGCGGGACTGTCTCGCCCGGGTGGTTCAATTTTGTCGTGCAATCATGGGCCAATTCCGGGACGCGGGACCTCCACCTGGATCTGCGCGAAGCGGTGACGCCGGGGGCACGCGGAACGAAGGACGCCCTGATCGCCGCTCTGCGCGACTCTGTGCGATCCGGCCGCCTGTCGCGCGGCACCGTGCTGCCGCCATCGCGGACGTTGGCCTCCGATCTCGGATTGGCGCGCAACACCGTGACCGACGCCTACGCCGAGCTGGTGGCCGAGGGCTGGTTGGCGTCGCGGCAGGGAGCGGGAACGTGGGTCGCGGGCACGTCGTCTGCTCCGCAAGCGTCGCTGCCGTCGCGTCCGTACGGAGCTCGCGTCACCCCGGTGCACAACCTGATGCCGGGGTCTCCCGACGTCGCGGAGTTTCCGCGAGCCCGGTGGGCAGCGTGCATGCGCAAGGCGCTGATGAATGTGCCCACCGAGGCGCTGCGCATGGGTGATCCGCGCGGCCGACCCGAATTACGTTCTGCGCTGGCCGAATACCTCGCCCGTGCCCGGGGGGTGCGGGTGTCACCGGAGTCCGTCGTGATCTGCGCCGGGGTCCGCCAGGCAGTGCAGTTGCTCGTCCGGACGCTCGGGGGACCCGTCGCGGTCGAGGCGTACGGGCTGTTCCTGTTCCGGGATGCGATCGACCAGTGTGGGGTTCCCACTGTTGCGATCGGGGTCGACGACAAGGGCGCGGTGATCGCGGAACTCGACGACGTCGACGCCACTTCCGTGCTGTTGACACCGGCCCATCACAACCCTTTGGGTATGCCGCTGCACTCGTCGCGGCGCACGGCGGTGGTCGAATGGGCCTCTCGCACCGGCGGTTTCGTCCTCGACGACGATTATGACGGCGAATTTCGTTACGACCGTCAGCCGGTGGGAGCGTTGCAGGCGTTGCGGCCCGATCGCGTCGCCTACCTCGGATCGACGAGCAAGAGCCTGTCGCAGGTGCTCCGCCTCGGGTGGATGGTGTTGCCGGAAGGCCTTGTGGATCCCGTGATCGCGACGGCGGGTGGGCACCCGTTCTACGTCGACGTGATCTCCCAGCTCACGCTGGCTGAGTTCATCGCATCGGGTTTGTACGACCGGCACATCCGCCGGATGCGGATGCGGTATCGCCGTCGCCGCGACGCCCTGGTCCCCGCTTTGGCGCACTTCGACGTGCGGGTCGGCGGAGTCGCCGCCGGCGTGAACGCCCTTGTCACGCTTCCCGACGGCGCCGAACCCAGAGTCTGCGGCGAGCCGCTGAGGCCGGCATCGCACTGTCGGGATTGTCCATCATGCGGCACCCGCAGGCCGGATCCGAGGTTCCCGATCGGGACGGTTTGGTCGTAGGTTTCGCCGCTCCCGCCGAACATGCCTTTCCTGCAGCGGTTTCCGCGCTATGCGAGGTGTTGCGAGCAAGCGGGTTGCAGCGTCTATCCGGTACCGGTGATGCTGTTGTCCACCATCGGTGCGAAAACAGGCCTGCGGCGCGAACTTCCTCTCGGCTACGCGACTGACGGGGATTCGCTGATCGTGATCGCGTCGAACTACGGCGGCCCCGGACACCCTGCGTGGTATCGGAACCTGATCGCGAACCCGACGGTCGACGTGCTCGCCGGACGGCACTCCGACACCTACACGGCCGTCGAGATCACCGATCCCGCCGAGCGCGCAGCGGCCTGGGACAGAGCCCTCGACGTCTACTCCGGATACGGGGACTACGAGGTCAGGGCGTCGCACCGGACGATTCCGGTGATCCGGCTGGTGCGCTGAGCGTGCGGAAATTGGTGCAACGAACTGTCGGCGGCGGTCGGTAGAATCGAACACATGTTCGACAGTTCCGTGCCGGAGCCCAGTCAGCTGGCCGGCCTTTCCGACGCCGAACTCATCGACGCTGCCGCGGTCACGACCCGCGCCGAGAACGCCGCATGTGCCCGCAAGCTGGCCATCATGGCCGAACTGTTCATTCGTCGCACCGGCCTACCACCCGATGAACGTGAACTGTGGTGGGTTGACCCCGAAGCCGCCGTCAGCGCCGAGATCGCGGCCGCACACAACATCACCTCCGGTCTCGCCCTGCACCAAACCCACCGCGGGGTCGCCCTGCGCGAGCGCCTTCCCAAGGTCGCCGCCCTGTTCTTCGCCGGACTGATCACCGACCTGCTGGTGCGCGAAATCGTCTCCCGCACCTATCTGGTCGACCGGCCCGCCCTGATGGCTGCACTCGATGCCGATCTCGCTGCCGAGATCCTCGGCTGGGGACCCCTCTCGGTGAAGAAGACCCGAACTCGCATCGACGACCTTGTCGAACGCCACGACCCCGGAGCTCTGCGCAAAGCCCGCGCCGGCGAGAACCAACGCAGTGTGTCGTTCGGCAACCCCACGGACGCCCCCGGATTCACCAGCGTCAACGCCGTGATGTTCAACTGCGACGCCGCCACCGCCGAGCGCAATCTGACCCAGATGGTCTACAGCGTCTGCGACAGCGACCCGCGCACAATCGAAGAGCGCCGCAACGACGCCTTCGCCGCCATCCAGGCCGGCCTGACCGCCCTGGCCTGCCGGTGCGGCGCCGACGACTGCGAGGCCGCGGCGCGTCCCACGCCTCTACGCGATACGACCATCTACGTCCTCACCGACGCCACCACACCCACTGAGGAGACGGCGGACGCTGCGGCCGCACCGGAACCCAAGCGTCGACGGCGTACCCCAGTGCTGGCCGAGACGCGGTCGGGCTACGTCTTCGGCGCCGGAATCATGCCAGCGCCTTTACTGCAGGGCCTGCTCGACGGCGCGAAGTACCGCGAGATCATCCACCCCGGCCAGGCCGGAGCCGAACCCGGCCGCTTCCCGTCCCGCGCCCTGGCCGATTTCATCCGCTGCCGCGACCTGACCTGCCGCTTCCCCGGCTGCGACAAGCCCGCCACCGACGCCGACATCGACCACACCGTCCCGCACCCGGTCGGACCCACACACCCCTCCAACCTGAAATGCCTGTGCCGTTTTCACCATCTGTTGAAAACGTTCTGGGTCGGCGCCACCGGATGGCGAGACCGCCAATACCCCGACGGGACCATCGTCTGGACGGCGCCCACCGGGCACACATACACGACCCAACCCGGCAGCCGACTGCTCCACCCCACCCTGTGTAGACCCACCGCCACCCTCTGGACCGGCGACTCACCCCGCACGGAGCCCAGCGACCGGCGCGGCAAGCAGATGCCCCGACGGCGAAACACCCGCGCCTACAACCGCCGTCGCGCGGTCACCGCGGAGCGGACACTCAACGACCCCCTCGTCGCTGATCGCAACAAACCACCACCGCTCTGACGAGAGGGTCACAGTAAGCTGCGCGGGTGGCCGAGCCCCCGATGTCACCGCAACTGAGCCTGCGGACGCAGATCTGGCGCTTCCTCGTGACGGGCGGGTTCTCCGCAATCGTCGACTTCGGCCTCTACGTGCTGCTGTACAAAGTCGTGGACCTGCAGCCCGACCTCGCCAAAGTCCTCGGCTGGATCGCCGGCACGACGACGGCCTACCTGCTCAACCGCCGATGGACGTTCCAGGCCGCGCCCAGCACCCGCCGGTTGATCGCGGTCTGGGCGCTGTACATCACCACGTTCGTCGTGCAGGTCGGCCTCAACCACCTGCTCCTGCGCGCGTTCGACTACTCCGCGACCGGTGTGGTCGTCGCATTCGTCATCGCGCAGGGCACCGCGACGGTGATCAACTTCATCGTTCAGCGCGCGGTGATCTTCCGGTGGGCAGGAGCGTAGCGACCCGGGGAAATATTCGCGCTGCGCTGAACCCGGTACCCTCTGTGACGATGTTGAGCACGGAGTTTTCGACCACCGCGAAGCGGCTGACCGGCTGGGGCCGCACCGCTCCGTCCGTCGCGCAGGTGCTGTCGACGCCGGATCCCGAGGTGATCGCCAAAGCCGTCGCGCAGGCCGCGGAGAACCCCGGCAGGGGGATTCTCGCCCGCGGGCTGGGCCGTTCCTACGGCGACAACGCCCAGAACGGCGGCGGCCTCGTCATCGACATGAACGCGCTCAACCGGATCCACTCCATGGACGCCGACACCCACCTCGTCGACGTCGACGGCGGCGTCAACCTCGACCAGCTGATGCGGGCCGCCCTGCCGCTGGGCCTCTGGGTTCCGGTCCTGCCCGGCACCCGCCAGGTGACCATCGGCGGCGCGATCGCGTGCGACATCCACGGCAAGAACCACCACAGCGCCGGCAGCTTCGGCAACCACGTGCGCTCCGTGGACCTTCTGCTGGCCAACGGCGAGATCCGCACCATCACCCCGGACGGACCCGATCGCGACCTGTTCTGGGCCACCGTCGGCGGCAACGGGCTCACCGGCATCATCCTGCGGGCCACCATCGAGATGACGCCCACCGAGACGGCGTACTTCGTCGCCGACGGCGACGTCACCTCGAGCCTCGACGAGACCATCGCGTTCCACAGCGACGGCACCGAGGACAACTACACCTATTCCAGCGCGTGGTTCGACGCCATCAGCCCACCGCCGAAGCTCGGCCGCGCCGCCATCTCCCGCGGGTCTCTGGCCACGCTCGACCAGCTTCCCAAGAAGCTGCAGAAAAACCCGCTGAAATTCGATGCGCCGCAACTGCTCACGTTTCCCGACCTGTTCCCCAACGGTTTGGCGAACAAATACACCTTCGGGCCGATCGGCGAACTCTGGTACCGCAAGTCGGGCACCTACCGCGGCAAAGTGCAGAACCTGACGCAGTTCTACCACCCTCTCGACATGTTCGGAGAGTGGAACCGCGCGTACGGCTCCGCCGGATTCGGCCAGTACCAGTTCGTGGTGCCCACCAGCGCTGTTGACGAATTCAAGGCAATCATCGTCGACATCCAGCGCTCCGGCTTCTATTCGTTCCTCAACGTGTTCAAGCTCTTCGGACCGGGAAATGAAGCGCCGCTGAGCTTCCCGATCCCCGGTTGGAACGTGTGCGTCGACTTCCCGATCACCGCGGGCCTCAACGAGTTCCTCAACGGACTCGACAAGCGGGTCCTCGAGTTCGGCGGGCGCCTGTACACGGCCAAGGATTCCCGCACCACCGCCGAGACCTTCCACGCCATGTATCCGCGCATCGACGAGTGGATCGCCCTGCGCCGCAAGGTGGATCCCGACGGCGTCTTCGCCTCCGACATGGCCCGACGACTGGAGCTCCTCTAGATGGTTTTCGATGCCACCGGCAATCCCCAGACGATTCTTCTCCTCGGCGGCACCTCAGAGATCGCCCTGGCGATCGCCGAGCGCTACCTGCGTAACGCCCGTGCCCGCGTGATCCTGGCCGACCTGCCGGGCCACCCCCGCAAGGACGCCGCCATCGCGCAGCTTCAGGGCGCGGGCGCCAAGGCTGTCGACTGGCTCGACTTCGATGCGCTCGACACCGACAGCCATCCCGCCGTCATCGCCAAGGCGTGGGAGAGCGGCGATGTGGACGTCGCCGTTGTCGCGTTCGGCCTCCTCGGCAACGCCGAGGAACTCTGGCAGAACCAGCGCAAGGCCGTGCAGATCGCTGGGATCAACTACACCGCAGCGGTTTCCGTCGGTGTCCTGCTCAGCGAAAAGATGCGTGCACAGGGCTCCGGCCGCATCATCGCGATGAGCTCTGCCGCCGGCGAACGCGTCCGGCGCTCGAACTTCGTCTACGGCTCCACCAAGGCCGGCCTCGACGGCTTCTACCTCGGCCTCGGAGAAGCATTGCGGGAGTTCGGCGTTCGGGTGCTGGTGATCCGGCCCGGTCAGGTGCGCACGACGACGACGATCGAGCATTGGAAGGCGACCGGCGCCAAGGAGGCCCCGTTCACCGTCGACAAGGAAGATGTCGCCGAGCTCGCGGTGACGGCGTCGAACAAGGGCAAGGATCTGATCTGGGCGCCCGGACCCTTCCGGTTCGTGATGATGGTGCTGCGCCACATCCCGCGCCCGATCTTCCGCAAGCTGCCTATCTGATGCGCACCGCGCTGGCCGTCACCGGCCAGATGGCCGCAGCCGCGGCCGTCGCCGCTCTCGTCGCGGCCGTCAGCCTGTTCGCGATCGCCCGGGTCGACTGGCCCGCCTACAACTCGTCCAATCAGCTGCACGCGCTGACCACCGTCGGCCAGGTGGTCTGCCTGGTCGGCCTGCTCGCGGCGGGGCTCGTGTGGCGCAGGGGTAGGCAGCTGATCGCCCGCATCGGCGCGGTGGTGTTCCTGTCCGCGTTCTCGGTCGTCACCCTCGCGATGCCGTTGGGCGCCACCAGGCTCTACCTGTTCGGCATCTCAGTCGACCAGCAGTTCCGCACCGAATACCTGACGCGCCTCACCGACCAGCCCGGCCTGCACGACATGACCTACATCGGCCTGCCGCCCTACTACCCCGCGGGATGGTTCTGGCTCGGCGGAAGGCTCGCCGCGCTCACCGGCACGCCCGCGTGGGAGATGTTCAAGCCGTGGTCGATCATCTCGATCACCATCGCGATCGCGCTCGCATTCGTGTTGTGGGCCTGCATGATTCGCTTCGAATACGCACTCGTCGTGTCCACGGCCACCGCAGCGACCGCGCTCGCGTACTCCCCCGCCGAGCCCTACGCGGCCATCATCGCCGTGCTGCTGCCGCCGGTGTTCGTGCTCGCCTGGTCCGGACTGCGCGGACGCACACGCGGCGGCGGATGGGCCGCCGTGATCGGCACCGGCGTCTTCCTCGGCGTCGCGGGCCTGTTCTACACACTGCTGTTCGGCTACGCCGCGTTCACGCTGGCGATCATGGCGGTGGTGCTGGCTGCCGCGCGCAGGCAGTGGGATCCGCTGCTGCGGGTCGGTGTCATCGCCGTCATCTCCGGGCTGATCATGCTCATCACGTGGGCCCCGTACCTGCTCGCCGCGCTCCGTGGGACGCCGGCCGAGTCGGGCACGGCGCAGCACTACCTGCCCAAGGACGGCGCCGAACTGACATTCCCGATGCTCGACTTCACCCTCCTCGGCGCGCTCTGCATGCTGGGAACGGTGTGGTTGGTGGTCCGGGCGCGCAGCTCCACCCGGGCAGGCGCCTTGGCCGTCGCCGTGCTGGCCGTCTACGCGTGGTCGCTGCTGTCGATGCTGACCACCCTCGTCGGCACGACACTGCTGTCGTTCCGGCTTCAGCCCACCTTGACGATCCTGCTCGCCGCCGCGGGTGCGTTCGGTTTCATCGAGGCCACACGGATGATCGCGGCCCGGGTCACCCAGCCCAACGCCCGCCGCGTCGTCGCTGTGGCCACCGCCGTCGGCTCCGTCGGGGCCATCACCTTCGCCCAGGACATTCCCGACGTGCTGCGCTCCGACATCGTCGTCGCCTACACCGACACCGACGGCTACGGGGAACGCGCCGACCGCCGCCCGCCCGGCGCCGAGCAGTACTACCGCGAGGTCGACGCCCGCATCCAGGAGATCACCGGCCGGCCGCGCAACGAGACAGTCGTCCTGACCGCCGACTACAGCTTCCTGTCCTACTACCCCTACTACGGCTTCCAGGGCCTGACGTCGCACTACGCCAACCCGCTCGCGCAGTTCGACCAGCGCGCGGGCGCCATCGAGGGCTGGCGCATGCTGACCGACGCCGACCAGTTCATCGAGGCGCTCGACACGATGCCGTGGGAGCCGCCGTCGGTGTTCCTGATGCGCCGCGGCGCGAACGACACCTACACGCTGCGTCTGGCCGAGGACGTGTATCCGAACCAGCCCAACGTGCGGCGATACCACGTGGCACTCGACGATGCGCTGTTCGACGATCCGCGCTTCGACGTGTCCACCGTCGGACCGTTCGTGCTGGCCATCCGCAAGCCAATTACCATCTAGCCCCGTGATCCGAGAGACGGGTGCCAATCACCGCACCGCGCGACTCATCGCGATCATCGCGGGGCTGCTCGGCACGGTCCTCGCTGTTGCGACCCCCCTGCTTCCCGTCAACCAGACGACGGCACAACTCAACTGGCCGCAGAACGGTGTGCTGCAGAGCGTCGACGCGCCGCTGATCGGCTACGTCGCCACCGACCTCGACATCACGATCCCGTGCAGCGCGGCGGCAGGCCTGGACCGTCCCGGCCGCACCGTGCTGCTGTCCACAGTGCCCAAGCAGGCCCCCAAGGCCGTCGACCGAGGTCTGCTCATCGAGCGCGTCAACAACGACCTGCTCGTCATCGTGCGCAACACCCCGGTCGTCAGCGCGCCGCTGGACCAGGTGCTCAGCCCCGAGTGCCAGGAATTGCGCTTCACCGCGCACGCCGACAAGGTGACCGGCGAGTTCGTCGGCCTGCAGGCCGAACCCGACGTCGGCGATCGAGGCAACCCGGCTCAGCCGCGCGAGCCGCTGCGGGGCGAACGCGGCGGCTACGATTTCCGTCCGCAGATCGTCGGCGTCTTCACCGACCTGTCGGGCCGCGCACCCCCCGGCCTGGAGTTCTCCGCGACCATCGACACCCGCTACAGCAGCTCGCCCACACTGCTGAAGCTGCTCGCGATGATCGTCGGCGTGGCGATGACGATCGTGTCGCTGGGTGCGCTGCACGTGCTCGACCGTGCCGACGGCCGACGCCACAAGCGCTTCCTGCCGCCCCGCTGGTGGTCGATGTCCCCGCTGGACGGCCTCGTCGCGGCCGTGCTGGTGTGGTGGCACTTCGTCGGCGCGAACACCGCCGACGACGGCTACATCCTGACGATGGCCCGCGTCTCCGAGAGCGCCGGCTACATGGCCAACTACTACCGCTGGTTCGGCACCCCCGAGGCGCCGTTCGGCTGGTACTACGACCTGCTCGCGCTGTGGGCCAACGTCAGCACGACGAGCGTGTGGATGCGCCTGCCGACGCTGCTGATGGCGCTTGCGTGCTGGTGGGTCATCAGCCGCGAGGTGATTCCACGGCTGGGCACCGCCGTCAAACGAAGCCGCGCCGCGGCCTGGACGGCCGCCGGCCTTTTCCTGGCGTTCTGGCTGCCGCTCAACAACGGTCTGCGCCCCGAGCCGATCATCGCCCTCGGCATCCTGCTGACGTGGTGCTCGGTCGAGCGGGGCGTCGCGACCAGCCGCCTGCTCCCCGTCGCCGTCGCGATCATCATCGGCGCGCTGACGCTGTTCTCCGGCCCGACGGGCATCGCCGCGGTCGGCGCCCTGCTGGTGGCCATCGGCCCGCTGAAAACCATTGTCGCCGCTCATACTTCGCGATTCGGATACCTCGCGCTGCTGGCCCCCATCGCCGCGGCGGGCACAGTGACGATCTTCCTGATCTTCCGCGACCAAACCCTGGCCGCCGAGCTGCAGGCCAGCAGCTTCAAGTCGGCCGTCGGCCCGAGCCTGGCGTGGTTCGACGAGCACATCCGCTACTCGCGGCTGTTCACGACCAGCCCCGACGGGTCGGTGGCGCGCCGTTTCGCCGTGCTCGCCGTCCTGCTCTCGCTGGCGGCCGCCATCGCGATGACGTTGCGCAAGGGGCGGATTCCCGGCACCGCGGCCGGCCCCGGCCTGCGCATCATCGGCATCACGGTCATCTCGTTCCTTGCCATGATGTTCACGCCCACCAAGTGGACGCACCACTTCGGTGTGTTCGCCGGCCTGGCGGGCTCGATCGGCGCGCTGGCGGCAGTCGCGATCTCGGCGGCCGCGATGCGCTCACCCCGAAATCGGTCGGTGTTCGCCGCCGCCGTCCTGTTCGTGACGGCGCTGTCGTTCGCCACCGTCAACGGATGGTGGTACGTCTCCAACTTCGGTGTCCCGTGGTCGAATGCATTCCCGGAGTGGAAGTTCGGTTTCACCACTGTGCTGCTCGGGCTGTCGATGGTCGCGCTGCTGGTGGCCGCCTGGCTCCACTTCACCGGGCGCGACAAGCCGCCGCCGCCGGGGAACCCACCGCGGTGGAAGCGAATCACCCAGGCGCCGTTGGCCATTGCGACCTGGGCCCTGGTGATGTTCGAAGTCGTATCGCTGACCGCGGCGATGGTCGGCCAGTACCCGGCGTGGACCGTCGGCCGGTCCAACCTGCAGGCACTCACCGGCAAGACGTGCGGGATGGCCGAGGACGTCCTGGTCGAACAGGACGTCAACGCCGGGCTGCTGTCCCCCGCGGGCAGCGTCCCCGTCGGCGACGCTCTCGGCGACGTCACCGCAGAAGGGTTCAGCCCCAACGGGATTCCCTCGGACGTGTCGCCCGACCCGGTCAGCGAAGAGCCCGGGGCGGGCAACTTCGCCGACAGCGACAGCGGCGTCGTCACCGGCACCGAGGCGGGCACCGAGGGCGGAACGACGTCCGCGGCGGGCGTCAACGGTTCCCGCGCCCGTCTCCCGTACGGCCTCGACCCGGCCCGCACGCCCGTGATGGGCAGCTGGCGCAGCGGCACGCAACAACCCGCGTCTCTGCGCTCGGCCTGGTACCAGCTGCCCGCGGGCTGGAGTGAGCAGGACCGGTCGGACTCGCTGCTAGTCGTCGCGGCCGCCGGACGGTTCGACGCGGGTGAGGTCGTCGTGCAGTGGGCCGGCGCCGACGGAGAACCCGCGGGCAGCATCGGATTCGGCGACGTCGGCGCCGCACCCGCGTGGCGCAACCTGCGCGCGCCGCTGTCCTCGATCCCGTCCGACGCCACCCAGATCCGGCTCGTCGCCAGCGACGACGACCTCAGCCCCGACCACTGGATCGCCGTCACACCGCCGCGCATCCCCGAACTGCGCACGCTCCAGGACGTCGTCGGCTCGACCGACCCGGTGCTGTTGGACTGGCTCGTCGGCCTGGCCTTCCCGTGCCAGCGTCCGTTCAACCACCAGAACGGCGTCATCGAGGTGCCGAAGTGGCGGATCCTGCCCGACCGCTTCGGCGCCGAGGCCAACTCGCCGGTCATGGACTACCTGGGCGGCGGCCCGCTCGGCATCACCGAGCTGCTGCTGCGCGCGGTCACCGTCCCCACCTATCTCAAGGACGACTGGTTCCGCGACTGGGGTGCGCTGCAACAGCTCGTGCCGTTCTATTCGAACGCCGAGCCTGCGCGGCTGGATCTCGGGACGGCAGAGCGCAGCGGGCTGTGGAGTCCTGCGCCACTTCGCTTGAGCTGAGCGCGGCACGCCGGAACCGGCGCCATAGGAACGTCGCCTACCATCGAGCCTCGTGCCTGCCCCGTCCGCCCGCCTCGTCGCCGTCATCGCGGGGCTCGCCGGGCTGGTGCTGTGCGGGCTCGCACCGCTGCTGCCGGTGAAGCAGTCCACCGCGGCGATCATGTGGCCACAATCGGCCGACGCCGACGGATTCGTCAGCGACATCACCGCCCCTCTGGTCTCGGGCGCACCGCGTTCCCTCGACGTCACGATCCCGTGCTCGGCCATCGCGACGCTGCCTGAGGACGGCGGCCTGGTGTTCTCCACCAACCCGCCCGGCGGCATCGACGTCGGACGCAACGGGCTCTTCGTGCGTGCCAACGCCGACGTCGTCTACGTCGCGTTCCGCGACACCGTCGCCGCGGTCGCACCTCGCGAGGCGGTGGCCTCCGGCGCCTGCTCCGAACTGCGGGTCTGGGCCAACGTCGGCGCGGTCGGTGCCGACTTCGTCGGCATCCCCGGCGCCACCGGCACCCTCCCGCCCGACAAACGCCCTCAGGTGTCCGGCGTGTTCACCGAGCTCGAGGTCCCACCAGGCGCCGGGCTGAACGCCCGCATCGACATCGACACCCGGTTCATCACGACGCCGACCCTGCTGAAGACGGCGGTGATGGTGCTCGGCGTGCTCTGCGTCGTCGCGTCCCTCGTCGCGCTCGCGATGCTCGACCGCGTCTCCGGACGGCGCGTCCCGCGCGAACGTCGGGGCCGCCGCCGGGTCGGACTGTGGACCTGGCTCACCGACGCCGCCGTGGTCGGCAGCCTGCTCGTCTGGCACATCGTCGGCGCGCAGTCGTCCGACGACGGCTACAACACCACGATCGCCCGCGTCTCCGGCGAGGCGGGCTACATCACCAACTACTACCGGTATTTCGGGGCCTCCGAGGCGCCGTTCGACTGGTACCAGAGCGTGCTCGCGCACCTGGCGTCGATCAGCACCGCGAGCGCGTGGTTGCGGCTGCCTGCCACGGCCGCCGCGATCGCGACCTGGCTGATTTTGTCCCGCTGCATGCTGCCCCGGCTCGGCAGGCGGCTGTCGGTCAACCGTGTCACCGTGCTGACCGCGGGCGCGGTGTTCCTCGCCGCGTGGCTGCCGTTCAACAACGGGCTGCGGCCCGAGCCGTTGATCGCGTTCGGCGTGGTCGCGGTGTGGATGCTCACCGAACGGACGCTGGCGACGCGCCGGTTGTGGCCGTACGCGGTGGCGATCGTCGTCGCCGTCTTCTCCGTGACGCTGGCCCCGCAGGGACTGGTCGCCGTGGCACCGCTGCTCGTCGGGGCGCGCGGGGTCACCCACATCGTCTCCGTCCGGCGTGCCGCCGACGGACTGCTGTCGGCGCTCGCACCGTTCGCGGCAGCCGCGTCGCTGATCTTCGTCGTCGTGTTCCGCGACCAGACCCTGGCCACCGTCGCCGAGTCGGTCCGCATCAAGTACGTCGTCGGCCCGACCGTGCCCTGGTATCAGGAGTTCCTGAGGTACTACTACCTCACCGTCGAAGACAGCGTCGACGGCTCCCTCACCCGGCGCTTCTCCGTCCTGATCCTGATGCTCTGCCTGTTCGGCGTGATCGCGGTGCTGCTGCGCCGCGGCAGTGTTCCGGGTGCCGTCAACGGGCCGGTGTGGCGTCTCGTCGGCGCCACCGCGATCGGCCTGCTGCTGCTGACGCTCACCCCGACCAAATGGGCGGTGCAATTCGGCGCGTTCGCGGGCCTGGCCGGAGCGCTCGGCGCGGTCACCGCGTTCGCGTTCGCGCGCGTCGGCCTGCACAGCAGGCGCAACCTCGCCCTGTACGTGACGGCGCTGCTGTTCGTGCTGGCATGGGCGACCTCGGGGATCAACGGCTGGTTCTACACCGGCAACTACGGCGTGCCCTGGTTCGACAAGCAGCCCGTGCTCGTCGGCTATCCCGTCACGACGATCTTCCTGGTGCTGGCCATCGCGTGCGGCCTGCTGGCCGGCTGGCTGCACTTCCGCATGGACTACGCCGGACACACGCAGGTCGCCGACACCGGCCGCCACCGGGCACTGGCGTCCACCCCGCTGCTCGTCGTCGCGGTCATCATGGTCGTGCTCGAGCTGGGGTCGATGCTCAAGGCCACCGCCGGGCGCTATCCCGTCTACACCACCGGCTCCGGCAACATCGCCGCGCTGCGCTCCGGTTTTTCGGGTGACAGTTGCGCCATGGCCGACGACGTGCTGGTCGAGGCCGACACCAACGCCGGCATGCTGCAACCCGTCCCGGGGCAGCGGTTCGGCGAGTACGGACCGCTCGGCGGTGAGGACCCCGTCGGCTTCACCCCCAACGGCGTCAGCGACACCCTCGAGCCCGCCGAACCGGTCGCCGCCAATCCGGGCACCGTGAACTCCGACGGTCCGGTCGACAAACCGAACATCGGCGTCGGCTACGCGGCGGGCACCGGCGGCGGCTACGGACCCGAAGGGGTCAACGGGTCACGGGTGTTCCTGCCCTTCGGCCTCGACCCGAAGACCACCCCCGTGATGGGCAGCTGGGACGAGAACACCATCGCCGCGAAGGCGACGTCGGCCTGGTACCAACTGCCGCCCCGGACCCCCGACCGCCCGCTCGTCAGCGTCGCCGCGGCAGGCGCGATCTGGTGGTACAACGAGGACGGCTCGTTCAACTACGGCCAGTCGCTGAAACTGCAGTGGGGCGTGCACCGACCCGACGGGTCGTATCAGGAGCTCAACGAGGTCGACCCGATCGACATCTTCAACCAGAAAGCCTGGCGCAATCTGCGCTTCCCGCTGTCCACCGCGCCGCCGGAGGCCAACGTGGCCCGCATCGTCGCCGACGACCCCAATTTGTCCGAGGACCAGTGGTTCGGGTTCACCCCGCCGCGGGTCCCCGTGCTGCAGACAGCCAGCGAGTACCTCGGCCGTGAGACCCCGGTGCTGATGGACATCGCGACCGCTGCGAACTTCCCGTGCCAGCGCCCCTTCCGCGAACACCTCGGGGTGGCCGAACTTCCGCGCTACCGGATCATGCCGAACTTCAAGCAGATCGTCGTGTCGTCGAACCAGTGGCAGGCCGCCGAGGACGGCGGGCCGTTCCTGTTCATCCAGTCGCTGCTGCGCACCGAGTCCATCCCCACCTACCTGGACGGCGACTGGTACCGGGACTGGGGATCTCTGGAGCGCTATCTGCGCGTCGTGCCCGCTGACGAGGCACCCGACGCGGTGATCGAGGAAGGGTCGACACGAGTGTTCGGCTGGAGTCGCGGCGGACCGATCAGGGCGCTGCCGTGAACGGCAAGACGGCCGGAGCCGTGAACGGCAAGACGGCCGGAGCCGTGAACGGCAAGACGGCCGGAGCCGTGAACGACGTGAAGGTTGCGCGTCTGGTCGCCATGATCGCGGGCCTGCTCGGCTTCGTGGCCGCGGTCGCCGTCCCGCTGCTGCCGGTCACCCAGACCACCGCGACACTCAACTGGCCGCAGAACGGGCAGTTCGCGAATGTCACCGCGCCGCTGATCTCGCAGGCCCCGGTCAGCCTCGAGGCATCGATCCCGTGCAGCGTGGTCCGCGACATGCCCGCAGACGGCGGACTGATCCTGGGGACCGCCCCCGAGCAGGGCCGCGATGCCGCGCTCAACGCGATGCTGGTGACCGTCTCGGACGAGCGGGTCGACGTCATCGTGCGCAATGTCGTGGTCGCCAGCGTCGAGCGCGACCGGGCCGCCGGTTGCGAACGGATCGACATCACGTCGAACCACGACGGCACGTACGCCGAGTTCGTCGGGCTGACCCAGGACGACGGGTCACCGCAGCGCACCGGCTATGCCGACCCGAACCTGCGGCCCGCGATCGTCGGCGTCTTCACCGACCTCACCGGCCCCGCCCCGCCGGGCCTGACGTTCTCCGCCGACATCGACACCCGCTTCACCACGCATCCGACGCCGCTCAAGCTCGCCGCGATCCTGCTCTCGATCGTGTGCACCGTCATCGCGCTGCTCGCGCTGTGGCGCCTCGACCGGCTCGACGGCAGACGGATGCACCGGCTGATCCCGACCCGCTGGCGCACCCTCACCGCTGTCGACGTGACGGTGCTCGGCGGGTTCGCGATCTGGTACGTGATCGGCGCCAACTCCTCCGACGACGGCTACATCCTGCAGATGGCGCGGGTCGCCGACCATGCGGGCTACATGTCGAACTACTTCCGCTGGTTCGGCAGCCCGGAGGACCCGTTCGGCTGGTACTACAACCTGCTGGCGCTGATGAGCCAGGTGAGCACCGCCAGCATCTGGATTCGGCTGCCCGACCTGATCTGCGCCGCGGTCTGCTGGCTGCTGCTCTCCCGCGAGGTGCTGCCCCGGCTCGGGCCCGCCGTCATCGCCAGCCGCCCCGCTCTGTGGGCGGCCGGCCTGGTGCTGCTGGGCGCCTGGATGCCGTTCAACAACGGGCTGCGACCCGAAGGCCAGATCGCCACCGGCGCGCTCGTCACCTACGTGCTGATCGAGCGGGCGGTGACCTCGGGCCGGCTCACGCCCGCCGCGCTCGCCATCACCACCGCGGCCTTCACCCTCGGCATCCAGCCGACCGGACTGATCGCCGTGGCCGCGCTGCTGGCCGGCGGCCGCCCGATCCTGCGGATCGTGATGCGCCGCCGCCAGGTCGTCGGGTTGTGGCCGCTGCTGGCCCCGCTGCTGGCCGCGGGCACCGTGGTGCTGGCCGTGGTGCTGGCCGACCAGACCCTGGCAACCGTGTTGGAAGCGACCAAGATCCGCACCGCGATCGGGCCCAGCCAGGAGTGGTGGACGGAGAACCTGCGCTACTACTACCTCATCCTGCCGACCACCGACGGCGCGATCGCGCGCCGGGTCGCATTCATGTTCACCGCGCTGTGCCTGTTCTCGTCGCTGTTCATCATGTTGCGGCGCAAGCGCGTTCCCGGCGTGGCCCGCGGGCCCGCGTGGCGGCTGATGGGCGTCATCTTCGCCACGATCTTCTTCCTGATGTTCACGCCCACCAAGTGGATCCACCACTTCGGCCTCTTCGCGGCGGTTGGTGGCGCGATGGCGGCGCTGGCCACCGTCCTGGTGTCTCCGCTCGTACTGCGGTCGGCACGCAACCGCATGGCGTTCCTGTCCGGGGTGATGTTCATCCTGGCGATGTGCTTCGCCTCCACCAACGGCTGGTGGTATGTCTCGAACTTCGGTGCGCCGTACAACAACTCGGTGCCGCAGCTGGGTGGGGTCACCCTCAGCGCGGTGTTCTTCGTGTTGTGCGGGATCACTGCGCTGTGGGCGTTCTGGCTGCACCTGCGCAACAAGGCGCAGTCCCGCGTCGTCGACGTGCTCACCGCGGCCCCTATTCCCGTCGCCGCCGGACTCATGGTGCTGTTCATGATCGCGTCCATGGCCATCGGCGTGGTGCGCCAGTACCCCACCTACTCCAACGGCTGGGCCAACATCCGCGCTTTCGCGGGCGGGTGCGGCCTCGCCGACGACGTCCTCGTCGAACCCGACTCCAACGACGGGTTCCTCACGCCCGCGCCCGGACGGTATGGCCCGCTCGGACCTCTGGGCGGCACCGATCCGACGGGCTTCTCCCCCAACGGGGTTCCCGACCGGATCATCGCCGAGGCGATCCGGCTGAACAACCCGCAGCCGGGCACCGACTACGACTGGAACCGGCCGATCAAGCTCCCGCGGCCCGGTATCAACGGCTCGACGGTGCCGCTGCCCTACGGTCTCGATCCCGCCCGCGTTCCGGTGGCCGGCACGTATTCCACCGAGGCGCAACAGGAGAGCCGGCTGGCGTCGGCCTGGTACGAGCTGCCGCCCGCCGACGACGCACACCCACTCGTCACGATCACCGCGGCAGGCACGATCACCGGCACCAGCGTCGCGAACAATGTCACGACCGGGCAGACCGTCGAGCTCGAATACGCCACCCGCGGCGCCGACGGGACTCCCGTGCCTGCGGGCCGCGTCGCCCCGTTCGACATCGGCCCCACACCGTCGTGGCGCAACCTGCGGTATCCGCGCTCGCAGATCCCCACCGACGCCGTCGCGGTGCGGGTGATCGCCGAGGATCTCTCACTGGGGCAAGGGGATTGGGTTGCGGTGACACCTCCGCGGGTTCCGGAAGTGCGGTCTGTGCAGGAGTACGTCGGCTCGACCGAGCCCGTGCTGATGGACTGGGCGGTCGGGTTGGCTTTCCCGTGCCAGCAGCCGATGCTGCACGCCAACGGCGTCACCGAGATCCCGAAGTTCCGCATCTCCCCGGACTATTTCGCCAAACTCCAGAGCACCGACACCTGGCAGGACGGCCTCAACGGCGGCCTACTCGGGATCACCGACCTGTTGTTGCGCGCATCGGTCATGTCGACGTACCTGTCCAACGACTGGGGCCAGGACTGGGGTTCGCTGCGCCGCTTCGACACGATCGTCGATGCGCAGCCGGCGCGGATCGAACTCGGCGAGTCCACCCACTCCGGGCTCTACTCACCGGGCGAGATGCGTTTCCAGCCGTGAGCTAACCCGTCGGCTGCTGATCGTCGTTCGCGCCGGGATCGGCATTCTCCCGCAGGATGTCGTCGTGGCAGTCTGCCTGGTTCTGCCCCGTCTGTTCCATGCACACCAGCACCGGCGTGTCCGCGGGCGCAGAGCCTTCCGCCGGCGCCGGAGTGTTGCTCGGATGGGGGATCTCGCCCGGGTACAACGACCACAGCGGTTCCCCGGAGGACGTCAACCGGGCACAGTAAGCCGGTTCTCCGGTCTCGGTGACACCCGCCCCGCCGAGCGTCGCGCAGTCTGCCCCGACCACGACGACGGGCAGGGTGACGCCCCCCGACGGCGCCACACTGGACGCGGGTTGCCCTGCCTCCGAACGGATCTCGTCCTTCTCGAACACCGCGAGCAGAACGATGGCGACCACGGCCACCAGCGCCAGGACGAGCGCGGCGGCGACCAGAATCCGATTCCGCGTCCTGCCGTCAGCGGGTGCGGGCCCGGCCGAGGGTCTGGCGTGCCGCGGACCGGCCGAGGCACCTGCATGCCTCGTCGCATCCGGGTCGGTCAGCACACCAGGCTCGATCGCTGCACTGCGGTTGGACAGCGCGCGCGCGAAATCCACGCATCTGTCGAAGCGCTCAGCCGGCGACTTGGCCAGTGCCTTCTCGAAAGCCTCACCCAGACCGGACAATTCGGGCCGGTGCACCGCGATCGACGGCGGCTGCGCGGTGAGGTGCTGGCTGATGACGATCGCCGGATTGGAATGCTGGAACGGCGGGGTTCCGGTCAGGAGCTGAAACGCGGTGGCGGCCAACGCGTACTGGTCGGCGCGGCCGTCGATGGCCTCGTCGGCGGTCAGCTGCTCGGGGGCCGAGTACGCCACGGTGCCCACCGTCATGTTGGTGCCGGTGAGCGCGCTGACCTCGCCGACCCTGCGGGCAATCCCGAAGTCGGCCAACATGATCCGCTCGTTCTCCGTCTCCGGATCGGCGATCAGGATGTTCGCGGGCTTGACGTCGCGGTGCAGCAGGCCGCGCTGATGGGCGTAGTCCAGCGCCTCCCCGACTGCGGCGACCAGCCGGATGACCAGCGCCGGCGGCATGCCGTTCGGATACCTGTCGGCGAGCAGGCGCGCCGCGTCGGTGCCCTCGACATGATCCATCGAGATCCACAGCCGGCCTTCGAATTCGCCGCGGTCGTGCACCTGGACGATGTGTGGGTGCCACAGCGTGGCCGCGATGTCGGCCTCCCGGTTGAACCTCTCGCGGTATTCGCTGTCCGTGGACACCGACGCCGACAGCACCTTCACAGCGTCGTAGCGTGGCAGTCTCGGGTGCTTGGCCAGATAGACCTCGCCCATACCGCCGGAGCCCAGCATCCGCGAGATCGTGTAGCCCGCGATCACCTCGCCCTCGCTCAGCGGCATGTCAACGCGGCGGAGCCAGGTAGGGGAACTCGGAGAGCAGACCGGTGGGGGTGTGCAGGCCGGGAAGCCCCTTCTTCCCGTTGGTCAGGAACTTCGACCGGAAGTCGGCGACGTCGTCGGTCAGCGCGCGTCCGTTGGGGTATCGCGCGGGCTTGGACGGGTTGTAGGTCAACACGTCGGGCAGCGTGCCCTCGGACTCGATCGCGTCGATGGCCTCGTTCCTGGTGTAGCCGCCCGTCTCGGCCATCAGGTCGATGAGGTGGCCGATCCAGTGGGCCTGGTCGCGGTTCGGCTCACCGGAGCTGAACTCGGCCAATTCGTCGTCGGTGCTGAAGAACCCGCTGATCCACGGGTGGGCGACGCGGTCGGCGTGCACCCACTTGCCGTCGTCGACCAGACTGCAGCGAGCCCAGATCCGGACGTCGGGTTCGGCGCCGAGGTAGGTAGTGGGCAACTCCACAGCCATTGCGATGACATTCGAATCCGAGAACGACGGATCGCTGCGCGCGCCGGCGAAGAACACGAACGCGCCGCCACGGGAACGCCAGACGTGTGGTTCGTCGTCGAACGACACCTCGACGCCGCCGAAGATCTCCGACCCCGACGCGGAGTCGACCCGCGCCTCGGCCTGCAGACCCAACCGCACGTCGACCCGCTGCTTGCCGTCCACCACCTCGGAGAACACGAAGTTAAAGGTGATGTCGTTGCGCAGATCGCCGTCGTTGTCGATGCCGATGCGGTAGACCGCACCGGGATACAACGCGTCGGCCTTCGGATTCGCCGTCAGGATCAATGCGGTCCGCGCGGGATCGTTCGGCGACTCGAAGACGAAGAGATCGCACAGATCCAGACGCGAATCGCCGAGCGGGGCATCCCGCCTCAGCCCCGTGAAGTCAGTCGACACAGCTGTATTCAATCCTAAAGACGGCTTCTGGGTGCACTGCGCTCTAGATGGGAGTCAGGCCGTGCTTGCGCTGCACGCGGTTGATCTGCTTGTCACGCAACAGCCTCATGCAGTTGCGCAGCAGCAACCGGGTTTGGTGCGGCTCGATCACACCGTCGATGAAACCGCGCTCGGCGGCGATCCACGGTGTGGCCAGGGTCGTGTTGTAGCCCTCGATGAAGTCCGCGCGGATCTTCTGCACCTCCGGCGCAGTGGGATCAGGGAACCGCTTGACCAGCAGCTGGGCCGCACCTTCGGCGCCGATCACCGCGATGCGGGCCGTCGGCCACGCGAAGTTGAAGTCCGACGTCAGCTGCTTGGAACCCATCACGGCGTACGCGCCGCCGTAGGACTTGCGGATCGTGATCGTCACCTTGGGGATGTCGGCCTCGACGACGGCGTTGAGGAACCGGCCGCCGCGCTTGATGATGCCGCCCTTCTCCTGCTCCACACCGGGCATGAAGCCGGGTGTGTCGACGACGAACACCAGCGGGGTGTTGAACGAGTCGCAGAAGCGGACGAAGCGGGCCGCCTTGTCGGAGGCCTCGTTGTCGATCGCGCCCGACATGTACATCGGCTGGTTGGCGATGATGCCGACCGGGCGGCCGTCCACGCGGGCGAACGCGGTGATGATCGCCGGGCCGGACTGCTCGCCGACCTGGAAGACGTCGCCGTCGTCGAAGATCCGCAGCAGGATCTCCATCATGTCGTAGGCCTGGTTGTCGGCATCCGGCACGATCGCGTCGAGCTCGAGGTCGTGCGGGGTCACCTCAGGCTCCAGGCCCGGGTTGACGATCGGCGGGTCGTCGAACGTATTGCCCGGAAGGAAACTCAGATAGTCGCGCACGTACTGGAACGCCGCGGCCTCGGACTCGACGACCTGATGGATGTTGCCGTAGCGGGCTTGGGCGTCCGCGCCGCCGAGCTCGTCGAGCGTGACGTCCTCACCGGTGACGTCCTTGATGACGTCGGGGCCAGTGACGAACATGTAGCCCTGATCGCGCACCGCGATGACGAGGTCGGTCTGGATCGGCGAATAGACGGCACCGCCTGCGCACTTGCCGAAGATCAGCGAGATCTCGGGCACCAGGCCGCGCAGCAGCTCGTGGCGGCGGCCGAGTTCGGCGTACCAGGCCAGCGACGTCGCGGTGTCCTGGATACGGGCGCCCGCGGAGTCGTTGATGCCGATGATCGGGCAGCCGACCATGGCCACCCACTCCATCAGACGGGCGACCTTGCGGCCGAACATCTCGCCGACCGAGCCCTGGAACACCGTCTGGTCGTGGCTGAACACGCCCACCGGACGGCCGTTGATGCTGCCGTGACCGGTCACCACCCCATCGCCGTAGAGCGCCTCCGGATCGCCCGGGGTCTTGGCGAGCGCACCGATCTCCAGGAAGCTGCCCGGGTCGAGTAGGGCGTAGATGCGCTCGCGCGCGCTCGGGATCCCCTTCTTCGCGCGTTTCGCGACTGCCTTCTCGCCGCCGGGTTCCTTGGCCAGCTCCAGCTTCTCGCGGAGTTCTGCCAGGAGTTCAGCGGTGGTGCGTTCAGTCACTTGCTCTCACTCTCCACGGCATTGATGGCCTCGCTCAGGTGGGCGCCGACCTTCGCAATGTACGGCTCGTCGATGGCCTGAATGTGCTCGCCCCCGATCGGCACGACCTCCAGATCCTCGACGAACTCGCCCCAGCCGCCGTCGGGCTGACGGATGGCGTAGCGCGGCTCGAAGAAGATCGCGTCGTCGTGATAGCGATCGGCCATGTACAGGGTGACGTGACCGTCGTAGGGCTGGATCTCGGCGGTCTCGAGCAGGCGATTGTCCAGGTAGGACGTGCGCTGGTGCTCGATGATGCCGCCGGGGATGTCGACCCCGCTCTCCTTGACCGCGTCGAGGATGAACTGCACCTGGCCGCCGTCGTCGAGAGCTTCGAGCTCCTCGTAGGGGATCGGCGGCACCTCGACGTTGAAGGTGCGCTGGGCGAACAGCGCGTAGCGATCCCAGCGGGCCCGCGTCTCCTCCTGGGTCTGCGGGATCTCCTCGCCGGGGCGCACCATGTCGATCAACCCGACGAATCGGACGTCGGCGCCTTCGCGCTTGAGACCGATCGCGCAGGCGTAGGCGAGCGCGCCACCCAGCGACCATCCGACCAGGATGTAGGGGCCATCGCCCTGGATCTCCCGCAGCTTGGGCAGGTACTCGGCGGCGCGTTCCTCGACCGAGCCCTCGACCCGCTCGAAGCCGTACATCGGGGTGTCCGGCGGCAACCGCTTCAGCAGGGGCTCGTAGACGACGGTCGACCCACCCGCGGGATGGAACACGAACACCGGGACGCGGTTCGACCCCTCGGGCCTGGCCCGGATGGTGCGGACGAACCCGTCGAGCTCACCGGCGTCCATCTCGTCACGCACGGCGACCGACAGGTCCTGGATCGTGCGGGCCGCCTTCACCTGGTCGGCGGTGATCGTGCCGTCGGCGCGCTCGGACAGGCGCTGCGCCATCTTCTCGGCGACGTCGTCGGCGATCGACGGCAGCTCGTTGAAGATGCCGCCCGGCGACTTACCGGTCACGATCGCCCACGTGGCGAAGGTGACACGCTCGGCCGCATCGCGCGGCGGCACGTCGGCGCCGAGCGCCTCGGTGACCGCCTCCTGGGTGAGGACCTGGGCCGCGAGGCCGGCTGCGCTGGGCTTCGGGCCCGAGGGACCGGACGGGTCCGTCGGGGGCGGCGGAACGCTCCCCGGCTCGGCGACCGCGGGGGCCTCGGATCCGGCGGCGACTGCGGTCTCGTCGGTCTCCTCAGGCGCCCCGGTCTCCCCGTCCGACGGCTGCGACGCGATCGGATGGCCGGCTTCGGCGAGCTTGGCTTCGAGCTCGGCGACCGTGCTGGCACCGCCCATCAGCTCGGCCTGAGCGGCCGCGATCTCCTCGGCCGTCTTGCCCTTCTGCGCTTCGGCCAGTTCGCCGACCTGGTCGCGGTTCTCGACCGCATACGCGATCAGCTTCTCGACGGCGTAGAGGTTGGCGTCGCGCACGGCGGTCAGCTGGATCGGGGGCAGGTCGAAGTCGTACTCGACGCGGTTCTTGATCCGCACCGCCATTAGCGAATCCAGACCGAGTTCGATCAGCGGCACCTCCCACGGCAGATCCTCGGGCTCGTAGCCCATGGCCGCGCCGACGATCGTGCCCAGCCGCTCGCCGATGGTCTCACCGGATTCGGGCGACCACTTGGCGAAGTTCGCACCGAGATTGGCACCTGCGGTCAGGTTGTCCGCTTCGAACGCCGGCGTTTCCACCGCCTCGTCTTCCGCGGGCGCACTGGCGATCTCGGCGACCGTGCCCGCACCGACGGCCGCGGGCAGTGCGGCCTGCTGGCCCGCGCGGGTCACGATGGCGTCGTAGACGAGCGTGAACGACTCGTCGATGCGCGCATGCACCTGCACGCTGGCGCCGCCGGGGTGACGGGTCAGCGTGGTCACCAGCTTGGAGCCCTCGGCGGGGACCGCACGCTGCTCGGAGGCCGTCAGCTTGGCATCCGGAAGCACTTCCGCCGCAGCCGCTTTCACGAGCGCCGCCAGATCCACGGCGCCGCGGGCGCCGTACTCCCACACATGCCTGCCGTCGGGCGTCGCGACGTGGCTGCCCGGCATCACCGTCGAATTGCCACCGCCGAAGTTGACGTCCAGCCAGTGCGGCTTGCGCCTGAAGCGGGTCGGCGGGATGTCGGCGAAGTCCAGCGCGCCGGCCAGCCCCTGCGAGCGCCGGGGGAACAGCGTCCGGAAATCGAGATCGTGGCCGTGCACGAACAGGTGCGCCATGGCCGTGGTCATCGAGTCGACCTCGTCCTGCTTGCGCGCCAGCGTCGGGATCAGCTGTGCGTCGTGGAGACCCGCATCGGCCGTCGTGAGCCCAACCTGCATGAGCGCCACCGGGTTCGGCGCCAGCTCGAGGAATGTCGTGTGTCCGTTGTCGACGGCGTTGCGGATGCCGTGCGTGAAGTACACGCTGTGACGCAGACCCTTTTTCCAGTAGTCCACGTCGTGGATGGAGTCGGAGCCGGCCCGGATCAGGCTGCCCTCGTGCACGGTCGAGTAGTAGGGCACCTGCAGCGGAAGCGCTTCGATGCCTTGCAGTTCCGCGGCGAGCTCACCGAGCAGCGGATCCATCTGCGAGGTATGGCTGGCACCCTTGGTCTGGAACTTGCGGGCGAACTTGCCCTCCGATTCCGCGCGAGCGATGATCGCGTCCACCTCATCCGGCGGGCCGCCGATGACGGTCTGCGTCGGTGCGGCGTACACGCACACCTCGAGGTTCTTGAAATCCGAGAACACGGTCTCGATCTCGTCGGCCGAGTACTCGACGAGCGCCATCAGGCGGATGTACTCGCCGAACAGCATCGCCTCCCCCTCGCCCATCAGATGGGCGCGCGAGCAGATGGTGCGGGTCGCGTCCTCCAGCGACAGGCCGCCGGCGAAGTATGCCGCGGCCGCCTCGCCGAGCGACTGCCCGACCAGCGCACCGGGTTTCGCACCGTGCGCCTTCAGCAGCTCACCGAGCGCGATCTGGATCGCGAAGATGACCAGCTGCACCTTCTCTATCGGGAGCTCGGTGGTCTCGTCGGAGTAGTCGATCGCGTCGTCGAGGATCAGCTCGAGGATCGAATGCCCGCGCTCGTCCTGGATCAGGCTGTCGACCTTGTTGATCCACTCGGCGAAGATCTCGTCGCGCAGGTACAGGCTCTTGGCCATCTTGCGGTGCTGCGCACCGAATCCTGCGAGGACCCACACCGGTCCGTTGGTGACGGGCCCGTCGGAGCTGATGACGATCGGGTTCGGTTTGCCGTCGGCGATCGCGCGCAGTCCCTTGACCGCCTCGTCGTGATCGTGGGCGAGCACCACGGCACGGGAGCGCCCGTGGTTGCGCCGCGACAGCGAGCGTCCGATCGACTCCAGGGACGACGCCCTGCCCTCGGGGCTGTCGACCCAGTCGGCCAGTTCGGCGGCAGTCGCCTTCTTCCTCGAGGTCAGGAAACCCGAGACCGCAAGCGGGACAAGCTTTGCCGTCGGATTGGCGGCCTCCTCGGCCGCCAGCTTCTCGCGCGCAGCCTCCAACAGGCGCAACGCCTCGTCGGTCAGGCCGGGCAGCTCCGGCTCACCTTCGGCGATGACCCCGTAGAACTCCGGGTCGCGCTCCTGGTCGCCCAGCTCGTCCTCGTCGTCGTCCTCGACGAGCATGCCCCCGACGTAGACGGCGGGCTTGGCCTCACCGGCCGGAGTCACCACCGCCACATCCGGTTCCGGTGCGGGTTCGACGAGATCGGTGGGCAAGAGCTCACGCACCACGAGATGGGCGTTTGCGCCGCCGAAGCCGAAGCCGGACACACCGGCGATGGCGTGGCCGCTGTAGCGGGGCCAGTCGGTGGCGGTGTCGGCGACCCTGAGGTGCTCCCTGTCGAAATCGATGTAGGGATTGGGCCCCGTGTAGTTGATCGACGGTGGGATCTTGTTGTGGTGCAGTGACAGCGCGACCTTCGCGAGGCTCGCGACGCCGGCCGCCGACTCCAGGTGTCCCACATTGGATTTCACCGCACCCAGCAGCGCGGGCCTGTCGTCCGCGCGACCGCGTCCGATCACCCGGCCGAGCGCGTCGGCCTCGATCGGATCGCCGAGGATGGTGCCGGTTCCGTGCGCCTCGACGTAGTCGACGGTGCGGGGGTCGATGCCTGCGTCCTTGTACGCCTTGCGCAACACAGCTTCCTGCGCGTCGGGGTTCGGCGCCAGCATGCCGTTGGACCTGCCGTCATGATTGACCGCGCCGCCCGCGATGACGGCGAGGATCTGGTCGCCGTCGCGGCGGGCGTCGGCGAGGCGCTTGAGCACCAGCATGCCGCCGCCCTCCGAACGCGCGTAACCGTCGGCGTCCTTCGAGAAGGACTTGATCCGGCCGTCGGGGGCCAGCACGCCACCGACCTCGTCGAAACCGACTGTGACCAAAGGGGTCACGAGCGCGTTCACACCACCGGCGAGCACCACGTCGGCGTCACCGGCGCGTAGCGCCTTGACCCCTTCGTGGACCGCCACCAGTGCCGAGGAGCACGCGGTGTCGATGGCCATCGAGGGCCCGCGGAAGTCGTAGAAGTACGACACCCGGTTGGCGATGACGGCGCTCGAGTTACCGGTGATCGCATAGGGGTGCGCGACCGCGGGATCGGCGACCGACATGAACATGTAGTCGTTGACCGAGCTGCCGATGTACACGCCGACGCCCTCGCCGCGCAGACTGGAAGCGGGAATCCTGGCGTGCTCCAACGCTTCCCAGGTCAGCTCCAGCGCCATCCGCTGCTGGGGGTCGATGTTGTCGGCCTCCATCTTCGACAGCGCGAAGAACTCGGCGTCGAAGCCCTTGATGTCCTTCAGATAGCCACCGCGGGTGCGCGCCTTGGCCACCCGTTCGGCGACGCGCGGCTCGGACAGGAACTCTGCCCAGCGCCCCTCGGGGAGATCGGTGATCGCATCGCGCCCCTCGAGCAGCGCAGACCACATCTCGGCGGGGGTGTTGATGTCACCCGGAAAGCGGGTGCCCACACCGACGATCGCGATGTTGGCGACACCCTCGTCGACCTCTCGGGACCAGTCCTCGGCATCCAGTGCCGCAGTATCCTCCTCGGGTTCACCTTCGATGATGACGGTCGCCAGCGCCTCGATCGTGGGGTGACGGAACGCGACGGTCGCGGTCAGCGTCACACCGGTCAGGTCCTCGATGTCGCTGGCCATCGCGACCGCATCACGCGATGACAGACCCAGTTCGACCAGGGGCGCGGTCTCGTTGACCGAATCCGGCGACTGTCCCGTCGCGTTGCCGACCCAGTTGCGCAGCCATTCGCGCATTTCCTGGACGGTCATGTCCGGGCCGTTCTTGGGGGCCGCAGGGGACACCGAATCGTCTTGTGCTTCAGCCATGTTCACTCAACCTCACGATCGCGGAGCGACCGGCACGGCCGCCGAAATTTGAGCTTCAGTCCGTTTCATCAGGGAAGGCGTTGGCCACCTTGCCGCTGCGCAGGCTGCCGTCGAGGTACGCCGACCGGCAGGCGCGGCGGCCGATCTTGCCGCTGGACGTACGGGGGATCGCGCCGGCGGCCGTCAGAAGCACGTCGCGCACCGTCACCCCGTGCCGCACGGCGATCGCCGCGCGGATGTCGTCGACGATCGGACCCATCTCGAGTTTGTGCGCACCGGGCGCGCGCTCACCGACGATGACCAACTGCTCGGAGGTGTCGTCGGGGTCGCGCTTGAGCCCGGCGTGGGCGTTGTCGAACACCTCGTCGGGAAGCTGGTTGGCCGGCACCGAGAACGCCGCCACGAAACCGGTGCGCAGCGCCTTGCTGGCCTCCTGCGCGGAGTACTCCAAGTCCTGCGGGTAATGGTTGCGGCCATCGACGATCACCAGATCCTTGACGCGGCCGGTGATGTAGAGCTCCCCGTCGTGGTAAGCGCCCAGATCGCCGGTGCGCACCCACGTGGCGTCGTCCGCGGCACCTTCGGCATGCGAGGGGGTCGTGCGGGACTTGAGGATGTTCTGAAAGGTCTCGCGAGTGGCGTCCGGCTTACCCCAGTACCCGGTTCCCATGTTCTGACCGCTGATCCAGATCTCGCCGATCTGACCGTCGGGAAGTTCGGTGGCGGTCTCGTGGTCGACGATGACGGCCCACTCGGCCAGACCGATCTTGCCCGCGCCTGCCTGCGCGACAGCCTTGGGCGAGTCGTCGGGCACTTCGACGAACCGGTTGTTGTTCAGCTCGTCGCGATCCACCGCGATGATCCGGGGTGACTCGTGGATCGGCGTGGTCGACACGAACAGCGTCGCCTCGGCCAGGCCGTAGGACGGCTTGATCGCCTCCGGCTTGAAGCCGTACGGGCCGAAGGCCTCGTTGAAACGGCGCACCGTCGCCGCCGAGATCGGCTCGCTGCCGTTGAGAATGCACTTGATGTTGGACAGGTCCAGGGGCTCTTCGCCGTCCTTGGGCACACCGCGGGCCGCGGCGTGGTCGAAGGCGAAGTTCGGTGCCACCGAGATGGTGCCCCCGGTGTCGTCGGGTTTGCGCGCCATCTCACGGATCCAGCGGCCGGGGCGGCGGACGAATGCGGCGGGAGTCATGAAGGTGATGTAGTGCCCGAGCATCGGGGACAGCAGCACCGTGATCAGACCCATGTCGTGGAAGAACGGCAGCCACGAGACGCCCCGGTCGCCCTCCTGGCCGTCGAGCGCCTCGATGACCTGGACGACGTTGGTGGCGAGGTTCAGGTGGGTGATCTGGACGCCGGTCGGGATGCGGGTGGACCCGGACGTGTACTGCAAGTAGGCGATCGTGTCGTGCTGGACGTCGACGGGTTCCCAGGTGGTGCCCACCTCGTCGGGCACCGCATCCACGGCGATGACGCGCGGACGCTGGTTGGCCGGGCGGGTGCGGAAGAACTTGCGGACGCCTTCGGCGGCGGCCGTCGTCGTCAGGATCGCCGACGGCGTGCAGTCGTCGAGGACTGCGTGCAGTCGCCCGACGTGGCCCGGCTCGTTCGGATCGAAGAGCGGAACCGCGATGCGGCCGGAGTAGAGGGTGCCGAAGAATGCGACGAGGTACTCGAGGTTCTGGGGGCACAGGATGGCGACCCGGTCGCCGGGTTGGGTCACCTGCTGCAGGCGCGCGCCGACGGCCTTGTTGCGGGCGCCGAAGTCGGCCCAGTTCAGGTCGCGCTGCACGCCGTCGCGCTCGGTGGAGAAGTCGATGAACCGGTAAGCGACCTTGTCGCCACGCACCTTCGCCCATCGCTCGACGTGACGGACCAAGTTTCCGTTGTCAGGGAACTTGATCAATCCGTCCTTGATGAACGGGTTGTGGAAGGCCATCTCTCAACTCCAATACATCCCAAAGCCCGGAGGGTCCTACCGAGGAGCAGCCCCCCACCCATCTGCCGCCGGCGACCGCTCTTAAAATTTCCTTAAACTACCGCAATGCTAGGCGACCTGCGCGGTCGCGCCAAATCTCAACCGTGTTTCGGTTGCGGCGCGTTGCTCACCAAACCCTGCGCCCAGTTCAGTGTCCACCCTGTTGCTGGGAGACCATCGAGATTCCAGAAGTCGGGCGTGGCGTACATCGCATGAACGGGCTGGCCCGCACCGCCGGAGAGCACCTGCAGCGTCTGCGGCAACTGGGTGATGTTGAACGCCGACTCGGGGGCGGCGCAGATCAGATCGCCGCGGGCGCAGATCTCGTTGGTGCGGTCGTTGAGCAGTCCGAACCCGCCGGGACGCGGGCCCGTCATGCTCAGTCCCAGCGCCGACAGCGTCGGCACCTCGTGCAACGTGATCTCGGCGCCCTGGCCCGGTGGATTGGGGCCGACGTCCTGGCCGACGCCGTCCTGGCGGCGGCCGTCGGCGATGAGCGTCACGCCGAGCACGAGGTCCTGGTCCACGGGGCCGCGCCCGTTGCCGATGTCGGAGGCGATGTCACCGGCGATCACCGCGCCCTGCGAGAACCCGATCAGGACGTAGCTGGTGAGCGGGCACCGGTTGTTCATGTCGGTCATCGCCTTGACCGCGGCGCGGGTGCCCTCGGCGCGGCTGTCGTTGTAGGACATCTGCCGATCGGCCGAGAGCGGATTGTGGAACTGCGCGGTGTACGGGACGGTGAACACCTCGAGCCGCTCGTTGTCGAACTGGGCGCGGATCGGGTTGGTGACGTTGAGCAGCAGCGCCGCCGGGAACTGGACCGGGTTGAACGGGTCCATCTGCACCGAGGACTCCCAGGTGCCCGGGATCGAGATCAACTGGACGTCAGGGCAGCTGGCGTCCTGGAACTCCGGACGCGGCTTCGACGTGGGCGGAACACCCGCGGTCGGTGGGAGCGCCGAGGGCGGCACCGCGGTCGGTGGCGAGTCGGGCCTGCGTAGCACCACGACCACGATCGCCACGATCAGCACCACGACAAGGCCCACCGCCCCGGCCGCGAACAGCGCCAGGATGCGGTGGCGTTTCCGCCTGTTGGTCTTCGCCATCGGTGTGTAGAACTCCTGCTAACAAAGTCGTTCGGTTGCGATCCGAATGTAGTCGGCTGTCGCGGAGTGGACGTCGCCCGCCGACGGCGTCTGCGCGCGTGCACCATCGGTGTCGTCGGAATCCTCGACGTCGTTACGCACCAGCGGCGCGATGAAGTCCCACACCGCCTGGTCGGTCTGTTTGGCCGCGCGTGCCTGGCACACGTAGGAGCCGATGCTCAGCGCCGAGAGGTCGCTGGACGGCGCCACGCCCGCGGCGTGCAGCGCGTTGAGATAGGACTGCTGGTGCGGGGTGACGACGAGCGCGTTGGACTTGGAGTGGTGATCGTCGGGTCCGGGCAGCTGCGCGGTGGACATTCCGTGCGGGGGCGCCGTCTCGACCTCCGAGCCCATGCCCGCGATCATGTCGTCGCCCAGCGAACAGCCGGTGAGCCAGGTCGCGGGGATCGCGAGCAGCCCTGCCAGCCCTGCCATCCCAGCGATCGACGATCGTGAGCCGTTTTGCACGACTCCAAGGTACCGGTCCGGCGAACCGTGGCCCGTCAGCGAATCGTCGCGACGAGTTCGCCGGTCATCGCGGCCAGCTGCGCACTCCAGGAACCCCAGTCGTGATTGCCCGAGGTCGGGAAGTCGAAGTGGGCGTTGCCGCCGCCGAGCCCCCGGTAGTGCTGGTAGAACGCCCGGTTGCTGCCCTGCGCCTGGTCGCAGTAGCCGATCATGGCGGGCACGTCGGTGCAGGTGGTGGTCGCCGGGCTGTAGATCCACAGCCGTGTGTTGTTGTTCACGAGCAGTTGCGAGTGCACGTCGGGGTCGTGCCACTTCCAGCGGCCCAGCTGTGGCAATCCCCACATGTTGCGGATGTCGGCGCCTCCGAAGCGCGCCAGCCCGTCGGTGATCGCGCCGTTCATCGTCGTCGCCGACGGCGTCAGGAAACCCGACAGCGAGCCCGCGTACCGGTAGCGATCGGGGTGGAACGTCGCGAGGGTCAACGCGCCGGTGCCGCCCTGCGCGGCGCCGACGATGCCGTGCCCGCCGGGAGCCAGGCCCTTGTTGGCGGCCAACCAGTTGGGCAGCTCGTCGGCCAGGAAGGTCTCCCACTGCTTGCTGCCGTCGGCCTCCCAGTTGGTGTACATGCTCCAGGCGCCGCCTGCGGGCGCCGCCACCGAGATGCCGAGCCCGGACAGTGTGTTCATGGCGTTGCCCGCCGTCACCCAGTTGCTGACGTCAGGGGCGGCGTTGAACGCGTCGAGCAGGACGACCGCGTGCGGCCCGCCGCCCTGGAACGCGACGGGGATGGCACGACCCATCGCCGCCGACGGCACCATGAGCATCTCGACGCCCTGTGCCTGCGCGGGAACCGGCGCGACCGACAGCCCTGCTGCGACCAGTACCGCGGCTGCCACCGCTCGAATCAACCCGCGCATTCGCCACCCTCTTCTCGCCATCTGGTCCCCGAACCCAGCAGTAGTGAACCACATCACCGCGACGGGCCGGAGGCTAAAAACGATTGACGGCGGTGACCCCGATCGGGGATCACCGCCGTCAATTTCAGCTGCTGCGAGGCTTAGCCGCCCGCGACCGCAGCCGGCGCGTCGGCCGGAGCCGCCGGGGCCGACGGCTGCGGAACCGCGCCGAGCACACGCTGGATGTCAGGCTTCATCTGCTGAAGCTGCTGACCCCAGTAGGGCCAGTCGTGCGTGCCGTTGGACGGGAAGTTGAACACACCGTTCTTGCCGCCCGCGGCGATGTACTCGTCCTGGAACGTCCGGTTGGTGCGGATGGTCAGGCCCTCCAGGAACTTGGCGGGCAGGTTGTTGCCCGCGACGTTTCCGTTGACCTCGGCCGGCTTGCCGTCACCGCAGTAGACCCAGATGCGGGTGTTGTTGGCGACCAGCTTGCCGATGTTGACCATCGGGTCGTTGCGCTTCCAGGCGCTGTTCGGATCCTCGGTGCGGCCCCACATGTCGTTGGCGTCGTAGCCGCCTGCGTCACCCATCGAGATGTTGACCAGGGCCGGCCACCAACCCTCGGACAGGTTCAGGAAGCCCGACATCGAACCGGCGTACTGGAACTGCTGCGGGTAGTAGATCGCCAGCGTCAGCGCCGCGGAACCGGCCATCGACAGACCGACGGCGGCGTTGCGGTTGGGGTTCACACCCTTGTTCGCCGCGAGGTAGGCGGGCAGCTCCTGCGTCAGGAACGTCTCCCACTTGTAGGTGCTGCAGCCGGCCTTGCCGCACGCCGGGCTGTACCAGTCGCTGTAGAAGCTGGACTGTCCGCCGACCGGCATGATCACGGCGAGGCCGGAATCGAGGTACCACTCGAACGCCTGGGTGTTGATGTCCCAGCCGTTGAAGTCGTCCTGCGCCCGCAGACCGTCGAGCAGGTACACGCCCGGTGCGTTCGGGCCACCGCTCTGGAACTGGACCTTGATGTCGCGTCCCATCCCCGCGGACGGAACCATCAGATATTCGACCGGCAGACCCGGACGCGAGAACGCGCCCGCAGTCGCCGAACCTCCCACCGCGCTGACAAGGCCCGGCAGCACGACCGCCGCGAGCGCGACCACCGTGAGCCGGCGGGCCGCCACGCGCAGCTTCCCAACGAGCTTCATGCTTGAGTTCTTCCCATCTGTCGTCAAACGGCAGCAGGCCGTCGCTCCGTGTGTGGAGCAAGCTTCATCGGAAGCGATCCCCGAGTCCGGCCCAATTGCCCTGTAGTCAACCACATCGTTGTGGCGATCTCTCTTCTCCGTAACGCCGCTCAAGTGCTGCTCGCGTTCACCGTCACATGCCTTATCTGACCGACATGGCTGCAGCGTTACGAAAGCAGAAAACCCTTGCTGCCAGCAAATCGCCTAGTGTGCGGCCCGGTCAGGGACCTTGCGCGGGCATCCCGGCATAGGGCGGATTCACCGGTTCCGGCAGCGGCAGACCACACCGCGCGAGCTCGTAGAGCGGCACCCGGTCGATGCGGTAGCGGGTGTATTCGGCGGCGTGGATCAGGTTCGAGAGGAACCGTCTCGGGCTCATCGGGGCGCGGATCGCGTTGAGCACCGCCTCGGTGTCGGGGCATTTCAGCGCCGCCTCCGCCTGCCGGATCCAGTCCTCGTCCAGATAGTCCGGAATGTAGGGCTCCTCCTTGAAGAAAGGCCCTTCGGCGACCGCCCAGTCCGGGAAGAGGTTCTTGTCGTGGCCGATGCGGCCGTCCTCGATGCGGGCGGTGTGCGCCGCCAACGGGTTCGCCAGACCGATCTGGTCGATCACCCTCACGTCGAGGCCCACATTCATCCCGAGCATCCCCAGGTTGGTGAAGAAGACGGTGTGCGGGCCGATGTAGTCCCTCGGGGCGTCCGGCGGCGGCGGATACGCGGGCACCACGTCCCACAGGTCGTAATGGCCCGCCGGAAGCAGCAGCGCCCCGTCGGGGGTGTTCTCGATGGCCTCCACCACCGCACGCATCCGCGGATAGTCCAGGTAGTCCGCCGCGGTGAGCGGATGCGCGTGGCCGGTGGCCTGGGCGTAGAAGCGGCGCTCGTCGACGATGCCCGTGTAGGTGACGCGGGTGGCGTCGGACCCCATGCCGGGCGAGTTGGCCGCCCACAGTGCCCAGCCCGCGACCGCGAACCACAGCAGGGCCGTGGCGCCCGCATACAGATAGCTTGCTCCCCTGGCCATCCGGCGGCCGTCGGGCAGCATCAGCGGGATCACCGCGACCGGCGCGATGAGGCAGAACAGCGGTGTCAACAGCACGCGCCCGTGCATGAAGTCGCCGCCCTGACGGATCCAGTACACCGCCTGCAGGACGCCGCTGACGAGCATGAAAGCGACCACCGCAGAAGGGCTTTGGACCATTCGCGCGAGCCGGCCGGAATCGGCGGGCGCCTTGCGGTTCACCCACGCCGGCCGCCCGCACAACAGCATGACCATCAGCGCCAGGCCGACCAACAGCACTGCGGGAGCCCACAGCAGGTAGGGCTGATTGAAATTCGCGAGGTAGACGAACCCCTGTTCCCACTTGGCACCCGAGGCGTCCTTGGCCAGCGCCGTGCCGGGGAACAGCAGTCCGTAATAGCCCATCCGGAAGATCTGGTACGCCACCGGCAGCAGCCCGCCGGCGAGGACGATCACCGCGCGCCGACGCCAGCCCGTGGCGGCGACGAGCATCATCACCAGTGCCAGCCCGCCGATGAGTGCGAGCTCCGGCCGGACGAGCACGCTGAAGCCCGCGACGACGGCGAGGGTCAGATCGAAAGCGCCGGAGGTGCGTTCACCTCGCAGGGACTGCGACCAGACCACCATCATCCACCACAGCAGGCCGAGATAGGCCAGCACCAAACCGTTTTCGAGACCAGAGGTGGCGAAATCGCGGGCCGGCGGCAACGCGATGTAGACGAGCGCACCCGCGGGCAGCAGCAGCGCCTCACGACCCCGCAGAGTGGGCGCATACAGCCGGGCGGTGCCCAGCATGACGAGAACGACGCCTGCGACGCTGAGCAGCAGCGCGAAGGTCAGCGCCACATACTCCAGGCGCGCCGAGCCGGAGATCAACCCACCCAGATACATCAGGTAGGACCACGCCGTGGAGGTGTTCGCCTCGACCCGCTCCCCGGCGTTGAACACGGGGCCGTTGCCCGCCAACAGGTTCCGTGTCGTGCGCAGCACGATCAGGCCGTCGTCGGCGATCCAGCGGCGCTGCCAGGCACCCCAGCCGAACAGCACCGCCACCACGGTGACGCTCAGCCAGAGGCTGATGCGCACCCAGACGCCGTACGGGAAAACGGGCCCACGCGTGAGCCGGCTCCCTATTGCCGCCGCCGGAGAAAGGGTCTCAACCGAGGAAGACTGCTGCACCGATGGTCCCGATCCACGTCAGCAGCAGGAGTTGCAGGACACGGTCCTTCAGCGCGATCTCCTCGGGCTCACCGGCCAGTCCCCCGTCGACATCGACGGCGTAGCGCAGGATGGCGATGGTGATGGGAATGATGGTGACCGCATACCAGGACGCGTTGGCCCCGTCGCGTTCGAAGGCCCACAGGCTGTAGCAGACCACCATCGCCGTCGCGGCGACCGTCCATACGAACCGCAGATAGGACGCGGTGTAGCTCTCCAACGACTTGCGGATCTTGGCGCCCGTGCGTTCGGCAAGTTGCAGTTCGGCGTAACGCTTTCCGGCCACCATGAACAGGGAGCCGAACGTCATCACCAGCAGGAACCACTGCGAGAGCGGAATGCCCGCGGCCGCGCCGCCGGCGATCGCGCGGATCAGATAGGCCGACGAGACGATGCAGATGTCCAGGACCGCTTGATGTTTGAGGCCGAAGCAGTAGGCCAGCTGCATCGCGATGTAGACGGCGATGACGATCGTGAGGTTCACCGACGCCAGCAGCGAGACGCCGAGCGCACCCAGCCCGAGGACCACCGCCAGCGTGTAGGCCAGCCACTCGGGCACCACGCCCGCGGCGATCGGCCGGAACCGCTTGGTCGGGTGTGCGCGGTCTGCCTCGACGTCGCGCGAGTCGTTGACCAGGTAGATGCACGACGCGGCCAACGAGAACGAGACGAATGCGATCAGGATGTTGATCGCCATCTCGTCGTAGTCGTAGGGCACCTCGGCGCCCAGTGCCGCGATCGGCGCCGCGAGCACCAACAGGTTCTTGACCCACTGCTTGGGGCGGATCGCCTTGATGACCCCGGTGACGACGTTCTTCGGCGGGCCCGCTGCCGAATTGGTCTCGGATGCGACTTCAGAGGTGCTCATCGGGTCACTCCTCTGCTCTTCGCGCAAGCGCTCATCGTCATCCTCTGCTCTTCGCGCAAGCGCTCATCGCGACTCCATCGACGGCCTTCGCAACAGCCGTCCCGACCGCAACGCCTGCGAGCACATCGGTCGGGTAGTGCACGCCGACCACCAGGCGGGACAACACCATCGGCGGCACCAGCAGCGCGGGCAACGGCAGACCTGTCGGCCGCGCAAGCAGCACCGCGGCCGCCGTCGTCGAGGTGGCGTGCGCGGATGGGAAACTCAACCGACTCGGGGTTCCGACGTTGACCGCGATGTCGGGGTGGTGCGGACGCTCGCGTCGCACGACCCGCTTGATCACCACGGCGGCGGCGTGGGCCAGGAATGCACCGGCACCCGCGGCGAGGTAGTCCCGCCGCCTGGCCGGCGAGAGCAGCGCACCGAGCGCGGCCAACGCCAGCCATCCCAGGCTGTGCTCACCGAAATGCGAGAGCCCGCGTGCGGCGGGCAGGACCCCCGGGCGTTGCGCCAGGGCGGACTGCACGGCCACCAGCACGGCGTCCTCGCCGCGCGGGTTCTCAGCCATTGCCGGCTTCTGAATTGAGAACGGCTTCCCACCTGTGCGTGCTGGTCAGCGTCGGCAGCGCCGCCCGGTACACCTTGCGCATGCGGTTGAACTTGCGGGCCAGCTGTGCCTGGCGCTTCACCGATTCCCGCAGCAGCTCGAACATTTTTTCCCGGTCGCGCTGGCGGTAGACCACGCCCCTGCCGTCGGCGGTCGTCACGGTGACCCCGTCGACGTTGCACAGCGAGAACCACCGCGCGTCCTGCGTCGCGACGTTGATCTGCGGGCGCTGGTGATGCACCGGATCGTGCGGCTTCATCTGGTGCAGGACACCTCGGCCCAGACGCGCCGAGATCGCCAGCGGGTTGGTCGGGATGTTGACCTTCTTGCGCCACCGCTTGTCCGACGGCGCAGGCAGCGTGGTGGCGCTCTCCAGCACGACGGCGTCCGGGTACTGCTGGCGCATGGCGCGCACCTCTGGAAGCGCGGACTCCAGGATCGAGAAGATGTGCTCGGGTCCGGCCAGGAAGTCGTCCATCGCCTTGTTCTGGATGGCCACAGTCGAATATTCAAGGCACAGCAGGTGTTTCAGCGTCGCCTTCATGTGGCTGGCCAGCAGCCCGCTGATCTTGCCGTCCCAGTGCAGCGCCGCGACGACGAGCCGGTTACGCAGGTGGAAGTAGGCCTGCCAGTCGATGGCGTCGTCCTTGTCGCTCCACGCCATGTGCCAGATCGCCGCCCCGGGCAGCGTCACCGTCGGATAGCCGTGCTCACCGGCGCGCAGACCGTAATCCGCGTCGTCCCACTTGATGAACAGCGGCAGCGGCTGCCCCAGCTCCTCGGCGACCTGGCGCGGGATCATGCACATCCACCAGCCGTTGTAGTCGACGTCGATACGACGGTGCAGCAGCCGGCTGCGGTACTCCTCCTCGTCGTTGAGGGGATACTTCGCGAAGTTGTGGTCGTACTCGGTGTTGACCGCTCCGGTCCACATGAAGTTCTCGGAGTCGACCATCTCGCCCATCACATGCAGGTGCGAGGGCTCCTGCAGGTTGAGCATCTGACCGCCGACGAGCGTCGGGACCTTCGCGAACCGGTTGAGCGCGAGCGCGCGCAGGATCGAGTCGGGCTCGACGCGGATGTCGTCGTCCATGAACAGGATCTGTTCGCAGTCGGTGTTCTTCAGTGCCTCGTACATGACGCGGCTGTAGCCGCCCGAGCCGCCGAGGTTGGGCTGATTGTGGATGGACAGGCGGTTCCCCAGCGCGGCCGCCGCCTCGGTGAACCCAGGGTGGTCCTTGGCCTTCTTGGTGCCCTGATCAGAGACGATCACCGCGCTGATCACTTCGTCGACCAGCGGATCCGAGGTCAGTGCCGCCAGAGCGTTGACGCAGTCCGACGGGCGGTTGAACGTCGGGATGCCGACGGCGACGTTGGCCCGCCCCGGCGCCGGGATCGGCGCATACCAGGCCGCGTTGTGCAGCGTGGACTTCGCGTCGGTGGTGATGTCGAACCAGATCCAGCCGCCGTCCTCGAACGGGGTCAGCTCGATCTCGAATTCCGCGACGGCCGGTTCGCCTTCGGTCGCGCTGTGGACCGGGGCGCCGCCGACCGTGATGCGGGCGCCGGTGGCCTTGGACCGGTAGACGTCGACGCGCGCGCTTCCGGTGAGCTCCACGCGCAGCACCACCGACTCTAGGATCGACCAGCGCCGCCAGTAGCTGGCGGGAAACGCGTTGAAGTACGTGGCGAAGGACACCTCGGACTCGGCGCCGATCTCCAGCGAGGTGCGGGTCGGCGCGTGCGCGCGCCGCGCGTTGGTGTCCGATTCCTCTATATAGAGCTTGCGGACGTCGAGCGGTTCACCGGGCCTGGGCAGGATGATGCGGGCCAGGGGGCTGACCGCCCGCGACTGCCCGGTCTGGAGCGCGCCGGACGGGATGTCACTCATGCTCGGTTGCTTTCTGTGTCGGGCTCGGCCAGCGGCGCACCGTCACGAAGATGGGGCGCGAGGGTGTTGTCGTACATATTCAGCGCGCTGGCGATCGCCATGTGCATGTCCAGGTACTGGTAGGTGCCGAGTCGGCCGCCGAACAGGACCTTCGATGACGCCGTCTCCGCCTTGGCCCGCGCCCGGTAGGCGGCGAGCACCGAGCGGTCGGCGTCGGTGTTGATCGGATAGTAGGGCTCGTCGTCGTTCTCGGCGAACCGCGAGAACTCCCGCATGATCACCGTCCTGTCGGTCGGGTAGGCCCGCTCCGGGTGGAAGTGCCGGAACTCGTGGATACGCGTGTAGGGCACGTCGGCGTCGTTGTAATTCATGACGGGGGTGCCCTGAAAGTCGCCGGTCTCGAGCACTTCGAGCTCGAAGTCCAGGGTGCGCCACCCCAGGCGGCCCTCGGAGTAGTCGAAGTAGCGGTCGAGCGGGCCGGTGTACACGACCGGGGCGCCCGGGCTGTCGGCGCGCAGCTGATCGCGGACGTCGAACCAGTCGGTGTCCAGCCGCACCTCGATGCGCTCGTCGGCCGCCATGTTCTCCAGCCACGCGGTGTAACCGTCGACGGGCAGGCCCTCGTAGGTGTCGTTGAAGTAGCGGTTGTCGAACGTGTACCGGACCGGCAGCCGCGTGATGTTCGACGCGGGCAGCTGCTTGGGGTCGGTCTGCCACTGCTTGGCGGTGTAGTGCTTGACGAACGCCTCGTAGAGGGGCCGCCCGATCAGCGAGATGGCCTTTTCTTCCAGGTTCTGCGCGTCCGCGGTCTCGATCTCGGCCGCCTGCTCCTTGATCAGCGCCCTGGCCTCGTCCGGGGTGAAGTAGCGGCCGAAGAACTGGCTGACCAGACCCAGACCCATCGGGAACTGGTAGGCCTGCCCGTCATGCAGCGCGAACACACGGTGCTGGTAGCCAGTGAACTCGGTGAACTGCCGCACGTAGTCCCAGACCCGCTGATTACTCGTGTGGAACAGGTGCGCACCGTACTTGTGGACCTCGATGCCGGTCTGCGGCTCCGCTTCCGAGTAGGCGTTACCGCCGATGTGCGGGCGGCGGTCGACGACGAGGACGCGCTTGTTCAGCTGCGTCGCCGCGCGCTCGGCAATCGTGAGGCCGAAGAACCCGGAGCCCACGACGAAGAGATCGAATCCAGAGTTCATCGGCAGCAAGGGTATCGGACCAAGGCGGTCGGACCCGAGTTAGCGGGGCCGCGGCCGGGGCGAGCGAAGCGACGGGAAAGAACAGAGGTCGCGATTCGCTCACGATTCAGTCTCATCACTCTAGTCTCACCAGTCACATCAGTAACATCAATCGCGTACGAAGCATCAGATTTCTACATCCCCTTTTATTGAGGAGACTTCCGTGCCGAACCGACGTCGCCGCCGGCTCTCGACAGCCCTGAGCACAGTCGCCGCTCTGGCAGTCGCGAGTCCAGTTGCCGTTATTGCTGTTTCAGAGCTTTCCGCGCAGTCCGGGACCCAAGGTGCGCCCCAGCACCGCGAGTTCGTCCAGGCTGCCACCATCACCGATCTGCCCGGCGAATTGATAACCGCGCTCTCGCAGGGTCTTTCACAGTTCGGGATCAACCTGCCGCCAATGCCGACCGGCCTGCTGACCGGGTCGGGAGCTACCGCCCCGACCACGCTCACCAGCCCCGGCTTGGGCACCCCCGGCCTGATGCCGGGGTTGTCCGCGGCCCCGTCGCTGACCGATCCCGCCCTGGCCAACCCGGCTCTGACGAGTCCGGCCGGCCTCACCACGCCGGGCCTGACCGCACCGGGTCTCACCACGCCCGGCCTCACCGATCCGGCGCTGGCCTCGCCCGGCCTGACCACCCCGTCGTTGACCGACCCCGGCCTCACATCTCCGGCCCTCACCAGCCCCGGCCTCACGACGCCGCCGGCGCTGACGGACCCGGCGCTGGGAGCCCTGCCGATCTCGACGTCCGGACTACCCGCCACCGGTGAGATCCCGATCTCCGCACCGATCGGCCTGGACCCCGCGCTGGGTTCCTACCCGGTGCTCGGCGATCCGACATTGGCCGCCACCCAGCCGGTGGCATCCAGCAGCGGCGGGCTGCTCGGCGACCTGTCGAGCGCCGCCAACTCACTGGGCGCCGGCGAGGCGATCGATCTCCTCAAGGGTGTCCTGATGCCTGCGATCATGTCCGCGGTCAAGCCGCCGGTGCCGCCGGTGCCCGCGGCACCCGTGGCGACGGCGGCCGGCGACGCCGCCGCCGCACCGGTCGAAGCGGGCCTCGGCGCCGCCGAAGCCGCGATCGAGCCCGGCGCGTAACGAGCCGGAGCACGAGGGTCCTGCCACCGAACGGCACCGCAGAAGCGCTGACACGCTCTGCGGTGCCGTTGTGGTCGAGTACGTCGTCGAGCGCGTGTCGCACCACGGGTATCAATTGGCACATACGTAACATCAGTCCGTGCTGTATCGTCGCCCCGCACCGTCGATACTGTTCACCGCGCTTGCGGCGACAGTGGTGCTGCTTCCGTGGGCGATCTCTGGCGTCCCTGGCGACGCCGAGGACGCGACCGCCGAAGCACCGCAACTCGTCCAGCAGCCGCTGACCGACCTCGGCACCGGGGAGACGGTCCGCGAACTCCACCAGGACACGCCCTTCTCCCTGGTCGCCCTGACCTCCGACGATCTCACCGGGACATCCGCGCGCGTGCGCGCCAGAAAAGACGACGGCTCGTGGGGTCCGTGGTACGAAGCCGAGCCCCTCGAGGGCGTCGGCGCCGATCTGCCGGGGCCGAGCGGGACCGAGCCGGTGTTCATCGGACGGACCCACACCGTGCAGATCGCGGTGACGCGGCCGCCCGGGGCGCCCGCGACCCCGCCTGCCACGCAACGCAAGCCCGACGACAAACCGCCGCTGGGATACGTGCCCGCCAACGTCGAGCAGCCGTTCGCCGCGAACATCACCGCCGTGCTCATCAGCCCGCCCGAGGCGCCGCCTGATCTGGTGCCGCTGCCCAGCGCTGCGACGCCGGCAGGCCAGCCGCCGCACATCGTCAACCGCGCCGAGTGGGGTGCCGACGAGGGCATGCGCTGCGGAGATCCGCGCTACGACACCAGAATTCGCGCCGGCGTCGTACACCACACGGCGGGCAGCAACGAGTACGCGCCCGGCGACTCGGCCGGCATCATCAGGTCGATCTACGAGTACCACACGCGAACCCTGGGCTGGTGCGACATCGCCTACAACGCGATGGTCGACAAGTACGGGCAGGTCTTCGAGGGCCGGGCGGGCGGCATGAACCGGCCCGTCGAGGGCGCGCACACCGGTGGCTTCAACCACAACACCTGGGGTGTCGCCATGCTCGGCAATTTCGAGACCGTGCCCCCCACGCCGATCCAATTGCGGAACACCGGAAGGCTTCTCGGCTGGGTACTGGGTCAGGCGGGCGTCGATCCGCTCGGCACGGTCGTGCTGCCCTCAGAGGGCGGCTCCTTCACCAAGTTCCCGTTCGGTGCCTCACCGACTCTGCCGACGATCTTCACGCACCGCGACGTGGGCATCACCGAGTGCCCGGGTGCCGCCGCATATGCGCTGATGCCCGAGATCCGCAACATCGCCGCGCGATTCAACGATCCGCCCGGACCCGAGCAGCTCGCCGAAACCCTGCGCGGCGGTGCGATCTTCGCGAAGTGGGAGTCGCTCGGCGGCGAGAAGAGCTACCTGGGCAGGCCCACCTCCCCGGAGGCGTCCGGTCTGGGCTCCGCGCGCTACGTGACCTTCGAGCACGGCGCGGTGTACTGGTCACCGGAAAGCGGTGCCGAGCCCATCACCGGTGAGCTGTACCGAGCCTGGGGCGCTTTGGGGTTCGAGCGCGGCGCATTGGGACTACCGACCAGCGGCGAGATCTCGACACCACTGTGGATCGTGCAGAACTTCCAGCACGGCACCCTCAACTTCGACCGCGAGAAGGAGACGGTGACCCGCGTCTTCGACGGTGTTCCTGTCGAACTTCCGCCCGCCGACCTCAATCCGGTACAGCTCGAACGGTTCACGCCTCCGAGCAACCCGGTCTAGGACTGCCCGAGCCTCTTGCCCAGCTGCGCGCGCGACCGGATACCCAGCTTTCGGTATACGCGGGTGAGGTTGGTCTCGACCGTCTTGACACTGACGAACAACGCTTCGGCCACCTCGCGGTTGCTCATCCCCGAGGCCACGAGTTCGGCGACGCGGCGTTCGGAACTCGTCAGCTCCGAGGTCTCGGGCCGGCTCGTCGCGGCGATGCCGGACAACTGCTTTCGAGCCCGCTCAGCCCACAACGGCGCCCCGAGCGATTCGAACTCGCGCAACGCATGGCGCACATGTCGGACAGCCGCTTCACGGTGTCGCAGCCGCCGCTCCAGCTCGCCGAGCACCAGTTCCGTCCTGGCACGTTCGAACGGCATGGGCAGCCGATCGTGTTCGGCCATCGCACGTCGGGCCGCGTTCAGAGCCCCTTCGAGGTCGCCCCGCTCAGCTGAAAGCATGGCGCGGCAACGGCTTCCCACGGCGGCCAACCACGGCCGGTCGAGGCGTGTGCCGTTGCGCTCCAGAGCATCGACGAGTGTCTCCGCGTCGGTGTGGCGGCCCACGGCGATCAACGCCTCGACCGCATCCGGCATGTAGCTCGCCGACATCAGTTCGGTCCCGCCGAATAAGCGGTACAGGTCGATCAGCGGCGCCGCGGCCTGCGCGGCCGCGTCGTAGTTGCGCAGCGACACCTCGAGGAAGACCAGTGTCGTGCTCGCCCACACCGTCAGGGCCGCATACCCGGCTCCCTGCGCGAGGGCTCGCCCCGCGTACAGGCGAGCCTGGGACTCCTCCCCGCGATAGGCGGCCGAGGCCGCGTAGACACTCGACGCGATCACCATCGAACCACCGAGCTGTTCGGCACGCTCCAGCATGTCGACAGCGTGGGCGTTGGCCTTGTCGTAGCGTCCCCGCCAGATCGCCACCAGGGTCCGGTAGCCCATGACCGCCATCACCCCGTGTTCAGCACCCCGCTGTCCGGACCGTTCGGCGAGCTCGCCCAGCGCAACGTCGGCTTCGTCGAGTCTGCCCGTGAAAGCCAGCATCAAGGCGCGGGTTGCATTGGCGCTGAACGGAATCGGAACGTAACCGTCGGGATCTTGCAGATCGATCGCACGCTGAAGCGCGACCTCGTCGAACCCCAGCCCTGCCTGAGCGCTGACATGCACCCAGATGGCGAGCGCCTGACTGGTCAGGGCGTCCACCCCGGCTCGTTCGGCGATTTCCACAGCCCGCCGCGCCGTGGCGATCTGCTCGTCGAACCTGCCCGTCATCCCCTGCGCGAAGCACAGCGCCACCAGCGACGTGACCATCACCGCGTCGTTGTCCTCGGCGTCGCCGCGTGCCCGCTCCAGCATGTCGACGGCCGCGGCATAGTCGTCCTCGAAGATGCGCACGCCCGCAAGGAGATTCAGGGCGATCGCCCGCAGGACGCCCGGGCGCAGTTCGGCGATCACCCCGTCGAGCAGAACCGCGGCCCGCTGTATGTCACCCGCGACGTAATGATGCTCGGCCGCCCGGATCCTGCGCGACACCGTGTCACCGCCGAGCGCAATCGCCAACTCCACGAGTTCGGCCGCCGCCGCGGGCGCCCCGCGTGACCGCGCCGAATCGGCCGCGCCGTCCAGCGTCGTCAGCGTCGCCTCGTCGGCGACGGTCGTCGACAACGCCAGATGGCGAGCTCGCAGCTCCGGTTGGGTCTTGACCTCCGCCAGCCGGCGGTGAAAGTCCCGGCGACGCCTCGGCTCCGCGTTCTCGTAGATGCCGCCGGCCAGCAGAGGATGGGTGAATCTGACCCGGTTGCCCTCGATGGTGACGATGCCCTCGACCTCGGCGACCTCGAGCATGGCCGTGATCTGCGTCGCGTCGGTCCCGATGACCGAGGCCAGCAGATCGACCGTCGGGTCGGTGACCGATGCCGCGACCAGCAGCACGTCGCGCACGTCGTCGGACAAGCCGTCGACCCGCAGTCTGACCAGCTCGGCCAGGGTCTCGGGAAGGCGCTGGCCGCGACCCGGCCCATCATCGACCACCCGCGCCAATTCCAGCGCGTAGAGCGGATTTCCGCCGGACACCTCCGCGATCCGTACGATCGCGGGCCGGGAGAACCGCCTGCCCAGCCGGGCCGACAGCATGGTGTGCAGGGCTCCGAGGCTCATCGGGGGGACCCGCACCCTGGCCACCGCCGCGGCGCCCACCTGCAACCACGATGCGGCGGACTCTCCGACCTCGCCGCCCGACCGTTCCGTGACCACCACGCCGACGGGGCCCTTGAGGCGTCGCGTGACAAACGCCAGGACCGCCACGCTGGAGGGGTCGAGCCACTGGACGTCGTCGATCGCGATGAGCACCGGCGCGTCCGAGCACATCGCGTGCACCGCGCCCAGCAGTGCCGCCGCGGTCACCCGTTCGTCCGTCGGCCGGCCCGCGGTCAGGTCGCGCAGCATCACCCGGTCGGCGGCCAGGCGCTGCATGTCCGGGAGGCCGGCGAGCACGCGGGCATCGACCTTCTCGAAGAGATCGGCGATCGCCGCGTGCGCCGGTCCGTGCTCAGCCTGGGCGGTGCGCGCGGACAGCACCTGCACACCGGCGCCGGTGGCGCGGTCGACGACGCTGCCCCACAGCGTCGTCTTGCCGATCCCGGCTTCGCCCTCGATCAGCAGCCCGACCGGCTGCCGCCGCATCGCGACAAGAAATTCGTCCACGGCAGGAACGGGCCTCGCCGTGGAGCCGTACCCACCCCCCACGCCCACCATCATGACAGTGAGCAAACCTACAAGTACGTCAGGCCAGGGTTATTGCTGCGAAGTTGCTGAGAAAGGGGTGCTACAGCCACCACCGTTCGAGGACTTGAGCCACGCCGTCCTCGGCGTTGGTCGCCGTCACCTCGTCGGCGGCGGCGACGGCGTCGGGATGCGCATTTCCCATCGCCACGCCGAGGCCGGCCCACCCCAGCATCGGCACGTCGTTGGGCATGTCCCCGAACGTCACGACGTCGGCAGCCTCGATGCCCTGCGGCCGAGCCAGCTCGTCGATGCCCGTCGCCTTGCTGATGCCGAGCGGCACGATCTCGATCAGACCGTTGTTGGTCGAGTAGGTGATGTCGCCCTCGATGCCGATGTGGTCGGCCAACGCGGCAGCCATGTCAGCGCTGCGCGCGCCTGCCTTCCGGATCAGCAGCTTGACCGCTGGTGCGCTCAGGAGGTCCTCGATGGACACCTCGGTGTTGTCGGGGTTCAGCCACGCGTGCTCGTAGCCCGGGGAGCTGACGAACTGCGGGGTGGCGGCGTCGTGGGCGCTTCGGCCCACCCGCTCGACGGCCAGGCCCGCACCGGGGATCACCCTGGTCGCGATCTCGGCGAGTTCCCCGAGCACATCCGCCGACAGCGTGCGCGCCGAGACGATCCGATCTGCCGACGGGTCGTAGATCACGGCACCGTTGGCGCACACCGCCATCGGCGCGAAGCCCAGCTGATCGACCACGGGCTGGACCCAGCGCGGTGGGCGGCCGGTGGCGAGCACGAACTGCGCCCCCGCGTCGACGACCGCGCGCACCGCGGAACGCGTTCTGGGGCTGACAGTCTCGTTGTCATCGAGAAGCGTGCCATCCACATCGGTGGCGACGAGCAGCGGCGTCATCGGCGCTCTTCCCGCCTGCGCGCACGTTCAGCCAACTCGGCCACCTCCATCACTCTGGCCTCCTCGGGCGTCGGGGCGCTCCCACCGAGGCGGCGGGGCAGCCAGTATTCGCCCGGCGGTTGCTCGTACCCCGCCTGCGCGTCGTGCAGCAACTGCGTCATCGAGGCACGCAACGCGGCGGTGGCGTCACCGTCAGCACCGATCGGCGAGCCCACCGCGACGGTGACCGGAAACTTCTTGCGGCCCAGCGCTTTCGGGTGGTCCTTGGTCCACAGCCGATGGGCTCCCCACACGATGAGCGGCACGATCGGCACCCCGGCTTCCCGCGCCATGCGGACCGCGCCCGTCTTGAACTCCTTGAGTTCGAAACTGCGGCTGATGGTGGCCTCCGGATACACGCCCACGAGATTCCCGCGCCGCAGCGAGTCCACCGCGGCGGCGTATGCGCTCGCACCTGCCGTGCGGTCCACCGGAATCGTCCCCGTGTGTTTGATGAGCCAGCCGACCACCAGCACGTCCTGCATCTCGGCCTTGATCATGAATCGCATCCGGCGTCCCCGCTTGGTGGCGGCCAGCGCAGCGGGGAGGAAGTCGACGTAGCCGGTGTGGTTGATCGCGACGACGGCCCCGCCGCTGGTCGGCACGTTCTCCAGCCCGCGGAAGGTGATCTTCGTCCCGGTAGCTTTCACCAACGACTTCGCCGTGATTTCCAGCGCACGGAAGACCGGTTCCATACGGCTATTCCGGCGCCTCGCGGCGTGCGGCCTTCTGCTGGGCCTCCTCGGCGTCCATGCGGTTGGCCTCGGCGAGCGTCGGGGCGCCGCCGCCCATCCGGTGCGGCACCCAGAACTCTCCCGGCGGATGCGGGCCGTAGGCGTCCTGCACCTCTTCGAGGAGATGCTGCATGCGTGAATGCAGCACCGTCGTCAACTCGGCCGCCGGCAGAGTCGGCTCGATGGGCTGGCCCACCGAGATGAAGATCGGCACCTTCGGGCGCTTCATGTTCCTGGGGTGGCCCTTAGTCCAGACCCGCTGGGCGCCCCAGATGATGTGCGGCACGATGGGCACACCGGCTGCGATGGCCATGCGGGCGGCGCCGGACTTGAACTCCTTGATCTCGAAGCTGCGGCTGATCGTGGCCTCGGGATAGACGCCGACGAATTCGCCCGCGGCAAGCCGCCGGCACGCCTCGTCGAACGATGCCGCACCGCTGGCCCGGTCCACCGGGATGTGGCGCATCCCGCGCATCAGCGGGCCCATGATCTTGTGGTCGAAGACTTCTTTCTTCGCCATGAACCGGACTTTGCGGCCCAGGTGCTGTTGATAGGTGGGCAGGCCGGCGAACGTGAAGTCGAAGTAGCTGGTGTGATTGATCGCGATCACCGCCCCGCCGGTACGGGGCAGGTTCTCGACCCCGGTGACGGTGAACTTGAGGCCCTGGAATCGCCAGACCAGCCGGGCTAGCTGGATGGCCGTGCCGTATACCGGTTCCACAGCCGCAAGCGTAGTGCGCGCGAAACAGAGGGCCGCCATGAGTGCTCCCGAGCATGATCGCATCGCGTTCTGCCGCGCTCGGTGGAGCGAAGAGCAGTCACCGCCCGGCTAAACTGATCGGCGGGCGCGGAGTCTCCAGGTCGCGTCCGGAAGGGATATCTGTGCAGGTCACGAGTGTCGGGCACGCCGGCTTCCACCTCGCCACCAAGGCCGGGAGCATCTTGTGCGACCCGTGGGTGAACCCCGCCTACTTCGCGTCGTGGTTCCCCTTCCCGGACAACACCCAGCTCGATTGGGCGGCCCTCGGCGACGTCGACTACCTGTACGTCTCGCACCTGCACAAAGATCATTTCGACCCGAAGCACCTCACCGAGTACGTGAACAAGGACGCTGTCGTCCTGCTGCCGGACTATCCCGTGCCCGATCTGCGGCGCGAGCTGGAGAAGCTGGGCTTCCACACGTTCTTCGAGACCACGGACTCGGTGAAGCATCGCGTCAGCGGCCCCAAGGGCGATCTCGACGTGATGATCATCGCGCTGCGCGCCCCGGCCGACGGCCCGATCGGCGACTCCGGTCTGGTCGTCGACGACGGAGAAACGGTCGCCTTCAACATGAACGATGCGCGGCCGGTCGATCTCGACATGGTGCATGCCGACTTCGGACAGGTCGACGTGCACATGCTGCAGTACTCGGGCGCCATCTGGTACCCGATGGTCTACGACATGCCCGCCCGCGCCAAGGAGGCGTTCGGAACCCAGAAACGGCAGCGCCAGATGGACCGGTGCAGGCAGTACATCGCGCAGGTGGGCGCGACGTGGGTGGTCCCGTCGGCCGGACCTCCCTGCTTTCTGGATCCGCAGTTGCGCGACCTCAACGACGACCATGGCGACCCGGCCAACATCTTCCCCGATCAGATGGTGTTCCTGGATCAGATGCGTCGCAATGGCCACGACGGGGGTCTGTTGATGATCCCCGGCTCGACCGCGGATTTCGCGGGCTCGCAACTGAACTCCCTCACGCACCCAATTGCCGACGATGATGTCGAGGCCATCTTCACGACCGGCAAGGCCGCCTACATCGCAGACTTCGCCGAGCGGATGGCACCGGTTCTCGCTGCCGAGAAAGCCACGTGGGCGCCCGCTGCGGGCGAGCCGCTGCTGGAGCCGCTGCGGGAACTGTTCGAGCCGATCATGCTCCAGTCGGACCAGATCTGCGACGGCATCGGCTATCCCGTCGAACTGCGCCTGGGCTCCGAAACGGTGGTCCTCGACTTTCCGAAACGTGCAGTGCGCGAAGCGATTCCGGACGAAAAGTTCCGATATGGCTTCGGCATCGCGCCCGAGCTGGTACGCACGGTGCTGCGCGACAACGAGCCGGACTGGGTCAACACGATCTTCTTGTCCACGCGGTTCACCGCGTGGCGCGTCGGCGGCTACAACGAATACCTCTACACGTTCTTCAAGTGCCTCACCGACGAGCGGATCGCCTACGCCGACGGCTGGTTCGCCGAGGCGCACGACGACAGCGCGTCGATCACGCTGGACGGCTGGGAGATTCAGCGACGATGCCCGCACCTGAAGGCCGATCTGTCGAAGTTCGGTGTCGTGGAGGGCTCCACGCTGACGTGCAATCTGCACGGCTGGCAGTGGAACCTGAACAACGGCAGATGCCTGACCACGAAGGGCCACGAATTGCGCTCGACCAAAGTGGAGTGACATGGCGAACCCGACGAAGCAATACTATGACGACGGACTGATCCAACTGGATCGGGAAGCACTCACGTTGCGGCGCTACCACTTTCCGTCGGGCACGTCGAAGATCATCCCGTTGCGCGACATCCGCGGGTATCGGGCCACCGCACTCGGACTCGTGATGGAGCGTTTCCGGCTGTGGGGCAGCACCGACCCGCGCCGATGGATGCCGCTGGACGTCCGGCGCCCCCTCAAGTCGACACTGGTGACCATCGACATCGGTAGCACGCCCAACCCGGCGTGTACCCCGGTGCATCCCGAGCAGTTCGTCCAGCTGCTCGACGAATTCCTGGACGCCCGTTAGCTTTTGGGCGTGAGCACGTCCACGCCGACGTAGGGCACCAGCGCGTCGGGGATCCGCACGCTGCCGTCGGGCTGCTGATGGTTCTCCAGGATCGCGACCAGCCAGCGTGTGGTGGCGAGCGTGCCGTTGAGCGTCGCCGCCGTCTGGGGCTTGCCGTTCTCGTCGCGGTAGCGCACGGCGAGCCGCCGCGCCTGGAACGTCGTGCAGTTCGACGTGGAGGTCAGCTCGCGGTAGGTCTGCTGCGTCGGCACCCACGCCTCGCAGTCGTACTTGCGGGCCGCCGAGGAACCGAGGTCGCCCGCGGCGATGTCGATCACCCGGTAGGGCACCTCGATGTGGGCGAGCATCTGACGCTGCCAGCCGAGCAGCCGCTCGTGTTCGGCCTCGGCGTCCTCGGGCCTGCAGTAGACGAAACCCTCGACCTTGTCGAACTGATGCACCCGGATGATGCCGCGAGTGTCCTTGCCGTAGCTGCCCGCTTCGCGGCGGAAGCACGACGACCAGCCGGCGTAACGCAACGGTCCCGCGGACAAATCGAGGATCTCGTCGGAGTGATAGCCCGCCAGCGGCACCTCGGACGTGCCGACGAGGTAGAGGTCGTCCTCGTCGAGGTGGTAGATCTCGTCGGCGTGCGCCCCGAGGAATCCGGTGCCGCGCATGATCTCGGGCCGCACCAGGACCGGCGGGATGACGAGCGTGAACCCGTTCTCGGTGGCGGTGCGCACCGCGAGCTGGAACAGACCCAGCTGAAGAAGGGCGCCGAACCCCGTCAGGAAGTAGAACCGTGACCCCGAGACCTTGGCGCCGCGCTCCATGTCGATGAGGCCCAGCGCCTCGCCGAGCTCGAGATGGTCCTTGGGATCGTCGAGCTCGGGCGGCGTCCCGACGGTGTCGAAGACCACGAAGTCGTCCTCGCCCCCGGCCGGGACCCCGTCGATGATGACGTTCGAGATGGCCGTGTGTGCTGCGGTGTACGCGCTCTCGGCATCGCTCTGGGCGGCCTCTGCGGCCTTCACCTTCTCCGCGAGGTCCTTGGCCGCGGCCAGCAGCCCGGGCCGCTCCTCGGGGGAGGCCTTGCCGACCAGCTTGCTGGCCGCCTTCTGCTCAGCGCGCAGGTTGTCGGCGGCCGAGATCGCCGCGCGCCGGGCCGCATCGGCCTCGGTGAGGGCGTCGACGAGTCCGGGATCCTCACCCCGGGCTCGTTGCGATGCGCGCACGGCGTCGGGGTTCTCTCGCAGCACCTTGGGGTCGATCACGCGCCAACCCTACGGGGTCCGCCCCGGGCGCGGCTCAGCTGCATAACGTTACAACTGCATCACTTGTCACAGCACCCGACACGCCTGTCACAATGGACCGGATGCCTGAAACAACCGGACCGTCCCAGGGTCAAGCCCCAGGACCGTGGTGGAGGAGCCTGCAATCCTCGGCGACCCGTCGTGCGCTGTTGCTGACGGCGCTGGGCGGACTCCTCATCGCCGGTGTGATCACGGCACTGCCGAAGACCGACCCGGCGGGCGGCCTGACCGCCAACTCGATATCGCTGGGACCCCGTGGCAACGACACGTTCGACCACGCCAAGAGTGGCGACTGCCTGAGCTGGCCGGACCGCACACCGGACGCCGCCGAGATCGTGGACTGCGCGGGCGAGCACCGGTTCGAGGTCGCCGAGTCCGTCGACATGCGCACCTTCCCCGGCAGCGAGTACGGCCCGGACGCCGCACCGCCGTCGCCGGCGCGCATCCAGCAGATCAGCCAGGAACAGTGCTCGGCCGCGGTCAAGCGCTACCTCGGTCAGCGTTACGACCCCAACAGCCGCTTCACGGTCAGCATGCTGTGGTCCGGCGACAAGGCCTGGCGGCAGTCGGGCGAGCGGCGCATGCTGTGCGGCCTGCAGCTGCCCGGTCCGAACAACCAGCAGCTCGCGTTCGAGGGCAAGGTCGCCGAGATCGACCAGTCCAAGGTGTGGCCCGTCGGTACCTGCCTGGGCATCGATCCCGCGACCAACCAGCCCACCGATATCCCCGTCGACTGCGCGGCCCCGCACGCCATGGAGGTCACGGGTGCGGTCAACCTGGCGCTGAAGTTCCCTGACGTCCTTCCTCCCGAGACGGAGCAGGACACGTTCATCAAGGACGAGTGCACGAAGATGACCGACGCGTACCTGGCGCCGATCAAGCTGCGCGACACCACCTTGACGCTGATCTACAGCACGGTGTCGCTGCCGAGTTGGTCGGCGGGCAGCCGTCAGGTCTCGTGCAGCATCGGCGCCACGCTGGGCAACGGCGGCTGGTCGACCCTGTTGAACACGGCCAAGGGTCCGCTGATGATCAACGGACAGCCGCCGGTTCCGCCGCCGGACATCCCGGAGGAGCGGCTGTCCCTCCCGCCGATCCCGGTGCCCGATTCGTCGTCCGAGAGCTCCTCGAGCAGCTCGTCGTCGAGTTCGTCCTCGTCGGACAGTTCGTCGTCTTCGTCTTCGTCTTCGTCGTCGGATGACAGCGCGCAGCAGACCGTCCACGGGCCGCAGCCGACGACGGCGCCCACGCAGTCCGAGCAGGCGCCGCCCGCGGAGGTACCTCCGGGACAGGGCAACACGTTCATGAACGGCCCGCCGCCCCCGCCGGGCGCCCCGCCTGCCGAACAGCTGCCGCCGCCACCGCCGGCCCCGGCTCCGGCGCCTTTCCTGCCACCGCCGCCCCCGGCTCCGGCGCCCCCGCCGGTCGCGCCTCCGCCTGCCGCGCCGCTACCGCCGGGGCCGTAACGCGTGACCGTGCGGATGAGCCCGCACCGGTTCGACGAGTTGGTCGGCGACGCACTCGATCTCATTCCGCCGCAGCTGGCTTCGGCGATCGACAACGTCGTGATCCTGGTAGCGGACCGCAACGCCGACGAGCCCGACATTCTCGGGCTGTACGAGGGCGTCGCTCTGACCGAGCGCGATTCCTGGTATGCCGGGGCGCTGCCGGACACCATCACGATCTACCGCGAGGCGCTCCTCGAGATGTGTGACAGCGAGGATCAGGTGGTCGACGAGGTGGCCATCACCGTGATCCACGAGATCGCCCACCACTTCGGCATCGACGACGAGCGGCTGCACGAACTCGGCTGGGGCTGAGGCGATCCTGCACCGCGCGGCAACCCGAACCTGTCGGCACACAGTGCTATGAACGGCACATGAGCAATCAGTGCCGCGCCTGCCGTCTGGGCTTGGAGCACTGCCACGGCGCGCTGATCCACCATTCCTTCTCTCACGCCATTGCGGTCGAATGCACCGAGGTCGACTGCTTCGTGGCCGACAACGACCATGAGTTGCACCTCGACTGCCAGGCGGTGGGATGCTGCTGCGACGAGGCGGCGGTCGGCTCAACCCATCGGGTCGGCTGACCCGGTCGCGTCGGCGCCGGTCGTCACCGGAGTCTCCGGCCCGAACGGCGGCAGTCGCTTGCCCCACTGCACACAGCTCCACCGCCCGTCGGTGATCGGAGCCAGGACGACGGACTCGGTGTTGGCCAGGTGGTGGTCGATCGCGAAGTGGTGATCGACGCCGGCGAGAACGGCCGAGACCAGCCTGATCGCCGCGCCGTGACTCACCACGACGATGTCGTCGTGCCACGCAGCGTCGTCGAGGTAGCGCATCCGGAGCCGATCGAGCACCGGGACGTAGCGATCGAGAACCTGCTGGGCGGTCTCCCCGCCGGGAAGGGCGAGGTCGAGTTCGCCCGCGTGCCAGCGCCGGTAGACGGCGTTGAACTCGTCGTGGGCCGCCTCGTCGGAGCGGTTCTCCAGGTCACCGACCTGGACCTCGTGGATTCCTTCGAATTCCTGCGTGGCATGCGGCGGGCCGAATTCGGCCGCGATCTGGCTCGCCGTCTGGACGGCGCGGGTGGCGATCGAGTGGGCGATCATCCCCGGGGGTCGCGACAAACCGCGGGCGAACGCGGTGGACTGCTCGCGGCCGAGGTCGGTGAGCTCGGCGCCGGGGGGCCGGGTATCGAGACGGCGATCGACGTTGCCGTGCGTCTGACCGTGCCGCACGAGTACCAGTCGGCCGCTCACGGTTGCCCCTCCCGGAGGCGGTCCAGCCAGGCGGCTGCCTCGTCGAAGGGCGGGGGCGCGGCGCCCACCACGTCGCCGGTGGGCCACGACCCCAGGTACCGCACGTCGGCGCATCGTCGGTGCAGCGCCCGCATGGCCTCGGCCACGGAATCGTCGTCGATGTGCCCGACGAAGTCGAGGAAGAACATGTACGTGCCCAGTCCGGTCCGGGTGGGCCTGGACTCGATGCGCGTCAGGTCGATGTCGCGGACGGCCAGTTCGGTCATCGCGGCGACGAGCGCCCCGGGGACATTGTCGAGCTGCAGGACGACCGACGTCCGGTCGGCGCCGGTGCATTTCGGCGGCGGACCGGGGCATCCGACCAGGACGAACCGCGTGCGGGCGTTGGCTTCGTCGACGACGTCGGCGGCAAGGGTGTCCAGGCCGTAGCGCTCGGTGGCCAGTGCGGTGCTGACCGCCGCGTCGGCGCGGCCGGCCGCGACGTCCTGCGCCGCGGCTGCGTTCGAATTGGCAGGAACCAGTTGAGCATTGGGCAGATTCTCGGCGAGCCACCGCTTGACCTGGGCGGCCGCCACCGGGAATGCCGCGATCGTCGTCACGTCCGTGCCGCGGGTCCCGGGGCGGACGGCGATGGTGAAGGCCACGTCGAGCGTCAGCTCCGCGTACACCTGCAGCGGCGCCCCGTCGGCCAAGCTGTCCAGCGTCGGGATCACGGAGCCGTCGATGGAGTTCTCGATCGGCACGCAGGCGAAGTCCGCCTCGCCCGCACGGACCGCGGCGAGCGCCGCGACCGTGCTCTCGGTCGGAATGGGGGTGATCGACTCGCCCCCGGAGGGGATGAGGCCGTTGGCATCGAGCGCGCGCAGGGCTGCCTCGGTGAACGTTCCCTCGGGGCCGAGGTAGGCGATGCCGGGCACCGCACCACCCTATCGGTTGACCTGGTAATCGCATTCCGCTGCGGGGAAGCCTTGCACTACCCATCGATCACTAGTTAAGTTAGCCTCACCTTACCAACTCGAAAGGTAGCGCGATGGCATCTCCGGCACTGACTGCAGCACCCACGACCGCGGAGCGGATCCGGAGTGCGTGCGCGCGTGCCGGCGGCGCGATGCTGGCCGTCGAGGGCCTCGATCCGGCAACCACTCCGGTCCATCACCTGCTCGACGACGGTTCGTTCGCCATCACCGTTCCGGAAGGCGGCGCGCTGGCTGCGGCGGTGGTCTCGTCGGGCAACGCCGGCATCCAGGCCGTGCTGGAGATGACCGACTACGCACCGCTGCCTCTCCGTGAACCAGTGCGCTCCCTGGTCTGGATCCAGGGCAGGCTGCGAGACGTCCCGGCGGGCGAGGTTTGCGATCTGCTCGACCTGATCGCCGTCGCCGACCCCAATCCCGCACTGCTGCAGGTGAACTCCGGGCCCGCCCAGGGCGAAGGGGACACCCGCTATGCCCTTATGCGGCTTGAGATCGAATCGGTCGTGGTCGCCGACTCGACAGGCGCCGAGTCCGTGCCGCTCGGCGCGCTGCTGGGCGCCCGCCCGGATCCGTTCTGCGCCATGGAGTCCTGCTGGTTGCAGCACATGGAGTCCGCGCACCGCGACGTCGTGGAGCGCCTCGCCACACGGCTGCCCACGGCGCTGCGCCGCGGCCGGGTACGGCCGCTGGGCCTGGACCGCTACGGCGTCCAACTGCGGGTCGAGGGAGAGGACGGCGACCACGACGTGCGGCTTCCGTTCGCAAAGCCGGTCGACGACGTGACCGGCCTGAGCCAGGCCATCCGCGTGCTGATGGGGTGCCCCTTCCTCAACGGGTTGCGCGCGCGGGGCGTCTGAACACCCGCGTCACCGGCGTGCCGCTACCGTGGCTGCGGTGAGCGCGACCGACGGAGATCTGCCGAGCGGAGACCTGACCGACGCGCAGCGTCGCGCCCTACGCATCGAGATCGCCGTCGTCCTGGCCCTCACGTTCGGGCTGAGCGCCTACACCGCACTGCTGCGTCTCATCGAGGGTGTGCTGCTCGGCCTGTCCGGACAGACCGTCGCCCTCAACCCGAAGCGGTCGCCGTTCGACGCGATCGACCTCGGCCTCAACCTGGCCAGCCTGTTCCAGCTGCTGGCGTGGGGTCTGCTCGCCGTCTACCTGCTATGGCGCGGCGGAGACGGCCCCCAACGCATCGGCCTCGCCCGGATCCGTTGGCGCCAGGACGTTCTCGGCGGTGTCGGGCTGGCGATGCTGATCGGCATCCCGGGGCTCGCGCTCTACCAGATAGCCAGGATCATCGGAGTCAACGCGTCCGTCGAGCCAGCCGAACTCAACGACACCTGGTGGCGCATCCCGGTGCTGCTGCTGCTCGCATTCGGCAACGGCTGGGCCGAAGAGGTCATCGTCGTCGGCTTCCTGCTGACGCGACTGCGCCAGCTGAAGGTCAATCCATGGCCGGCACTGGTGATCTCGAGCCTGCTGCGCGGCGCCTATCACCTCTACCAGGGGTTCGGCGCGGGGCTGGGCAACATCGCGATGGGGCTCGTCTTCGGGTACGTCTGGCAGCGCACCGGCAGGCTGTGGCCGCTGATCATCGCGCACACACTGATCGACGTGGTGGCGTTCGTCGGCTACTCGCTGCTGGCGGGGCGACTCGGCTGGCTGCACTGACGCACGTACATTCTTATGGTGACCGACAAGCGGCCGCCTGTCCCGGGGCCGGTTCCGCCACCGCCTCCGCGCGGAAACCCGGGCCGTCGCGAGCCGTCGCAGGTGATCCGACGCGACCCGAACTACCGGCCGCCGCCGCCGAATCAGTGGCCGCCCAATCCGCCGACGCCGCAGCGCAGGCCCGCGCCACCACCGCCGCCGCCGCGCCGGTCCGCACAGCCACCACCCGCGCCGCCGCCGCGCCGGTCCGCCCCACCGCGACCCGCCCCACCACGACCCGCCCCACCGCGGCCGGCTCCGGGTAGGCCCGCCCCACCTCCGCCGCCTGTCGCGAGGAAAAAACCCCGGCGCGCGCGCCGCTGGTTCCGCATCGCGCTGGTCTGCCTGCTGATGCTGTTCGTCGCGGGCGTGGCCCTGGGCGTCTGGGTCGATTCGTCACTCACCCGCATTCCGGCGCTGACCGACTACTCCGACCGCCCCGCGCAGGGGCGCGGCACGACGTGGCTGCTGGTCGGCTCCGACGGACGGCAGGACCTGACCCCGGAGCAGCAGGCGGAACTGACCACCGGCGGCGACCTGGGCGCCAGTCGCACCGACACGATCCTTCTGGTGCATCTACCCGGCCTGGGATCCGGCACCGCTGCGACCATGGTGTCGATCCCGCGCGATTCCTACGTGCCGATCCCGGAGTACGGAAACGACAAAATCAACGCGGCATTCTCGGTCGGTGGCCCGCAGCTGCTGGCCAGGACCGTGGAACTGGCCACCGGGCTGCGCGTCGATCACTACGCCGAGATCGGCTTCGGCGGATTCGCCGGTCTCGTCGACGCGGTCGGTGGTGTATGGATGTGTCCCGCCGAGCCGATCAACGATCCGCTCGCCGGTATCGACCTGCCCGCCGGCTGCCAGGAACTCGACGGCCGCAACGCCCTGGGCTTCGTCCGCTCCCGCGCCACCCCCCGCGCCGACCTCGACCGCATGGTGAACCAGCGTCTGTTCATGTCGGCACTGGTGGAGCGCGCCTCCAGCCCCTCGGTCCTGCTCAACCCGCTGAGGTGGTACCCGATGGCCCGTGCCGCCTCGGACACCCTGACGGTCAACGAAGGCGACCACATCTGGGACCTGGCCCGCCTCGGCTGGGCCCTGCGGGGCGACCTCACCACGATCACGGTCCCGATCGGCGACTTCGCCGAGAACGGCTCCGGATCGATCGTCGAATGGGACAGCGACGCGGCGGGCCGGCTGTTCACCGCACTGAACTCCGACGCACCGATCCCCCAGGACGTCCTCGACGCCGCCAACCCGTAGCCTCAGCAAACGATGTAGCGCGGGTCACACTGGGTTCCCTACTAAGGGTACGCTCCCCTCGCTAAGGTTCACCTTCGATGACAATGCCCTCTGAGCTGCCATATTCTGGGTACATGACCATCTCATCGCCGCTCGACTCCACCGATACCAAGTTTCACGGCCTGCTCAACGACCAGGTGCGCAGCGAACTCGGAGCATCGCAGCAGTATCTCGCGATCGCGGTGTACTTCGACGGCGCGGACCTCCCCCAGCTGGCCTCGTTCTTCTATCGCCAGTCGGTCGAAGAGCGCAATCACGCGATGATGCTGGTGCGCTACCTCATCGATCGCGACGTCCCCGCCGAGATCCCCGCCGTGGATCCGGTGCGCAACAGCTTCGAGACGCCCCGCGACGCGATCGCCCTCGCGCTGGAGCTGGAGCGGTCGGTGACCGAACAGATCAGCCGCCTGGCGGCCACCGCCCGCGACGAGGGCGACTACCTGGGCGAGCAGTTCATCCAGTGGTTCCTCAAAGAGCAGGTCGAAGAGGTCGCCCAGATGACCACGCTGGTGCGGATCGCCGAGCGTGCGGGCGCCGACCTGTTCCATCTCGAAGACTTTGTGGCCCGCGAGATCTCGGCGCCTTCAGCTGACCCGTCGGCCCCCACGGCGGCAGGCGGCGCCCTCTAGAGACGGCTGGAGACGGTGCGCACCGACTAGTCGCGCCCCGCGCCGGTCAGACCGTTCTGCAGCCAGGCCTTGGTGCGGCCCGGATGATTCGTCGCTATCCAGGCCACCCCGAGGTCCCTGCAGTACTGCACGTCCTCGTAGTGATCGACCGTCCAGCAGTACAGGGCGCGGCCCTGCGCGGCCGCACGATCCACCAGCTCGGGATGTTCCCGCAGCGTCGCGATCGACGGCCCGACAGCAGTCGCGCCGACCGTTGTCGCGGCGCTGCCGCCCAGATACCGCGACGTCTCACCGAGCAGCACGGTCGGCAGCAACGGAGCGGCCCTGCGGATCCGCCAGACGGCAGCCGCCGAGAACGACATCACCACCGCCCGTGACAGGTCCGCCGACGCCGGCGAGGCGATGCCGTATCGGTGCAGCAGCGCGAGCACCTTGCTCTCCACCAAAGCGCCATAGCGGACCGGGTGCTTGGTCTCGATGAACATCTTCACCGGCTTGTTCCAGTCCAGAACCAGCGAGACCAGGTCGTCGAGCGTAAGCAGTCCGGTGTCGCCCTGGCTGCCGTCCTCGCGCCAGCTCGGATGCCAGGAGCCGTAATCGAGCTCCTTCAGCTGCGCCAGCGTCATCTCGCTGACCAGGCCCGTTCCAGACGACGTGCGATCCAGCCTGCGGTCGTGCACGCAGACGAGATGGCCGTCGCGGGTCAGCCGGACATCGCACTCGACGGCGTCAGCGCCCTCTTCGAGGGCCCGTTCGTAGGCCGCCAGCGTGTGCTCGGGCAGGTCGGCTGAGGCACCTCGGTGGGCGACCACGAAGGGATGACCGCCGAACGTCTCGCCGGAGCTCATAGGGCTATGCTGCCGGGTTCTCCCCGTCCGGCTCAACTGCACGCGCGGGTTCGTCGGATTTCTCGTCGACCGCTCCGACCATCACCCAGCGCCGCGACGGCCGTTCGACGGGCTGACGTTCGAAGCCCAGGAACACCTGCGCGACGAGAAGCAGCGCCGCGGCCGCGAAGAGGTAGGCGACGATCGTCACGACGGTGTTGTTGGCGATGCCTTGCGGGTCGGAGGTGAAGCTCGTGGCGATCGAGAACACCGAGACGGCGGTGCTGGCCACCCAGACCACCCACCACACCATGATCGGCCGGTGCAGCCAGCGCTCCCTGCCCTCGGTGTCGGCGAGCTCGATGACGTAGACCGGGGCGAACAGCAGGTTGGCGAACGGGGTCAGCGCCCCGGCGCGCAGCTCCCAGACCGATCTCGGGTCCGGTCTGCCCTGATGCGCGAACGCCGCCGCGCGACGTGCGATCAGCCAGTTGGTCAGCACGAGGGCGCTGGCCACCACCATGAACACCGCAACGACGCTGATCGCTACACCGCCCCAGGTTGCGATGGCGGCCACCCACGGGTTGAGCAGGACACTGCGGTTGATGATCAGCAGGATGTAGCGCACCACGTGGACGAACGCTGCGGCGCCCAACACCGCCACGGTCAGCATCACCGTGGTCTGAACGCCCTTCGGTGACGGCCCCTTACGCTCAACCGCCTGCTCTGCCGGGCCCTCGAAATGCTCGACCAGGCCCCATCGCGGGATGCTCTGGTAGCGCGGGGTCGGGCCCAGGTCGCGCCGGCCTCTCCGCGGATGCGGAGGCGCACCCGGACGAACGGCGACCCATCGATATCCCGACGGCAACGGCGGACCCTGACGTCCGCCACCCTGCTGTTGCGGCGGCGGCTGCCTCTGATCCCAGCCCTGCCCCGGCGCGTGCCCCGACGGCGCGAGCAGGGTGCCGCGACAGCGAGGGCACCACACCCGCTGACGGTCGCGCACGTTCCACCGCGTCCCGCACTGGGAACACACTTGGATCATCGGACCAGCCTCACGAGAACAGGGTAGGTCAGACCGTCCCGGGGCCTCCGTCGTCGGTCACGACGGGACGTCCCGCTCCGGCCCAGGCGAGCATCCCGCCGGTCACGTTCACCGGCTCGTAGCCGTTGCGGGCCAGGTACTGCGCGACCCGCTGCGACCGCCCGCCCGCGTGGCAGACGACGAACAGCTGAGCCTCGGTGTCGATCTCCGCCAGCCGCGCCGGCACATCCCCCATCGGGATGTGCTGGGCGCCCGGCGCATGACCCCGCTGCCACTCGTCGTCTTCACGGACATCGAGAAGGACCGTGGTTCCGTCGCCGGCGTCGAAGTTCGTCGGAACGTCGCCGATCGCCACCTGTGGCACGTCGGTGTCATCCATGACCACATGCTGACACGGCCCGGCGACGACGCACCAGCAGCAATACCGACGACTTCCCGCCGCTATCCACAGTTTCCACAGATTCATCCACAGGTCGCCCCCGGGCGGACGATCGCTGCGGTGCAGTCAGTCGCAGTGAACACCTGTCAACATTGTGGATAACCGCGTCGACACCCTGGCCGCGATCAACAAGCCCGGATCTGCTCAGAGCGAAATCGCTCGCCGGTCTAAGCATTTCGGTGCCTTAGCACCGCGATCGCGTCCGATTTCTCGGCAGCGAACATGAGGCGTTATGATCGCCGTCACATGAGTGTTCTGTGACTGATGTCACTGAACTGGCGGGAACCGTATGCCGTTCGGGGGAGGTATCAGAGCGTGCAGGTGAGGAGCATCTGATGGCGTCGTCGTCGATGGGGTCGGGATCCGCGTTTCCGCCTTCGGAATGGCAGTCCTCTGCGCGCGCCTACACCCGCAGCCAGCTCATGGCATGCCTGCGTGCCGGACTCATCGCGCTGGTCCTGCTCGGCATCCTCGCCCTCATCGTCCTGTACTGACCCCGGGCTTACGTCTTCCGCGCGGTCCAGAGGACCCGGTAGGAACCCGCCGCAGGTACCCAGCCGAACTCCCGCGAATCCGTCACCCCCGGCGCGCCGGCGTTGTCGGACAGCGCCTCGAAGGTTGTGCCCGAAGGGGTTTCGCGCACTCCCCCGACACGTTTGATCAGGTAGCGCGTCGAGAGCAGCGGGTCGGGAAACACCCGCAGCTGACCTTGTTTCGGGGTCCCGCCCCGCACCGCGAGCAGCCCGTCACCGGGCAGCAGGGCCGGACGCATCGAGTCCTCGACGACGACGAAGCGGCGCACCAATCCGCTGCCGAACCACCGGGACGGCCCATGGTTACGCCGCATGGCCTAAGGGTAAGTTAGGGCACATGCTGCATCGACTCTTCGACTCCGTGTTCTCCGAAGCCACACCCGCTCACGCACACTGCGATCTGTACTGCGGCGTCTACGATCCCGCGCAGGCCAAGATCGAGGCGCTGTCCTGCCTCAAGACGATTCAGAAGTACCACGATTCCGACGACGAGCACTTCAAGACCCGCGCGATCATCATCAAGGAGCGTCAGGCCGAAGAGGTCAAGCACCACCTGATGGTCCTGTGGGCCGATTTCTTCACCAAAGACCACTTCGAGCAGTTCCCGAACCTGCACCAGCTGTTCTGGGACGGCGTCCACGGCGCGGGCGATGTGAAGAAGTCGCTCGACGCGGCCGTCGCCGAGAAGCTGCTCAAGACGATCGACGAGATCTCCGACATCTTCTGGCAGACCGACAAGGGCAAGCAGATGGGCGTCTACCCGCCCGCCTGACGCACCGCGTCGTCTGTACGAACCCATTCCCGGCTCGGTCCCCGCGACCGAGCCGGGTTTCGTTTGTCACCTGCCGGCAACGGTGGCTTTATTGTTACCTGCCGGCAACGGTGGCTTATTTGTTACCTGCCGGCAACGGTGGCCCTATTGTTACCTGCCGGCAACGGTGTCCTGTTGCGCCCCAACGCGTCCCTGTCGCATTCTGAGACATGGATTTCGGGTCCGGGCGGGCGATCGAGATCGCCCCGTTTCATTCGCAGGGGTCCCTCAAGGGGTTCGTGGTGTCGGGCAGGTGGCCGGACTCCACAAAGGAGTGGGCGCAGCTGCTCATGGTGGCCGTCCGGGTCGCATCCCTGCCGGGTCTGTTGTCGACCACCACCATCTTCGGCGCCCGGGAAGAACTGCCGGAGCAGCCGGCACCCGGAACGGTCGGCCTGGTGCTCGCCGAGGGAACCGTGGTCGGCGACACGGCGGTGCCGCCGGGTCACTTCGCCGACCACCAGCCTCCGGCGCTGATGATGCTGCACCCGCCGTCGGAGACCATGCCGTCGCTTCCCGAGTGCAGTGGGGCGGCCTCCGGATGCGTTCTGCTACCCGGGCTGCCGCACCTGGGGCTCGAACACCGGGCGGCCTGGGTGGAGGCCGAGTCGGACGGCACCGTGACGTCCATGGTGAGTCGCGTCGGCGTCGACCCGATCAGTCACCCCGACACCGCAATACTCGCCATGCTCCTCGCCGCCTGAGCCCGACACTCTCTGTCCTGCCACTGGCTACTGACAGTTTCATCACCTGCCCTCCTCGGCGTGCTTGCTCGAGTTTGCAGTCTCACGTGGCACGGAATGCCCCTGCCGATCATCTGAGCATTGGCTAACAATGCGCTGCCAGCAAACCCATGAAGCCTTGCGGAGTCAAAGACCTGAGAGTTGCCCGAGAAAAGTAGAGGGGCTTGTGTGACTGCGGCTGCAAAAGAGGCGTGATTACCGTTACTACGGTGCCGTTATTATTTGCTTAGCCGCACCGTACGATGGCGGTGCCAGGTGCGGTTATGCGTTGCACCGGAGTCGACGGCGGAGCACTGCAACGTGATCCTGGTTGACTTTTACGCGGTTTGCACTTGGTTGTGGCCACAACTGTCGCTACGATGATCAGCAAATACGCCGCCCTATGAACCCGCTCGCCTGTATGTGGAGGTCACAACGATGAGCAACACGTTTGCCGCTCGCCTCAATCGGCTGTTCGACACCGTTTACCCGCCCGGACGTGGGCCGCACACCTCTGCGGAGGTGATCGCAGCACTCAAGGCGGAGGGTGTCACCATGTCGGCGCCGTACCTGTCCCAGCTGCGTTCCGGCAACCGTACCAATCCGTCCGTGGCAACGATGGCGGCGCTTGCCAACTTCTTCCGCATCAAACCCGCCTACTTCACCGACGACGAGTACTACGAGAAGCTCGACAAGGAGCTGACGCTGCTCGCCGGAATGCGCGATGAAGGCGTTCGCCGAATTGCGGCACGCACGGTCGGGTTGTCGGCGGAAGCCAAGCAGGACATCGTTCAGAAGGTCGATGAACTGCGTCGCCGCGAAAACCTCGACGATTAGCCCGGTGCGGGTGCCGGCGAATCGGTCGGCAACGCATCCGCGCCGGCACGCTCGGTGACGGGTGTCAAACCCCGCTGAGCTGTCGGTATTGGCGGGAGATCTCGAGAATCCATTCCCGGTCCGAGTAGGTCGATGGCTGGCGCAGCCACGCCAGGCCGGGAAACTTGTCCCGTCCGTCTCCGGCGACCCCGTCGTGGCCCTCGTGGATCCACGCGGCCACCGCGGCGGCCTGCTCGATCGGTGACACGTCCGGCGCTTCGAGTTCGGACCGTTCGAGGAGTTCGTCCAGATCGCTGACGTCGGCGCCCGCGGTATCGACCGGACGCAGGGCGCCGTCGGCGGCGGTGGCCTCCAGGAACAGCGCGTCGGAGATCAGTGACATCCGCTCGGCGACGCGGAACACCAGCGGGCCCCGAGGGCGCACACCGATCCCCACGTCGGGGTGCCGGCGCCCCAGCTCCTCGAGCAGCGGCGCTATGGTGCGCAGTTCCTTGCGCGCACCGAACCAGTCCTCCAGGCTCGGCAACAGTGACCCGGCCGCCACCACGAGCATCGCGCACCCCAGCAGCGTGGCGGCCGCCCCGACGCCGACGAGGCCCTTGGTGCCCGCCACCCGCAGCAGGATGAAGGCCAGCGCCAGCACGATCAGCACGATGCCGACCGTGAACACGAACAGCGCGCGGCCGCGCCGAGTCCGGTTGGAGTGCCGCAGGCCGGCCCAGGCGACGAGGCTCAACGCCATCAGCACGTACAGAAGCGGAATCAGCCACGGCAGCGTGTTACCGCCGGAGTTGAGGTTGCGCCTCAGGTACTCCTCGGGTGACATCTCGGGCTGCTGACCCGCCATCAGGAAGATCGTCATGCTGATGCCGGCGATCACCGCGGCGACACCGTACTGGGCGAGGGCGATCTTCCTCGCAGCAGCCGGGGTGCGGATGGAGGAGACGGTCGTGATCATCACGCAACTGCCTGCCGCACAAGCGATCAGCGCGACCTGACTCAGGCCCATCGAGATGTTCGGCCAGCGCAGCAGAGTGTCGATGAGCAGGGTCAGAGGCTCCCAGTTGAGGGCCGCGACAACGCCGAGGCTGCCCAACGCGAGGATCATGGCGGTGCTCACCAGCGACTGCTTGTTGACCAGGGCCCAACCGATGCGGAGGCCGGTGGCCAATCCGAGAAGACCGGCGATCACCCAGATGATCAACCAAATGCCTCTCCGAGGCGAACCTGCACGATCGACGAGCGGTCCGACGGCAGGCGTCCCAGCCGATAGATCAGCAGCGCCGCGAAGTCCTCGGCTTCCTGCTCGGCGTCCTCGCCGCTGGGGCCCATGCATCCGGTGCGCTGGTTGAGCATGTACCCGATCAGCTCGGAGCTGGCGAGCTCGGTGCTGTCCCTGGCCGCCTGGACGACGGGGATCCCCTCGTGCCCGAGGACGAGGTGGCCCAGTTCGTGGGCGAGCGTGCGGTCCCAGGCCGGCAGACCCTGCTGGATCAGGAAGACGTCCCGGTCCGCGTACTGCCGCCACTGACCGCACACCCCGGGCGGTAGTTCGGCAGTCGCGAGCTCGATGGCCCGGCCGCGGCTTTCGCTGACGGCTTCGACCAGCCGGGGCAGCGACACCTCACCCCGTCGTGGAGCCAGATCGAGCACCTCGCTGACCGCGCGTGTGACACTGCGGCTCGCTGGCATGTTTCCCCCTCTCGATATCGACAACTATGCGCTGCTCTTCCGTCACGGGTGAGCGTTCTCCTCAGTTCATGAATCGCGCAATTCCACTGCTGCGCACACCATGTCCGGCTTTGGCCTGGCGGTATCCCAGCAGTCCGCCCGCACCGGTGAGGACCAGGATCCCCGCCAGCCCGGGCAGGGCCAGCGCAGCGATCTGAGAGATACCCGCCGAGCGCAGGTATTCGCCGTAGCCGACGCGACTGCCCGACGCCGGCATCGTGGCGCCACCACCCACCGACGCCGGAAACGGTTCACGTGCCTGCTGGGGCGCCGCGCCGATCGGACGCGGCGCTGCGGGGGCCGCGGCCCCGGGGAGCCCCGACGCAGGCCCGGCGCCTGCGGGACCGGCACCCGGCCCGACGGCCGGCACCGCGACGGGTGGCGCACCGATCGGTGCGGGGACGAAGACGGGCACGCTGACCGGCGCGGCGCGCACGTCCGTCGACGCGATCTCGATCCCCGGCACGATGTCGATCACGTCCGGGCGCCCCGCCCCGCCGGCCGCCGGTGCTCCCGGAATGCTCGGGGGCACGCCTACGGGCGGTCGGTCGCTGTCGTTGTCCTCCGGTGGCGGCGGCACCTCGGGCGTCTCCGGCCACGGCCAGGGCCACGGGGGCCCACAGTCTTCCTCGCCCTCCTCGCAGCAGGGCGGGCGCGGCGGCTCGTCCGCCTCGTCGACGGGGTCGTCGACCTTGCCGGGGGGATCGTCGTCGCCTTTCGGCGCCGGGGCGGGGTCGCCGCCGGCGTCCTCCGCCCGTGGGGGACGGTGACGCTTGCTGGTGTGCCTGCCCTCGCTCGGCGCGCTTTCTTCGCCGGTGGCCGGCCCGGGATCTGCGAAGGCGGTTGCGGTGCCGAGGCCGCCGACCAGCAGTCCGGTGGCCACAAAGCAGGACGCTGTCGCGATGCGCGCACGCGAACCCACGTCGTCACCCACCCTTCGACGCACTGACGCCGTCTCACCCCGATGTCCGGTCGATTCTCGCACAATCCGCGTTCGCGGTTTGCTGCCAAGCTCAAACAGGCAGCCCGGCGGGGAGCGGGACCACCCTGGTGAGCGGGTAACGATAGGGTTGGACACCGTCACCGCCGGTTACCCGGCGGACTGTGCCGATGAGACGAACCGGGAGGCCGCAGGGATGGGTCTGTTCAAACGACGCAAATCCCGCGCGACCCGCAGGGCCGAAGCTCGCGCCATCAAGGCCAAGGCCAAGCTCGAAGCCAAACTGTCGGCCAAGAACGAGGTCCGACGGTTCAAGGCCGAGCAGAAAGCCCAGACGCGCGCGCTCAAGTCCCAGCTGCGCGCCCAGCGGGAAAGTGACCGCGCCGCTCTCAGAGTTGCTGAGACGCAGCTGAAAGCCGTTCGGGAGGGCAAGCTGTTCTCCCCCACGAAAGTTCGCAGGGTGCTCACGATCACCCGTTTGCTGGCTCCCGTCGCCGTGCCGATCGTCTACCGGGCGTCCATCGCGGCGCGGGGGTTGATCGACGAGCGTCGCGCCGACCGGCTCGGGGTGCCGCTGACCCAGCTGGGCCAGTTCTCGGGGCACGGCGCCGAGCTGTCGGCACGCATCTCGGGCGCCGAGCAGTCGCTGCGCCTGCTGACCGACAAGCGGCCCAAGGACGCCGAGACCAAGCAGTTCGTCAGCGCGATGAATGACCGGCTCAGCGATCTTGCCGCCGCCGTCGCCGCGGCGGAGAACATGCCTTCCCCCCGTCGCCGGCCCGCGCACGCAGCCATCAGCGAGCAGCTCGACGGCATCGACGCCGACCTGATGGCCCGTCTCGGCGTGGTCTGACCCCTTGTCGAAAGCCCCCGCGCGACTGCGCGGTTCGGCGGCGGGCCTGCTGACGGCAGCGCTCACGCTGGCGGCGCACAGCGTCGGCGGCGGCGAACTGCCGCTGGGCGTCACCGCGATCCAACTGCTCGTCATCGCCGGCGCCGTCGGGGGTCTGGCGTCATCGTCGGCGCGTGCCGGGGACGCCCGCGTCCTGGGAGCGCTTCTCGCAGCAGGACAGGTTGCGGGGCACGCGGTCCTGGCGGTGCACGGAGATCACCACGGCACCGGCGCGCCCCCGTGGGCGATGGTCGCGGCGCACGTCGGGGCCACGGTTGCGGCCGCGTCGCTGATCGGTGTGGGCGACCGTCTGTGCCGGGCACTGTCGCAGGCGATACGGGCGTCGGCGCCGAGTGCGCCCCCGCCGGTGTCCGCGGCCGGGACTGCCGCGCTACGGACTGCGGACCAGCCCATGCGGGCTGCACTGGTGCTGGCGTCGTCGATCTCGCATCGGGGTCCTCCGGTCGCGGAGAGCCGCTGACCCAACACTCCGATCGACCCAGAAAGCAACCATCGAATGACAACGATTCAGCGCGCGCTGCGCGCTTTCTCCCTCACGGCCGCGACTGCCGTCCTCGCCTCCGGCGCGCTCGGCGCGGCAGGCACGGCCTGGGCCCATGCCGCCCTGGTCGCCAGTGATCCCGCCGATGCCGCGACCCTGCAGACACAGCCGGCACGTGTGAGCGCGACCTTCAACGAACCGATGCAGCCGCAGTTCGCGGCCATGACCGTCGTCGGACCCGACGGCGCGCAGTGGGGCGACGGCGAACCCGCCGTCGACGGCACCGACATCAGCGTGGCCGTGAAGCCCGGCTCACCGGCAGGCTCCTACACCGTGAACTACCGCGCCACGTCGGCCGACGGCCACGTGGTAACCGGCGCGTGGACCTACGAGGTGCTCGCGGCGGGCCCCCAGCCGGCGGCGACGCCAGGGGCACCCACGGCGACGACCACGGCCACCTCTGCTGGCGCGCCGACCGATAACGCCCCCGCGGACGGGCTGCCCGTGTGGCCGTTCGTCGCCGGGGTCACGGTGATCGTGGCGGCGGGCGCCATCTGGGCGGTTCGGCGCCGGTCGTGACGCACGGCCGGGCGGTGGCGGGTGGTGCACTCGTCACCGCGGCCTCGTGCGTAGTGGCCTGGGCCCTGGCCTATCCGGCGAGCATGTTGGGCCCGGCACTGGTGCGGGCCGTGGCCGACGCGGCCGCCGTGGTGACGGTGGGGCTGGCGGTGGTGCCGATGCTGGACGGGCCGCGATACCGGGCCGAGCTCACCCGACGCGCCACGGCGCCACTGGTGTCGGCCTCGGCGGTGTGGCTGGTGGCCGAGCTCATGCGCCTGGTGCTTGCCGGTGCGGAGGCCGCAGGCACCGCGGCCACCGACCTCGGGGTGGGAACCGCGTGGGCCTTCGCCACGCAGACCGCGGTGGGACGGGCCGGTCTTCTGACGATCATCGCCGCCGCCGTCGTGTGCGCGGCGGCGACGCTGGCCGGTCGGTCCGGCCCGGTGACCGTGATCGTTGCGGGCAGCGCGGGCATCGGCGTCATGGGACATCCGCTGACCGGACACCTGGCCGACAGCCCGTTCGGAGGCGTCGCCATCGCCGTCCACGCCCTGGCCGCCGCACTGTGGTGCGGTGTGCTGGCGGCGCTCGTTCTCACCGTCGATCACCGGGGGCAGTGGGCGCGGGTGCTGCCGAGGTTCTCGCAACTGTCGCTCGCCTCGGTCGCCGCATTGCTCGCCGGTGGCGCCGTGGGCGGTGTGGCGCTGCTGGCTTCGCCCGCCGAGCTCGCCACGACGGGTTACGGCCGGGTGCTGACGGCGAAGATCCTGCTCACGGCGGTGCTGCTCGTGCTGGCCTGGCGCAACCGGGAGATCTGGCTGCCCTCGGCACGCGCACACCGCAGCACCGCCACCGTGTCGCGGACCCGTGCCTACGCCGAACTGTCCCTCATGGCGGCCGCTCTGGCCGCCGCGGCGACCCTTTCGGTCACCGGCTGACACCGCCGGGTCGGCTCGCACCGACCTGGCATGATGGTGGCCATGGCAGACGAGCCGGATCGGCCTGACGAAAGTCCCGACAGCGCAACCCCACCGGTGCCGCCACCGGCCCCGCCGGCCAAGAAGGCCGCCGCCAAGAAGGCAGCGCCCGCCAAGAAAGCGGCGCCGGCCAAGAAGACCCCCGCCAAGAAAGCACCTGCGAAGAAGGCTGCCGCCAAGAAGGCAGCGCCCGCCAAGAAGGCTGCCCCGGCCAAGAAGGCCCCGACGCCTGCCGCAGACGCCGATCTTGCGTCAGCTGCGAAAGAGGCTGCGGCACAGGCGAAGACGACCGTGGCGACTGCAAGCAACGCTGTCTCGTCCCCGGCACCGGTGGCGATCACCGCGCCCGAGGCGTCCCGTCTGCCGCTCGTCGCAGCACTCGTGACCGGCGTCCTTGCGGTGGTGGTCGTCCTGCTCGCCGCTCGGCGCAACAGCGACAACTGATCGAAAGTCCTTGACGCACATGACTGTCACGCCTCGCGCCACCGCAGACCTGGTCGACGAGATCGGCCCGGATGTCCGGAGCTGCGATCTGCAGCTTCGACAGTACGGCGCACGCTCCCAGTTCGCCGGACCCATCACCACCGTGCGGTGCTTCCAGGACAACGCGCTGCTCAAGTCGGTGCTCTCCGAACCGGGCAACGGCGGGGTCCTAGTCATCGACGGCGACGGTTCGGTGCACACCGCCCTCGTCGGCGACCTGATCGCCGAACTGGGCCGCTCGAACGGATGGACCGGCCTGATCGTCAACGGGGCGGTCCGTGATGCGTCGACTCTGCGGACGCTCGACATCGGAATCAAGGCGCTCGGCACGAATCCGCGCAAGAGCACCAAGACCGGTGCGGGAGTTCGGGACGAAGCCGTCGAGTTCGGCGGCGTCGTCTTCACCCCGGGCGACATCGCCTACAGCGACGACGACGGAATCGTCGTCGTCGCTGCGGGCTGAAATCGCGGGGCTACACCGCTACCGGCGTGCGCGCCTTCGTGAATGCGAGCTCGTCGCCGTCGATCTTTCCGTTGCGGATCACCCGGAGATCGACGAGGTAGTTCTGCTTGAGCCGCCACGGCGCCTTCGAGCCGGACTTCGGCAGCCGGTCGAGCGCTCGCTTGATGTATCCCGATGTGAGGTCGACGAACGGAAGCCGCTCGACGTCGCTGCCGGGTTCGCGGGGCACAACGGTGTCGTAACCGTTTTCGGCCATGTAGTTGAGCAGCCGGCTGACATACTCAGATGTCAAGTCCGCCTTCAGGGTCCACGACGCGTTGGTGTAGCCGAAGGTGAACGCCATGTTCGGCACGTTGGACAGCATCATGCCCCGGTAGGCCACGGAATCGGCGAGATCCTGAGGCTCGCCGTTGCGCAGCACTTTCGCCCCGCCGAAGAACTGGACGTTCAAACCCGTTGCCGTGACGATGATGTCGGCGTCGAGCTTCTCGCCCGAGCTGAGGAGGATGCCGTCGGTGGTGAAGCGCTCGATGGTGTCGGTGACGACGTCGGCCTTACCCTTGCGGATCGCCTTGAAGATGTCGCCGTTGGGGGCCAGGCACACTCGCTGATCCCAGGGCTTGTAGTCCGGCGCGAAGTGCTTGTCGTAGTCGAAGCCCTCGGGCAGTCGCCGTTCGGCCATGGTGCGCAGAGCTTTTCGGAAGACGTTCGGCAGCGCCCGCGCGAGCTGATACTGCCCGGTGGCCGCCAGGATCGCCTTCCAACGCACCGCGGTGTAGGCCGTCTTCTCCGGCAGCAGGCGGTAGGCGCGCGCGGCGAACGGGTCCTTGTCCGGCAGCGAGCCGATGTAGGTCGGGGTGCGCTGCAGCATCGTCACATGGCCGGCGCCGTTGTCGATCAGCGCGGGAATGAGCGTGATCGCGGTGGCGCCGCTGCCGATCACGACGATCTTCTTGCCCTGGTAGTCCAGGTCTTCGGGCCAGTGCTGCGGGTGGATGATCGTGCCGGCGAAGTCGTCGGCGCCGGGGAACTCGGGCGAGAATCCCTGGTCGTAGTTGTAGTAACCGCTGCAGGCCCACAGGAAGCCGGCGTTCAGCTGGATCTCTTCGCCGTCGCGCTCGATCGTGAGCTCCCACCGGCGGTCCTCGTCGGACCAGTTCGCGGCGACGACCTTGTGCCCGTAACGGACGTGCTGCGCGATGCCGTTCTCGCTGGCGGCCTCGTTCAGGTAGTTCCAGATCGAAGGACCGTCGGCGATCATCTGATCGGTGGCCCACGGCTTGAAGTGGAACCCGAGGGTGTACATGTCGGAGTCCGAGCGGATACCGGGGTACTTGAAGAGGTCCCAGGTACCGCCAAGCTTGTCCCGACGCTCAAGAATCGCGTACTTCGTGCCGGGGCGCTGCTGCTGGAGGTGCCAGGCTGCGCTGATGCCGGAGATGCCGGCTCCGACGATGACAACGTCGACAAATTCGGTCATGGCGTCAAGCTATCAACAGCGTGTCGAACCAGTCAACACCCTGTCGAAAGTTTCAACACCGTGTAAAGTCAGCGGCGTGACCTCAGTGAGCCAAGCCCGACCGACCCGCGGACGCCGGTCGGCCCGGCCGTCCGGGGACGACCGCGAGCTGGCCATCCTGGAGACCGCCGAGCGGCTGCTCGAAACGCGTCCACTGGCCGAGATCTCCGTCGACGACCTTGCCAAGGGCGCCGGGATCTCGCGGCCGACCTTCTACTTCTACTTTTCCTCGAAGGACGCCGTCCTGCACAGCCTGCTCGGCAGGGTCATCGCCGATGCCGACGCCGCGCTGTTGCACCTGATCGCGCACCCGCCCGAGGACCGACGCATGATCTGGCGGCGTGGCATCAATGTGTTCGTCGAGACGTTCGGCGCTCATCGCGCCGTGTGCGCGGCCGCGACGGCGGCCAAGACCACCGACACCGAGTCGCGCGAATTGTGGGCGACATCGATGCAGCGGTGGATCGACCACATCACCGACGTCATCGAGACCGAGCGTGCCCGCGGGGCGGCCCCGACGACGATCCCCGCGCGTGAGCTGGCCACGACATTGAACCTGATGAACGAGGCGGTCATGGTGTCGTCGTTCATCGGCCACCAGCCGGCCCTGCCCGACGACCGGGTCCTCGACAACCTCGTGCACGTGTGGGTGACCAGCATCTACGGCGAAACCCACTGATCTGTCGGTGCCCGATGCGAACATATGTTCGTGTCCGGCGCGACGATTCTGCACGCTGACCTCGACTCGTTCTACGCATCCGTCGAGCAGCGCGATGATCCGTCCCTGCGGGGCAGGCCCGTGCTCGTCGGCGGCGGGGTCGTCCTGGCGGCGAGCTATGAGGCCAAGGCCTACGGCGTGCGCACGGCGATGGGCGGTCGCCAGGCCCGCGCGCTCTGCCCGCACGCGATCGTCGTCCCGCCACGCATGTCGGCGTATTCGCAGGCCAGCGAGGCGGTTTTCGAGGTGTTCCGCGACACCACACCGATAGTCGAGCCACTCTCGGTCGACGAGGCCTTCCTCGACGTGTCGGGCCTGCGGCGGGTGTCGGGGACGCCGGTGCAGATCGGTGCGCGGCTGCGGGACCGGGTTCGGGACGAGGTCGGGCTGCCCATCACGGTCGGGATCGCGCGGACGAAGTTCCTCGCCAAGGTCGCCAGCCAGGAAGCCAAGCCCGACGGGCTGCTGCTGGTGCCTCCCGATCGCGAGTTGGCGTTTCTGCATCCCCTGCCGGTACGTCGGCTCTGGGGTGTCGGCGCCAAGACGGCTGACAAGCTGCGGGTCCACGGCATCGAGACCGTCGCCGATGTCGCCGAGTTGAGCGAGCCGATGCTCGGTTCCATGGTGGGCGGCGCAATGGGGCGGCAGCTTTTCGCGTTGTCGCACAACGTGGATCGGCGCCGGGTGGTGACGGGCCAGCGGCGCCGCTCGGTGGGGGCACAACGCGCGCTGGGGCGGTCGGGCAACTCGATGACTGCCGACGAGGTCGACGCGGTCGTCGTCAACCTGATCGACCGGATCACCCGACGCATGCGCAAGGCCGACCGAACGGGGCGAACCGTGGTGCTGCGGTTGAGGTTCGACGATTTCGGCCGCGTGACCCGATCGCACACGATGCCGAGGGCGACGGCGTCGACCGACGCAATACTCGGTGCAGCCCGGCGGTTGGTCGCGGCGGCGGAGCCCCTGATCACCGAGCGTGGGCTGACGCTGATCGGGTTCGCGGTGCGCAACATCGACCGCGAGGGTGCCCAGCAGCTGGAGTTGCCGCTTGCCGACGCAGAAGCCAGGGACTCGCTGACGATCGACCTGGCGATCGACAAGGTGCGGGGACGCTATGGCACTGCAGCGCTGACGCGCGGCGTCCTGGTGGGCCGCGACCCCGGATTGGAGATGCCTATGCTGCCCGACTGATGAGGTGTTGACCTCAATCTCGGTTGAGGTCTTTCGGTCCTGCCATGACCCCCATTGCGCTGGGACGCTACCGCGCTGCCGGTCGACGGGCTCGGGTTCGGCACGCTGTGGATCAACGGCGGGGGGCTCGGCAGGCACTCGACGAGGGGGCTGCGGCCGCGCGGGCCACCGCGCGGAAGCCGCTGCGACTTCTGACGGCGATGGCCAGCTACCGGAAATCGCTGACGCGACAGGGTTTTTCGGACTCCGACATCGCGTCGCTCAGCGACGATCTGGTGAATTCGCTGGTGTCCTTGGGCGGGCCTGCCGACGTCGTCGAGCGTGCCGATCGGCTGCGCGAGGCCGGCGCCGACGACGTACACCTGACGGTTCTCGGCGAGGGCACCCAGCCGACGGGCGCCGCCGCCGCACGACTGCTGGCCGCCGAATTCGGCTAGCCGGCGCGCGTCCAGTCGAGCAGGGTGTCGGCGGGCCAGGTGTTGACGATGCGCTCGGGTTCGAGTCCTGCGTCAAGCGCGCGCTGGGCGCCGTAGCCGAGAAACTCCAACTGGCCCGGGGCGTGGGAGTCCGTGTCGATCGAGAAGACGCAGCCGATCTCCATGGCGAGTTCGAGCAACCGGGTGGGCGGGTCGCGGCGCTCGGGGCGTGAGTTGATCTCGACTGCGGTCCCCGCGTCGCGGCACAGGCCGAACACCTTCTCGGCGTCGAACTTCGACTCGGGCCGCACCCCCCTGCCCCCGGTGACGAGCCTGCCCGTGCAGTGGCCGAGAACGTCGGTGTGGGGGTTGGCGACCGCGGTGAGCATGCGGCGGGTCATCGCCGGGGCGTCCATGGCGAGTTTGGAATGCACGCTGGCGACGACGATGTCGAGACGTTCGAGCAGTTCGTCCTCCTGGTCCAGGGAGCCGTCTTCGAGGATGTCGACCTCGATCCCGGTGAGAATCCGCATGGGAGCCACCTTTTCGCGGATCTCGTCGATGACGTCGAGCTGGTGCCGTAGCCGATCCGGAGACAGGCCGTTGGCGATGCGCAGGCGCGGTGAGTGGTCGGTGAGGGCGCAGTATTCGTGTCCCAGGTCGCGGGCGGCCATCATCATCTCTTCGATCGGCGCGGATCCGTCGGACCAGTTCGAGTGCACGTGCAGATCGCCGCGCAGCGCGGCGCGGATGTCGCCGCCGCCGAGATCCTGTGACGACTCACGGAGTTCGACGAGTGCGTCGGGTTCGCGGCCGGCCCACGCCTGCGCGATGACCTTCGCTGTCTTGGGCCCGACCTTCGGCAACGTCTGCCAGCTGTTGGCCGCGCCGTGCTTCTCGCGTTGGGCGTCGGTGAGCGCTTCGACGACATCGGCGGCGTTCCGGTAGGCCATCACCCTGCGGGAGTCTTCGCGCGCGCGGTCCTTGTAATAGGCGATCTGGCGCAGCGCGGTGACCGGGTCCATGACTCCAGTGTGCCCCGATCCGAACCTAGCTAGTCCAGGCGGGATCCCGGCCGGTCAGCGCGACCACGCGATCCATCAGCGGCGCATCGTCGGGTACCGGCACAGCTGCGCCGAACAATCCCTCGATGGGCTCACCGCCGGAGAAGGACGCCACGTGATCGCGGACCGCGGTCAGCATCTTGTCGGGCACGTCGTAGGGCAACCCCGCCGCCACCGCGACGTCCCAGCCGTGCACCACGACTTCGGTCAGTGCGATCAGCCCCCCGACGTCGGCCGGGAAGTCGACACCGCCCGCTCGCGACATCCCCTCCCAGGCCGCCGGCTCTCGCCACGCCTCGGCGAGGCGCGCGAGATGTCCGGGGTAGGACGTCCGCCAGTCGGCGTCCGGACCGTCACCCATCTCGGGCGCAGTGTCGGTCAGTTCGCCGAACTCCTTGCGCGCCGCCGCCTCGAACGCCAGCGACAGGCCACCGATGTGCGCGATCACCGCGCCCAGATCCATCGAGCCACACGGGGTGGCCGCCGCCAGCTGATCATCGTTCACCTGGCCCAGCAGTTCCGCCGTGCCAACGCATGCCGCAGTCATATCGATCATGCCGATACAGACCAGCACACCCGGCAGGACTCATCGCGCGCTTTCAGGAATCAGGACTAGCCTCGGTGGACGTGCGATTCGCCTTCAAAACTTCCCCGCAGAACACCACATGGTCCGACATGCTCGCCATCTGGAAGGCCGCCGACCAGATCGATGTCTTCGAATCGGGCTGGACCTTCGACCATTTCTACCCGATCTTTTCCGACTCGAAGGGGCCTTGCCTCGAAGGCTGGATCACCCTCACCGCCCTCGCCCAGGCCACCACGCGCCTGCGGGTCGGCGTGCTCGTCACCGGTATCCACTACCGCCATCCCGCAGTACTCGCCAACATGGCCTCGGCGTTGGACATCGTCTCCGACGGCCGTCTCGAGCTGGGCATCGGCGCCGGGTGGAACGAGGAGGAGTCCGGCGCCTACGGCATCGAGCTGGGCAGCATCAAGGAGCGGTTCGATCGGTTCGAGGAGGCGTGTCAGGTTCTCAAGGGTCTTCTGAGCCAGGAGACCACGACGTTCGACGGCACGTTCTATCAACTCAAGGACGCCCGCAACGAGCCCAAGGGACCCCAGCAGCCTCATCCACCGATCTGCATCGGCGGCAGCGGCGAGAAGCGGACGCTGCGGATCACCGCGCAGTACGCAGACCACTGGAACTTCGTCGGCGGCACCCCCGAGGAGTTCGCCCGCAAGCGCGACGTGCTGGCCGCGCACTGCGCCGACATCGGCCGCGACCCGAAGGAGATCATGCTCTCGGCCCACGTCCGGTTGGGCGAAGACCGGGACTACGACAAGGTCATCGAGGAGGCTGCGGCCCTGGGTGGAGAAGGACTGGATCTCGCGATCATCTATCTGCCGCCGCCGTACGATCCCGCGGTGCTGGAGCCATTGGCCGACAAGATCAGCGCCTCGGGATTGCTCACCAGCAAAGACGGCTGACGATCACGAAACGATAACGAACAAGCAAACGTTCGATCACACGCGGTACAGACCCGGCCTTCGGCCGAGCCAGGGTTCGCTAGACGCCGTAGCGAAGGAGTTCGTCGGCGGTGATCAGCCGCTCTGCCTTTGCGGGGAACTCGCGGCTCTTGACCGGGTGACGGAACAATGTCCAGGCGATTCGACCCACCCGTGACCGGGTAATCGGGTTGAGATACATGGCGATTACTCCTGCGGTGTGCGATAGCTGAACCGGGGAGTCACGTTACCCCAGCTTCCTCACCAAGTCATTAGATACCGGGGTCTCGGCAAACTCGCGAAGCCACGCCGATCAATCGTCAGATGTTTTTATTGTGACTGGAGTGACCAATGTGACTTCGCGAGATCGATTCGTGATATCAAGATCACCGCAGTCCAACCGCCATTGTGGGATCCACACAACGCAGCGCCGAAGGTCAATTTTCGGTCACAATGCCCGAGCCGGGGCGCAGGCCGGAGAGCTAACGCTGCGGCAGCGCGGTGGGCTTGATCGGCGCAGGCAGCGCCGAATTGCCCATCAGGTACTTGTCCACCGCGGATGCTGCGGCCCGGCCCTCGGCAATCGCCCACACGATCAGCGACTGCCCCCGGCCCATGTCGCCGGCCACGTAGACGCCAGGCACCGACGTCGCGAACACTGAGTCGCGTCCGACGTTGCCGCGCTCGTTGATCTCCACGCCGAGGTCGGTCAGCAGCCCCTCCCGCTCCGGCCCGGTGAAACCCATCGCCAGCAGCACGAGGTCGGCCTCCATGTCGAAGTCGGTGTCTTCCACCTTCTCGAACTTGCCGTTCTTCATCTCGACTTCGTAGCCGCGCAGGCCCTTCACGCGTCCGTCCTCGCCGTAGAACTCCTCGGTGTTGACGGAGTAGACGCGCTCGCCACCCTCCTCGTGCGCCGAGGTGACGCGGTACATCAGCGGGTAGGTCGGCCACGGCGTGGAATCGGCACGCGTCTCGGGCGGCCGCGGCATGATCTCGAACTGGTGCACGCTGACCGCGCCCTGGCGGTGCGACGTGCCCAGACAGTCGGCGCCGGTGTCGCCACCGCCGATGATGATGACCTTCTTGTCCTTGGCGGTGATCGGCGGCTGCCCGTTCTCGTCGATGACGGGGTCGCCGAGCTGCACCCGGTTGGCCCACGGCAGGAACTCCATGGCCTGGTGGATGCCGTCGAGCTCTCGGCCGGGGATCGGCAGATCCCGTCGCGCGGTTGCCCCGCCGGCCAGCACCACCGCATCGAACTCCGAACGCAGTTGCGCCGCGGTGATGTCCACACCGACGTTGACGCCGACCCGGAATTCGGTGCCCTCGGCCCGCATCTGGTCGAGACGCCGGTCGATGTGGCGCTTCTCCATCTTGAACTCAGGGATGCCGTAGCGCAGCAGACCACCGATGCGGTCGTCGCGCTCGAACACCGTCACCTTGTGGCCGGCGCGCGTGAGCTGTTGCGCGGCGGCCAATCCCGCGGGCCCGGAGCCGACTACCGCGACGGTCTTGCCCGTCAGCTTGGTCGGGGGCAGCGGGACGACCCAGCCCTCCTTGAAGGCGTTGTCGATGATCTCGACCTCGACCTGCTTGATGGTCACCGGATCCTGGTTGATGCCGAGCACGCACGAACCCTCACACGGAGCGGGGCACAGCCGGCCGGTGAACTCCGGGAAGTTGTTGGTGGCGTGCAGGCGTTCGATGGCGTCGCGCCAACGACCCGTGCGCACCAGGTCGTTCCACTCCGGGATCAGGTTGCCCAGCGGACAACCGTTGTGGCAGAAGGGGATACCGCAATCCATACAACGGCTCGCCTGCGCCTTGAGCGTGTCGTGGGAGAAGTCTTCGTACACCTCTCGCCAGTCCTTCAGACGAAGGTCGACCGGACGGCGCTGCGGCGTCTCGCGGTGGGTGTTCTTGAGGAATCCGCGTGGGTCAGCCATTTGCGGCCGCCATGATCGCCTCGGCGACGCCGTTCTCGTCGGCACCGCTCTGTTCGGCTTCGGCGATCGCCTGCAGCACACGCTTGTAGTCGCGCGGCATGACCTTCTTGAACTTGGACAATTCCGATCCGTTCCATCCCGCCAGGATCTGTTGCCCCACCGGGGAATCGGTGGCGTCAACGTGCGCCTGGATCATGTCGTGGACGAACACGGCGTCTTCGGAGTCGACGTCGCCGAGATCCTCCAGTTCGACCATCTCCGAGTTGAGGTTGCCGGCGAGAGCGTCGTCGGGGTCGTAGACATAGCCGATGCCGCCGGACATGCCCGCCGCGAAGTTCCGCCCGGTCGGACCGAGAATGACGACCCGGCCACCGGTCATGTACTCGCAGCCGTGGTCGCCGACTCCCTCCACCACCGCGTGGGCGCCGGAATTACGCACGGCGAACCGCTCCCCGACCTGACCGCGCAGGAACATCTGCCCACTGGTCGCACCGAACAGCACCACGTTGCCCGCGATGATGTTGTCCTCGGCCGCGTAGTTCTCGGGAGCGCCCTCGGGCGGTCGCACCACGATCCGGCCACCGGACAATCCCTTGCCCACGTAGTCGTTGGCGTCGCCGTACACCCTCAGCGTGATGCCCTTGGGGACGAACGCACCGAAGCTGTTGCCGGCCGAACCCTCGAACGTGATGTCGATCGTGCCGTCCGGAAGCCCCTGGCCGCCATAGGCTTTGGTGACCTCGTGGCCCAGCATCGTGCCGACGGTGCGGTTGACGTTCGCGATGGTCGTCGAGAAACGCACCGGGGTCCCATGGTCGATCGCCTCGCGGCTCTGCGTGATGAGCTGCTGATCGAGGGCCTTGTCCAGACCGTGATCCTGACGCGAGCTGCAGTAGAGGTCCTGGTTCATGAACGCCGACTCGGGCTCGTGCAGCACCGGCGCCAGGTCCAGCTTGTGGGCCTTCCAGTGCTCGGCGGCCCGCGTGGTGTCAAGTGCGGAGACCTGCCCGACCATCTCGTTGACGGTGCGGAAACCCAACTGCGCCATCAGTTCCCGGACTTCCTCGGCGACGAAGAGGAAGAAGTTCTCCACGAACTCGGGCTTGCCGTTGAAGCGCTGGCGCAGCAGCGGATTCTGCGTGGCCACGCCGACGGGGCAGGTGTCGAGGTGGCAGACGCGCATCATGATGCAGCCGGCGACCACCAGCGGAGCGGTCGCGAAGCCGAACTCCTCGGCGCCGAGCAGCGCGGCGACCACGACGTCGCGGCCGGTCTTGAGCTGACCGTCCACCTGCACGACGATGCGGTCGCGAAGTCCGTTGAGCAGCAACGTCTGCTGGGTCTCGGCCAGGCCGAGCTCCCACGGTGCGCCTGCGTGCTTCATCGACGTCAGCGGCGTCGCACCGGTGCCGCCGTCGTGACCCGAGATCAGGACGACGTCGGCGTGCGCCTTCGACACGCCGGCCGCCACTGTCCCGACGCCGTTCTCGGAGACCAGCTTGACGTGCACACGGGCCTGCGGGTTGGCGTTCTTCAGGTCGTGGATCAGCTGCGCGAGATCCTCGATCGAGTAGATGTCGTGGTGTGGGGGCGGCGAGATGAGGCCGACACCGGGCGTCGAGTGACGCACCTCGGCGACCCACGGGTACACCTTGTGACCCGGAAGCTGGCCTCCCTCACCGGGTTTGGCGCCCTGGGCCATCTTGATCTGGATGTCGGTGCAGTTCGTCAGGTAATGCGACGTCACGCCGAACCGGCCCGACGCCACCTGCTTGATCGCGCTGCGCCGCCAGTCGCCGTTCTCGTCGCGGTCGAAGCGCGCGACCGATTCGCCGCCCTCGCCCGAGTTCGACCGCCCACCGAGGCGGTTCATCGCGATCGCGAGCGTCTCGTGGGCCTCGGCCGAGATCGAGCCGTAGCTCATCGCGCCCGTCGAGAAGCGCTTCACGATCTCGCTGGCGGGCTCGACCTCGTCCAGCGGGACCGGCGGGCGTTGGCCGTCGCGGAACTTCAGCAGACCGCGCAGCGACGCCATGCGCTCGCTCTGGTCGTCGACCAGCTGGGTGTACTCCTTGAAGATGTCGTACTGCCCGGTGCGCGTCGAGTGCTGCAGCTTGAAGACGGTGTCGGGGTTGAACAGGTGGTATTCACCCTCGCGCCGCCACTGGTATTCGCCGCCGACCTCGAGTTCGCGGTGCGCCCATTCGTCGGGTCGGTCCAGGTACGCCAGGGCGTGCCGGGTGGAGATGTCGTCGGCGATGTCGTCGAGGTCGATGCCGCCGACGGGGCAGGCCAGCCCGGTGAAGTACTCGTCGAGCACCTTCTGGCTGATGCCGATGGCCTGGAACAGCTGAGCGCCGGTGTAGGACGCCAGGGTGGAGATGCCCATCTTGGACATCACCTTGAGCACGCCCTTGCCCGCGGCCTTGACGTAGTTGGCCTTGGCCTGGTCGCTGCTGATCCCGGTGATGACGCCGCGGTCGACCATGTCCTCGATGGACTCGAACGCCATGTACGGGTTGATCGCGGCGGCGCCGAAGCCGACGAGGGCCGCCATGTGGTGCACCTCGCGGGCGTCGCCCGCCTCGACGACGAGGCCGACCTGGGTGCGGGTCCGGTCGCGGACGAGGTGGTGGTGGACGGCCGAGACGGACAGCAGCGACGGAATCGGCGCCATCGACTCGTCGGACTCGCGGTCGGACAGCACGATGATGCGGGCGCCGTCGCGGATCGCCGACGACACCTTGGCGCGGACGTTGTCCAGCGCCTCTTTGAGGCCCTGGCCGCCGCGATTCACGGGGTACAGGCAGCGGATGACGGCGGCGCGCAGTCCGTGCTTGTGGCCGCGGATCTCGTGGTCGGGGTCGACGCACATCAGCTTGGAGAGCTCGGCGTTGCGCAGGATCGGGTTCGACAGAACGATCTGGCGGCACGAGTCGGCGGTCGGGTTCAGCAGGTCGCCTTCGGGGCCGACGGTGCCGGCGAGGCTGGTCACCACCTCTTCGCGGATGGCGTCCAACGGAGGGTTGGTGACCTGGGCGAACAGCTGCTGGAAGTAGTCGTAGAGCATCCGCGGCCGGGCGGAGAGCACCGCGATCGGGGTGTCGGTGCCCATGGAGCCCAGCGCCTCGGCGCCGGTGCGCGCCATCGGCGCCACGAGAAGGTTCAGCTCCTCGTAGGTGTAGCCGAAGATCTGCTGGCGCAGGACGACGCGGTGGTGCGGCATCCGCACGTAGTCGCCCGGCGGCAGCTCGTCGAGCTGGAACAGGCCCTTGTCGAGCCATTCCTGGTACGGCTGCTCGGCGGCCAGCTGTGCCTTGATCTCCTCGTCGGACACGATGCGGCCCTGCGCGGTGTCGACGAGGAACATGCGGCCGGGCTGCAGGCGCAGCTTCTGGACGACGGTGCCCGGGTCGAGGTCGAGGACACCGGCTTCCGACGCCATCACGACGAGGCCGTCGCTGGTGACCCAGATCCGGGAGGGGCGCAGACCGTTGCGGTCGAGGACCGCGCCGATGACCGTGCCGTCGGTGAAGCACACCGAGGCGGGGCCGTCCCACGGCTCCATCAGCGACGAGTGGTACTGGTAGAACGCCCGGCGTGCGGGGTCCATCGACTCGTGCCGCTCCCAGGCCTCCGGGATCATCATCAGCACGGCGTGCGGCAGGCTGCGGCCGCCAAGGTGCAGGAGCTCGAGCACCTCGTCGAAGCGTGCGGTGTCCGATGCGCCCGGGGTACAGACGGGAACGATCTTGTCGAGATCTTTTCCTTTACCGAACACGTCCGTCTTGATCAGCGCCTCACGCGCACGCATCCAGTTCTCGTTGCCGTTGACGGTGTTGATCTCACCGTTGTGCGCGACGCGGCGGAACGGGTGCGCCAGGGGCCAGGACGGGAAGGTGTTGGTCGAGAAGCGGGAGTGGACGATGCCCAGCGCACTGGTCAACCGTTCGTCCTGCAGGTCGAGGTAGAAGGCCCGCAACTGCGGTGTCGTCAGCATGCCCTTGTAGACGAACGTCTGCCCAGACAGGCTCGGGAAGTACACGGTCTCGCGACCCGGGCCGTCCTGACCGGGGCCCTTGGTTCCGAGCTCGTGCTCGGCGCGTTTGCGGACGACGTAGGCGCGCCGCTCCAACTCCATGTCGGACGCGCCGGCGAGGAACACCTGACGGAACGTCGGCATGGCGTCGCGAGCGAGGGCGCCCAGTGACGAATCATCGGTCGGGACGTCGCGCCAGCCGAGCACCTGCAGACCCTCGGCCTCGGCGATCTTCGCGACGGACTCGCAGGCCATCGCGGCGTCCTTGGACGACTGTGGCAGGAATGCAATGCCCGTGGCATAACTGCCGGGCTCGGGCAGGTCGAAGTCGACGACGGCGCGGAAGAACTCGTCAGGAACCTGCAGGAGGATGCCCGCACCGTCGCCGGTGTTCGGCTCGGCGCCCTGGGCGCCGCGGTGTTCGAGGTTCAGCAGCGCAGTGATCGCCTTGTCGACGATGTCGCGGCTACGGCGGCCGTGGATATCGGCGACCATCGCGACACCGCACGAGTCGTGCTCGAACGCGGGGTTGTAAAGGCCCTGCGGACGCGAGGAGCAATAAGAGCCCTGACGACTGGGCGCCATTCCCACCTACCTCTGAAAGCACACTTCTCGACTCGAAATCACGAATGGCAACCGTTGCCGAGAGTGTTAGCCGGTCTGGCGGTGGAGGGCCCTTCGTGCAGCACTGAACGACGGCCCTTTTTCCACGCGCCACAAGTGGACAAAACGATATGACAAAAGGCCCCTGACATGCCAACTTAGCCCTACCTAACAAAGTTCGCCGAGTGGCCGGCGGCCGCAAACGGCGGCAAGCTGCATAACGAGTGAATAACGTTGCCGTTGGCCGGTTTTCAGCTACAACCGGCTTGCACCTCACCGATGAGGGATACGTCACACCTGTGCGCCGCCGTCGCTAATAGTTTGCTGGTAGCGGCATAGATCGAGTTGTAGTGCAAGGACGACGCCATATCACTTTGCGCAAAGCCTTTCCGGATTCTTAAGAAACGGTCCTGGAAGCCGTCGATGCGGCCGCGGTGACGTCATGGAACGGCCGTCTCAACGTAAGTGGCTGCAAGCCAACACTTTTGCCCGCCCCGGTGGGGTCCGCGCATCGCGGCCGCACCCCCCGCATGGCAGGCTGCAGGTGTGCCGTACCCGTTGAATACGCCGCTGGGCCGCTTCGGAATCGAGACCCCTGAGGAGGGCCTCGACCGCTGCGTGGCGACCATCCCTGCCGCCGGACTGCTCAATCCGCTGACCGGCCACCCGTCCATCGCGCCCCTGGCCATGCTCGTCGATCACACCGGCGGCCTGATCAACCACGCGCGCAGGGGCGCGCAGGAGTGGACCGTGTCCAGCGAACTGTCGCTCGAGGTGGTGCCGGAGGCCGCCGAGGTCATCGCCGCCGCCGCGGACGAGCCCGTCCTGGCAATTGCGCATCCGCTGGGACGCAAGGGGCGAGCCGCGCTGGGGTTGTGTGAACTGAGTGTCGGTGCCGAGGTCATCGCCACGGCGACCGTGCGTTCGTTCTACATCACCGTCCCCGCGTCGCTCGCACCGTGGCCGGAGGGGCCGGGAGGCTCCCTGCCCGGTACGCGCCTCGATGAGTTGATGGCCGTCGGGGTCGGCGAAACCGGTGGTGCCGCAGCAGTTTTGGTCCAACGGGATGATCCGGTGCTGAACAACAGCGTCGGGGCCGTTCACGGCGGGGTGTCCGCGATGGGACTGGAGTTGGTGGGCTCGGCGGTCCTGAACCGGGACACGGGCGCCGAGCCGTACCGCACTGCGTCCCTACGGGTGAATTACCTGCGCCCCTTCCACGGAGGCGCGGACGCGCACTACCGGGCGAAACCGATCCACACCGGACGCAGCAGCGGGGTCGCCGAAGCCGAGGCTGTCGGCAGCGACGGTCGGACCGCGCTGCTCGCCCGCGTCACGGCCTATCGCTGAAAACCGCCGGGGAGCGCGCCGACCACCCGGTGTGGGACGACGCGCTCCCCGGCGGCAGCACAGGTCTACTGCGGGGGAGGCGGGTCAGGCCTCCTTGGCCTTCGATGCGGCCGCCTTCTCCGACGTCGCACCCTCGTTGACGAGCTCGCCACCGGAATTCTCCAGGTGGGCGCGCACGAACCACTGGAACTTCTCCAGCTCCGCGGCGTGACCGATCAACATGTCCTCGGAGACCGGATCGAGTTCACCGAGACGCTCGATGCTCTTGCGCGTGTCCTCGATCACGCCGACGTACACCAGGTCCAGTGCGGCAAGGTGGGCCTGCACGGTGTCGCGGTTCACGGAGTAGTCATCCCACGTGCGGTCGTTCTGGATCGCACCCGGGGTACCGAGCGGGGACTGTCCCAGCGCGGCGATGCGCTCGGCGGCCTCGTCGGCGTACCCGCGCACCAGATCGACCTGCGGGTCGATCATCTCGTGCACGCCGATGAAGTTGGGGCCCACGACATTCCAGTGCACATGCTTGAGTGTCAGGTGCAGGTCGTTGTATCTGCTGAGCGCCTTCTGCAGCAGCTCGGCGACTTCGGCTCCCTGCTTGTCGGAAAGGCCGGGAACGGTGAACGCAGTCATTGCTAGCTCCTTCGCACGATCGACTGTCCCGCGACGTGTACCCGGGTGGATAGACAGGTAATCACCCGTGACGTCGAGGTCACAGATCGGCGAGGTTAGGTATGGAAAGCCTTGGCCCGAAACGCGGATTGACCGTCATCCCACTGACTTCCAGCAACCGTACGGCTCGGTGCCGATGGGGCCGAAGTGGTTCGAGCAGCTCGACCATCGCGGGGTCGTCGATCGGGTGGCCCAGCAGGGTCCAGCCCACGATCTTGGCCAGATGGTAGTCACCGACCGAGAGCGCATCGGCGTCCCCGAATGCGCGCTGAGCCACCTCCGCGGCCGTCCAGATCCCGACGCCGGGCAGCGACATCAATGCCGCGCGCGCCGACTCCGGCGATCGGTCGACCAGGCGTTCCAGCGAATCTGCGCGCTGGGCGCAGCCGATGATCGTGCGCGCCCGTCCGGGGTCGACGTTGGCGAGGTGGAATTCCCACGACGGGACACGACGCCAGGCGTCGGCTGTGGGGAAGATCCGCAGGTTGACGGGCGTCGGCCCGGGCGCCGGGGCCCCATACTTGCTGACCAGCTTCCGCCATGCGCGCCGGGCGTCCTTGCCGACCACCCGTTGTTCGAGGATTGCGGGCACCAACGCCTCCAGCACCCGCCCGGTCCGTCCCAGCCGCAGGTGCGGAGACTTCTGCAGGGCCTTGGCCACCGTCGGATCCTCGGGGGCGAAGCCGGAGGCGTCGTCCTCGGCACCGAGCTGGGCGGGCAGCGTCTCGGTGAACTCGACGGCGCCGGGACCCCAGGCCTCGCATTCGACGGTGCCCACGGCGCCGCGGGTGATGCGCGCGGTGACGGGCCCGGTACGCATCAGGCTGGTCCGCCAGATCGAGCCGTCGGCGGCGTCGTGATAGCAGGGGTCGGCCCGGCCCCTGCGCAGCGGCGACAACGTCCACCCCGGGCTCGCCGGCCCGGCGAACACGACGCTGGCCGTACTGCGCATCACGCCAGCCTAGGTGCCCACTACGACATCGGCCTTGTCCGGATAGAACGCGACGTGGCCGGCGATCTGCGCGACGGCCGGGTACGGCTGCCGGTACGTCCAGATCGCGTCGCTGACGGTGTCCTCGTCGACGACGACGTCGAAATACGAGGCGTCACCCTTGTACGGGCAGTACGTCTCGGTGTCGCTGGGCCGGAGCAGTTCGGCGGCCACATCGTCCATCGGAACATAGTGCACCGCAGGGTAACTGGATTCCTGCAGGGTCAGTGCGGCGTCTGTTTCAGCAACGACTTCGCCGCGCACGCGCACGACGACGTGCTTGCCGGTCGGGGTCACGGTGATCGGGTGCGATGCCGTGGGCTCAAGGATGTGGCGTTCGGTCATGACACCATTCAACGCCGGATGCGCGTAACGCGTTCCTAGTGCGGACGGCCTGCGATCTTGTCCGCGATGACGGCGATCGGCGAGGTCCTCTTCGTCCCGCGTGCCTCGTGCCAGTCCGCAGCCTTGTAGGCCAGGTACATCCCCCGGACGCCGATCCAGCGCAGCGGTTCGGGTTCCCAGGTCTTCGATTCGTGGCCCACCCAGGGCAACCGGGTCAGGTCGGACTCGCGCTTGAGCACCAGATCGGTCAGGGTGCGTCCCGCGAGGTTGGTCGCGGTCACACCGTGTCCGACGTATCCGCCGGCCCAGCCGAGCCCGGTCGCCTGATCGAAGTCGACGGTCGCCTCCCAGTCACGCGGCACGGCGAGCACCCCGCACCATCCGTGTGCGATCGGCACGCCGGACACCTGCGGCAGGATGCTGTGCAAGGTGGCGGTCAGGTTCTTGATGGTGCGGCCCGGCACCCGGCCGTCCCGGTCGATGCGTGAGCCGTAACGGTAGGGCACGCTGCGCCCGCCGATCGCGATGCGGTTGTCGACGGTGCGCTGCGCGTAGAAGAAGCCGTGTGCGGTGTCGCCCAGGGTTTCCCGGCCCTCCCAGCCGATGCGGTCCCAGACCTCAACGGGGAGAGGCTCTGTCGCGATCATCGAGCTGTTCATCGGCAACCACCGGCGCTTGAGGCCCGGCAGGGTCGCGGTGAAACCCTCGGTGGCCCGCAGCACCACGGGGGCGCTCACGGTGCCCCACGGCGTCCTCGCCATGCCTGCCGCGATCTCGGTGACCGGGGTGCGTTCGTAGATGACGACGCCCAGACGGTCGACGGCGTCGGCCAAGCCGCGGGCCAGCTGTGCCGGCTGTATACGCGCGCAGTGCGGATTGTAATAGGCCGCCACCATACCGTCGAGCTGAATACGCTGTGACGCAGCGTCTTTGGTGAGCCACTCGACGCCGTCGACCTGCCACGCGCGCTCGGCCTGCATGGCTGAGGCGAGCCGCTTGGCCTGGGCGGCGTTGCGTGCGACCTCCAGCGTGCCACCCTTGACGATGCCCGCGTCGATGCCTTCCGTCGCGGCCACGTCGATCACTTCGTCGACGGCGTCGTTGAGTGCCTGCTGCCAGGCCACCACGCCGTCGCGGCCGTACTGACGTGCCATGCGCTCACGGTCGCCGGGAACCAGCCCGGAGAGCCAACCGCCGTTGCGGCCGGAGGCCCCGTACCCGGCGAAGCGCGCTTCGAGCACCACGATGCGCAGCGACGGGTCGGCCCGCTTGAGGTAGTACGCCGTCCACAGACCGGTGTAGCCCGCGCCGACGATGCAGACGTCGGCGTCGCGGCTGCCCGGTAGCGGTCCGCGGCTGATCGGCAATCCGTCGAACCAGTGGGACACGTGGCCGTTGACAGGCGATCGAGTGAGCACCCGTCGAGCCTAGCCGCAGGCGTAGCGGTCGAACTGCGGTCAGGACGAGCCCGGCGACGCTAGCTCGTGCGGGCCTTCTTGGCGCCGCGTAGCCCGACCCAGAATTGCGCGGCGTCGCGGATGGATTCCTCGACGGGTCTTGGCTGCCAACCGAGTTCGCGCTTGGCCTTCTCGCAGTCCACGGGTGCTTCGGCACGCATCAGGCGCAGCGAGCCCAGCGACAGCCGTTCGTCGGTGCCTGTGAGTCTTGCCTTGGCGCTCCCCAGGCCGGCCATCGCGTAGGACAGCGCGAGCGGGATCTTCTTCGTCGGCGCCGGAACTCCGGCTGCTTCGGCCGCGATTCGGACCACCTCGGCGTTGGAGATCATCCGCTCCGAGATCAGGTAGCGCTCCCCCGCCCGGCCTTTCTCCGCTGCGAGGATCAGCGCACGGGCCGCATCCTCGATGCCCACGGCTTCGAGTTCGATACCGCTCATCACGAACGGCAGCTTGCCGAACGCCGCGCCCGCGATGATCGCGCCGTGCGGGGTGCGGCCCCAGTCCCGGCCGCCGTAGGTCGTCGAGACACACATCGCGACTGCGGGCAGGCCGCGGTCGCGTGCGTACTGCAACACCAGGTTCTCCGCCTGAACACGCGATCGGACGTACGGTGTGAGCCCGCGATCGACGATGACGTCGGCCTCGGTGGCCACCCGTCCGCGCTGACGCCCGACGGTGACGTAGCTGCTGGTGAACACGAACTTCTTCAAGCCGGTGGCCACTTCGGGCTCGACCGCGATGTCGAGGACGTTGCGGGTGCCCTCGACGTTGGTGCGGAACAGCGGCGCCGGGTCGCGCAGCCATCCGCGGGTGTCGACGACGCAGTAGTAGACGACCTCGCAGCCGGTCATCGCCTCCCGGAGGACGTCGTCGTCCCAGATGTCGCCGAGGTACCGCGTGACCTCCAGGTCGTCGATGCCGATCGTGTTGGCACCTTTGCGCACCATCACCCGCACGTCTCGCCCCTCGGAGACGAGTTGGCGGGTGACGTGGCTGCCGAGGTAGCCGTTGGCGCCGATGACGAGAACCGGGGCGAGCGGAGCGACGGGAGATGAATCCGTCATCGCTGGGGCCCGTACTTGGTCATCCATTCGGCGGCCTCGTCGGGCAGGGTTCCGAGCTCGCTGGCTTTCCTGCACCACTTCACGGTTGCCGAGACGAACCGCAGCGGGTTGTAGATGTCCTCCTGCCGGCGCCACTTTCCGTCGCCGGCGTAGGTGACGATCGAGATGTTGGTGGCGCTGATGATCGTGCCGTCTCCGGGGTCGCGCATCGGGTTGTCGAGCTCGCAGATGATGCGCCCGGTGTCCTCGTCGATGACGCTCCACAGCGACGGGAACGACGTCATGTAGCTGCCGGGGAACGTCTCCATGGTCCGCCAGATCCAGGGGCGCACCTCGTCGCGCCCGCGCATCGTCCCTGCGGCGTGCTCGATATAGAGAATGTCGTCGCTGTACTGGTCAACCCAGGGATCCCAGTCGCGGGTCCGGGCCGCGCGATCAACTGTCTTCTCGAATTCGGCGAACGCCTCGGCCAGCTCGTCGCGCGTGAAAGTGTTGCCCGTCACAGCACAAAATAGAACACGTTCTACCGTGCGTTGTCGAGGGCGGGCCGGCCGTGGGTCAGGTCGCGCTGAGAACCTGACGATCTCCAAGCGGGTTGTTCAGCGGCACATCCAGGCCACCCGACAGCGCGATCATGATGCACGCCCGGTCGACGGCAGCGGGCAGAGTGCCGGTGCGCAGATCGACGATGACCTGCTCGGCGGTCTCCGACACCGTCGCCGTCACGCCGTAGCACTCCGGCGTCCCGATCGTGAAGTGCAGGCGCACCCCGGTATCGCCGGGAAGGCGGCTCCACGCCTGTGGACGTGTCGGGTAGGCGTTCACGATCGCGGGATCGTCGAGGAACACCGACACCGGGCCGCCCGGCGGTGTCTCGGGTATCGGCATCGGGTCGGGCCCCTGGGCGGAGGCCGGAACGGCACCCGTGACGAGTGCGACGATGACAGCGATCACGACGGCGCAGACCCGCATGCCGAAAAGCCTAGCGGCGGCGGGGTGGCCTGCGGATTAAACGCCCGCTCCGCGGGGTTATACGAGCGCTATGACTGCGCTTTACAACAAGAATCCCGCCGCTGTGAACGCCCTGTCTCCCGAGCAGTACCGCGTCACTCAGGAGAACGGCACCGAGCGGCCCTTCACCGGCGAGTACTGGGACAATCACGAGCCGGGCATCTACGTGGACGTCGTCTCGGGTGAGCCGTTGTTCGCCTCGGTCGACAAGTTCGAGAGCGGTTCGGGGTGGCCCAGCTTCACCCGCCCGATCGAGGCTGAGAACGTGCTGGAGAAGCGCGACTTCTCGCATCTGATGATCCGTACCGAGGTGCGGTCGTCACACGGGGACAGCCACCTCGGCCACGTCTTCACAGACGGTCCACGCGATCAGGGCGGACTGCGTTACTGCATCAACTCCGCCGCGCTGCGCTTCGTCCACCTCGACGACCTCGAGGCCCAGGGCTACGGCCAGTACCGTGGGTTGTTCAGTGCTTCTGACAAAGCCACCGATGAGGAGCAAGCGTGAGCGACTACAAGCGAGCGGTCCTGGCAGGCGGATGCTTCTGGGGCATGCAGGATCTGATCCGCAAGCAGCCCGGTGTCGTGTCCACCCGGGTGGGTTACACCGGCGGTCAGAACGACCACCCGACCTACCGCAACCACCCCGGCCACGCCGAGGCGATCGAGATCGTCTACGACCCGGCGAAGACCGACTACCGGGCGCTGCTGGAGTTCTTCTTCCAGATCCACGATCCGACGACGAAGAACCGGCAGGGCAACGACGTCGGGACCAGCTACCGCTCGGAGATCTTCTACGTCGACGACGAACAGCGTCAGGTGGCGCTGGACACCATCGCCGACGTCGACGCCTCGGGGCTGTGGCCCGGCAAGGTCGTCACCGAAGTCAGTCCGGCACCGGACTTCTGGGAGGCCGAGCCCGAGCACCAGGATTACCTGGAGCGCTACCCCAGCGGGTACACGTGCCACTTCCCGCGCGCGGGATGGAAGCTGCCGAAGCGCGCTGGAGTCTGATTCACGGCTCCGCCGTGGGCCGCCGGCGCATGATGACACGACCGCCGTCGGCGGGGGTGTAGGCCACTCCTCGGGAGTGCATCTTCTCCCCCGGCGCGGTGGTCGTTTCGATTGTGAAGTGCCGCAGCACCGTTCGCAGCACCACATCCATTTCCACGTTGGCGAACGCCGCGCCGACGCAGCGGCGGGTGCCGCCGCCGAACGGGATGTGCGAGAAGTTGGTGGGGCGCTGACCGACGAAGCGCTGCGGGTCGAAACGCTCGGGATCGGCGAACTCCTCCACCCGCTGATGCACCTGATTGATCGCGACGACGATCGAATAGCCCTGCGGGATAACCCAATCGCCGAGCTCGAAGGTGGGCGCGTACACGTGGCGGCCCGCGAAGTCGATGACGGTGCGGGACCGCTGGATCTCCAGGATGGTTGCCTGCCGGTATTCGTTGCCGTCGGTGTCGGCTTCGGCCACCAGCTCCGCCAGCACCTCGGGGTGCCGGCTGATCCGCTCGAACGCCCAGCCCAATGTCGCGCCGGTGGTTTCGTGGCCCGCGGCCAGCAGGGTGAGGAGTTCGTCGCCGATGTCCTGCCGCGACATCGTCGACCCGTCTTCGTAGGTGCTGCGCAGCAGCAGTGCCAGGACGTCGTCGCGATTTTCGAAGTTCGGGTCGGCCTGGACGGAATCGATGAGCCGGCCGATCACTTCGTCGTAGCGGCGCCGGTAGGTCGCCAACCGGCCCCACGGGCTGAAGCGGCCGTAGGTCCGTTGCGGCGTGGGCAGCACCGCCAACCGCGACCCGAGGGTCACCCACGGCGGGATGATCCGCCGGAGCTCATCGAGATGCGCACCGTCGGCGCCGAACACCGCCCGCAGGATCGAATTGAGCGTGATCCGCATCATCGGTTCGAGAGTTTCGAAGGGCCGGCCCTCGGGCCAGCTCGCCGTCTCGCGCAGCGTCTCCTCTTCGAAGATCCGCTCGTAGTTCTTGATGCTCTTGCCGTGGAACGGTGGCGTCAGGAGCTTGCGCCTACGGCGGTGGTCGGTCCCGTCGAGTGCGAACACCGAACCGGGGCCCAGAACGCGCGACAGGTTCGGTTGGATGTTGCCGACGTCGTCGGTGTTCGCCATGAACAACTGCTTGGCCAGCGCCGGGTCGGCGACCATGATGGTCCGGCCGAAGACGGGCAGCCTCATCGCGAAGATGTCTCCGTGCCGTCGCGCGATCTGGTTGACGGTCCACTTGCGCGACACCGAGAAGCCGATCGCCTGCAGCGCTCGCGGAATGCGCGGCGCGGGTGGCAGCCGGACCTCCGACTGTTTGGTACTGCTGTGTACCGCTGTCATGTCGGGTACGGTACCGGTTGGTACCAGCGGGACGCAAGGGTTGGGAAAAGGTTTCGATGACGACGGCTCAGACGGCGGTTTCGGCCTCCACGACGGCTGACCGCCTGCTCGACGGCCTTGCCTCCTCGATCGCTGACCGCGGTTACCGCGAGACCACCGTCGCCGACGTCGTGCGGCAGGCCAGAACCTCCAAGCGGACTTTCTACGAACAGTTCGCCAGCAAGGAGGCGTGCCTGATCGAGCTGTTGCGCAGGAACAACGCCGACCTGATCGCCAGCATCAACGCCACCGTGGACGCCGACGCCGACTGGCAGGCTCAGATTCGTCAGGCCGTGGGGGCCTACGTCGACCACATCGGTGCCCGGCCGGCGATCACGCTGTGCTGGATCCGCGAGGCGCCGGCTCTGGGCGCGGTGGCACGCCCCCTGCACCGCCGGGTCATGCGCGACCTCACCGACATGCTTGTCGCGCTGACCAGCAGTGACGGCTTCCGTCGCGCCGGGCTCGACCCGATCGCACCCTCGATCGCGCTGATCCTGCTCGGCGGATTACGCGAGCTGACAGCACTTTTCGTCGAAGACGGCCGCGACATCCACGGCATCGCCGAGCCGGCGGTCACCGCCGCGACCGCCCTGCTCGGTCCTCACTGACGGCCTCAGCCGAGCATCAACCGCGCCGCCTTCTCCAGCTTGGCCGCGATCTCCTGATAGGACGAGTAGCCCATGCCCGCGCGGACGAGGGCACCCGAATAGAGCATCTCGAGCGCGTCGATGACCCCGGGATCGGTGTCGGGTCCGAGCGCCTTGGACAGCCGGTCGCGGATGTCGCGTCCGATGCGCTGACGCAACACCTCGACGTCGGGGTCCCTGCCCAGCAGGGCGGTGGTCACCGCACCGGCGAATTCGGGCTCGTCGGCGACGAGAAGAGAGATGTGCGCGAGCACCTCTGTCACCCGGGTCGCCTGATCGCCCGACTCGTGCTCGACACACGGCGAGGCCGTCAGTCGCCGCCAGAAGACCTCGGCGACCAGGTGCTCCTTCGACGAGAAGTACGTGTAGGCGGTGGCGGCTCCGACACCGGCCTCCGCGGCCACCCGCCGCACCGTGAGGCCCGCGAAGCCGTCCCGTCTGAGCAGGTCGAGAGCCGCGCGGCCGAGCCGGTCCACGGTGTCGGCCTGCCGGGCCGTCAGTCGCCGCCGAGTCGACTCCAGGGTCGGATCGGACACATGTCCGGACGCTACTACACCTGTTGGGGAACCACTAGGGTCCGTGACGGCCCAGCAACGGTAAGTTGGGCGCGATGGACGACACCCAGACTGCGCTTCCGCCGGCGGCCGCGACCCTGTTCGAACTCGCCGAGCGGGTGACCGGTTTCATGCCCGTCGACGAGGGGCGCACCCTGTACGACACCGCCGTGCGCTACCTCGCCGACGGCGTGGGCGTCGAGATCGGGACCTACTGCGGCAAGTCGACGGTCATGCTCGGCGCCGCCGCCCAGCAGACCGGCGGCCTGGTCTACACCGTCGATCACCATCACGGCTCCGAGGAGCATCAGGCCGGGTGGGAGTACCACGATTCGTCGATGGTCGATCCGGTGACCGGACTGTTCGACACCCTGCCCACCATGCGCCACACTCTGGACGCCGCGCAGCTCGACGATCACGTCGTCGCCATCGTCGGACGTTCGCCGGTAGTGGCCCGGGGATGGCGAACTCCGTTGCGGCTCTTGTTCATCGACGGTGGCCACACCGAGGAGGCGGCCAACCGCGACTTCGACGGCTGGGCCCGCTGGGTGGATGTCGGCGGCGCGCTGGTGATCCACGACGTCTTCCCCGATCCTGCCGACGGGGGTCAGGCCCCGTACCTGATCTACCGGCGCGCGCTGGACACCGGCGCGTTCCGAGAAGTCCTCGCGACGGGTTCCATGCGCGTCCTCGAGCGTGTGTCGGGCCGGGCGGGCGAGCTCTAGCGATCGCTGGTCGCGCACTCGCAGTCGTAGTCGCCCTCAAGGCCTCTCGGCAACTCCGCGCCGCGGAAGATGCCGCTTCCCGGGGTGGTTCCCGACAATGCGTCGGCAGCCAGGATCACAGCTCCGCCCGTCCACGTCGTTCGCTCGACGGGCCAGCGCTTGCCGTCGTCGTAGACCAGGCCGGTCCAGTACGACCCGTCCTCCTCGCGCAGGTGGTGCATCGCCGCGAACTGCTCATGGGCCCGGGCCCGCTGGCCCAGCGCATCCAAAGCCATGACCAGCTCGCAGGTTTCGGCCCCGGTGACCCATGGACGGTCGTCGACGCACCGGATTCCCAGGCCGGGAACGACGAAGTCGTCCCAGCGCTCGTCGATGCGTGCGTGCGCTTGCGACCCGCGCAGCGCCCCGCCCAGAATCGGGTAGTACCACTCCATCGCCCAGCGGTCCTTGGTGACGAACGCGTCGGGGTGGTGGGCGATCGCATGTCCGAGCCTGCCCACCGCGACCTCCCACTCGGGCCGCGGATCGTCGACGAGGTCGGCCAGCGCCAGGGCGCACCGGATGCTGTGGTGAATGCTCGCGCATCCCGTCAGCAACGCCTCGTCGGCGTCGCCGCCCGCACCGCGCGCCCATGCGATTTCGCCTGTGCTGGACTGTAGTTCGAGAACGAAGTCGATGGCCCTGGCCACCACCGGCCACATCGTCAGCGCGAACTGGCGATCACCGGTGACGAGCACGTGGTGCCAGACGCCGGTCGCGATGTAGGCGCAGAAGTTGGTGTCGCTGTTGGCGTCCTCGACAACCCCGTCACGGAGCTGGATGGGCCAGGTGCCGTCGGGACGCTGCGTGGCGCGCGACCATTCGAACGCGGCACGGGCGGGTTCGAGAAGACCCGCCGCGGTCAGCGCCATGGCGCTCTCGACGTGGTCCCACGGATCTGTGTGACCGCCCACCGACCACGGAATCGCGCCGCTCGACTCTTGCGTCGCGGCAATGGATTCGGCTGTCTGCCGGCATTGCGCCGGCGTGAACACGCCCGGCACGCCGGGAATGTCAGGCATCGGCAGCAGGCGGCTTTCTGAAATAGAGCGCGACGCTCTTGCCGATCAGCGGGTTGAGCGCAGCTTCGGCGGTGCGCGTCAGCCACGGCCGGCTCATCATGTCCCACACCAGCAGCTTGTGATACGCGGTCACCGCCGGGTGGCTGTTCTTCTCCGTTCCCACAGCACATTTGAGCCACCAGTACGGCGAGTGCAGAGCATGGGCATGGTGGGTGTGGGTCAGGGTCAGACCGTGCGCGAGCACCTTGTCGCGCAGTTCGTCGGCGCGGTAGATGCGGATGTGGCCGCCCTCGTTAGCGTGGTATTCGTCAGAGAGCACCCAGCAGATCTTCTCGGGCAGCCAGCGGGGCACGGTGATGGCCAGCGAACCACCGGGTTTGAGCACGCGGACGAGCTCCGAGATCGCCTTGTCGTCGGCGGGAACGTGCTCCAGGATCTCTGAGGCGATGACGCAGTCGAAGGTGCCGTCGGCGTACGGGAGGTCGAGGGCATCGCCCTTGACGGCCTCACCTTTGGCCGATGCGGGCACCTCGCCCTGTTCCTTCATCGCCTGCAGGATCTCGTCGACGTCGTTGAGATCCGAGACGCTCTGGTCGAATCCGATGACATCGGCACCGCGCCGGAACGCCTCGAACGTATGGCGACCGGCGCCGCACCCGACGTCGATCACCTTCGTCCCGGCGCCGACGCCGAGCAGGTCGTAGTCCACGGTCAGCATGTCGCGACCCTCTCACAGGCCCTCTCGTACACCGCGACGGTCTGCGCGGCGACAGATTCCCAACTGAACACTTCGAGCGCACGGCGCCTGCCGTTGTCGCCCAATCTGCGTAATTCCCTTGGCGAGTCCAGCAATTCGCCCAGGACGGCGGTCAGCTCTGCCACATCGGCCGGCTTGACCAGTCGGGCACACTCGCCGTCGGATCCGACGACCTCCGGAAGCGCGCCGGCTCGGCTCGCCACGATCGGGGTGCCGCTGGCCATGGCTTCCACCGCGGGCAGCGAGAATCCTTCGTAAAGCGAAGGGATGCAAGCGACTTCAGCCGACGACAAAAGCTCGGCCAACTCGGAGTCCGACAGGCCGCTCGAGCTGTGCACGATGTCGGAGATGCCGAGCTCGGCGATCAGTTTCTCGGTCGGCCCATTGGGCTCGAGCTTGGCCACGAGTTGCAGTTCGAGGTCACGCTCGACACGCAGTCGCGCGACAGCGTGCAACAGATGGCTCACACCCTTGAGCGGTACGTCGGCGCTGGCGATCGCGATGATGCGGTTGCGCACCCGCGGCTGCGACGGCTCGAACAACTGGGTGTCGACGCCGAGCGGCACGACGTGCAGCTGGTCGGGACTGACTCCGAAATCGTCGGCGATGTCGGCGGCCGATGTCGACGACACGGTCACCAGCTCGGGAATCTGGCGCGCGACGTCCTTCTGCATCTCGGCAAACCCGTACCACCGCCGCACCAGAGGTTTGCGCCACCATTTGGCCGCGGCGACCTCGAGCACCCGGTCACGGGTGATCGGGTGGTGCACCGTGGCCACCACCGGCATCCCCGACGCTGCGATCTCCAGCAGGCCGCTGCCGAGGCACTGGTTGTCGTGGACGACGTCGAACTCGCCGCGGCGGGCTGCGAGTAAACGCGCGGCCCGCATGCTGAACGTCTTGGGCTCCGGGAAGCCCGCCGTCCAGGTCGTCAGGAGTTCTTCCAGATCGATGCTCGTCTTGATCTCACTGGGCCGCGGGATGCGGAACGGGTCCGGCTCGCGGTAGAGGTCGAGACTTGGCACCTCCGTCAGGCGCACCCGGGGATCCAGAATCTCGGGGTAGGGCTGACCGGAGAAGACCTCGACGTCGTGCCCGAGTTCGACAAGCCCGCGGCTCAAATGCCGGACGTAGACGCCTTGACCACCGCAGTGGGTCTTGCTTCGGTACGACAGCAACGCGATGCGCATAGTCAGCTCACAAATCCCGGAGAGCGGCCCTGAGCTGGCCGAATTGTGTGGAGCAAGAAATCCGAACCCTCCTGGACATGTGTCCAGACTATAGTTTGACGTGCTAGCTGACGCAATCCGTCCGCTAGCTCTGACTACCACAGTCGCGCACGCAAGTCCTGTCCGGCCTTCCGTCCAGCCCCGCTGCGCGGGCTGCTCACCTTGGCGGAAAACCGCCGGTCGCGACCGGTCCCCACCGCTGTGGAGTGACCCTGATCAGGCACTTGCGCTGATCGATCATGGCCTTGCGGTACTCCTCCCAGTCGGGGTGCTCGCCCGCGACGGACCTGAAGTACTCGACGAGCGGCTCCACGGCCTCGGGGAGGTCGACGACTTCGGCATGCCCGTCGACCTGGACATAAGGTCCGTCGAACTCGTCCGACAGGACCATGACGCTCGCGCGGGGTCGGCGGCGGATGTTGGCCGTCTTGGCCCGCTGAGGATAGGTCGCCACGACGATGCGGCCGTCGGCATCGAGGCCCCCCGTGACCGGTGAACTCTGTAGCGATTCGCCGGCCCGGAACGTCGTGAGCACCATGCGGTGCCGCGGGCGGACGAAGTCGAGCAGTTCGGGCAGGGTGACCGCGTCGGCGGTCGCGAACTTTCTGGCCATGACGCCAGCGTATCCACGCCTGTCGGACCCCCTGCCTACGCTGTCGAACATGAGTTCGAAGAAAGAAGTGATGTCCGCGCTGGACGCCGTGGACCACGCTCACCGGGCGCTGGCCTCGCTGCCCTTCCAGTCACTGCAGCCGGCCGATCAACGCGCACTGCTCGTCCGACTGGACACCGTGACGAAGCAACTGTCCGTGCTGCAGCGGCGATTGCTGGGCCAGATGGTCGCCGGTCCCCCGCCCGTCGAGTTCGCCGGGGCACCGTGGGCCGAAGTGCTCGCCCGGCGCCTGCGCATCTCTGTCGGCGAGGCACAACGCCGGATCACCGAGGCCAGAGCTGGCTAGACTCCTGAGCACTCGCTCAGCACAGGGGGTTCGGTGGCGCGGTTCGACAGCACGACGGCGGCGGAATGGCGGCGCTACGGCCCCGTGCCCGTGGCGGCCGGGCTCGGCTACTCGATGGGCGTCATCCACGTCTATTGCCTCGGCGCGTTCATGGCTCCGCTGCAGGAGGAGTTCGGCTGGAGCCGCGCCGAGACGTCGGTAGGCCTGACCATCGTCGGGATGGCCGCGGCCGTCGCGGCGCTCCCGATCGGCCTCATGGTCGATCGGCTCGGTCCGCGCAGGGTGGGGCTCGTCGGTGTGCTGCTGATGGCGCTGGCCTTCGCACTGATGGGAACGGCCACCGGGTCGATGTCGAACTGGCTGCTGCTCTGGGCGGTCCTGGCTTTCGCCTCGTTCTGGGTTCAGACGACGGTCTGGACATCGGCGGTCGCGAGCCGGTTCGAGACGTCGCGCGGTCTGGCATTCGCGGTGACCCTGTCCGGCGGTTCGCTGGCCGCGGCGGTCTTCCCGCCTCTGGCCACCATGTTCATCGGCCAATGGGGTTGGCGCGGAGCATTTTTCGGCCTGGCAGCGTTGTGGGGCGGGTTCGTCCTGGTGGCCGTATGGCTCTTCTTCCGCGGCGCGCAGGACGACAGGACGAGCGCGGCACCTCTGCTGGATGCCGGCACACCCCAGCTCCCGGCCGTCGAGCTTCCCGGTCTGACACTGGCCGAAGGCCTGAGGTCGGTGACGTTCTACAAACTGCTGATCGCCGCCGGGCTGTTCGCATTCACCACCCTCGGCATCGTCGTGCATCTGGTGCCGATCCTGCGCGACGCAGGCGCGGGTCCGGTCGCGGCGGCGGGGACGGCGGCGCTTGTCGGAATCTTCTCCATCTTGGGCAGGCTCGGCGTCGGCCTTCTGCTGGATCGCTTCCCCGGGCGGGTGGTCGGGGCGTGTGCCTACCTGGTGCCGATCCTCGGGTGTGCGGCGTTGTTGATCGACGGCGACAGCCCGATCAGCCAGACGGTCGCCGCGGCGCTGTTCGGTCTCACCCTCGGCGCCGAGGTGGACGTGATCGCCTACCTCGCGTCGCGCTACTTCGGGCTGAGGAATTTCGGTGGGCTGTTCGGCGGCCTGGTGGCGGCCCTGTCCCTGGGCACGGCCTTCGGTCCGCTCGCGGCGGGCGCCACCTCGGACCACTTCGACGGCTATACCAACTTCCTGATCCTCACCATGGTCCTGATGGGGTTGAGCAGCCTCGCCCTGGCCGGCCTCAAAGCGCCACCGGAGTGGGTCACCGCGGCGCCCAAGACCGAAACCGACGACGCCCCGACGCGGGAGGCTCCGTCCTAACCTTGGTGAACCATGTACATCCCGCCGAAGTTCGCGCTCTCCGATGCGCAGATCAGCGTCGCGCTGCACCGAGGCGGGTTCGCCCACCTGGTCACCCACACCGGCGACGGCTTGCTGGTGACACCCCTGCCCCTGTTGTACGACTCGCACCGGCACTCGCTGATCGGGCATGTGGCCCGGGCGAACCCGCACTGGAAGGCTGCCGGCGGGGCGACGGTCGCCATCTTCGCCGGGCCGCAGGCTTACATCTCGCCGTCGTTCTACGCCACCAAGGCGGAGACGGGAAAGGTGGTGCCGACCTGGAATTACGACGTCCTGACCGTCCACGGTGAGTTGGTGGCCCATGACGACTCTGGCTGGGTGCGCGGCCTCGTCACCCGGCTCACCGCACACCACGAGCAGAATCGCGCCGATCCGTGGCAGGTCTCCGACGCACCCGAGCCCTTCCTCGCCGGCCAGCTGAAGGGAATCGTCGGGGTGGAGCTGCGGATCACCTCGGTCGAGGGCAAGACGAAGATGTCGCAGAACCAGCCCGAACGCAATCGCGACGGCGTCGTAACCGGGCTGCGCGCGTCCCCCGACCCTGGCGATCACGCGGTGGCCGAGCGGGTGGACGGAGCCGGGTTCCCCCAGGGACGAACTGGGTACCAGTGAACACGTGTGCACTCAACCCGGGAGTTCCTCATGACCTTCAACATCACCCCGACCGCAGCCCAGCACGACCTCGCACGGCGCGCGCACGAGTTCGCCGAAGAGGTTGTCCGTCCCGTCGCCGCGGATTACGACCAACGCCAGGAGTTCCCGTGGCCGGTCCTGGAAGAGGCGGCGTCGAGAGGGTTTTACAGTCCACTGTTCTACCGGGATCTGATCGGAGACCCCTCCGGTCTGTCGCTGCCGATGTTCATGGAAGAGCTGTTCTGGGGCTGTGCGGGCATCGGCCTGGCAGTCGTGATGCCGGCCCTGGCGTTGTCGGCGATCGGTCAGGCGGCGTCCCCGGAGCAGATGCTGCAGTGGGCGCCGGAATGCTTCGGCACCCCCGGCGATCTCAAGCTCGCCGCGCTGGCGATCTCGGAACCGGAGGGCGGCAGCGATGTCCGCAATCTGCGGACCACGGCGCGCCGCGACGGTGATGACTGGATCATCGACGGACACAAGATGTGGATCGGCAACGGCGGCATCGCCAACGTGCACGTCGTCAACGCGGTCGTCGACCAGGAACTCGGGCACAAGGGGCAGGCGCTCTTCGTCGTACCCGGTGGCACGCCCGGCCTGGACATGGTGCGCAAGCTCGATAAGCTCGGCTGCCGGGCCTCGCACACCGCCGAATTGAAATTCAACGGTGTCCGGGTCCCGGCCGACCACCTTCTCGGCGGGCAGGAAAAACTCGACCACAAATTGGCCCGCGCTCGCGAAGCGGTGGAGGGCGGTAAGCATTCGGGATCGGCGACGCTCGGTACGTTCGAACAGACACGCCCGATGGTCGCCGCGCAGGCTCTCGGAATCGCCAGGGCAGCTTTGGAATACGTGACCGAGTACGCCAACCGCCGGGAGGCGTTCGGCGCGCCCATCATCGACAACCAGGGCATCGCGTTCCCGCTCGCCGACATCGCCACGGGCCTGGACGCCGCGCGGCTGCTCACCTGGCGGGCCTCCTGGATGGCCGCGACCGGGGTGCCGTTCGAACGGGGCGAGGGGTCGATGTCGAAGCTGGCGGCCAGCGAGCTCGCCGTGAAGGCCACCGAGCGCGCCGTCCAGACCATGGGTGGCTACGGGTACGTCAAGGACCACCCCGTCGAGAAGTGGTATCGAGATGCCAAGCTGTACACCATCTTCGAGGGCACCAGCGAGATCCAGCGGATGGTCATCTCGAATGCGCTCGGCGCGGCCGACGGCAAGCCGCCGCTGCACGTCGACCTGGAACCGACCGGTGGTCCGATCAACCGGAACTTCGGCCGCGGCACACCGATACGGACGCAGATGGGCGCCTCGGCTCTGTCGATGAAGGACCGCCTCCCGTCGCCGATCATGCAGGTCGCCATGAAAGTGCTCCGACCTCCGCGCAAGTGACGGTCACATCCTGTCGGAGCTCGCCCTGAAGGTCGCATCGACGACGTCACCCCCGTCATCGACGACAAGGGTCTGCAACGCACACACGGCCTTGGTGTACTCCTCCCGCTCCCAGAAGCCGGAATGTCCGCACAGCGCAGCAACACTCGAGACGTCGTAGAGACCGACCCGCGGCACCAGCTGCATCACGTCGAAGATGCGGCAATCGACATCATCGATCATGTCGCCCATTGCTCTGGGCTCCGGCTCACCTCCGACGTAGACGGTTCCGGGGCCGAACAGCCAGCTTCCGATCGGATCGGTCAACGCCCACAGGTTGATCCACCGTGGTGTCCGCTTCTCGCAGGGTGATCTTCTGATCTGCTCCAGCACCTCGCTGCCGAAGTACGCCGGGAAGTTGCGGGCGTAAAGCCGCCGCAACGGGGAGCCGAACGTCAACAGTGGATAGCGTTCCCCGACGTCGGTGGACTGCATCAGCGTCGCCGCGGCGATGACCGACCCCTGGCTGTGGGCCACCAGGACGACTTCGGTTGGCCCCTCCGCCGATTCCCGTAGCTCCCGCATCCGCAGCCGAAGGTCGAAGACCGTCCTGCCCCCGTAGGACGGCGGCGTGAGCGGGTGATTGGCGCGAGGCCAGAAGGTGATCACGTCCCACAGGATGGCCACCGTGCGGCGTAGCTGCCGATTGCGAAGTGCCAGTACCACCAGTCCGACGAACCCGCCGATGATGGCGACGGTAGCGCCAACTGATATGCCGCCCAACCGATCTTGTACGAAGGCGTTGACCGTTGGCACCGTCACCAGATACAGCAGTACCGTGGCGGCAATCCCGAGTCCGGTCGCAAGCAACGCCAGCCCGGCGGCGATCCCGGGCCCACGGTCGGTCAGCGTGGCGATCTGTCGGCTTCGACGTATCTTCTCGAGAACCGCTGCAGCGGCATTGGTCTCGATCTCTCCGCCCGACAGAGCCAGTGCGTCCGTGCGATGCATAGCCCGTCGACCGAGGGCTCGCCGGTACACACAGAATGCGACGACGAACGCGACGACGATGACGACCAATGCGGCCACCGACGCCCATACATACACCTGCGGAACGATCAGCGGCGCGGAAGCGGTGACGGCACGCACACTCTCGACGACGTCCGGGCCGTTCAACGTCGCGCGCCGGTCTGCCATGATCTCGGCCGCCTCGTCGACGGAAGAGACCCAATTGCCGAGGGTCTGGGCCGTCCAGAGGCCGACGGCAGCGCTGAACCCCGCACCGATCAGCCAGCCCAGCAGCGCCACGAACCAGGCGGTGCACCCCTTGAGCGTCGGCTCGTAACCGGGCGCTGCGCCGACACGTGCTTTCGACGCGATCAGAGTGCCCAACATGAGCACCAACATCAGCGCCTGCGCGGCAGTCAGCCAGATGACGGAAACCTGAAGTCCGGGAAGGAAAGACGGCAGTTCCCGTTCCTGCGGTCGATACCAGACGGCGACGCTGATCAGCGACACCGCGAGGATTCCCAGGGCCCACCACCGCATCACGTCCAACCCACGGCGTAGGCGCTTCGACGCAGATTCTCCGCCTCGTCCCGTCGCTCGGGTCGACGCGGTGGCCAGCACGGCAAGGCACAGCAGCAGGAGGTTCAGTATGAGCAGGGCTGTATAGGCCGTGTCGGCGAAACCGTCACGGCTGTCTGCGGCCGGCGCCGCGAGCACCACGGCGCCGAGGCCTGCCGTCCATGCGGTGACATGGCACGCCCGCATGCACCCCACCGCCTCGTCGCGGTTCCAGAACGTAGACGTCGTCAGTGGCGAAGGATCGCCCTGGGTGACGACGGCGACGGGCGGCGGGCCACTGTTGTCGAGCAGCACGTGCTCGGATTGCCGATCCGCGGTGCTCTCGGCGAGTGCTGGATCCGCGGGCACTGCCGTCTCTTCTCGTCCGAGGCGCCACAGCACAGCGATCACCAGCACGAGGGGCAAGGCACCGATCGACAGCCGAACGCCCATGGGCCACGACGCCAACAGAGCGAGGGGGCCCCAGCCGGCATTGCAATGGGGAATGCTCGTGCACTGCCAGACCGCGATGTCGAGGACGGTTGCTGCCATCGCTGCCAGCAAGGTCGCGGTGAAGGACAGCGCGAGCAGCCTCAGCAGTCGGACCGTCCATCCGGCCGCCCGAGGCTTGGCCGCGACGGGGAGCATCCAGTGGGCGAGGTTGATCAGGCTGAAGGGCAGGAACAACAGCCACAGCGCGCGGCTGGCCTTTCGCGAGGTCAATCCACCCCACGAGTACGCCTCCATGATGCGCCGCCAGCCATCTGCCGTCCGAGGCGCTGCCGCATCGTCGATCCACTCCGAACGCCGGTAGAAGCCGGCGTCCCGGTCTCCGGCGACGTGCGTGAGAAACTCCGTCGGGCAGTGCAGCACCGCCTCCGGCGGGGTGCCTGAGACCCCATGTACGCGCAGCTCAACGACAGTCTTCCCCCCGGGCATGCAGACATGCTGACGCCCTTGATCACATTTTGGGAAGCGTTCGACAAAACCCGGTACCCCTGGTTTCACTTGGGGGCATTCTGGCAACATTACCGACCGGTAGGGTTCGGGCACGCGAAGCAGGGGACGACAATGCAGCATTCTCAGCTGGCCGTATCACTTCTGGCTCAGCCGTCGGGCGGTGACGAAGGCGGCGGCACCGCGATTCACGAGATCATCGCGCTCACGGTCGCAGGCGGCATCGTCGCCGCGATCCTGCTGTGGATCGGGTGGATGCACCGCAGTCACAAGATCACGTGGCTGACCAGCCTCGCCGACTGGACGGGGCGTCGGTTCAAGCGGCCGTCCTGGGTCGCGCTGCCCGTCGCACTGTTCACGTCGTCGATCATCTGCGCGCTGTTCGGCTTCATCTGGGACGTCAGCCTGCACATCGGCAACGGCCGTGATGACGGCGCGCTGGCCAATCCGGCCCACTACTTCATCCTCATCGGCCTGTTCGGCATCTTCGTCGCCGGCTGCACGGCGATGGTGCTGCCGCTCGGTGCGGAGAACCGGCCCGGGCCGGCCGCGGTCCGTATCACCGACGACTGGTACGCGCCGGTCGGCGGCATCGTGATGGCCGGGTGCGGAATGTACGCGCTCCTCGGCTTCCCGCTCGACGACATCTGGCACCGCATCTTCGGCCAGGACGTCACGCTGTGGGGGCCGACCCACCTGATGATGATCGGTGGCGCGGGCTTCTCGACGCTGGCCGCCGCGTATCTCGAGTACGAAGGCAAGCGTTCGGTCGGACCCGACGTTCCGCGTGACGGCATCGGCCTGAAGTTCGTCCTCTACCTTGCCTTCGCCGGCGTCCTGATCGGCGCCTCGGTGTACCAGATCGAGTTCGACTTCGGCGTCCCGCAGTTCCGGCAGGTCTTCCAGCCGATGCTCATCGCCGCCGCCGCCGCACTGGCGCTGGTCATGGCCCGCATCTTCCTCGGCCGGGGCGCTGCGCTGATCGCGGCGGTCATCGCCATCGGGCTGCGCGGCATCGTGGCGTTCCTGGTGGCTCCCGTGCTCGACGCCCCGGTCAACTGGTTTCCGCTCTACCTCGGCGCCGCTCTGGTCGTCGAGCTGGTCGCGTTGACGCCACTGTTGAAGCGTCCGATCCTGTTCGGCGCCGTCTCCGGTCTCGGCATCGCCACCGTCGGGCTGTTCATCGAGTCCTTCTGGATCAACGCCGTCTACCCATTGGCCTGGCCGACGAGCATCTGGCCCGAGGCGCTCGGCATGTCGATCCCGGTCGCGGTTCTGGTCGGCGCGTGCGGGGCGATGGCCGGCATGGTCATCACCGGCCAGCGCCTCCCCGGACGCAAGCTCGGCGCCGGCCTGGTGGCGCTGACCGTGCTCGTCATCGGCGTCGCGGCGGCCAACGGCCTGCAGTACAACACGCCACAGAACGCGACCGCGTCGGTGACGCTGACCGAGGCGCAGGGACCCGGTGATGGCCGCTACGTGACCGCCGACGTGCGGTTCAACCCGCCGGACGTCGTCAGCGACAACCCGAACTGGGTGGCCGTGCTCGGCTGGCAGGGCGGCCTGGCGAACGAGACGGGTCAGTTCGTCGACCCGATGGAGAAGGTCGGCCCGGGCCACTTCGTCTCCACTGAGCCGATGCCGGTGTCGGGCACGTGGAAGACGCTGCTGCGCGTCCATGACGGACGCACGCTCACCGCCGTTCCGATCTACCTCGCGGGCGACCCCGGGATCGGCGCCGAGGAGGTGCCCGCCGAGGCGCAGTTCACCCGTCCGTTCGTCTCGGAGATCACCATCCTGCAGCGTGAGCGCAGCCCCGACATCCCCGCATCCCTGTGGCTCATCGGCTGCCTGGTCGTGCTCGTCTGCACACTCGCGATGATCGCCGGAATCACCTGGGGCGGTGGACGTATCAACAGCACCGAGCCCAGCGGCAGCGAGGCCGAGTATCAACCGTCCGCTCAATCATGAGGCCCACCCCAGAGGTGGTGATCCTTGCCGACCACCCCATCTGGCTCGCGGTGCCCGCGTTCGCGCCCGCCATCGTCGTCGCCGGCGTGATCGTGTACATCGCCGCGAAGAACCGGCGCAAACCCGACCAAGACAGGGAACAGTGACAACGACTGCACAGCGAGTCCTCATCAGGTCTGCTGCGATGTCCGCTGCGGCGCTTCTTCTCGCCGGTTGCGGGAGCTCCGGCGAAACAGCGGACACGGCAGCACAATCCGCTTCGTCCACGGTGAACCCGACCGAGATGACCGACAACCAGAACCCGCCTGAGCGGCTTGTCATCGACGTCACCATCAAGGGCGGAAAGGTCACTCCCACCAACGAGCAACTGCAGGCGGGGCTTAACGAGCAGATCGTCATCCGCGTCGACAGCGACGCGGCCGACGAGTTGCACGTGCATTCGACACCCGAGCACACCTTCCCGGTGGCCATCGGGCCGGCTCAGTCGTTCCAGTTCAGCGTCGGCGTCCCGGGCCGCGTCGACGTCGAGCTGCACGACCTGCACACGACGGTCGCCACGATCCAGGTGCAGTGACTTCGCAGGTTCTCGCCCACGGTCTCGGCGGCTCGGCGGATCTCCCGATTCCGTTCACCTACGCGCTGATCGGCGCTGCCTGGGCACTGACGTTCACCTTCGCCGTCGTCGCGCTGGCATGGCGCAAGCCGCGCTTCGACGCGGCGCGACCCGGCCGGCCGCTGCCTGCGTGGGTGACCCGCGCCGTCGACGCACCGGCCACGCGCTGGGTGCTGGCCGCGGCGGCGCTGCTGCTCACCGTCTGGGTTGCCATCGCGGCCTTCTTCGGACCCCAGGATGCCGAGAACCCGCTGCCCGGCGTGTTCTACGTGCTGATGTGGGTCGGTCTGGTCGCGCTGTCGGTCGCCCTCGGACCCGTCTGGCGGGTGCTCTCGCCAGTGCGTGCGCTCCACAAATTCCTCGGGGGCCGCACATTCGGCGGCAGGTACCCCGATGCGCTCGGGTACTGGCCCGCCGCAGCGGGCTTGTTCGCGTTCGTGTGGCTCGAATTGGCGAGTCCGGACCCGGGATCGCTCGGTGCGATCCGGACGTGGCTGCTCGTCTACCTCGCCGTGACGTTGGCCGGTGCGCTGTGGTGCGGGAGTCGCTGGTGCTCACGGGCTGATCCATTCGAGGTCTACGGCGTTGTCGCGTCCCGCTTCTCGCCGCTGCGCCGCAACGAGGACGGCCGGATCGCGATCGGCAATCCGTTCAACCATCTGCTGACGCTGCCGGTGCGGCCCGGTGTCGTCGCCGTGCTGTCGATCCTGCTGGGATCCACGGCGTTCGACAGCTTCTCGGCGCTGCCGCGGATACGTAGCCTCGTCGACGAGGTGACCGATTCGGCGTTCACCGCGACCGCGCTGCGAACTGCGGGACTTCTGCTGTTCGTCTGCGTCGTCGCGGCGACGTTCAGCCTCGCGGCCCGCGCCACCGGCGGAGTCGACGCGCGCACCCGCCGGGAACTTCCTAACCTGCTTGCCCATTCGCTGATCCCGATCGTGCTGGGCTACGTGTTCGCCCACTACCTGACCTATCTGGTGGAGCGGGGCCAGCAGACGGTGTACCGGTTGTTCGGGGTGGCCGACGCTGAGGTGATGTACATCCTGTCGATGCATCCCGCCGTGCTGGCGACGCTCAAGGTCGGGTTCGTGGTGGTCGGTCACGTAGCCGGGGTCATCGCTGCTCACGACCGCGCGCTGGCCGTCCTGCCGCAGCGCCACCAGCTCACCGGGCAGCTCGCGATGATGCTGGTCATGGTCGGCTACACGTTCACGGGTTTGTATCTGCTTTTCGGCGGCTGATCTAGAATTTGCCGGTGGCCCGCGAGGACTCACTGGAGCAGGCGCTCGCCGGTGGTGCGCCCGAGCGCGTCGGCTGGTTCCGGTTCTACTTCGCCGACGAGCGGTGGGAGTGGTCCGACCAGGTGCAGATCCTGCACGGCTACCAGCCCGGGTCGGTCACGCCCACAACGGAACTGGTGCTGTCGCACAAGCATCCAGACGATCGGCAGCAGGTGGCGGCCACCCTCGAGGAGATGCGGCGCACCCACCGCACGTTCTCGACCCGCCACCGCATCATCGACACCGGTGGCCGAACCCATGAGGTCGTGGTCATCGGTGACCAGCTCCTCGATGAGGAGGGCCGGCTGGTCGGCACCCACGGCTTCTATGTCGACATGACTCCGACCGACGCGCAGACCTCGGCGATGGTGTCGGCCGCAGTGGCCGAGATCGCCGGGTACCGGTCGGTCATCGAACGGGTCAAGGGCATGCTGATGCTGATCTACCGCGTCGACGAGGAGACGGCGTTCGAACTGCTGCGGTGGCGATCGCAGGAGACCAACGTCAAGTTGCGCGTGCTGGCCGAACAGTTGCTGACCGAGTACGGCCGGCTCGTGTACGACGAGACGTTGCCGCCGCGTGCGACATTCGACCATCTGCTGCTCACCGCGCACCAGCGTGTCGAGCGCGGCGACGATACCGTGAAGCCATGAGGGCACTGATCATCGTCGACGTACAGAACGACTTCTGCGAGGGTGGCTCGCTCGCCGTGGACGGCGGCGCGGCGGTGGCCGGCGGCATCAGCGACCTGCTCGCCACCGACCACGGTTACCGACATGTAGTGGCCACCAAGGACTTTCACATCGACCCCGGGTCGCACTTCTCGGCGACCCCCGACTTCGTCGACTCGTGGCCGGTGCACTGCGTCGCGGAGACCCCGGGCGCGGACTTCCACCCGGACCTCGACATCACCCCCGTCGAGGCCGTGTTCGCCAAGGGCCACTACTCGGCCGCCTACAGCGGCTTCGAGGGCACCGACGGCGACGGCACCAGCCTGGCCGACTGGCTGCGTCAACGCGGTGTCGAGGAGGTCGACGTGGTGGGTATCGCCACCGACTACTGCGTGAAGGCCACGGCCGCCGACGCGTCCGCCCACGGCTTCACCACGCGGGTTCTGCTGAACCTGACCGCCGGCGTCGCCCCGGCCACGACCGCCGACGCCGTCGACGCGCTGCGCGCCGCCGGGGTCGATGTGACCGTCTGAATCGACCCGTTGTTTGCGATGCCCGTTAATTGGGCAGTTCAGCCTGCGCGAGCAAGCGAGCCACTCCGGTGGCCCGTAAGGTCGCGTTGACTGGAAGGAAGGTGTTCTTTGACCACAGCCGCGCAGACCTCGGCCCAAACTCCCGTTCTCGAGTTGTGGCCGGGCAAGGCCTACCCGCTGGGTGCGACCTACGACGGCTACGGCACAAACTTCGCGCTGTTCAGCGAGGCCGCCGAAAAGGTCGAGCTCTGCCTGTTCGATGCCGACGGCGAGCAGACCGCATGCATCACGCTGCCCGAGGTCGACGGCTTCGTGTGGCACGGCTTCATCCCGAACATCGAACCCGGTCAGCGCTACGGCTACCGAGTACACGGCCCGTATGACCCCGCCAATGGGCTGCGTTGCAACCCGAACAAGCTGTTGCTCGACCCGTACTCGAAGGCCATCGACGGGACGTTCGACTGGAACCAGTCGCTGTTCTCGTACAACTTCGGCGATCCCGACAGCCGCAACGACGACGATTCGGCCGCGAGCATGCCGAAGTCCGTGGTCGTCAACCCGTACTTCGACTGGGGGGTGGACCGCCCGCCCAGCCACGAATACGCCGACACGGTCATCTACGAGGCGCACGTCAAAGGCCTCACGCAGACCCATCCGGACATCCCGGACCAGATCCGCGGAACGTACGCCGCCGTCGCACATCCGGCGATCATCGAGCACCTGACGTCCCTGGGTGTCAACGCCATCGAACTGATGCCGGTGCATCATTTCGCCAACGACTCGACGCTGGTCGAGAAGGGTCTGTCGAACTACTGGGGCTACAACACCATCGGTTTCTTCGCCCCCGACGCGAAGTACAGCTCCAACCCGAATCCGGGCGGGCAGGTCCAGGAGTTCAAGGCGATGGTCCGTGCGCTGCACGAGGCGGGCATCGAGGTGATCCTCGACGTCGTCTACAACCACACCGCCGAGGGCAACCACATGGGTCCCACGCTGTCGATGCGCGGCATCGACAACGCCGCCTACTACCACCTCGTCGACGACGACAAGCGCTACTACATGGACTACACCGGGACCGGCAACAGCCTCAACGTGAGCCACCCGCATGCGCTGCAGCTGCTGATGGATTCGCTGCGGTACTGGGTCACCGAGATGCACGTCGACGGGTTCCGGTTCGACCTGGCGTCCACGCTCGCGCGCGAGTTCTACGAGGTGGACCGGCTGGCCACCTTCTTCGAACTCGTCCAGCAGGACCCGACGGTCAGCCAGGTCAAACTCATCGCCGAGCCGTGGGACGTGGGCCCCGGCGGCTACCAGGTGGGGAACTTCCCGCCGCAGTGGACGGAGTGGAACGGCAAGTACCGCGACACCGTGCGCGACTTCTGGCGGGGCGAACCGGCCACGCTCGACGAGTTCGCCTACCGCCTCACCGGCTCGGCCGATCTGTACGAGCACACCGCCCGCCGCCCGGTCGCCTCGATCAACTTCGTGATCGCCCATGACGGCTTCACGCTGCGTGACCTGGTGTCCTACAACGAGAAGCACAACGAGGCCAACGGCGAGGACAACAACGACGGCGAAAGCCACAACCGCTCCTGGAACTGCGGGGTCGAGGGCCCCACCGACGACCCGGAGATCCTGGCGCTACGCGGCCAGCAGGAACGGAACTTCCTGACCACGCTGCTGCTGTCACAGGGCGTCCCGATGATCTGCCACGGCGACGAGCTGGGCCGCACCCAGGGCGGCAACAACAACGGCTACTGCCAGGACAACGAGATCACCTGGATCGACTGGGACAACGTCGACACCGAGCTGCTCGAGTTCACCCGCAAGGTGTCGCAGCTGCGTGCCGACCATCCGGTCTTCCGGCGCAGGCGCTTCTTCAGCGGCAAGCCGGTGGGCCGCCGCGGCCAGGAAGGCCTGCCGGACATCGCCTGGTTCACCCCAGACGGTGCGGAGATGACCGGCGAGGACTGGGGCTCGGGCTTTGCGAAGTCCGTCGGTGTGTTCCTCAACGGGCACGGCATCCCCGACATGGACTCGCGGGGGCAGCGTGTGGTCGACGACTCGTTCCTGCTGTGTTTCAACGCCCACTACGAACCGATCGACTTCACCCTGCCGCCGACAGAATTCGGTAAGAAATGGCAGCCGGTGGTCTATTCGGTCGCCGGTGCGGTGATGGAGGGTTCGAGGCCGCTGGCCGCAGGTGCCCAGCTCACGGTCGAGGCACGTGCGGTGATGGTGCTGCAATCGGTCTGAGTGCCGCGTGAAAGCCGTTGTGCGCCATAACGCTTAAGCAGCCGAGTTGACCCCGTTTTCGACAACGGGTGTGTTAGCTTGAAACTGCTGTTGCAACCGTGGCCGCCGAGCGGGCATCGGAATTTCTGTTTGCCACCGGCCGGGCGGGCCGGGTGTAGGAGCCGAAGAGCGGCGGCGACCTACCTGGTGGCCACGGTTGCCAGCTTGCGGCCGGCCGGATGCTCACGCAGGAGGCCCAGTGACCGATGACAAGCGGGCGACCGACCTCGCGATCGACTGCCAGCACCTGACCCATCGCTACGGCGATGTCACCGCGGTCGAGGACCTGACGCTGCAGGTGCGCGCCGGCGAGACCGTAGGGCTGCTCGGGCCCAACGGGGCGGGCAAGACGACGGTCGTGCGGGTGCTCACCACGCTGACCCCTGCCCAGCAGGGCCGCGTACTCATCTTCGGCATGGACTCCCGACGCCGCACCATGGACATTCGGCACAACATCGGCTATGTGCCGCAACAGCTTTCGATCGAGTCGGCGCTGACGGGCCGCCAGAACGTGGAGCTGTTCGCGAGGCTCTACGACGTGCCGCCGAAGCAGCGGCGCGCCAGGGTCGACGATGCGCTGAACGCGATGCAACTGCTCGACGTCGCCGACGTGCCCGCGGGCACGTTCTCCGGTGGCATGGTGCGCAGGCTCGAGCTGGCGCAGGCGCTGGTGAACCAGCCGTCACTGCTGTTGCTCGACGAACCCACCGTCGGACTCGACCCGATCGCGCGGGAGAGCGTGTGGAACCAGGTCCGCGGCATGCAGCGGGAGTTCGGCATGACCGTGCTGCTGACCACGCATTACATGGAGGAGGCCGACGTGCTGTGCGATCGGGTCGCGCTGATGGACCACGGCAAGCTCCAGGTCGTCGGCAGCCCCGCCGAATTGAAGCGGCAGATCGCGACCGGTGACCGCGAAGCCACGCTTGACGACGTCTTCCGCCACTACGCGGGCGCAGGCCTCGCCGAAGACTCCTCGGCGACGGGGTTCCGCGCGGTGCGCCAGGCCAGGAGGACGGCACGGCGTGTCGGTTGAGCCACGCCACGACGTCCGGCTCGTCTACGCCCCGCGCGGGTGGCGCAGGGTCCGCGGTACCGCACTGCGCATCGGTGCGTTCGCGCTCGTCGAGCTGCAGAAGCTGCGCCATGACCGCACCGAGCTGTTCACCAGGATGGTGCAGCCGGCCCTGTGGCTGCTGATCTTCGGGCAGACCTTCTCCCGGCTCGACGTGATCGACACCGGCGATGTGCCCTACCTGGCCTTCCTCGCGCCGGGGATCATTGCCCAGTCGGCTCTGTTCATCTCGATCTTCTATGGCATCCAGATCGTCTGGGACAGGGACGCGGGCATCCTCGCCAAGCTGATGGTCACCCCGGCGCCTGCGTCGGCGATCGTCACCGGCAAGGCGTTCGCCGCGGGCGTCCGGTCGGTGGTGCAGGTGATCGGAGTGGTCGCGCTCGCGTTCGTGCTCGGCGTCCAGCTGACCGGCAACCCGTTGAGGATCCTGGGCGCGATGGGGATCGTCGTGCTGGGCTCGGCGTTCTTCGCGTGCCTGTCGATGGCCCTGGCGGGCCTGGTGCGCAACCGCGACAGGCTGATGGGTATCGGGCAGGCGATCACGATGCCGCTGTTCTTTGCGTCGAACGCCCTCTATCCGGTCGATGTCATGCCGCAGTGGCTGCGTTGGCTGTCAGCGGTCAACCCGCTCTCCTACGAAGTGAACGCGCTGCGCGGTCTCCTGCTGGGCACCCCGGCCAACGGGTTGCTCGACGTCGCCGTGCTGGTCGTGGCCGCGGTGCTCGGCATCGCCGCCGCCTCGGTGCTGTTGCGTCGACTGGTCCGCTGACGACCGGTGTCCTACGCAGCCAGGATGCGGTCGATCGAGCGGATCGGGATCGGCAGCCAGGACGGGCGGAACCGGGCCTCGTAGGCGGCCTCATAGACGGCCTTGTCCAGTTCGTAGGCCGCCAGCACGTCGGCGGAGTCGCGCGGGTCCGCTCCGGCGACCGCCGTGTACCCGTTGCAGAACGCGGTGCTGTTGCGGTCCACCCAATCCTGGGCCCGCACTGCCTGCTCGGGGTCACGGTTCTGGTACGCGGCGTATTCGAACGAGCGCAGCACACCCGCAACGTCACGTAGCGGCGAATCGGGCCTGCGGCGTTCTTCCAGGGGCTGGCCGGGTTCGCCCTCGAAATCGATCAGCAGCCAGTTCTCCGGCGTGCGCAGCACCTGACCGAGGTGCAGGTCGCCGTGCACCCGTTGGACGGTGATCGTCCTGCCCGCGAGCTTGCGATACCGCTGCTCGACGAGGGCGGCGTGGGCCTCGAGAACCGGCGCGGCCTGCGCCGCGGACGCCAGCCGCTCCAGGGACGTCTCGACCGGGAACTGCACCTCTGTTGTTCCCAAGGTGTCGGCCAGCGTCGCGTGCACCGACGCGACCGCCTCACCGAGCCGGTAGGACTCGTCGGTGAAGTCGCCCCCCACGCGGTCTGCGAACAGATCCTGCGTGCTCGCCGTCGCCATGTCCCAGCCCTCTGCGCTGTTGGCCGCGAACGAGGTGACCATGCCGAGAGCGCAGGGCTCCGACACGTCGCCCGACCACGTCGTCTCGTAGGACCCGAGCAGTGTGGCCACGTGCGGATTGCCGGCGCGGGCGAGCACGCGGTTGAGCTCGATGTCGGGGTTGATGCCCGGCGTGACCCGACGGAACACTTTGAACATGGCGTCTTTGCCGAAGATCACGCTGGTGTTGCTCTGCTCGGCACCTGACACCTTCGGGGGTGCGTCGACCGGCAGTGTCACGTCCGGTTCCTTGCTGAACGTCAGCCCGCCGACCGTCGCCGACGAATTCACCAGCGACAGGAGATGTCCCGCCGACCGCGGGTCGAACAGCGCGTCATAGGCGACCCGGCCGCCGTCGGTCCCGATCAGGGCGGCCTCCCCGTAGCCGTCGACGGGAGAGTCCTCCCATCGGACCAGCACCTGGTAGCGCTCCGTGAACCCGTCGGTATAGGCGACGTCGAGCAGGACGTGCTCCAGATCGTCGCCGAGCGGCGTCACCGCAGACGGTTCGGCCGAGGCGAGTTGACGGGTGCGACCGGCGTACCAGCGCCGGTGAATGATCCATTCGCCGAATGCCAGCGTCATGGTCTGGAACCTACCCAGGGCGACCGGAAAGCAATCAGGGGAGAAAGCGCTCGGCCCCGGCCGTGCGCACGAAGCGGCCGCTGTTGGCTTGCCGGTAGCCGATCATGCCGCCGCTGAAGGTCAGGAACAGCAGTCCGGCGACACCGGGCAGCGCCACCGCGGCGATCTCGGCGAGCGTCGGGCTCGTCATACCGCGCGAGTACGCGCCGACCCGCGGCGACTGACCGCCTGCGGGCGTCGCGGGCAGCGGGGCGGTGGCACCGGGAGTCGGCGCGACGGAGCCGCGGATCACCGGGGTCCTGACGCCGGCAACACCGGGCTGTGTGACGCCGGGAGGCACCGCCGCACCTGCCCCCGCACCAGGTGACGTCTTGGTCGGACGACCGGCGACCGTCGTTGCCCGCGGCACGCTGACCAGCGGCGCCCGGACCACCACCGGGTCCGCCATCGCACCGCCACCGCCTCCGCCGCCGCCGACACCGCCGGTCGAGGTCCCGGTGGTGGCGTCGGCGACAGGGGGCGCCTCCTGCTGGGTCCGGAACGCCGGCCCCGGTGCGGGCGCGGGGGCGGGCACGACCCGAAGCGCCCTGAGGAACTCTTCGAGCGTCGGCACCGGGATCGCGACGGTCGTGTCAAACGTCGACGCCGTCGGCCAGGTGCCCGCCGGGATCTCCCCCGCGGCAGGTAACCGCAGCCACGGAATCGTGATCGAGTGCTCGAAGCTCGGGACGGCCGTGGGTCGCGGAGCCGGTTTCGGCGCCGGCTCCTCGCGGACCCCGCCGTCACCGCCGCGGTCGACCGGTTCGGGTTCGGGATCGCTGTCGCGGATGACCTCGGGTTCGTCCGGGTCATCGACCTGGCCGCTCTCCCCCGGCGACTCCTCGGATTGCTTGGGTTCTTCGGGGGCGTCCGGATCGGCTTCGCCGGGGCTCTGTTCGTCCGAATCCGGGCCGGTGTCCCCGGGCCCTTGGGAATCCTGGCTCGTGGCGTCGCCGTCTGCCGGTTGCGCCACGACGGGTACCGCGGCGGCCACGCCGCCGAACACGAAGGTCACGGCGAGCACGCCAGCAACTGCACAGGAACGCAGCGCAGGCCCGACCATGGTGCACCCGATTCCGGAAGTTCTGTTGCTCGACGAGGGAGGAAACCGCTGCAATTCTAAAACATCCGCGCAAGCGGCAGGTACCGATGCAGATGCCGCGCAAAGGCAACTAATCAACGGCGACGTCAGTGGCCCTCCACCAGATAGGGTGCCGTCGTGACGACCGGAAGCACGACTCGTGACCATGGCGACCCGGGTGACGCACCCACCGTCCCGCCACCGTTGACCGAGCCGGTCAACACGGTCCGCCCGTCGGCGGCCGAGGAAGCGCGCACCATCGCCGCGTCCACCAACAGCGGCACCCTGGCGACGCTGACAGCCGATGGTGACCCGTGGGCGTCGTTCGTCACCTACGGGCTCCTCGCCGGAGCCCCCGTGCTGTGTGTGTCCAACCTGGCCGAACACGGACGCAACCTCGCGGGGGATCCGCGGGCGAGCATCGCGATCGTCGCCCCGGCCACCGAATCGGATCCGCTGGCCAACGCGAGGATCACGCTCGCCGGCCGCGTCGAGGCGCCCGTCGGCGACGAGCGCGACGCTGCGCGAGAGGCGCACCTGGCCGCGGTCGCGGCAGCCAAGTACTACATCGACTACAGCGACTTCTCGCTGTGGGTGCTGCGGGTGTCACGGGTGCGCTGGGTGGGCGGCTACGGCCGGATGGACTCGACGAGCGGCGGCGCCTACGCCGAAGCCGAACCTGATCCCGTCGCGCCGCACTCCGCCGGTGCCATCGCCCACCTCAACGCCGACCACGCCGATTCGCTCGCGGCGATGGCCCGCGCCCTCGGCGGCTATCCGGACACCACGGCCGCGACGTGTACCGGCGCCGACCGCTACGGGCTCGATCTGAGGCTGACCACCGACCGCGGCCTCGCCTACACCCGGATCGGCTATGCCGACCCGATCGATTCGATCGACGAATTGCGTTCGGCGACCGTCGAGTTGGCGCGTCGAGCACGCCAGAGCCCCTAGGATGACCACCGTGTCCGACCGCTCACAGTCCTGGCAAGCCGCCTTCGATCTGATCCGCACCCGCGGGCACGAGCGCCGTGAGGAGCCGTTCAAGCTCGCCAGCGGCCAGCTCAGCCACGATTACATCGACGGCAAGTACGCCGTCGACACCGGCGAGCGGCTGACGATCGTGTCCAGGGCGGTCGCCGATCTCGCCGCGGCCAACGGAATCGAGTTCGACGCCGTTGGCGGGCTCACGATGGGCGCCGACCCGCTCGCGCACGGTGTCGCGATGGTGACCGGCAAGGCGTGGTTCTCGGTGCGCAAGGAGCAGAAGAAGCGCGGGCGCGAGCAGTGGGTTGAGGGCACCCGGCTCGAGGAGGGCACCAGGGTGCTGCTCGTCGACGACGTGATCAGCACGGGCGGCTCGACGGAGCTCGCGCTGGAGCGGATCGCCCCCCTCGGCGTCGTGGTCACCGGCGTCATTCCGATGGTCGACCGCGGTGACATCGCGGCAGGCCGCTTCGCCAAGCGCAACATTCCGTTTCACGCGCTGGTGACCTACCGCGATCTCGGCATCGAGCCCGTCGCTGATGTCTGACGGCTAAGGACGTGTGACGAGCACTCCGCCCGGCTCCACGCCGACGGTCACCGGGTCACCGGGAGCGAACCCCCGGGCCGACGAGCTCGCCATCTGAGCGTTGATCGCCGCACCATCGGGCAGCGCGATGTTGACGCGGGAGATGGCACCGAGGAACGACACCGAGGTCACCGTCGACGTCCCTGCGGAATCGCTTGTGACGGTGATTGATTCGGGGCGCACCATGGCCACCCCGTCACCCTCGACCGAACCCGGAAGCGCGGGCACCGAGGTCCCCAGCAGCGCCGCGTGCCCACCCGAAACCTTGGCGGGCACTTTGTTGTTCAGGCCGACGAAGTCCGCGACGAACGGCGTGGCCGGGTTGGCGTAGAGCTCAGCGGGGGCGGCGAGCTGTTCGAGCTTGCCCTGGCTCATCACCCCGACCCGGTCGGCGACGGCCAGCGCCTCCTCCTGATCGTGGGTGACGAACAGCGTCGTCGTCCCGACCTCGAGCTGCACGCGACGGATCTCCTCGCGCAGCTGCGTGCGCACCTTCGCATCCAGCGCCGACAGCGGTTCGTCGAGCAACAGCACCCTCGGCTGTATCGCCAACGCCCGGGCCAGCGCCACCCGCTGCTGCTGGCCGCCGGACAACTCGTTGGCGTAGCGCCCGCTCAACGCACCCAGCCCGACGAGATCGAGCATCTCGGATGCCCGGGTGATTCTGTCCTGCTTACCTTTTCCACGCATCTTCAGCCCGAACGCGACATTGTCGAGCACCGTCAGATGCGGAAACAGGCTGTACGCCTGAAAGACCATGCCCATGTCCCGCTTGCTGGCAGGCACCCGGCTGACGTCGACGCCGCCCACCGAGACCGTTCCCGACGTCGCCTCGTCGAGCCCGGCGAGGATGCGCAGCGCGGTGGTCTTCCCGCAGCCCGACGGGCCCAGCAGTGCGACCAACTCCCCCGGCTCGATGTGCAGCGTCAGCCCGTCGAGCGCACGGGTCGTCCCGTACACCCTTGTGAGCTCGGTCAATTCGACGGCCACACCTTGCGTACTCACGTCGTCACTCCAAGCGCTCGTCGGTGCCGTCCGCGCGTGATCAACGACAGGATGAGCAGCAGCGCGAACCCGAACAACAGTGTGGCCAGCGAGGCCGCCACCGACGTCGGCCCGTCGCTCTTGCCGATCAGCACGATCTGCACCTGTAGCGTCTCGTAGCCGGACAGCGAGGCGATGGTGTACTCGCCGAGCACCACCGCGATGGAAATGAAAGCGGCCGAGAGGATTCCCGACCAGATGTTCGGCACGACCACCCGGGTGATCGTCGTCAGCCACCCGGCGCCCAACGACCTCGCCGCCTCCGAGAGCGTCTGCAGATCGATCGACGACAGTGCCGCATCGATCGCGCGGTAGGCGAACGGCAGCACCAGGATCACGTAGACGAAGGTCAGCGTGAGCGCCGATTCGCCCAGGAAATACGTGACCCACAGGTAGACGTTGCGCAGGCCGACCACGATCACCAGCGCCGGAATCGTCAGAGGCAGCAGGCATAAGAACTCGACGAGGCCCTTCGCCCACGGTGCCCGCAGGCGCACCCAGATCATCGTCGGCACCAGCAGCACGAGCATCGCCGCCACGGTGAACACGGCGAGCAACAGCGACACGATGATCGACTGGTACAGCGCGTCGTTGGACACCAGGTTCGCCCACGCCTGCCAGGTCCGGCCGCCGGCCATCAGATTGCGGGTGGAGAAGTCGGCCATCGCATACAGCGGGAAGAGAAAGAACAACCCGAACATGACCCAGAGTGCGCCCCGCGCAACCCTTGTCATGATTGCCGCCGCGTCATGACAACCACCGCGAACTGCGCCGCACCAGCAGGTTGTAGGCGACCATGACCACCGCCACGACGACGATCATCTCCAGCGCCAGCGCGTACGCGAATCCCGCCTGCCCGAGCACCACCTCGCTGACCAGCGACGCGCGGATCAGCAGCGGCAGGATCGGGCTGCCCTGGCTGACCAGCGCCGCCGCCGTCGCGTACGCGGCAAAAGCGTTGGCGAACAACAGCAGTGCCGAGCCCAGGAACGCCGGTGTCAGCAGCGGGATCGCCACCTCACGCCAGTACGCGAACGTCGACGCCCCGAGGCTGACCGCCGCTTCGCGCCACTGGTCGCGCAGACCCTCCAGCGCGGGGACGAACACGATCACCATCAGCGGGATCTGGAAGTAGGTGTACACCAGGATCAGTCCCGCCAGGCTGTACAGCCAGCCCGACCCCGCGAGATTGAACCCGAACGCCTGCTGCACCCACAGGGTCAGCACCCCGTTGAGTCCGACAGTGGCCAGGAACGCGAACGCCAGTGCGACTCCGCCGAATTGCGCAAGCACGCTACACAGCGCCAGCACGCTGCGGCGAATCATCGACGTGGGTGGACTGCTGACGATCAGCCAGGCCATCACGGCGCCGAGGAACGCCCCGAGCAGCGCGGTCGCACCGGACAGCAGCACGCTGTTGGCCAGGGCGGTGAGCGCGGTGCCGGTGAACAGCGCGGCGATGCGGTCCAGCGAGAAGACCCCGTCGGCGTAGACCGAACTGACGACGACCGTGACGGTCGGGATGATCAGGAAGATCACCACGACGATCAGGAACGGCAGCAGCGGAACGGAATCCCGCAGCCGCCGGGCCACGCTCACATCAGCCAACAGCGGCCGCCCAGTTCTGCGACAAGTATTGGGAGGCGGCCTCGGTCTGCTGTGGCGTCGGAACCGTCACCGGCCCGTCGACGACGGGAAGCGATGCCGCCACGGTCGGATCCAGGGTGCCGTCGGCGGCCATGTTGTCGGCGCGCACCGGTCGGACGCCGCCCTGCGCGAACAGGTTCTGACCTTCGTCGCTGTAGAGGAACTCCTGCCACAGCCGCGCGGCGGCCGGGTGGGGTGCGTCCTTGCTGATGGCTTGGTAGTAGTAGCCGGCCACGGGGTGCTCGGGCGGCACCACGACCGTCCACGACGGCAGCTTCTTGGTCTCCGAGGCGTTGGTGTAGTTCCAGTCGATCACAACCGGCGTCTGCCCGGATTCGATGGTCGCGGGTGTCGGGTCGACGGGCAGGAAGTTGCCGGCCTCTGTGAGCTTCCGGAAGAACTCGACGCCGGGGGCGATGTCGTCGGCCGAACCGCCCTGCGACAGCGCCACCATCAGCACACCGGAGAACGCCGCGCCTGCCTGGGTCGGGTCACCGTTGAGCGCGACCTTGCCCCGGTATTCCGGCTTGAGCAGATCGTTGACGCTGGTCACCGGCGGCACCTTCGACGAGTCGAAGCCGATCGACATGTAGCCGCCGTAGTCGTTGACCCACGTGCCGTCGGCATCCTTGAACGCCGCGGGGATGTCGTCGAACGTCTCGACCTTGTACGGCGCGAACATCGAGGTGTTGGCCAGCGCGACCGACTGCCCGAGGTCGAACACGTCGGGGGCGCTGCTGCGGCCCTTCTGCTGGTTGGCGGCGTTGATCTCGTCCTGGCTCGACGCGTCGGGCTGCGCGGAGTTCACCGTGATGCCGTACTTCTCGGAGAACGCGGTGATGATCGCTCCGTAGTTCGCCCAATCCGGAGGCAGCGCAATCACATTGAGTTCGCCCTCGGCTTTGGCCGCCTCGACAAGGCCGTCCATGCCGCCGAAGTCCTCGGCCGAGGTCGCCTCTGCGGCGTTCACGCCGGATTCGGTCTGCGCGCCTTCGCTCTCCTTCTCCGGCGGCGCACAGGCGGCTGCGCCGGTCACGAGGAGCGCGCCGAGCGCGGCGGTGAGGACTCTGGAGAAGGGCATGCCGAACCTTCCGATGGGCAGGAGGCCACGTAGTGGCCCGGCGGTTACCGCCGCACGACTGCGTGGTGAACGAATCCGACCAGCAGGGCGAACCCTACCCTGGTTCCATGCCGGTACCCGAGGGGTTCGACGCTCCCGGCGCGTTCGCCGCCGCACCCGTCGCCATGCTCGCGACGGCCGGCGCCGACGCCGTGCCGCATCTCGTTCCGGTCGTGTTCGCCGTGCCCGATTCCCGTCGCGATGTCCTCTACACCGCCATCGACGCGAAACCCAAGTCCACGCAACGCCTGCGGCGGCTGGTGAACATCGAGAGCAATCCCGCGGTGACCCTGCTCGTCGACCACTACGACGACGACTGGTCGCAGCTGTGGTGGGTGCGCGCCGACGGTATCGCGACGATTCATCACGGCGGCGTGGAAATGGCGACCGGCTACGCTCTGCTGCGCGCGAAGTATCCGCAGTATCAGCGCGTCGAGCTCGACGGCCCCGTGGTCACCGTCGAGATCCGTCGGTGGAGCTCCTGGCATGGGGGTTAACCGGTAGTCGGGAGTCCGGTTCTCCGGAACCGTTTGGGGGGCCAGCAGGGCAGACTCGGCGCCGCGCGAGCGCGAGAGTTCAACCATGCCCACCGCCATGCAGGACCTCTCCGAGGACCAACTCCTCACCCGCCGTTTCGAACGCGACGCCGTTCCGCTGATTGCCGAGCTCTACCGGCACGCCATCAAGTTGACCCGCGACCACTCCGACGCCGAAGACCTTCTGCAGGAGACCGCCGCCAAGGCCTACGCCGCCTTCGGCAGCTTCCAGGAGGGCACCAACCTGATCGGCTGGCTGTACCGGATCATGCACAACACCCACATCAGCAGCTACCGAAAACAGCAGCACCGCCCCGCGCTGCAGTTCACCGACGAATTCAGCGACGGCCAGCTGTTGGAGTACGGTCGCGCGGTCAGCGGGGCTCGGTCCACCGAGGACGTGGTGCTGGCCGCGACCACCGACCCAGCCGTCGTCTCGGCGATGCGGGCGCTGCCCGAGAAGTACCGCACGGCGGTCTATTACGCCGACGTCGAAGGACGGAAATTCAAGGAGATCGCCGCGTTGACGAACGTGCCGATCGGCACGGTGATGTCGCGGCTGCACCGCGGCCGCAAGCAGCTGCGCGCCGTGCTGACCGACCTGGCGCAGACCCGCGGCTATCCCTTGCCCGACGCGGCGTGAGGTGACTCCTCACCGCCGCTGAGGAGCTCCTCGTAGGCCCCTTCGTCGCGGCCCAGCGCGATGGTGCCCGCGGCCATCGCGATCGTCGACACCACGAGTGCGACGGCATCCCAGCGCCCGACGTCCAGATGCTCGCCGAGCACCACAGCGCCGAGAAGCACTGCGATCACGGGCTCCAGCACGAGCATCGTCGGCACCGATGTCTGCAGCGAGCCGGCATGGAACGCCGACTGCTGAATCAACATGGCGATCACGCCGAGCAGCCCCAGCAGGTACAGAACGGGTGTCGTCAGGACGGCGACCACGCCCTCATGGGTGAGCATGTGCATGACGAGCTTGGTCAGCACCGCCACCACTCCGAAGAGCACACCGACCGCGACCGCGAGCAGCACGGCGCGGATCCAGCCGATGATGCGCGTCGCGACGATCACGCAGGCGAGCACCGCCGCCGTGCACACGATCGCCACGACCGTCGACGTCGTCAGCGAGGCCTCGTAATCGCCGGGACTGGCCTTGGCGAGGATCACGAACACCGCGAGTGCGACCGTGAGCAGCACGGCCCATGCCCACTCACCGCGGGTCACCTTCCGGTGCGCCAGCCGCGCGCTCAACGGAAGGGCGAACAGCAGTGCTGAGACCAGGATGGGCTGCACCAGCAGCAGCGAGCCGTTGGCCAGCGCGAGTGCCTGGAAGACGAAGCCGGCGACAGCTGACGCGGTGCCCGCCCACCAGAGCGGCCTGCGCAGCAGGGTCCGGAACATGACGGCGCTGACACCGTCTTCGGCGGGAACGTCGAGGGTGGCCCGTTGCCGGACGACGATGCCGACTGCGAGGAACACCGCGGCCAGGAATGCCAGCAGGACGGTAAGACCATGGCCGATCACTGCACAAGGACAGCACAGATCACCGCGCAGCGCCCAGTCCGGCAGCTAGGAGGCTTCCTGACCCCCGACCACCCTCAGCCGGGGCGGTTGGGCGGGCTGCTGTGTGCGCTCCGGACTGATCTTGTCGTTGACTCCGGCGACCACCGAGTCGACGCGGCGGATGGCGGTGTCGACGGCGGTGTCGACATCGTCGGCGGCACTGAGCAGATATGCGCGCACATTCACGCGGAACCGCTCGCCTGCACGTCGCAACCGGCGCCGGAGCCGGTCGTCCACCACGACGGTGACGTAGGGCAACACCTGAAGCTTCATGGTCGCGACTCTATTGCACTCGCCGCGGATTGCACCTGCGCCAGCGGACGCCCAGCGGTTTCGCGCAGGGTGAGCACCGCCGCCAGTGACACGACCGCCGCGGCGATGAGGTAGAAGGCGGGCGCGATCGAGTTCCCCGTGGTCGCGGTCAGCCAGGTCACGACGTAGGGCGTGGTGCCGCCGAACAGAGCGACGCACACGTTGTAGCCGACGGAGAAGCCACTGAAGCGGACGCGGGTGGCGAACAGTTCGACACCGGCCGACACCGCGCACGAGATGTAGACGGATTCGATCGCGGCGAGCAGGCAGTGCGCGGTGATCGCGGCGATGAGTGATCCCGACGTCAGCAGCAGGAACAGCGGATAGCCGAACAGTACGAACGCGACGGCGCCGCCGATGAGCAGCGGGCGCCGTCCGATCCGGTCCGACAGAGCGGCCAGCGGCAGGATCAGGACGAGCGCCACCAGGCAGGCCAAGGTGATCGAGGTGAACGCGTCGGACTTGGAGAACTGCAGTGTCTTGATGAAATACGTTGGCAGGAAGGTGAATACGACGTAGTAGCCGATGTTGAAGACGATGAACAGGCCGATCACCTGCAAAATCTGGCGCCATGACGTGCTGACCGCCTCCCGCAGCGGCTTGTCCGCGGTCTGGTCGGCCCTGTTCAGTTCGGCGAACTGCGGGGTGTCGCCGAGTCGCAGCCGGATGTAGAGCCCGACAAGTCCGAGCGGCCCGGCGATCAGGAACGGGATGCGCCAGCCGTAGCTCTCCATCGCCGCGGCGGGCAGCAGCGCCTGAAGCAGCGTCACGGTGACCGAGCCGAGCAGGAAGCCGACCACTCCCGACCACGCCATGAACGTGATCGTCAGACCGCGGCGCCGGTCGCTGGCGAACTCCGCGAGGTACACAGCGCCGCCGCCGTACTCTCCCCCTGCCGAGAAACCCTGCAGGCATCGCAGCACGAGCAGCAGCAGCGGCGCGGCGACGCCGATCGCCTGGTAGGTGGGTAGCAGGCCGATGCACAACGTGGCGCCCGACATCAGCAGGATGACGACCGCCAGCACCTTCTGGCGGCCGATCCTGTCGCCGAGCGGACCGAAGAAGAACCCTCCCAGCGGACGCATGAAGAACGCCGCGGCGAAGATCGCGAACGTGTTCAGCAGCGCCGCCGTCTCGTTGCCCGAGGGGAAGAAGTGCGCGGCGATGTACGTCGCGAGGAACCCGTAGATGGCGAAGTCGAACCACTCGACGGCGTTGCCGATCGAGGCTCCCGTCACCACCCGGCGAATGTCGTGCTCCATGGCGAACTCCCGAATTTAAGCGTGGCGCTGAGCATTTCGCTTACGCGTCGCTTGGAGGCGACGTTGCTCGGAACATATCGCTCGACTCGTGATGACGGCAGCGGGGTCCGCGAATGCACGGTTTGTGACGGAAAGTTCGGGACCGAACGTCACGAACCGTACGCTCGCGGCCGCCGGCGGGAGTTCAGCGCCGGACGGCCTTCTTGGCCGCCTTGACCGCATCGGCGGCGTCCTTGCCGGCCTGCTTTCCCGCCGCATACGCGTCCTCGGCGGCCTTCAGCGCCTCCTCGGCGGCGGCCAGCCTGCGCTGCGCATCCTGGTGCTTCATGCGCGCGGTGGCGAGGTCGGCCTGCAGCTCGGTGAGTGCGGCGTCGGCGTCGGCCTTGGCGCGCTCGGCGGCCGCGATTGCCCGCCGGTCCGGCTCGGCTTTCTTGGGCTCGGGTTTCTTGGGCTCTGCTTGCTTGGGCTCGGCCTTCGCTCTCGGAGCCGGGCCCACCGCGGCGGTGAAACCGAAGTCGCCGAATCCGGACCACTGCTCGGCCTTCGCCAGCCGACCGAGCCGCGCGGCGACGTCCGGGTCCGCCACGGCCGCCTGCCACGTGGCGGTGACGTCGTCACGCAGCGCACCGGACGGGGACGGGAGCCCGCTGTTCCGCAGCGCGGTGCGCGTCAACTCCTCGACGAGCTTGCGCTGTTCGGCGGTCAGCGCGCGGATCGCCTCGCCGTCCATCGCCGCGTGCGCCTCGCGCAGGCGCGACCCGAGATCGGTCAGCTCCTTCCGCGCGGTCCCCTGCAGTGCGCAGGCATTGACCACCCACGCCGCCGCCGTGGGTTTGCGGCTGCCGGCGATCCGCCGCGCCGCGTCCGCGTCGCCGCTCTTCTTGGCCGCGGCGGCCAACGTGGTGCGCAGCGCGGTGAAGTCCTCCGGTCTGGCCGTATAGAGCTCGTCGAGTGCTGCCTCCACCGCAAATCCCATGACGTCCGTTCTAACGCGAAATCGCGGCCGCGTCAGCGACAATGGTGCCCATAGACAAGACGACTGTTCTGCGCCCGGCCATCGTGGTCGGTGCACTGGGTGTGGTGTTCGGTGACATCGGGACCAGTCCCATTTACACCGTGGCGACGGTGTTCGACCCCACCGATCCGCATCCGGTGCCGGTGTCGTCCGACAACGTCTACGGGGTCGTCTCGCTGATCTTCTGGTCGGTGATGACGATCGTCACGCTGACCTACGTGACGCTGGTGATGCGCGCCGACAACCACGGCGAAGGCGGCATCATGGCGCTCATCACGCTGGTGAGGAAGTTCTCGCGACCCAGGACCCGGCACACCACGCTGGCGCTGTCCGCGCTCGGCCTGTTCGGCGCCGCACTGTTTTTCGGCGACAGCATGATCACTCCCGCGATCTCGGTGCTGTCGGCGGTGGAAGGCCTCGAGGTCGTCGACCCCGACTTCAAGGACCTCGTCGTTCCCCTGACGGCCGTGATCATCGTCGCACTGTTCTCGGTGCAGCGCCGCGGCACCGCGGCGGTCGGCCGCTTCTTCGGCCCGGTGATGATCCTGTGGTTCGTCTCGATCGGCGCGCTGGGTGTCGGCGGCATCGCCCGCAATCCCGACATCCTGCGCGCACTCTCGCCCACGTTCGCGTTGGGCTTCATCACGGGGCACTTCCACATCGCCTTCTTCGCGCTGGCCGCCGTGGTTCTCGCGGTCACCGGCGCCGAGGCCCTCTATGCCGACATGGGCCATTTCGGCCGCAAGGCCATCACCCTGGGCTGGCTCGGTCTGGTGCTGCCGGCGTGCACGCTGAACTACTTCGGGCAGGGCGCGCTGGTGCTCGACGACGAAAGCACAGTCACCGCACCGTTCTTCCTCCTGATGCCGGAGTGGTCGCGGATCCCGCTGATCCTGTTGGCGACGGCGGCGACCGTGATCGCTTCGCAGGCCGTGATCACCGGCGCGTTCTCGGTGGCGTCGCAGGCCGCGCAACTGGGCTATCTGCCGCGACTGCGTATCCAGCACACGTCGGCGTCGACGATCGGCCAGATCTACGTCCCGTGGATCAACGGCGTGCTGCTGGTCGCTGTGCTGATCCTGGTGTTCGCGTTCCGCAGCTCCTCGGCGCTGGCATACGCGTTCGGCATGGCGGTGACGGGCACCATCACGATCACCACGTTGCTGTTCCTGTATCTGGCGCGCACCCGCGCAGGCGCGCCGCTGTGGCTGGTGCTCCTCGGCGGCGCCGCACTGCTGTTCGTCGACCTGATGTTCTTCGCGGCCAACATGACCAAACTCGTGCACGGCGCATGGCTGCCGCTGCTGATCGCGATCGCCGCGTTCACCATCATGACGACCTGGCAGCGAGGGCGTGTGCTCGTCACGAAAGCCAGGCGCGCGGCCGAAGGACCGATGCGGGAGTTCATCGAGGGGCTCGGCACCCGAGAGCCGCCACTGGTGCGGCTGCCCGGCACCGCGGTGTTCCTCAACCGCGGTGACGACACGGCGCCGTTGTCGATGCGCGCCAACGTCGAGCACAACCACGTGCTCGCCGAGCACGTCGTCATCATCTCGCTCAACACGCTGCCAGTGCCCCGCGTTCCGGATTCCGAACGCATCAGCTTCGACGCGCTCGGCGTGCCCGACGACGGAATCACTCACGTGATAGCGGCTTTCGGGTACATGGAGCGCATCAACGTGCCCCATGCGCTGAGCCTGATCGATCCGTCGCAGACCGAGGGGCCGCTCGATCTGGACCGGGCCACCTACTTCTTGTCGCGCCTCGAGTTGTGCCAGGGCGATGCGCCGACGATGGCGCCGTGGCGCAAACGCCTCTTCATCGCGACGTCCTACATCACGGCCGACGCCGCCGCCCACTTCGGGCTGCCGCTGGACCGCACGGTGCTCATCGGCTCACGACTCGAGTTCTGAGCGCCGCTGGCGGCGCAGGGGTTCACGGCCGGGCGGTTGCGGCGGAGGCGCCAGCAATGCCTTGCGTGGCTTGACCTTCACCGTCGTCGGCTTCTTGGTGGTCAGCTCCAGCTGCTCGCCGGCGTGGCGGATCTCCAGGCTGCCTCCTGGCCCGTCGCGCAGCGTGTAGGTCACCGACTTGTGGTCGGCCTCGACGGTGACGCGAAAGTTGCGCCAGCACAGTCGGAAACACAACTTGGAGATACCGCTGGGCAGCTGCGGGTCCAGCGACAGGACGCCTTCGTCGTCGCGCAGGCCGCCGAAACCTCCCACCAGCGCGGTCCAGCTTCCCGCCAGCGACGCCAGATGCAGCCCGTCACCGGTGTTGTGGTGCAGATCCCGCAGATCGATCAGCGCCGCCTCGTAGGCGTAGTCGTGCGCCAGCTCGAGGTGTCCGACGTCGGCACACATCACCGCCTGGGTGCACGCCGACAACGACGAGTCCCGGGTGGTGCGCCGCTCGTAGTAGTCGACGTTGCGGGCCTTCTGCTCCTTGGTGAAGGCGTGGCTCTGCCACTGCATCGCCAGCACCAGGTCGGCCTGCTTGATGACCTGGGTGGGATAGAGACGCACATACGGTTCATGAAGCAGGAGAGGGTATTCCGTGTTCTCGGTGAAATTCCATTCGCGCAGCGTGGTGAATCCCTCGCATTGCGGGTGCACGCCGAGCTCCTCGTCGTAGGGGATGTGCACCGCGTCGGCGGCATCACGCCACGCGGCGGTCTCCTCGGTGTCGACGCCCAGTTCGCGTGCCGCCTCGGGGTGGCGCGTACAGGCCGCGGCGGCGTTGCGCAGGTTCGCTTCCGCCATCAGGTTGGTGAACACGTTGTCCCGCACGACGGCGGTGTACTCGTCCGGGCCCGTCACCCCGTCGATGCGCCATCGGCCGTAGCGATCGTGATGCCCCAGCGACAACCACATCCGGGCGGTCTCGATGAGAACTGCCAGCCCACACTCTTTTTCGATGGAATCGTCGCCGGTCACCACACGGTAGCGCTCGAAGGCCATCGCGATGTCGGCGTTGACGTGGAACGCGGCGGTGCCCGCGGGCCAGTAGGCCGAACACTCCTCGCCGCGGATGGTGCGCCACGGGAAGCTGGCACCCTTGAGGTCCAGTTCGGCGGCCCGCGCCCGCGCCAGGTCCAGCGTCGAGGCCCGCCAGCGCAGCGCATCGGCAGCGGCACGCGGCGCCGTATAGGTGAGCACCGGCAGGACGAAACCCTCGGTGTCCCAGAAGGCGTGTCCGTCATAGCCCGTTCCGGTGAGCCCCTTGCCCGCGATCGCGCGACGCTCCGCGCGAGCGCTGGCCTGCAGGACGTGGAAAAGCCCGAACCGCACCGCCTGTTGGCAGTCGGCGTCGCCGTGCACCTCGACGTCGGCACAGTCCCAGAATTCGTCGAGGTACTCGCGCTGCGCGTCGAGAAGCCCCTGCCAGCCCGTGTACCGGGCACCGGCGATCGCGGCCGCCACCTGGTCGCGCAGCGCGGGCCGCGAGCGCAGGCTCGACCACCCGTATGCCAGATACTTGACGAGGCGAAGGCGCTCACCGGATTTCAGCGCGCACACGACGGTGGTGCGCGCCCAGTCCTCGCCGGCATCGCCGCTGATGTCCACCCGGCCGTCGACCTCCACCAGGTGGTCCATCGCCGCGGCCATCGTCAGTTCGCTGGCGCGGGTCCGGTGGATCAGCATCGCACCACGCTCGCTGACCTCGTGCTGCACGGCTTCGAGTGGCTTCTTCAGCACCGCAGCGACCCGCGGATCGTCGGACTGAGAAGGCTGATCCTCGTTCGCGATCAACTCGGACTGCACCGTCAGCAGGACGTCGTCGACGGCCTCGACGACGTACTCGATCGCGGCGAGTCCCCGCTGCGCGAGCGAGACGAGCCGGGTCGAGTTCACCTTCACCGACTTGCCCGACGGCGCGGTCCATTCGACGCACCGGGTCAGCGTGCCCGCACGAAGGTCCAGAACCCTTTCGTGCGAGCATAATTCGCCGTATCGCACGTCGAAGGGTTCGTCGTCGACCAGCAGGCGGATCAACTTGCCGTTGGTGACGTCGACGATCGACTGTCCCTCTTCCGGGTAGCCGAAACCGGCCTCGGCGTAGGGCAGCGGCCGGTTCTCGAAGAACCCGTTGAGGTAGGTGCCGGGCAGCCCGTAGGGTTCGCCCTCGTCGAGGTTGCCACGCAGCCCGATGTGGCCATTGGACAGCGCGAACAGCGACTCGGTCTGCGGCAGCAGCTCCACCCGCAGCTGTGTCTCGCGGACCTGCCACGGTTCCACGGGGAAGGCTTCGTCGGTGATCATCATGACGAGAGCAGCTCCCCGAGGTCTGTGACGACGATGTCGGCACCGTTGTCCCGCAATGCATCTGACTGGTCGCTGCGGTCGACGCCGACCACGAGCCCGAACTTCCCGGCCCGGCCCGCGGCCACGCCGGCGAGTGCGTCCTCGAACACGGCGGCCTCTTCCGGTGAGACGTCGAGAAGCTCGGCCCCGCGCAGGAAGGTGTCCGGTGCGGGCTTACCCCGCAGGCCTTCCTCGCGCAACGTGACACCGTCGACCCTCTGCTCGACGAATTCGTCCAGCCCGGTCAGCTCGAGAACCTCGCGGGTGTTGGCGCTCGACGACACCACGGCGCGGCGCAGTCCCGCCTCCGCTGCGGCCTTGAGATACCGCCGCGATCCTTCGAACACCTCCACGCCGTCGCGTTCCAGGGTCTGGCGGAACATGTGGTTCTTCCGATCACCCAGCCGGGTCACGGTCGCCTCGTCGGCCGAGATGTCGCGGCTGCCGAGAAACGAGCGGATCCCGTCCGCGCGCGGCTTGCCGTCGACGTACTTCTCGTAGTCCTCGCCCGGATCGAACGGACGGAACGGGACACCGTCGAGCGTGTGGAGATACTCGTCGAACATCGCCTTCCAGGCGCGCCGGTGCACGCTGGCGGTGTCGGTGAGCACGCCGTCGAGGTCGAACAGGCATGCGCGTATTCCATCGGGGAGTCCGAGGTGTCCTGGCATGCCCCCACCCATACCCCTTTTCCTCTCAATAGCCTGTGTTTCATGCGGACCGGTGTGGTGTTCCCCCAGACGGAGCTCGGCGGCGACCCCGGTGCGGTGCGCGCCTACGGCCGACGGGTCGAAGAGCTGGGCTATGCGCACCTGCTCGCGTACGACCACGTGCTGGGCGCCGACCCGGCTGTGCACGCGGGGTGGAGTGGTCCCTACGACATCGACACGACTTTTCACGAACCGCTGGTGATGTTCGGATTCCTCGCCGCGGTGACGACCACGCTGGAGCTGGTCACCGGCGTGATCGTGCTGCCGCAGCGCCAGACCGCGCTGGTCGCCAAGCAGGCCGCGGAGGTCGACCTGCTCAGTGACGGGCGGCTGCGGTTCGGAGTCGGGCTCGGCTGGAACGCGGTCGAGTACGAGGCGCTCGGTGAGCGGTTCGACGATCGCGGTCGCAGGTCCGAGGAGCAGATCGCGCTGCTGCGGGAGTTCTGGACCCGGCGTTCGGTGACCTTCGAGGGCCGCCACCACCGCGTGACCGGTGCCGGCCTCGCACCGCTGCCGGTGCAGCGCCCGATCCCGCTGTGGATCGGCGCTGCGGTTCCGCGCGGTTATGCCAGGGCGGGCCGGCTCGCCGACGGCTGGTTCCCGATGCATCCGCCGGGTCCCCGCCTCGACGCGGCCAGAGCGGTGGTCGACCAGGCGGCACGCCAGGCCGGCCGCGATCCCGCGTCGATCGGCATGGAGGGGCGCGTCAACTGGCGAGGGGACCACGACCGCGTGACCGCCGACATCGATGCGTGGGCGGCGGCCGGGGCCACGCATCTGTCCGTCAACACGATGGGCGCCGGGCTGCGCACCGTCGACGAGCACCTGGCCGTGCTGGAAGCGATCGCCGACCGGGCCGGGCTGCGCTAGAGGCCCATCAGCGCGCGTAGGTCCGCGGTGCGCCACACCACCAGCCCCACGAACACCACCAGCAGTCCCGCCGCGGCCGCGCCCTGAATCAGGTTGCGCTGCTGCCGGGGCGCATAGGCGAATGCGGCAGCGACCAGCGCGCCGGTGACCAGGCCTCCGATGTGGCCCTGCCAGCTGATGTTCTGCGACGTGATCAGTGGATAGACGAACGTGAAGACCAGGTTCAGCCCGATGATCATCAGCACGGAGCGGGTGTCCATGTTGAGCCGCTTGCCGACCACGAACATCGCACCGAAGAGGCCGAAGACCGCGCCGGACGCGCCGGCGGTGAGCGCGTTGAACGTCAGCAGGTAGACCAGCACCGAGCCGCCGAGCGCGCTGAGCAGGTAGAGCGCGATGAATCGCACCCGGCCCAGCGCGATCTCCAGCGGCGGGCCCACGAAGAACAGGGCGAGCATGTTGAACGCGATGTGGGTGAGTCCGAAGTGCATGAACGCCGACGTCAGCAGCCGATAGACCTCGCCGTCGGCGACCGCGGGCGGCCACACCGCCAGCGCCCGTTCCAGCTCGGGTGAGGCCATCTGCAGCGCGAACACGAGCAGGTTAATACCGATCAGGACGTAGGTGACGACCGGTGTCAACGACGCGGGCCGCTGCGCGCCGAACACGTTCGTCGCGGGACGCACCGAACGGGCACCCTCACCGACGCAGTCGGCGCACTGGTGACCCACCGCGGCATTGCGCATGCACTCCGGGCAGATGAACCGGTTGCACCGAGTACAGCGGACGTAGGTCTGGCGGTCGGGATGCCGGTAGCAGGTCGGGACCTGCTGCTGCGGCGGGTACTGGTGGCTCACGTCAGAGCGTCCCGAAGAGTTCGATGTGGTTGCCGTCGGGATCGGCCACGAACATCCAGCCCATGCCGGGGACGGGCGCGAACTCGGTGACCGGCTCGACGACCTCGTACTCGGAGGCCTCGAAGGCCTCGCCGACGGCGCGCAGTCCCGTCACGCCGATGGTGAAGTACCGCAACCCGGCCTGCGCCCTGCCACCGCCGGGCGCGGTCGGCGCCGGTGGTGGCGTCGTGTAGGTGACGAGCTTGAGCACGCTTCCGCCGAGTGAATAGCGTCGCTGCGAACCGCCGTCGAATTCGATCTCGCCCTGCGGTTCGAGCTCCAGGAAGCCTTCGTAGAACGCGATCATCGGGGCCAGGTCGGTGGTGACGAGCCCGACTTCGATGCCAGGTGACAGCAGGTCAAGTTTCACGGTCACCAATTTATCGGGCGGTCCCACACATCGGCGTTAACCATCTGTTCCACCGGCTTGCGCCGCAAGGGGCCGTGCCTGCCCTTGGGCCAGCCCACCACTATGTGGCCTGCCAGCATCCACTCCTCGGGCACTCCGACGGCGTCGCGCAATACCTGTTCGCCGTCGTAGGAAGCCCAGCTGGTCAGGCATGCGCCCAGGCCCTGCGCCCGGGCGGCGAGCAGAAAGTTCTGCATCGCCGGGAAGATCGAACCGCCCAGCAGCAGCTCCGAGGCTGTCGGGAACCGCTTCTGCGTGAACAGCACCGACGTGAACTCACCGGCCCGGTCGTGCAGCTCATAGGTCGCCCTGTTGTTGCGCGCCCGCAGGCTGTCGTCGTCCGGTGCCGGACGACTCATGCCGTAGACCGGTTCGATGACGGCCAGAGCGTGCGCGGCGGCCTGAGCGACGACGGCGCGTTGCGTCGCGGAGCGCAACACGATGAACCGCCACGCCTGTGCGTTGGCTCCCGACGGCGCCCATGTCGCGGCTTCCAAACATCGTCGCAACGTCTCGTCGTCGACCGGTTCGTCGGTGAACCGCCGGATGGTGCGGGCGGTCGACATCGTCTCCCAGACGTCGCTGGTGGCAGCGGGCGTGACGCCGGGCTTGTCTTCAGACACAGCACAGAAGCTATCGGACGCCCTGGCGGATAACGATTGGGCAACAACCCAGATCACGATCATCTAAGCGAATCCGGCAAACTCTGAGAGCCCTCATAGATTCGGGGGTCGAATTTCGTCGACGGCGAACAGTTTCACCGTAAATGAGGTCAACGTCACCCCGCTGCGGCGTAACACTTCCAGGCCGTCGTATGTGGCTGAATTCAGTCACGTTTGAGCACTTCGGATCTCGGCTACCTTGGTTTTCGGGCGGGGAAGCAGTAACCCGATTCACCAGATTCACCAATGAGAAGGACCCAATCATCATGAATTTCAGTGCTATCGCCATGCGCCGTTCGGTGGCAGGCATCGGGGCGGCTTGTCTGTTCGGCGGCCTGGCCGCAGCTACCGTGGCAGCGCCCGTCGCATCCGCGCAGCCAGGTCAGTGCACCGCCAGCTCGCTGAGCGGCACCGTCAGCTCGGTGACCAACGAGGCACGGCAGTACCTCGACGCGCACCCGGGCGCCAACCAGGCCGTCACCGCGGCGATGAACCAGCCGAGGCCCGAGGCCGAAGCCAATCTGCGTGGCTACTTCACCGCCAACCCCGGGGAGTACTACGACCTGCGCGGCATCCTGGCGCCGATCGGCGACACGCAGCGCAACTGCAACGTGACCGTGCTGCCGCCGGAGCTGCAGTCGGCCTACAACACCTTCATGGCGGGCTGACGTCTGAGGGCACACGATGCGGCGGCGGGTCAATCCCGCCGCCGCATTTTTATGCACCCTGCGGGCAAGCATTTAGACTCGCTTCCTATGAGGCTCCCGAAATCTGCTGCGGTCGGCGCGGCGATGGTCGCGGGCTGGTGTGCGCTCGTTCCGATCGCTTCGGCTCAACCTGCCCCCGCACCGACGCCCGCACCCGCCCCTCCGGCCCCCGCGCCCGCGGCGCCCGCCGAGGGACTCAAGACCACGATCGATGCCGACGGCACGTACACGATCGGCACCGACATCGCCCCCGGCGTCTACCAGTCGGCCGGGCCGGTCGAGGGCGGCGCCTGCTACTGGAAGCGCAGCGCAGGCGACCAACTGGTCGACAACCGACTCACCAAGAAGCCCTCGTTCGTGCAGATCATGCCGACCGACACGTCGTTCACGACCAGTGACTGCCAGGCCTGGCAGCTCACCAACGCGCCGATGCCGCCCGAGCCGGGCCCCGGTTCACTGCTGGGCGACCTGACGCAGGCGATCGGTAGCGGCATGTTCAACGGAGGGCCGCGACCCTGACGGTTCCCGAGGCCGTCGCAACCGAGGACCATTCGGGCGTCGACCCGGCCTCCATCGAGCGGATCTGGCAGGCCGCCCGGCATTGGCACGCGGCGGGGATGCAGCCCGCCATTCAGGTCTGCCTGCGCCGCGACGGCAAGGTGATCCTGGACCGCGCGATCGGCCACGCCTGGGATGACGATCCGCAACGGCGGGTCCCGGTGTCCACCGAGACACCTTTCTGCGTGTACTCCGCGGCCAAGGCCATCACCACGACCGTGGCGCACATGCTGGTCGAACGCGGCGCCTTCTCGCTTGACGACCGGGTGTGCGACTACCTGCCGACCTACACCAGCCACGGCAAGGACCGCACGACGATCCGGCACGTGATCACCCACAGCGCGGGGATCCCGTTCGCCACCGGCCCGAGGCCGGACCTCAAGCGGATGGACGACAGCGAGTACACCCGCGAGATGCTGGGTCGGATGAAGCCGGTGTACCCCCCTGGCCTGGTGCACATCTATCACGGCGTCACGTGGGGCCCGCTGATGCGCGAGATCATCAACGCCGCGACGGGACGCAACATCCGCGACATCCTCGCCGACGAGATCCTGACCCCTCTCGGTTTCCGCTGGACCAATTACGGTGTTGCGGCACAGGATGTTCCGCTCGTCGCCCCCAGCCACGTCACGGGTAAGCCGCTGCCCGCCCCGATCGCCAAGGCATTCAAGACCGCGGTCGGCGGCACGCCCCAGCAGATCATCCCGTTCTCCAACACCCCGCACTTCCTGACCGGCGTCATCCCGTCGTCCAACACGGTGTCCAACGCCAACGAGTTGTCGCGGTTCGCCGAGATCCTCTGTCGCGGCGGGGAACTCGACGGCGTACGGGTGCTGTCGGCGGAGACGCTGAAGGCCGCGACCAAGGAGGCGCGCAGATTGCGGCCCGACCTCGCGACGGGGCTCGCCCCGATGCGATGGGGAACCGGATACATGTTGGGCTCCAAAAGGTTCGGGCCCTTCGGCCGCGATGCCGCCGGCGCATTCGGCCACACCGGGCTCACCGACATCGCGGTGTGGGCGGACCCGGAGCGTGCCCTGTCGGTCGCGGTGGTGAGCAGCGGAAAGCCCGGTAGCCACCGCGAGGCCAAGCGCTATCCCCAGCTGCTCGACCGCATCAACGCCGAGATCCCCCGGATCTGAGCGGGGCTCGGCTCTTCTTCCGGCCAGCAGGTAGTGCCATTGGTGGCAGGCAGTGACGACACGGGCGCTCTGACGCGCGACCATCGAAGCATGACCTGGAATCGCGACGACACCGCCGTCGTCTTCATCGACCCGCAGAACGACGTACTCAGTCCGACCGGAATCAACTGGGCCGCAACCGGAGACAGCGTCACCGAGAATCGAACCGTCGAGCACATGCTGGACATCTTCGAAGCGGCCAAAGCGGCGTCGTTCGGAATGTTCATCTCGCCGCACTACTTCTATCCCACCGATCACGGCTGGCTGTTCAACGGCGCCCTCGAGGCCGACGAACTACGTACCGGAACCTTCGCCCGCCGCGGCCCGCTGGATCTCGACGGACTGCACGGGTCGGGCGCGGACTGGCTCGCGGAGTTCAAGCCGTACATCAACGATCCGACCACGATCGTGGTCAGTCCGCACAAAGTCTTCGGTCCACAGACCAACGACCTTGTCCTTCAGCTGCGTAAGCGAGGGATCGGCAAGGTCCTCCTCGGTGGGATGCTGGCGAACATGTGCGTGGAATCGCACCTTCGCGACCTGCTCGAGCAGGGCTTCGAGGTGTACGTCGTCCGCGACGCCATCGCCGGCCCGCGCCACCCGCAGTGGGGCGACGGCTATCAGGCCGCGCTCGTCAACTACGCGTACCTGGCTCATGGAGTCGTCGACACCGCTGATGTCGTCACTGCCATGGGCAACTTGTGACTGGCCGACGTCGACGTGCGGAGACGGCGGGCTGCCGTCATTAGTTATTTCAGCGCTCGGGTCGCACACCCCGGTAGATGCCCCAGCGCACGATCCACGGCATCAGCACCCGTTCGAACGTCCACACGGGGAACCGGAACGCGCCACCGTTGGGTGTGAACACTTCGAGTCCGTCCGGCTGGATCCCTAATACCGATCCCCAGCGTCGCGTCGGAGCCCGGTATTTCTTCAGCGGCTTGCCGTCGAATGCGGCGCGCACGTTGCGGGCGACGAGCCCGTCGGCGCGGTTGCGCGCGGAGCTGCGCAGCGGATCCGTCGCCGCCACGTCTCCGACCGCGAAGATCTCCGGATGACCGGGCACCCGCAGCTCGGGGGTGACCCTGACGAAGCCGCCGTCGTCGAGCATGTCGGCGGGTAGCCAGTCGGTGTTCGGGCGCACCCGGCCGATGGCCCACAGCACAGCATCCGCCGTCGCGGGATCCTGCCCCGTGCTCCACCGCACCGGGTCGGCGGTCAGTGTGTCACCGGTGAATCCCGGCTCCAGTTCCGCGCGGTGGTTGGGGCGCAGGACCACTCCGGCGTCGGCGAGTCTGCGGCTGATCTTCTCCCAGGTCCGGGGGTGATGGCCGACCAGCGCCCGGTCGCCGGGGAAGTACAGCTCGACCCGCTTGTCCGGCCACACAGCGGCGATCTGTGCGGCGCTGCTCACCGCTGCGGCTCCGCCGCCGACCACGATGACCGACCTTGCGGCGGAAAGCTTTTCGTGCGGGTCGCGCAGGCCGTCGCCGACCTGCGCCGCGGTCTGGAACGTCGGCTGCCGCCAGAACCCGTTGGTGACGCCGGTCGCGATGACGAGCGTGTCGTAGGGGACGTCGGCCTGCGTCCCGTCGGGGTGTGCGACGGCCACCGTGCGGGCGTCGGTGTCGAGGCCGGTGATCGTGCCGTGCACCGTGCGGACCCTGTCGAGTCCGCGGAAGCGCCCGAACGGGATCCAGTTGTGCCGCGCCCAGTCATCGGGTCTGGCAAGGCGCCACCCGAGTTCCTGCCCGCTGACCAGCCCCGGCTTCGCCGAGATCCCGACGACGTCGGCGTGCTTGGCCAGTTTGATCGCGGTCAGCACCCCGACGTCGCCCATGCCCGCGATGACGACGCGCCTGCCCGTCACGCGCTGACCTTCGACGGCGGGCGGGGCACGAACCGCGACACCCTGTCGATGACCGCCTGATAGCCGGGCCTGCGTTCCAGGCTGCGGGCCTCCATCATCGGGATGCTCGCGCCGAGGAACATCGCCAGCATCGCTGCCGCGCCGACGAACAGCCACAGCGCGGTCGGTGCCGCGGCGATGCCAAACAGCGCCAGCGCGAACCAGAATCCGAACTCGCCGAAGTAGTTCGGGTGCCGCGACCAGCTCCACAGGCCGCGGTCCATCACCTCGCCGGGCTTCTTGCTCGCCACGAACCTGTGCATCTGCGCGTCGGCGGCGAATTCCATTGCGACGGCGGCCATTCCGACCACGAAACCGACCACCGCCAGCCACGGCAGCCGGACGTCGGGCGTGGTGACCGCGACGTAGACCGGCAGCATGCCCAGGAAGACCTGCATGGTGGGGATCAGGTGGATAGCGGCCAGATCGGCGACGAACTCGAACCTGCCTGCGCGTTCCCGGAACATCGGATAGCGCCAATCCTCATGGTGCAGACCGGGAAACGCGTACACCCAGTTGCCCGTCAGGCGCACCGCCCAGGCGACCACGAGGACGACGAGCAGCCAGGTGCTCAGCGTCGTGACGCCGCTTTCGTACCACCAGTAGAACAGCAGCAGCGGCGGGATCACGCTCCAATAGGCGTCATAGAAGCTGGAGTTGCGATACGCGCGGCTGAACCCGAACACGACCAGCGTCGCCACCACGTCGGCGATGAGGGTGTCGAGCCACAGCTTTCCGGTGGACGGTCCCCACACCAGCCAGCCCGCCGCCGCGGCCACCGCGAGGACATAGGCCACCGTGACGATGGCAAGCGATTTCGTCTTACCCACCGAGACGCACCCGGAACGTCGTGGGCCAGTACTTGCCGGTCACCAGGAACTCGTCGCCCTGCACGTGGGCGATGCCGTTGAGGACCTGGGCGGTCGGCGGGATGCCGCGGTCACGAAGCGGGGCGGCGTTGACGAGAAGGGTGACCGCGCCGCTGGACGGGTCGATCCGCGCGATGTTGTTGGTCGGCCACACGTTGGCCCACACCTGCCCGTCGACGCACTCGAGCTCGTTGAGCCCCTTGAGTTGCGCGCCGTCATCGCTGACGTCGACACCGCCGATCTCGGAGAAGCTCACGGGATCGTGAAATGTGAGACGGCTTGTCCCGTCGCTGCGGATGAGGCGCCGGCCGTCGTAGCAGAGGCCCCAGCCTTCGCCGGACAGCGGCACCTCGCGCACCGGCGCCATCGTGGTCTTGTCCCATTCGACGGCCACGCCGTCCTGGTAGGTCAACTGCCAGATCGTGTCCCCGACCACGGTGATGCCCTCGCCGAAGTAGTCACCAGGCATGTCGACTGCCCGGGCGACCGTGCCTGCGCCGGGGTCGAGTTGCCGCATCTGCGACTCGCCGGCCAGCCCGGTGCCCTCGTAGAGGACGGAACCGTCGATCTCGAACCCCTGGGTGAAGGCGGCCGGGTCGTGCGGGATCTCCTCGAGGACCATCGGCTCGATGACGGGGGCAGGCCCGGCCTGCGCGACCGGCGGGGAGGCCGAGCAGCCCGCCACCACCGCCAGTGCCAGCGCCCCGCACATCCGCGGCATGGCCCTTCGAAATGCCCTTCGAGAAGAGGGAGTCATATCGTCGTTCTACCGTGCAACGATGGCTGAATGAAAGCGGTCAGTTGTGTGCACAGCACTTTCGAGGTCGTCGACCTGCCCTCGCCGAGGCCCGACGAGGGGCAGTTGGTGCTCGACGTACTGCGCTGCGGGATCTGCGGATCGGATCTGCACGCCAAGGATCATGCCGACGAGCTGACCGAGGTGATGGCCGAGGGCGGCTATCACGACTTCGTGCGCAGTGACACCCCGGTGGTGATGGGGCACGAGTTCTGCGGGGTGGTCGCCGAACGCGGCCGCAAAGTCGGCAAAGAGTTCACGCCGGGGACGACGGTGGTGTCGTTCCCGCTGGTGCGCGCCCAGGGCGGCGTGCATCTGACCGGTCTGTCGCCCAAGGCACCGGGCGGCTACGCCGAGCAGGTGCTCGCCGAGGCGGCGTTGACGTTCGCGGTGCCCAACGGCCTCGATCCGGCCACGGCCGCGCTGACCGAACCGATGGCCGTCGCCTACCACGCGATCCGCCGCAGCGAGATCAGCACCAAGGACGTCGCGATCGTGCTCGGCTGCGGGCCGGTCGGGCTCGCCGTCATCTGCCACCTGAAGGCGCTGGGAGTCCGCACCATCGTGGCGAGCGACTTCTCCCCGGGCCGGCGGGCGCTGGCGACCCGGTGCGGCGCCGATATCGTCGTCGACCCCGCCGTCGGCGATCCGTACGAGGCGGTGCCCGCCAAACAGCGCGGCATGACCGAACTGCCCGCGCTGTACGAGCTCGGGGTCGGCTCGATGGAGAAGCTGCGCAAGATCCCCGGCTGGTCACATGTGTACCGCGTGGCCGACCGTCTCGGCGGCACCGCACCGAAGCGGCCGGTGGTATTCGAGTGCGTCGGGGTCCCGGGCATGATCGACGGGATCATCGGAGCGGCCCCGCTGGCATCCCGCGTGATCGTCGTCGGCGTGTGCATGGGCGACGACAAGCTGCGGCCCGCAATGGCGATCGGCAAGGAGATCGACCTGCGCTTCGTGTTCGGTTACACCCCGCTGGAGTTCCGCGACACACTGCACATGCTCGCCGACGGCAAGCTCGACGCGTCGGCGCTGGTCACCGGAACGGTCGGACTCGACGGGGTCGCCGCAGCGTTCGAGGCGCTCGGTGACCCCGAAACGCATGCGAAGATCCTCATCGACCCGGCCAGTGCGGCGGTCACGCCCTAGATCTGCAGCGGGGCGTTGGCCGAGTCGAGATGCTCGACGGTCGTGAACACCAGCTCGCCGTCGCCGACGTTCTCGATGTCGTGCAGCAGGTACTCGCCGGCCGCAAAGGTGAAATGCCGTGTCTCGCCTGCGCTGTAGGACACGTCGCGGGTGGTGCCGTCCGACGTGTGCTGCCTGCTGGTGCCGGCGTTGACCGCCGTCCAGAAGTAGTCGAGGACGTGCCGGTGGGCGTGCCAACGCTGCCCGGGCGCGAGCCGGATCTCCCAGACCCGCACGCGCGCATCCTGGCTGAGCAGCCGCGAGCCGACGTGGCCGTCGTGGGAGTGGGACTCGAACTCGGCCTTGAGCTCGTCGGTCCAGCCGTCGAAACCGGTGGCGACCAGCGCGCCGGCCAGTGGAGCATCGGTCAGGAATTCGGAAGTGCTTGTCATCATGTGCCTTTCGGTTATCGGCCCGGGCCGTAGAGGCCGAACCTGTTGTCGGGGTGGCCGGGAATCCACGTGCCGGTGACCTGCGAACGCGTTCCCATCTCCTTGACGCGGCGCAGGAGTCGCTGCGCGAGCTCCAACTGCCCGGGCTCCCATTTGGCAAGTGCCTCGGCGACATCGGAGCTCTCCGAGAGGGCGTCGTGAAGCGCCCAGGCGTTCGCCGCGGCCTTCGCGGTGCCCGCCGCGGCGTGCGGGCGTGCGGCGCTGGCCGCATCGCCGACGAGCGCGACGCGGCCCATGGCCATCTGGTGCGCACCGACGTCGTACACCGCCTGCAGGTAGGGCTGCTCGGTCCGGTGCACCACCTCCGCGGCGGCCGGGGCCAGCGTCTGCTCGGCGGCAGACCGCATCTCGTCGACGAATCGGTCCTGCACCTGACCGGGATGCAGTGACACTCCGGCGATGAAGCCGCGCTTGTCGGTCATCAGCTCGTCGAGCGCATGGCCCTCGGCCACGTTGCGGTACCACACGTAATTCAAGAGACGGCTGCCCGGTTCCAGCCCGCCGTCCTGGGACGGGATCGGATACACATTGATGTGCGTGTGCGGGCCGAAGCTGTAGCTGATCGAATCTCGCAGCAGTTCGAAGGTTTCGGTCGTGACGTCGCGCTCCGGAACCGTTCCGCGCCAACCGACATAACCGGAGTACTCCAGTCGTGACCCGGGCGCTATGCGTCGCCTGCTGGGCGAGGTGATGCCGTCGGCGAACACCACGAGATCGGCCCGTTCGCGGCGCCCGGTGGTGAAGCGCACCTCCACGCCGTCGGCATCCTGGTCGAAGCCGGCGGCGTACTCGCCGAGGTGGTAGTGCTCGGTCCCGAAGTCGGTCAGCAGCGCGCGGTAGAACGTGCCCCACGAGGTGTAGCTCCACGGCGCCTCCTCGCGGTGCACCACGGCGTTGCCTGGTCCCAGGTACTGCACGTAATGCGTTGAGGTGCTGACGGTCTCGGGGTGCTGGCTGCTGCATTCGACGAACCATCGCAGGGTGTCGGGTTGCAGGACGATGCCGCCTCCGCGACCGTCGAGGTCGGTGGGCGTCCGCTCGAAGACCTCGGTGTCGAAACCGAGCCTGCGCAGGAGCAGCGCCGTGGTCAGCCCGCCGATCGAACCTCCGATGACCAGTGCCCGGTGGCCACTCCAGTCGGTGTTGCTCATGTCCTACTCCTGTGTGTCGAGCCCGAGGAACGCCCGGGCGTTGGTCTCCAGGGCGGCGTCGTCGATGCCCGCCGCGTGGGGTAGTTGCAGAGGGTCATGGGTGCCCATGTCGAACGGATAGTCGCTTCCGGCCATCAGATGCGTCGGATCAGCCTTGGCCGCAAGCAGTTCGAGAGCATCGACATCGTGGGTGAGCGTGTCGAACCACAGGTCGGCGAATGCCTCCTGCGGCGCACGCGATCCTGCGGCGCGGACGTCGGAGCGGTGGGTCCAGCCGTGCTGCCACCGGCCGACCAGAGCCGGCGCGCAGCCTCCGCCGTGCACCAGACAGACACGCAGTCCGTCCAGCTCGTCGAGCACCCCGCCGAGGGTGAGGGCCGCGGCGGCAGTGGCCGATTCGACGGGATTGCCGATCAGGTTGGCCAGGTAGTGCGACGCCCATTCTGGCCGCGGTAGCTGCATCGGATGGACGAGCACGGCCACGTCGTGTTCGGCGGCAGCACCGAGGATTTCGCGCATCGGCGACACGTCGAACGACGTGCTTCCCAGCAGCGGCGGGACGGCGATGCCCCGCAGCACGTCCGACGATGCCAGGTGCGCGATCTGCTTGCGTGCCGATTCGGGGCGGTGCAGGGACACCAGGCCGAGCCCGAGGAGCCGCCCCGCGCTGTCCCGGCACGCCTTCTCCAGGTCGTCGTTGAACGTGCCCACGAAGTCGTCGACGCCCCTGTCGTCGACGACCGGAAATGCGAACGGCGGGGCGGACAGCACTCGCGATCCGAGGCCCGCGGTGTCGGTGTCGGCGAGCACCCGGTCGATGTCGCTCATCGCCTCGGTCGCGATGGACAGCGGTAGGTCCCCGAGATGCAGCTGACCGCTTCTGTCCTGCAGCGGGGGTAGCGGCGAACCGGGCGCCAGGCCGAAGAAGTGCTGCGGCAACCAGTGTGCGTGGACGTCGATGGGGCCCGGACGCGTGGTCACGCGGCGCTCCCCCGCGCCTCGAGTGCTTCGAACCGGGCCAGGATCTGCGCCTGCAGGACCGCGACCGCCGGATCGGAGGCCCGGCGCGGCCGGGGCAGGTCGACGTCGATGATCTCGTGGATCCTTCCTCCCGGCTCCAGGACGACGATGCGGTCGGACAGCTGGACGGCCTCGGTGACGTCGTGGGTGACGAACATGACGGTGCGCCGCGATTCCAGCCAGATGCGTTCGAGGTGCTCGCGCAGCGTGCGCGACGTCATCGCGTCGAGGTGGCTGAACGGCTCGTCCATCAGCAACACGTCGGGCTCGACGGCGAAAGCCCTCGCGATGCCGATGCGCTGCTGTTGGCCGCCTGACAGTTGCGCCGGGTACCGGTCGGCACAGTGGCTGAGCCCGACGAGATCGAGGTAGTGGCGGGCCCGCTCCTCCCAGCCGGCGCGCTCGTGCTGGACGAAGCCGAGATTGGCGGTGACCGTGCGCCACGGGAGGAGGCGCGGGTCCTGGAACACGTAGCCCACGCGTGCATCGCGCGACCCCGCCCGGAGCCGGACACTACCCGATGTGTGGGTCTCGATGCCGGAAACGATGTTGAGCAGCGTGGTCTTGCCGCTGCCGGACGGTCCGACCACGGAGACGAACGTCTCACCCGAGATGGTCAGGTCCACACCGTCGATGACGCGGGTGACCGCGCCCCGGCGATCGGTGAATTCCTTGACCAGGTTCTGGATCTCGATAAAAGCCATGACTTTTCGCTTTCTATGCAGAGCGCCAGCGGGTGGCGAAGCGCTCGATGGGACCGAGGATCAGCAGGTCGGCGACGACCAGCAGGAGGATGAAGACCAGCACCCACGCCAGGAACCCGTCGAGCTGGTTGGCGTCGTACCAGTAGCGGGCCCGCCAGCCGACGCCCGACGTGGCGCCGAACCACTCGGCCAGCAGGAGGCCGTTCCAGGCGCTCATGATCGCGAATCGGACTGCGGCGACGGTGGATCCGGCCACGGCGGGCGCCACGATATCGCGCAGCACCCTGCCCTGTGGCACGCCGAAGGATCGGGCCATCAGCACCAGGTCGGCAGGGACCGCCCTCGTCGCCTTGGCGATGTTCACCACCACGAACGGCAGACCGGAGAGGAACACCGTCACCACCGGGGTGAGCCAGCCGAAGCCGAACCACATCGTGGTCAGCAGCGCCCAGATCACCGCGGGAATGGCCAGCGCCGCGGCCGTCAGGTCGGAGAACGCGAGGTCCGCCACTCGGGACAACCCCATCAGCACGCCCAAGGCGGCCCCGACGACCAGGGCCGCGGCAAGCCCGAGCACGAAGCGGTTCATGCTGATCGCCAGGTTGTGCCACAACTCCCCGGCCGCGGCCTCGGATCCGAGGCGCTGCACGGTGACCGTCACCGACGGCACCCGGTTGCCGACCACGACGGCGACCTGCCACGCGGCCAGGATGCTCAGAAGCGACGCGACGACGGCGGTCGCCGCGGTGGTCTGGCCGCGCAGTCGGCGCTGCAACGTCTGCGTGCTCATGCGATTTCCTTCCGCCACGCGAAGAATCGGTTCTCCAGATGCGCGAGGCCCCGCTCGATCAGGACCATCGCGACGATGAAAAGTGCCGTCCAGGCGAGCATGTCGGCGACCTGGAACTCCTGGTAGGCCTTGCGGATCATGAACCCGACCCCGGAGCTGGCGCCGAACACCTCGGTGAGCGCCTCCACCTTCCACGCCATCGCGAAGCCGTATCGCACACCGGCGAAGACGAACGTGGCGAGGGCGGGCAGGTAGAGGTGACGCAGCACGTCCACGCGACTGCGTTCGAACGCCTGGCACATCGCCAGCAGCTTCCCGTCCACCGAACGCACGCCTTCGGCGACGTTCATCGCGATGAACGGCAGCGCGACGAGGGCGGAGACCACGATGGGTCCGCCCGCGCCGACGCCGAAGATCAGCAGTCCGAACACCGCGTACGTGAGCCCGGGCATGTTGCCGAGCACGAACAGCGGGAGCGAGAAGTATGCGGTCATGAAACGCGAACGGCCCATGGCGAACCCGACGACCAGGCCGCCGACCATCGCGATGGCGAAGCCGGCCGCGATCTTGCCGATGCTCGCGGCGAAGTTCGTGAACGCCTCGCCGGAGGCCACGATCGCGACGAGCTGCTCGGCGACATCGTCGGGCTTGGGCAGGATCGGGTCGTCGATCCAGGCCGCGGTCGCGGCCCAGGCGCCGAGCGCGAGCAGCAGGGCCATCCCGGACACGAGCCACCGGCGGTGCCGCAGCGGGGTGCGCGGTGGCCGCCGCGCGGGTTGCGCGGGTTCGGGCCGCAGGTCGGGCGGGGCGACAGTCTGGGTCACGGCTGGACTCCTTTGGTCGGCAGGAACTGTGGGTCGGTGATCTCCTCGCCGATGACGCCGGTGGCGCGCATCAGGTCGAAGATCGAGCTTTCGTCGTCGGCCCACTGCGGGTCGAAGCGCACCTCGTCGGTCACCCAGTCATGTTCGGCGACATACGCTTTCATGAACTCGATGTCCTCGGGCGTCGCGACGGCGAAGTGCTGGGGGTAGCGCTCGATCATCTCGTCGCGGTGCGCCTGCCACTCGGCGAGTCCGCGGTCCCACAGGTCGAGGAATGCCGACACCTCGCCCGGGTGGCCGTCCACCCAGTCCTTGCGGGCGACGAAGACGTTGCCCATCGGTCCGTCGTGGCCGGGTGCGACGAGCTCGGCGAACAGGTCGGCCGAGGACTTGCCGTCGTAGAGGGGACGCACCGAGCCGTCGCGCAACTCGCGTGCCGACAGGTCCGGATAGCAGATGCAGGCGTCGATCTCGCCGCGCGCCAACAGGTTCGACAGGTTCTGGATGTCGGCGACCACGATGTCGAAGTCACCGTCGACCAGTTTCAGATCGTGCATCCGCGCCACCAGCGCGCTCCAGACCAGGGTGCCGGACACGGTGGTGAACACGCCGAGCCGTCTTCCCCGTAAGTCGGCGAGCGATTGCGCGGGATCCCCGGCGCGCACCAGGATGCGGCTGCGCTCGGCGTTGTACTTGCCGATGATCACGGTCTCGCGCTGGGTCTGCTCTTCCAGTCCCGGCACTTCGAAGGACGCCGACGAGATGATGTCGGCGTGTCCGCCGGCGAACAGTCCGAACTCATCCCAGGTCGCGCTGGTCTCGATGGTGTAGCCGGTGTCGCGCTGCCATTCGTCGACGATCCCGGTCTCGTTCATGTAGTCCCAGATCGGATCCGGCGCGAAGGTGAAACGGATGACGCCGTCCCGGGCCGACCGCGACGACGCGGGCCCGCCGAGCCCGGCCGAGCATCCGGTCAGGAACGCAAGCAACGCCGCGACGGTCAGAGCCACGCACGTGCGAAGAAACCCACTCACGGGCGACCTCCCTGTTCTTTGACGATCCTGTTCTTTGACGATCCCGTTCTGTGACGGTGATCACGAGGTCCACGATGCGCGGTCAGAGCAAGCGGCAGCAATGTCTGCGCGGACACACTTATGCTCGCTTCTATGTCTGACGGCACACTTCTGGAGTTGTGGCTCGACGCTCTCGCCGAGATCGGCGAAGCCGTCGGCGGCGACGAGCCCGTTCTCGACCTTCTGGACCGGGTGGCCAGGACGGCCTGCACGCTGCTCGGGTACGACTTCTGTGCGGTGTTCCTCCCCGACAGCGGTGGGCGGGCGCTGACCATCCAGGGTTCCTACGGGTTGTCGGCCGACTACATCGCGCAGGTCAACGCGAATCGACCGATCCTGCTCGACGTGCGCGGCGACCAGGAGGCGCCGACCAGCCTCGCGTTCCGCAGCGGCGACGTCGTCACGCTGGAGGACATCCAGTCGGTGCCTGACTTCACCTGGGGCGGTGTCGCGCGGGAGCAGGGTTACCGCGCGCTCATCTCGGCACCGCTGCGACGGGCGGGGACCGTCGTCGGGGCGCTCAACGGTTACCGCACCGCGCCCCACCGCTTCGACCGCGCGGAGATCACGCTCGTGACGACGCTCGCGACGCAGGTCGCCATCGCACTCGGCACCGCGCAACTGCGTGCGCAGGAGCAGGCGACGATTCGCGAGCTGCGTCGCGCCGAGGAGGTGCACACCCTCCTGATGGCTACCGCGCTGCGCGGCGAAGGCGTGGCAGGGGTCGCCGAGTCGCTGTCTGCTCTGCTTGGCCGTGGGGTCCTGATCGAGGACGTCTACGACGAGGCGCTCGCCGAGGCAGGCTGGGCCGGACCGGATACGCGGGATCATCTTGTCGCCGACGTGACACTCGACGGGACCGACGTCGCCCGCATCCACGTCGCCACCAGGGATTCCGACGATCCGGGGCTGTCCGGCCTGGACGTGCGTGCCGTGGAACACGCCACCGTGGTGACGGCCCTCGAACTGCTGCGCGCCAGGACGGCTGCCGAGGTCGAACAGCGGATCCGCGGCTCGCTGGTCTCCGATCTGCTCGCCTCCGACGGCGCCGACACGAACGCATTCCTCGACAGGGCCCGTCGTCTGGGCTGGGATCTGGCCGGTGGCCACTGCCTCATCGCGGTGCGTCCGGCCACCGAACGCATGCTCGGTGCGGCCGACCGGTTCCTCACCGGGGTGGCTCCCCGCCCGCTCGCCGCACTGCACCGCGGCGATCTGGTGCTTGTCTGGCCCGCACAGGCCGGATCACCCGTCGACCTGGCCGGACGGTTGATCGAAACAATTACTGCGACAGGTGTTGTCGAGCATGCAGTGGCGGCGGTCTCGCCGGTTGTCGCGGCAGCCGAACTGCCCGCGTCGTTTCCTACCGTCCGGGGGGCACTCGATCTCGCCGGTGATCGACCCGAATCCGCGGTCATCGACCTCAACGAGATCACCGTCGCCCACCTGCTGTTGCAACTCGACGACCCGCGACAGCTGCGTGCGTTCGCCGCGGCCGTCCTGGGGCGCGCGGCGGACTACGACCGTGCCCGCTCTACCGAGTTGTTGCACACCGCAGGTGTTCTCGTCGATCACAACATGGACAGGCGTGCAGCAGCGGTCGCCCTGCACCTACACCCGAACACCGTCGCGCAACGGGTTCGCCGTCTCGAGGAGCTCACGGAACTGGACCTGACCCGACCGGCGGATCTGCTCCAGCTGACCGCCGCGCTCACCGTGTCGAAGATTGCGGCGCTGTACTAGCGGCGTCGATCGCGCGGTAGATCCTCTGCTCACTGACCGGCCGGGCGGTACCGAGCTGCTGGGCCCACAGGCTGACCCGCAGTTCTTCGATCATCCATGCGATGTCGGCCACGTCGGGCGCCGCGGCGCGCGCAGGCGACAGTGCGGCGCGCAGTTCGTCGTACGCGTCCTGCACCGCGCCAACCCGCTCCCTGCGCTCGCGATCGGCGCCGAGAGCGTGGGGCAGCCGCTCGAGCCGACGGCTGATCGCCGTCAGGTACCGCGCGAGGTCACCGAGATGCGCGGCACCGGTCGCCGCGACGAAACCCGGCGCGACCAGCCTCGCCAGCTGCGCACGGATGTCGGCGATCGCGTCGGCCTGTGCCGCGGACGGTTTCTGGGGCAGCGCAAGCTCGACCTCGTGCAGTGCGGCCAGCACCTTCTCGACGCGGCGGACCAGGTCGGTGGTCGTCTGCGCCAGGTTCGAGGCCAGCCGCTTCCGCGCGGTCCCGAAGTCGGCTTTCGTCCACACCGGCGAAGGGACCAGCACCTGCGCGGCGGCGGCGGCGCAGTCCTCGATCAGCGCGGCCAGCGATCCGTCGGGGTTGTTGCCGAGGATCAGCCGTGTCCTCGTATCGAGGCTGCGCTCAACGTTTTTGGTCACCGACGGGGCGGAGAGCAGCAGCAGCCGCCTGCAGCCGCGAGCCATGACGGCGTCCTGTTCGGCCTTCGTCGCGAACACCTTGAGGTCGACGCCCGCCTGCCCCGGCACCAATGCCGGGTAGCCGCGCACTGTGTGCCCGGACGCGCCCTTCCGTTCCACCACACGGGGCAGCTCGTCAATGTCGTCGGGCCAGTCGCGCAATCCCTGACGTTCCATGCCGCCCGCGACGGTCTCCGCCACAGCCTGGCGGGTCGGCGCCGCCAGCTTGCGCTGCAGTTCGTCCAAGTTCTTGCCGCGCGACACCACCGATCCGTCGGCCCCTTCGACGGCGAACGTCACCCGCAGATGCGGCGGTAGCTTCTCCAGGTCGAACGCATCGATCGGGACGAGAATGCCTGTGCGACGCCGCAGTTCGCGCTGGACGGCATCCAGCAGCGGTCCGCTGTCCGGGGTGATGGCATCGAGGAGCACCTTCGCCGTGTCGGGCGCGGGAACGAAGTTGCGGCGCAGGTCTTTCGGCAGCGACCGGATCAGCGCGGTGAGCAATTCCTCGCGCAGCGCCGGTACCTGCCAGGCGAAGTCGTCACCGCCGAGCCGGGCGAGGACGTCGACAGGGACGTGGACGGTGACGCCGTCGTCGGCGGCGCTCGGGTCGAACCGGTAGCTCAGCGGCAGCGACAGATCCCCGGTCTGCCAACGGTCGGGCTGGTCTGCCCCGGCCTCGTTGCGCAACAGGTCATCTCGTGTGAACGTCAGCAGGTCCGGGGTCTTGTGCCGCTGTTTCTTCCACCACCCGTCGAAATGCCGCGCCGACACCACGTCGGCCGGGACGCGCGCGTCGTAGAACGCGAAGATCTCCTCGTCGCCGACGAGAAGGTCGCGACGTCTGGCCCGGTCTTCGAGCCCTGCGAGTTCCTCACGCAGCCTGGCGTTGTCGCGGAAGAAATGGTGTCGCGTCTGCCAGTCCCCCTCCACGAGGGCGTGCCGGATGAACAGGTCGCGAGACACCTCGGGGTCCACCTCGGCGTAGCCGACCCGTCGCCGCGCCACCAGGGGCAGCCCGTAGAGCGTCACGCGCTCGAAGGCCATCACCGCACCGCGGTTGGCGTCCCAGTGCGGCTCGCTGTAGGTCCGCTGCACCAGATGGCCGGCGACGCGTTCGACGACCGCGGGTTCGATGCGCGCAGCGGTCCTTCCGAAGAGCCGGCTCGTCTCGACCAGGTCGGCGACCACCACCCACCGGGGCGGCCGGCGGGTCAGCACCGATCCGGGCGCCAGCACGAACTTGGCGTTGCGGGCGCCCTCGTAGGTGCGTCCGTCGGTTTCGCGCATCCCGACGTGGGAGAGCAGCCCCGCGGTGAGCGCGGCGTGTATCGAGGCCGTGTCGACGGGCTCGTCCAGCTCTCGTGTTTCTTCCCTGATACCGAGGTCGCGACAGATCCCGCGGAGCTGGCCGACGAGGTCCTGCCACTCGCGGATCCTCAGATAGTGCAGGAACTCGTCCCGGCACATCCGCCGAAACGAACTGCCGGAACGCTCTTTTCGCTGCTCTCCGAGATAGCGCCACAGGTTCAGGAACGAGATGAAGTCCGAATGCTCGTCGGCGAACCGGGCATGCTTCTGACGGGCAGCATCCTCGCGGTCGGTGGGCCGCTCCCGCGGATCGGGAATCGACAGCGCGGCGGCCAGCACCAGGACCTCACGGACACACCCCTCGGACTGGGCCTGCAGGATCATGCGTCCGAGGCGGGGATCGACGGGGATCTGGGCGAGCCGCCGTCCGACATCGGTGAGTTCGCCGGCGCGGTCGAAGGCCCCCAGTTCCTGCAGCAGCGCCACACCGTCGCGGATGCTGCGGGCATCCGGCGGATCGAGGAAGCCGAATTCCTCGATGTCTCCGAAGCCGAGTGCGGCCATCTGCAGGATCACCGCGGCCAGATTGGTCCGCAGGATCTCCGGATCGGTGTAACGGGGCCGGGATTCGAAATCGTCCTCCGAGTACAGCCGGATGCACACGCCGGGTGCCGTGCGGCCCGACCTACCGGCGCGCTGGGCCGCCGACGCCTGGGAGATGGGCTCGATGGGCAGCCGCTGCACTTTCGTCCTGCGGCTGTACCGCGAGATGCGGGCGGTCCCGGGGTCGACGACGTACCTGATGCCCGGCACCGTCAACGAGGTCTCGGCGACGTTGGTGGCCAACACGATCCGTCGTGCGGATCGGCCGGGCTGGAACACCTTCTGCTGCTCGGCGGTCGGCAGGCGGGCGTAGAGCGGCAGCACCTCGGTGTTCACATCGAGAACGCCGCGCAGAGCTTCTGCGGTGTCGCGGATCTCGCGCTCTCCGGACAGGAAGACCAGGACGTCGCCGCGCGGCTCGGACTCCAGTTCGGCCACCGCGTCGATGATTGCCTCGGTCGGGTCTCGCAGCTCCGTGCGGACCACCTCGTGGTCGGGATCGTCCGGATCCTCGGCACCGTCCACCGGCACGGTGACTTCCAGTGGACGGTAACGGATCTCGACGGGGTAGGTACGCCCGGACACCTCGACAATCGGGGCGTCCCCGAAGAACCGCGCGAAACGCTCCGGCTCGATCGTCGCGGACGTCACGATCACCTTCAGATCGGGCCTGCGGGGCAGCAGGTTCCGCAGATATCCCAGCAGGAAATCGATGTTGAGGCTGCGCTCGTGGGCCTCGTCGATGATGAGCGTGTCGTAGCGCAGCAGCCTGCGGTCCCGTTGCACCTCGGCGAGCAGGATGCCGTCGGTCATCAGCTTGACGAGCGTGCGGTCGCTGGCCTGATCGGTGAAGCGCACGGTGTAGCCGACCGCGTCACCGAGCGGGGTCCCGAGTTCGTCGGCGATGCGGGACGCCACGGTGCGTGCCGCGAGCCTCCGGGGCTGGGTGTGGCCGATGGTGCCGCGGACGCCCCTGCCGAGTTCCAGGCAGATCTTCGGAAGCTGGGTGGTCTTGCCCGACCCGGTCTCGCCGGCCACGATCACCACCTGGTTCGCGGCGATGGCCGCCGCGATCTCGTCACGCCGCTCACTGACCGGGAGGTCGGGGTAGCTGATCTGCGGGACGGCGGCGAGCCTGGTGGCCACCAGCGCCTCGGCCGCCGCGAATTTCTCTTCGAGGCGCTCCAGCTGCTGTGGGGTGGGGTTGCGAAGCTGACGCAGACGACGTCCCAGCTGCGCGGCGTCCTTGATCGTCAGACCGTCGAGACGAGCGCGCAGGGACACCCGGCAACGATAGGCGGAGAACCGCTACTGCGGCGCACGGGTGCGGGCGAACAGCACGCCGGCCGCGAAGACGATCTCGGTGAACGCGACCGCGGTCGCCAGTTGCATCGCCACGCCGACGTCGATCGTCGCCGCGGCCCCCGGCCCGCCCCCGTGCCGATGGCCCGTCATCGGGATGTGCGCGGCGATCATCGCGACGTTCATCACCGCCACCATCAACCAGCTCCGCACGGTGTCGAAGCGCCACAGCTCATACGCGCAGTACAGGCACGCCGCGGCCATCGCGACGGTCAACACGTCGGGGGAAGACGCGTGCAGCACAGCCGAACTCACGGCGAGCAGAGCTCCCACCGCGCGGACGATGCCGGTTTTCATACCCAAGTAGACAACGCCGGCGCGAAAATTTCAGGGTGTGTCGGGCGACCAGTAGGCGAGCATCTCGGCGAGGGTCTCGAACGCGGCGGTGTTCACGCCGTACGTCGCCTCGAAGTGCACGCTGAGGGGGAAGCCGAGATCGGCGACCCCGTCGATGACCCGCTTGTAGAGATCGAGCATCAGCTGGCGCCGGCCCGCGGGATCGGTGTCGGCGAGCGTGCGGACGAAGTCCTGCTCACGCGCGACGGCCTCGTTGCCGGGGTCCTGAATGAGCCAGTTGATCAGTCCGACACGGCTTTCCACCTTCGGCACGAAGCCGAACGACAGCAGGATCTCGGGCCGGTGATCGGTCTTGTCGGCGAATTCGGTGAGCATGCCGACGATCGCGTCGGAGTACAGCAGCTGGGTCATGCCGTAGGTGGCGCCACGGTCGCACTTGAAGTTGAAGCGGCCGTGTTCGCCCTCACGGGTCGGAATCAGGATGACTCCGCGGTTCGCGACCACCTGGTCGAAGATCGACAACGCATCGGTGGGGGCGACCCCTGAACCCTCGCCGTCGCTGAGGGTGCGCGGGACGCCGACGAAAGCGATGCCCTCGAATCCGCTGTGGCCGAGCTCGGTGAGCCTGCCGTGCAGGGTCGGCTCGTCCATGAATGCGGTCACCTGGGTGCACAGACCCTTGATGCCGGGCAGTTCGGGCCTGATCATCTGCCAGAAGTCGAGGACGTCGAGCTTGGGCTTCATCTCGATCGGACGGTCGCCGTCCTCCTCGATCATGCCGGGGATCATGACGTGGCGGATCCGCCCGCCGAGCCCCGCCTCGGCCGAGCACCGCAACACCTTTTCGGCGTCCTCGAGTGCCTGCTCACGCCCCCGCTCCACGTTCGGCGGCACGAGCTCCAACGCGATGGTGTTCAAGCTCACAGCAATGCTCCACATCTCAAGGCGATTTGTCCCCCGGCGGCCTGCCGACCTCGTCGTCGTGGCCCCTCACCGTCCCGCCGGTCGGAAAAAATCACCATACCTGGGGCGACGCGAGGCCCCTCAGTGAGCTTTCATGGAGGGAGATCTCCTATGAAATTGCTGTCTAAAACACTCGCCCCGCTTGCCCTGATCATCACGCTGTCAACGGCCGCCTGCACCGGCGCCGAACCCGGTTCCCCGGGGACGACGACGGGTTCCTCGCCGGCCGCGACCTCGACCTCGCGCTCCCCGTTCGAGCCGACGACGACGCCGACGCCGCCCGACACCAGCGGCCCGCTGCTCGCCTACCGCGCGGCCGACGAGATCGGTCTGGTCGAAGGCACCACCGTGGTCGCGACCGCGAAGGCGTCGTTCACGCCGTCCAACGACCTGATCACCACCGAGGACGGCAAGTTCGTGTTCGCGCGGACCGCCGACAATCAGCTGGCCACGATCGACGTCACGACGGGTGAAGGGTCGACCCGCCCGGTCACCGTCGGTCCCACCGTCGGCACCGGCGGCGGGAGCGCCATCGTGTGGTGGGAGCAGCCGAACCGGCTGATGCGGCTCGATCTGGCCGACCCGCAGGCGCAACCCGAGCTGGCCCAGACCGTCGACCTCCCCCCGGTCGCCGGGGTGCGGCCCGGCGACCCACGTCTGCTGATCGCGCGCGGCGGCACGTCGGTGATCGCGAGGGTCGAGGCGCCACCGTCGCCGTTCGGCGGACCGGACACCCTGTACGCGGTCCGCGGCCCGGGAGCGCCGACATCGCTGGGGCAGGCGGATGCGAACAGCCCGGTGTCGGTGGCGCGCCTGTCGCCCGACGGTGCGTCGCTGTCGTACGCGCTCTACCGCGCCACCGACGACGCATGCGGCACGGCGGCGGTGGTGACGTCGGACGCCGACGGCACCCAGCAGACGTTCGATGTCGCGGCGGCAGACGTCAACGCGGGCTTCCGGGTGACCAAGCTGTGGTGGCCGACGTCCGGTCCGCCGAAGCTGAGCCTCACGACGTGGGTGTGCGGCCAGCCGCAGACCGCTCCGCCGGTGGTGTGGCAGGTGTCCGGCGATCACATCGCCCAGACCACACCGCCGACCTCGGCGCTGCAGACCGCGGACGTGGCGCCGGGCCAGCGCGCACTGATCCTGCCCCGCAGTGACGCACCGACCGAACCGGCGGGCTCGCTGGTGTTCGAGGAGAGTTCGCGCCGGATATCGATCAAGGGCGGTGTCGACGCCATCGCCGTGATCCCGCCGTCTCCGTAGTCTGGGTGGGGTGAGTATCGCCCTGCAGAGCCGATTCGTCGGCGAGCTCCCCGAGCTGACGGTGCAGTGGAAGGCCGAAGAGGCTCCCGAGCCGCAGCTACTGGCACTCAACGAACCCCTGGCTGCTGAGCTGGGCATCGACGCGGAGTGGCTACGCACCCCGGAAGGCCTTGGCCTGCTGACCGGGACCGCCGTGCCGTCCGAGGTGGTTCCGGTGGCGCAGGCCTACGCCGGGCACCAGTTCGGCGGGTTCCAACCCCGTCTCGGGGACGGCCGGGCGTTGCTGCTCGGTGAAGTCGAGGATGTCCGGGGAACACTGCGCGACCTGCACCTGAAGGGCTCGGGACGCACCCCGTTCGCGCGTGGCGGAGACGGCCTGGCAGCGGTGGGGCCGATGCTGCGCGAGTACGTGATCAGCGAGGCGATGCACGCGCTCGGGATACCGACGACGCGGGCGCTGGCCGTGGTGAGCACCGGTCGGCAGGTCTATCGCGAGACCGTGCTGCCGGGCGCGGTGCTCGCCCGCGTCGCCGCCAGTCATCTGCGGGTGGGGACGTTCCAGTTCGCGCCGCTGCTGATGCAGGCGTCGGGAAACACCGATCTGCTCCAGCGGCTTGCCGATTTCGCGATCGCGCGGCACCATCCGCAGGCGGCCGAGGCCGAGAACCCGTACCTGGCGCTGATCGAGGCGGTCAGCGCCGTGCAGGCCCGGCTCATCGCGCAGTGGATGCTCGCCGGCTTCATCCACGGTGTGATGAACACCGACAACATGACGATCTCCGGCGAGACGATCGACTACGGCCCGTGCGCGTTCATGGAGGCGTTCGATCCGGCGACGGTGTTCAGCTCGATCGACAGCTGGGGCCGCTACGCGTACGGCAATCAGCCGTCGATCGCGCTGTGGAACCTGGCGCGTTTCGCCGAGACGCTGCTGCCGCTGATCGACGACGACAGCGAGAAGGCGATCGCCGCGGCCGAGCAGTCGCTGGGTGGTTTCGCCCCGCTGTACGAATCGACGTGGATCGACGGGATGAAGGCGAAGCTGGGTGTGCCCGGTGCGTCCACGGAGGAGGCGGGGCCCCTCGTCCAGGATCTGCTGGCGCATCTGCAGCAGAGCCAGGTCGACTACACGTCGTTCTTCCGGCGCCTGGCGATGGCGGCCCGCGGCGACAGCGAACCGGTGCGTGGCGAGTTCATCGACCTCGCGGCGTTCGACGGTTGGCTGACACGCTGGCGGTCGCTCGGCCCGGATCCCGACGGAATGGACCGGGTCAACCCGGTCTACATTCCGCGCAACCACCTGGTGGAGGAAGCGCTCACCGCGGCGACGGGTGGCGACCTGGCCCCGCTGAACGGGCTGCTCGACGCGATCCAGTCGCCGTTCGACGAACGTCCGGGGCTGCAGCGGTACGCCGAACCCGGCCCGCAGGAGTTCAGCGCCTCCTTCAAAACCTTCTGTGGAACGTGAGCACTACGGCTAGCGTGCATCCGTGAGCGCCGACAGTGTCCGTCTCGGACTGCAGGACTTGTTGTTCATCTACGGCGAGACGTCGAGTTCGAAGATGCACGTCGCCGGGCTGCTGCCGTTCACGCCGCCGCCGGACGCGCCGAGCGACTATCTGCGTCGGATGGTCGACGAGGCGCGCAGCCAGGAGGTGGTGGCGCCGTGGAACCGCAAGCTCGCCAACCCGCGGCTGCAGTTCAGCCCGCTGCACAGCTGGGTGACCGACAAGGACTTCGATTTCGACTACCACGTGCGGCGGTCGGCGCTGGCCAGCCCGGGCGACGAACGCGAGCTGGGCGTGCTGGTGTCGCGGTTACACAGCAACCACCTCGACCTGACGCGGCCGCCGTGGGAACTGCATGTCATCGAGGGCCTCGAGGGTGGCCGCTTCGCGATGTACATGAAGATCCACCACGCGCTCGTCGACGGTTACAGCGCGATGCGGATGCTGGGGCGCAGCTTGTCCACCGACCCGCAGGACCGAAACACCCGCATGTTCTTCAACGTGCCGACGCCGAAGCGGGCGCGGCGCGAGACCGGCGAGGGCGAGTCGTCGAACCCGTTGACGGCGACGCTGCGTGCGCTGGGCGGGGTGAGTTCGGCGGTGACCGGTGGTGTCAGTTCCGCGGTGGATCTGACGTCGGCTCTGGTCAACACGCAGCTTCGTCGCGACGGCGACAACGTCCACATCTCGGGTTCGGCGTCGGCGCCGCACAGCATCCTCAACGCGCGGATCAGCCGCAATCGCCGGTTCGCCACCCAGCAGTACGAGTTCGACCGGCTGAAGAAGCTCAGTGCGCAGCACGGGGCGACGATCAACGATGTGGCGCTGGCGATCATCGGCGGTGGACTGCGAAAGTTCCTGAGCGACTTCGACAAACTGCCGGATCGGTCGCTGATCGCGTTCCTGCCGGTGAATGTGCGGCCCAAGGGTGACGAGGGCGGCGGCAATGCGGTGGGCGCGATGCTGGCGCCGATGGGCACCGACATCGAGGACGCGGTCGAGCGTCTCGTGTCGATCACGGCGGCCACCCGTGCAGCGAAAGCGCAGCTGCAGTCGATGTCGCCCGCAGCGATCATCGCCTACAGCGCGGCGGTGCTGGCTCCGGCCGGCGGGCAGATCGCGGGGGCGTTGACCGGCGTGCAGCCGCCGTGGCCGTACACGTTCAACCTGTGCGTGTCGAATGTGCCGGGGCCGCGAGAGCCGTTGTACTTCAACGGTTCCCGGCTCGAAGCGACCTACCCGGTATCGATCCCGATCCACGGCATGGCGCTCAACATCACCCTGCAGAGCTACGCCGACACGATGAACCTCGGCTTCGTCGGCTGCCGCGACCGGCTGCCCCACCTTCAGCGCCTCGCCGTGTACACCGGTGACGCCCTCGACGAGCTCGAGGCCGGCTCGCTCTAGAAAGGTGGGGGATCGTCCCGGTCGGTGGGCTGCCGTGGTGGTGGTTGCCAGCCGGGTTCGAGTGGTTCGGGTTCGATCGGGTCGGCGATGAACCGCGCATAGGGACTTCGGTTGTCCGGCTTGTCATGGAACCAGTAACCCTTGAACAGGACGTGCTTGCGCCGGAACTCATTGCGCCAGCACCGTTGTCGAACCTCCTCTTTGGCGGCCCGGTTGCGGTACCGGTGGTAATTGCTGGCGTCGCGGTGACGGTGCAGACGCTCACGGGCCGCGGCGACGCGCTTGCGTTCCTCGGCGCTGCGCGGTTTGGCCAGCCCCGGGAACATCGCGACCCCGCCCGGTGTGGTGGGCAGCGTCCTACCCGACGGTGAGGTCCAGATGATGGTGCCGTCGGACAATTGTTCGTCTCGCCAACCCTCGTCGAACGTTTTGTGGCGGTGATGTTCTCGGCAGTAACAGGCCAGGTTCCACGGCACCGTCCAGCCGCCGGCTGCCGGGTCGTCGTGGTTGAACGGTCTGGTGTGGTCGATGTCGCAGCGTTCGGCGGGCACGGTGCAGCCAGGGAAGCGGCACGTCAGATCGCGGGCGCGGATGAAGCGGGCCAACGCGGCCGAGGGCCGGTAGGTGAGCGCCTGACGCTCGTCGAATGCCGGCGACTCGACCAGGCGCCGCGTGGCGTCGCGGGCCAGTTCGCGGACCAGGGCGGCGTCGATCACCCCGTAGCCGGCCAGGTAGCCCGGGGCATCACTGTGCCCGGCGACCGTTTCCGCGGAGGCGATCACGTTGAGCACCACCCGCGGCTCCGAAGCCGGCGCGGGCGCAGGGGGAACAGCGGCGGGCACGGCCGCGGCGCGGCTCGGGCAGTCCTCGCTCTCGCAGGCACAGGTGAACACCCGACCCTTCTGTATCGCGGTGAACGCATCGGCGCGCCGGGCTCGCAGGCTGCGCGGGTCCTCGGCGCACGTCGTCTTGGCCAACGCGGTGAGCCGGGTGTCCAACGCCGCGCCTTCCTCGGCGGTCATCGTCGCCCGCACCTCCGCGATCCCGTCCAGGCCGACCTCGACAGTGACCGCCCGCTCGTCGAAGGCACGTACCCGGCGCTTCTTGACCGCCTCGGAATCCACAGCGTTGACCTCGACATCGATCGCTTTGATGACGCTCTTGCGTGACCAACAGGCCCAGCCCCGGATCTTTTCGGCGAGCGTGGCGTCGAGCTGGGCCATCCACTCTTCGTCGACCACATCGGTGCGACTCAGCACCAGCTCGGTGGTGGCCCAGTCCACCTCACCGGCAGCCAGCAGCGCCCCGACCGCGGGCAACCGGGTATGCAGAGCATCGGCCTGACGCACCAGCACCCGCGCCTTGGCCGACGACATGTTCAACACCGCGCCCACCTCCACCGCGGTGCGCCGGAAACCGGTGATCATCGAGCGCACATCGGCGTCGATCTCCAATTCCTCGGCGGTACGCCGTTCCAGCAGTTCGAAGATCCCTGCCAGGCTGCGCGCCATCGCCACCGCCACTTGACGATGCGAGCCCTCCACCAGTGAGAGGACGCTCCCGTCAGACCACGTGTCGAACATGTGTTCGAGTCTAGATACGGCCACTGACAAACTCCGCCCCGACAGTTTCCGGTTCTGACGTCGGGGAACTACCGTTTACCCGTGCTGAACGAAACGCTCGAAGAAACGCTGCTCCCCAACGGCCTCACCGTCGACGCGGCGCGCGCAGAAGCTGCAAGAACCTACGAACTGGACCGCGCGCACGTGTTCCATTCGTGGTCAGCGCAGGCCGATATCTCCCCGATGACGATCGTGGCTTCCGACGGCTGCCACGTGTGGGACGGCGACGGCAACAAGCTGCTCGACTTCTCCTCGATGCTCGTGAACACCAACATCGGCCATCAGCACCCGAAAGTCGTTGCCGCCATTGCCGATCAGGCCGCCAAGCTGTGCACGGTAGCCCCTCAGCACGCCAACGACGCCCGCTCCGAGGCGGCCCGGCTGATCGCCGAGCGCACCCCCGGCGACCTGAACAAGATCTTCTTCACCAACGGCGGCGCCGACGCCGTCGAGCACGCGGTCCGCATGGCGCGCCTCCACACCGGCCGCTACAAGGTGCTGTCTCGGTACCGCTCCTACCACGGCGGCACCGAGACGGCGATCAACCTCACCGGCGACCCCCGACGCTGGCCGAACGACCACGGCAACGCCGGTGTCGTCCACTTCTTCGGTCCGTTCCTGTACCGCTCGCAGTTTCATGCCACCACAGAGGCCGAAGAGTCCGAGCGGGCGCTCAAGCACCTGCACGACATCGTCCGGATGGAGGGTCCGAACACGATCGCGGCCATCATCCTGGAGTCGATCCCCGGCACCGCGGGAATCATGGTGCCGCCTCCCGGTTACATCCAAGGCGTGCGCGCGCTGTGTGACGAGTACGGCATCATCTTCATCGCCGACGAGGTCATGGCCGGCTTCGGCCGCAGCGGAAAGTGGTTCTCCATCAACCACTTCGACGTCGTTCCCGACCTGCTCACGTTCGCCAAGGGCGTCAACTCCGGCTACGTCCCGCTCGGCGGCGTCGCCATCAATCCCACGATCAGCGAGACATTCGCCCACCGCGCCTACCCCGGCGGCCTGACCTACTCCGGGCATCCGCTCGCGACGGCCGCCGCCGTCGCGACGATCAACGCGATGGCCGACGAGGGCATCGTCGAGAACGCGGCGAGCGTAGGCGCCGAGGTGATCGGCCCCGGCCTCAAGGAGATCGCCGCCAAGCACCGCTGCGTCGGCGAGGTCCGCGGCGCCGGTGTGTTCTGGGCAGTGGAGCTGGTCGCCGACCAGACCACCCGCGAACCGCTCGCCCCCTACGGTAGCTCCAGTGCCGCAATGAATTCCGTGATCGCGGAGTGCAAGAAGCTGGGCATGCTCCCGTTCGCCAACTACAACCGCATCCACGTGGTGCCGCCGTGCATCATCACCGCCGACCAGGCACGCGAGGGCCTTGCGATTCTGGACCGTGCGCTCGACGTCGCCGACGCCGCGATCGCCGACGCCTAGTCGAGCTCGCCGCTGATGCCCCGCTCCAGGGCGGCGCGACCACGCTCGGGCAGCACGAGCAGCCCGTCGAGTTCGCGCCGCGCAAGTTGGTATGCGCGTCCGCGTTCCTGCTGCGTCGCACCGGCGTTGGTTGCCACCCGCAGCAGACGCTGGGCACGGGCCACCCGCTCCTGTTCCGCTGCGGAGAACCCGTTGCGTCCGCGGCGGATCGCCTCCGCCTCGGCGATCTCGAATGCCGTGACATATTCCTGCACCGCGTCGAGGTAGTCGCGCGTCCCGTCACGGTCGTCGACCAGATCGGCGACATCCAAGGGGCGGAGGAAGTCGGCCCGCAGCTTGGCGCGGTGGAAACGCTGCGTGAGCGGATCACGCATGTCGGTCATCAGTGGGTAGTCGAGAACCTTGGCGACGTCGATCTCGTAGTCGAGCCAGCGGGTGTCCGTCCGGTCATGTTCGCCGACGGCGCGCGAGATCGCGTTGCGTTGCGACGCACCCGAATCGAGCGTGGGAGCCTCCTGGCCACCGCGGCGCGCGGAGGCGATGGCCCGCAACGTTGCGTAGCCCACACCGAGGAGGGGCAGCAGGATGAGCAACAGCTCGGCAAGCCGTATGACGAGTCCCACACCGCCAGCATGCCTCAGAAGTCCTTTAGAAAACCTTCATAACCGAGATGGTTTCGTTTCCGCGTCACCCGGCAACAGTTCTGTCATGCGACACAAGACATTGAATTTGGGATCCTTGCTCTTCGCGGGCGCCGCGGCGACTGCAATCGCTACCGCGCCCCTGACCTCCGCCCAGCCGGCCCCTCCGCCGTGCTTCAACGCTGACGGCACCCCGTGCGCCGACATCGGCACCGCCGGACCGGGCGGCGCCACCGGCGGCATCCCGGGCGGCCCTGCCGGCACCGCTGGTCCCGGCGGCGCCAGCGGCAGCACCAATCCCGGTGGTGTGGCAGGTGCGGCCGGACCTGACGGTGCGACCGGCTCCATCCCCGGCGGCCCGGCAGGCACTGCCGGACCGGGCGGCGTGAGCGGCAGCACCAACCCCGGTGGCGTCGGCGGCACCGCCGGACCCGACGGAGTCTCGGGATGTATCCCGAACGTCGGCTGCGCCACCATCCCCGTCGGCTGAGCGACACACAACCCCTACTGATTACAGAGGCCGGACCCCACCGGGGTCCGGCCTCTGTGCTGTCGGGCTACGGTGTCCGGCATGAACACCAGGGTTCCCGCCAAGCTGCTGGACGCGCGGGTCGTGATCGTCACCGGCGCGGCGCGAGGTGTCGGAAAGGGAATCGCCCTGGCCCTGGCAGAACGCGGCGCGTCGGTTCTGTTGGTCGACAGTGACGAAGAGACGCTGAGGGTGACCGCTGACGGGATGCGAGCGGCCGGCCGTTCTGTCGCCGCACTCGTGGCGGATCTTCGCCACCCCGACAGCGCCCGCCAGATCGTCCGGACGGGCCTCGACACCTTCGGCGCCGTGCACGGACTGGTCAACAACGCCATCGCGACCAACGAGCCGAAACCGTTCCAGGACATCACCCGTGACGACTACGACCTCGTCTTCGACGTCGGTCCCCGCGCGACCTTCGAATTGATGCAGGCCGTGTACCCGGTGTTCGTCGACAACGGTGGCGGCAGCATCGTCAATCTCGGCTCGGGCTCGGGCACGATAGGCCTGCCGAAGTTCGGCGCCTACGCCGGAGCCAAGGAAGCGATCCGGGGAACGTCGAAAGTCGCAGCGCTGGAATGGGGCCGGCTCGGCATCCGGGTCAACGTGGTCTGTCCCTACGCCGAGACCGAGAGCATCCGGACGTGGCGCGAGTGGGACCCCAAGACCTACGAACGCACGGTGCGCGGGGTTCCGATGGGCAGGCTCGGCGACGTCACCGCCGACATCGGGCCGGCCGTGGCATTCCTGCTCAGCGACGAAGCAGCTTTCGTCACGGCGCAGACGATCATGCTCGACGGTGGGGCTGCCGGGTTTCGGTGAGGTACGAGACGCAGTAGTTCGCGAGAACCTTGACCAGCGGCGCGATCTCGGCGAAGTTGCGATGTCCGTCGTGAGAGTAGAACTCCAGCAGATAGCACCGCTGCCCGGCCGGCACACCGACGCCGAGCACTGCGCGGTAACCCAGTTTGGCCAGCAGTGCGGTCTCGGCGGGATCCGAATCCTCCAGCCCTACCGCGGCGACGAAGGATGTGCCCTCCCTGAGGGCCTTCACCGTGGCCGGATACTCGCTGAGGTCATAGAACTCCGGCCCGAGATCCGTCATCACCGACAGGCCCGAATCCTCCTCGCGGACACAATCCACACCCCGAATTCTCTGGAGCGTCTCGTGGTCGTCCGTGCACCCCGAGATCACCCACGCCGCAGTGCCGAACACCTGCTGCACCTGCATGGCCAGAATCTCCAACGCCTCGGGCACCGTCAGATCAGGTCGCGTGTCGAGGATCCCGACGACGACAGCGGCCAACCGTTCCACCCCGATCACCGCCCCTGCGTCGCGGTCGCGCCGGTCGATCCCGCCGGGCACCGCCGACGTCGCGACGATGGTGCTGTAACGGGCCGGCCCCTGCCGTTTGGCCTCCAACAGGGCCGCGTCCGCAGCCGCCAAAAGATCGCTGCCGCTACAGATTCCGGGTCCCGCCACCGCCGCTCCCCAGGAGAGACTCACCTCGGTGACCGCTGCCTCCCGGATCGCCTTGGTCGCGTCGATGGCGAAGATCTGCGCCGAGGCCAGGGTCGCGTCACGCAGAATGACGCAGAACTCGTCTCCGCCCAGCCGTGCCGCGATCGAGCCGCCGACTGAGAGCGACATGCGCTGAAGTTGCTCGGCGACATCGCGCAGGAGTCGGTCACCGGCAGGATGACCGTCGCGGTCGTTGATGCGCTTGAAGCCGTCGAGGTCACACAGCAGCGCCACCGGGTAGGCCACGTCCCAATCGATTTCGGCGAGGTGCTGATCAATGGCCCGTCGATTGGCTATGCCTGTCAGCGGATCCTGAAAGGCGTAGCGCCACACCGTCGTCAGCAGTTCGGATCGGCCGATCGCCATGGCGCAATGGGCGGCGATGGCCTGGATCAGCTGCTTGTCACCATGATCGAACCGTCGGCCGTTGTCTGCGGTCGCCCAGATGAGACCCCACATCGAGTCGCCGACCATGACGGGGACGGCGAGCTCGGCTTCCCGGCCGAGGCCTTTGAGCGCCACGGCGGTTTCCGCGGGACAGTCCTCGTCGTCGAGAGCGTTCGTATAGGCGATTCCGTGGCTGAGTTGCGTGTTGACGTGTGAATCAGGCGTGACCTCGTAGAGATCGTCGACCGGCCACCTCTGTTGGTGCGGTGCCAGGTCGCCGACGTTGATGAGGGTGCGTAGCGCGGCGCGGTCCCGTTCCCAACGGGAGATGGTGAGCGACGCCGCTCCCAGCGCGGTCCGTGCCTGCTCGGCGACGACCTCGAGCACCTCATCGAAATAGTTCGCCCGTGACACCGCTTCGGAGATCTGGAGCAGAGCCTTGAGCACGGGGAGTTCGTCGGCAGCGTCGCGCTCGGCCAGGCCGTATCCGCCTTCGTCCACTCCCAGCACGTATCGCCCCCTCGCGCCGACCGATGTGGCGCAAACGAAAATGGTACCGCGAGTCCCTGTAACCTGCGGTGCTGTGCAGCCGATACCCGTGATCGCCTTGACCGGCTACCTCGGCGCCGGAAAGACCACGCTGCTCAACCACGTCCTGCGCAGCCCGAATGCCCGGATCGGCGTCGTGATCAACGATTTCGGCGAACTCAACGTCGACGCGGGATTGGTGACCGGTCAGGTCGATGAGCCGGCGTCGATCGCGGGCGGGTGCATCTGCTGCCTGCCCGACGAGGGCGGGCTCGACCTCGCACTGACCCGGCTCGCGGACCCGAAGTTACATCTCGACGCCATCATCGTGGAGGCGAGCGGACTGGCCGACCCGGTCGCGGTCTCGCGCATCATCCGCTTCAGCGGCGTCGACGGGGTCAGACCCGGCGGTGTCGTCGACGTGATCGACGCCGCCACCCACTTCGACACCGTCGACCGCGATGCCACCCCGCCCGCCCGCTACGGCGCAGCCACCCTCGTCGTGGTCAACAAGCTCGACCAGATCGACGATCGTGCCGACACACTGCAGCGCATCGAGTCCAGGGTCCGCGAACTCAACCCGCATGCCTACGTCGTCGGCGCCACCGGTGGCCGCATCGACCCGGCCCTGCTGTACGACATCGCCGCCACCGCACCGGAGTCCGGTCAGCTCACGTTCCGCGAGTTGATGGTCGACGACGAGGTGCACACGCACGATCACGATCACTCGCGTGCGGACTCGGTCACCGTATTCGCCGACGGTTGCGTCGACCCCGCCGCGGTCGTCGACCTCCTGGAGAACCCGCCGGCGGGGGTCTACCGAATGAAGGGCACCATCGCGGTGCGCTACCGCTCCAGCACCCGGATGTACACCGTCAACGTCGTCGGGCCGTCGGTGCACGTCGCTGTCGCACCGCCGCGGGCCCCAGCCAACAGCCTGGTCGCGATCGGCATGGACGTGGACGTGGACGCGGTGCGGGACCGGATGCGGAGGGCCCTGACCGCGGTCCCCGGCGCCGCTCCCGCGCATGGTGTGCGGCGGCTACAGCGCTATCGCCGGCTGAGCATCTGAGTCACCGCATGCCGTCGAGGACGGCAAGCATCGTCGACGTCGTGGTCCAGTTCCGGATCGTCATCAGCCGGTACTCGGGTGTCCCGACAATCCGGTTCATCGTGCTCCGTCACGCAATTGGACGACGCCCCCGTACCGCGTCGTCGATCTCATGCCGGGCGAGGCTACGCGATACTGGCCCGATGGCGGATCGGAATGTTCTGGGTGGACCGTTGGACCCCTGCGGCACCGAGCCTTTGACGGGTTTCTACCGCGACGGCTGCTGCAGCACCGGCGACGAGGATCTCGGCAGGCACACCATCTGCGCGGTCGTGACCGCCGACTTCCTCGCCCACCAGCGCTCGATCGGCAACGATCTGTCGACGCCGATGCCCGCCTACCGGTTCCCCGGGCTGGTTCCCGGCGACCGGTGGTGCGTCACAGCGCTGAACTGGCTGCGGGCCCACGAGGACGGGAAGGCCTGTCCGGTGGTGCTGGCCTCCACCCACGAGCGGACGCTCGACTCGGTGCCTCTCGACGTGCTCCGCCGCTACGCGGTCGACGTTCCGGACGACCTCACCGGACTGTAGACGCACGTCCCCGACCTCTTTACGATCTTGATCCATGGTGAAAACCCTGCTGATCTCCGGCGGTGCCGCGATGGCGCTGTCCGCCTGTTCGTTCTCGTTCGGTGGTCTGGACTACGACAGGCTCGAGTCGGAGATCACCAACAAGCTCAACGAGAGCTACTCCTCGATCGACCAGAAGGTCTCCGGCGTCGAGTGCCCCGAGCAGTCGCCCGATCCCAAGGCGGGCAGCGCGTTCGACTGCACCGCCGAGGTCGGCGGGCAGACGGTACGCATCGGTGTAAAGGTGAAAGACGACGACTTCAACGTGGAGTACGAAACCAAGGACACGCTCTACGAGCTCCCGACGGTCGCCGACACGCTCGCCGAAGAGGTGAGCAACCAGGTCGGCTTCCCGGTGACGGTGGACTGCGGTGAGGGGCTCAAGGCGGTCGAGGTCGGGACGACCTTCGACTGCACAGCGGCCGACGAGCAGGGTGCCGAACGCACCCTGCAGGTCACGGCCGCCCCGGTCGGCGAGGACGACAGCTGGGAGCTTCTCGGAAGCTGACGGCGAGGTAGCTTTTGGTATGGCTTCGGTGCTGACGGTGAACAAGGCGGCGTCTCCCATCGATCTGGGGCGGCGCCGGTCGGGGATCGACAAGCGGCCGAGCACCGAGCCGCTGGAGGTGCGCGCACCGGGCCCGCGAAAGGGTGGGCTGGGCAGCGGTGTGGTCGGCGATGCGATCTGCGACAGCAAGCATCACGGCGGCGACGACCAGGCTGTCTACGCCTACGCCAGGGAGGACCTGGACCGCTGGGAGGGCGACCTCGACCGCGAGCTGACCAACGGCATGTTCGGTGAGAACCTGACGACGTCCGGACTCGACGTGACCGGCCTCCTCATCGGCGAGCGGCTGTCAGTGGGCGGGGACGGTCTGGTGCTGGAGGTCACCAGCCCGCGCACGCCGTGTCAGACGTTCGTGCAATGGCTGGGCATCCGCGGCTGGATGAAGACGTTCACGGCCGCTGGCGTTCCCGGCGCTTACTTCCGCGTCATCCACCCGGGGACGATCCGGGGCGGTGACCGCATCGACGTGCTGTCGCGACCCGACCACAACGTGACGGTCGGCACGGTCTTCACGGCGTTGATGGGCGATTCCGATCTGTTGCCCACCCTCGCGGTCGCCGACGCCCTGCCCGAAAAGATCAAGGCACTGGTGGCCAAGCGCACCTAGGTTGTGAGCTGAGTCCCAATCGGTCGATTCGACCCCGGAACGGTTTTGCCCCGGCGTCGGGGCGGCAAGTCTCTGCTACATGGACGACGCCATCGGACTGCATTCCGCTACCCACCTTGCCGGTGACGCCGCATGGATCGCCGGTGCCATCGCCCTCGCCTACGCCATCGGACTCGCACTGTCGTGGATCCTCCAGCGGCTGGGGCGTCGCAGCACGCTGCTGCACCACGTCGCCGACCTCACCCGGAGGCCTCTGCGCGCCACCCTCGTGGTGATCGCCGCCTCGGCGGCGGTCCGACGGACGGTCGACATAAGCTCCAGCTGGCGCAGCTGGGTCGACCACACCTTGGTCATCGCACTCATCGCGACGATCACGTGGATGATCGCGAGTCTGGTCCGGGTGGCCGAGCGCCAGGTGATCTCGAAATTCGCCGGCGGCGACGAGGGATTGACCGACGCCGACAGGCACCGCCGGAAAATCAAAACCCAGGTGCTGACGCTGCGCCGCATCGCGGTCGCGATCATCGTCATGCTCGGCGGCGCCGCCGCGTTGATGACGTTTCCGTCGTTCAGCGACATCGGCAAAACGCTGTTCGCCTCGGCCGGCGTGCTGACCGTCGTCGCGGGTCTCGCCGCGCAGACGTCGCTCGGATCCGTGTTCGCCGGTATCCAGATCGCCTTCTCCGACGCCATCCGCGTGGGAGACGTCGTCGTGCTCGAAGACGAGTGGGGCCGCATCGAGGAGATCACGCTGACCTACGTCGTCGTCCACCTGTGGGATGAGCGCCGGCTCGTGCTGCCCTGCACGTATTTCACCAGCACCCCGTTCCAGAACTGGACGCGCAACGCCACCGAGTTGCTCGGCACCGCCGAACTCGACGTGGATTTCACGGTTCCTTTCGACGCGATGCGTGCCGAGCTGGACCGCCTGCTGCACGCAAACCCGTTGTGGGACGGCCGAGTCGGCGTTCTTCAGGTGACCGATGCCGTGGACGGGTTGGTCCGGGTGCGCATGCTGGTGAGCGCGTCCAACGCCGGTCAACTGTTCGACCTGCGCTGCGACGTGAGGGAGGGCATGGTGTCCTGGCTTCAGCGGACCCATCCCTGTGCCCTGCCGCGCCGGCGGCTCGAGCATCAGAGCGAAGTCGATCGCACCCCGCGCAACGACCTGGCGCACATCGGCAAGCCGCAGGCCGATTCGGGGCTGTTCAGCGGGAGCGTCGAAGCTGATCGCCGGGGGCGGGCCTTCGACGGCGAACTGGCCGGCGTGCGTTACGACGGCGACTGAGGAAAAGCGCTTGAGCGAATCCCCGGCCCAGGGGATGCTGGCGGCGGAAAGTTGTCGTTTGGCACTGGAAGTGGGCGTCGTGAATACCGTGCACCTCGGGTCGGTCTGATGCCGCAGGGCAGAACCCGCCGGGCGGTCACGGCCGCCGTCGAGGCCGGCCGCGCGCTCGGCCTCAGGGTCGAACGCGGCACAGTACTGCACGACGTCTTCTCGGTCGTCGTGCATCTGGAGCCGCAACCGGTGGTGGCCCGCATCCCGGTGGTGCTGACCGCGAGTGTGCTCCCGGAACGACAGGCCGCTCGGCAACAACGCGAACTCGACGTGGTCGCCTGGCTTGACGCCCAGGGTGTGCCGGTGGTTCCACCGTCACCGTTGGTTCCCCGATATCCCGTGCGACGGGACGGATTTCCGATGACGTTCTGGGAGTTGGCCGATGTCGCCGACGACCACCAGGCCTATCACGGCGTCGACGTGTCGTATGCCGCACAGTTGCACGCCGCGCTGGCCCGATACCCAGGTGAGCTACCGTTCCTGGCTCCGTTCAACGACGGCCTTCCCGACATGCTCACCGAACTCGACGGCGTCGAGGTGCTCACCGCAGGTGACATCGACCGTGCACGAGGCGAATACGAAGCCCTGCGGCGGATCCTTGCGGATGCGGAGACGTTCGCCAGGACGTTCCCGGACGCCTCGGTACAGCCGATTCAAGGAGATGGTCCGTCCCACAACGTGATCCGTACCAAATCCGGTATTCGATTCTCTGATTTCGAGGACGTCAGCCGCGGTCCCATCGAGTGGGATCTGGCGATGCTGGGCACCGCCGCAATCGACCAGTACGAAAGCACCGCAAGCCAATTGGCCCTTCGCGCCGTCGACCGCGAGGTACTGCGGGTGATGGACTACGCCAGACGACTCCAGTTCGTGGGTTGCCTGACGTTGATTCCTCAATTGCCGTTGCTGGCCCAGGGATTGGCGACTGCACTCGACGAGTGGCGTGCCACACCGTCATTCAGCTGAGCAGCTGTCGACACCACCAGGCCACCCGCCATGAAAGCGGCGATCGCCGCGATCAGCGCGGGTGTGCTCAACGACGGAATATATCTGCGCGCGCCCGTCACCCCCTCATGAGCGCCGTGGTGATGGTGGGTGAGCGCGTGTCCCTTTCCGCGTTGCAGCAGAAAGCGATTGACGGGGTATGCGGCGAAGAAGGCTGCAGTCAGGGCGATCATCATGCCGATCCAGAACACCGGGTTCACCAGGCCGGCATTCATCGCGCCGGGGATGGCGGCCATGACGGCGTTGTCGACGATCTCCATCGTCGCGATCGACAATGTGTCGGCGGCCAGGACGAGGCTCAAGGCCGACCCCAGCGCGAGGCCCGCCTTCAACAGCGGCAGCGTGGACAGGGTGTAGCCGAAGAAGAAGGCCAGTCCGACGCTGAGCGCGATGGTGGCGATGTTGCCCAGCCCCAGGGCGGTGCCGGTGATCAAGCCGAGAATCTCTCCGATTGCGCAACCGGTGAGGCAGTGCAGCGTGGCACTGACGGCCATGCCATTGAGGTTGGCGTGGTCCACCGAACTATGTGGGCAGGCCGTAATCCATGGGCGGGCCGCTCGGTCCGATAGCGTTCGGATCGGCGATGGCCGTGGCGACCGCGACACCGTCATGCATCACACCTACCACCACCACATGCCGTTTCACCGCGGGTGCGGCGATCTGCGCAGTGTCAGGTGTGATGCGGAAGGTGGTGGTCTGCCCGTCGGGGGTGGTGGTGGTGAACGTATCTCCCGTCGCCGCGGTCACCTGCCCCTCACGGTGGATCTGCTCATGGGCCGGCGCGCCGGCGACCGCCTGCGGCGCCGAGGGCACGGGCTGCGCCGGAGCGGGTCCGACGATCTGTACGGTCAGGAACCAGCCCGCCGCGCCCGCCGCACCAAGCATCGACACCGTGGTGAGACGACGCCCGAGGTGGTCGCGCCGGCGTGTTTGCCGGTGCCGTCCGCAATGCTGGGTCGCAGTCACGAGTGTCATCTACCCAGACCGGCGCGGCGGAAAACGGCTATCCCGTCGAGAGTGTCATTTCCACGCGAAAACCGGCTGCTCAAGGCCGTCGACCGGATCGCTGCGCCCCTCCAGGCCCAGCCACCTCAACTGCAACAGCACCGCACCGGTGGGTGCATGGATCAGGTCGTTGCCGAGCGGGATCTGCACCACCGGCCGAGGGCTCTCGGGGATGTCGATGAACCGGGGCGAGTCCTCCCGCAGCAGTTGGTGTAGCCCCACCCGGTAGACCGCGACCACCTCATCGGGAGCGGGTCGCAGGTCGAGGCGGCCCGCACCCCAAACCACCACGGGGGAGATGACATAGCCGCTGCGGGTCGGGTAGTCGTCCAGCAGGCCGAGCACAGACGATTCGGGGAGCCGGACCCCCACTTCCTCGTCGAGTTCGCGCAGTGCGGCCTCGACGACGGTCTCGCCGGGATCGAGGCGCCCACCCGGCAGCGCCCACTGCGCCGCGTGCGATGACAACCGAGATGCCCTGCGGCACAGAAGGAATGCGGCTCCCCCGGAGACATCCACCATCCGCCCGTCGAGGTCCTCGGGCATGGGACGGCCTGCGATCCAGTCGTCGACCGGCGCCGGGTCGACGCGGTCCTCCCCGACAAGTGAGTCGACGAGCACCACGGCAACCGCGGCGTGACGCTTCGTGTGGTCCGTCACCGTACGACGGTCATGCCCGCCCAGCCGTTCGCGGATTCGATCGCGAAGTTCGTCGTCGTAGCTGATCGTCACCGTTCGAGCGTAGGACGGCGGTCAGCGAGGAATCAGAGGGCCTTCCACCAGCCCACCGAGGTGTCGGGACTTCCCCAGTACTCCTGCGGAGTGGGCGTCTTCGGCGCGGCCCACGCCCGCAGGACGGCGGCTACGCGCGCGAGCGGGTTGAGCGGTGACTGGTGCGTCGGTGTCACGGAAATCGGTTTCACGGAAAGCGGTGTCACAAAAAGCGACGACATTGTGGCCTCCTGCGGCGGCAGGCGGCGGGTGCCGCCCCATCGGACGGCGATGTACCCACGGAGGCCGAAAGCAAACGCCGAGGCCGACACGGATTTCTCCGTGCCGGCCTCGGTCGATGTGACTGCTTAGTTGTTGATGCCCACGACTTCCTGCGCAATGGCAGCGAGTCGGGTCTGTGCCGCAGAGACCACGCGCTGGCGGTTCTTGTGCACTTCCTCGTAGGCCACGATCACGCGGATGTCGGCGGGATCCTCGAGATCCTTGACGGCGTTGGCCGCGTCAGTGACGTTCAGATCGTCGTAATCGGCGATCGGCAGCTCCTCGGGCGCCAGGACACCGGTGGTGCCGCGAGCCTTGTGGATCGCGTCGGCGGCGTCTTCGGCGCCCTGCTCGCGGCTGATGCGCTCGGCCGCCTGCAGCGCCGAGTCGCGCGCACCGGTGAGCACCTTGGAGGCCACTTCACCGGTCCGCGAGCCGCGCTCGACGAGCTCGTCGATGTTCGGACGGACCGAACGCAGCGCCTCGGCGATGCGCTCCGCGCCACGGGTCGACCATGTGAACGGCAGGTTCGCGAACTTGACGGCCAGTCCGGCGGCGGCCTGCAACGGCGTCCGCCTCAGCGCGGCGGGCCCACCGAGGGCGTCCTCGGCCAGGACCGTCGTCAGCCACTCGACCGTCGCGGTGTGCGCGGTGATGAGGCGGCTCGCCAGCGCTTCGACCTCGGCCTTCTTGGCCGACACGGCCAGAGCCTTGACGTAGCGCGAGCGGTCCAGCAGCTGGCCTTCGAGGGCAAGGTCGCCCAAGAGCGCCTCGTCGAACGGTTCGGCCTGCTCGGTCAGCGCCTTCACCGCAGCCGCAGCGCGACCCAGGAACGGGCCGATGATGTCGGGAAAGCCGCCCAGATCGCGAATGGCCTTCTCGATTGCCTCGGCGCGCAGCCGGGCGTTCTCGGCATTCTGCGTGAGCTCGCGCTGCACCGCCTCGGTTCGGGCCTGCGCGACCCTGGTCTCGGCGACCTGGATCTCGGTGTGCGTGAGGTCCAGTACGGTACGCAGCTGGGCGATCAGCGTCGCCTTCGTGGCGGTCACCGCAGCGTTTTCGATCGTGGTGTTCGAAGCCATGTTTCTCGTTTCACCCCTTGTTGGAGACTTGGCGTTCTTCGGTCAGCGCGTTCCGCGCTTGCATGTCGGTTACCCGTTGCGGGCAGACCCGATCGCGGTCTCGGCCCGATGTGAAAAACGCGGCAATATGTGTAGGGGACGCGCGTCAACGGGTACCAATGGCCAGCTTTCGCATACAGCGCAACTCGGTTTGGTCGACCCGGCTGCGGGTACGTACGGCCCTGTGATGCCGTTGCTGGTTCAACCAACTCTGCCCGACCCTCGTGGTCCCATCTCGATGTCCGTCGTCGAACTGCTCGCCGAGCGCGCACCGCTGCGCTATCTGGCGAAGGTCGAGACATCGCTCGCCGACGCCGATCCGGCCGGCATCGACCTGCAACTGGCCCTCTACGTCTGCTACGAACTCCACTACCGCGGGTTCGCCGGGGTCGATTCCGCCTGGGAGTGGAATGCCGGGCTGATCTACTTGCGCGGGCAGCTCGAAGAGCTGTTTCTCAATGACATCCAGACCGCTGTCGGCCCCATCGAGGCCGACGTCAGCGCGCTCGAAGAGCTCGAAAAGCTGTGCGTGGAGCCCGTCAACGGCAACGGCCCGTCGTACTACCTGCGCGACGAGGGCACGTGGGAGCAGATGCGCGAGTATTTCGCTCACCGCTCGCTCTACCACCTCAAGGAGGGCGACCCGCATGCATGGGCGATTCCGCGGCTCACCGGTCAGGCCAAGGCCTCGTTCGTCGCCGTGGAATACGACGAGTTCGGCGCGGGCAAAGGCGCCCGTGTGCACCAGCAGCTGTTCGCCGACCTGATGGAGGCCGCGCAGCTGGACACCACCTACCTCGGCTATCTGAACGACGTGCCGGCCGAATCGCTGGCGGTCGTCAACCTGATGTCGCTGTTCGGGCTGCACCGCCGCCACCGTGGTGCGACCGTGGGCCATTTCGCCGCCACCGAGGTCACCTCCCCTCCGGGATCACGCCGAATGGTGCAGGCCCTTGAACGCTTCGGCGCGCCGGAGGAATGCCGGGCGTTCTACGACGAGCACGTCGAGGCCGACGCGGTGCACGAGCAGGTGGTGCGCACGGACGTGGTCGGTGACCTGGTCGCCCGTGAGCCGGAGCTCAACGCCGACGTGGTGTTCGGGATCCGGGCGTTCGACCTGGTCGAGAACCGACTGGCCGATCACCTCATGGCGAGCTGGCGCAGCGGCCGTCCCTCACTGCGGCGAGCACTGGACTGAGCGAGAACGCTCAGTTGGCCCGTTCTTTGCGGCGATGACTCGTGTCGCACAGCGGGTAGGTCTTCGAGCGCCGACAGGCGCAGACCGCGACCATGAAGCGATCGGATTCGACCGCGCTGCCATCCGGAAGTTCTACGCGCACAGGACCTTCCACCATGACCGGTCCGCCGGGAACGACGCGGACCAGTCTGGGCGGTTGGTCTGTCACGGAGCGTCCGCCCGGATGACGATAATCCGCTCACAGCGGCTGCCGGGTGACAGCAGGCCGGCCCGCATAAGCCACGGCGCCCGCGCAGTCATCACGGGCCCGAATGGAATAAGCTGCTGGGCAACGACTTCCGCCGACATGCCCTGCGCCCTCAGCGCGCTCAACGTGTGCTGAACATTCGAGCACTCCGAATGCACGATCAACATCGTGCCGCCTTCCTCCAGCAGAAGGGGCGCCGCCGCGCACATCGGGTCGAGAACGAGCCGGCCGTCAGGCCCGGCATTCCAGGCCTGCGACGGTCCTGCCTCCGCGGCGATGGCGTCGCTGTCGTCTTCGGGACCGACGGGAACATAGGGCGGGTTGGCAAGTACCACATCGAACGGACCGAATTCGACTGCGCGAGCCCATGACCCGCGATGGACATCCACCCGGGCGCCGACGGCGAGGGCGTCTTGCCGCGCTCGTTGAACCGCCTTCGGGCAGATGTCGAAGGCGGTGACCTCCTTGGCCCCCGCCATCGCCGCAGCCAGGGCGACGACACCGCTGCCGGTACAGAGGTCGGCGACCCGCGCACCCGGCGCCAGGCCGGCCTGCACCATGGCGTCGATCAACAGTTGCGAATCCTCTTGCGGGGGATAGACGTCGACCGCGATGTCGGGGGCGTCGAAGTCGGTATATGCGCTCGTCACGGATCCTTGATGCCCACTTCAGGACCCCCCAAACGTTTGCCTGTGATACGTGTGGGAATTCGGCCCGCATGAGCATCTGTGACACCTGTGGCAACGACTACGACAAAGCCTTCACCGTGACGTGGCACGACGGCAAAACCGCGACCTTCGACAGCGTCGAGTGCGCGGCGGTCCAGCTCGCACCCGAGTGCGGGCACTGCGGATGCCGAATCCTCGGCCACGGCATTGAGACTGACGAGGGCATGTTCTGCTGCGCGCACTGTGCACGCAAAGACACCAACGCCGACGTCAACGACCGCTACCCGGTCCCGGCGGGCGGGTGAGCGGCTAAAGCCGCCCCACCGCGAAGGCCGCGCCCTCGTTGGTCATCCCGTTCACCGGGTAGAGGGCGTGCGCCACGCCGGGGGCTCCACCGGGGCTGCCGTCGCAGATACCGTCGCCTGGCGCGCACAGTTCTTCTGTCTTGTCCGCGTACAGCGGACCAATAGTGATGGCCGGCGCGCCGTACCTCGACAGGAACGCCCCGGAAGGTGCCCCGAAAAGAACAACAGCGGCAACATGTTCGGCCACATCCGGGGCCAGGGGCGACGGAGCGATCGCCGCAGGCACGGAGCTCGGCACCGTGTCCGACGTGACGAACCCCGAGACCACCGCGCCCTGCGAGTAGCCGCCGAGGACGAGGCGGGTGTTCGGGCAAAGCTCCGACATCGTCTGCACGCGGTTGCCCGCGTCGCGGATGCCGTCGATGACCGTCTGCGCGAACACGACCCGATCATCGAAGTTGTTGCCCGCGGGGTAGTTCACGGCGTACACACCGACCGAGCGAGGCGCGGCTTGCGCACGGACCGCGTCGACGAAGGACTGTCCCACGCCGCCGACTCCGGGGGCCTCGCCCGTGCCGCGCGCGAAGATGACCTCGACATCCGGGCAGGGTTGCTGGGCGGAGGCCGTCGGGGCGCCAACGCCCACGACCGATGCGAAAGCTCCGAGGACAGCGGCACCGGCCGCACCGACGATTCGACTGATCTTCATCGGCCTGCTGTACCCGGCAGTTCGCTGGTCAAACGGCGGCAAATGTGACGGCTGGTTCAGATGCCGATACCGGCGGCCGTGTCCAGGCGCTGGAGTAGGTCGTGCGCAGCCAGCTCGACGGCCTTGTGGCGCCATTGCGACGCGCGGTACACGCAGGCGATCAACCCGCTGCGGTGCACTCGGCGAAAGTCGCCGCACACGAACGCGTACCGCCCCTTCGTCTCGTCGGCGGCCCCTTCGGTCAACCCGAGGTACCAGCGTCCGTACTCGGGCCAGGTGTGCGATTCGAGATAGGCATTCTGCGCAGCCGTGTCGGGCTGCGTCTCGCCCCAGTCACTGTCGAGCACGTACTGGCGCGAGTCGACGAGGCCGCGGACGAACTCGACCGCGGACTCGTTGACGTCATACCTGGCCATCGCCCCTAGCCACCGTCGTGCGGGGTCGGGCTCTGAGGCGACTCCCACTTGGATTCCAGTGTCCGAACGACCACGGTGTCACCCGGCAGCTCGACATCGCACGTCTGGCCGCCGTCCCCTTCGAGGGTCACGATCATCGTCGTACCGGTCTCGTCCTCCCGGGAATCGGTGTGCACCACCTTATATTCCCGCGGCTCGTCCCCTTGGCCGGGGACAGCCAGCGTAATGAGGTCGCCGGGCGCAACGTTGTCGAGTCGGTCGTTGTCGGACTGAGCTGTCATGGGTTCGACGTTAGAGGACGCGGGAAATCTCAGGCATGCGCGAGATCAGTTTGGCGGAGCTGGCCACCGACGAACACGGCTTCACGATCGACGACAGGGACGAGGACGAGCCGGTGCTGCTCGACAGAGACGGCACCCCCGTGGAGACCTGGCGGGAGGGCTACCCCTACGGCACCAAGATGCGCCGCGCAGAGTACGAGCGGGAGAAACGTCGGCTCCAGATCGAGCTGCTGAAGTTGCAGAAATGGAGCAAGCGCACCGGCGCCCGGCATCTGATCCTGTTCGAAGGCCGCGACGCCGCAGGCAAGGGCGGCACGATCGCCCGCTTCATGGAACACCTCAACCCGCGCGAAGCCCGCGTCGTCGCGCTCGACAAACCCACCGACCGCGAGAAGTCACAGTGGTACTTCCAACGCTACGTGCGGCACCTCCCCGCATCCGGCGAGATCGTGCTGTTCGACCGGTCCTGGTACAACCGGGCGGGCGTCGAGCGGGTGATGAACTTCTGCACTCGCGCGGAGTACGCCGAATTCATGAGACACACACCGCTTTTCGAGCAGATGCTGGTGGAGAACGGCATTCACCTCACCAAGCTGTGGTGCTCGGTGTCACCCGCGGAACAACGCACACGCTTTGCGATCCGGCTGGTGGACCCGGTCCGCGAGTGGAAGTTCTCGCCGATGGACCTGGAGTCGGCCGACCGGTGGTGCGCCTACACCCAGGCGAAGGAGGACATGTTCGCAGCCACCGATACCGACATCGCCCCGTGGATCGTGGTGAAGAGCAACGACAAGAAGCAGGCAAGGATCAACGCGATGCGCTACGTGCTGGGCAAATTCGACTATGACGACAAAGACCACGATGCGGTCGGCAAGGCCGACCCGCTGATCGTCGGCAGGGCACTGGCCGACTGATTCGACGTGGTTTCAGCGGGTAATGCTGCTTCGACACGAGAGGAGCAGCACATGCCCAACGAACTCAACGGACGACGGATCGCCTTTCTCGCCGCCGACGGCGTCGAGAAAGTCGAACTCGAACAGCCGCGCTCAGCGGTGCAGGAGGCCGGCGGACAGGTCGACCTGCTGTCTGTGAAGGACGGCGAGATCGACGCGCGCAACCACGATCTGGAGCCGGCCGGGACGTTTCCGGTGGACCGGCTCGTCGGCGATGCGCGCGTCGAAGAGTACGACGCACTCGTGCTGCCCGGCGGCACCGTGAACGGAGACAAACTCCGCCTCGACGAGGGCGCGGTGGCTTTCGTGCGCCAGTTCGTGCAATCCGGCAAGCCGGTGGCCGCGATCTGTCACGGCCCGTGGGCACTGGTCGAGGCGGACGTCGTCAGGGACCGGACACTCACCTCGTACCCGAGCCTGCGCACCGATCTGCGGAACGCCGGCGCGACGGTGGTGGACCAGCAGGTCTGCATCGACGGCAACCTGATCACCAGCCGCTCGCCGAAGGATCTGGACGCGTTCTGCCAGGCCATCACCGACCAGTTCGCCAACACCCCGGCACATACCTGAGACCTCCGGTGAGACCCGGATGATGCTGTGGGTTGCGCTGCCCCTGCTGGCGAGGCGCGGCACCCAGGCCGACGTGATGTAACCGCGGACGTTTTGCGTCCTGAGGGCCGGGCACCCGATGAGCATGCAATACCGCAACGCACGCGCAATCGCCCTGGGCGGCGTGCTGGCCGCGGCGGCCCTGGCCGTCGCGCTGGTGATGCCGGCCGCCCGCCTGCTCTCCGCCGACGACGGCTTGGTGCAGGGCATCGCGCTCTTCGCACTTCCCCTCTTCGCCGTTCTGGCCGTCACCGGCATCCCGTTCTACGGCGTCGCTCGCGCCCTGTCGATCGCACTGACCCTCACTGTGGCGGTTTCCGTCATCGCGTGGCTGCTGGCGCTGTTCGCCGTCGCCGGCGCGCTGAGCGGATCGGCCACCGCGATGGCCCTGACGGTCGCCGTGTTCGCGCTGCCTGCGCTCGTGCTCATCGGGGCGGGTCTGTTCGCGATGCGACTGTTCAAGGGCGCAACGCCGGTAGAGGATCGGGAGCCGTCGCCGTCGCTGACGCCACCGCGCTCACGTCTCCCCCACCGCTGAACCGTCACCGAAGAGATTGGACTACCCATGGCCCACGTCGAGGTGGGACTGCGTGGGACGTTGCAGGGCAACGGGTCCTCGCGCGCCGACGACGACCGCGACTGACAGATTCTCGGCAACAAACATGTATGTGCTATGCATATTTGGTGCCGCAGTCCCGTTACGACCAGCTCGATGAGCTGCTGACCCGTATTCACGTCGCGCGGCAGCGGCCCCAGTGGCGGCACCGCGTACTCGGCACCGACGGTCCCGTGTCCAACGTGTCGACGTTCCGCGTGCTGCGCGCCGTGGAGCAGTGCCAGCAGACCGGCGGAGCTTCGATCGGCGACGTCGCCGAGTTCATGGCCGTCGAGCACTCGACGGCGAGCCGCATCGTCGCCGCAGTCGTCGCGGCCGGTCTACTGACGAAGTCCTTTGCGCACGACGACCAGCGACGGTGTGCCCTGGTGCTGACCGACGTAGGACGCAAAGAACTCGCCGCGGTCACCGATCGGCGCCGCGACCTGGTGGCCGACACAGTGGCGGACTGGCCGGAGTCTGACGTCGACACCCTGGTCGCGCTCCTGGATCGGCTGACCGAACGGTTCGAACGCACGGTGGCCCGATGACCGCCGAAGTCGCCGCCCCCCAACTCGCGGCGCGCAACGCGCTCGGGTTGATGTTCGACCGTGTCTTCGGTGCGTTGTTCTGGGGCAAGATGTTCGCCGTCGTGGCGGTGTGGACGCACGGGATCGTCGCCGCCATCGTGATGTACGACGCGACCCGCTCCGCGCTCATGGTGGGGCTGGTCGGTGTGGTGCAGTTCGCGCCGCAGCTCATCCTGAGCCCGGCGAGTGGCAAATGGGCCGACGCGGGCAATCCCGCCAGACAGATCCTTCTCGGCCGGGTGTTCTGCGTGATCGGTTCGGGTTCGATCGCGGTGTGGATGTTCGCCCGGCCCGGACTGCTCGACACCGGTGGCATGTCGTTGGCCATTCCCATCCTGCTCGGCACCGCCCTCGTCGGCTTCGGCTTCGTCATCGGCGGGCCCGCGATGCAGTCGATCGTGCCGAACCTGATCCGCGACGGCGAGCTCGCCACCGCGATGGCGCTCAACAGCATCCCGATGACGGTCGGCCGGATCATCGGACCCGCCACGGGTGCGTACCTGGCCGCGCACATCGGTCCGGCGACAGCGTTCGCGGTCAGCGCCGTGCTGCACCTGGTGTTCGCGCTCTTCCTCGTCGCAGTCCGGTTTCCCGCGCCGCCGGATCGGCTCCCCGGCACCGACTACCGTGTGCGCGTCGCCGTCCGGTACGTCCTGCAGGACCGGCCGCTGCTCCTCGCGCTGCTCGCGGTGACGACGGTCGGCATCGTCTCCGACCCGTCCATCACGCTCGCTCCGTCGATGGCCGACGCACTCGGCGGCGGCCCCAGCATGGTCGGCACACTGTCCGCGGTGTTCGGTGTGGGCGCGGCCGTCGGCATGGGGGCGCTCGCGCTGCTGCGGGGACGGATCGCCTCGGCGTTCGTCTCATCGATCGGCATGGCGGCACTGACATCAGGCAGCGTCGTGCTGGCCGTCGGAATGCAATCGTGGGTGGCGTTCACCGGTTTCGCGTTGGCGGGCCTGGGTTTCGGCATCGCGATGACAGGCCTGTCCACAGTCGTGCAGGAACGTGCCCCTGCGGAACTGCGGGGCCGCATCATGGCGCTGTGGCTCGTCGGCTTCCTCGGCTCCCGGCCGATCGCCGCTGCCGTGCTCGGTGGCACCGCCGACCTCGTCAACGTCTATGCCGCCTTCGGCGTCGCCGCCGCACTGAGCTTGATCGTCACCGCGTTGTGCCGGCCCTCGAAACTCGTAGGCGCGCGCGTCTAGTTCGGCCGGTCCTTACCTGTGAGGGCTTTGATCGTGTTGATCTCCCCCGGTCGGTAGGGGCTGCCGTCGGTGTTCAGCAGGTCGTGGAACCACAGCTGCGGTGCAGTCACCGGCTTCTTCCAGGAGTCCCACGGCAGATAGGTCTGCGACTTCCCCGCGACGAAACCCCACGTATACGCGCCGATGTTGTGGCGCTTCATGATCGGCAGGATCGCCTCCACCGTGCTCCCCAGAGTCCTGGCCATGTACTCGGTGCACAGCATCGGCCGGCCGAACTGGAACAGCTCCCCCAGCCGGTCGTTGAATCCCTTGGGATCGGCATAGTTGTGGAAACTGATCACGTCGGAGAGATCCAGCTGCATGCGGTTGATGTCGTTGCGGCGCGCCGGATCTCCCCACACCCCGTCCCATACACCGCTGGTCAGCGGCTGGACCGGATCGACCGACCTGGCCCATTGGAACACCTGAGGTAGCAGTTCACCCACACGCTCGATCTTGTCCTTGCGCTCGACGTTCTTGTAGACCTCGGCGGGGTTGTCCGGTTCGTTCCACAGATCCCATCCCAGCACCCGCTTGTCGTGACGGAATTGGCTGAGCACCCCGGTGACGTAGTCCCTCATGACGCGGCGGTAGCCGGGATCACCGAGATGATCGGCGCCCGGGCTCTGCACCCAACCCGAGTTGTGGACGCCGGGGATCGGGTCGCGCTGCTTGCCGAGCCGCGGATGCGGATCCCAGCACGAGTCGAACAGGACGAACAGCGGCTTGATGCCGTGGTGTGCCGCGAGATCGACGAACTTGGCCAGCCGGCGCTGAAACCCCGGCCGGTCCTGAACCCAGAGCAGGTCATGCAGGAACACGCGAACGGTGTTGAGCCCGATGAACTTTGCCATCCGCAGTTCGGTGTCGATGCGGCGCAGATCGAAGGTCCCCGGCTGGAACATCTCCAGCTGATTGATGGCGTTCGCGGGCAGGAAGTTGGCGCCGACGAGCCAACCCTGTGCCCGGTGCCAGCGGTGCGCGCGGTCCGGCGACCACCGCCCCAGCTCGGCCGACGCCCGGGGCACGCTGGTCAGCGCCATGCCTGCCGCGACCACCACCGGCAACTTGAGCGCAGAGCGGCGACCGACATGAGAGTTGGGCGGCAAGATGCAATCCTTCGGGGTCTGGAGATTCCAGGCTCGCTGAGCGACGTTGCGCGGTCGCCAGTGTATCGACGCTTGCACGCCCCCTGTTACAGTCGCTGCACAGCACCAAATTTGCCCATTCGTCAACGCCCAGAAACGATTTCGCCGGTCGGCCGCTGTCAAGCCACAGGGCGAAACCGTGGTGTTCTTATTCGGTGAGTCTGCCGAGAAGTCGCTGCACGGTGTTGCTGAACGAACGGGGGACGTGATCGGGGTCCATCAGGTCGTTCTCGGCGAGCGGCCCGGCCTCGTCCACGAGCGCCTCGACGGTGAACGCCACGAGGCTTCGACCCTCACCGCGCAGGGCCTCCACCGCGGCGAGGAACGAGCCGTGCCGATCCACGGCTTCGCCGAAGTCCTCGACGGTAACACCGAGATGCTCGCCCACGAGACCGTTACGGGTAGCCGTGATCACCTCGGGGTGACCTTCGATCGCCACGTCACACTCGCTGTCGAAGCCCATCGAGCGGTTGTTGAGGTTCGATGACCCGATGCGTAGCAGGCAGTCGTCGATGACCATGACCTTCGAGTGGACATACACCGGTGTGCCCCCGTCCGTCACCGGCCAGTAGACGCCGAAGCGCTTGTGATCGTCGGCGCTCCACAACAATTGGAGAAGATCGTGTCGGGCGCTGTCCATCGACTCGCGCTCCAGCCGGCTCTCCGACCGGCGAGGCAGCACGATGACGATCTCCGGCCCGTCGGGTTCCTGAAGCCGTTCGGCCAGCGCGGTGGCCAGCCGTCGCGATGCGAGGTACTGGTTCTCCAGATAGATGGTGCGCCTGGCCGCGGCGATTCCGGCCAGGTTCAGCGCCTCGACCTCGCGCACCTCGTTGCCCGCTTTCAGCGCCGGTGCCGTCCGGGCGATTCCCACGTCGATCTGCCGCAGGTGGGGCTCCAGCCCGTGGGGCCAGATACGGTCGCCGTCCTCGATCGGCGCGACCGACTGCGTCGTCGCGGTGTGCCAGCGGGTGCGTGCCTGCTCCCCGAGCGTCCGTGCGGCGGCGCCGTCGACGACGACAGCCACTTCGTGACGCGGCCCGTAGCTGCGGCCCAGGGTCCGGCGAATGTTGTTGCGATCCAAATGCTCCGGTGTGTCCCAGCGGTCGATCGTCAGATCGATGCCACCGCAGAAGCCCAACACGTCGTCGATGACGATGATCTTTTGATGATGCACGGCGCCTGTCGGGTGGGCTCCGTCGACGGCGAACCACAATCTGTCGCTGCTGAGCAAGTTCAGCAGGGCGACGGGAGTGACGCCGTTCCAGATGGTCTGGAACGCGGGTACCAGATTGAGGTTCGACTTCAGCACATAGATCTCGAGGTCTGGCCGCATCCGCAAGAGAAACCACAGAAATGCCCGCAACTGATTGGGCCCCGCGAGGGTCTTGCCACCCCGTTCGAAGGTCACCCTCATGTCGAAATCCCAGCCAATCAGCATGACTCGGCGCTTGGCGCGCAACATCGCCTGCTTGACGTGGCGAAAATAATCCGCGCCGTCGACGATGACAGCGAACTTGTCGGCCTGCTCGACCCGCCAACAGGTATCGCCGGCGACCAGGAGGCTCATCGGCCGAGAACTGACTTCAGGGTCTCGTCGAGGATGTCGAGGCCGGTATGCAGTTCGGTCTCGGTGATCGTCAGCGGCGGCGCGATGCGGAAGATGCCGCCCATCCCAGGGAGCTGGACGATGTTCATGTGCAGTCCGCGGTCGAGGCAGGTCGCGGTCACCTCCGCCCCGAGGGCATCGGCGGGCATCTTGGTGGTCTTGTCGGACACAAGCTCAAGTCCCTGAAGCAGGCCTCGGCCGCGCACGTCGCCCACCTGCTCGTAGCGCTCCTTCATGTCGGTGAGGCGCTCGCGCAACTGCCCGCCCAGCGCCGCGGCCCTGGCGACGAGGCCGTCCCTTGCGACGACCGCGAGCACCGTGCACGCCACAGACGCCCCGAGCGGATCGGACACGTGGGTGGTGAAGAACAGGAAACCTCTGTCGTGACAGGTGGTTTCGATCTCCTCGCTGGTCACCACGGCCGCCACCGGCAGGCCCGCGCCCAGCGTCTTGGACAGCGTCAGCAGGTCGGGCGCGACGCCGTCCCTCTCGAATGCGTACATCAGACCGGTGCGTCCGATGCCGGTCTGCGCCTCGTCGACGATCAGCAGCATGCCGCGCTCGACACACAGTTCCTTGAGCCGTCGTAGATACCCGGCGGGAAGATCGATGATCCCACCCGAGGACAGGATCGGTTCCACCAGGCAGGCGGCCAGACTTCCGGAGGACTGCGCGTCGACCATCCCGAACCCGTACGCGAGTTCGGACTCCCAATCGTGGCTGCCGTCGGCGTGGCGGAACGCTGATCTGTAGGCGTTCGGCGTCGGCAGCATCAGGCTGCCCGGCATCGCCGGGCCGTAGCCGCGACGCCCCGCGCTGAAGGTCACCGACGAGGCACCGGTAGTCATCCCGTGCCAGGACCTGTCGAACGAGACGATCTCGTACTTTCCGGTGTACAGCTTGGCCATTTTGATCGCGGCCTCGTTGGACTCGGCCCCGGTGGTCAGCAACAGCGTCCGACTCAGGGACGGCGGAAGCGTCTCCGCAAGGGTCCTGGCCAGTTCCACGACCGGACGGCTGAGCATTCCGCTGTACAGGTGGTCCAGCGATGCGACCGCCTCGGACACCGTCGTCACGACGTCGGGATGCCCGTGGCCGAGGACGGCGCTCATCTGCCCGGACGTGAAGTCCAGGATGGCCCTACCGCCGCTGTCGTAGACGTAGCTTCCGTTGGCGCGCTCGATGATTCGCGGGACGAACGCGGCACCGTAACGTACCAGGTGACGGTCGGCGACCTGCCAGAACTCCTCGGTGTCCACGGCGACACCCTACGTGCCGGCCTCAGTCGTTGTCGGCGTCCGGAATGCCTTCGGGAGGTGGCGTGGCGTAGGCCGGGTTGGCGGCGGGCGCATCCTCCAATCCGGAGGCGGTGTCGTTCTCGTCGGGATTGGGCTCGCGGTTGTCGTGGTTCATGGACCTCACTTACCCGCTCGGGCGCAACTCACTCGCTGCCACCGACACGGCGAATTCACCTTGCATTGTTAGCGTCGCGCCCCATGGGTATCGCACGCACCGCGACGACGCTGGCCGGCTCCATCGCCTGCCTCGTCGGCTTGTCCGTCCCCGCCGTCGCCACCGCGCAGCCGGGCGAGTTCGATCTGCAGGCGCACCGCGGAGGCCGCGGCGAGACGACCGAGGAATCTCTCCGGGCATTCGCCAAGGCGATCGAACTCGGCGTCTCCACACTGGAATTGGACATCGTCATCTCCGAAGACGGGCAGCCCATGGTGTGGCACGACCCGGTGATCCAGCCCGACAAGTGCTCCGACACCGCACCCGCGTTCCCCGCCGATCCCCAATTCCCGTATGTCGGCAAGCAGGTCAACCAGCTCACGGTCGAACAGTTGCGCATGCTCGATTGCGGCAAGCTGCTCGCGGCCTACCCCGATGCGGAGGTCGTGAAGGACAACAGGATCGCGACACTGCCGGAAGTCTTCGCTCTCGCCGACTCCTACGGTGCGCCGGTGCGCTTCAACATCGAGACCAAAGTGGAAGCCGACGACCCCGGAAAGTCTGCGCCTCCACAGCAATTCGTGGACGTCATCCTCGCCGCGGTGCGCACTGCCGGCAAGACCGGCATGGTGGACATCCAGAGCTTCGACTGGCGCACGCTACCCATGGTGCGCGCCGCCGAACCGTCGATCCCGCTCGTGGCTCTCTGGGACGACACCACGTTCACACCGGGATCACCGTGGCTCGACGGGATAGACCCGGGCGTCGTCAAGGACCCGGTCGAGGCCGCGACAATGGTCGGCGCGGACGTCCTGTCGCCCGCGTATGCACTGTCGGATACGGCGCTGGTCGAACGAGCCCACGCCAGGGGTCTGAGGGTGATCCCGTGGACCGTGAACGACGAAGCGGAGATGCGGGCACAGATCGCGGCGGGAGTCGACGGACTCATCACCGACTACCCGACGCGGCTTCGGGCGGTGATGGCGGAGCTGAATATGACGCTGCCGTTAGCCCGTCAGCTGAGTTGAGCCTGTACAGCGCATAGTTTGACGTGGCCGAAAGTGTTACGGGCATTTCGTGCAGGTCGACATGGGAGTGCTGACTGCATATGGTCGATAAACGGCCGGGCTTGGTCCGGTCTATAAGAGGAGGCAACGATGGGGAAGAACATACCCCTCGACGTCGACTCGCGAACAGACGCTGACTGGGACTCGGTTCCGCACCCGGTGCTGGTGGTCGATCGCGACGGACTCGTCCGTGCGTTGAGCGCCTCGGCCCGGTCCATCCTGCCGGACATCGGCCCGGGAAGCGCGCTTGACGACGTCGTCCCGCCATGGCTGTCGAACCAGGACAAGCGGGCAGCGCACCAGACACCGCTGCCCAACGGTGAAGTGGCCTGGTGGCTGATGGACGACCCGGATCATTCGGCCCGGGAAGCCCGAAAGGCACTGAGCCTGGAGCGCGAGCGTGCAGCGTTTCTCGACGAGGCGTCCGCGGTGCTGATGGCATCGCTGAACATCGACCGGTGCATGGAAGCGACGGTCCAGATGGCGGCACGGCACATCGCCGACGCCGCGGTGCTGGTGGCGCCCTATGCAAGCCTCGGCCTGATCCCGGTCGTGAGCTGCTGCCCCGACGGGGTCGCGCAACAGCGCATGGTCGAGGCCGACCCCGCCGACGTGCCCGGTCTCGGCGAGGCACTGCGCGGCTTCCCGCCGGTTCCGTCCCGCTGGATCGACCCGGCGTCGGTTCCTGAATGGCTTGTTCCGCAAGACTTTTCAGAAGAAGTTGGTTCGATCGTCGTCACCCCGCTACCCGGCCACGGTGTCCCGGCCGGCGCGCTCGTGCTGCTGCGACGCACCTCCGAGACCGCGTTCAGCGACGGCGAGGAGATCTTCGCCCGGCTGTTCGCCGCCCGTGCCGGTGCGGCGCTGTCCGCAGCGCGGCTCTACGCCGAACAGTCCGCGATCACCCGCACGCTGATGCGGGATCTGCTTCCTCCGCAGCTACATCGGCTCGACGGCATCGAGCTGGCCGGCGGATACCGGGCCTCCGAAGACCACGAAGCCATCGGCGGCGATTTCTACGACGTCCACCCCACCCAGACAGCCGACGGAGAGACGCTCGTCGTCCTCGGCGACGTCTGCGGGAAGGGTCTGGAAGCGGCGGTGCTGACCGGCAAGATCCGTAACACCCTGCAGGCGTTGGCACCGTTGGCCGGCAACCACGGCGAGGTGCTCAAGCTGCTCAACAGCGCTCTGATCTCGGCGGAGTCCACGCGGTTCGCCACGCTTGTCCTGGCCTCGGTGTCCCGCCGGGACGGCCACGTGGCGGTGCGGCTGACCAGCGCGGGCCATATGGCTCCGCTGATCGTGCGCAACGACGGGCGGGTCGAAGAGGTCGACACCGAGGGCACCCTCATCGGGGTGATGCCCGACACCAGGGCCCGCACGACCGAGACCACGCTCTACCCCGGTGAAACGTGCCTGCTCTACACCGACGGCGTCACCGAGGCCCGCGGTGGCCCGCTGGGCACCGAGATGTTCGGCGAGGAGCGGCTCTGCCGAGCGCTGGCCGAGTGCACGGGAATGCCTGCCGAGGCCGTCGTCGAACGGGTCATGATGCTCACCAGTCAGTGGGTCAACCACCGGACTCACGACGACATCGCCGTCATGGCCATCACCGCCCCGCGCCGCACGCACCTCAGTGCCGTCGACGGACACACCGCCGGGAGGTTCACCGCGTGACCGACTACACGACCGCGCGGGAGCAGCTCTGGACCGCCGTGATCGACGGAGACGAGTACGCGGCGGCCAACACCGTCCTCTCGGCGCTGGAATCAGGCATCGACCCCGAGTGTGTGCTGCTCGACGTGATCGCGCCCGTCCAACACCGCGTCGGAACGGAGTGGGCCGCGAACAAGATCACGGTCGCGCAGGAACATGCCGCCACCGCGATCAACGACAGAGTCATCGCCACGCTGGCCCACCACCCTGACTGCCGGCGGTCGCCTGACGCGGGGCGCGTGACCGTCGCCTGCGTGGACGGTGAATGGCATGCGCTGCCCGCACGCCTGCTGGCCGAGGTACTGCGGCTGCGCGGGTGGCAGGTCGATTTCCTCGGCGCTCAGGTCCCCACCCCGCATCTCATCGCCCACCTGCATCAGCACGGCCCCGATGCGGTGGCCCTGTCCTGCTCCATCCCGACCGGGCTGCCCACCGCCCACGCCGCGATCACGGCGTGCCAGGCAGCGGGTGTCGCGGTCCTCGTGGGCGGTGCCGCCTTCGGCCACGACGGCCGCTTCGCCAGGAAGCTCGGCGCGGATGCGTGGGCCGCGAATGCGCGTGCGGCAGCCGATCTGCTGAGCGAGGGCGTCCGGCCGGTGCAATCCACGGCCACACATCAACCAATCGACGATCTGCCGCACCTGGCCGATCAGGAGTACACGATGGTGCGGGGCAATTCCGCGCAGTTGGTGCGAACCACCGTGAGCGAACTCGACGAGCGCTACCCGGCGATGCGCGGCTACAGCGACGAGCAGCGCCAGCGCACCGTCGAGGACATCGCGCACATCGTGGACTTCCTCGCCACTGCCCTCTATACCGACGACGACGAGTTGTTCACGCAGTTCGTCAGCTGGACGGGCGAGATCCTCGCCGCGCGCGGTGTACCGGCCGAATCACTGATCCCGGCGCTGGACTCCCTTGCCGGGCAACTCCTGGAGTTCCCGAGGACACAACGTCTCCTCGCCGCAGCGCACGCTGCGATCACCAGTCCGACAACACCTACAACCCAACCCCTCACCGCATGAAATTCACAGTCGTCGTTCACAAGACAAGCCAGTCGGCCCGCGTCCACGTCGCAGGCGATCTCGACTACGGAACAGCCGGCCTGCTGGTCGAGACCGTCTCGAAGCTGCCATCCGACCAGCCCGGCCTCCAGAACCTGCATCTGGACTTCTCCGATCTCGAGTTCTGCGACTCCGCAGGCCTGTCCGCGCTGGTCCGAATCCACCGTCTCGCCTGTGCGGGCGGGATAGGGCTGCATCTCGACCACCGCCCGGCGTACCTGGATCGCGTCCTGAACATCACCGGGCTCCTCGACTTCCTGACCACCCCGGTGGCGGCACAGCAGCCGGACGAATCCGGCATCGGCTGATGGAATACGCGCCGGGCCGCTCGATCGATCTCTACGGCGCACAGTCTGATCCCACCGTGCTGCTGTGGCACGGCACGCAGACCGATGCCCGCAGCACTGTCCGAGTGCTGGCGACACTGCTCGCCGACCGGGGCCTCGGTGTTGCTGTGCCCGACTGGGATTCACATAGTGACGACCGTGGTCGGTCGGATCTGCTGAGGTCCGTGGAGTTCGCGCGGTCCTGGTCGGACGCACCGGACGGAATGGTCCTCGTGGGTTGGTCACTGGGCGGCGTCGCCGCCGCCGGCCTGGCCGTCCACGCCGCCGACCATGACATCGTGCTGGCCCACACTGTCTGTCTGGCAGGGGCTTTCATGGTCCCCGACCCGATCTCAGGGACCGACGTCACCGGCAGTCTGGGCGACGCGCGTGCCAGGAGCCCGTTCACGTTGCTTCACGGCCGCGCCGACGACGTCGTTCCCGTGGCGGCGAGCCGCTCGTTCTCGGACTCGCTGACGGCGGCGGGCTGGGATGTCCGGTTCCTCGAACTCGACGCCGACCACGGCAACATCGCGGGCGCCCGATACGACGCGTCTGCCGATCGCTACGAACCCGCCGACGATCCGGACACCGAACGCGTGGCCGCTGTGGTCGCGGGACACATCGCCACCGCGGCGGGAGTCACTCCGTCGGCGGGATGAGCACAGTCCACAGGTCGGTGATCACCCCATCGCGGACGACTGCTGCGTCGAAACCCGTCATGACCGCATTTCCCGAAGCCGGATCCACCAGGCTCCAGGCCAGGTAGCCGAATCCGGGAAGCTGGTGCACCGGGCCCGCCGACACGAATTGGCTTTCCCCCAGGTTCGACTGCAGCTCAACACATTTCGCCTCCAGAGCGTCTCGCCCCGAGACCACGCCCTCGGCGTCGGTCCACCTGACGTCCTCGGCGTAGGTCCTCGCGATGGCCGCCTGCCGGGCGGCGCCCTCGCGCTCGTTGAACACGTCGAGCAGGTTGGACAACATCACGGCGTCGATCGGGTCGGACATCGCGGTCTCCTCTGAGTTGGGCGGAATGGAATAGGTGACATGTCACCGAAGTTATGGTCGGTATGGAACTTCTCAACAACAAGACAGCACTCGTCACCGGCGGAACATCGGGCATCGGCCTGGCCACGGCGCAGAGACTAGCCGCCGAGGGCGCGCATGTCTTCGTGACGGGTCGCAACCAGTCGACACTCGACGCTGCGGTCGCATCGATCGGCGAGCAGGCCACTGGCGTCCGGGGTGACGTGTCACGCCCGGAGGACCTCGACGCGGTGGTCGACGCCATTCGGGCGCACGGGCGTGGGCTCGACGTCGTATTCGCCAACGCCGGTGGAGGCGAATTCGCCGCGCTGCCCGACATCACCCCCGAGCATCTCGCCGACACCTTCGGCACCAACGTCTACGGGACCGTCTACACGGTGCAGAAGATGCTGCCGCTGCTGAACCCCGGCGCATCCGTCGTACTGACCGGATCCACCGCCGCCCACAACGGGACCCCGTCGTTCAGCGCCTACGCGGCGTCCAAGGCCGCGATCCGGTCCCTCGGCAGGACGTGGGCCGCAGAGCTCGCCGAGCGGGGCATCCGCGTCAACACCGTGACACCCGGCCCGATCGAGACACGCGGCCTCAAAGAGCTCGCCCCCGCGGGCGGCGAGCAGGAACTCCTCGATCAGCTGACCGCCGACGTCCCGCTCGGGCGTCTCGGCAGGCCGGACGAAATCGCCTCGGCGGTCGTGTATCTGGGCTCCGATCTGAGCAGCTTCGTGACCGGGACCGAGCTGTTCGTCGACGGCGGCGCAGAGCAGCTCTGAGTCAAGCCCCCCGCGGCCGGTCCTCGTCGAGGTCCGGCCGCGGCAGTGTGCCGTGCCGCAGGATCGACTCGTAGACCGCACCGAGTATGTCGGCGAGCTGGTCCTGCTGCTCGCCGTCGATGTCGGAGAAGAACACCGTCCCGACCCACGCCGCATGTTTCGGGGCGGCCGCCTCGAAGACCTCTCTGCCCGCCTCCGTCAGCACCACGTCGGTGGCCCTTCCGTCGGATTCGGACGGCGTGCGCTCGACGAGGCCTCGTCGACTCATGCGCTCCACGTGGTGGGAGAGCCTGCTGCGCTCCCAGCCGATGGTGGTGGCCAGCACGTTGAGATGTGCACGCGAATTGGCGCCCAGCGTCAGAGCGTTCATCACCGTGTAATCGGAAAGCGATATCTGGCAATCGGTTTGGAGCTGACGGTTCATCTCATACTCGAGACGGTGGTAAACCCTCATGTAGTTGAGCCAGGCGCGGCGCTGAGCCGTGTTGAGCCGCCCGGCAGCGCTCACGGGTTGTCCCCGTCGGCGACGAGCGTCGCGAGGGCGGCACGGATCCGGTCCGGGATCGGGACGGCGTTGCGGGCCTCCCGATCGACGAAGACGTGCACGAAATATCCGTGCGCGACGGCCTCCTCGCTGCTACCGAAGATCGCGACCCCGTAGGTCACCGAGCGGTTGGTGAGCTTGTCGACGCGAAGTCCCGCCCGAAGCTCGTCCGGGTAGGCCACCGGCGCCAGATAGGAGCACTTCGATTCCACCACGAGGCCGATCACCGGTGAGGTGTGGATGTCGAGGCCGCCTTCCCGGATCAGGAAGTGGTTCGCGACGGTGTCGAAGTAGCTGTAATAGGTGACGTTGTTGACGTGGCCGTACACGTCGTTGTCCATCCACCTGGTGGTGATCGGCACGAAGTATCGGTAGTCGGCAGCGCGGTGCCCTGGCGTCGTCATCGCCGGTCACCAGTAACGCATGGACTGGCGAAACGTGCTGTCCAGCAACGGCTTGTCCACCTCGATCGGCGCGTTGCCGAGCAGTCGCTGCTGCGGCCACGCACCGTCTGCGAGCGCAGGGCTGTCGGTGTCGGTGTAGCCGACGCCGCCCAGTCCGTTCGGCATGCCCACCGTGCGCATGATGCCGACGAGGTGGTCGGCGAGGACCGTGCCGGCGTCCTCGGGCGCGGCGCCACGGACGTCGGCCCCGAGTTGAGCGGCCGCCGCGAGGTGACGCCCCGGGTCGGTGGGCGCGGTGAGTCGGAACGCCGCGGGCGCATTGAGGATCACCGACATCCCGTGGGGCACCAGGGGTTCGGCGTCGGGATAGCCCTCGGGACGGAACTCGCGCACCAGCCCGGCCACGGCGTACGCCATTGCGTGCGGCAGGTGTACTCCGGCATTGCCGAACGCGATACCGGCCAGTGTCGCGGCCCACATGACCTGTTCGCGGGCCTCCCGGTCGGACGCGTCGGCAACGGCACGATCCAGATAGATCCCGAGAAGGCGCAGCGCTTCGAAGCACCCCAGGTCGCTCCACGGGTTGGCGCCCTGGCTCATCGGCCGCTGGCTGGGCCGGGCAGGCGCGGTGCGACGCGAGTAGGGGCGTGCGGTGTAGGACTCCAGCGCATGCGAGAGCACGTCGAGTCCGCTGCACGCGACCACGCTGGCGGGCAGTGTGTCGGTGCTGTCGGGGTCGACGAGGGCTTCGGTGGGGCGCAGCGCCGGTGAGGCGATGCCGGTTTTGGCGTGCATCGACAGCAGGTCGAAGATCGCGATCCCCGTGACCTCGCTGCCGGTGCCCGACGTCGTGGGGCAGGCGATGTGCGGCTTCAGCGGGCCCGGCACCGGGCTGGCCGAACCCACTGGGGCATTGACGTATTCGAGGAGGTCGGCCGGATGGGTGGCATACAGGTTGGCGGCTTTGGCCGTGTCGATCACGGAGCCACCGCCGACCGAGATGTACCCGTCGGCTCCGGTCTCGGATGCGAAAGTGGCTGCCTGCCGGAAGGATTCGTCGGTCGGTTCGACCCGCACCTCGGTGTAGGGCACGACGTCGATCCCGGCATCACGCAGCGAGCGGGCGACCGTGTCGAAAACGGCCAACGCAGCGACGGCGGGATCGGAGAACAGCGCTACACGCGTGACACCGAGCGCCCTGGCTCGATCGCCGACCTCGGCGAGGCAACCGCGGCCGAACGTGATCCGCGAGGCGTCGACGGTGAAGGCGCCGTCGGCGTCGCTGTCGTGACAACAGCTCATCAGGAGGCCGCCGATCGTGTCCGTTGCAGCCGGGTTGCCGCAGGGCCCAGCCACAGGGTCAGGAACTCGCGCAGCTCGTCGCCCTGGTGCGGCGGGCTGCCGGGGTCGAGGAGCAGGGAGTGGATGGAGCGGAGCCCGAATTCGGCCAGTCGGTCCAACGCGACCTCGTCGTAGCCGTATGCCTCCCAGTCGACTTCGAGCCGATGCAGAAGCGCCTTGCCGAACGCGCGGGCCGTGTCCGATGTGATGGACGGGACGCTCGCCCGTTCGCGGCCCCCCCGTTCGCGCTGGTTGAACAGGAACTCGATGGTGTCGTCGTCGGCGAGGGCCTCGATGGTGAAGGCGACACCTTCGACCATCGCCGCCGCCGGCTCGTCATAGCCGCGAAGGTGAGCGGCGAGCTGGTCGAGGAAGCCGTCGGCTGAACGCATCGCGCACGCAACGAGCAGCGCATCTGTGCTCGGGAAATACCGGTAGACGGTCTGGCGGGTGACCGCGAGCTCGCGGGCGACATCGGCGATCCGCATCGCAGAACCGCGGTCGGCGATGATCTTGTCGGCCGCATTGAGGATGCGGTCGATCGCCTCCTCGTCGGATCCCGGGGTGTTGCCACCCCAGCCGTGGCTACGCACGCGGCCATCTTATCGGCCTGGCCGTGACCACGAGGGCCAGCATCACCAGCGCGATACCGGCGACTTCGCCGATGGTGGGCCGCTGCGCCAGGACGACCGCGCCGACGACGGCCGCGGTGGCGGGCAGCAGTGCGAGCAACAGTGCGAAACGTTCGCGGCCGATGCGGGTGAGCACACGTTGATCCAATGCGTAAGGGATCGCACTGGACAGCAGGCCGACCCCGACACCCAGCAGCCACGTGCGCGGGTCGGCGAAAACCGATGCATCCCCGGCCAGTTGGACACCGAGCAGCAGCGGCGCGGACACCACGGCGGCAGAGGCCATTCCGACTGCGAGCGAATCGATTCCGTCGCCGGCGTCGGCGACCCACTTGCCCAGCAGGATGTATCCCGCCCACAGCGCCGCGGCGAGGAGCGCGAATCCGACTCCCGCCCAGTCGACGTCGGTCTCGACACCGGCGACGAGGTAGACACCTGCGGCGACGAGCACCACACCGAGGAAGTCCTGCGTGCGCCGCGATCCGAGGGTCGCGACGACCACAGGTCCGGCGAATTCGATCGCGACCGCGGTGCCGAGTGGGATGCGCGCGATCGCCTCGTAGAAGGCGACATTCATCGCGAGCGTCACCAGGCCGAACGCGGTCGCCGCGAGCACCATCCGTGTGGTCCAGCGGCGACGCCATGGCCGGCGCCATGCGAGCAGGACTGCCGCGGCCCCCGCCGCGCGCAGCCAGGCGACGGTCGCCGGGTTCGTCGTGTCGAACAGGAAGACGCCGATCGCCGCCCCGAGGTACTGCGAGATGGCCCCGACAACGAAGAACAGCGGGACCATCAGGCTCCGGCGGCGGCCACCCGGCTCCGCTCGGTGATCGACGCGACGACACCGCCGTCGTTGAGGATGTCGGTGCCGGTGAGATAGCCCGCCCTGTCGCTCGCGCAGAACGCGAACAGCTCCGCCATCTCCTCGGCCCTGCCCCACCGCGGCACGGCGGCGTCGACGACCATCGCGCCAGCGCCCGCGCTCTCTTCCAGGCGGCCCATCTCGGTGTCGACGGATCCCGGCGACACCGACACAATGCGCAACCCGCGTGCGTTGAACCGCTCGGCCTGCGCCACCGAGTACCACCGGACGAAGCTCTTGCTCACCGCATAGGAGATGCCCGACCGAGCTTCCTCGGGCACGATCGAACACGCCGCGAGCATCTCGGTCATGAACTGATCGGTGTCCTGAAGAGCCAACGGGAACTTCGCCGTCGGGATGATCTCGGCGGGCAGTATGTGCGCCGCCATCGATGCCACGTTGACGATCGCGGCGCCCCCGCCGGCGCTCGCGTGGAACTCCTCACCGACATTGAGGGTGCCGATCGCGTTCGTGCGCATCACGTACTCGGCGTCACCCATGCTGGGGCTGACGCCGGCAGCGTGGATCACCGAAGTGAGATCGCCGGCAGCGGCAGCGGTCTGAAAGAGCGCGCGCACCGCCTGCCGGTCGGTGACGTCGCAGTTGACCGCGGTGACGGCGACTCCGAGACCCTTCAGCGCAGCCTCAGCCGCATCGAGGCGGTCCTGCCTGACGTCGCACAGCACCACGGCGTGGTCGCGGCCGACGATCTTCGCCGTCGCCAGACCCATGCCGCCCGCGCCACCGGTGATTAACGAAACAGCACTCATGTGTAAACCTCCCTGCACCATTCAACACCGCGGACAGCTCGGGACGGAATCGCCCGCCGGTACTTTCGGTAGATGACCGAGAATCCGGCCGAGGTAGTGGAAGAGGCTGCAGGACCCGCGCCCCGCCGACGACGTCGCTGGCGCCGCGTCGCCGTCGTGCTGACCATCATGCTGCTGCTGTTCGGGGTGCCGTGGGCGACGCTGGTGGTGGGCGGTGCGGCATGGCCGACCGCGGTCGTCGTCGCAGGCACGATCCTCTTCGTCGCCGCCTTCGCCGGACTGCCGATGCTGATGCTGTCGGGCCACGGCCGGAGGCGTGACGGAACGGCCGCCCTCGGCGACGCGCTGCTCGGCGCCGCATGGGTGCTGTTCGTCTGGTCGGTGCTGGGCCAGGTGCTCGAGCTCGTCCTGCTGGTGGCCGGAGTGGCCGACCCGACGCGCTCGCGGATCGTCGCCGCCGCCGTCCTGGCCGTCACCGTGGTCCTCCTCGTCTGGGGCTACGCCGAAGCCATGCGGGTGCCTCGGGTGAAGGCCCTGGACGTGACCCTTCCCCGCCTCGGCCACGGGCTCGACGGCCTGCGGGTCGCGGTCATCACCGATACGCACTACGGGCCGATCGACCGGTCCCGGTGGTCGGCGGGCGTCGTCGAACGGGTCAACGAACTCGACGCCGACGTGGTCTGCCACGTCGGCGACATCGCCGACGGCACGGCCGACATCCGCGACAACCAGGCCGCGCCCCTGGCGTCGGTCCGGGCCACCTCGACCCGCGTGTACGTCACGGGCAATCACGAGTACTTCAGCGAAGCCCAGGGCTGGCTCGACTACATGGCGCGGGCAGGCTGGGATGTCCTGCACAACCGGCATCTCACGATCGAGCGCGGCGGTGACCAGCTCGTGATCGCAGGTGTGGACGACGCCACCGCCGCCGGTTCCGGGGTCCGAGGACACGGCCAGGACCTCGCGACCGCGCTGTCGGGCGCCGACCCGGAGTCGCCGGTACTTCTGTTGGCGCATCAGCCCAAGCAGGTCACGCACGCAGCCCGCGCCGGCGTCGACCTGCAGTTGTCCGGGCACACGCACGGCGGTCAGATCTGGCCGTTCAACTTCCTGGTGCGTCTTGAGCAGCCGGTCGTGCACGGGCTCAGCAGGCACGGCGACCGGACCCAGCTCTACACCAGCCGCGGCACCGGTTTCTGGGGCCCGCCGTTCCGGGTGTTCGCACCGAGCGAGATCACGCTGCTGACCCTGCGCAGCGCTTAGGCAAGATGTTCGCGTGTCCTCCTCGCTGGGCGATGTCCTCGCCTCCATGCAGCTCGAGCGCGTCAATACGGCTGAGTTCGTCGGCAAGCAGCTGCCCGCCCCCGCCAATCACATTCTCGGCGGCCACATTTCGGCGCAGGCCCTGCTGGCGGCGAGCCTGACGGCGCCGGGCCGCACGCCGCACAGTGTGCACACGTACTTCCTGCGACCCGGCGATTCCCGCGAGACGGTGACGTTCGAGGTGGTGCCTCTTCAGGAAGGCCGGACGTTCTCGGCGCGCCGCGTGACCGCTCGGCAGGGGGAGGAGATCCTGCTGGAGGCGATGTCGTCGTTCACGTCCGCCCCGCGTGAGACGAGGGCGGAGCCCGTCCTCTACCAGCCGCCGGTTCCCGAGGTCGCGCCACCGGAGTCGCTGCCGAAGGTGGCGCCTCATTTCGCCGAGGCCGACGACAACACCCCCGGCCTGTGGGCCAGCCTGCGCTGGTTCGAGAGGCGCATCGTCGGTGTCGAGACCGCGCCGCCTGCGATGTCACGCATCTGGTGGCGGCCCGACGGCGACGTACCGGACGACCCCGTGCTGACGGCGTCGCTAGTCGCTTACCTGTCGGCGGTCACCTTGACCGAACCGGCGTACGCCGCACGCGGTGGCATCTCCGTGTCCGCCCAGCGCGATCACTCCGTGTGGTTCCACGCCGCCGCGGACCTGACGGACTGGCTCCTCTATGAACAGTCCTCGCCGAGCAGCACCGACACCCTCGCGTTGGCGAGCGGCACGATGTTCAACCGCAGCGGTGAACTGGTGTGCACGGTGCGCCAGGAGATGTACTTTCCCCCATCGCGGAAGTGAATGTCAGCCCTCGACGAGGGCCTTGAGCTGCTTGACGGTCTTATCCATGATGCGGCCCACCTGGTTCGCGGCGACCCGGTCGGCGATCAACCCGAGCAGTCCGCCGGGCGCCTCATAGGCGAGCCGGAACGTCACCTTGGTGCGGCCGTCCCCGAGGTCGCGCATGCGAAAACGCCCGCGCAGCGTCACCCCGGTGATCCCGATCCAGGCCAGGTCGCGGGGTTCATCGAACTCCACAACCTCGATCACGCCGCCGATCGGCACCGATCCGACCTTCCAGTGCACGGTGTACCGCGACCCCACCCCGACCGGGCCCTCGGTGACAACCTCCCACCGCTCCAGGCTCGCCATGAACTCCGGATAGCAGCCCGGATCGCTGATGTGCTTCCACACCAGGTGGGGTTCTCCGTCGACGATCACGCTGCGCGAAAGCCTCATGAGCCTCTCCTAGCCGAGCACCGGGAAGCGCCGTTCGGCGGCCAGCCGGTCGACGGCGGACTGCAGGGCGCTCTCGACTCTGTCGTGGATGCCGTCGTCGTCGCCGGCGGCGATGTCGTCGGCGTCGATCGGCTCCTGAACCTCGATCACGATCTTCGTCGGCAGCGGCAGGCGGGGCACCATGTCGCTGACGGCCAACCCCCACGGGGGCGCAAGCAGGATCGGGACGCTCTTGAGCCGCGCGACCTTGTCGACCCTCAGCAGCTTGGCCAACCACTGCCCGCGGTCGAGGAACAGCGCCGCCTCCTGGCCACCGACGCTGGCGATGGGCACGATCGGAACACCGGCTTCGCGGGCCAGCTTCACGTAACCCTTGCGACCGCCGAAGTCGACCTCGTGGCGCTTCCAGGACGGACGGAACACCTCGTAGTCGCCGCCCGGGTAGACGAGCAGCGCGGCGCCGGATTTCAGCGCGAGGGTGGCATTGTCATGGTTGGCGGCGACGGTGCCGAACTTGCGCAGCGAGCCCAGGCCCGGCATCGACACCACGAGGTTGTGCGCCAACTGGTAGAACGGCCGCTCCACACCGAAGTACGAGCAGAACGCCAGCGTGAACACGAACGTGTCCGGCGGCAGGTTGCCCCCGCTGTGGTTGCCGACGAGAAGCACCGGGCGATCCGCCGGGATGCGGTCGAGGCCGCGCACGTCGGCCCGGAAGTACAGCGAAGCCAGCAGCCAAAGCCCGGGCAGCTGCTCACGGATGTAGTCGGCATCGCGCTGATCGAGGTCAGCCTTCGGTACGCGCGCACCGACCTCATGCTTGACCCACTCGAGGACATCACCGAACCCCGCCATGCGAAGTGATATTGACAACGGCGCCGTTCGGCAAACCTGGCAGGGTGTATCCCTGATGAACTCGACCGCTCTCCTGCAACCGCCCACCGATGGCGACGCCGACGAACTCTTCGCATCGTTCGCGGCATGGGCCGAGGCGGCGGGCACGACCCTCTACCCGGCGCAGGAGGAGGCGCTGATCGAATTGGTCAGCGGCGCGAACGTCATCCTGGCGACGCCGACGGGGTCGGGAAAATCCCTCGTCGCGACCGGCGCCATCTACGCACGGCTGGCGGCAGGTGCGACGAGTTACTACACCGCGCCGATCAAGGCGCTCGTCAGTGAGAAGTTCTTCGCCCTGTGCGACGTCTTCGGCGCCGCCAATGTCGGGATGCTCACCGGGGACGCGGCCGTCAACGCGAACGCGCCGATCATCGCGTGCACCGCGGAGATCCTGGCGAACATCGCGCTGCGCGAGGGCCGGGACGCCGCCATCGGGCTGTGCGTGATGGACGAGTTTCACTTCTACGGCGACCCCGACCGCGGGTGGGCGTGGCAGGTACCGCTGCTGGAGTTGCCGAATGCCCAGTTCCTGCTGATGTCGGCCACGCTCGGCGACGTCACTTTCCTGCGGGAGGATCTGACCCGTCGGACCGGCAGGCCGACGGCACTCGTGGCCAACGCCGAACGTCCTGTGCCGCTGTACTACTCGTACGCGACGACGCCCATGCACGAGACCATCCAGGAGCTCGTCGACACCAAGCAGTCGCCGGCCTATGTCGTCCACTTCACGCAGGCCTCTGCGCTGGAACGGGCGCAGGCATTGATGAGCGTCAACGTCAGCTCCAAGGAGGAGAAGGCCGCGATCGCCGACCACATCGGCGCGTTCCGCTTCTCTTCGGCATTCGGCTCGACGCTGTCACGGCTCGTGCGCCACGGCATCGGCGTGCACCACGCGGGCATGCTGCCCAAGTACCGCCGGCTGGTCGAGCAGCTCGCGCAGGCGGGTCTGCTCAAGGTCATCTGCGGCACCGACACCCTGGGCGTCGGCATCAACGTCCCCATCCGGACCGTCGTCTTCTCGGCCCTGTCGAAATACGACGGCACCCGCACACGGCTGCTGAGTGCACGCGAGTTCCACCAGATCGCCGGGCGTGCGGGGCGCGCCGGGTTCGACACCGCGGGCACCGTCGTCGTGCAGGCACCCGAGCACGAGGTGGAGAACCTCAAACAGTTCGCGAAGGTCGCCGACGATCCGAAGAAGCGTCGAAAGCTGGTGCGCCGCAAAGCTCCCGAGGGGATGGTGCCGTGGAGCGAGTCGACGATGAGCAGGCTCATCGATGCCGCACCGGAAGCGCTGGCGAGCCACATGCGGGTGACCACGGCGATGATCCTCGACGTCGTCGACAGACCGGGCGACCCGTTCGAAGCGATGCGGCGGTTGCTCACCGACAACCACGAGCCGCGCAAGAAGCAGCTGCGGCTCATCCGCGAGGCGGTCGGGATCGCCCGCTCGCTGCTACAGGCCGGTGTTCTGGAAAGGGTGGGCGCGGCGGACGACCAGCCCGACGGGAGGCGCTACCGCCTTACGGTCGACCTGCCGCCCGACTTCGCGCTGAACCAGCCGTTGTCGACGTTCGCGCTGGCCGCGATCGACGTCCTGGACTCCACGTCGGAAACGTATGCGCTGGACGTTCTTTCGGTCATCGAGGCCACGCTGGAGGACCCGCGGCAGATCCTGGCGGCCCAGCTGAACAAGGCCAGGGGCGAAGCGGTCGCGCAGATGAAGGCCGACGGAATCGAGTACGACGAGCGGATCGAACTGCTCGACGACGTGACCTACCCCAAGCCGCTGGCCGAACTGCTGGGCCACGCGTTCGAGGTGTATCTGCAGAGCAATCCGTGGGCGGCGGACGGCAAGCTGTCCCCCAAGTCCGTTGCACGGGAGATGTGGGAAGGGGCTTTCACCTTCCGTGAGTACGTCAGCGTCTACGGGCTGATGCGCTCGGAGGGGGCGGTGCTGCGCTACCTGTCCGATGCGTTCAAGGCGCTGCGCTCCGGTGTGCCCGCCGCAGCACGCACCGAGGAACTCACCGACATCGTCGAGTGGCTCGGCGAGCTTGTGCGACAAGTCGATTCAAGCCTGCTCGACGAATGGGAACAACTCACCAGCCCCGACCAACAGGCTGGCGCACCCTTAGAAAGAGTTCCAGCGGTGCCCGCGCGTCCGCGTCCGCTCACCGGGAACGAGCGGGCATTCACCGCGATGGTGCGCAACGCGCTGTTCCGGAGGGTGGACCTGTTCGCACGGGAACGGTGGGACGAGCTCGCCGCGCTCGACGGCCGGTCCGGGTTGGGTGCCGAGCGCTGGCGCGAGATCGGTGACGAGTACTTCGCCGAACACGACGACGTGGGGACCGGCGCCGACGCCCGCGGACCGGCCCTGCTCATCTTCGACAGACAGCGCGACGTGTGGCGGGTGCGGCAGATCCTCGACGACCCTGCGGGCGACCATGATTGGGGCTTCGATGTCGAGGTCGACCTCGAAGCCTCCGACGAAGAGGGAGCGGCGGTGCTGCGCGTGGTGAACGCCGGCCGGCTGGACTGAGCCTCAGGGGTATGTGAGCCCGCTCTCTGTCCGCAAAATCACACGTCAGCGGTTTGATTTACGCAGATGTAACACGGACCATGGACAGGGTCCGATCCACCACACAGGAGCCCCCAAGATGTTCGCGCAGTACCGTGCCACCCGTCAGATCAACCGTGATCGGCGGCGTCTCTACGCACGGATTGCCTCGATGCCCCACTCGACCATCAGAGACGAGCTGGTGGCGGTTGCGCAGCGATACGAGGGCCCTGAGCGCTGACGCTCACGAGCGTAGAATGTGATCAGCGCCACGCCCCTCCGCCGGGCACTGCGCACTGATCATCGCGGGTGCCCCGCCCGTTGATGCCGGTGGCGAAACGAGCAATCACCTTGTGCCTCCTCGCCGATGAAGCCGGATAGCCGATCGACGCTGCGCTGGAGGCATCCTGTGACGAATCCCGACAAAACCCTGATCGCCGCTCTGCTCGACCGCTCCGGATCGATGGAGACATCGAAGAAGGCGACAGAGGACGGCTGGCGCGAACTCATCAACGAGCAGCGCCGCCAGCCTGGTACGTGCGAGGTGACGCTCGCCCAATTCGACACGGTCTACGAGTTGCTCTATCCGCCGACCGACATCGGTAGCGTGCCTGAATTCGTCGTGGCCCCACGGGGAATGACCGCCCTGCTCGACAGCGCCGGACGGTTCATCACCGAGGTGGGCGAACGGCTCTCGGCGCTGCCGGAAGACGAGCGGCCCGGACAGGTGATCTGCATGATCATGACCGACGGCATGGAGAACTCGAGTGCCGAATGGAGCTGGGAGTCGGTTCGCGATCTGATCAACCAGCAACGCGACCAATGGAATTGGCGCTTCATCTTCCTGGGGTCCAACATCGACGCGGTCGAGGTTGGCGCCCGCATGGGTGTCGCCGCCGAAGATGCCATCACCTACAACGACTCCAGTTACATGAGCACCGTCGCGGTGAGTGCGGCGGCGAGTTCATGGATCGCATCGGCCCGTGCCGGCCGGTCCACCGGTTTCACCGATGCCGACCGCGCCGCCGCGATGGGGACCTAACCCCGGTACTTTGCGACCTGCTCGGCGTAATCGTCGAGCAGGCGCAAGGAATCGTCGAGAGGCTTGGTGGGAAGCAGGATGCCCAGCCTGCTGAAGCCGAGTTCCTCGACCGCATGCCAGTATTCGGGTTTCGCGGGAGTGCCGAACTGGGTCAGCGGCACATCGTGTCCGCCCGCGTCGCGGATCTGATCGACACGCCGCTTCAGGTTGTCCACCGGCAGCGGGTTGGAGATCCAGCCCGCCCCGTGCCGGATGATCCGCTTCACGGTCGCATCGGAGTCACCGCCGATGAGGATCGGCGGGTGCGGCTCGCGGACCGGCTTGGGCCGCAGGTATGACGAGTCGAAATCGACGTATTTGCCGTGGTATTCGGCAGGCTCGTCGGTCCACAGCGTCTTGATCGCCTCGATGCGCTCGTCGAGCAGCGCGCCACGGGTCTTGGGATCGGTGCCGTGGTGGCGCAGCTCCTCGATGTTCCAGCCGGCGCCGACACCGAACACGAAGCGGCCGTTGGACAGCACGTCGATGCTGGCGGCCTCCTTCGCGGTGATGATCGGATCGCGCTGGATCAGCAGCGCGATGCCGGTGATCAGTTCGATCGTCGAGGTGACGGCTGCCGCGGCGGCGAGCGTCACGAACGGGTCGAGCGTGCGGTAGTAGATCTGCGGCAGGTCCCCACCGAGCGGATACGCCGACTCACGGCTGGCCGGGATGTGGGTGTGCTCGGCGACCGCGAGCGAGTCGAAGCCCCGCTCCTCGATCGCGCGTGCCAGCGACACGGTGTCGATGGTGTCGTCGTTGACGAACGTGGAGATCCCGAAGTTCATGACCGAAGGCTATTCCTGCCGACGGCCCGCCGACTACCGGATACCGTCGAGCCGTGAGCGGCGAGCAGGAACCGGATTACCGTTTCACGCTGGCCAACGAGAGAACTTTCCTCGCGTGGATCCGGACGTCCCTCGCGCTGATCGCCGGCGGTATCGCCGTCGTTCAGTTCCTGCCCGCCTTCGGCATCGCGGGAGTGCGGCACGCGCTGAGCATCGTTCTGACCGCCGGGGGTGGCGTCCTCGCGCTGCTGGCCGTCAGGCGATGGCAGCGGGTGCAGACCGCGATGCGCCGCGGTGACGATCTTCCTCGCACGCGTATCCCGGCCCTGCTCGCGGCGGGGATCTTCGTCATCACCGTCGCAGTCCTGATCGTGCTCGTCATCTGGCCGCCGGGCAGGCCGTGAAACCCGGTCTGCAGGTGGAGCGCACGCAGCTGTCGTGGGAACGCAGTGCGTTCGGATTCCTGGTCGGCGGCGCATTGGTGCTGCTGCGACCCCACGGCCCGCTCCACGCGGGACGGGTCGCACTTGCCTCGATCGCCGGTCTGCTCGCGCTGGGCGTGTTCGCCCTCGGCTACATGAGGTCGCGACGCGTGCGAGACGGCGGCCGGCACGTTCCCCCGCCGCGGGCCGCGGTGCTGCTATTGGGCTATGGCACTGCGGCTTTCGCCCTGGCCATCGTCGTCGCGCTGGTGCTCACCGCGTGAATTCGGCTCGCTGCGCCCGGCGAGGCGCAGAGTCGCTGCCCGCAGGGTGAGGTGATTGCGCTCGGCGACGGTGTGCGCCTGCCCCGCTGCTTCGGCGTAGAGCCGGGCGGCCAGCGCGGTGTCCCCGGCTTTCTCGTGGAGGTATGCCGCCGACGCGGTGTAGCGGGGTAGCGCCGGGTCCAGCAGGGACAGCGCTTCCAGTCCGGCGCGCGGTCCGTCGGCCTCACCGATGGCGACAGCCCGGTTCAGGCGCGCGATCGGGCTGTCGGTCAACCGGACCAGCTCGTCGTACCACTCGACGATCTGCACCCAGTCGGTCTCCTCGGCCGTCCGGGCGTCGCCGTGCAACGCCGCGATCGCCGCCTGCGCCTGGTATTCGCCGAGGCGGTCACGCGACAGCGCCGCCTGCAGCACGGCGACGCCCTCGGCGATCAGATCGGTGCGCCAGAGGCTGCGGTCCTGATCCGCGAGCGGAACCAGGCTGCCGTCGGCGCGGGTTCGCGACGGGCGCCGCGCGTGATGCAGAAGGAACAACGCGAGCAGCCCGGACACTTCCTCGTCGGTGGTCTGCGCCGCAAGCTGGCGCGCCAGCCGGATTGCTTCCGCGGCGAGATCGACGTCGCCGGTGTAGCCCTCGTTGAACACCAGGTACAGCACCTTGAGCACGGTGCGAAGGTCCCCGGGTTCGTCGAGACGTACATCGGCGACAGCGCGCTTGGCTCTGCTGATCCGCTGCGCCATCGTGGCTTCGGGCACGAGATAGGCCTGGGCGATCTGACGAGTGGTGAGACCGCCGACGGCCCGCAGCGTCAGCGCGACCGCTGAGCCCGGACTCAGCTTCGGATGTGCGCACAGAAAGTAGAGATCCAGGGTGTCGTCGGCCGGTCCCGCGGGCCCCGATGCCGGCCGTCGGCTGCGCGCCGCTCGCGGTCACGGCGCGCCGCGTCGGATCGGGCGAGGTCGAGGAACCGCCGCCACGCCGTGGTGATCAGCCAGCCCTTGGGATCGGCGGGGCGGTTGTCGGGCCACGATCCGAGCGCGCGGATCAGCGCCTCCTGCACAGCGTCCTCCGCGGTGGCGAAGTCCGCCCCGCGGTGGACGAGGGCAGCCAACACGCCGGGAATCAGGTCCCGCAGCTGCGCCTCGTCGACCGCCATCACTCGGCGGGCAGGTGCGTGCCACTCATGAACGGGCGCACCTCGAGCCACTCGTGGATCGGCTTGCCACCGGCGCCGGGCGCGGCGGACAGCTCCCCGGCCAGTTCGACCGCACGCGCGTAGGAGTCGACGTCGACGATCATGAAACCCGCGATCAGGTCTTTGGTCTCTGCGAACGGCCCGTCGGTGACGGGCGGCTTTCCCTCGCCGCCGTGGCGGACCCACGCGCCTTCGGGCATCAGTGCCTGGCTGTCCACGTACTCGCCGCTCTCACGCAGCCGGTCGGCGAAATCCTGCATGTACTGCATGTGCGCCTCGATCTCCTCGGGCGTCCACTGGTCCATCGGGACGTCGTGGACCGACGCCGGGGCGCCGCGGTAGTGCTTGAGGAACAGGTATTTCGCCATGAACTTCTCCTTGTCAGATCGGCGACCCTCGCTGGTCGCTCACCCCTGGGACGGAGCCGTCACCCCAATCTCGACATCGCCCGCGGATTTTCTCGATTGGTCGCCGCCGCACCGGGTAGATCCGCTGCATGAGCAGCCTGCACGCACTTCTCGCCCGAGTCGAGGACGCCGATTCCCTCGATGACACCACCGACGTCGCGGCACACCTCGCCGACCGCATCGTCGACCGCGCCGGCCTGGCCGATCTACTCCGCGGCTCCTGGCTGGGCCACCCCGTCCACCCGCTGTTGGTCACCGTCCCGATCGGTACGTGGATGGCGGCAGCGGTGTTCGACGCCGGCTTCAAGGACGCCACGACGGCGCGGCGTCTGATCGGGATCGGACTGGCGGCGACCCCGCCCACGGTGCTGGCCGGATGGGCCGACTATCCGCTACTCGACCGCAGGCAGCGCCGAGTGGGGCTGGTGCACGCGCTGTCCAACGCCGTCGGAGCCGCGCTGTTGTCGCTGTCCTACCGGGCCTACGGCCGCGAACGGCAGCGCGCGGGCCGCGCCTACCTGCTGCTGGGGCTCGGGGCGATCGGCGTCGGCGGGGCGCTGGGCGGCCACCTGTCCTATGCCCAGGGCGCAGGGATGTTCCGGTGGCAGCCCTGGCGGGCCCTGACCAACCGCAGCGCCGCGGAGCACCTGCGCGCCGCCTGAAACGGGGTATCCGCGCACCGTGATGAAGGACTGGTTTCTCGCGGCGGGCGAGCGCGGCAATCTTGCGACGTCGATCCCCGACTGGAGCGCGGGAAACCGCGTCGAGCCGCTGATCCACGGCGCGACGTACTTCGACCGGTTGGCGACCGAGGTCGAGGCTCTCGGCGCAGGTGATCAGCTGTTCTTCACGGACTGGCGCGGCGACCCCGACGAGAAGGTGCGCGACGCAGGTCCGACCATCGCCGAGCTGTTCTGCCGGGCCGCCCGCCGCGGTGTCGTGGTCAAGGGCCTGATGTGGCGGTCGCACCTGGACAAGTTCGCCTACAGCGAGGAAGAGAACCAGCATCTCGGGGATGCCATCGAAGCCGCCGGCGGCGAGGTGCTCCTGGATCAGCGGGTGCGCTTCGGAGGTTCCCACCACCAGAAGCTCGTGGTGATTCGCCACCCGCGTGCGCCCGAGCGCGATGTCGCGTTCGCCGGCGGCATCGACCTGTGCCATTCCCGCCGTGACGACGCTCATCACCGCGGTGACGCCCAAGCCGTCCAGATGTCGTCCGCCTACGGCGATCGGCCGCCGTGGCACGACGTCCAGCTCTGCATCCACGGCCCAGCGGTGGGCGCGCTGGACACGACGTTCCGCGAACGGTGGACCGATCCGGCGCCGCTGGACATGCTCTCGCCCATCGCGTGGGTGGTCGACAAACTGCGGCGCGCGGATCTCAGTCCCGGCGAGCTGCCTCCGCAGCCACCCGACCCGCCGGTGTGCGGCCCACACTCCGTGCAGGTCCTGCGCACCTACCCTGACGCACACTTCGAGTTCGACTTCGCGCCGCACGGCGAATTCAGCATCGCTCGCGGTTACACCAAGGCGCTGCGGCGGGCGCGGCGGCTGATCTATCTGGAGGACCAGTACCTGTGGTCGAAGAACGTGTCGCAACTGTTCGCCGAGGCGCTGCGGGCCAACCCCGACCTGCATCTCATCGCGGTGGTTCCGCGGCACCCTGATGTCGACGGACGTCTGGCACTACCGCCCAATCAGGTCGGACGCCAGCAGGCCATCGAGACGTGCCGGCAGGCCGACCCCGATCGCGTCCACGTCTTCGATCTCGAAAACCACGAGGGCACACCGGTTTACGTTCATGCCAAGGTGTGCGTGATCGATGACGTCTGGGCTTCGGTGGGCAGCGACAACTTCAATCGGCGGTCCTGGACGCACGACAGTGAACTGTCATGCGCGGTGCTCGACGACACCGGTGAATTCGCCCGAGACCTCAGACTGCGCCTCCTGCGTGAGCACCTCGACCGCGCAGAGGACGGGAGCGAGGACGACGATCTCGTCGATCCTGCGGATGCGGTGTCCGCCGTCATCCGGTCGGCGCAGGCACTGCAGGACTGGCATGACGGAGGCCGGACAGGTCCGCGTCCGCCGGGACGACTGCGTCCGCACCAGCCTGAGCGCCTGGGCGCGCTCACCCGGATATGGGCCGAACCCATGTACCGCGCGGTGTACGACCCGGACGGCCGTAACTACCGCGATCGTCTGCGACGGCGTTGGTGAGGTGTCGTTGCCGTTTCGATATCAACGTTTGTCTCAAAAGTCACATGGGTAACTCCATTAACAGCGCGGCGGCGCGCCGCGCATCCAGGGAACCGATGAAAGAGACGAATGGGACATCGCCATGAACACCGTGCTTTACTGCAGCGCCCGCGGCGCCGTGTATGAGACCCGTGCCTACACCAAGGCCGACATCGAAAAACTGATGCACGACCAAGGCCTGTACTGCCTGACCAGTACGGACCGCCAGTTCGATTTCTGGTTCAGCCCGTCGACACATGGCTGCCAACGCCGCGTCAACCTCGCGGCGACCGAACTATTCCTGGCGACAACAGGTTTCACCGCGAAGTCGGTGCCGCTGCTGCGCGGCTCCGTCGTGATCGCCACGCATGACTCCGACGGCGACCTCGACGGGCTGAGCTGGCAGCAGCTCGACCTCCTGGTGCACCGCAGCCGTTCGCTGACCAAACGCGACGACCGGGTGCTCGCCCGCCGAATCCAGCGCGATGCCCGCGGCAAGCAGCGCAAGGCTGTGCCGGCGCAGACGCCTGTCTCGACGCCCGCGCCGGTCAGCTGCGCCCGGCCGCGCAGTTCCGCCGCCTGATTCTCAGGCGGGATCGAACAGGCGCGGCTCAAGCCACGCACCGTCGCGGAAGCGCTGCGCCGTCTTGGCCGCGGCGAGCACGGCCAGGTCAGCCACCGGCTCGAGAACGATCACCAGCAGGTACGCGGCGCCGAACGTGGCCACACTGGTGACCGTTTCGAGTGAGAAACCCTGCCCGTAGAGAGCCCAGAACGTCACCCACGACACGATGCCGGCCTGGTAGGTCACCGAGAGTGTCAGTGCCTGACGGTATTTGAGATCTACGTATCGGGTCTGGGGTGCTATGACCCTGCCGGCCACATACTGCAGCGCGAACAGCGGCACCAGCAAGGTGGTGACGTTCATCCCGTACTGCGGTAGGTCGAACGGCGCGATGAGAAGGCCCTGGATGAGCAGGCCCAGGGCCAGCCCGGCCGCTGCCGGCGCGACACCGAAGAGCAGGAACAGGGTTGACCCCAGGATGAGGTGCACCTCGGACACCCCGACGGGGAAGTGTGGGAACACCTCGAAGAACGCGAACACCACCGCCGTCGTCAGCGCGGTACCCAGGAGCAGCGACGACGCGCCACGCTCCTTGACGTGTTTCCACGCCGTGCTGAGCGCATACGTACCTGCTCCCGCGGCGGTGGCGTAACTCAGGACGATCTTCGCGCCGTCGACCAAACCTGGCTCAATGTGCATGGCTGTTCCGTTCTTCTCGAAGTTAGTGGTGGTCGTGAAGCTCTTCGGGTGCCGACAGGATCGACCGTTGGTCGACGACGTGTTCGAGAGCGGCGACCCAGTGGTCGTAGTACTCCCATTGCCCCCGAACAGGTTCCGGCGACGCCTCCCAGGCGCCGATGGTGTCGATGAGGCTCTGTTGGAACTCGCTCCACGGGTAGTGCCCGAACTCTGAGAGTGCGAGGGCGAGACCGAAAGCCCTGCGCTGCCACTCGTGGTCGAAGGACGGTGCGGCCTGGTCGGTGGTGCAGGTGGTGTGCAGCTTCATGACGCCTGCCCTGCCAGCGCGACACCCATCATCGACTCGGTGGTGACCAGATCCATGAGTTGCTCGTCGGTGAAACCGTCTGTCCCCGAGGGGCGTTCGGGTATGACGAACCACCGTGAGTGCCCGGATGAATCCCAGACTTTGATCTCCGTGTCGTCCGGTAGTTCGACGCCCACCTCCGCGAGCACAGTGCGAGGCTCGCGTGCGGCACGGGCGCGGAACACCGGATCCTTGTACCAGTAGGGCGGCAGGCCCAGAACCGGCCAGGGAAAGCACGAGCACAATGTGCAGATCACCAGGTTGTGGACCCCGGGGGTGTTGGCGACGGCCTGCAGATGTTCGCCCTCGGCACCGGCCATCCCTTCGGGGAGCTCCAGCTCGGCGATGGCGGCGGGGGTGTCGCCGACCACGCGCGCGGCGAAGTCGGGATCGGTCCACGCTTTGACGACGATCTTCTTGCCGTTGAGCGGTGTCATCTCCGATTCGAAGTAGGCCAGCACCTTGTCGACCGTCTGGGTGGTGATGATGCCCTTCTCGATCAGGAGCCGTTCCAACGCGGCGACCCTGTCGGCGCTGAGCTTCTCACGGTCGGACGGGTAGGCGAACTGGTCGGTCACTTGTCCTCCTCGACGGGTTTCAGGTACGCCTCGAACAATTCGGCGTAGAGACTGTTGGCGCCCGGTTCGGCCCGCGGGCCCCACAGCTCTTGCGGGGTGAACTCGACGATGTAGATCGGCATCGGGTCACCGATGCCGTCCCCGGTGGCGACGAAGTAACCGTAGTCGCCTTCGAAGATCCGTTGCACGGTCCCCACTTTGGCGCGCAGATAGCCGGGGAGCCGCGTGTGCTCGGCAGCGGGGACGTCGGCGATCAGCACCTGCTGCCCGACGGCGAACTTCGGGTGGGCGACATCGCGACGCGGGCTGTCACCGCGGCGTAGATAGTCGATCACCTGATCGTCGATGGCCGGGTCTCCCGACCCCGTCGGCGCGTCGGAAGCGCCTGAAAGCGCGCTGATCTCGGCCTCGGACACGTAGCCCTTGTCGACGAAGAACTGGCTGATCCCGCCGAGCCACTTCTCGTAGTAGCGGAACTTGAAGTAGTCGAACGGGTTCATGCCTTCGGCGCCGGTGCGCAGTGAGGCCCAGGTCCATTCGTCGTGGAACTTAGTCGGCACGTCGTCGATCGGGTATTCGGGCAGGGCCGAGCCCAGATGATTGCTCAGACCCATCATCGCGACGTGGATGCCGAAGATGCGCTTTTCCCAGTCTTGGACGAACACCCGCTTCTCGAGATCGAGCGGCTGCGGCAGGCCCTCGAGCCCGCCGAGATAGTGCTGCAGTTTCATGCTGCTGCGCCTTCCGTGTCGGGGCGGCCGGCGGGCGCCGTACGCGTCATTGCGGTGGCCAGGTATTCGGACGCGATACCGAACGTCGCGCCGAGCACGCACGCACACGCCGCCACCAAGCCCGGGTGCGAAATGCTTGTTGCGGTGACCAATTGGCCCGTCCCCGCAACGGTCGAGACGGTCGAGGCGAACCCGACCACGACCGCCGGGGTCGTGGACAGGAGACCGACCCACGAGGCCTGCACCATCACGGCGCTGCCGACGCCCACGGCGATGGCCGTCGCGGTGAGGCTGCCGCCCAGCAGGTGGGCCGCGTACAGGCTTGCGCACGCGATCGCGACGCCCACCAGGTTGGAGCACACCGACCTCACCCAGCCGGCGGGACCTCCGCCGACGAAGAAGAACGACGCCCAAGCCAGGAACACCACCCAGATCGGTACGGTGATCACCGTGGCCGTGAAAGCCACCGCCACCCCGCCGAGCACACCGATGCTCAGCGTCAGCGCAGACCTCGAATCCATCCAGTCCCTCCTCGTCTTGCGAACAGCGGTGCCTCGCGAACCACGGTGCCTCTCGAAACAACGGTGCCTCTCGAAACAACGGTGGCGGCACGGTATTTCCGGGAGGTAACCGGCGGTTTTCCGATGGCGGCCGCTTGCGACAGGTTTGTGGTGAAACGGGACATCGGCCGACCGTCCCGGACACGTCGACTGCAATTCCGGACATCGGGACGCGCAGAGATACCGTCGCGGTCACGCTGTCGCCATGAACAACTCCGTCCGCGGCCAGCCGCACATTGCGGTGCTGGTCTTCGATGGGGTCCGCGCGCTAGATGTCACCGGACCGCTGGAGGTGTTCGACGTTGCGAGGGCACTGGGCTTCCGCTACTCCTTCGGGCTCTACTCGACGACCGACGCGACGACGATCCGGTGCGCATCAGGGCTGATCGTGGAGGCGGCCCCCGCCTCGACCCTGGCTCCAGAGGTCGACACGCTGCTCGTTCCGGGCAGCGAGAGCCTGATCACCGACGGCGTGCCGTGGCACCTGATCCGGACGATCCGTTCCTTCGCCGCGCGCGCCCGGCGCGTCGCCTCCGTATGCGCCGGTTCGTTCGCGCTCGCCTCGGCGGGGGTGCTCGACGGCAAGCGGGCGACGACGCACTGGCGCCATCTGGACTCGTTCGCCGCGCGTCATCCGTCGGTCATCGTCGACCGTGAATCGGTATACACCCGCGACGGCGACGTGTGGACCTCGGCGGGCGTCGCCGCGGGTATCGATCTGGCCCTCGCGCTGGTCTGCGATGACCACGGAGCCGCTGTGGCACAGGAGATCTCCAAGGACCTGGTCGTGTTCGGCAGAAGGATGGAAGGCCACCCACAGATCTCGGTGGCGGCCCGGACGCCGCGCCCGAAGCATCCCGAGATCGACAGACTGCTGGAGACGGTCAACGTCGATCCCGCCGGACATTACGAGCTCGACACCGTGGCAGCGCAACTCGGTATCAGCCCGCGACATCTGACACGGCTCTTCAAAGCGCAGATGGGTATGACGCTGCGTCAGTACGTGCACGAGGTCCGCATGGAGAACGCCGTCGCGCTGGTTCTCGCCGGGGAATCGTTTCGCGCCGCAGCCCGGCGCAGCGGGCTGCACTACGGGGCGAGCGTCCGTGACCACCTCGGCATGCGCCGAGCTCGTCTACTGGCCGATTCCGTTGGTGCGGAACCGATTTCGGTACATGCCGGGTGAGATACCAAGATTGCGCCGGAAGGTCCGCCGCAGGGTGTCGGGTGAGCCGAACCCGGTGCGGCGGGCCACGGCATCCTGGCTCTGATCGCCGGTCGCGAGCAGCACCTTGGCTGCTTCGAGGCGGGCCTGCTCGACGAACCGCGCGGGCGTCATCCCGACCTGTTCCCGGAACACCCGCACCAGGTGACGTTCGCTGACCGCGGCGCGCTCCGCCAGCGTCGCAAGTGAATGGTCGGCGCCGGGGTCAGCGATGACGGAGTCCACGATGTCGCGCAGACCGCCGGTGACCGGCAGCGCCGATTCCGCCCAGACGCTGAACTGCGCCTGCCCGCCGGGACGCTGGAGGAAGACGACCATCCACCGCGCCACCCGCCTGGCCACGGCGGGCCCGAAGTCGCTTTCGACCATCGCGAGCGCGAGGTCGATCCCCGCGGTGATGCCCGCCCCGGTGATGAACGGCCCGTCCTGCACGAACAGCGAATCGGGGTCGACCTCGACCTTCGGATAGCAGCGGGCCAGCGTCTGGCAGTGCGCCCAATGGGTGGTTGCCCGGCGTCCGTCGAGCAGACCGAGTGCGGCGAGCACGAAGGAGCCCGTACACACCGAGGCGATCCTGCGAGCCCGCGGCGCGAGCTCGCGCACCATCCTCATCGCATCCGGGACCGAGTCCGGTGTCGGTTCCTCAGGGATGTCGTGGACGCCCGGCGTGAACATGAACTCCGCGGGGACGCCCCCGGGGACCACCAAGGTGTCGATTGTGTCGGGGACGTCGTCGACAGAGACGTCGACGTCGAGCTTGGCGAACGCCGTCGTGCCCACCGCGCGACCCGTCGGCGACGCCAACAGGACCGTGTACCGCGCCCCGAAGTCGTTGGCGCGCGCGAAGATCTCCAGCGGTGCCGCGACGTCCTGCAGGGTCACTTTGTCGTAGAGGGCGAAGACGACGGTCTTGGGCGGCCGGTGATGTTTCGATTCGTCGGCCACGTGTGACTCGCCCTTCTGGTGCCCACCGATACCCCCGCGACGTGGGTCAATGTAACCGGGATCTGTTACCTGCATGTTGCGCTGATCAGGGCGTCGAGGGGAACGCTCGGCTGGTCGCTGCCACAACCGTCAGGCCCGGGGGGCAGCAGACGACCGAACGGCGCTGCGGCGCCGGCTGATTGGGCCCGCCGCTACCGCTGATCGCCGCTCTCGCGCGCCATCACGGTGTCCCAGCTGCGCAGCACGGTATCCGAGGTCGCGACCAGACCGAGGTGCAGCGAGATCATCGACAGCGCGGCCGCTTCGAGCGCTTCGTCGGTCCCGCGCACCAGATCCTGTGGCACCGTCACCCGGTAGCCGAGATTCGAGGCGTCGAACGCAGTGTTGAGCACGCAGCAGTCGGCCATGATGCCGTCGAGTACGACCGCCGTGATGTTCATCTGGCGCAGCAGGAAGTCGAGGTCGGTCGGATAGAAGGCGGAGAGGCGCTTCTTGCCGGTCACGATCTCGTCGGCAGGGTCGACCTCGGTGACGAACCTCGTCCACCGACTGCCCTGCAGGGCGTGCCTGTCGGCGCCCACAATGGGTCCCACGTGACGCGGGAAGGTGACCCGCCAGGCGCTGCTGCTCGCTCCATGGATGTCGTCGGCTCCCGACGGCCGCAGTTCGGAACGCACGTGGATGATCGGTACCCCGCGTTCTCGTGCGGCGCAATGAAACTGGTCGATCGCCGTCACGATCTCCCTGCCTCGCGGCGCCGGGCAGGGGCAGTCCGGGCTGTCCGAAAGATGGCCCTCGTGCATGTCGATCGAGACGATCGCGGTTCTTCGTGGATCCAGCCACGCCGAAAAGTCACCGGCCGGGTCGAGTGGGTGCTCGGTCCCGTGGACGAGGTGGCTGCTCATAAGCGGGCCGTTTCGGTCGTCACGGCGACGCGGGATTCCAGTCGCGGTCTGATGATGAAGTTGACGATGATGTTGAGGCTGATCAACAGAATGATCCCCAGCATCATCGGAGTGTTGATCAATCCGGCGATCTGCGGAGGCAATGCGGCGAGGATGTCGTCCGGGATCCACTGGGTCCCAAGGGAGACGATGAACGAGGTGGCGGCCACCGCGACGTTGAGGTCGTCCCAGCGCACCTTCTGAAGCATCTGGATGCCGCTGATCGCGATGATGCCGAACAGGATGGTCGACGCGGCGGAGAGCACCGCACCGGACAATCCCGCGATGAACATGCTGATCTGGGGCAGAAAAGCGAGGGCGAACGCGAAGATGCCCGCGGCCATCGTCACGAATCTGCTGCCGATGCGCGTGATGCGAATGATGCCGACGTTCTCGGGATACGACGTGGTCCCGATCCCGCCGAACGCCGCGCCCACGGTGGAACCCAGGAATTCGGTGAAGAGCCCCCGGTTGATGCGGTTCACCGAAAGTTTCTCGCCGCCCCAACCCGCGACCAGTGTGTACATGCCCATGGCCTCCGCGCCGGCCTGGAAGAAGGCGAGCAACATCAGGATCACCACCGGCCATGCGACCCCGAAGCCGAACGGGAACAGGCTCGGCACGCCGAGGATGGACGCGTCCCCGATGTCGGGGGGCGACCAGACGCCGATCGCCAGTGCCAGTATCGAACCCACGGCGATGCCGACCACGATCGCCGCACGCTTGAAAAGGGTGCTGCCACCGAAGATCATGCACGCGAGAATGACGACGACCACGGCGAGACCGACCCAGAAGCTGGACCATCCGTACGAGTCGGTGCCCGGGGTCCCGAACCAGCCGGGCAGACCGATGCTCGCCAGCTGGGCACCGATGATGACGAACAGCGTTCCGAACACGATCGGGTCGGCGGCGAACCTGCGGATGTGCCCGAAGAGGCCCAAGTTCCCGACGGGAATCGACAGTGCCATGAAGATGAGGCCCGCCACGACCATCGATCCGAAGGCGGTTCCCAGGTCGTAGCTGGCGGCCGCGGCCAGGATCGCGACGAAGAACGCCGCGGTGGGACCCTGCACGATCGGCAGCCGCACGATCCGGCTCGACTGCAGGATCGTCACGAGCCCGGTCAGCAGGAAACATGCCTGCACGATGTGGCTGACGTCGTTGCGACTCAGATCCAACGTCGCACCGATCAGGACGGGAAAAATCCAGATCCCGGTCAGGGCGAGCAGATGCTGAAGACCGAACAGGCCGGTCTTGGGCAGCGATACGCGGTCTTGGATCCCGACGTCGAGCACCGCATCACCATCGGCATCACCATCGGCAGTGACTTCAGACACACAATAATATGTACTGCTGGACTGAACTCGCTGTCAACCGCTCGGGCGCGGAAAAACCGCATGTACCCGTTCATTTAGCACAGTTAACAGGCACGTTACGACGGCCGGGAGGTTCCGGCAGCGAGGGCCGCCTTGTTCGATGGGATTCAAATCCGCCGCGCCACCCCGTGGCCGGTTTCCGTCTCGGGCCGGGCGGGTAACGAGGAGGAGACGCACCGTTACAGATCGCGGTGCAAACGTCACGACCGCGACAGGAAGGCCTGCGATGACCACTCCCGAGCCCGGCAACGAGACCGACGAAGTGCTGACGACCCCGGCGACGCCCGGCGCCGAAGCCCTGCCCAGCGAAGCCGACGAGGGCGACTCGCAGACGTAACCGGGAGTTGGGCCGCGCCACGTCTCCGGTTCAATGGAACCGTGGCTGCCGGACTGACCCCTGACGACCTGGAATTCCTCCGAAGTCCGCTCTACGGGTTCTTTACCGTGGCAGCGGGGTCGGCACCGCCTCAGCCCCGCCCGGTGTGGTTCGAGGTCACCGTGGAGGGGACGGTGCAGCTGTTCACGGACCCCGGCGCCGCCAAAGTGCGCCGTCTGGCCAAGGATTCGCGCGCATCGCTCGTCGTCGCCGCGCCGGTGGGTGAACGTGAGCGTTGGGTGTCGGTCGCGGGACACACGACGGTCGAACCCGATGGCGCGCATGAGCTTCTGCAGCGGCTCGCCGAGCGGTACTGGGACCTCGACGACCCGGTCCGATCCCGAGAACTGGCCGAGATGCTGGAGCAGAACTGGGTGCGCATCGTGATTCATCCCGAGAAGGTCGCGCGGTACGCGATGGTATGACAGTTCCCATGGGACCGACGGCGTTCAGATACCCGCAGGCAGCGCGCCGGCGGATGCGCCGCCTGTACCCGTCCGACGCCGTCGCGCAAGCCTTCATCGACGGGCTCAGCGAGGGCGATCCGGTCGCGGAGCAATTTGTGGCTGAGACCTATCACGGCGAGGTCGGCGCCAAGAGGGCGCGCGACCTCGTCGAGGAGGCACAGCGCGTCGGTATCGACAACGTGCCCGACGCCCCCGAGTCGATGCGTGCGCTTTTCGCGGAGTTCGAGCAGCTCCCGGACTGGGTCGACCCCGAGCTCGTCGAGGAAGGTGCCGCGGTGTGGCGGCGCTGGGCCTATGCGCTCGGCGCTCTCGGCAACGCAGGCACCAACGACACCTACACCGAGGGCTGGCTCGCCGTGCCGCTGTCGCTGTCCGGGGGATATGCCGGTCAGCGCGCGCTGCACCGTTATCTGGAGACCTCCCGCTGGTGGATCGAGGTCTGCAGACCGGGCGCGATCCTGACCCCAGGATCGTTGGGGCGCAACATCTCTCTGCATGTGCGGATCATGCACGTCAGCGTGCGGGCGCGGGTGAAGCAGCATCCCGAATGGGACGCCCGGCGGTGGGGTCTGCCGATCAGCCAGTCCGCGATGCTGCTGACCCTTCTCGGTGGAAGCGTGGCGCCGGCGTTCGGGCTGTTCCTTCTCGGTCATCTCACGTCGCCGAGGGAGATGCGGGCGGTTCTGCACTTCAACCGGTACTGCGGCCACCTCGTCGGCGTCCGATGCGACGGTTACTTCCCGGAGACCGTCGCCGACGCGTGGCGCATCCTGCTCATGGCCGACGCCGCGCGCAGCTACGACAGCGCCGACAGCGGATCCGAACTCGTCGAGTCCTTCGTTCCGGCGTTCGAGCCGGGCCCCCACCTGCGCGGCGTCGCGCGTCTGCGTGCCACCTACCACTACCGCGTGCAGGCGGGCTACCTCGGCCTGTACATGCTGCCGTGGAACAGACGCCGGTACCGGTTACCGTCGGCGGTACCGGGAATTCTGTTGCTGCTCTTGCGTTCTCCGTTCATCGCCGGCCTGGAGATCCTGCGGCGGGTCTCACCGGGTTTCGACAGCCGCTGGCAGGCCTTCAACGTCCGGCGCTGGGAGAGCTGGCTGGAGTGGCAGTCGGCGGGCAAGGCCGCGGCTTTCGAGGCCGCGACCCCGTTGCGGCGCTGAGAGTCGGGTTAAGGAACCCCGCGTGGGGTACAGACGCGCGGTGACGACGGCAATCCCGAAACCTGCACCCGAGGACCTGCGCCGGCTGGCCGCGGCGCACGGGGTGGCCACCTCGTACCGCAACGAACGGCGCGAGCCGGTCGAGGTGGACGCCGATGTGGTCATCCGCGTACTGGAACTGATGGACGTCGACGCCGGCAGTGAGAACAGCCGCCGGGCAGAGTTGATGCGGCTCGACGAACGCGAACGGGCCGGCGTGCTGCCTGCGACGATCTCGATGCGCGTCGGCGGCGACCCGCGACGGGTGCCCGGCGCCGAATCGCTGGTCGCGGAGGACGGTTCCGAAATCCCGGTCGACGGCGAACTGCCCAGCGACCTGCCGCCAGGTTGGTACCGGCTGCACACCCGCGACGGCCAGCAGGCCACCGTCGTGGCAGCGCCACCCCAGGTCCCCGCCGCGCCGCCGACGTGGGGGTGGATGCTGCAGCTCTACGCACTCCGATCCGCCCGCTCCTGGGGCATCGGTGACCTCGGAGATCTGCGCGAGTTCATCGAATGGACGGCGGCCGAACATGGTGCGGGTGCCGTCCTGCTCAACCCACTGCACGCGCCTGGGCCGACCCATCCGGTGCAGCCGTCGCCCTATACCCCGTCGAGCCGGCGGTTCGCCAATCCGCTGGCGCTGCGCATCGAGGACACCGACGCCTATCGCCGCGCCGACGCGGACGTCCGTGCCGAGGTGGACGCGCTGCGTGTCTCCGCAGCGACCCCCCGGATCGACCACGACCTCGTGTGGGTCGCCAAACGCGATGCGCTGGAACTGCTTTGGCGTGCCGAGAGCCGACCCAACCCGCTCGACGGATCGTCGGCGTCCGCAGGGCTGCGGGACTGGGCCACCTATTGCGCGCTGGCCGAGCGCCACGGCGGCCGGTGGAGCCGCTGGCCGGAGGAGCTGCGGGATGTCAACGGATCGGCCGTGGCGTCGGCACGCCAGGATTTGGCGTCGAGGGTGGCGTTCCACGCCTGGGTGCAGCGGTGCTGTGCCGAGCAGCTGACAGCGGTGCGGGATCTGGCGCGGGACGCAGGCATGGGACTGGGCATCCTGCACGACCTCGCCGTGGGTGTGGACGCCGACGGCGCCGACGCGTGGGCCCTGGCGGACGTGCTCGCCGCCGGCGTCAGCGTCGGGGCGCCGCCGGACAACTTCACTCCCCGCGGCCAGGACTGGGGCCTGCCGCCGTGGCGGCCCGACCGGCTGGCCGCCACCGGCTACGGCGCCTTCCGGGACATGCTGCGTGCCGTCCTCGCCCATGCGGACGGTCTGCGGATCGATCATGTCGCCGGGCTGTGGCGGCTCTGGTGGATTCCGCCCGGCGACGGCCCGGACCGCGGCACCTACGTGCACTACGACGCGGAGACGATGCTGGCCGTACTCGCGTTGGAGGCGCACCGGGCGCACGCGACCGTGGTCGGCGAGGACCTGGGCACCGTCGAACCGGAGGTCACTCAGGCCCTGGCCGACAACGGCATGCTGGGGTGCGCGGTGTCCTGGTTCACCCGCGACCAGTCCGTCGAGGACGAACCGCTTCTGCCGCCGGCGAACTGGCCGGCGCGCGCGGCCGCAAGCCTGTCGACGCACGACCTGCCGACCGCGGCCGGCTTCTTCCGCGGTGAACACGTCAGGGTGCGTGCCGATCTCGGCCTCCTCGACGACGTCGACGGCGAACAGGCCAACGCCGACAGGGAGCGGGCCGAATGGCTGGCCATGCTGCGGTCTGAAGGGTTTCTGGATGCCGAATCGGAGCCAGACGAATCGGCGATCGTCCTGGCGATGCACCGATTCCTGGCGTCGACGGCGAGCCGGCTGAAGCTGATCTCAGCCTACGACGTCATCGCCGAGCCGAGGCAGCCGAATCTGCCTGGCACAGTGGACGAATACCCGAACTGGCGGCTGCCCCTCCCCCTCACCTTGGAGGAACTTCGCCTCGATCCGAGGGTCGCGGCGATCACTTCCGTCTTTCGCGACTGAGCCTTTCGCGACTGAGGCTTTCAAGACTGACGCTCGGCGCCGCGTACGCCCGAACGGGCTACTTCGCCGTGTGGCCGTGGACGCCTTCTGCGTAGGCGGTCTCCGCGTGCTGGGAGAAGTCGACCCCCGAGGTCTCCTCCTCGGGGGTGATCCGGAAGCCGATGACGCGATCGATCAGCTTGGCGAGGACGAAGGACACGGCGAACGCGTAGGCCGCGACGACCACCACCGCCAGGGCCTGCTTGCCGAGCTGGGCGACACCGCCGCCGTAGAGCAGACCTTCGGGGCCGCCGGTCATCACGTCGGTGGCGAGCAGGCCGATCAAGAGGGTGCCGACCACGCCGCCGACGAAGTGCACACCGACCACGTCGAGCGAATCGTCGTAGCCGAAGCGGAATTTCAGACCGATCGCGAAGGAACACACGATGCCCGCGACCAGACCCACCACGACCGCGCCCAGCGTGTCGACGGTCCCGCAGGACGGCGTGATCGCGACCAGGCCGGCTACCACGCCGGAGGCCGCACCGAACGTCGTGGGCTTGCCGTCGCGGACCTGCTCCACCGTGAGCCAGCCCAGCATGCCGAGGCAGCCGGCGACGAGGGTGTTGAGGAAGATCGCCGCCGCGGTTCCGTTGGCGGCCAGGGCCGATCCGGCGTTGAACCCGAACCAGCCGAACCACAGCAGCCCGACACCGAGCAGGACGAACGGCAGGTTGTGCGGGCGCATCGCCTCCTTCTTGAAGCCGATGCGCGGACCGAGAACCAGCGCCAGTGCCAGAGCAGAAGCGCCGGAGACGATTTCGACGACCAGTCCGCCGGCGTAGTCGAGCACCCCGAGTTCGAAGAGCCATCCGCTCGGTGACCACACCCAGTGCGCCACCACCGCGTACACGGCGACTGCCCACAGCGGCACGAAGACAGCCCATGCGACGAACTTGGCGCGGTCGGCGATGGCGCCGCTGATCAGCGCGGCGGTGATGATGGCGAAGCTGAGCTGGAACGTGGCGAACAACAGCTCGGGGACCTGACCGCGTACCGCGTCGGGTCCGATGCCGCTCATGCCGATGTGCGACAACCCACCGATGAGGCCGCCCGCACCGTCCCCGGTGAACGCCAGGCTGTATCCGACCAGCAGCCAGGACACCGTCACCAGCGGGATGGCGATGAAGCTCATCATGATCATGTTGAGCACACCGGTGGTGCGGACCATGCCGCCATAGAAGATCGCGAGCCCCGGCGTCATCAGAAGAACGAGGGCTGTGCTGGTCAGTAGCCACGCGGTCGCGGCGGGATCGATCTCACTCAATGTCCGGCTCCTTCGACGGTCCCGGACGAGGATGTCGGGTCCGCGTTTCGGCTACGCGGCGATTGTGTTTCCGGAATGTTTCACAGAATCGATCGGGCTCGCCGGCATGCTCACCCGGGCGGTGGGGACAGCGGAGTCAGTCGGCGTCGACGATCGCGACAGCCCTGGTCCATCCCGCCGAGGCGGCGTGAACCTTCACGGGGAAACAGGACACCTCAAAACCCGTCGGAGGCAACAGCTCCAGGTTGTGCAGCTTCTCGATGTGGCAGTACCCGATGTCGCGTCCCGCCTTGTGGCCTTCCCAGATGATCGACGGGTCGTGATCGGCGGCGTAACGCTGCGCGGTGAAGGTAAACGGCGCATCCCAGCTCCAGGCGTCGGTCCCGGTGAGCCGCACGCCCTGCTCGAGCAGGTACAACGTCGCGTCGCGCCCGATGCCACAGCCGCGCTGCACGTAATCGTCGTGGCCGTAGCGTGTTCCGGCGCTCGTGTTGACCACGACGATCTCCAGCGGGGCCAGCGTGTGGCCGATGCGCCTCAGCTCGGTGTCGATGTCGTCCGGTGTGACGACGTAGCCGTCGTCGAAGTGCCGGAAGTCGAGTTTCACGCCGGGTTGCAGGCACCACTCCAGCGGCACCTCGTCGATCGTGATCGCGCGTTCACCGTTCTCGCGGCTGGTCCGGTTCATCGTCGACGCGAAGTGATACGGCGCGTCGAGATGGGTGCCACTGTGCGTGGTCATCGACACTCGCTCGATCGCCCACCCCTCCCCGTCGGGCAGGTCGTCCCTCGTAGCGCCCGGAAAGAAGGCCAGCACGTCGTCGACGGTGTCGCGGTGGGTGAAGTACTCGATCTCCGGGCGGTATCCGGGAGGATCGGAGGCGATACCGCTGCGCAGCGGCACGGAGATGTCGATCAGGGTGCGCATGGTGGCCAGGATGTCACGCACTCGTCACACCGGTCCGGTTTCACGCGAGCCGGGGTGGGGCAACACCCGGCCATGCCCCGACATGCGGTCATCTCGGGTGCCGGCATCGCCGGACCGGCACTCGCTCATCAGCTCACCGCACGGGGGTGGAGCACCACCGTCATCGAGCGCTATCCCCGTCGTCGCGACGAGGGCCAGAACGTCGACGTGCGCGGCGCCGCCCGCGAGGTGGTCCGGCGGATGGGTATCGACGGAGATGTCCGCGCAGCCAACACCGGGGAGATCGGCACCCGTTTCGTCAAGGACAACGGCTCCCCCGCGGCATCCTTCCCCGTCGGCCGAGGCGGAAAAGACGGTCCCACAGCCGAACTGGAGATCCTGCGCGGCGAGCTGTCCCGCATCCTCATCGAGAACACCGGCGACACCGACTATCGCTTCGGTAGACAGATCGCCGATATCAGCGACGCCGGGGACCGCGTACAGGTGGCGCTGGCCGACGGCGATTGCCTCGACGCCGATCTGTTGGTGATCGCCGAGGGTCTGCATTCCCGGTCGCGTCGCTTCGTTACGCCCGTCGACGTGACCGATCTCGGCATGTACTTCGCCTATGCGACCCTCCCCCGCGTCGACAGCGACGACCGGTGGTGGAACTGGCAGCACGTGACCGAATCTCGTGCGGTTCACCTGCGGCCGGACAACCTCGGCACCACCCGGGCCATCCTGACGTTCATCTCCGACGTCCGCGGCTTCGAGGAACTCGACCGAGTCGGTCAGATGACCATCCTGCGCCGCACCTTCGCCGACGTCGGTGGCGCCGCGCCCCGTGTGCTCGCCGCACTGGAAGCTGGTGCGCCCATGTACTTTTCGGTTGCCGGTCAGGTACACAGTCCCACCTGGAGCAAAGGCAGAGTCGCACTGCTGGGTGACGCCGCGTTCTGCAATGCGACCTTCGGCGGTGCCGGAACCAGCCTGGCGCTCATCGGCGCCTACATCCTGGCCGGCGAACTCGCGGACGGCGCCGAGGTCACCGATGCACTGCACCGCTACGAACGTGCCATGAAGCCGTTCACCGACTCGGCGCCGACGGTGCGCGCCGGCGCGCTGCGGCTCGCCAATCCCCGCACCCGCAACGGTATTCGGGCACTTCGGACCGCGGCAGCCCTGGCTGCCAGCCCCGTCGGCAGGGCTGTCGGCGCGCTCGCGGGAAACGGGCTGGGGCGAATTGCGAGCCCTCCCACGCCGCTACCGAATTACTGAAGGACGCTCACACCGCAACGTGTTGTGGCATCGACCTTCACTGGGAAGCAGGACACCCGGGCGCGGGAAACTGGTCGAGTTGTGCAATTTCTCGATGGGGTACGACGGATCGGCACACTTCAGCTCGCGTTCGCCCCCATCATGCCTCGGCCAGAAAGTCCTTCCAGCGCCCCGGGGCGGGTTCCGGTCGTTTCCGCTCGATTGCGTCACCGTTTTGTTGGGCGTCATTGCGGCGTCGTGGTTGGCGCAGCCCGAGAATGCGACGGCCGATCTCGGAGAGTTGCTCGATCAGCAGCCCTTCGTCGATGTCGACTGGTGCACCCGTGGCCGCACCAGCGAGTCCAGTGAGGACGGCGGTGGCCTTGACGATTCCCGCGGTCTCGGAGTCGAGCTGCGTGAGCAGCGTCAGCTGACGTGCGATCAGATCGCCCCACTCGGATTGTGATCGCAGGACACGGTGAACACTCGGATCGAAGACCATGACTGCGGCCACCGAACGATTCATTGCGACGACGGCGGCAAACCCCCGCACCATGGCATCCATCTGGGTGCGCGGCGTGGGTTGATCTTCGGCAGTGTCGACGACACGACGGATCTGGCGCAGCAGGGGCTCCATCATCGCGATAAGTAGCTGGTCGCGGGTGCGGAAGTGGTAGTAGATCGCCGCTTTGGTGAATCCGAGTTCGTCGGCGATCATCTGCAGCGAGGTACCGGCATATCCGTGTCGGCTGATCAGCACTCTGGCGACATCGAGCAGCCTCTGCCTGGTGTCGATCTGGTCGGCGCCGTCGGTTCCTGCAGCAGTCACACCTTCACCCCTCATCAGCGTCCGGCAACGCACTGGACAGTCGGCAGGTTTTCAGTTTACTGATCGACAAGTTCGACCTTGACATCCGGCAATCTGCCACTTTACGTTCAGCAAGCCATCACTTTACGATCGACAGGCGGCGGCGCGCCGGGCGGTCACATCGAGTCGACGAGGATTCACATGAGCACACAGACTTCCTATGCCAGCACCTACGGCCGCTATATCGGTCGGGTGGGCGCATTGGCCGCGGCTTTGGGAATCGGGGTGGTGGTCGCTACCTCGCCTGGTCTGGCCACAGCAGACGCGACCGGCGCGTCCTCGGAATCGTCCTCGACGAGTTCGGCGCACTCAACGTCGAGTAAAGCGTCGTCCGGTGAGTCATCGGGTACGGAAGCCGCCACATCATCCACCGCGACTGCCGGTGCCGGTTCGACGACGGCCGACGAGACGTCGGAGCCGACCTCTTCGACCACCGAGGTGGCAGCGGAGGACACCACGGACGAACTGCCGGAAGGCGCAGACGGTGAATCCGCCGAGGACGCCAACGGTGTTGAGAATGAAGCAGACTCGGGTGATTCCGAGGATTCCGAGAGTGCGACCGAACCCGTCGAGGTCAGTACGCCGCCGGTGACTTCGGCACCAGAGCCCGCGCAGGTCGGATCGACGCCGGGCGGGTCGAATTCGGACTCGGCAGATGCCGGCGATGCCGAGACGTTGTCGCCGGACTTGCCGGTGACGCCGGTGGCGAGCTCCCAGCCGTCGGCGGAGATCGCCGCGTCGAGCGCCGCGCCGAGCAAGAAAACGCTGTTCGCTCGCACCGGCCATGACACGTCCACTGCCGCGCCGGCCGCCGTCGCCGTCAGTGCAGTCGAGCCCGCGGCCCAGGCCGCCGCTCCCGTTCCCGGTGTCATCGGGTTCTTCAATCAGGTCGTCACTAACCTGCTCAACCCGTTCCTGGCACCGGCGCCGAATACGCAGGAGCCTTTCACCCCGATCGCGTGGGCGGTGCTCGGCTGGGTGCGACGCAACCTGTTCAACCAGGCGCCGACAATCAACTACAACCCGACCACGACGGTGCAGACCGGTCAGACCGTCACCGGAACCATCGGCGCCACCGATCCCGAGGGAGACGCCCTGACCTACACCGTCACCAAGGCGCCTCGGCACGGCACCCTGACCATCGATCAGGCCACCGGTGAGTTCACCTACACCCCCGACGACATCAACTACACCGCCGTGCAAACCGACACATTCACGGTGTCGGTCACCGATCACAAGTTCAACCTGCTGACCTTGTTCAGCCGGCACGGCGACAAGGCCAAACTCGACGTCAACGTGCTCAACCCCACCGTCGAGCGCGTCATCCTGGACCTACCCGACGGCTACACCGATCCAGATACACCGCGCTTTGCCTCCGACGGCGAGTCGCTGTACTTCTCCGTCACACCGCCTGGCGGCACTCGGCAGGAGGTCCATCAGATCGACCTCGACGGCACCAACCTACGGTGCATCACCTGTGGCCTCTCCCCGCACCTCACGTCTGACCTGGGGAGAGTGGTGCCCGCTCCGGACGGTCGGATCATGATCCAGCACGATGCCAGCCCGAACTCTTATGTCGTCTACGAACCCGCCACCAACGAACTGGTCCCTGTCATCACACCGCCGGCAGCGGCGCGCGTCCTGGACCCGCAACGCGAGATGCGGATTTCGCCCGACGGAAAGTACGTGGTATTCAGCCAGGTCCAGTTCGGCCGGACCGGCAACTTCACAGCCGTGCCGGTGGTGGGCAGGCTCGTCCGTACCACGAATGCAGAGACCGGGGCACCCGAGTACCACATCGAGGATGCGCGAGTGGTTTTCCCTGTCGGCGAGGCCAAGCAGTGGACCCCCGACGGCAAAGGCGTGATCATCACCGGCGGGCAGTACGAGATGGGCAACGTCGACGACATCGTGGTCGACCTGGCGACCGGAGAGGTGACCCGGCTTACGTCCAGCCTCGACTACGACGAGGACATCGACATGTCGCCCAACCTCGAGTGGATCGCCGTCGGCAGTACCCGCACGTATGACGCGCTGACGCCGATGACGAGGATCGTGCGTCCGGCGTTCCTGCCGGCATACATCCAAGGTGCGCTCTACGAGGCCTACGCGGGCACGCCTTCCACGAATGTCTCCAACCAGGAATGGCTGGTCGCCATCGAGGATGAACTGAAGGGCGAGAACGGGATTCCGCTGTTCGTCGACGACGACCCCAGCACTCCCGAGGACGAGGGTGACAACTACAACGCCCGAAGCATGGCCAGCTGGAACGCCGACGGGACCGCGGTCGCGTTCTGGGAGGCCCAGTCCGCGCCGCTCGGCACCCCCGACCCGAACGTGTCACGACTCGTCATCGCCAACCTGAAATACACGACGAGCGTCGGGACGGTCCAGGGTGATCTGGTGACGCCACATCCGAATTGGGCACCGAAACTGAGCGAGTCTGTTCCCACCACGGTGGCACTGCCCCCGGTTGGATCCTATGCCGGCGCAAAGGGCGGCACCGCGACGATCACCGAGGTCGCGGATCCGACAAATCCAGCCGCGACGCTGCGCACAGTCACCTACGACAATTACGTCAACGAGGACGGAATGGTCCTGAACGGATCGGAATCCACCAGCACCACAGCCAGCCAGAACACCATTCGCTACGTCGGCGACATCACGGTCACAGGAAGCCACACCGGCTACCTGCGCGGTGACGTCACCATCAACAAGCTCACACGATCGATCACCCCGACGGTCGCGGGGGACAACACCCCCAACGACCCCGGTTCGATGATCAGGTCGAGCCTCGACGGCGATCTGCTGGTGCTCTTGGACCCGGACAGGATCGCCGAGACTCGGGCCAATGCGTAGTTGACGTCATGCGGTCAGCCCCGGCGGCAGCGGTGAGCGTGAAGGACGCTCACACCGCAACGGCGGCGCCGCAGATCCCGCAGACTTCGAGATTGCGTCGCTTCCACCGCGCGACCGGGATGAAGAACACCGTGAACTGTTTGAACTCCCGAAGGCGGATCCACTGCGACGTGTTGTGGCAACGCCCGCAGGCCCTGACCTGGCCGAGCCCCATCTGCTTCTGCTTGGTCCCGTAGCCGAAGAAGAACAACACGCCGCCAGCCTACGGTCACCACGGTTTAGCCCACCTCGCGCCGGGCATGTTCGTCACCATGAACCGTGCTGCGCGATGGCTGGTACCGCTGGGCGCCCTGACCGCCGGGGTGATGCTGGGCCGATCTACGCAGCAACAGCGCCCAGCCGAGCCGGCGGCCGCCGGGAGCCCGTCCGGTCCACCCGATCCTCCCGAACCCGACGCCAATGCGGACACCAGGAACGCACCGGATCCCGAGGATCCGGCCAAGCCCGATTCGCCCGCGGACCTCAGCAAACCGTCCGTGATGTACGTGCTGCGCAAGACCGCGCGCGAGTTCAGCACCGACCAGTGCACAGATCTGGCCGCGGCGCTGACCTACTACGCCGTTCTGTCGCTGTTCCCGGCACTCGTGGTCGTGGTATCGCTCCTCGGTGTCTTCGGGCAGGGGCAACGCACCACCGACGCGGTGCTGCAGATCGTCGAGGACCTCGGCCCGTCGTCAGCCGTGGACACTCTGCGCGCACCCATCCAACAGCTGGTGGAAGCCCCGTCGGCGGGCTTCGCGCTCGCCGCGGGTATCGCGGGCGCGCTGTGGTCGGCGTCCGGGTACATCGGCGCCTTCGGGCGCGCGATGAACCGCATCTACGAAGTCGAGGAGGGCCGCCCGATCTGGAAGCTGCGGCCCCTGCAGCTGCTCCTGACCTTCGTCGGCCTCGTCGCGGCCGCTCTGGTGGCGCTGATGCTCGCAGTCAGCGGGCCGATCGCCGATGCGGTCGGGGACGTCATCGGTCTCGGCGAGCAGGCCCAGCAGGTGTGGAGCATTGCGCGCTGGCCGGTGGTGCTCGTCTTCGTCATCGCTGCGGTCGCCGTCCTCTACCACTCGTCGCCGAACGTGCGGCAGCCGAAGTTCCGCTGGATCAGCATCGGGGCGGGCGTGGCGATCCTGGTCTGGATTCTCGCGTCCGTCGGGTTCGGGTTCTACGTGAGCAATTTCGGTAGCTACAACAAGACCTACGGCGCCCTGGCAGGGGTCATCGTGTTCCTGCTGTGGCTGTGGCTCACCAACGTCGCACTGCTGTTCGGCGCCGAACTGGACGCCGAGCTCGAACGAGGACGGCAGCTTCAGGCGGGAATCGCCGCCGAACGCGACCTGCAGTTGCCCCCACGCGACAGCCGTGTCGCGGAGAAGAATCGGATCAAAGCCGAAGAGGACATCGCCCGCGGGCGCGCGCTGCGCAGATCGCGCGGCCGGGATGACGGAGACGACGGGTGAGCCCCGCCGTCACCAACCGGCGTTGCGCGCCAGGTCGATGGCGTACTGGCTGACGAAGGTGCCCGCACTCGGGGCCCCGCGGCAGGAACCGTCGGACTCGCCCGGACGCTTCACCCACAGGAACGCGTCGACCTGGGGGTTCCCGGTGTCGGTCGTCGGCCGCGCGCCGAGTGCCCGGCCGCTCGGATTGCACCAGTAGAGGTCGTCGCCCTCGACCGGTCCGGCGCCGTTGCGGGAGGTGTCGATGACGAACGGCTTGCCGCCCGTCATACCCGAGACGGCCGCCCCGTAGCCGACCGATTCCTGGGTGGTGAAGAAGTTCGCGGTGTTGAGGCTGAACCCGCGGGCCTTGGCCACACCCACCTGGTTGAGGCGGGCCGCCATGACGTCGGCGGGCACCCATCGGGCGTGACCGCCGTCGACGTACACGGCCGTGCCGGGATTGCGGGTCAGCGCGTCCACGGCGTAGCCGATGAGTTCGAAGCGCTCCTGCTGCTGGCCGGGCGACAGGCAGTCGGCCATGGCCAGGGCATCGGGCTCCAGAATCACCGCCGCGGGGCCTCCGCCGATCGCGGCGGCGACGCCGTCGATCCAGGCGCGGTACGAGTCGGCCGACCCGAACCCGCCTGCCGCGAAGCTCCCGCAGTCACGGTTGGGAATGCCGTACAGCGCGAGGATCGGCATGGTGCCGGCCGCCTGCGCGGTCTGGATGTACTTCGCGTCCACCGCGGGCGTGGACAGGTGGTCCATCCAGTAGGCCGTCGGCGTGTTCACGACCTCCGCCAGCAGCGGGTCGGGGTTGCCCTGCAGCGCGCGCATCCCCTTGGACTGGGGATTGACGTAGAACGGTCGCCCGACCAGCGGGTTCGCGTCCGCGGCCAAGCGCACCGCGGGTGCGGGGCCGGGTTCGGCGGCGACGCCGATGCCCGCGACGACCGCCGCGACCGTCAGAACTGGGGCGAACCACCGTGCGACTGCTCCCGCAGCTGAGGAAAACACCTACCGGAACTTAGTGCGGCTTCGCACCGAATGCCAGTTCGCGCCTACCCTCGTGCGACCTCGGTGAGCCATGTGCCGATGCCGACGGGATCGGCGACGTGATCCGGCGCCGCCGCGCGCAGGGCCGCCTCGACCGCGACGGGGGCCTCGCAGCTGGCCGGATCCTGGAGCACGACGCGGCCACCCGCCGCCTTCACGGCCGCGCAGCCGGCCGCGCCGTCTTCGTTCGCGCAGGACAGCAGGACGGCGACGACCGACTCCCCGAAGTCAGCGGCGCTGAGGAAAGCGACGTCGATCGACGGCCTCGAGTAGGCGACGGGTCCGTCCAGCGTCAGATGTGCGCGCACACCGGGAACGGCCTCGTACGGCGTGATCGGGGAGTGGGGCTCCTCGGAGAGGATGCGGCTGTGCCCCACGAGGAGGTGGTAGCCGCCGGGCGCCACCGTCACCGTCCCCGGCGCACACTCCCACGGGCTGTCGGCGGGCTCGCTGACCGCAAGACTCGTATAGGTCTGCAGGACCTCCGCCAGCGGGGAGTACTCCGGCGGCCGATGCAGCACGACACACACCGCGCTGCCGCGGACGTCCAGCGTCTCCAGGATGCCCTTCATCGCCTTCAACCCGCCGGCGCTGCCCCCGATGACGATCAGGTCAGGGCCTGCCACACTAGCTCCGGCCCTTGACGTGAATGCCCAGCCGCCGGTCCACTGCTGTGAACCACGACCGGCCGTCGGTGGTCAGGCGCTCGCGGGGGCCTATCACGAGATTGCCGAAGGGGGCCAGACTTTCGCGGAACATCAGCTCGACCCGGCGCTGGAGCGTCTCTTCGAAATAGATGAAGACGTTGCGGCACAGGATCAGGTTGAACTCGCCGAAAGTGCTGTCGGTGGCCAGGTTGTGGGAGAAGAACTCGATGCGCGAGCGCAACTCAGGGCTGAGGATGCACCGGTCGTATCTGGCGATGTACCAGTCGGAGAAGGGTCTTTCGCCGCCGCTGGCCTGATAATTGCGTGTTGCCTGGATCATGCCGTCCGCGGGATAGATCGCCGAGGTCGCGGTGCGCAGGGAATCGTTGTCGATGTCCGTCGCGAAGATGGTGGCCCGATTGAGCAGACCCGCCTCGTCCAGCAGGATCGCGATCGAATAGGCCTCCTCCCCCGTCGCGCAACCCGCGACCCAGATGCGGATCCGCGGGTAGGTCGCCAGCCGTGGCAGCAGCTCGGAGCGAATCTTGCTGAACACCATCGGATCCCGGAACATCTCGGTGACGTTGACTGTCATCGTCGACAGAAAGTCGGCCAGCAGGTTCGGGTCCCGCAGCACATGGCCCTGCGCCTCGGAAATCGACGCGAAGCGGTGCTTGTTGACGAAGGCCATCAACCGCCGGTTCCGGGAGGCATCGGTGTAGTGCCGGAAGTCGTAGCCCAGATGCTCGAAGACGGTGTAGAAGAACGCATCCGCCTCGATCAGGGTGAGCTCTCGGGATCGGGGCGCCTCAGACTGCTCAGCGACCATTCCCGTCAGGTTTCTGCTGGATCACGTTGTGGGCGTGGACGTCCCGTGAGCCACACGCGCAACACCGACGTCAGCTGATCCATGTCCACCGGCTTGGTGACATAGTCCGACGCCCCCGCATCGAGGCATTTTTGCCGGTCGCCCTTCATGGCTTTCGCAGTGAGTGCGACGATCGGCAGGTTGCGCCAGCGCGGATCCGCACGAATTCTCCGCATCGCCTCGTAGCCATCCATGACGGGCATCATGATGTCCATCAGAACCAGCCCCACCTCGGGATGTTCGGCCAGGCTGTCGAGGCCGGCCTGCCCGTTGCTGGCCGGCACCACGGTGATGCCGTAGCGCTTCAGCGCACTGCCGAGGGAGAACACATTGCGGACGTCGTCGTCGACGAGCAGGACCGTATTGCCCTCCAGCGACTCGTCCATACGTCGCGGGTTGGACAGGATTTCGCGCGCCGAATCCGGCATCTCCGTGGCCACCCGATGCAGGAACAAGGCGGTCTCGTCCAGGAGCCGCTCAGGCGATTTCGCGTTCTTCAATACGATCGCGGCCGCCAACGCTTCCAGGCGTTCGGTTTCCGCCGAGGTCAGCTCCCGGCCGGTGTGCACGATCACGGGCAGACTCTTCTGCTTGAGCTGCTCCTTGATCTGCTCGATGAGGTCGATGCCGTCGATGTCGGGCAGCCCCAGGTCCAGGACCAGGCAGTCATAGGACGTCGGACCCGACAACTCGGCAAGAACCTGCTCACCGGTGGCGACGGTGGTGATCGCGATGTCGTCGCTTTCGATCATGTGCTTGACGACCTGACGTTGATTCGCGTCGTCCTCGGCGACCAGCACATTGCGCGGTCCCGGTTTCAGGAAGTCCGCGGTCGAGGTGAACATCGAACGCAGCTCGGAGACATCGGCCGGTTTGGCCAGCGTCTGAATGGCCCCCATCCGGCGGCCGCGGCCGTCGTCGTTGGCTCCCGAGACGACGTTCACCGGGATGTGACGGGTGGCGAGATCGTGTTTGAGTACGTCGAGCACCACCCAGCCCGCCATGTCCGGCAGCCCGATGTCCAGTGTGATGGCGGCCGGCTGCCGTTCCTTGGCCAGCGCCAACGCCGTTCGGCCGCTGGCCGTGATGACAGAATCAAAACCGGCTTCGCCGGCGAGTTCGGCGAGCATTCCCGCGAAGGTGGGGTCGTCCTCCACGATGAGCAGCACCGGCTTGGATCCTTGCGGCCAGCCCACCGCCGAGATGTCGACGTCGTCGAGCCGGGCCGCCGAATCCTGTTCGGCGGATACCGGCTCTGACACCGCCTGCGGCGCAGATGTTTTGGTCGGCGCCGGAGGCGCCGGCGCCGCGGCGGCGGTGGCTTCTGTAGCGGATCCGACGGGCAGGTAGCAGGTGAATGTCGAACCCTGGCCGAGTGCGCTGCGGAGCGCGATGTCGCCTCCGAGGTGGCGCGCGAGTTCGCGGCTGATCGCCAGCCCGAGGCCCGTCCCGCCGTACTGCCTGGCCGAGCCGCGGCCCGCCTGCTGGAAGGACTCGAAGATGAGGTTGTGATCCTTCTCGTCGATTCCGATCCCGGTGTCGGCGACGGCCATGGCCAGATATCCCTGGCCCGGGTTGCCCTGCGTGTCAGCCGCTCCCGAGAACGTGACGGTCACCGAACCCTGATCGGTGAACTTGATCGCGTTGGCCACCAGGTTCTTGGCGATCTGCTTGACCCGCGTGTAGTCGCTGGTGAAGTCGCGGGCCGCCGTGTCCTGCACGTCGACCACGAATTCGACGCCCTTGTTGAGTGCGATGGGGCGGAACGTGCGCTCCAGGAAGGTCACCAGCTCGGCGACGCTGATCGGTTCCATCTCGGTGTAGAGCGATCCGGATTCGACCTTCGCCAGATCCAGCACCTCGTCGATGAGGTTCAGCAGGTCCTTTCCCGACTGCTGAATGGTCTCGGCGAATTCCAGTTGTTTGGCGTCGAGGTCCTCGGACTCGGTGAGCAGCCCGGCGAGGATCAGGATGCTGTTGAGCGGGGTCCGCAGTTCGTGCGACATGTTCGCGAGGAAGTCCGACTTGTAGCGGGAGGACACGGCGAGTTCCTCGGCCTTGACCTCGAGCGAACTGCTGATGCGTTGCAATTCGTCGTTCTTCTGCTCCAGCGAGCGTGACTGCGCCTCAAGCCTTTCCGAACTCGCCTTGAGCTCCTCACGCTGCGCGCGAAGCTCCTCGGTGGTCTCCTCCAGTTCCGCGTTCTGCGCCGACAGCATGTCCTCGCGCTGCGTGAGTTGCTCGTTGGCCGCGCGCAACTCCTCCTCCTGCGTCTGCAGCTCCTCGGTCTGTGCTTGCGAAACCCGCAGCAGCTCACGGGTCTTCTGCGCCGACTCGATCGCGCTGATCGCCACCCCGACGCCCAGCGCGATGGCATCGAGGAGTTCGATGTCCTCCTCGGTGAACAGCCGCAGGCTTGCGAGCTCCAGCACGCCGAGGACATCGGACTCGAACTTGATCGGAACCAGGATCAGCGACACCGGCCCCGTCTTTCCGAGGCCCGAGACGATCTCGACGTAATCGCTGGGTGCGCCGGTCACCTCGATCCGGTTACCCTCCAGCGCGCACTGACCGACCAAACCGTCGCCCAGCGCGTACGAGGTGGGCAGGTCTTTGCGGCGGTGGAACGCGTACGACGCCGTCAGCGCGTATCGGCCGACGTCGTCACCGGGCTGTTGCACGTACAGCGCACCGTGCTTGGCTCCGACGGCTTCTGCGGTGCGCGACACGATGATCCCGCAGGCCGCCGTCAGGTCGTCGACGCCCTGCACCTCGGTCATCAGCGCGGCCTGCGTCTCCTTGGATAGGCGCGCTTTCTCGTTCTGCCGTGCCGCCGAAGTCACCGTGCGGACGATGTTGCGACTGGTGAACCAGAGCAGTACGCCGAGCACCAGCACGATCGCACTCGAGAGGAGCCACAGGCTGTTCTTGGTGAACTGGATGGCACTTGCGGCCCGCGCATTCGCGTCGTTGACCGCCCTTTCGGTTTCCTGTTCGATCTGCTGAAGCTGGTTCTCCAGTACCGCTGCCTGCGCCTCGGACGCGCGCTCGGACGCCGAGATGTTCCGCGTTCCCTCGAGGTTCTGGATCTCGCTGCGATAGCCCGACACCATGCTCGACCACGTGGTCAACGCCTGCTGGTACTGCAGCCGACGGTTCGGGTCGGGGTCCTCCCCGGCCTGCGATCGCAGCTCGGTTTCCATCGAGCTTTCCAGGCCGTTCAACTCATCGGTGAGGTCCCTACGCCGGGCCGGGTCCTCGGTGAACAGCAACTCGCCGTAGGTGGCCAGGAAAGTTTGCAGGTCCCGGCCGACGTCGATGGCGGTGGCCTGGGCGTTTCTCGCCGCGGCGCGTTGTTCATAGAGTACGGAGATCCGGTTGATCTGAACCGTATACAGCGCATTCGCCAGGATGATCGCCAGCAGCGCTGATCCACAGACGATGGCCAGTCGGGTGGTGAGCTTCATATCCGCCTAGTTTTCGTTGGCGCCCTGGTCGGCCCCGACCGCCGTCCGGCTGTCGATGTAGGTGGCCAGCTCGGTCGTCTCGATCGGATGGGAGTACAGAAACCCTTGCTGCAGAACGCAGCCCGCATCTCTGAGCCATTCTGCCTGCTGTAGTGACTCGACGCCCTCGGCGATCAGGTCGGCCTGCATGTACGCCGCCACCGCGATCTGGCCGCGCACGAGCCGCTGGACTCGCTCGTCGTCCTCGACCCTCGCGACGAAGGAGCGGTCGATCTTGAGCCAATCGACGGGAACGTGCATCAGGTTGGTCATGCTGGCGTGCTCGACCCCGAAATCGTCCATCGCCAAACTGAAGCCGTAGTCACGGGCCCCGCGTAACGCCTTGTGAGCAGGGGCGGGGTCCCGGGTGAACGCCCGCTCGGTGAGTTCGAGGCAGACGCTGCCGGGAGCGACTTTCGTGTCCTGCTGCACGCTGATCAGGTGCTCGAGGAAGCCCTCGTCGAGCACCTGGTCCGGGGACACGTTCACGTGCAACCTGAGATCGGGCCTGCCTAGGGCGACGTAATCTTCGAAGCTGCGGGCCAAGATCCAACGCCCCAGCGCACCCGCCTGCCCTGAATCCTCGGCCAGCGCAATGATTTCGGCTGCGGGGATCTCCCTGCCCCCGGCGCGCCACCGGATCAGGGCCTCGAGACCGAACAGCGCGCCCGTCGCGGAGTTCACGATCGGCTGGTACACCATGCGGAAATCCGAGCGTGCGATGGCGTCGACGACCTCGGCGCGCAGGTAGGCCTTCCCCTCCTGCCGCGACCCGATCTGGTCGGTGTAGGGGACACAGACATCGAGCCGGTTCTTCTTCGCCTCGAACATGGCCATGTCGGCCTGCGTCAGCAGTTCCTCGGGGCTGTGGGCGGTCACGCCGAGACACGCGATGCCCATGCTCAGCGACGGGTACAGCGTCACGTTCCTGCACGCGACGGGTCGTGCCTGCACCCGGTCCAGGATCCGATTCCCCTCTGCCACTGCAGCATCCACCGAGGCCACGTCTTCGAACACGACGATGAACTCGTCGCCGCCGACCCGGCACACCAGCGTGTCGTCATCCACCGCGGAGCGCAACCGGGTCGCCACCTCCAGGAGCAGTTCGTCACCCGTGTCGTGGCCGTAGGTGTCGTTGACGCCCTTGAACTGGTTGACGTCCATGTACAGCAGCGCGGTGAGTTTCGAGCCGGTGTCCCGCTGGCCGGAGAGAACGGCGAGCCTGTCGTTGAGCTGTCGCCGGTTGGCGAGGTCGGTGAGCGGGTCGTGGCTGGCGAGGTGCCTGATCTCGGTCTGGGCGCGTTTGATCTCCGTGAGGTCATGGACCACGACGGCCACATGCAGATCGCCGGCATCGCCGATCGGCGACAGCGTGATCATCACGTCGACGGGGTGGTCGTCGCGGCCGGCGAGCGTCATCTCCAGCGAGACCTCCTGGCGCGTCGCCATGGTGGTGTCGAGCTGCTCCTTCAACCGTTCCCTGTCCTGTGCGACGGCCAGGTCCACGATGGACTTGCCCATCAGGGCGTCGCGATCCGCGCTGAACAGAGCAGTGGCGGCCTTGTTGCAGCTGCGGATGGCCCCCGACATGTCGACGGCCAGGATGGCGTCACCGGTGGCCTGCATGACGGCGGCGTACTCGGCCTGGACCCGGTACAGCGAGGCGTTGGAGATGGCCAGCGCGGCTCCCACCGATGCCCCGCGGAACAGGGCGCCTTCGGCCTCGGTGAACGCCGGCCCGCCCGCCCGGCCAACGCAGACGACGCCCACGAGCTGGCCCCGGGCCGTCAACTGCTCGACCATGACGGCGTCCTGCGGTTGAGGGCCCGGCGCGAGGTCGGCGAGCGGTTCGGCAAGCAATGCCTGCAGCAGGTCGGATGCCTCGCCGGAGCCCTCGTGCGAGAACGACTCGTGAAATCCGTTGTCGGCGGTGGGCACCCGCAGCACGCATTCCGCGTCGAACATCTGGCTGAGCTCGGCGACGATCGTTCTCTCCAACGACGGCAGGTCGATGCTGGCGGCGGTGAAGACGTTGCCCAGCTTCTCCCGTCGCCGCGTGAACGCGAGCTCTTCGCGCTGCCGGATCTCCGCGGCACGAGCGGCCATCAGCTGCTCCTCGTGGAGCTTGGCTGCCGCCGCGCGCAGCCGAGCAAACGACCGATCGAGCTCGAGCAGAGCCTTGACCTTGGCCAGGAACACCTGCCGCGACACGGGCTTCATCAGGAAATCCACGGCACCGAGGTCATAGCCGCGGCCCAGGTCGCCAGCCTCGGCCTGCCCCGTGAGGAAGATGATCGGCGTGGAGGCCAGCTCTTCGACGTCGCGGATGAGCTGCGCCGTTTCGAAGCCGTCCATGCCGGGCATGTTGATGTCGAGCACGATGACGGCGACCTTGCGCTGCAACAGGGCGGTGAGCGCTTCTTCGCCGGATGCGGCCTGGGCGATCTCGCAGTTCAACGGTGTCAGCACGGTGCACAGCAGGTCGCGCAGTCGTGCGTCATCGTCGACGACCAGGACCACCTGCCGATCGTCGGCTACGCTGCCCTCCCCGGGAGCGTCTTCCGTCAGCACAGGACCCCTCAACCCCTCCGTGTCCCGTCCGCTAAGGCGGATTGACCGCGTAGGACAGCATAGTTGGGTCGTCTGCATTCGTCAGCAAACTGGCTCAGGTAAGGAGAGGCTTGCTCGTGACGGCTGGACGCAGCGTGACGCACGAGAATTTGGGCGCCTGGGTGATCAAGTGCAACCCCCAGAAAACACCGCTGGCGCCGATGGTCGCCGCCGGCGAGGCGAAGCGATCCTGGTGCGTCGCCGACAACTACCGGAGCGGTCTCATGCAGCCCGGTCAGCGTGCCCTGTTCTGGGTGTCGGCCCACCGGCGCCGGGGATTCTGGGGCGCGGGCATTATCACCGGGGTCGCCACGCGTGAGGACGGCCGACTGCATGTTCCCGTGGAGATTCCGCTGTTCGGGGCGCCGCTGACCGCAGCGGAGCTGTCGACCGTTCCGGAGCTCGCGACGCTGGAGCTGTTCAGATCGCCGCAGCAGGCCAACCCTTCGTGGGTAAGTAAGAGGGAAGTGCGCATTCTCGACCGGCTGTTGGACGTGCACTGGAATAGGGCGACGCCGCGATGACGTTGGAGGCAACGTCGAGTTGGAGGAATGATGAGCGAGCAAGCAGAACTGAGTCCCACCGATTGGGTCCGCGAACAGACCCAGCGCATCCTCGAACAAGGCACGACCGACGGGGTCGAGGTTCTCGACCGGCCGATCGTCCTGTTCACCACCACGGGCGCACAGTCGGGCAAGAAGCGCTACGTGCCCCTGATGCGTGTCGAGGAGAACGGGCGCTATGCGATGGTCGCGTCCAAGGGCGGTGACCCCAAGCATCCCAGCTGGTACTTCAACGTCAAAGCGAACCCGGCGGTGACCGTCCAGGACGGTGACAAGGTCATCGAAGGCGTCGCACGCGAAATAGAGGGCGACGAGCGGGCCCACTGGTGGGAACTCGCCGTCGCCGCGTATCCGCCGTACGCCGAGTACCAGACCAAGACGGACAGGCAGATCCCCGTCTTCATCGTCGAGTAGTTTTCGGCGCGCGGGCTTCGGCCCGTACTGTGCTGGTTCATGACTGCACCAGCAGACGCCTCACCGCTCGAAGCACGGGTCGGCCACTACTACCAGATGGACGGCACCTACCTCGTCGGCCGGGAGAAGGTGCGCGAATACGCGCGCGCCGTGCAGGATTACCACCCCGCGCACTGGGATGTCGCCGCCGCCGCGGAGCTCGGTTACCCGGACGTCGTCGCGCCGCTGACGTTCACCTCTGCGCCGGGCATGCAGTGCAACCGGCGCATGTTCGAAGAGATCGTGGTCGGTTACGACACGTATCTGCAGACCGAGGAGGTCTTCGAGCAGCACCGCCCGATCGTCGCCGGCGACGAGCTGCTCATCGACGTCGAGCTGACCTCGGTCCGGCGGACCGCGGGCAGGGACTTCATCACCGTCACCAACACCTTCACCGACACCGGTGGTGAGCGCGTGCACACGCTGCACACCACCGTCGTCGGCGTGACCGCGGACGACATCGATGCCGGCGTCAAGATCGCCGTCCAGAACGCGATGATGCACGACATGAACATCCTGGACATCGGGGGATCCGACGCCGAGTACCAGAAGACCGTGCGCCCCGAGGGCGAGACCCGCATCTCCGAGGGCGGCGTGACACGCACTCCGGGGAGCCGGTCGTTCGACGAGGTGAAGGTCGGCGACGAGCTGGCCGTCCACCACACCAGGCTGTCCCGCGGTGACCTGGTGAACTACGCGGGCGTGGCGGGCGACGCGAACCCGATCCACTGGGACGAGGACATCGCGAAGCTGGCCGGGCTGCCCGACGTGATCGCCCACGGCATGCTCACCATGGGTCTGGGAGCCGGCTTCGCATCGGCGTGGTCGGGTGACCCCGGCGCCGTCACCCGGTACACGATCCGGCTCTCGCAGCCGGCCATCGTGTCGGCCAAGGAGGGCGCGGACATCGAGTACAGCGGCAAGATCAAGTCGCTGGACCCCGAGACCCGCTCCGGTGTCGTCCTGATCGGAGCCAAGTCGGGCGGCAAGAAGATCTTCGGGCTCGCGTCCCTGAACATTCGCTTCCGCTGATTGGCCGTGAGCAGGCCTGCGCTCGCGATCCTGGTCGCGTGGGCGACGTTGTCGGTGGTGCTTGCGTTGACCACGATCAACCCCACCGCGAACTGGGGTCTGTTCGACGGCGGCGTCGACCTCGACGTGTATCGCAAGGGCGCCTGGCATGTGCTGTCCGGGCTGCCGCTGTACGAGACGCCGGTCGACCAGAAGCTCTTTTACACCTACACACCGTTCTCCGCGGTCGTGTTCGTCCCGCTCGACATGCTGCCGATCGTGGCCGACCGGCATTACTGGATGGCGGTCAACCTCGTGGTGCTGACCGCGGTGGTCGTCCAGAGCTGGCGGTTGCTCGGCTACCGCCCGGACAGGCGGGTGGCAGGCGTCTCGGTGCTGATCGCGCTGGGGTGTGTGTTCCTTGAGCCGGTCCGCACGTCGTTGTTCTTCGGACAGATCAATCTCGTCCTTATGCTGCTCGTCCTCTCGGACGCGGTGGGCATCCGGCGCAGTCGTCTGGCTGGTATCGGCACCGGCATCGCGGCGGGCATCAAACTCACGCCCGCCTATTTCGTCCTGTACTTCCTCGCGCTGCGGCAGTGGCGCACGGCCGCGGTTGCCGTCGCATCGCTGGCATCCACCGTCGGCCTGGGATGGCTTCTGCTGCCTGATGATTCGCGACGGTACTGGACGGGCACCTTCGTCGACTCCGAACGCGTCGGCGAGCGGCTGGGGCATCCGTCGAACCAATCTCTGCGCGGCGCGATGGCCCGGCTCATCGGCGGCGAACCACCCGTCTGGCTCTGGCTGATGATCGCGGCAGCGGTTGCGGCGGTCAGCCTTTGGGTTGCGGTGCGGTTGTACCGCAGTGGTGAGCGTCTGCTGTCGGTGACGCTGGTCGGCCTGTCGGCAGCTGTGGTGTCGCCGTTTTCGTGGACACATCACTTCGTGTGGGTGGTGCCGCTGTTCGTGTGGCTGGTCGACCGTGCGCTGCGGTCGTGGCGCTGGTGGCTGGTCCCGGCCGCGCTGTTCGTCACACTCGGGGCGTGGCCGCACTGGTATCCCCGCCTGAAGGACCCGCGGGTCGGCTTCTACCTGTTCCCGAACGACCATCCGCTGGAGGACGTCCAGGTCAACATGTACCTGTGCCTGTATGCCGCGCTGCTCATCGCCGCCGGGGTGCTCGCCGTGCGCTCTCGGCGTTGACCGTCCGGCCTTCGCCGGCGCGGTACGGTGCGGTGCGGTGGCCCCCGGGGATCAGCTCTCGGGTACGGGGCCGGTCGACGACCGCACCGACAGCGTCAGCGGCAGCAGCAGGGATCGCGGATGCCGGTCGGGATCGTTGAGGACTTCCAGGAGCAACCGGGCGGCCTCGGCCCCGATGTCGTACTGCGGAATACGCACGCTCGTCATGGGCGGCGACACCTTGTCCATGAACGGCATGTCGTTGAACCCGACGACGCTCACGTCGTGTGGGCAGCGAAGGCCCCGCTCGGACAGCGCGTCGTACACGCCGAGGGCGAGCAGGTCGTTGCCGGCCAGCACGGCGGTGAACTCCGGGCCGGAATCCAGGAGCGCCCGCATGGCTTTCGCGCCCGCCTCCTCGCTCCATTCCTCGCAGATGACCGAGCGACCCTTTTCGGACGGCAGGTGCAGGTCCTCCAGGTTGGACATGAATGCGCGGCGCCGGTTCACGCCGGTCGACAGATCCTGAGGACCGGCGAGATGCACGATCTTGGTGTGACCCAGCTCGACGAGGTGCTGCATCGCCATCGCCACCCCGGCTGCGTCGTCCGAGGTGACCGACGGAATGTCGGCCGATGCACTGCGGCGGTTGACGAGCACCATCGGTGTGGATGCCGCCGCGAGCTCGTCGAGCAGCGGGTGCTTGAGATGGGCGGTGGCGAACACGAATCCCTCGACGTTGCGCTGCCGGAACGAATCGACCGCGGCCTTCTCCACGTCGGGCCGGTTGTCGGTGTTGACGATCCAGGCGCTGTAGCCGACCGAGCGCAGCACATCCTCCACCCCGCGCACGATCGGCGGGAAGAGCGGATTGGTCAGGTCCGGGATCACCAGTCCGATGGTCGCCGAACGAGATGTTTTGAGACTGCGCGCAATCGGATTGGGTGAGTAGCCCATCTCGGCCGCGATCTTCTTGATCCTGGCGGCTGTCTCCGCGTTGACCAGGCTCACGGTCTGCTCGTTGAGGGCGCGCGACGCGGTCGCCGGATGGACACCCGCCATCACTGCAACCTCACGAAGCGTCGCCCTCTGCACTTTTACCCCCTCCGCTGCAATCGCCTGCAGCCGTCGTCCCATGATGAAGTCCTCGAAGATTACGTGCAATAAAACCGTCATCCGCGTAGGACACGGAGGCCGAAGCGGTGCCGAGCTGCAGGAACGTGCTGGTGGATGCGGGGGGCCACGTCCGTGCCTAGGGGCTGGACATCGTCGTGGGCACGCCGAGGTCCGCGAGGACCGTGCGTGCGGTGTTGCGCCCCGGCCGCCCGGAGACCGAACCTCCGGGGTGGGAGGTCGACCCGGTGAGATAGAGGCCGGGAACATCGGTGCGGTAATCCGTCCAGCCCGGGATGAAAGTGCCGTCGTCGAGCGCGAACTCGCCGCCATGACAGGACCCGCCGACATTCGAGAGGTTGTGCGCGGCCAGTGAGGTGGGGGACTCCGGCCGAATGGCGAGGATGTCAGCGTCGTCGATTCCGTCGATGTGTCGGCGTGCGAGGTTCAGCAACACGTGCGCGTAGGCGCTGGCGTCGGACTCCGACCAAGGCCTGCCGTCGCGCAGCATGGGCGCCGCCGTGAGGAACTTGAACGTGCCTCCCGGCGCGCGCCGGGGGTCGACGGCCGTCGAGGACATGATCAGCAGCCATGGGTCGTCGGTCTCCAGCCGCCCTTGCCGAATGCCTGCGACCTGGCGGAGCAGCCCGTGCGGGGTGCCGAGGCCTCCGGCCGCCGACGTGAACGGGCCGGCCGCAGATCGATAGCGGGCATCAGCGCGCAGCGCGAAATGCACTGCGAACAACGGGATTCCGGGTCGCCAACAGCGTGCGGCCTCATGGGCGACACGAGACGGCGTCTCCAGCATGCCACCGAGTTCGCGCAGGTGGCTCCCCGCGACGACGGCGCGGGTGGCGCGGAACTCGCGTCCGTCGGCGGTGCGCACTCCGACGCAACGTCCCTCCTCGACGGTGTAGGAGCGCACCCACGCCGACGTGTGGACCGTGCCGCCGTGATCGGTGATATGGGCAGACAGCGCATTCGGCAGTACTCCCGAGCCGCCGACAGGGGTGGTCCATCCGTAGGCCAGGCGCCCGGCCATGATCGCAGCGGGCAGCGCACCGGTACCGGGACGCTCCGGCGGCTGGATGGTGGCAAAAGCCATCCACGCCATCACCTGCCGTGGAACCGGGTGGCTGAAAGTCGAATCGATCACGTCCCACGCGCTGCGCCTGCGCAGCTCCTCGTAGCTGTGCGACCACGGCGTATCCGGTAGCGGCAGTCCCGCCGACAGGTGTGCGTGCGCCGTCCTCTGGCCGGAGTTCCATTGGTCGATCATCGTGATGAGCGCATCCGCGTCGGCCTGGGAGAAGCGGGCGAATTCGGCAGCCGTCTTGTCGAGATCCGGGTGGACCTTCAGGAGGTCGCCGCCGGCAAGCGGGAACACCACTGCGGGATCGGTGACGATGTACTGCAGTCCGTAGCGGGACACCAGCCCCAGTTCGTCGTCGCGGATCAGTGGATTGGACTGCAGCACCACGTGCGCCGTCGAGCACGAGTCGTGTTGCCAACCGGGGAGAGTGAGTTCTTCGGTCACGGTGTTGCCGCCGAGCACCGCGCGCCCTTCGAGGACGGTGACCGACAGCCCCGCCTCGGCGAGGTACGCCGCACACACCAATGGGTTGTGACCACCGCCCACGACGATGACATCGCTGCTATCCGATTTCGGCACAACCACTTTCGCCCTCCCTCGGGACTGCCTTTTTGCGCACGGCTCAGGCGAGAGCGTCGATCGCCGCAACGATGTTCTCGGGCGTGAAGGGCAGGGTGTAGACCCGCACGCCCAGCGCTGCGGCCAGCGCGTTGCCGATCGCCGCCGTGACCGGACCCTGTGTCGCCTCCCCTGCGCCGAGTGGGGGTTCGTCACGGCGATCCAGCACGTGAACGTCCACGGCCGGAACTTGGCTGAACCGCAGAATCGGGTAGGACTCCCAGTCGGTGCTGGTGACCGAATGCCGGTCGAAGCGAACCTGTTCGAGCAGCGACCAGCTCGCCGCCTGGATGGCGCCGCCCTCGAGCTGGTTGCGTACCCCGTCGGCGTTCACCACCCGTCCGACGTCGGCCACGATGGTCAGCCGTGAGACGTACAGCTGGTCGGTCGCCGCGACGTCGGCCACGACCGCGCAGTAGGAGCCTCGATTCTTGTAGCGGCAGAACGCGATTCCGCGACCATGCCCGTCCGGAACCGCGCCGGGCCAGCCTGCGATGTCGGCGACCGTGGTGAGCACTTCGCGGGCGCGCGGGTCGGAGAGGTTCGCGAGCCTTAGCTCCAGCGGATCGCGCCCGGCGGCGAGGGCCAACTCGTCGATGACGGATTCGGTGGCGAACGTATTGAGATGGCTGCCCAGTGAGCGCAGCGACGACGTCCGGACCGGCATGGTCAGCAGCCTGTGCACGGTCACGTCGAGGCGGGCGATGTCGTAGTACGGTTCGGCGTTGCGCGCTGATCCGTGCCCGCGTGCGGCAGGCGGATCAACCGCAGGGGGAAGCATGTCGGCTCCCGCGCGGCGGGCCTCGGCCAGCAGGGTGTTGGCGGGGGCGTACCCCGGGCGTCCGGTGTGGCCGTTCGTCCACAGCTCGTAGGACCAGTCGGTGATCGTCCCGCCGTCGTCGACGCTCGCCCTCACGTCGGCGACCATGGCGGGACCGAATGGCTCCCAAGCGAATTCGTCGGCCCGGCTCCACTGCACCCGCACAGGCGTTCCCGGAAGCATCGTCGCCAGCAGCGCGGCGTCCATCGCGACATCGTCTGCGGCGTTGTGGCCGTAGCTACCCGGGCCCTCGACGTGCTGGACCACGACCTCGTCGACGGCGAGATCGAGGGCGGCCGCGATGGCGCGTCCCAACGAGAACACGCCCTGGCTGTGGCTCCACACGTGCAGCCGACCGCCCTCGAAGACGGCAATGGCACAACTCGGGCCGATCGACGCGTGCGCAAGAAAAGGCCGGACGAAGGTGCCCTCCACGACGACGGATCCCCCGTCCGGGAGGGCGCCGTCGCTGCGGATCCGGTGGGTATGGGCTTTCGCCGTCCGTAACCATCGCGGCAGATCGTCCACGTCGGGCAGCTCGATTCCGGCCGACCATGTCGCGGTGGTGGCCAGCGTCGCGGCGGCGCTCGTGGCCTGCCCTTCTCGCCGCGCGACCACCGCCACGAAGTCGCCGTCGCAGATGACGGTCTCCACGCCGGGCATCGCGGAGACGTCGTCGAGCGCCGCGCGGCGGAGATGGGCTCCGATGCGCGGTGGGTGGACCACACGGGCGTGCACCATGCCCGGGAACTCGAGATCGTGGATGAATCGCGCGCGTCCGAACACCTTGTCGGGCAGGTCGACACGGGCGAGGTCTTTCGACGTTGGGGCGGCCAGCTCGACCTCCAGCGAGGGATCGCCGACCTGAACATGGAGGTCGACATCGCCGGCCAGGTCGGCGTAGGAACCGATCCGGGAACCGTCGGGGGTCACGAAAACCCCTGATGCCAAACGGACGTCGTCGATATCGAGTCCCGCCTTCTGCGCGGCGGCACGCCGGTACAACTCGCGGGCCTCCGCGCACACCCGCCGGACCGCGGCCCCCGAGAACGCGATCGACAGACTGCCCGCGGTGAGCCCCTCATCCGGTGACTCCGCGGTATTCGTCGCGTCCGCCCTGACCGTCTCGGGAGCGACGTCGAGCTCATGCGCTGCGATCTGGGTCAGCGCCGTCAGGATCCCCTGGCCGATCTCGACCTTCCCGGCGCGCAGCACGACGGTGCCGTCGTCGGTGACGGTGAGCCACGTGGAGATCCACGGATTGGCGACGAGCGAGGGGGGCAGCTCTGCCGTCATCCCCCGGCCTCCGGCGCCGTACCCGCGGCGGCGAGCACCGCGTCGACGAATCGGGCGTGTGTTCCGCAGCGGCACAGGTTGCGGTCCAGGGCCGCCGACACCTCGGCCCGGGTCGGCCGGGGGTTCTCGCGTAGCAGCGCGGTGGCGCTGACGATCATGCCTGCGATGCAGTACCCGCACTGACCGGCCTGCAGTTCCAGGAAGGCCGACTGGACCGCTGTGGGGGCGTCGGGGCGTCCCAGCCCCGCCGGCGTCCGGACCTCACCGTGGACGTACTCGACGGGGGTGTCGCACGCCGGCGTGGGGTGCCCGTCGATCAGCACGAAGCACGCACCGCACTGACCGAGCCCGCAGCCGAATTTCGGTGACTTGTCGCCGATGTCGTTGCGCAGCACCTCGAGCAGGGACGTGCCGGTGGGAACGTCGACGTCGTAGTCGCGACCGTTGACGTTCAGCCGGAACGTCGTCATCTCAGGCGTGGCTCTGCGCTGCCCAGTAGTCGGGGCCGGCCTTGCTCGCCGCGAGTTCGTCGGCCGTGGTGAAGCCCGGCGCCATCGATGCGGAAGTGCCTGCCATGTACTGGTGGTGGTCGATGCCGAGTAACCGGATCCAGCTCTGCTGGCCGAACGTCAGCGAGATGAAGCATCCGAGCTCGACGAGCTCCTCTTCGGAGAAGTGGCCGTGGAGGCGTTCCCACAGCCCGTCGAGGTCCTGATTCCCCCACGCGATCGACTCGGCGTAGGCCAAGGCCGCCTTCTGGCGGGCGTCGTAGAGGTCCGAGGTCTCGAAGTTCAGCAGCTGGTCGTACTGCTGCTCCTGCAGGCCCGCCGTGGTGGCCTTCTCCGAACGCTGATTTCCACAGAACTCGCACTTGACCGTGCGGGAGATGTAGACGCGGCAGAGGTCTTTGATCGCGTGGTCGACGACGCCGTTGTGGAACTGGGCCTTCCAGCTGTCCGCGAACGCCCAGAAGGCCGCAGGCGAATGCGCGCGCACGGCGGAACTTTCCGGCCGGGGTGTCCCGTGCTCGGCGCAACGCTCCATCTCGTGCTTCATACGCTCGTCCATCTGCTCGAACGGTACGTAGCTGATGTGCGGGGAATGGCTCATGACGCTCTCCCTTGCGAGGTATGCAATCGATTGCTGCCTCAGTATGTGCGCGCCCGGTTCACCCGGTCAAGGGTCGGGCGTCAGCGCCGGATGCCCGGGTACGAAAAAGCCGCAGCCGGGGAACCGACGTCGTGGTCGGCTGCCCGGCTGCGGCAGTGAGTTGCGTGTACGAGAACGGTCAGTTGCGGACCGAGGTATCCACCTTCGGAACCTTCACCCGGGGGTAGAGCTGGTTCAGCCACGGATTGTTGCTGTCGTCCCCGGGGCCGTACTGGGGCCACCCGAAGCCGCTGCCGTTGCCGTTCCCGTTACCGCCGAAGGTCCATCCGGGCTGGGCCTGCGCGGGACCGGCGAAGCCGATGACCGCTGCCGAAAGCGCGCTTGCCGCAATGCCGATGAGTCCGATCTTCTTCATCGATCTCGCCTCTTTCCCTCTTGCGTCTCCGTCGGAGGGCAGTCACCCGGCGACATGCAGTAGAACCCGCGGTGCGGCCATTTGATTCCGTGAGCTCAGATGACCTCGACGATCTGTCCGGTCACGTCGGCGCGTACCTGCTTGCTGCTGCGCTCGCCTTCGATGTTGAGGAACATCATCACGTTCTCGTCGAAGGGGAGGTTCCGCTTGATGATCAGGCTGCTGACCTCCCCGCCGGGGATTCCGCTCTGCGCGACGGCCCGGTCGATCGCCGAGGCGACAGCGGTGGCGGGGACCTCGTCGACCGAGAACAGGTTCTGCCGCAGGGCCTCGGTGTCGTCGTCGTAGTCGACGGGGCGGGAGGGGCCGACCGCGCCCGCGGTGTAGCTCCACTGGTTGAGCTCGGTCGGCGCGGCGGGATCGATGGCCTGCAGCGTCAGCACCCCGGGCACGATGGTCACCTCGACGACCCGCATGGGGGCGCCGCCTGCCTTCTCCGAGATCTCCGCGTAGGCGTTGTCGATACCTTCGGCGGTGAACAGGTCACCTGAGACCGAGCTGACGATGTTCTGTGTGCCCGTCGTCACGACCTGCTCGGCGAGATGTGAAGCCTCGGCCCGGAGATCGGCGAGCTGCGAGCAGCCGACCAGCGTGGAAGCGGTCAGGACCGCACCGGTGACGGCGATGCCGAAGCGGGTGATGTTCATCAGTTCCTCTTTCGTTTCCAGCCCCGGTCTTGCTGCCGGGGACCCGATCGAAAGACTGAGGCCGCAGACGTGCTACCGATCCCAAGTTCGCCTCCCCGATGGTGTCGGCCGCAGCGACTACGATTTCCCCGCCCCCTTCCCTGCGTCGACGAAAAGGACAAGCAGTGAGTTACACCGCCGCCGACATCACCGAGCTCGACGATGTCCAGCACACACGCCTGCGGCCGGCGGTCAACCTGGGTCTCGACGTCCTCAACACTGCGCTGCGCGAGATCGTCGACAATGCGATCGAGGAGGTCGCCGACCCCAGCCACGGCGGGTCACGTGTCACGATCACGCTGCACACCGACGGATCTGTCAGCGTCGCCGACGACGGCCGCGGCCTGCCCGTCGACTCCGATTCCGTCACGGGCAAGAACGGCATCGTCAAGACGCTGGGCACCGCCCGGGCCGGCGGCAAGTTCTCCGCACACTCCGATGCGGCAGGCACCGGCGCCGGATTGAACGGAATCGGCGCTGCGGCAGCAGTTTTCATCTCGGCGCGGACCGACGTGACGGTCCGTCGGGCCGGAAAGACCTACCTGCAGAGCTTCGGCGGCGGCTACCCGGGTGCGTTCGAAGGCAAGGAATTCGATCCGGATGCCCCGTTCACCCGCAACGACTCGCAGAAGCTGCGGGGCGCAGGCAACCGCAAACCGGACGCGCACGGCACGACCGTACGAATCCTCTTCGACCCGGTCGTGGTGCCCGACTCGACCGTGGACATCGGCGAGGTCCTGCTGCGCGCGCACGCCGCCGCGCGGATGTCGCCGGGAGTTCACCTCCTGATCGTCGACGAGGGTTGGCCCGGCGACGAGATCCGGCCCGAACTGCTCGAGCCGTTCGACGGCCCGTGGGGCACCGAAACCCTGCTGGATCTGATGTGCGCCGCGGGCGACACGCCCGCGCCCAGCGTGCGGGCTGTGGTCGAGGGCCGCGGCGAGTACACCACCGGCCGTGGTCCCACACCGTTCCGCTGGTCGCTGACGGCAGGCCCGGCCGAGCCTGCCACCGTGGCCGCGTTCTGCAACACTGTCCGCACCCCGGGCGGCGGATCGCACCTGACGGCGGCCGTCAAGGGGTTCTCCGAGGCCCTGGCCGATCGCGCCTCCCGCATTCGCGACCTGGGCCTGGCCAAAGGCGAGGACGGCCCCGAGCCGCAAGACTTCGCCGCTGTCACCGCGCTCGCCGTCGACACCCGCGCCCCCGACGTGTCCTGGGATTCGCAGGCCAAGACCGCGGTCTCGTCGCGGTCACTCAACGTGGCGATGGCCCCGGACGTGGCGCGCAGCGTCACCATCTGGGCGGCGAACCCGGCCAACGCCGAGGCGGTGTCGCTGTGGACCAAACTCGCCCTGGAATCGGCGCGCGCCCGGCGCAGCGCCGAGGGCGCCAAGGCCCGTTCCCGCGCGGCCTCGAGAGCCAAAGGCCTCGGCACCAACCTCTCACTGCCACCGAAGCTGTTGCCCAGCAGAGAAACCGGCCGCGGTTCGGGCGCCGAACTCTTCCTGTGTGAGGGCGATTCGGCCCTGGGCACCATCAAGGCGGCCCGCGACGCGACGTTCCAAGCAGCGTTCCCGCTGAAAGGCAAGCCGCCCAACGTGTACGGGTTCACGGTGAGCAAGGCCCGGGTCAAGGACGAGTTCGACTCGATCGAGCGCATCCTGGGCTGCGGGGTACGGGACAACTGCGATCCCGAACTGTGTCGGTACGACCGCATCCTGTTCGCCTCCGATGCCGACCCCGACGGCGGCAACATCAACTCGAGCCTGATCTCGATGTTCCTGGACTTCTACCGACCCCTGGTGGAAGCGGGGATGGTCTACGTGACGCTGCCGCCGCTGTTCGTCGTCAAGGACGGCGCGGAGCGGATCTACTGCCAGGACGAATCCGAACGCGACACCGCCGTGGCCGAGTTGAAGTCTAGGTCGAAACGCAAGGTCGAGGTGCAGCGCAACAAGGGTCTCGGCGAGATGGACGCCGACGATTTCTGGAATACCGTGCTGGACCCGCAGCGCCGCACCGTGATTCGGGTCCATCCCGATGACGACGAGAAGAAGCTGCACCACACGCTGTTCGGCGGGCCCCCGGAGGGCCGGCGCACGTGGATGGCCGAAATCGCCTCCCGCGTCGACACTTCCGCGCTGGACCTCACCTAGGGATATTTCGTGACCGCCACTCTTGAACTTCCTGAGCAGAACCCCGATCTGGTTCTCGACCAGAGCGCCGACGACTACTGGAACCACTACCAGCTGACGTTCGCGCTCTACAGCGTCAGCGATCGTGCCATCCCGTCGGCATTCGACGGGCTCAAGCCCGGTCAGCGGCGCCTGCTGTACCAGATGCACGAATCGGGGCTGCAACCCGGAAACAAGCCGCAGAAGTCGTCGAAGATCTGCTCGGCCGTCACCGGCAACCTGCACCCCCATGGCGGCGCGTCGATGTACGGGGCCGCGGCGCTGATGGCCGCGGAGTTCCAGCGCGTGAAGGTCATCGACGGGCAGGGTGCGTTCCCGCGGATCCAGGGTGACATCCCGGCGGCGGACCGCTACACCGAGATGCGGCTGTCGGCACAAGGAGCGGCGCTGACCGCCGAACTGAACGACCACGCCGTACCGATGGTGCAGACGTTCGACGGCGAGTGGACCGAACCGACTATGCTGCCCGCGCAGTGGCCGGTGCTGCTCTGCAACGGTGCCGTGGGTATCGCCGAGGGCTGGGCCACCAAGGTTCCGGCGCACAATCCGCGCGAGGTCATGGCGGCGTGCCGGGCTCTGCTGAAGACCCCCAACATGACCGACGACAGGCTGGTCAAACTGATCCCCGGTCCGGACTGGGGATGCGGGGCCACCGTGGTGGGTACCGCCGGGCTGCGCGAGTACATCACGACCGGCCGGGGCGCATTCACCGTGCGCGGCACGGTGTCCGTCGACGGCAAGAACTGTGTCATCACGGAGTTGCCGCCCGGGGTCGCGAGCAACACGGTGCAGGACAGGATCCGCGCGCTCGTCGAGTCCGGTGAGATGTCGGGTGTCGCCGACATGTCCGACCTGACCGACCGCCGCAACGGGCTGCGGATCGTCGTCACCGCCAAACGCGGGCACAGCGCCGAACAGATCCGCGATCAACTGCTGGCTCTGACACCGCTGGAGTCGACGTTCGCCGCGAGCCTCGTCGCCCTCGACGAAGACCGGGTACCCCGCTGGTGGTCGGTGCGGGAGTTGATCTCCGCGTTCCTGCATCTGCGTGATTCAGTGGTGTTGCGGCGCAGCGAATATCGGCTGGACAAGGTCACCGCACGCCGCCATCTGGTCGCCGGCCTGATGAAGATCCATCTGGACATCGACGCCGCGGTAGCGGTGATCCGCGGTTCCGACACGGTCGACGACGCCCGCCGCGGGCTGCAGGAGCGGTTCTCGATCGACGAAGAGCAGGCCAATTATGTTCTGGCGCTGCAACTGCGGCGTCTGACCAAGCTCGACGTGATCGAGCTACAGGCCGAGGCGGACAAGCTCGACGCCGAATTCGCCGAGCTGACCGAGCTGGTGTCCAACCCTGACGCCCGCCGCAAGGTCATCGACCAGGAGCTGGTGGAGACAGCGAAACTGTTCAAGGGGCCCGAATTCGACCGGCGCACCGTCCTGGACGTCGACGCCACGCCCGTCACCGCCGGCGCCGACGACGACGGGCCGCGCGAGCGGAAGGTCAATGCCGCATGGCGCCTCGACGACCGTGGGGTGTTCTCCGACAGTCACGGTGACCTGCTCACCTCGGGTCTGGGCTGGGCGGTCTGGACCGACGGACGCATCAAGTTCACCACCGGCGGTGGGCTGCCGTTCAAGATCCGCGACATCCCGGTCGCACCCGACATCACCGGCCTCCTGCGCTCCGGTGTGCTGGCCGACGGCCACCACCTGGCGCTGGTGACGCGGCGCGGCAAGATCCTGCGGATCGACCCCGCCGCCGTGAACCCACAGGGTGCCGCGGGCAATGGTGTGGCGGGCGTGAAGTTGACGGCCGGGGACCCGGAAGACGCGGTCATCGCGGCGCTGCCGATCTCGGGTGGGAACGGCGAAGCCATCCTGTCGATCTCCGAAAAGGGCTGGAAGGTCACCGAAGTCGCGGACATCCCGGTGAAGGGTCGCGGCGGTGCCGGCGTCGGCTTCCACCCGTTCGTCAACGGCGAGAACGCTCTGGTGTCGGCGTCGATCTCGGCGACGGGGTTCGTGCGCGGCACGCGGGCCGTGCGCGCCGAGAAGCGCGCGAAGGCGTCCACCAAGGGGTCGGGGTCGGATGTGACACCGGCGGGATAGCCCCTGGCGGTCAGTTGCGCACGGACGTATCGACCTTCGGCACCTTCGCCGAGGGGAACATCTGGTTGAGCCACGGGTTGTCGTTGCGGGGGTAGTAGAACTGATAGCCGTAGTTGACCTGCGGCCCGCCGAAGCCCCAGCCGTCGTCGTCAGCGTGAGCCGGCCCGGCGACACCGATGGCCACGACGGACAACGCCGCCACGACGGCACCTGCGGATCCGATCTTCCTCATCAATCCACGGTAGCGAAGCTGACCGGCGGAAGGACTACGTTCGAGCCGTGACGACCGCACGCTCGCGTCTTCGCCGGCTCCATGCCGGCGGGATCGTCATGTGCGTTCTCCTCTCCGGCTGCGGGCAGTCCGCGCCTGCGCCCGCGCCACGCGCCACCGGCACACCGACCACCACCGCTGCGACGACCGCGTCGCCGACACCCACCGTCGCCGAGGTCACCCCGATCGGTGACTTCTCCCCCGTCTCGCGGCTCATCGAGGAGGCCGTCGCTGCGCACCGATTGCCGGGGGCCGTCGTCCAGGTCGGACACGGAGGCAACGTCGTCTTCCGGCAGGCGTTCGGCGTGCGCAAGCTCGCCGGGGAGCCGGGACTCGACGGTGCGCCCGCCGCGGCCGAGCCGATGACCGAGGACACCCTCTTCGACGTGGCCTCCTTGACGAAGAGCCTCGCGACCGCGACCGCGGTCATGCAGCTCCACGAACGGGGCCTGGTGCAGATCGACGAGCCGGTGCAGACATACCTGCCCGGCTTCAACCCTGCCGGCGATCCGCGCCGGGCTCAGGTGACCCTACGGATGCTGCTCACCCACACCTCGGGCATCGCCGGAGATCTGAGTCTGGACGGCCCCTGGGGATTGGTAAGGCCCGACAAGGCAGACGGCATTCGCCGCGCGCTCGCCGCATGGGTGGTGTTCGATCCCGGAGAACGCTTTCACTATTCCGACATCAACTTCATCATCCTCGGCGCGCTGCTGGAGAAGCTCACCGGCGAGCCCGAGGACGTCTACGTCCACGACAACGTCTTCGGCCCACTGGGCATGTCGGACACCCGCTATCTGCCCGCCGCCAAAGCCTGTGACGGATCGACAGAGAGCCATTGCCCACCGGGGACGTGGAGCACCGACCTGCTCGCACGCATCGCACCCACGGCCCGCGACGAGGACACCCCGGGCCTGAACCCCGACTACGGGCGTCTGCTGCGCGGCACCGTGCACGACCCGACGGCGCGCCGGATGGGCGGAGTGGCCGGCAGCGCCGGAGTGTTCACGACCGTGCACGATCTGGGCCGCTTCGCACAGGCGCTCCTCGATCGGGTTGCCAACCGCCCCAGCACCTTTTCGCTGACGCCCGCGAGCGCGCAACTGATGACGACGCCGCAGCAGCCCGGCTCGCCCGTGCCCGGGCAGAATCTGCGGGGGTTCGGCTGGGACATCGACACCCCGCACTCAGGACCGCGCGGCGCCGTGTTCCCGGTCGGGAGCTTCGGCCACACGGGGTTCACCGGCGTCACGCTGTGGATGGACCCGGGATCGAACACCTACGTGGCGATCCTGGCGAATGTGATCCATCAGCGGGGCGGGCCACCGATCACCACCCTGAGCGGCCGCGTGGCCACCGAAACCGCACGCGCCCTTCATCTTTACGGCAACTAGGTCATGCCCAACCGGGCGGCAAGATACGGTGCGGTCCGGCTCACCGTGTCGGCGGCGACCACCGCAGGCGGGCCTGCGACCACGACGGCACCTCCGTCGTCCCCGCCACCGGGTCCGAGGTCGATGACGTGATCCGCGTTGGCCACCACCGACATGTCGTGTTCGGCGACCAGGACGGTATTACCGGCGTCGACAAGCCGATGCAGCTGGCGTTCCAGCAGTTCGACATCGGCCGGGTGCAGTCCGGTGGTGGGCTCGTCGAGGACATACAGCGTGTGGCCGCGTTTGGCCCGCTGCAACTCGGTGGCCAGTTTGATGCGTTGCGCCTCGCCGCCGGACAGTTCGGTCGCCGGTTGTCCCAACCGCAGGTAACCGAGCCCGACTTCGCGCAGCGTCGCCAAACTACGTGCGGCTCCCGGCAGGTCGTTCAGGAACTCGGCGGCGTCGTCGACGGTCTGGGCCAGCACGTCGGCGATCGTGCGATCACGGTAGGTGACCTCGAGCGTCTCCTCGGAGTAGCGCGCCCCGCCACAGGTCGGGCAGGTGGCATACGTGCCCGGGAGGAACAACAGTTCCACCGAAACGAAGCCCTCGCCCTGACAGGTGGCGCAGCGGCCCTCGGCGACGTTGAAGGAGAACCGGCCCGCGCTCCAGCCCCGCCGACGCGCCTCGGCAGTGCCTGCGAACGCCTTGCGGACGGCATCAAAAAGCCCTGTGTAGGTAGCGAGATTGGACCGTGGGGTGCGCCCGATAGGCCGTTGATCCACCGTGACGAGACGGTCGATTGTCTCGGCGCCGTCGACGGTCACCCCGACACTGGAATCGACGTCGATGTCGAGGAGTTCGGCATCGGCGTCGGCGGCGTCGTCGGCGGGCTCCGCGGAGTTGCCCAGCTGCCTGGCCAGCACGTCGCCCAGAACCTTGCAGACCAGCGTGGACTTGCCCGACCCCGACACGCCGGTGACGGCGACGAAGGCACCCAGCGGGATGTCGACGTCGACATTCCGGAGGTTGTGAAAAGTGATGCCGCGCAATCGCATGACGCCGGTCGGTGCACGCGTCGTGCGCCGCGGTGGTGCTCCGTCGGCGAACAGGTACCGCCGGGTGACGGAGGGCTCGATGCCCGCAAGGCCCGCCACCGGCCCGCTGTAGAGCACATCACCGCCGAGCTCGCCGGCGCCGGGACCGACGTCGACGACCCAGTCCGCGCGACGCACCACGTCCATGTCGTGTTCGACGACGAACAGCGAGTTCCCGGCGCGCCGAAGGCGGTCGAGCACGTCCAGGAGCGGTTCGGCGTCGGCGGGATGAAGGCCTGCCGACGGCTCGTCGAGCACGTAGAGAACGCCGAAGAGCCCGGCTCGCAGCTGGGTGGCCAGCCGCAGGCGCTGCAGTTCACCTGGCGAGACCGTCGGCGTGCGGCGCTGCAGGCTCAGGTATCCCAGTCCCAGATCGACGAGCACGCCGATGCGGGCCACCAGATCGGCGGCGATCATGGTTGCCACTTCGGTGAATTCACCTGATTCGGTGGACTCATAGGCCGCGGCGAACTCCGTCCTGGCGGCCGTCGCCGACAGCACCTCGGCGAGCACGGTCAGCGGCAGGGCCACCATCTCGGCGATGGTGCGGCCGGCGAAGGTGACCGCGAGCGCCTCGGGTCGCAGCCCGGAGCCGCTGCACACCGGGCAGTCGGTGCTGTGCACGAACTGCAGGACGCGGCGGCGCATCGCCGCGCTCTGCGAGTTGGCCAGCGTGTGGCGGACGTGGCGCTCGGCGCTGGAAAAGGTGCCGTTGTAGTAGTAGTCCGCGGTGACCGGATGCCGGCTCGGGTTGACCTCCACGGTGGGCTGGTCGTCGGTGAACAGGATCCAATCCCGTTGCCGCTTGGTCAAGGTGCGCCATGGCTTGTCGATGTCGTAGCCGAGTGTGATGAGGATGTCGCGCAGGTTCTGCCCCTGCCAGGCCCCGGGCCAGGCCGCCACCGCGCCCTCGCGGATCGTCAGCGACGGATCCGGCACCAGCGTCTGCTCGGTCACCTCGTGGATGCGCCCCAGGCCGTGGCATTCCGGACACGCCCCGATCGTCGTGTTCGGCGAGAACGCATCGGAGTCGAGCCGCTCGGTGGCTCCGGGCGGATAGGTCCCGGCGCGGGAGAACAGCATGCGCAGCAGGTTCGACAGCGTGGTGACGGTGCCGACCGTCGACCGCGACGTCGCGGTGCCGCGCCGCTGTTGCAGCGCGACCGCAGGCGGCAGGCCGGTGATGTCATCGACTTTCGGAGCGTCCTGGGGCAGCAGCAATCGACGAGCGTAGGGCGCGACCGATTCGAAGTAGCGGCGCTGGGCCTCGGCATAGATGGTGCCGAACGCCAGCGACGACTTTCCGGACCCGGACACCCCGGTGAACGCCACGAACGAGTCGCGCGGGGCGGCAAGGTCGACGGATTTCAGGTTGTGCACACGGGACGAGTAGACGCGGATGTCGGGGTCCACCTCACCCATTGTGGTGGCCGCGGGTCAGGGCGCCTGCATTTCGTCGGCCACCGCCGAGGCGGCCTCGTCGATGATGGCGCGCATCGCCTGCTCGGCTTCCTTCGCCTCGCCCATCCTGATGGCGCGCGCGACCTCGTCATGAAGGGCGATCGCGGCGATCTCGGGCTTGGCCGGCATCATCCCGTGCTGGGTGCGTCCGGTGAGCACCTCGTCGACCACCCCGGTCAGCGCCCGGAACATCTCGTTCCCGCTGGCCTCCAGCAGTGTTTGATGGAAAAGCTTGTCCGCCAACAGGTATGAGTCGAGGTCCCCGGACCGGCCGTGCACCACCATGTCGGACACGGCGGAGGCCATGATCCGGCACTGATGCGGGGTCGCCCGCTGCGCGGCCAAAGCTGCCGCCGCAGGCTCGAAGCCGAGGCGCAGCTCCGACAGCGAGGTCAACAGTGCGGCACGGTCCCCGACATCCAGTCGCCACCGGATCAGCATCGGATCGAAGACGTTCCACTTCTCGGCCGGCTGCACGGTGATCCCGACCCGGCGCCGGGATTCGACCATTCCCATCGACTCGAGCACCCGGATGGCCTCGCGCGCGACGCTGCGCGACACGCGGTGCTCGGCGTTCACCCCGTCGAGAGTGATAACCCGGCCGGGCGGGTATTGGCCGGACACGATGGCGGTCCCCAGAGCGGTCAGCAGACTGCCGTGACGGGCGCCGCCGTAGGACCGATGCATTGCTGAATGATGCCAGATTGTCGTATGCGCGGAAGCTATAACGCGACTTTCTCAAAGACACCCCTTGCAATCGTATGATGATTGAGCCATGCTGTGTGATGTCAGGCACATCGAACGGGTAAGAGGTCATGCCGTCACCAATCGTTGTCATGGGGGTCTCGGGTTCGGGGAAGTCGACCGTCGGTGCCGCACTCGCTCAGCGACTGCGAGTCCCGTTCGCCGACGCCGACGACTTTCATCCCCCGGCGAACATCGCCAAGATGACCGCCGGCCATCCCCTCGACGACACGGACCGGTACCCGTGGCTCGAGGCGATCGGTGAGTGGCTGGCGCAGCACCCCGACGGCGGCGTGATGAGCTGTTCGGCTCTCAAGCGCGTCTACCGCGACCAGTTGCGGCAGCACTGCGCCGAGATCGAATTCCTGCATCTGGTGGGCTCTCCCGAGACGATCGGCCGGCGACAGGCGAGCAGGCCGGGACACTTCATGCCCGCTGCCCTGCTGGCCTCCCAGTTCGAGACGCTGCAACCTCTGGAGCCCGATGAGCGCGGTGTCGCCATCGACGTCGACCAGAGCATCGATTCCGTCATCGACAGCTATATCGCCACCACGAACGATCCGACGCGCTGACATCACGGTCGAAAGGGATTTACATGGAAGCCATTGACCCGGCATACGGGACCACGACTCTGCTCTTGATCGCCGCCGGTGCCGTTGCACTGCTGCTGTTCCTGATCATCAAGGTCAAACTGCACGCGTTCGTGGCGCTGGTGCTGGTCAGCGCATTGACGGCGCTGGCCGCGGGGATCCCCGTCGCCGACGTCCCGAGCGCGCTGACGACCGGCTTCTCCAACACGCTCGGTTCGGTGGCCCTGCTCGTCGGATTCGGGGTGATGATCGGCAGACTGCTCGAGATCACCGGCGGCGCACAGGTTCTCGCCGATACGCTGATCGGCCGATTCGGGGAGAAGCGAGCCCCGTTGGCGCTGGGCGTCGCCGCCCTGCTGTTCGGCTTCCCGATCTTCTTCGACGCCGGGCTCGTCGTCTTCCTGCCCATCATCATCACGGTCGCGCGGCGCTTCGGCGGCTCGGTGATCTTGTATGCGTTCCCCGCCGCGGGTGCGTTCGCCGCCATGCACGCGCTGGTTCCGCCGCACCCGGGCCCGGTGGCGGCGTCCGAATTGCTCGGCGCCAACATCGGTTTGACGCTGCTCATCGGTGTCCCGGTTGCCATCGTGTCCTGGTACGTCGGCGCATTCCTCGTCTCGCAGGCCCTCGGTCGGCGCGTGCACGTCGACATCCCCACCTCGCTGTTCGGCGAGATCAACGGCGGACGCGACATCACCAGCGCCGACGCCGACGGCGTCGATGCCGACGCGGCCGGTACGGCGGGCAGGGCGGGCACCCGGACCGCGCCCTCCTTCCTGACCGTCCTCGGCGTGCTGCTGCTTCCGTTCGTGCTGATCTCGTGCAACACCGTCGTCGACACCCTCATGACAGCCGGCGTCATCGAAGAGGGAGCGACGTGGGCTGAGTTCCTCAAACTGATCGGTACCACGTCGATTGCATTGCTGATCACCGTGATCGTGGCGACGCTGGTGCTCGGCCTGCGGGGCCGCTCGATGGCTGATGTCAGCGACATCCTCGACAGCGCCCTCGGCCCGATCTGCGCGATCATCCTCATCACCGGCGCGGGCGGCATGTTCGGCGGGGTGCTGCGGACCAGCGGTATCGGCGATGCCCTCAGCGGCTCGCTGTCGAACCTCGGCTTCTCGCTGATCCTTCAGGCGTTCCTCATCTCGACGCTGCTGCGCGTCGCGCAGGGTTCGGCCACCGTCGCGTTGACGACGACCGCCGGCCTCCTCAGTGCCTCCGTAGCCGCCGCCGATCTCAGCAACGTCCAGCTCACCGCGCTGGTGGTCGCCATTGCGGCGGGCGCGACCGTGCTGTCCCACGTCAACGATTCCGGCTTCTGGTTGGTCAGCCGGTTCTTCGGGATGGATGTGAAGACGACGTTGAAGACATGGACGGTGATGGAGACCACGCTGGGCCTGAGCGCCTTTGCGCTCAGCCTGGGGCTGTGGGCCGTCGGCTGAGGCCACCGGCGTGTCGCCGGGGGCGGTTTCCCGAGTCACAACAATCACGTTGTTAACATCGCCGCGTGTCGATCTCCCGGCGTGACGCGCTGCGCTACGCCGCCGCCGCAACGGCTTTGGCCGGATTCGGTGCGGCATCGGCGGTCCGCCCGCCCGCGGCGTCGGCCGCCGCTCCCACGCTGATCGACTTTGCGATGCGCCAGATCCCGGCGCAGGACATCCGCGCGGCCGGCCATGCCGGAGTGATCAATTACGTCTCGACGTCGCGGCCCGGCTCGAACTTCGGCGCCAAGCCGATCACCTTGCCCTACGCGAAGCAGCTGACCGCCGCGGGTCTGGTGATCGTCAGCAATTACCAGTACGGGAAGCCGGGCGGAACGGCGCCGTCGGACTTCACCCGCGGATTCGCCGGGGGCGTCGCGGATGCCCGCACCGGGTGGGCGTTGCACAGTGCGGCAGGCGGGGGCCAGAGTGCGCCGATCTTCTTCAGCGTCGACGACGACATCGACCGGGACACGTGGATCAGGCTGGCGCTGCCGTGGTTTCGCGGCATCAACTCGGTCATCGGAGTGCAGCGCACCGGAATCTACGCCGGCATCCGCCCGTGCACCTGGGCCGCGACCGACGGCGTCATCGGCAGGTCGGCGACCCCCGGGCGAGTCTGGGCCTGGCAGACCCGGTCCTGGTCCAACGGCCAGATCTATCCCGGCGCTGTGCTCTATCAGCGGATCATCGACACCGCGTCGAATCCCGGCCCGGTGGTCGGCGGCATCCGGGTCGATGTCAACGACGTGCTGGCCCAGGATTGCGGCCAATGGAACCTCCACCCCTGACCACGGATCAGGAATACCGGCCTGACCGTCGCCGTTGAGCCGACGTATGAAGATCGGCATCATCGGCGCGGGACACATCGGCGGCACGTTGACCCGTCGGCTCCGCGACCTCGGACATGAGGTGCGCGTGGCGAACTCGCGGGCCCCGGAAACCCTGGCAGACCTCGCGCGCGAGACCGGTGCGACGGCGGTATGGGCCAAGGATGCCGCCGCCGACGCCGACCTCGTCATCGTGAGCATCCCGCAGAAGAACGTGCCCGGCCTCGCCGACGGGATCGTCGACGCGCGCAAGCCGGGCGCGCCCGTGATCGAGACCAACAACTATTACCCGCAGCAGCGAGACGGCGAGATCGCCGGCATCGAGGACGGCCAGGTCGAGAGCGCCTGGGTGGCCGAGCAGATCGGCGCGCCTGTTTACAAGGTCTTCAACGGCATCTCCTGGAAGCACCTGCTCGAACGTGGAAAGCCCAGCGGGACACCGGACCGGATCGCGCTTCCCGTCGCGGGCGAGGACGGCGCGGGCCGCGATCTGGTGCACGACATCGTCGACGCACTCGGATTCGACCCCGTCGACGCGGGCCCGATCTCGGAGTCCTGGCGACAACAACCCGGAACTCCGGTGTACGGCAAGGACTTCGACGCCGAGCGGACGCGTCGGGCACTCGCGGAGGCGACACCCGAGCGCACCGCGGAGTGGAGCGCGCGCACCGCCTAGCGGCGCGGGGTCACCGTGATGTGCACGTGGTCGTAGTGGCCGTAGCCTGAAGACTGGGGGCCGGCGGGCGTGTAATAGGTGCCGCGCCAGATCACGTCCTGGAGCCCGAACCGGCCCGCGTTGCTCATCGCGAACGCCAGTATCTGGTCTCCGAGCGCGATGCCCGCGGGGCTGTCCGGGTTCGGGATCATGATGTCGATCGCCAGTCCGCTGGGATGCCACGGCTTGGAATCGGGCCGCACACCGTCGATGTCGGAGACCTGAGGGAATTGGTGGCTGACGGCGCGGGCTGCCAGAACCGCATTGGGTTGCAGCCCGGCCTCATAGGCGACGCCGACGGGCAACGCCTCCGGGATCTCCGGAAGGGCGGCCGGCGGCGGTGCGACGTCGCCGGGCGGAATCGCAGGAAGAGCGGCGGGCAGGGGCGCGCTGTCGACAATCGCCCGCTGCTGCGGGGTCAGTGCCGCGTACTGCGCCTCCGCGGCGGCGATCTGACGCAGCAGCTCGCTGAGTTTGGCCTGCAGTTCGGCACGGACCGCTTCGGCCGACTCGACCGCGGCGCCGGCATCGGCGGCAGACTTCTCGGACGTCCGGGCAGCGGCGGCCGCGCGCTCTCTGGCCGAGTGATAGGCCCTCATCTGGTCTGAGATCCGGACGCCGACGGTGCGCTGCATCGACAGCCGATCGATGAGCTGCTGCGGGGACGCGGCGGTCAGCAGCCCCGCGAACTCACCGTCGCGTCCGCTCATGTAGTCCATCGCGGCGATGCGGTTCACGGCCGCCTGGTAGGGCTCCAACTCGGAGTTGGCGCGGTCCAGGGCGGCCAGGTCGGCGCGGTGCCGGTCGACGGCCGCGGTCTGTTCGACAAGCTTGGTGTCGGCCTCCCGCTGGGCTGCGGTCACGGCTTCGCGACTCTGCACGGCCTGTTGGGACAACTCGTTGAGTTTGGCCAGCGCGTCGGCAGCGGGATCTGCATTGACGCCGCCGGTAGGCAGCGCGAGCACGAGGCCGGCGGCCGCCAGGCCGCACATCGATCGCCGAAAAGTGTGGCGCATCCCGGTCACGCGGATTGTCACGATCCTTCGGATTGAGGACCGCTGTCGGCCCGGCCGTCGATGTCTCGGAAAGGCTACGAACTGCGGCCGAGGATGTCTACTCGTCCGAGGGTGAGCGGCAGGCGACGGCATGCCACCTCGGTTGACGATGCTTAGGCTGGGTAACCGGTAGGCGCAGGTCGATCGCCTGCTTCACCGTCGTTTTGGAGGAACCCATGCCTTGGCAGCTGCTCAAACGCACCATGACGGCGATGGCGCTCGTCTCGGTGGCGCTTCTCGCCAACGGCTGCGAGGCGCGGGTCTATGGCACTCCTCCGGCCGCGGACATCCCGCAGGCGCCGGTCATCGCGCCGCAGGCTCCTCCGGCACAACCGACGGCGCCGCTGCCCGGCCTCGATGCCCGCGTCAAACAGGCCTCCGCCGACGCCGCCGCGTCCGGAGCCGAGATCGACACCGCGGTGCTGGACCGCACCACCGGCCAGATCGCCTCCAGCGGCGCGAACTCGTCCTTCCCGATCGCGTCCGTGGTGAAGCTGTTCATCGCCGATGACCTGCTGCTGCAGGAGGCGGAGGGCAAGACCACACTGTCGGCCGACGACCGTGCGGCGCTCGACCGGATGCTGCGCTCGTCCGACGACAGCGCGGCGCAGACGTTCTGGGACCGCAGTGGCGGCGACGCCATCATCGCGCGCGTGAAGGCACGGTACGGATTGGGCGGCACGACGGCACCGTGGAACGGGCATTGGGACGTGACCACCAGCACCGCAAGCGATCTCGTGCGTTACTACGACATGCTGCTCAACGGAAGCGGTGGGCTGCCGCCGGAGCAGGCCGACATCATCCTCGGCAACCTGGCTCGATCCACGCCGACGGGACTCGACGGATACCCGCAACGTTTCGGCATCCCGGATGGTCTGTACGCCGAGCCGGTTGCCGTGAAACAGGGCTGGTTCTGCTGCTGGAACGGCGGCAACCAGCTGCACGTCTCGACCGGTGTGATCGGCACCGACAGGCGTTACGTGATGGCGATCGGCTCGTTGGACCCCACGTCAGAAGCCGCGGCGCGCGACAACATCACCCAGGCCGTGAAGACGATTTTCCCGGGCGGCAAGGTCTAGGTATCCGTCAAAGTGGGAACAGAGGGCTCGGGGGTCAGCCGCGTTGCCCACACGAGTTGTGGGCAGGCTGCTGCTTCCAGGCAGGGCCCCCGATGCGGATGTTGAGAAAAAGCATCCCCGCTCCCAAGGCTCATCGGGGGTCCTGACCTGACGACGCTAGCCGTGCCCTCCGACAAGTCGGTCGGGGACGGCGCTCATCGCGCCCATACCCCGGTGACCGCCACCCGCAGGACATAGTCCTCGAACGTGCGCGCCGGCCGCCCGAGGACTTGTTCGACGTCCCGCGTCGTCGAGGCGATCACGCCGCTCTCCATCAGGACGAACATCTCGGCCACGTGCTCGGCGGACCCCCGATCGACACCGTCGGCGGCCAGCGCGTCGACGTACTCGTCGGGGGCGATGCGCCGGTAGATCGTCGGCTGCCCGGTGGCGCGGGAGATGAGCTCGACGGCCTCATCGAAGGTGATCGATCGGGGACCACTCAGCTCGTAGACGCGTCCGACGTGCCGATCGGGATCGATGAGCACGCATGCCGCGACGTCGGCGACATCCTCCAGATCGATGAACGGTTCGGGGACATCCCCCGCGGGCAACGCGAGCTCACCGGTGAGCAGCGGACCGTGCCAGAGCTCCTCGTCGAAATTCTGTGCAAAGTTGTTGGGGCGCAGGATTGTCCACGGCAGGCCGGAACTGCGCACGGCGTCCTCGGCATCGCGCATGTCGCGACCGAACGGGGAATCACCCCAGGTGTCGGCGCCGCGCCCCGACAGCAGGACCAGGTGCCGCACCCCTGCCGCAGCGGCCCGCGCCGTGAAGTCGTGGACGGGCCCGAGCACCGAGGGCGGCACCACGTACGCCGTTTCGACGCCGTCGAGCACCGCGTCCCAGCCAGACGGGTCAGCCCAATCGAACGGAGTGGCACTGCGCCGAGACGCGGCACGGACAGGCACACCTTTCAGGCGGAGCCGGGCAGCGACCCGTCGTCCGGTTTTGCCGCTGGCGCCGAGGACAAGGGTGGTCGAAGTAGTCATGGGTTCGAGTCAACGCCAGTTTGTCGGACTCGTACATAGTTCAGAGGCCAAATTACCTGTGTGATCGTCTAGCCTGGGCGGTGTGGATGCTTTCGGTGACCTGTTCCGTGGTGTGCGGGCGCACGGCTCGCTGTTCGGCAGCACTCTGTTGACCCCGCCGTGGGCGCTGCACTTCGTCGACGGCGCACCGCTCACCCTGTGCGCCGTGCTCGGCGGCGGCGGGTGGATCGTTCCCGAGCACGGCGAACCGCAGCAGCTGAAGTCCTACGAGACCGTGGTGGTGCGCGGGCCGGGCACCTTCACCTTCGTCGACGAGATCGGGACACGTGCCGAGCCGGTCGACTGCGGCGAGTTCTGCGCCACGCCGGAACAGGGCGGCACGCGGCACCGCCTCGGGTGGCATGACACCGGGGCAGGCGACGGTGCGACGACGCTCATCGTGGGCGCCTATCCCGTGCGCGGTGAGATCAGCCGCCGGCTGTTGGAGGCGCTGCCCGTGGTGCTGCGGGTCGAAGCCGGCGGGACAGGTGACGCCGTCCTCGACCACCTCGCAGCGGAGGTCGCCCTCGACGTGCCCGGACAGCAGGTGGTCCTGGACCGGCTGTTGGACTGGATGCTGGTGTGCACCATTCGCGAGTGGTTCGACCGGCCCGGCGGTGAACCGCCGGCCTGGTGGGCAGCTCAGCGTGATCCGGTGGTCGGCGATGCCTTACGCCTGCTGCACAGCGATCCCGCGGCGCCGTGGACGGTCGCGTCACTCGCCGACCGCACGGGGGTCTCACGCTCGACGCTGGCGAAACGCTTCGCCGATCTTGTGGGAGAGGCCCCACTGACCTATCTGACTCAGTGGCGAATGGCCATGGCGGTGGACCGGCTGGTCGAGGAGCCAGGATCCTCGATCGCGGAGGTGGGTCGTTCGGTCGGCTATGCGGACCCCTTCGCATTCAGCGCGGCGTTCAAGCGGGTGCGCGGCATGAACCCGCGCGATTTTCGGCGCAGCACGCGGGACCCGATTCCTACCCGCTGAGTACCTGGAGCGCGAGTACCCTGCACGGATGTCGTCGACGCCCCTTCCCGTCGTCCTGGCCACGCTCGCTGTGCGACGCGCGATCAAGCGGTTGGCGGACAAGATGGTGCCGCCGCAATTCGCGATGCTCGATGTCGGGGAGGGCGTGGCGGTCGTTCAGATCGCCGCAGCCGTCGCCGAACTCGGGATCGCCGACGCGCTGGCCGATGGACCGTTGACCGCTGCACAGATCTCCGCCCGCGTCGGCTCGGACGAGGAGAGCACCCATCGCCTGCTCCGTGGCGCGGCAGCCTGCGGCCTGTGCCGCCTCGATCGGCGGACGGGCGCGGCCACACTGACGCCCATGGGGGCGGTCCTGCGTGGCGACCATCCCGCGTCGCTGCGAGCGTGGATGCGCTACAAGGGAATGCGATCGACCATGGACGCGTGGGGCGGTCTGGCGCAGAGCGTGCGCAGCGGCCGGAGCGCGTTCGAGATCGTGCACGGCATGTCGGTGTGGGAATGGTATGCCACGCATCCGGACGAGGAGCAGATCTTCGCCGCCACGATGCGACAGGCCACCGGGATCATCGCCCACAGCCTCGCCCGGGTTTATCCATGGCCGGACAACGGCGTCGTGTGCGACGTGGCCGGCGGCATCGGCACCCTGTTGTCGGTCATCGTGACCGAGTCGCGTGCGAAGCCGCGCGGAATCCTCGTGGACAGCGCAGGGATGATCCGGGAGGCGGAACGCTTTCTGGCCGAACGCGATATCGCCGATCGTATCGACTGCGTAGAGGGAGACATCTTCCGCGCCATCGACGCCACCGCCGACGTCTACGTGCTCAAGGACGTGCTGCACGACTGGGACGACGAGCGCTGCGCGAAGATCCTCTCGGCGGTCGCGTCGGGTATGCCACGGAAGAGCAAGCTGGTGATCGTCGAATACCTGCAGCCCCGCCATCGCCCGAACCCGTTCTCCCCGTTGCTCGATCTGCACACGATGACCCAGCGCGACGGCGGGCGGCTACGCTCCGAAGCCGAACTCTGCGACTTGTCGACCGCCGCGGGGTTGCGACCCACCGGTCGCACCTTCTCGGTCGTGCCGCACGACCTCATCGAGTTCGAGAAGCCCTGACGCACCCCGGATTCTGCGTTGCGTGATCGTCGGTTGCGTTGTATCCCGGCCCGAATTAATCACTGCATCTACGGTGTGATGGCCAGCAGCAGGCGAACGAGCTCGGCTAGTCGGTGCGTATCGGTCTTGTCGAAGATGTGCTGCATGCCAGGCTTGACGGTGGCGAGCGACAAGGCCATGTCGTCCGATATCGGTCAGCGGCAGCACATAAATGATGTAGGGACGCTTACCCGAGGGGCGGGTGCACATGAGCGAGTCGCCTCACAGACGCCGCTCGCCTGCGCGTTACACGCGCGACCGATGCTGATCCGCAGAGGGTCGCTCATGGATCCGCGGGACGTCTGGATACGCCCGGAACGCAGGTACAGCCCGTCATCGGCGGTTAGGATCCGCTCGGCGGCCGAGTTGATCTGCACGACAGTGTGATTCGCGTCGACAAGCACGATACCGTGACGGATGGTGTCGATGACCGCAGTGACACCCTCAGCGCTACAGGACAGTTCGACGAACTGCTGTTGTGTGCGCAACGCCTGCTGAAGATGCGGAACGGCCGGCCGTCTCGAAGGGGCGGCTCCGCGTCGGGGCCACGGCCAGAAAGCACGTGGGTGTCGCGCCGACGGCCAACCGCAGGAACAGACCGTCGCACATGTCGAAGGGGCGCATGAAGTCCGTGGAGAACTCGAATGTTTGGTCAGTGCGACCAATTCTGCGGTAGAGCGTGCTTATCTCCTCGGGCACGGTAATCGCCATCACCGAACGCGCGGCGCCGCGTAGATCGCGGAGATTACGCGCGAGAACTCGTCGATCGTGACCATGGCCGGCCTCGATGGTCTTCGCTGCTCGCCACCATCGGTACCTCCTCCACCAGCGGGATGGCTCGGAACTGTGGTCCGATCTTGACGTCACAGGCTCACATTCGCCACGTCCGGCGGTGGTTTTTTACAGGACCGTCGTCGACAATCGAGTACGCCTTGGTGAGGATGGAGACGCTATGAAGGCGAGTCGCGGTGTCCGGGAGTTGGCGGTGGTGCTTGCCGTCTTGGTGGCGGGTGCTTGCTTCGGGTCAGGTGCGGCGTGGGCGGCCGAGCTCGGCGACTACCGCTGGGAACGTCGTCCGCTGCTCATTTTCGCCCCTACGGAACGCGACCCGAGGCTGACCGAGACGGTGAGCCGCATCGAGGCGACCCGCTGTGACTTCGAGACCCGCGAGATGGTGCTCGCTCAGGTGGTGTCTGACGGCGTCAGCACGCTCGACGGCCAGGTGATCGACGCTGCTCAGTCGCAGCGGCTGCGGGATCAGTTCGCGATCGAGGAAAGCGCGTTCACCGTGCTGTTGATCGGAAAGGACGGCGGCGAGAAGCGGCGCGTCGGTGAGATACCGGACCTTCGCGCCATCTATGCATTGATCGACGGGATGCCGATGCGCAGCCGCGAGATGGGCGCCGATCCGGGTCGGTGCTGATGTCGCACACGGATGACGCTCGACACCTCGCCCCCGGGTTCCGTTGTCGCATGGCTGGTTTCGCGATCGTTTGCGCGGCGCTTCTGAGTGCGTCCTGCGGAACGTCCGGATCGTCCCCCGGCGGTGCCGTTCTCGTCGACCTCACGGACGCCGGCGCGGTCGCCGGCTGGACCACGGTCAACGACCCCGTCATGGGTGGCGCGTCGACGTCGAGAGTCGCCTTCGGCGACGGTGGCCTCGTGTTCTCCGGCGACGTGTCGCTGGCGAACAACGGCGGCTTCGCATCGGCCCGCAGTCCCCAGGACCCCGACATCGGGCAACGGGCGGCGGGGGCCACATCGTTTCGCGTACACGCCGTCGGCGACGGCAAGACATACCTATTGAAGGTCGGCAGCGTCGGCCAACCCTGGTCCTACGTCCAGCGATTCAGCACCGAGCCTGCGGTGCAGCGCATTTACGAGCTACCTGTCGCGGGGTTCGAACCGGTGGGCATGCGCCTCAGACCTGCACCCGACGCGCCCGCGCACCTCGATCCGTCACGCATCAATCAGGTGGCGGTCTACATTCTCGACAAGCAGCAGGGACCTTTCGCACTGACGATCAGCGCGATCGACGCGCTGTGAGGCACAACACGGTGGGACGACGTTCGGTTGCGGCGCCGCGGCGCGACTGAACTCAGAGATGTATCGAAAGTGTGAGGACACACCATGCGCACCACCTCAGGCGAGAGACTTCTGCGGCCCGGCGACACCTGCTGGCGAACTGCGCGTGCGGATCGCTTCAGCCGCATCGTCGACGGCGCCGACTACCTCGCCGATGTGAAGTCTGCGATGCTGCGCGCCAAGCATCGGATCATGCTGATCGGATGGGATTTCGATTACCGAACGGCATTCGAAGCCGACGGCGCCACACTGCCCGGGCCCAACCACCTCGGACCCTTCCTGCACTGGCTGGTGTGGCGCCGGCCCGATCTCCGGGTGTATCTGCTCAAGTCGAATCTGCGGCTGCTGGCGGCGTTTGACGGGTTCTGGTTCGGTGTCGCACCGGTCGGCCTGCTCAACGTCATCACAAACCCCCGCATGCACTTCGCGGTCGACGGCGCCCATCCACCGGGCGCGGTCCACCATCAGAAGATCGTGGTGGTCGACGACGCAGTGGCGTTCTGCGGCGGCATCGACCTCACGCTAGGGCGCTGGGATACCCGGGAACATCTCGGCAAGGACTCACGCAGGAAAGGAGCGGGTCAACCCTACGGACCGCGACACGAAGTGGCGACAGTATGTGACGGTGAGGCGGCGCGGGCGCTCGCCGAACAAGCCCGCTACCGCTGGCACGCCGCCACCGGCGAACAACTCGAGCCGATCACGATGCGACGCACGATCTGGCCGCGCGGTGTCTCAAATCCGTTGCGCGACGTCGAGATCGGCATAGCCAGGACGTTGCCCGCGCTGCCGCAGCGCGAGGAGGTCCGTGAGGTCGAGGCACTCAACATGGCCGCGGTGGCCGCTGCGGAGAAGGTGATTTATCTGGAGAACCAGTATCTGGCGGCGCGCACCTTGGCCCTGGCGCTCGCCGAACGGCTGCGTGAACCGGATGGGCCCGAGGTCATCATCGTGCTGCCGCGGAGTTCGGAGAGCAGGCTGGAACAGCAGTCGATGGACAGCGCCAGGCAACGCCTCCTTCAGCTGCTGTGGGATGCGGACACGCACGGACGCCTGGGTGTGTACTGGCCCGTGGCCCGCGGTGGTGTTCCGGTCTACGTTCACTCCAAGGTGATGGTGATCGACGACCGGCTGCTGCGGATCGGCTCGTCGAATCTGAACAACCGGTCGCTGGGCTTCGACAGCGAATGCGACATCGCGCTGGAGGCGGTGCCCGACACGGCGGATCAAGAGCAGATCGCCGGCGAAATCGCTCTCGCGAGAGATGATCTGCTGGCAGAGCATCTCGGCGTCTCTGTCGACGAGTTCCGGGAGGAGAGTGCCGGCCACGGTTCGCTTCTCGCGGCCGTGGACTCCCTGAGAGGCATCGGCCGGTCGTTGCGCAAGTTCACCCCGACGCAGACATCGGCCGACGCCGGGCCCTTCGCCGAGAACGATCTGATGGACCCGCCGAGTGTGCCGGAGTCGGTGGCGAGAGGCGTGTTGACGCTGGTCACCGGAGCCATGCTGTGGCCGCTGACCCGGCTTGCGCCGCAAGCGGTTTCGACCGTGCGGTCCCTGTCGGACGCCACCGCGGCGCTCAAGAGCGTCGCAGAATCCCTGCGTGACAACCCGGACGCGTGAGTGACACGACTCAACGCTGTGAGCGCGGAATTCCGGTCGCCCACAGCGCCCATGCGATCAGCACGGGCTGGAACAGGAGCCTCACGAACCGCTTGGTGTCGCTGTCCAGTCCGAAGCCGTCGGCGTGATTGAGGTACTGCGCGATGTTGCCCGGGAAGATCAGGATGAAGAACGCGGCGAGAAGTCTGCCCACGAGTACGCGATCCCGGTTCAGCACGGCGAGTCCGACGCCGAGAGTGATCTCGACACCACCGGAGGCCATGACGACACCGTCGGCATCCATCGGCACCCACTGAGGTACCTGAGCCTGGAATTCCTCACGCGCCCAGAACAAGTGGCTGAATCCGGCGAAGATCATGGCGCCCGCCAGAACCAATCGGGCGACGGTGCGGGCGCGGGTGGTCGGTGGCGGCGGTGGTAGTTCGGACATGGGTCAGCCTTTCGTCGCGGTGAGGTGGTGGGGCTAGAGCGCAGTGCGGGCGTGCAACTCCGCGGTGATCATCTGGAGGGCCTGGCGCAACGCCGCGAGCTCGTCGGCTGCTGAGTCGTTCGGGCCCAACAGACGATCGGGAATGCACGCCGCTCGTTCTTCGAGCGCCCGCCCCTTGGGGGTGAGGGTGATGTCGACCCGCCGTTCGTCGGTCGCGCTTCGTTGCCGACGGACGAGGCCGGCCGATTCGAGACGTTTGAGCAGCGGTGACAACGTGCCGGAGTCCAGATGCAGTCGGTCCCCGAGGTGGCCGACCGTGCAGGGTTCGTCCTCCCAAAGCACCACGAGCACAAGGTATTGCGGGTAGGTCAGGCCCAATTCGTCGAGCAGCGGCCGATAGGCGGCGGTGACGGCGCGCGATGCCGAATAGAGCGCGAAGCACAGTTGCTCGTCGAGACGGGGGCCGGCCACGTCCGCAACCATATCGCACGCAGTTTAATTGCGCACAACTGACTTACCCGGTCATGCGTCGACCGCCAACGCGATCGTCAACTCGGCGATGACCCGTGGATCACGCAGCCGGTCCCCGTAGGCCTCGCGCAGTTGGCGCAACCGGTACCGGATCGTCGACGGGGACACGAACAGATCGGCGGCCACATCGTCACGGCGGCCGTGGTGCAGCAGCCACGACCGCAGCGTCTCGATGAGCCGGTCGCGCGATGCGACGGGGATATCCGCCAGCGGCGCAAGGGCACGCGCACGCAGATCGGCGAGTGCATCGGTATCGGCGCCGACGAGTAGTTCCGGCAGGATTTCGTCGGTGTCGAGCACACGGGCGGCATCCGGTGGCTGCAGCGGAACCGCCCGCATCACCCGCCGAATCGAGCTCCGGGCGTCTTTCCAGTCGCGGGCAGGCCCGACAACGGCCCCGGTGCCGTCGACCGAGGCCAGAAACGACGGCCGTGCCGACCCGCCGACGTCACAGACCAGGACGACCCGCACGCCGATGTGCGAGTCGATCGCGTCGTGGGGGACGTGCAATGTGCGGGGGTCGTTCGCGATCGCCGCGGCGCCATGCCGGCGTCCGCTCGGCATGGCGACCGCGGTGACGGTGCGCGGCCCGGCCCACGATGCGTACTCGGCGGCCAGCTCGAGTTCCTCGGAGGAGGCGTCGCTCAACAGCATTCGCACCAACCGCTCGCGTTGCCGTTCTCGGTCGAGACCGGACCGCGACTGCTCGTCGGCGTGGCCTGCGACCCCGGCCGCTGAGATCAAATCGAGGTAGGCGAAGAACATTTCGGCGAAGGCGCTGATCTGGTCGCGGTCCACCCCACCGGATGCGGCAAGGGCACTCCAGTCGCGCCACAGTTCGCGGGCGCCGACCCGATAGGCGGCCAGTTGCACCTCGGGGGGTCTACCGATGCGGGCTTCGCGGCGGCCGAACCGGTAGGCAGTGTCGAGCACCTCCTGCATCGGCACCGACGCGTGCAGGTCGGTGGACGGGCGGAGCCCGTCGATGAGCGAACTCAACAGCTGGTCGGCGGAAGCATCGATGACGGGCCGCCACGATTCCTGGGCGGCCTGGGCCAGCGAGGGCACCTCGGCGATGACAGCCTGCACCATCCGGTCGATCAGAGCCGGAAGGCCGGCACGCATCCCCTCGAGCGTCTCTGCGGGCAGTTCGACGATCTCGGCCATACCGGCGATGGTAGGTGTCCGCCGGGAGCAGACTGACCGAAAAGGGCAATCACCAGCGGAATTTTTAGCCCTTCGGGGTGAGAATTTGCCCCCAGCGGTCACGAACAATGGCGGGATGCCCACCACGTCTGCGCCCATGACGAGCGGCCGCGATCGAGAAGACATCGCGCTGCGACTGCTCAAAGGCTCTGCCAAGAAATCCTACGAACCGGTCGTCGATATCGACTGGGACGCCCCGCTCGCCGAGGACAGGTACTTCCTGCCGCCACAGATGTCGTCGCTGTACGGGACCTCGCTGTGGGAACAGATGAGCCCCCAGCAGCGCATCGACCTGTCCCGCCACGAGCTGGCCAACTACCTGTCGATGGGCATCTGGTTCGAGAACATGCTCAACCAGTCGCTGCTGCGGGGCATGATCCGCTCCTCGCCGACGACCGACAGCGCCTTCTACGAGCTGACGGAACTGGGTGACGAGGCGCGTCATATGTTGATGTTCGGCAAGGCGATTCGGCGCATCGGTGTCGAGCCGTTCTGGCCGACGGGGCGCAACGCGCGCTCGGTCAACGCGATGCCGTTCATCTTCCGCGGGCCGATGCTGTGGGTCGCAGCCCTGGTCGGTGAGGAGATCTTCGACGCTCTACAGCGCCGCATCCTCGACGACGGGCAGGAGGTGCAGCCGCTCGTCCAGAGGTTGATGCGAATCCATGTGACCGAGGAGGCGCGGCACATCCAATTCGCGCGGGACGGGATCCGTCGTGACGTCGCGGAGCTGCCGGCACGGACCCGATGGATCCTGGCCAACCTGCACGGGCTCGGCGCGTCGTTGTATCTGAAGAACTTCACCCGGCGGGGTCTCTACCAGCGGGTCGGCCTCGACGCTGCTGAGGCCCGGCGGCAAGCGCTGGCCAACAAGCACTTTCATGACATGCAGAAGCTCGGATTCGCCTCGCTGGCGCAGTTTCTGGACGAGGTCGGGCTGATGGGGCCGCTGGCGCGGCGGATGTGGAAGCGGAACCACTTCCTGTGAGCATGTACACCGGATCTGCCAGTCTGGTCGTCGGCGACGCCCGGCACGCGGTACGGGTCAACCTCAAGGGGACGCTCAATCCTTTTGACGGCCAATACCATTGGCAGGGCACCGTCTTCGACGCGCCGGATCATGTGAAGCCCGCGGGTGCGCCCGTGCGGTTGTGCGTGGACGACCACGACGCTTTGGGCCGCCTGATCGAACGCACCGTCGATGGTCACCTGATGATCAGCGGCACCGGGCGACCGCCGTTCCCTTTGTGAGAGGAACCCGAGCGCGGTGTGGTGCGGGCTCACGCCCCGCTGGGGGTCATCGTCACCCGGTTGCGACCGGTCTGCTTCGCGCTGTACAGCGCTTGGTCTGCGGACTGGAGTAGGTCCCGCGGCGAGGCAGACTCCGCGCCGGTGGCGGCCACACCGATGCTGATCGTGATCGCGCGTTTCGGCCATGGCGCCCTCTGCACGGCACGCCGAAACCTCTCCGCAAGCACGAACGCGCCTTTGCAGGTGGTCTCGGGCAGGACAACCGCGAATTCTTCGCCGCCATATCGGAACAGGGAGTCCGACGCTCGCAGTTCGGACTGCAGCAGGTGCGCTACCGAGCGGAGCACTTCGTCGCCGGCAGGATGACCGAAGTCATCGTTGAAGGATTTGAAGCGGTCGACGTCGATCATGAGCAACGACAACGTCGTCCGTCGTGATTGCGCACGCATGAACTCTTCTTCGACCGTGAGGTCGAAGGAACGCCGATTCTTCAGGCCGGTGAGCACATCGGTGACCGACTGGGACTCCAGGTGCACCCTCACCTTCTCGATATCACGCTGGTACTCCTGCAGGAGCTCGACGTACCTCTCCTGGTCCAGAACGGCCTGCTCGAGGGTCGCGATACTGCGACGAAGCTCCAGTTGCACGATGATCTCGCGGGAGAGGATTTCCAGCGCCTCGCGTTGGGTGTCGCTCAAATGGCGAGGCTCCCGGTCGATCACGCAGATCGTGCCCAGCGCCTCACCCGTCGGTGCCACCAGCGGTGCGCCCGCATAGAAACGGATCCCGGGATCGCCGGTCACCAGGGGGTTCGCGGCAAAGCGTTGGTCCGCGGTGGCGTCCTCCACCGTCATCACCTCGCCGGGATCCATGATCGCGTGCGCGCAGAATGCCTGTGACCGGGGTGTTTCGCTGACACCCAGGCCCACATTCGCCTTGAACCACTGACGGTGGTCGTCGAGCAACGTGATGAGCGCGATCGGCGTCCCGCAGATCGCCGACGCAAGTTTCGCGAAGTCGTCGTATGCCTGCTCCGGCAGCGAGTCCATGATGTTGTAGTCGGCGAGAACTTGTAGGCGCTTGTCTTCGTTCGCGGGTACCGGAAATCCGTTGTCGGACATGTGCGCCCCCCTCCACGCCAGCAAAGCTGAATTTTAGCGCGGCCCGCGGCGCAGCCTGGCGCATTCGACGCTTGTCCTGCCGGCCCGGTACAGCTCAGAGGAAAAAACTGTCGTGGCGTTCGTTCCATTCGATGCGCTGCTCGTCGGTCAACTCCGCAAGATGCTTGAGGCCCTCGAAATAGGCTTCCCGCGGTGCGCCGGGGGTGAACAGAATCAGGAACTCAGCAGGGGCGTCGGTGTCGTTGCGGAAGCCGTGGATGCCCCCGGGCGGGACGTACAGGAGGTCACCCTGTTTCGCATCGACCCATCCGTCGACGTCATACAAGCGCATTCCGCCCGACAGGACATAGAACACCTCAGAGATGGCTTTGTGATAGTGCGCGGCGGCGCCGGCAGCGCGCGGCCCCAGTTCGACGCGGTACAGACCGTAGTCCCCCGCCGACATCCTTTGATCCACCAAATAGTGGAACTTCGACGTTCCTACGGCGTAATCCTCGGGCGCATCACCGCGTCGCACGATCGCGCTGGTTTCCGGCTCGCCATCGAACCGGGCCGGCGGGTATGGCGGGACATCCATGATGGTGTCCGGGTTCCACAGTAACATGCTCTCTCCCTCAGTACTTGTCGTGCATCTCGGTCGCCGCCTGATCCGCCATACCGTTGACCGCGTACAGACTGTGCGCCGCCCGGTCGAGGCCGCCGGCCTCACACACCCGGTCGCGGGGCGCACACAGATCGAGCGTCTTGCCTGCAAAGGCGGCGGCGGGCGCAAGAGCCAGCCCGTCGGGAATCCTGTCCAAGGTCACATAGGCGTTGACCGCTGCGCCTTGGGAGTAACCGCCCAGAATGACCTGCGTGTCCGGGCATGACACCACCACACGTCGGATTCTGTTGCTGGAGTCCATGATTCCGTCGACGGCCCGCGCGAAGTCGAGCGATGCCGGGTGCCGCATCAGTGGGGTTGCGCGCACTGGGTTCTCCTGGATTCGTCTTGTCCTCGACCAGCTCGGAAGCGGGCTGCATGCGGACGGCCCGCGCCCGCTGCGCTCACCGCACCGGCGTCACCTCAATTCGGGGACGTCTCGATGATGGCGTTCACGGCGCCATCCAGGGACCACGGAAAACCCGTAGTCTGCCGCCGGCCATACGGGCTGGGCTGCGACGTCGGCAGCTGTTGGTCACCACGTGCGGTCGCGGCGGCGCTCTTATGATCGACGGAGGTCATCGGACTGCTCTTCGGGGCCAGTGCATTTAGATGTTTCAGGAAAGAGAGGACGATGAACCCATCGCTGAGCGGCGATCTCGCCGGCCGCGCCACTTCACTGTTGGATTTGCACCGGCCGGGCGACCCGGTCGTGATGCCCACCGTCTGGGACGTGTGGTCAGCGCAGGTGGCTGCCGACGCCGGTTTCGCGGCGCTGTCTGTGGGAAGCAAACCCCTTGCGCATTCGATGGGTAAGACCGACCACGAGGGGATGCAGTTCGAGGATGTGCTCGGTCGCGTCGCGCAGATCACTGCCGCGGTCGATGTTCCGGTGTCGGTCGATGTCGAGTCGTGCTACGGCGTGAGTGCCGACCGTGTGGTCGGCCGCCTACTGGAAGCGGGGGCGGTGGGACTCAATGTGGAGGACACGGTGCACAGCGAGGCCGGACGACTCCGCACGTCCGCTGAGCAGGCCGAATTGGTGGCCGCACTGCGCACCGCCTCAGACAGGGCCGGCGTGCACATGGTGCTCAACGCCCGGACCGACGTGATTCTGCATCAACTCGGCGACGAGTCCGACAGAATTGAACGTGCGATCGCCCGGTTGCGTGATGCTGCCGACGCCGGGGCCGACTGCCTCTACCCCATCGGGCTTCATGATGAGGACACCCACCGGCGTCTGGCCGCCGAGCTGCCCTTGCCGGTCAATGCCGTTGTGCGACCGGACGAGCACGATCTGAGTGTGCTGGCGGCGCTGGGGATAGCGCGGATCAGTTTCGGTCCGTTCCTGCAAACTGCTCTGACTGCCAGGATGCAGGACATCCTGAAGCACTGGGGTTCGGATCGACCGCCGGCATCCTGACCGGAGAGGGATCTGCGGCTAGTGGCCATCCGATGTCGAGTCGCCGTAATCCCACGACCGGGTCCGCACGGGGGTCACGTAGATGTAGGTGGCGCCCGGTCTCGGCTCGACAGGCAGCTCGGACTCTGGCACGCCGCGCATGCGGCCACCGTGCCGTGCTAGTTCCAACGTTTCGCCGGCTTCGCGAACAATGCGCGCGTGTCCCTGGAGCATCACTCCGCGGATGTCCGCCATGGTTGAGCCGTCTTCGACCATGATGCTCACGTTCGGATTGCGTTCTACGTTGACCACTTTCTGCGTGCCATCGCGCACGCCCATGACGACATCACCGCCGAGCCGGAAGTATCCCAGCGGCACCGTGTGTGGGAAGCCGTCTTTGTCGATGGTGGTCAGAATCGCCCACCCCGGACGGCTGTCGAGAAACGCTGTGATCTCGTCGTCGGTGAGTTTGCGCGGCATACGACGAGGTTACGTGCACCGCCCACCCGACTTCCGAACCACCTCAGACACCTTCAGAACACACCGCCGGGCTTGCCTACCCGGACAGCGAATGCCGTTAGCGCGCCATGTTCGAGAAGCGCGACAGATGCAGCTGGTGGGCAACGGTGACCGTCCGGGTCGGACCGGCGCGGTGCTTCGCCACGATCAGGTCCGCCTCGCCACCGCGGGGGTCGTCGGATTCGAATGCGTCCGGCCGGTGAAGCAGGATCACCAAATCCGCATCCTGCTCGATCGATCCCGATTCGCGTAGGTCCGACAGCATCGGCTTCTTGTCGGTTCTCTGCTCGGGGCCACGGTTCAGCTGGCTCATCGCCACCACGGGTACCTCGAGCTCCTTGGCCAAAAGCTTGATCTGCCTTGAGAACTCGGACACTTCCTGCTGGCGCGACTCGACCTTCTTACCCGAGGTCATCAGCTGCAGGTAGTCGATCACCACGAGGCGCAGATCGGCCTTCTGCTTCAAACGCCGTGCCTTGGCGCGGATTTCCATCATCGTCAGGTTCGGTGAGTCGTCGATGTACAGCGGCGCTTCGCTGATCTCACTCATCCGGCGCGCTAGCTTCGTCCAGTCGTCGTCACTCATCCGACCGGAACGCATGTCGGCGAGTTTGATCTTCGCCTCTGCCGACAGCAGGCGCATCACGATCTCGGTCTTGCTCATCTCCAGCGAGAACACGATGCTCGGCAGCTGCTGTTTGATCGAGCACGACCGCATGAAATCCAAACCTAGGGTCGATTTCCCCATACCGGGACGCGCCGCCACAACGATCATCTGACCCGGGTGTAGGCCATTGGTCAGCTCGTCGAGATCGGTGAATCCCGTTGGCACGCCTTTGGAGATGCCGCCCTGCGAAGCGATCGAATCGATCTCGTCCATCGTCGGCTGGAGGATCTCCTCCAGCACCACGTAATCCTCAGAGGCTTTGCGCTCGGTGACGTCGTAGATCTCCGCCTGTGCCCGGTCCACGATCTCGTTGACGTCGGCACCGTCGGCACCGGCGTAGCCGTACTGCACGACGCGCGTGCCCGCCTCCACGAGGCGGCGCAGCAGAGACTTCTCCGCGACGATCTCGGCGTAGTAGCCCGCGTTGGCCGCCGTCGGCACCGTCGAGATCAGGGTGTGCAGATAGGGCGCCCCGCCGACCCGGCGCAGCAGCCCGCGGCGGTCGAGTTCCGCAGCGACGGTCACGGCGTCGGCCGGCTCTCCCCGTCCATACAGATCGAGGATCGCGTCGTAGACGAGTTGGTTGGCGGGCTTGTAGAAGTCACCGGGGCGGAGCTTCTCCAGGACGTCGGCGACGGCATCCTTGCTCAGCAGCATTCCGCCCAGCACGGCCTGTTCGGCAGCGGCGTCCTGCGGGGGCTGGCGGCCGAAATCCTCGCTCGGGGGCGGCTCCATCTGTGTGGGATCTCCGGACCGGCCACGATCATCGACGACAGCCACGCGGCGCCTCACCCTCCTCGATCGCATGTGAACAAACGTTCGAAGCCTACCGCCGCGATGCTAATAACAGCCTCCGACAAGCCCCCCGCCGGGAAGCGCAACCAACCCCGCGACGGCCAACGTTAGAGGTTGCTGGCGGAGGCGCAACCTCCCCTTGTTGATGACTCTGTGGATGACATGTGGATAGCTCAGGTGGACGATGTTGAGGGCCTGGGGAGAACCTGTTGATAAGCGTCCGCGTCAACCCTGTTTGGCCTGCTCAACGCACGATAGGTCGGTGCATAGGCTGTGGATGGGAAATTGCCCGGCGTGTCGTGTCCGGTTTCGGTGTCGGGCGTGTTGTGTTTCGCGGTAGGGCCGTGCAGGTTAACAGCAGGTTAGGTTCGCTGGGATTGCTTTGCGGTCAATTGTTCGCCGCTGAATACGACAACGGCCGGGTGTCGACCCGTAGGTCTCCACCCGGCCGCGTGAAGCCGGTGCTGAGGTGCGCGCGACTAGCCTTCGACGACGCTCAGCGACACCGTGGCATTCACATCGGGGTGCAGCCGCACCGTGACCGAGTGAGTGCCGGTGGTCTTGATGTGCGCCTTGGGCAGGCTCACCGTGCGCTTGTCGAGGTTCGGTCCGCCGGCCTTCTTGATGGCGCCGACGACGTCAGCCGCCGTGACCGAGCCGAACAGCCTTCCGGACTCGGCCTTGACGGAAAGCTCCACCGACTCGAGGCCTTCGAGGGCGGTCTTGAGCTCGTTGGCGTGCTCGAGGCTCTTGACGCCCTTCTGCTCCTGCGCACGACGGATGTCCTCCGCCTGACGCTCGGCGCCACGGGTGGCGACGATCGCGAGCCCACGGGGCAGCAGGAAGTTACGGCCGTAGCCGTCCTTGACCTCGACGGTGTCACCGGCCGAACCGAGGTGGTCGACCTCTGCGGTAAGAATCAGTTTCATTGTCTGCGTCCCTATCGCGTCGACGAGCTGAACGGCAGCAGGGCAACCTCGCGGGCGTTCTTGACCGCGATCGCGATGTCGCGCTGATGCTGGACGCAGTTGCCGGTCACCCGGCGGGCGCGGATCTTGCCCCGCTCGCTGATGTAGGTGCGCAGCAGCTGGGTGTCCTTGTAATCGATGTTCTGCCCCTTCTTCGAGCAGAACACGCACTTGCGAGTCTTGACCGGCTTCTCGGGAGCCGGGCGCCTCTTGGTCGAGGACTTGGCCATGTCTATCTCTTTCTGGAAATCACTGAATGTTGGTATGTCAGAAGGGCGGTTCGTCGTCGGCGCCGCCGAAGGAACCCGACGCGGGCGCGCTGCCCCACGGATCTTCCTGCGGTGCACTGCTGGCCGCGGGGCGCGAGTTGCCGCCCCCCGAGCCCGAACCGAATCCGCCGCCACCGCCGCCGCTGCGGCTGGCCTTGTTGACCTTCGCCGTCGCGTAGCGCAGCGAGGGACCGATCTCGTCGACCTCGAGCTCCATCACCGTGCGCTTCTCACCCTCGCGGGTTTCGAAGGAACGCTGCTTGAGCCGGCCGCTGACGATCACACGTGACCCACGAACCAGGCTCTCGGCGACGTTCTCGGCCGCTTCCCGCCAGATGTTGCAGCGGAGGAACAGCGCTTCGCCGTCCTTCCACTCGTTGGTCTGACGGTCGAACATGCGAGGCGTCGACGCGACCGTGAAGTTCGCGACGGCAGCGCCCGACGGCGTGAACCGCAGTTCGGGGTCGGCGGTCAGGTTTCCGATCACCGTGATGATGGTGTCACCAGCCACAAGGTCCTCCTGTGTGCTCGTTAGGCTTCGCGCAAGCGCTCTCGACGGCGTACGCGTGGACAGTCGCAGGCGAGCCTACGGAACTGCCCCGACGTGCACAGCCCGTCAACAGAGTTAGTGCTTTTCGGTCCGCATCACCTTGGTCCGCAGCACGGACTCGTTCAGGTTGAGCTGGCGGTCGAGCTCGGACACCGTCGCGGGCTCGGCCTTCACATCGAGAATGGCGTAGATGCCCTCGGCATGCTTGGCGATCTCGTAGGCGAGGCGCCGGCGGCCCCAGATGTCGACCTTGTCGACACTGCCCCCGTCCTTGCGGATGACGTTCAGGAACGTCTCCAACGACGGAGCAACGGTGCGCTCGTCGAGCGTGGGGTCGAGAATGACCATGATTTCGTATGGACGCATAAGGAACCCATCACCTCCTCTGGTCTGGTGCGGCCACGGGCTATCCGTGGCAGGAGGGTCGCCTGCGTCGGCAACCCGGCAAGGTTACAGGGACGGGCCCTGATCTGCGAAATCCGCATCCGTCACCGGCGCCCAGCGCGGTTACGCTGGAGCATCCGCACCTCACAAGGGGATCAGTGACCTCTCCGCCCGGCCAGCCGCCGAGTCATCGGCCCGGCTTCGCTCCCTATGCCTTCCGGCAACCGGCGCCGCGCCCTGCCCCGAGCAGCGTCACCGCCATCGTCGCCGCCGTGCTGGCCGGGCTCGGCGCGCTGGCATGCCTGAGCGGCGGTGTGTTCGGGATCCTCGACCTGGCCGGGGTCGACGCGTGGCGCGAGGGCTCGCGTGTTCGGACGTCGGTCGGGATCGCCGGCGGCCTGCTCCCCGTGCTCGTCCTCGGTGTCCTGCTCAACGTGGTCGCCGGGATGGTGCTGACGGCCGGGACGGTGATGTTGGCCCGGCGAAAGCTCTCCGGGCGCAAGCTGGTGGTCGGCGGGTGCGCGATCACGATCGGGGCAAGCCTGCTCAGCCTCGGTTACGTCACTGCGGCAACCACCCCGTACGGCGCTGTGGGCAGCAGCTGGTTCGCGCTGCTGGGCCTCATCTTTCCCATCGCGACGCTGGTGTCGGTTCTTCTGCCCTCGACCACCGCCTGGCTCAGAGCCCGGCGGGCGCCGGACTAGTCAGCGACCGGGGCCTCGGCCGCAGCCAGTCGGGCAGCCACCGCGGCGGATTGTCCGGCGCCCCGTCGAACACCCCTCCCGCGGGATCGTCTACTCCCCCACCTCGGACCAGATCCAGCTCGGGGCGGTAGATCTGGCGTATCACCAACGCGCACAACGTGATCACTGCGATATCGCGCAGCAGCACCGTCGCAGTGAACCACTGTTGCGGGAGGCCCATGTTCTGTTCGCCGAACAGGTACAGCATCCGAGGCACCCAGACCAGCATGTCGACGGTCATCCACGCCAGCAGGATCCGCCGGTGCGGCAGCGCGAGCACGGCCAGCGGAACCAGCCACAGCGAGAACTGCGGGCTCCACACCTTGTTGGTCAGCAGGAACGCCGCGACCACCAGGAACGCGATCTGCGCGACGCGGGGCCGCCGCGGCGCCGTCAACGCGATGTAGCCGATCGCGATGCAGCAGGCCGCGAACAGCGCCGCGGTGATCGTGTTCAGCACCACCGGCGGCTCCCAGAAGCCCAGGTCCGGGTCGAACCCTCGCCAGCCCGTGAACGTCTTGACGACGTTGTAGATCGAGTCCATGTCGTCGCCGCGGCGCGTGTTGAGCCGGAAGAACTCCGACCAGCCCCGGGGGAACAACACCATGATCGGCAGGTTCACCACCAGCCACGCCACCCCCGCCGTGATCGCCGTCTTGGCGATCTCGCGCGTCCGTCCGGTGCGCAACGCCAACAGCGTCAACGGCACGAGCAGCAGCAGCGGATACAGCTTGGCTGCGACACCGAGCCCGATCAGAACGCCGGCGAGCATCGGTCTTCGCCGCGCCCATGCGAGCAGCGCGCATGCCGCGAAAGCCGTTGCCAGAGCATCGAAGTTGGTGAAGATCTGGAAGACGACGATCGGTGAGGCGGCCAGCATCGCGGCGTCCCAGATCCGTCGCGGCCCGGCCAGCATCGCCGTCGCCCACAGCGTGGTCAGCCACGCCAGCGCGAGCCCGAACGCGGCGATGTTGAAGAACATCACGACCTCGGCGACGATCGGCACCGACGCCAGTTTTGTCACCGCCGTGTACGTCTTGGCCAGCGACATCGACAGGTACTGGTACATCCCGGTCAACACCGGATACTCCATGTAGCGCACCGCGGGTGTGCCGTCGTACTGGACATGGGGCTCGCCCTGGGCGTCGGTCTCCACCCAGCTGGACTTGTACGGGAACTTGCCGAGGTTCAGCAGTTCCGCCGTATACAGCGGGACGGTGTCCGAGTAGCAGAGCTCGTAGTACGCGCGCTGGTTCTCCCAGTTCGCGACGCGCTGGTCAGCGGTGCCCGACCCGGTGCTCTGTAGGCAAGCGGCCTTGGTCGAGTACCCGAGCGCGAGAAATATCAGCGCGATGATCATCATGACGCGCAGCGGCGTCAGGAACCGGGTTCGTCCGATCAGTGCGTGCCTGCCGACCGGCCCGCCGATCGTGTCCGCGAACGCCGCACCGAGAGTGTCTGTGCGACTGGGCAGATCACGGTCGTCGAAGCTGCGCACGTTGCCCGCCAGAGGTGCGGGTGAGGTACGCGCAGCCTCGTCGTCGACGTCGGCTGCCGTCACGGAGGCGGCGGCAGACCGGGCGGCACCGGCGCGCCTGGGGCGCCGACGGGCGCTCCGGGCGGCGGAACCGTCTGCTGTCCCGGCGGGGCTCCCGGCACCGGCGAAGCTCCCGGCGCCGGCGGAGGTCCGACGGGAACGGTGGTCGGCGGGCCCCACGGGATCGTGATGCCCGGCGCGATCTCCAGCGTCGGTTGGATCACCGATTCCGACGGTGTCGGCGGTGCGGTCGACGACGGCGGCGGAGGCGGAGGCGGTGCCTGCGGCACGCCGGCGTATCCGCCGATCTCCTCGGGCTTCGGGAACGTCTCGTTGTCGGTGCCGTCGAGGGCCTCGTCCATCGTGGACTTCCAGATCTGGCCCGGCAGACCCGATCCGTACACCGAGCCGCCCGACTCGTTGATCAGCGGCTTGGTGCCGTCCGTGGTGCCCACCCAGACGGCGGTGGACAGCGACGGCGTGAAGCCGACCATCCAGGCGTCGCGGTTCTCGCCGGTGTCACCGAGCTGGTTGGTACCGGTCTTGGCAGCAGACGGACGACCGCCCGCAAGGCCCCTGCCGGAGTAGCCGGCGATGGGCTGCATCGCGGCGATGACGTTCTCAGCCACCGCCTTGTCGATGCGCTGCTCGCCGCTGTTGTCCTCCTGGCTGGCGTCGAAGAGCACCTGCCCTTCGGCGTTGACGACCTTCTGCACGAAGTGCGGCTTGTGATAGGTCCCCGACGCCGCGATGGTGGCGTACGCCGACGCCATGTCGATCACGCGCGACTGGTACTGCCCCAGCACGATGCCGTTGTTGGGCGGGCCGCCCTGACCGTCCTCGGACAGCGTGTGTTCCACACCGGGGAAGCTCTCGGCGACGCCGGCCTGATGGGCCGCGTCCGCGACGTCCTGAGGACCGTTGTTCAGCTGCAGCATCAAGCGGTAGTAGCTGGTGTTCAGCGACCGCTTCAACGCCTCGGCGATGTTGCACGTGCCGCACCCGCCGCCTTCGACGTTGGTGATCTTGATGCCGTTGACGTCGAGGGGCGAGCTGTCGACCTGGTAGCCCAGGCCCATTCCCTGCTGCAGGGCGGCGACCAACGCGAACACCTTGAACGACGATCCCGTGGGCAACCCGGCCTGCGCGAAGTCGAACCCGTTCGCATCCGAGCCGCCGTAGTAGGCCTTGACACCGCCGGTCTTCGGATCGATCGACACGACCGCGGTGCGCATGTCCGGGTCCTGCCCCTCCATGTACTCGTTGACCGAGTCCACCGCGGCGGCCTGTGCCTTCGGGTCGATGGTCGTCGTGATCTGCAGGCCTTCGGTGTTCAACGCCTGCTCGTTGATGTCGAAAATCGACAGCAGTTCGTCGACGACCTGGCGTTCGATCAGGCCGTTGGGACCTGTCGTCTGGTTCTGGTTGTTCGCCTGATCCGGCGGGATCGTCGCCGGGAACACCTGCGCTGCCCGCTCCTCCGGCGACAGCGCGCCGATCTCGACCATGCCGTCGAGAACCCAGTTCCACCGGATCGCCGACGCCTCCGGGTCGACGGCCGGGTCGAGCACCGAGGGACGCTGGATCAGCGCCGCGAGCAGCGCGCCCTCGGCGACGTTGAGCTGCTCGACGGGCTTGCCGAAATAGGACTGCGCGGCCGCGGCAACGCCGTAGGAGCCGCGACCGAAATAGATGATGTTCAGGTACGACTCAAGGACCGTGTCCTTGGACCATTCGCTGGACATCTTGGTGGAGATGACCAGCTCCTTGGCCTTGCGGATCACGCCGCCGACACCGGATCGGGCGTCACCGACCAGCGCGTTCTTCACATACTGCTGCGTGATCGTCGACCCGCCCTGGAGGTCGCCACCGAACACATTGTTCTTGAACGCGCGCAGGAACCCGGTGAACGAGAATCCGGGATTGGAGTAGAAGTCGCGGTCCTCGGCAGCCATCACCGCGTTGCGCAGCGGCACCGGGATCTGGTCGATCTTGACATCGACCCGGTTTCCTTCCGGCGGCACGATCTTGGCGATCTCACTGCCGTCGCTGGCAAGAATCGTCGACACCTGCGCGGTGCGGATGTCCCCCGGCTTGGGAACGTCGACGATCATGTACGCCATCCCGAAGGTCAGCAGCGGCAGCACGATCAGCGCGACCGCAGCGATGAGCGACCCGCGGCGCACCCACTTCCAGTTGATCTGCTCGCGCAGGGTGCGCTTCTGCGGACCCGTCGGACCCCCGTCGTACGGGCCTCCGCCGCCCGGCGGGCGACCACCCGGCGGCAGTGGCGGCTTTCTCGGCGGGCCGGACCCTGGGCGCGTCTCGCGCGGACGCTCGAGCGCCCGTTTCACCGCGTCGATCGGGTCCCCGGTCGGAGGCGGTGCGCCGTCACGCACGGGCGGCAGGATCGCGGTGCGCCGGTCGTCCGGCGGCAAGGCAGGGGGACGGTGCTGGGCATCCGGGCGGGCCGGCCGGTTCACGGGTCTTCTCGCGCCCACGCTGTCGGCCGCCCGCTGCCCGTCGCGGGCATCTCTGGCTGACCGGTCGTGGCGCCCTTCGCTATTCACTGGCCGTGCGCGCTGCACCGCGCGCGGTCTGGGTGCGGCGCGGCCCCCGTGACCCCTTCGGGGGTGGAACCGCTCCGAGCACATAGGACTTGACCAAGTGATTCCAGCTGCAGGTGCGACATACCTCCACCACGTGTACCGAGAACTCGTCGTATTTGGTGGCCAGCAGGACCAACTCCTCTGCGGTGCGGGCGGATCCGGACACCGCGCCGAGATGGTCGCCGAACACCCACGACACCAATGTCAACTGCTCCTTGCGGCATATCGGGCACATCACCGAACTGGGCTTGCCGTGGAACTTGGCTGCTCGAAGCAGGTACGGATTCGCATCGCAGACCTCCGAGACGCCGGTGCGCCCCGAGTACACCTCGGCCAGCAGGGAGCGCCGCCGCAGGGCGTAATCCACCACCTGTCGCTGCAATCGCACGAGGACCAGAGTACGTCGGCGGGTCAGGCACCGAGGCTCGACGTACGTCCCGAGATCGCATCGACACGGTGGGAAACCGGTCGCAATCGAGTCTGGCCTGCGCGGAAGGTGAGCCAGCTCTTACGATCTGCTCGTGGCTTCGGGCAGCTCAGGGCGTCGCACCTCGTGGACGCGGGCAAAAGACAGCGATCGCAACGAGACGTGCCAAATCCTCGACACGGCCCTGGCCGACGGCCAGCTGTCGATGGCCGAGCACGGCGAACGGGTGAAATCCGCGACCACCGCCTCGACGCTGGGTCAGCTGCAGGATCTGGTGTCGGATCTGCAGACCAACAAGACGATCTCGCAGACGCCGCTGCTCAAGAAGGCGGTCAGGCGTCCGACGATGCGTCCGGGCTGGGGAGTCAAGGCCGCGATGGCCGGCGTGCTGATCGTGCTCGGGGTGGCGATCGGGTGGGGGCTCTACGGCAACACCTCGTCGCCGCTGAGCTTCGAGTCCGACCCCGGCGCCAAGGACGACGGCATTCCCGCCCAGGTGCTGACCCCACCGCGCCAGCTGCAGTCGCTGGGGGGATTCAAGGGCCTGTTCGAGCAGATGCGGCAGAAGTTCGGCAGCACGATGGGCTACGAACTCGACATTCACAGCGACATCGCCTACCTCGATCGGCCCGACCCGCAGGACAACCGCCGCAGCCTCGACTATCAGTACCGCGGCGGCTGGGGTGACCCCAGCAGCTCGCCCTCGACCGTCAGCGCCGACGCCAAGCTGGTCGACCTGTCGAAGTTCGACTACGAGAAGACGCTCGCGATCGTGCGCGGTGCGCCCGACACCGTCGGCGTCGCCCGTGCGGACGTCACCGATGTCTGGCTGCGGATCGAAGCCGCCGAGGATCCCGCGACACCCGATGCGGTCAACGTCGAGATCGTCGTGAGCAGCGACTTCGGCGGCGGACGTATCGAGCTCTACCCCAACGGCGACACCAAGGCCATCTGGCCCGCCAACCCCTGAGCTGGCGTTTTGTCCCACTCCGCGGCCCACTTGTGGCACTCAATATATCGGCGCGATACTATTGCCCGACGTGTTGGACCGTCGTAGCGACGCATATATCCCTAGAGGAGGTTCCCAGATGCTCGAGCTCGCCATTCTGGGCCTGCTCCAGGAGTCGCCGATGCACGGCTACGAGCTGCGCAAGCGGCTGACCGGTCTTCTGGGCGCCTTCCGCGCGTTCTCCTACGGCTCGCTGTACCCGGCTCTGCGCCGGATGCAGACCGATGGGCTGATCGTCGAGGACTCCGCTCCCGAGGGCGTGGTCAAGGTGCGACGGGCGCGACGGGTCTACCAGCTGACCGAGTCGGGCAAGCAGCGCTTCACCGAACTCGTGGCCGACACCGGCCCACAGAACTACTCCGACGACGGCTTCGGAGTTCATCTCGCATTTTTCAACCGCACCCCGGCCGAGGCCAGGATGCGGATCCTGGAGGGCCGTCGCCGCCAGGTCGAGGAACGTCGCGAAGGCCTGCGTGAAGCAGTGGCGCGGGCCAGCAGCTCATTCGATCGGTACACCCGGCAGCTTCACCAGCTGGGACTCGAATCCAGTGAGCGCGAAGTGACCTGGCTCAACGAGTTGATCGCGGCGGAGAAGTCGGCGCAGGGGCGCGCCGAACAACCGTGAACATCCGGCGAGCAGCCGTAACACCGAAATCAAGCAGTGAAGTTAGGACAAGGAGAAGCCGTCATGACCGCAAGCAATGACGTCCGGGTCGCGATCGTCGGCGTGGGCAACTGCGCGTCCTCGCTCGTGCAGGGTGTTCAGTACTACAAGGACGCCGACGAGAACGCCAGCGTTCCCGGCCTGATGCACGTCAAACTCGGCGCGTACCACGTTCGCGACGTCAAGTTCGTCGCCGCGTTCGACGTGGACGCCAAGAAGGTCGGCTTCGACCTGTCGGAGGCGATCTTCGCCTCCGAGAACAACACCATCAAGATCGCCGACGTGCCGCCGACCGACGTCGTCGTGCAGCGCGGCCCGACCCTCGACGGCATCGGCAAGTACTACGCCGACACCATCGAGATCTCCGACGCCGAGGCCGTCGACGTGGTGAAGGTCCTCAAGGACGCCCAGGTCGACGTGCTCGTGTCCTACCTGCCGGTCGGATCCGAAGAGGCCGACAAGTTCTACGCCCAGTGCGCCATCGACGCCGGTGTCGCGTTCGTCAACGCACTTCCCGTCTTCATCGCCTCGGATCCCGTGTGGGCCAAGAAGTTCGAGGACGCCGGTGTTCCGATCGTCGGCGACGACATCAAGAGCCAGATCGGCGCCACCATCACCCACCGCGTGATGGCCAAGCTGTTCGAAGACCGTGGCGTCACGCTGGACCGCACCTACCAGCTCAACGTCGGCGGCAACATGGACTTCCTCAACATGCTCGAGCGCACCCGCCTCGAGTCCAAGAAGGTGTCCAAGACCCAGGCCGTCACCTCCAACCTCTCCGGCTCGCTGGCCGGCAAGGTCGAAGACAAGAACGTCCACATCGGCCCGTCGGACCACGTCGCGTGGCTCGACGACCGCAAGTGGGCCTACGTCCGGCTCGAGGGTCGCGCGTTCGGCGACGTGCCCCTGAACCTGGAGTACAAGCTCGAGGTGTGGGACTCCCCCAACTCGGCCGGCGTCATCATCGACGCGGTCCGTGCCGCCAAGATCGCCAAGGACCGCGGTATCGGTGGCCCGATCGAGGCTGCCTCGGCCTACCTGATGAAGAGCCCGCCCAAGCAGCTGGCCGACGACCTCGCCCGCGTGCAGCTGGAGGAGTTCATCGAGGGCTGAGACCCAGGCTGACACCGTGTGTCGCCGTTCTACTGTCAGAAGGGGAAGCCGAGTTCGGCGGGGACATCCGACGCGAACGCGTCATCCAACGCCCGGATCGCCGACGGATCACCCGTGAGCCGGTGGGCCGCGGCGAACGACGACGCCCGGTGCGCGCCGAGATAGAGACTGCCGAGCACGGAAAGGCTCGCCTGCACGTCGGCGGGCTTCTCGGTCGGCGCGCAACGGGCTCGACCCTCGCGGATGTCGAGCGCGAATCGGCCGCCGCCGTCGAGCACCGGATCTGAAATATCCAGGACCACAGCGAGATCCGACGCGTAGGTGCGGGCCTGCAGCACGGCGGGGATGTCGAGCATCCGCAGCCACAACCCGTCTCCGACGTTGACGGTGCGCACCAAGCGGGGATCGGTCAGCAGGTACTGCAACAGGTTCCGCGGATGGGTGTCGATGCTGACCGTCTTCTTGAGATCCAGTCCGGCCAGTACCCGCCACAGCGCGATCTCGGCGAGCGGGGTGACCGCTGCGAACTTGGTGATGCTGACGTCCTTGTGCTCGTCGTCGCCGCGCACGCGGTACATGGCGAACCCGTCGGGGTGCAGCAGGCAGTAGAACGGCGTGCCGCCCTGCCGCGACGATTCCCGGTCGGCGAGGATCTCGTCCCATAGGCGGGTCGGTGTACGCAGCCCGCCGGGAGTCTGCAATCGCCACCGCTCGTAGATGTCCTCAAGCTGCGCACGGTGGTCGGTGGGCCGCACGACACGGACACCCCCCGGATCCGGCACCTCGGGATGGAACCGGGCCTGCGCGCGATCGAGTTCGAGGCTCTCCCACACCGTCGCGGGGCCGTAACCGAACCTGCCGTAGATCGCGGCCTCGCTCGCTTCCAATCCCGCGACGGGATACGCCGCCATTCGCCTGTGTAATTCGGCGAACATCCCACTCAACGCGCCGCGCCGGCGGTGCGTGGGAGCGACCGCCACCCAGGACACCCCCGCCATCGGCAGCACGGCGCCGCCCGGCACCGTGAGGGTGAGGTCGTAGAACACCGCCACTCCGACGACATCGTCCCCGTCGCACGCGACGACGGCGCCGTCCGCCGGCGTCATCGACCGCCAGACGGCGTTGGTCTCGTCGGGCCGCTCTACGCCGAAACCGGTGGCGGCCACGAGACCCATCGCGAGCCAATCGGAATCCTCGGCACTTCGAAACGTCAGCTCGTCTGCCACAGCTCCGACGGTGGCACACCGACACCTGAGAGCGCACCTCAATATCGGGAGTGCGTACTGTCAGACCATGGACGACGCCGATGACGAGCTGGCCAGCCTGTCCGAGTTCATCTTCCTTCAGGAGAACGCCCGCCAGGCGGGCGTGGCCGGACCACTGCCCCCGGTGACCCGTGTCGACGCCGGCCCGATCAGCGGGCTGAAGTTCGGCGACGACACGCCGCGTGTGGTGTTCCTGCACGGGGGCGGCCAGAATGCCCACACGTGGGACACGGTGATCATTGGACTCGGGGTTCCGGCGCTGGCTTTGGATCTGCCCGGACACGGCCGCTCGGGGTGGCGCGAGGACGGTGACTACGGGCCGAAGTTCAACGCCGAGGCGGTGGAACCGGTTGTCCGGGAGCTTGCCCCGAACGCCGAACTCGTGGTCGGGATGTCGCTGGGAGGTCTGACGGCATTGCGGCTGGCGGTGACCGCGCCCGACCTCGTGCCCAAGCTCGTCATGGTCGACGTGACGCCGTCCGCGCCCGAGCGTCACACCGAGATGACCGACGCCCAGAAGGGCACGGTCGCCCTCGTGCAGGGTGAGCGTACGTTCCCCACGTTCAACGCGATGCTCGAGGTGACGGTCGCTGCCGCACCCCACCGCGACCGGGAATCGTTGCGGCGCGGGGTTTTCCACAACGCCAAGCGACTCGACGACGGTACCTGGACATGGCGTTACGACAGCATCCGCAAAGGCGAGGGTTTCGAGGGCCTGTGGGATGACGTGCCGAAGCTCACCACCCCGACGACACTGATCCGCGGCGCGAACTCATTTTTCGTCAACGACGACGACGCCGCCGAATTCGCCCGCACCGCACCGGGTTTCCAGAAGGTGCACATCGTGGAGAACTCGGGCCACTCGGTGCAGAGCGACCAGCCGAAGCAGCTGGTCGCCCTGCTACGAGATGTTCTCGAAGGCTAGTCGGTGTCCGGCAGCGGAACGACGGTGTAGCCAAGGTCCTTCAGGATCGCGAGCTCGAGGTCGCTCAACGTCCAGATCTTCACACCGTCGGGGACCTCGGCGTTCATCATCTTCATGTCGTCACCGGTGAAGGTCGCGTCGTCGAGGTGGTGCACGGTGCTGCCACCGGCGAACTTTTCGGGCGTGAACACCGGAACCAACCCGCCGTACTCTTTGACAGCATTGGCTCCGCTGAAGTACAGGCCCCCGTACTGCCCGACGAGATGGTCGTCGTATGCGGAATTGAAGGTCGTGTCGCTGTTGTAGACCTTCTGCCCGTCTTTGGTCGTGATCATCGAGGCGTACAACATCCTTGTGCTGTTCGCATCGGTGATCGCGCCCCACCCGAACGAGTGCAGCACCTCGTGCATCATCGTGCCGACAAAGTCGACCTCGTCGCTGCCGACGATGTCCGTCAGCGCCCAGTTGTGCCCGAAGTTCACAGTGATACGACCGTCGGCCCCGCTGCCGTTCAGATCCTCCCCGGTGATGATCTCGTGCTGGATGAAGCTGCGGACGAAGCCGGGCTGTGCGGTGATCAACTCTCCCCGTGCTGACATCAGCGTCGGGCTGTTCGGGTTGTCGTCGGCGAAGACGTCATAGCTGAGCAGCACGGGCTTGTTCACTCGGAAGTACCAGATGAGTTCGTCCGTGGCCCGCTTGACGGCATCCAGACGCTCCTGCCGCCAGATCACGCCGTCGGGGTCGTCCTTGAAGTCGAACGTGAACTTGATGGCGCCCTGGTTGATCAGCTGGGAGCCGTCAGTACCCATGGGACGGAACAGGTTTACCAGGTTGATGTGCAGGCCCTCGTCGATCGCCCTGACTGTGAAGGTGTCGACGCCGTTGAAGTTCTCGTTCGGGGTGAACGTGTAGGTGCCGTCGGCGTGCAGCCGCAGCGAGCCCGTCTTCGGGCCCTCGACGATCCGGTAGGAGATGTCGTCCTCGTCGACGTCGTCCCCGTTGATGTTGCCCGTGATGGGACCGTCGACCACGCCGGTGATCTGAACCGGGTTCAGCGTGGGTGCCCGGTTGAACAACGCGCGGCGCATCGCGAAGAACGACTGCTCCAGCGAGAGTTTGGTCTGCGCGGAGACGTTCAGTTCGTCGATGCGCTTGATCGTGTCTTCAGTCCAGACATCGACAGGATCCACCGAATCTTCCTCATCTTGAGGCGGATTCGGCAGGGCGACGGCGTTGTAGCCGAGGTCTTTCAGGATCGCGATCTCGAGGTCGCTCAACGTCTGCCATTTGAGCCCGTCCGGTCGAATGGCATTCATCAACTGATAGTCGTCACCGACGAACGTGAAGTCGTCGAGATGATGAATGGAGCTGCCTCCCGCGAACGTCGCCGGCGTGTAGACCGGAACCAGACCGCCGTATTCTTCGACCGCGTTGGCACCACCGAAATAGAGCCCGCCGTTCTGACCGATCGCATTCGGGTTGTACGCCGGATTCCACGTCGTGTCGTCGTTGAAAGCGTGTTCGCGGTTCCTCGTCACGATGAACGACGAGTAGATCGCCCGCCTCAGGCCGGCGGCGCCCAAATTGCCCCAGCCCCACGAGTGCAGCAGCTCATGCATCATCACGCCGACGAAGTCCGACTCTTTCGGACCGATCACCGGACCCAACGACCAGTTCTTGCCGAAGTTCACGGTGATGTTGCCGTCGGCCGTGGCTCCGTTGGTGTCCTCGCCGGTGATGATCTCGTGCTGCGGTCGAGTACGGACAAAACCCGCCACCTCGGCCATCAGCTCGCCGCTGGCGCTGGCCAATGTCAGCGACGTCGGATCGTTGTAGACCACGACGTCGTAGGTCAGCACCACGGCCTTCGGGACACGCACATACCAGATCAGTTGGTCGGCAGCCTGCTGGAGGGCGGCGATGCGGGCAGGGGTCCATTGCTGCCTGTCCGGATCGTTGGTGAAGTTGAACTCGAATTTGACGGCACCCTGGTTGATCAGCGACGTGGCCCGAGTTCCCAAGGGACGGAACAGGTTCAACAGGTTGACATGGAGACCCGCGTCGATGGCGACGACGGTGAAGGTGTCCACTCCGGTGAAGTCGTCACCCGGTGTGTAGGTGTAGGTGCCGTCGGCGTGGAACCGCAGGGCACCGGCCTTGGGACCCTCGACGATCCGGTAGACGATGCGATCGTCGTCGGCGTCGTCCGCGTAGACCGCACCGGTGATCGGTCCGTCGATCACGCCGGTGATCTGCACCGGATCAACAGTCGGCGCCTGGTTGAAGAACGCCCGCCGCATGGCGTAGAACGACTCCTCCATCCGCAGCTTGCGCTGGTCCGACACCTGCAATGTGTCGATCCAGGCGATGTGACGCGTCGTCCAGTCGTCGAGGAACTGGGCGACGACGTCGCTCCACGGGGCAGGTGCGGTCTCGTCGTCCGCTTCGGGGCCGGCGTCTGAAGTCGTTGCCGTAGAGGTGGTTTCAGTTTCCACCGGGGCGCCGACGAGGTCCACCTCGTCGACCGAGGCCTCGATGTCCGGTTCGTCCATTGCCGGGGTCTCGGCCCCGGTGTCCTCGGTGTCTTCGGTGTCCTCGTCGGCTTCCTGCGCGTCGTCGAGATCGGCGGCGGCGTCGTCGTCGGCATCGTCGTCCGCATCTTCGGCGTTGTCAGCCTCCGACTCGTCACCGTCGTCTGTGTCGGATTCGGCGTCGTTCCCCGCTGTTCCCGCATCGCCGGAATCATCCGAGCTCGATGCCGACCGCCCCGCCCTGTCCGACTTGGTGGCATGGGAGGAATCCGACGATGCCGACGACTCGGCGCCGGTGTCAGCGCTCGCTGTGCCTGGGCCCGGGCCCACGAGGGTGAACCCCAGCAATGCCGCGCCCATACCCGCGGATGCGACGCCGAGCTGCAACCAGCGGCGAACCGGAAAATCATCCGATCTGCGATGTCGCCCAGAACGATGCGCCGACAGTGCGTTGTGGCGATGCGCAGCCATAATTTACCCCCGTGTTAGTTGTCTGAGCAACTATATACAGCATCTGCCAGAGGTTCGCTGGCAAATCAACGCCGAATCGCAGCAGAGCCCCGAATGTCGCTAGCGCTCAGTCGAATACGGCGGCGTCTCGGGCATCACGACGTTGTAGCCCAGATCCCGCAGGATCGCGAGCTCCAGCTCACTGAAGACCTTGACGCCGGCGCCCATGTTCTCCGAGGAATTCATGATCTTGTGGTCGTCGCCGGCGAAGGTGTAGTCGTCGAGGTGAGACACCGAACTCGAATTCGACCACTTCTCTGGGGTGTACAGCGGAACGAGATATCCGCCATAGGCCTCTACCGCGTTGCGCCCACCGAAGTAGAGCGACCCATCCTGTCCGACCAGCTTCGGATCGTTCAAGGTCGCCCACTCCGCGAGGAAGAACGGGTTCGTCCCCCGGACGTTGACGATGTTGCGGTCGTACTGGCGGCGGTTGGCGCCGACACTGTCCCCGTCGGGCCCCGACAGGGACGACAGGAATCCGAAAGCGTGCATCAGCTCGTGGATGGCTGTGGCCGCGAAGTCGTACTCGTCGTCGGCGACATCCTCGTCGAGAGCCCATTTGTTGTCCTTGAAGTTCCACGAGATGGTGCCATCGGCCTTGTCGCCGTTGGCATCACGACCGGTCTGCAGCTTGTTCTGCACCACGGTTCGCCAGAACCCCGGCAGCTTCGAGATGCTCGGGCTACCCGCCGAGGCGAGCAGTTCCTTGTCGTCCTCCAGATCGACGTCGAAGGTCAGCGTCACCGGCCGCTCGACGCGGAAGTACTCGCCCAATGACGAGGCGACCTCGTGAAGCTTGGCCTGCCGTTCCGGCGTCCAGCCCTCACCGGTGAAGGTGAATTCGAAAGCGATCGCGTTGTGATTGATCAGGTTGAACGCACGGGTGCCGATCCCCCGGAACGGGTTCAGAAGGTTGACATGCAGGCCGGCGTCGATGGCCAGCACTCGGAAGGAGTCAACCCCGTCGAATCCTGCTGCGGGAGTGTAGGTCCACGTGCCGTCATCGTTGATGACCACGGTTCCCTCGCGTGGCCCGCTGACCAGCCGGTAGCGGATCTCGTCTCCGTCGGCGTCCTCGGCGCCGATACGCCCGGTGATCACCTCGTCGGTGGTCAAACCGGTCACCTGCACCGGATCGACCGTCGGGGCCTGGTTGAGGAACGTGCTCCGGAACGCCGCGAACGACTCCTCCAGCTCAGCCTTGCGCTCCTCGCTGACATCCAGTGAGTCGATCCACGCCTGATTCCTGTCACTGAGCCGGTCGATGATCTGGGCGACGCGCTCATTCCATGTCAGGCGAGGTGCCAGCGATGCGGGCGCGAGCACCGGCGGGCGTGGCGGTGTCGCTTCCTCCTCTACGTCCCCGTCGGCCCCTTCGGTGTTGTCGTCGCCTTCGCCGTCCTCATCGTCCTGCGGGTTGACCACGTAGTACCCGAGGTCTTCCAGGATCCCCAGCTCCACCTTGCTGAACTCCCGTGGCGCAGGCCCCGCGCCGGTCCCGGCGTTCATGATCATCTCGTCGTCACCGGTGAACGTCACGTCGTCGAGATGATGGATCGAACTCGTGCTCCATGTTTTCGGGACGTAGATCGGGACCAGGTTCCCGCCGTACGCCTCGATGGCATTGGCGCCTCCGAAATACAGGCCGCCGTCCCCACCAGTGATCTTCGGGTCGTTGGCCGTCGACCAGACCATGTTGTTCAGGACCTTCGCGCCGTCGACGGTGACGATGAAGCGGTCGTACTCCGACCGGTTCAGCTGCTGATTACTCCCGGCCGCTTTCAACGTCGACCCGAAGCCGAACGCGTGCATCAACTCGTGGATGGCCACCGACGTGAAGTCGTACTGGTCGGCGGGAACGTCGTCACCGAGCGCCCAGTCGGTGCCGTTCCAGCCCCACGAGATCTCGCCATCGGCCTTGGCGCCGTTGGCGTCCTCGCCGGTCTGCATCTTGTGCTGCACGACGGTGCGCCAGTATCCGGCCGCAGTAGAGATCAGCTCGCTGTCCGCGGAGGCCAGATTGCCCGGCGTGTCATCCTCGTCCACGTCGAACGTCAGGGTGACGGCCTTCTTCACCCGGAAGTACTGCACCAGGCTCGCGGCGACTTCTTCGAGCTTGTCCCGACGCTCCTGGGTCCATTCGTCGCCGTCGTAGTTGAAAACGAACTTGATCGCGTCCTGGTTGATCAAGTTTTCGGCGGTCGTGCCGATCCGGCGGAACGGATTGAGCAGGTTGAGATGCAGCCCCGCGTCGATTGCCATGACGCTGAAAGAGTCGACGCCTGCGAAACCCGCACCGGGGGTGTAGGTGTAGCCGCCTTCGTCGTCGAAGACAACGGTGCCGAACTTCGGCCTGTTCACGAGGCGGTAGATGAGCTGATCGCCCTCGGCGTCGTCGCCGTTGAGCTTGCCCGAGATGTCGCCGTCGACGAGACCATCGATCTGGACGGGATCGATCGTCGGCGCCAGATTGAAGAATGTCCGCCGGATCGACCACATCGTCGCCTCGAGGTTGGCTTTCGCGTCGTCGGAGGCCGGCAACGTCTTGATCCAGGCGATGGTGCCCTCACTCCAGCGCTCGACGATGTCGGTCGCGATGTCATTCCATGTCTTGGGGGGGAGAAGCGACGACGGGGCGGGCGCCGGCGGGCGCTTGACGTCCGCAGGTGGCACCGGCTCGGCCTCGTCCGCAGTCGCGCCTGCCGGGGCCTCCGGGGCCTGCACCAGAGGCTTCTTCGGCTCTGCATCGGCTTCGTTGTCGACTTCGTCGTCGGTGTCTAGCGAGACCTGCCTCGTATGGCCGGTCTTGGTCGTCGAGCGTTTCCCGTCATCGCCATCGTCATCGGCCTGTGCGATCTCCAGGTCGTCGCTGTCGCTGTCGCTGTCGTCGCTGTCGCTGTCGTCGCTGTCGCTGCTGTCGCTGCTGTCATTCGCGGCTCCGGAGCCAGACGACGTATCAGAGTCCGACGACGCGTTCGACGGCGACGAGTTCGAGGACTCGCTGCCCGTGTCTGCTGCTGCGGTACCGGTCGTCGGCCCCATCAGCGAGAACCCCAGCAATGCCGCACCCATACCTGCCGAGGCGGCGCCAACCTTCAACCATTGCCTCACCGGAAAGTCCGACGCCCGCCGTTGATCTTGATTGCGCTTGTGGCGGTGCTGATTCGCGCCGGACCGTGCCATATTGACCCCCTCGAAAAATGAATGTGGGGGCAGGTTATACGGTCGGTTCCAAATTCCACAGCAAATCGTCGAACGCTTCAGTTTTCGTCACGCGCAACGACGCGGATTCGTCCGCCGCGTCCGGTCTGCCGGTGCTGCGTCGACTTCTGTTAACCCGCTGCTTGCCTGCTGCTAGCCGGGCTACCGTAACTTTCCGCGAGTCCCGGCCGTCCAGCCCACGGCCGAGTTCATGCCGGAAGGAACCCATTGCCATGGCGCTTGTGCCGCTCAATCTTCTTGTCAGCCACGACGGCAAGTCCAAGCGACAGCACGTCACCTGCGTTCACAAGTGCGGCAACGCCTGCTCCAAGGCGGCCCCCAACAAGAGCGACAACGAGTATTTCGGCGACATCGCCAAAACCGTGTCGCGGCGCTCCATCCTGCAGGCCGGTGGAGTCGCGGTTCTGGCCGTCGGCGCCGGCTCCGCGCTGGCCGCATGCTCGAACAACTCCCAGCCCGCGCCGACCACCGCATCTTCGTCGCCCGCAGCCGCCGAGCCGCCCGCGGGCATGAACTTCGCGTCCGTCGCGCCCAACAGTGACGACGCCGTCGTCGTGGCCGACGGCTACCAGCAGGGCGTCGTGATCAGCTGGGGTGACCCCGTCCTGCCCGACGCACCCGCGTTCGACGTCACCAAACAGACCGGCGCCGCACAGCGCGGCCAGTTCGGCTTCAACAACGACTTCGCCGGGCTTCTCCCCATCGAAGGGCAGGACGGTCGCTTCCTGTTGGTGACCAACTTCGAGTACGCCACACCGCAATTCATGTTCCCCGGATACAACGCCGACGCCCCCACCCGCGACCAGTTCGACGTCGAGATCGCCGCGATGGGCATGGGTGTCGTCGAGGTGGAGCGCACACCCGAGGGCGGCCTGCGCCCGGTGATGGGCCGGTACAACCGCCGCATCACCGGCGACACCCCGTTCACGTTGACCGGCCCGGCCGCGGGCACCGATTTCGTCCAGACAGCCGCCGACCCCGCGGGGCGCACCGTTCTCGGCACCATCGCCAACTGCGCGGGCGGTGTAACGCCATGGGGCACAGTCCTTTCCGGCGAAGAGAACTTCCACAGCTACTTCGGAGCCCCCGAAGGCTCCCCGGCTCCGAACCCGGTCGACGCGGATCGTCACGACCGCTACGGCGTCGCGCTGGAGCCATCGGAACTCAAGTGGGAAACCTTCGATTCCCGTTTCGATCTGGCCCAGTCACCCAACGAGGTGAATCGTTTCGGCTACGTGGTGGAGCTGAATCCGTGGGATCCGAACTCCACCCCGGTCAAGCACTCGGCGATGGGCAGGCTGAAGCACGAAGGCGCCAACATCTACGTGACCGACGACGGCACCGTCGTGGCCTATACGGGGGACGACGAGCGCTTCGACTACATGTACAAGTTCGTCTCGACCAGGAAGATTCAGCCGGGAAACGATCCCGCTGCGATGGCCAACAACCTCGCCATCCTGGACGAGGGCACTCTCTATGTGGCCAAGCTCTCCAGCGACATCCCTGCCGATGAGATCGACGGCTCGGGCAAGCTGCCCGCCAAAGGATCGTTCGCAGGTTCGGGCACCTGGCTGCCACTGCTGAAGTCCGGTCCGAACGGACAGGCTGAGTCGCTGGTCGACGGCATCACTGCTCACGAGGTCGCGGTGTTCACCCGCATGGCCGCCGACAAGGCCGGCGCCACCAAGATGGATCGTCCCGAGGACTTCGAGGCCAACCCCAAGACCGGCAAGGTCTACGTGGCACTCACCAACAACGACGAACGCGGGGCCGCCGGCGAAGCGCCCGCCGATGCGCCAAACCCCCGCAACGACAACAAGAGTGGGCAGATCCTCGAGATCACCGACAACCACACCGGTACCGACTTCACCTGGGAACTGCTGCTCGTCTGCGGTGATCCCGCCGCGGCCGACACGTACTACGGCGGCTTCGACAAGACCAAGGTCAGCCCGATCTCCTGCCCGGACAACCTGGCGTTCGACAGCCACGGCAACCTGTGGATCTCGACCGACGGCAACGCGCTCGATTCCAACGACGGCCTCTTCGCCGTCGCGCTGGAGGGTCCGAATCGCGGAGAGACCAAGCAGTTCCTGACCGTGCCGATCGGTGCGGAGACATGCGGACCGGTGGTGACCGACGACATCGTCACGGTGTGCGTGCAGCACCCCGGCGAGAACGACGAGAACAGCATCGACGACCCTCAGTCGCGGTGGCCCGAAGGCGGCAACGGCACGGCTCGCCCATCGGTGGTCGCGGTGTGGAAGAGCGGCGGCCAGATCGGCGTCTGAACGCTCGCGCGAAGGCTACGTTGGGAACATGACCTCTCCCGTGCGCATCGGCGTCCAGCTCCAACCGCAGCACTCACCGCGCTACGACCTCATGCGCGACGCCGTGAGACGCTGCGAAGACATCGGCGTCGACGTCGTGTTCAACTGGGACCACTTCTTCCCGTTGTACGGCGATCCCGACGGGGCGCACTTCGAATGCTGGACGATGCTGGGAGCCTGGGCCGAACAGACGTCACGCGTCGAGATCGGCGCACTGGTCACCTGCAACTCCTATCGCAACCCGGAGCTGCTTGCCGACATGGCCCGCACGGTGGACCACATCTCCGACGGTCGGCTGATCCTGGGCATCGGATCTGGTTGGAAGCAGAAGGATTACGACGAGTACGGCTACGAGTTCGGGACCGCAGGCAGTCGGCTCGACGACCTCGCGGGCGCACTTCCCCGGATCGAATCCAGGTTCGCGAAGCTCAATCCGCAGCCGGTGCGCGACATCCCCGTCCTGATCGGTGGCGGTGGTGAGAAGAAGACCCTGCGGCTGGTCGCCCAGCACGCGCACATCTGGCATTCCTTCTCCGACACCGAGAGCTACCCGCGCAAGTCCGACATCCTCGCCCGGCACTGCGCCGATGTGGGCCGTGACCCCGCGACGATCGAGCGCTCGGCGGAGGCCAAGGGCCGTGATGTGGACAGCCTCCTGGAGAACGCGGACGCGCTGAGCGGGCTGGGCATCTCGATGCTGACGGTCGGTGTGAACGGGCCCGACTACGACCTTTCTCAGGCGGAGGCTCTGTGCCGTTGGCGGGACCGCCACGCTGCAAACGGTTGATGCTCCAGAACCGGCCTTCGGCCGGTGGCCGACATGAGACACTGTCGCCGCCATGCCCAAGAAGTATGGGGTGAAAGAAAAGGACCTCGTGGTCACTCACGTGGTCAACATGGTGCTGACCGGAAGGCTCCGCTCGGGAGATCGGTTGAACCGCAACGAGATAGCGCATGATCTCGGCCTGAGCCGCGTCCCCATCCAGGAAGCCGTCGTCCAGCTGGAGCACGACGGGATCCTCTCCACGCGCTACCACCGCGGGGCCTACGTCGAGAAGTTCGACGAGGCGGCCGTCCGCGAGCATCACGAGCTGTACGGCCTCATCAGCGGCATCGCATCCGGGCGGGCCGCAAGCGCCGCGGATCCGACGATCCTCGCCGAACTCGACAGCGAGGTCGGGCAGATGCGCACCGCCCGTGATGCCCGGCAGTTCGACGGCCACGCCAAACGGTTCCGCGCCACCATCAACGGCGAGTACGCCGGCCCTCGCCTGCAAGCGGCGATCGACTCGTCACAGACCTTCATCCCCGGGGCGTTCTGGGAGTCCTATGCGCAGCATCGAGACCAACTGCTGCCCTCCTATGAAACCGAGCTCGCCGCGATCCGCGACCGGGACTGCGACAGCGCGCGCCGCGCCTGTGCTCACCGCGCGGATGTCATGGCCGGCATTCTGCTGAACGAGTTGGTGCGACGTGGCGTGCTGTGTGGCACAGGCCGGCCCGCTACGTTGCATTGAATGACGGGCTTGCGGGTACTGCGCCACTTCGTGAAGACCTTCGTGATCGCGCTGGTGGTGGGAATCGTCGTCACGATGGGGCTGGCCGCACCGGCGGGTGCGCAGGTCGACCAGTGCTCGCCCCCTGGCGTCGAAAGTGCCAGCGCGCTGCCGACGAACCTGGCCGCTGCGGCCAGCGGTCCGGCGGCCGACAAATACACCACTGCCACGGTGGAACCGCTCGACTCGATCGACGTGAACGCACTGGGGTTGAGCCAGCCCGGCACCCTGACGGTCGGCACGCTCTCGGATGCACCGCCGAGCATCTGCATCGACTCCGCGGGCCAGTTCACCGGCTTCGACAACGAGTTGCTTCGGGCCATCGCCGACAAGCTCGGCCTGCGCATCAACTTCGTGGGCACCGAATTCTCCGGACTGCTGGCCCAGGTCGCGGCACGGCGGTTCGACGTCGGCTCCTCCTCGATCACCACCACCGACGCCCGGCGTCGAACAGTCGGCTTCACGAACGGCTACGACTTCGGCTATTTCTCGCTCGTCGTGCCGACGGGTTCACCGATCACCGGCTTCGACAAGCTCACCGCCGGACAACGGATCGGCGTGGTGCAGGGAACGGTGCAGGAGTCCTACGTCATCGACACCCTGCAGCTGCAGCCGGTGAAGTTTCCCGATTACAACACCGTCTACGCGAGCCTCAAGACCGGACAGCTCGACGCCTGGGTGGCGCCGTCTCAGCAGGCCCAGGGCACCGTGCAGCCGGGCGATCCCGCGCAGATCATCGAAAACACCTTCAGCTTGGACAATTTCGTCGCCTGGGCGGTGGCCGACGACAACCCCGCGCTGATCGACGCGCTGAATTCAGGGCTCGACGCGATCATCGCGGACGGCACCTGGGCACAGCTCTACACCGACTGGGTGCCTCGTGCGCTGCCGCCCGGATGGAAGCCCGGCTCCAAAGCCGCCCCGGAACCCGAGCTGCCAGACTTCACCGCCATCGCAGCACAGAACCAGGACAACAGCACCCCCGCCTCGCCGGTGCAGCCGAAATCGACGTTGTCGCAACTGGCCTCGGCGTTCCTGGACTGGGACCTCTACCGTCAGGCCATCCCGGATCTGTTCACGACCGGCCTGCCGAACACGTTGATCCTGACCGTTTCCGCCAGCATCATCGGGCTCATTCTCGGTATGGCCCTTGCGGTGGCGGGCATTTCCACATCCCGCTGGCTGCGATGGCCCGCCCGCATCTACACCGACATCTTCCGCGGGCTGCCCGAGGTCGTGATCATCCTGCTGATCGGCCTCGGTGTCGGCCCTGTGGTGGGTCACCTGACGGGCAACAGCCCGTACCCGCTGGGGATCGCCGCCCTCGGCCTGATGGCGGCCGCCTACGTCGGGGAGATCTTCCGCTCCGGCATTCAAAGCGTGGATCCAGGACAGCTGGAAGCCTCACGCGCACTGGGTTTCAGCTATCCCACCTCGATGCGGCTCGTCGTGGTGCCGCAGGGCGTCCGACGGGTCCTCCCGGCCCTGATGAACCAGTTCATCTCGCTGCTGAAGGCATCGTCGTTGGTGTATTTCCTCGGACTGATCGCCAACCAGCGTGAGCTCTTCCAAGTGGGCCGCGACCTCAACGCGCAGACCGGCAACCTGTCGCCCCTGGTGGCCGCGGGACTGTTCTACCTGGCGCTGACCATTCCGCTGACCCATCTCGTGAACTACATCGACGCCCGGCTGCGCAGAGGACGCCGACCCGACGAAGACGATCCCTTGATGCTCTCGAAGACTCAGGAGATGAACTGATGGCCGCTGCGGTGTCGTTGACTGCCAGGGACATTCACCTCTCGTTCGGCAAAAGTGCCGTGCTGCGCGGCGTCGACCTCGACGTCGCTGCCGGATCCAGTACCGTCGTCATCGGGCCGTCGGGATCCGGCAAGTCCACGTTGTTGCGCACCCTGAACCGGCTGTACGAACCCGACCGTGGTGACATCCTGCTCGACGGACGATCGGTGCTCGGTGACAATCCCGACCAACTTCGGCAGCGAATCGGGATGGTGTTCCAGCACTTTCAGCTGTTCCCCCACCGTTCGGTGCTCGACAACGTCACGCTCGCCCCGCGCCGGCTCAAGAAGCTCAGCGCCGAGGAGGCTCGCGAACTCGGCCTGGCCCAATTGGACCGGGTCGGGTTGCGGCACAAGGCAGAGGTTCGACCCGCGACGTTGTCCGGCGGTCAACAGCAGCGCGTCGCCATCGCCCGCGCGCTGGCCATGGCACCCCAGATCATGTTCTTCGACGAAGCCACCTCCGCCCTCGACCCGGAACTGGTCAAAGGGGTGCTCGAGCTGATCGCCGATCTGGCCGCGGACGGAATGACGATGGTGGTGGTCACGCACGAGATGGGGTTCGCCCGGTCGACGGCCGACACCGTGGTGTTCATGGACCACGGCCGGGTCGTCGAGACAGGACCACCCGACCAGCTATTCGAATCCGCCGAAACCGAGCGGCTGCGCCGCTTCCTGGCTCAGGTGCTCTAGACCACGGCGGGACAGGTTTTCGCCGAAATCCGCCGTACAGCACAACTTGGCATCCTCGGACAGGTTAGGGTGTCTGAATTATGGTGGCCACCGAAGCGCGGGTCAGCGAACTTGCTGGCGAACTGCAGCGCGTGCTGTCCAAGGTGCTGTCGGTGATGCGGCACACCGGACGGACCGCGACGTCCGGCGACCTCACACTCGCCCAGCTCTCGATCCTGCTCACCCTGTTCGACCAGGGCCCGATGCGGATGACCGAGCTCGCGGCCCACGAACGGGTGCGCACGCCGACGACCACGGTGGCTATTCGCCGTCTGGAGAAGTTGGGCCTGGTCAAGCGCGACCGGGACCCGTCCGATCTGCGCGCCGTCCTCGTCGACATCACTCCCCAGGGGCTTGCTCAGCATCGGGAGGCGTTGGCCTCCAGGCAGGCTCACCTGGCTGCGCTGCTGAGCAAGCTCAGCGAAGAAGAGCTCGAAGCGCTGACCAAGGCGCTGGCGCCGCTCGAGCGCATCGCCGAATAGCGTTCAGCCCAGCCAGTCCAACACCGCTGCCGCGGTCCAGGATTGCTGCATACTCCCCAACGGTTCCCCGGTGAACGGCTCGTAGTACTCGGCGAAGGTGCCGTCGCTGGCTTGGCGCAGGCCCTCCCGGCGCAGCGTCGAGGAACGTTCCGCCCACCCCCGGCGCGCGAAGCACCAGGAGAACAACCACGTCATCACCGGCCACACCGGGCCCCGCCAGTACTCCCGTGGCCGAAAGTCGCGCGACACAGGCGACGTCGACGGGATGAGGGCATACGCGAGATCCGGATGACCGCAGAACCGCGGGCCCTCCAGCAACCGCAGCAACGCCCGCTCACGTTCGTGCGGTAGCCCGCCGCACAGCAGCGGCGCGAACTGCGCGGCGGTTTCGGTGGTGATCCACTTCTCGGCACGCAGGTCGTAATCCTTTGCCGCACCCGTTCTTTCGTCAGTCGTTGCGATGACACCCGACCGGAACCGGTCAGCCCAGGCGTACAGATCCTTTACATCGGCACGAGGACGTTTGTGGTCCTCGCCGATCTCGGCGAGCACCTGGCACGCCACCGAGAAGATCGCCGAGACGAACACGTCCTCGACGGCGAAACTCATGGCCTTCGAGAGCAACTCGTCGTCGTAGCGAGCCGCCTTCATCTCCTCGAGCAGCCACAGATAGCGGTCGTACTCCATGTCGGAGGGACGCTGGCTCGCATCGGTGTTGATCTTGTTGTCCTCGCGCTGGTACTCCGGCACAACACCGGGAATCACGTTGGCGTAGGCGCTGTCCCAGCGCGGCGAGTTGTCCATTCCGGACTCCCAGCCGTGGTACATCGTCACCCGGCCGTGCCCGTTCGGGTCCCGTGACTCTGCCAGCCAACGGTGCCAGCGCACCAGATCGCTCCAGCGCCGGTCGAGGAAGGCCTCAGCGACCGCCCGTGTCGAGCGACCCCGCGTCCGTGCCCGGTCCAGGATCCGCTGCACCGCGATCGCGTGCACGGGCGGCTGCGTGATGCCCGAGGTGTGCCGGGAACGGGGCGCGTCTGTCGTCAGGGCCGAGCACGCCCACCGAGCCGGCCCTGGAAAGTAGCCGTCGACTCCGTTGGCGAACACGATGTGCGGGATCATGCCGTTGCGCCACTGCGCGGACAGCAGTGTGTCCAGCTCGACCACGGCGCGCTCCACCGACAGCGGCGCGAGTCCGATGGCCACGAACGCCGCGTCCCAACTCCACATGTGCGGGTAGAGCAGCGGCGCCGCGGTCGTCATGACCCCGAGGTCGTTTCCGCGCAGAAGATAGGCAGCGCGGGCCGCCAGTTGGGTGGGGGCGAAGCTGGGATCGTGCGGCATTGTCCACCAATGATGCGACGACTTTGCCCGATATGCAGGGCGGTAGGGTTTCGGTGTGCCGACCGCCATGATCACCGGGGCCTCCGGCGGTCTCGGATCCGCACTCGCCGACGTGCTGGCCCCGACGCACACGCTGTTCCTGGCCAGCAGGCCGTCGTCGCGTCTGGACGCCGTTGCCGAGCGCCTCGGCGCCACCACCTGGCCCATCGACCTCGCCGACCCCGGCTCGTTCGAGGCCGTGGTCGAGCCGATCGTCGAGCTCGACGTGCTCATCCACAACGCAGGCGTGGCCTACCCGGGCCGCGTCGCAGAGTCCAGCGTCGACGAGTGGCGCTCCACGATGGCCGTCAACGTCGTCGGCACCGTCGCATTGACGCTGGAATTGCTGCCCGCGTTGCGCAGCGCTGCCGGCCATGTCGTGTTCATCAACTCGGGTGCCGGCATCAACGCCTCGCCCGGGCTCGCGTCCTACACCGCCAGCAAGTTCGCGCTGCGGGGCTTCGCCGACTCGCTGCGTGCCGACGAACCTTCGCTGCGTGTCACGTCGGTGCACCCCGGCCGCATCGCGACCGCGATGCAGGAGGACCTCGTCGCCTACGAGGGCCGCGACTACAACCCCGACGAGTTCCTCAGCCCGCAGACCGTCGCGCAGCTGACCGCCGACGCGATCAACGCGCCGCCCGACGCGCACGTCCGCGAGATCGTCATCCGCCCTCGGTAGTGGTGATTTCGGCGTAGTTGGTCAACGTGGGCATGACGTACTACACCCGAATCGCAGCTTTAATGGTCGCGACGACGCGGTCTGGATACTCGACCAAGTCGAGCCAGGTGAACCGAAGCACCTGCCAACCTTGCAACGAGAGAGCGTTCTGCCGTTCACGGTCGTTCTGGAACACCTGTGCATCGGAGTGAAACGCCCAGCCATCCACTTCGATCACCACCCGCGCTCGCCGGAATAGGACATCGACCACATATCCACCGACGCGCGCGTTGGTGCGCCAACCCGTAATCTGCGCTGCCCGCATTAACTTAGTCAGCAACCGCTCGGCTTCCGAGTGCTCACCGTCGGCCGCAGCTTGCAGCAGTATTCGCGCGGCAGGCGACCCGTAGCGACCCTTGTTCCGAAGATGGGCGTTCCAGAGGTCGCGAAGGTCCGCGTCGTGCTGAAGCGCCCTGTCCATGACGTCGCGGTTGCGGCGACCGCGAACAGCGGCTTCAATCGCCGTCAGTGGCAGGGCGGTAACCCGAAGGCCTCTGCTTTCGACGACATCGGCCGGTGCAAGATCGCGCCGACGCAGGCGCGCCCCTTCCCGCTTTCTCCCGCTGCCGGACCGCGGCATCGTCACGTCAACGTCCAGCGGGGCAAATCGTGTGAGCCCATGCCACCACGCGGCCGCCAGCCCGCTGGCCACTGCCTGGTCGCCGAAAGACCAGACCGCCGCGCGAACTCGCGCAGCATCGGTGAACGGCCGGTCGTCGACAAAATAGACCCCGCGCGAGCATTGCCGCCACCTCCCAGATCGCACGCGCTGGTTCACCGACTGCCTGCTCAATCCAGCGTGGCGCGCCTGCGCCAGCGTGATCACTCCGTCGTGGCGCCGCAGATAGTCACTCAGCACACCTCTTGTGACGCGGCACCTACGAGAATGGTTCCACCATGGGCGAATCGGGTGTACTTGGTCATGCTGCGGTTGACCAACTACGCCGAAATCGCCTAGATGACGACGTTGACGAGACGCCCGGCGACGACGATGACCTTCTTCGGCGTCTTTCCGTCGAGGAAGGCGACCACCTTCTCATCGGCCAGTGCAGCTGCCTCCACCGCGTCGGCGGGCGCGTCGGCGGGCACGGTGACCCGACCGCGCACCTTGCCGTTGACCTGTACCGGGTACTCGACGGTGTCCTCGACGAGAAACCGCTCGTCGGCCACCGGGAACGGGCCGTGCGCCAGCGACGTGTCGTGGCCCAGCCGCCGCCACAGCTCCTCGGCCAGGTGCGGCGCCAGCGGGGCGACCATCAGTACCAGCGGCTCCAAGGCCGCCCGCGCCGTCACCGACTGCTTGGTCAGGTGGTTGGTGTACTCGATCAGCTTCGCCGCGGCGGTGTTGTTGCGCAGCGAGGCGTAATCGTCTGCGGCACCGGCGATCGTGCGATGCAACAGCCGTTGGGTGTCATCGTCGAGCGGATCGTCGGTGACGACGGACTCGCCGGTCTCCTCGGAGACCACCAGTCGCCACACCCGCTGCAAGAACCGGTACGCGCCCACGACATCCTTGGTCGCCCAGGGCCGGGACGCTTCCAACGGCCCCATCGACATCTCGTAGACGCGCAGCGTGTCGGCGCCGTAGTTGTCACAGATCTCGTCGGGTGACACCGAGTTCTTCAGGCTCTTGCCGATCTTGCCGAACTCCTGGTTCACCTCAGAGCCCTCGTAGAAGAACTTGCCGTCGCGCTCGACCACCTCCGCCGCAGGCACATACAGCCCGCGGGAGTCGGTGTAGGCGAATGCCTGGATGTAGCCCTGGTTCACCAATCGCCGGTACGGCTCTCGCGAGCTCACGTGCCCGAGGTCGAACAGAACCTTGTGCCAGAACCGCGAATACAGCAGATGCAGCACCGCGTGCTCCACACCGCCGACGTACAGGTCGACCCCACCCGGGTCGTCGACGCCGTGCTCGGCAGGCCGCGGACCCATCCAGTACGCCTCGTTCTCCTTGGCGCACAGGGCTTCCTGGTTGTACGGGTCGGTGTAGCGCAGCTCGTACCAGGAACTGCCCGCCCACTGCGGCATGACGTTCGTGTCGCGGGTGTAGGTCTTGAGCCCGTCGCCGAGGTCGAGTTCGACGTTGACCCAGTCGATCACCTTGCCCAGGGGGGGCGATGGTTCGCTGTCGGCGTCATCGGGGTCGAACGACACGGGCGAGTAGTCCGGAACATCCGGCAGCTCGACGGGCAGCAGTTGCTCGGGGAGCCCGTGCGCGCGACCGTCGGCGTCGTAGACGATCGGGAACGGCTCGCCCCAGTAGCGTTGCCGGGCGAAAAGCCAGTCCCTGAGCTTGTATTCGATGCGCGCGTGGCCGCGCCCCTCGGCCGCCAGGCGTTCGGTCATCGCGCTCTTCGCCGTGGCGACGTCCATGCCGTCCAGAAAGCCGGAGTTCACCAGCGCGCCGTCACCGGAGTACGCCTCCACGGAGACGTCACCGCCCGCGACGACTTCTACGATCGGCAAACCGAACTCGGTGGCGAAATCCCAGTCCCGCTGATCACCACCGGGCACTGCCATGATCGCGCCCGTGCCGTATCCGGCCAGCACGTAGTCGGCGATGAACACCGGAACCTGTTGGCCGTTGGCCGGATTCGTGGCGTAGGAACCCAGGAAGACGCCCGTCTTGGACTTGTTCTCCTGGCGCTCGAGATCCGACTTGGCGGCGATGCTGGAACGGTAGGCGGCCACCGCCTCGGCCGGGGTGGGCGACCCGAACGTCCATCGCTCATCGGTACCGTCAGGCCACGCCGAGGCAACCAGCCTGTCGACCACGTCGTGCTCGGGTGCCAGCACCAGGTACGTCGCGCCGAACAGAGTGTCGGGCCGTGTCGTGAAGACCTCGATGTCGCCGGCGTCAGGGGCCGTCGGGACCCCGAAGTAGACGACAGCGCCGACAGATCGGCCGATCCAGTTGCGCTGCATCGCCTTGACCTTGTCCGGCCAGTCCAGCAGGTCGAGGTCGTCCAGCAGCCTGTCGGAGTAGGCGGTGATCCGCATCATCCACTGCCGCAAACGCTTTCGGAACACCGGGAAATTGCCGCGCTCGCTGCGGCCGTCGCTCGTCACCTCTTCGTTGGCGAGCACGGTACCCAGACCGGGGCACCAGTTCACCACCGAATCGGCCAGGTACACCAGGCGGTGGGAATCCAGGACATCGGCCCGGGCTGCGTCGTCGAGGTCCGACCACGCGCGGCCGTCGTCGAGCGTGCGCGCACCAGAATCGAATTCGGCGATCAGTTCCGCGATCGGACGCGCCTTGTTCTGGTCCGCGTCGAACCACGCATTGAAGATCTGCAGGAAGATCCACTGTGTCCACTTGTAGTAGTCGACGTCGGTGGTCGAGAAGCTGCGGCGCGCATCATGGCCCAGCCCCAGCCTGCCCAGCTGACGCCGAAAGTTGACGATATTCGCCTCGGTCCTGGTGCGCGGATGGGTGCCCGTCTGGATCGCGTACTGCTCGGCCGGCAGACCGAAGGCGTCGAAACCCAAGGCATGCAACACGTTTCGACCGGTCATGCGGTAGTAGCGGGCGTAGACGTCGGTGGCGATGTACCCAAGGGGGTGCCCGACGTGCAGGCCCTCGCCCGACGGATACGGGAACATGTCCTGGACGAACATCTTGTCGGCGGGCACAGAAGCACCGTCGGCCGGGGCCAGCGAGCCGACGGGGTTCGCGACGTCGAACGTTCCCGATTCGGTCCACCGTTGCTGCCAGGAGCGCTCGATCTCACCGGCGAGCTCCGCGGTATAGCGGTGCTGCGGTGTGTCGCCGGAGGAGCGCTCGCGCGAGGACTCTGATCCAGCTGCTGCAATCGGCGTTTCAGTCACCCCACCAGGGTATAAGCACCCAGCTCGCGGATTTTCCCGCCACGGGTAGGTCTCGGTTCCGTTGCGGATGCATCAGGGGTTGATTCCAGGTCGGCTCCGGGGCTGGTGGCGTCTCGCCGGCCGTGGATACATTTCTGCCCTGACGGCTCCACGGCGTTGGAAGGACAGCACTGAAGATGAGCGAAATCGCCCGCCACTGGCGGGTTCTGGCAGGAGGCATCGGGGCGTGTGCCGCCGGTGTCGCCGGTGTGCTGGGCGTCACGTCGACCGCATCCGCACAGCCCACGATTCCGCAGCCCACGGTGCCCGTCCCCGCCACCGTGACCCAGACGGTCACGGTCACCCCCAACGCCGCCGCAGGCCCGGCCGCCGCAGGGCCGGCCGCCATCCCCGCGGCGGTGGCCGCTCCCGCGGCCCCGGTCGCGCCGCCGCGTCCCGTGTCGACCATCGTGCCCGCCACGTCGGGCACACTCGCCGAATTCTTCGCCTCCAAGGGCGTCGCGATGGAACCGCAGTCCAGCCGTGACTTCCGCGCGCTGAACATCGTTCTGCCGATGCCGCGCGGCTGGGAGCACATCCCCGATCCCAACGTCCCGGATGCCTTCGCCGTCCTGGCCGACCGTATCGGCGGCAACGGGCTGTACTCGTCGAACGCCCAGGTGACCGTCTACAAGCTGGTGGGCCAGTTCGACCCGAAGGAAGCGATCAGCCACGGCTTCATCGACAGCCAGAAGCTGCCGGCGTGGCGTTCGACCGACGCCTCACTCGCCGATTTCGGCGGCATGCCCTCCTCGGTCATCGAGGGCACCTACCGCGAGAACAACTTGACGTTGAACACGTCGCGGCGACACGTCATCGCGACCGCGGGCCCGGACAACTATCTGGTGTCGCTCGCGGTGACGACCAGCGTCGACCAGGTCGTCGCAGCCGCGAACGCCACCGACGCGATCGTCAACGGTTTCAAGGTCAGCGTGCCCGGCCCGGCACCGGCCGCGCCGCCGCCCGGCGCCGCGGCGCTTCCGCAGCCTGCCGCGCCGCCCCCAGCCCCCGCTGTTCCCGCAGTGGCACCCCCGCCACAGCTGTTGGGACTGCAGGGATAACGACGTCGTCCCCCGGGCGAAGCCTGGCGCCCGGGGGACGGCGGCCTAACCGGAACCCCGTATTCTGTCGCTCATGCTGGTCGCCGCCGTAGTGAGTCTGTGCGCGGCCGTCGTGACCGCTGCGCTGGGCGTGTGGTCGCTGACGCGCCGACCCTCGACCGATTACGTGCAACAGGTGCTGCGCGCCGTGGCGCCGACGCAGCTGGCGGCCGCTGTGATGCTCGGGGCGGGCGGGGTGGTCGCGCTGTCGGCCCCGTCGTCGACCGGTGCGATGATCCTCATCGTCTGCGTCGCCGGCGCCCTCGGCACCGTCGCCGCAGGCTGCTGGCAGAGCGCCAAAGCCGTCACCCGCGAGAACGCACGGCAGGCGGCGTCGGCAGGGACGGGCGGCTGCGGCAGCGCGTGCGGTTCGTGCACGCTGACCTGCGGGAGCTGACTAGTTCCGGCTGAGGTCGATCGGGTGGGTGGCCATCAGCGACAACGGCATCGGCTGCCGCCTCAGGATTCTGGCCCACAAGTCCACCCGCGGTTCCACCAGAACATCAGAAGGCAACGCGGACAACACGATCCAGTCGTCACGCTCGATCTCACCCTCGAGCTGACCGATGGTCCAGCCGGAGTACCCGGCGAAAATGCGAACCCCTTCGACCATCGGCGCCAGCGAGTCGGGCTCGGCGTCGAGATCCACCATCACCACCCGGCCCTGCACGTGCCGTAAACCCTTCACTCCCGACGGATCGGCACCGGCCCGCAGCGTGGCCAGGCACAGGGCGGCGTCGCGTTTCACCGGGCCGCCGATGAACATCGTCTTCGGTTTCGTTGCCAGCTTCGCCCACTGGGGCAGCACGTTGTAGACGGCCGTCTCACTCGGGCGGTTCAGGACGACGCCCAGGGTGCCCCCGTCGTTGTGCTCGACCACATATATGACGCTGCGGCGGAAGGTGGGCTCCAGCAGGTCGGTGTTGGCCAGCAGCAGCGTGCCCGCGCGGACCCGGGGGGCGATGGGCGCAGCTCTGTCCTGGTAATCCTCCGGATCGTCTGGCTGCGCCATCGGTCCATCATGTCACCACCAGCACCATGATCGTGCCGAACAAGCGGGGCGCATCCCGATATTTGTACTGTGGTTCGCGTCGCGACGACGCCGCGCCGCACGGTCGCGCGACGAGCCCCGCCCCACCCTCACCACCAGGACGTGACAGCCGTGCCCGACAACCGCGTGCCCCGCACTCTGTGGCGGTCGGTGCGTGCCCTGCCCGAGTTCCGCCGGCTGCTCGAGCTGCGCGCGGTGAGCCAGTTCGGCGACGGTCTGTTCCAGGCCGGGATCGCCGGAGCGATCCTCTTCAACCCCGAGCGCGAGGCTGAGCCGTGGGCGATCGCCGCCGCGTTCGCGGTGCTGTTCCTGCCGTACTCGCTGCTCGGGCCGTTCGCGGGCGCACTGCTGGACCGCTGGGACCGCCGGCTGGTGCTCGTGGCCGCCAACACCGGCCGCCTGGCGGTGATCGTGGGCGTCGGCGCGCTCCTGGCGGCGGGCGTCGGCGACATCCCCATCCTGTTGAGTGCGCTCGTCGCGAACGGTTTCACACGGTTCGTGTCGTCGGGCCTGTCGGCGGCGCTGCCGCATGTGGTGCCGCGCGCACAGGTCATCACGATGAATTCCGTCGCGACCGCCACGGGGTCGGTGGCCGCGTTCGCCGGTGCGGTCTTCATGCTGCTACCCCGCTGGCAGTTCGGCGCCGGCGACTCGGGCGCATCGGTCGTCATCTTCCTCGTCACCGTGCCGGTGGCGCTCGCGCTGTGGCTGTCCAACCGGTTCCCGCCGCGCCTGCTCGGCCCCGACGACAGCGTCCGCGCGGTGCACGGGTCGGTCACCTATGCGGTGGCGACCGGCTGGCTGCACGGCGCGCGCACCGTGCTGGCGGTTCCGACGGTCTCGGCCACGCTCGCGGGGCTCGCCGCCCACCGCATGGTGTTCGGCATCAACACACTGCTGGTGCTGGTGATGGTGCGGCACACCGAAGCGGCGACCGTCGCCGGTTTCGGCATGACGGTGCTGTTCGTCACCGCGGGCGGTGCGGGGCAGTTCCTCTCGACCCTCCTGACGCCCGCATTGGTGAAGAGGTGGGGACGCTACGTGACGCCCAACGGGGCGCTCGGGTTCGCCGCCGTGGTGCAGCTGGCCGGTGCCACGCTGCACCTGCCCGTGATGATCGTGTGCGGTTTCCTGCTCGCCGCAGCGGGTCAGGTGGTGAAGCTGTGCGCGGACACCGCGATGCAGATCGACGTCGACGACGCCCTGCGCGGTCACCTGTTCGCCGTCCAGGATTCGTTGTTCTGGGTGGCGTTCATCGCCGCGATCTGCGGTGCCGCCTTCGTCATCCCACCCGACGGACATTCGGTGGCGCTGGCGCTCGTGGGCAGCGCCCTCTATCTCGCGGGACTGGCCGTGCACGCAACGGTGGCGCGGCGGCGCCGACGCCCCGGCTAGGGTGATCGCCATGGCCGCAGCAGCCCCGATGGTCACTGATCTGCGCGCGGAAAGCGACGATCTCGACGCGCTCGTCGCGGCACTGCCGCCGCAACAGTGGGCCACGCAGACTCCGGCCCCCGGCTGGACCATCGCCCACCAGATCGCGCATCTGCTGTGGACCGACCGCGTGGCGCTCACCTCCGTCACCGACGAAGCAGGGTTCGCCGCGATCCTCGAGACCGCCGCGCAGAACCCGACCGGATTCGTCGACGCCGGCGCCGAGGAACTCGCGGCCACGCCGCCGGAGGCCTTGCTCGCGGACTGGCGCGCCACCCGCGCCGCGCTGCACGACGAACTGCTCGCGGTCGCCGACGGCCGCAAGCTGCCCTGGTTCGGCCCGCCGATGAGCGCCCCGTCGATGGCGACCGCACGGTTGATGGAGACCTGGGCGCACGGCCTCGACGTCGCCGACGCGCTCGGGGTGACGCGGACTCCGACGTCGCGGCTACGTTCGATAGCCCACATCGGAGTTCGTACACGCGATTTCGCGTACGCCGTGCACGGGCTCACCCCGCCTGCGGAACCGTTCCACGTGAAACTTTCGGCGCCTGCGGGCTCCGCCGAGACCGAGTGGACGTGGGGACCCGAGGATGCGGCGCAGCGGGTGACCGGCTCGGCTGAGCACTTCTGCATGCTTGTCACGCAGCGTAGGCCGCCGGCATCACTGGACGTCGCCGCGACCGGAGCCGACGCCGAGAAGTGGCTGACGATCGCGCAGGCCTTCGCCGGCCCGCCCGGCGCGGGACGCGGTTAGAGGTACTCGGCGCTGTCGGCGGCGCCGTCGCCGTTCCCGTCCGAAAGCCGCACATCCCAGCGGCCGTCCAAGTCGGTGTCGACCCACGCCTGCGAACCACCGAACGCGCGATCGGCCAGACCGTTGCCGTCGGAATCCACCAGGCGTTCCGGTGATCCGTCGCCGTCGAGATCCACCGGCGCCGACGACGCCGGATGCTCGACACCGTCGAGACCGAGCCAGCGCAGTGCCGAACCGCCACGCTCGGCCGCGACCGTCCAGGTGCCGGTGCCGTCGTCGGTGAAGTACGCCTCCGGCGCCCCGTCGCCGTCGAGGTCGAGCACCGCATGGTCGGCCACGTCGTCGGCATCGAGATCGAGCAGGACATCACCGAAGCCGTCGTCGTCGACGTCGCGGCCCACCGCATCGAACACGCCGTCGCCGTCGAAATCGGTGTCGGCACCGGCGGTCCACAGGGTGGCAGACCCGTCCGGGTCACCCAAGCAGTACTCCACACTTGTTCAGACGCACCGCTAGCCCTGCGCGTTCCACCACTTCATCAATTCCTCGACAGCCTCGTCGTGGTCGAGCGGCCCGCGATCCAGGCGAAGCTCCTTGAGGTGGTTCCACGCCTTACCGACCTGCGGCCCCGGCGGGATCCCGAGGATCTTCATGATCTCGTTGCCGTCGATGTCGGGACGAACCCGCTCCAGGTCCTCCTTGGCTGCGAGCTCCTCGATGCGCCGTTCCAGATCGTCGTAGTTGGCCTGCAGGCGCGCGGCACGGCGTTTGTTGCGGGTGGTGCAGTCCGCGCGCACCAGCTTGTGCAGGCGACTCAACAGCGGTCCGGCGTCGGTGACGTATCGGCGCACGGCCGAGTCGGTCCACCGGCCGTCGCCGTAGCCGTGGAAGCGCAGATGCAGGTACACCAGCTGCGAGACATCCGCGATCATCTGCTTGGAGTACTTCAGCTCGCGCATCCGCTTGCGCACCATCTTCGCGCCGACGACCTCGTGATGATGGAAGCTCACCCCGCCGTCGGGTTCGTGCCTGCGGGTCGCGGGCTTGCCGATGTCGTGCAGCAGCGCCGCCCACCGCAGCACCAGGTCGGGGGGGCCCGAGGGTTCTTCCAGATCCATCGCCTGCCGCAGCACCGTCAACGAATGCTGGTAGACGTCCTTGTGCTGGTGATGCTCGTCGATCGCCATGCGCATCGCACCGATCTCCGGGAGCACCACGTCGCCGAGGCCCGTCTCCACCATCAGGTCCAGACCGGCGACAGGGTCGGTCCCGAGCAGCAGCTTGTCGAGCTCGGCCGCGACCCGCTCGGCGGTGATCCGCGACAGCTGCGGTGCCATTTCTTCGAGAGCGCGCCGCACCCGCGGAGCCACCGCGAAACCGAGCTGCGAGACGAACCGCGCCGCGCGCAGCATCCGCAGCGGATCGTCACCGAACGACACCTCGGGTTCCGAAGGGGTGTCCAGCATCCCCTGCCGCAGGGCAGCCAAACCGCCCACCGGATCGAGGAACTCCGTCGGACCGTCCGGCGTCACACGCACCGCCATCGCGTTCACCGTGAAGTCGCGGCGCACCAGATCGTCGGCCAGGTTGTCACCGAAGCGCACCTCGGGATTGCGGGACACCTGGTCGTAGGTGTCGGCGCGAAACGTGGTGATCTCGAGCCTGTCGGCGCCCTTGCCGACAGCCAGGGTGCCGAAATCGATTCCCGTGTCCCACATCGCGTCGCCCCACCGACGCAGAAACCGCATCATCTGCTCGGGGCGTGCGTCGGTGGTGAAGTCGAGATCCTCGCCGAGGCGGCCGAGCAGGGCGTCGCGCACACTCCCTCCGACCAGGTACAGCTCGTGGCCGTGGTCGGCGAACACCCGCCCCAACCCGCGCAACACCTCGCCATGCTCGTTCAGCGCCACCTGCGCAGCACCGAGCAACTCGGTGTCGGTCACGCTGTCACGGCTAGGGTCGGGCACGTCCGGTGAGCCTACTGGTCACAGGCATGTCACCGACCGGCGAGTGCGGTGAGAGGTGCTGTTCATGCCAGCTACTATCGCTTGGGTGTCGGAAGGGGAGCAGGCGAGGCCACGACGGCGCCGAGGGCGGCGCCGAGGCCGACGCGCGGCAGGTCCCCCGGAGTCCGGTTCCGAGCAGGTCGCCAACCCCCGCCAGCACACCGCCAGTTCCCCCGCCAACGGTGCCGCGCCCGACAAACCCGGCCAGGCTCCCAAGCCCCAGAAGTCCCGGGCCCGACGGCCGCAGGAACGACTCCGCACCGTCCACGAGACGTCCGCCGGCGGCCTGGTCATCGACGGTCTCGACGGGCCGAAGGACGATCAGGTGGCCGCCCTCATCGGCCGCATCGATCGGCGCGGACGGATGCTCTGGTCACTGCCGAAAGGCCACATCGAGATGGGTGAGACGGCCGAGCAGACCGCCATCCGCGAGGTCGCCGAGGAAACCGGGATCCAGGGCGATGTGCTGGCTGCGCTGGGCAGCATCGACTACTGGTTCGTCACCGAGGGCAGGCGGGTCCACAAGACGGTGCACCACTACCTGATGCGGTTCCTCGGCGGAGAGCTCTCCGACGAAGACGTCGAGGTGACCGAAGTCGCGTGGGTGCCGCTGCGAGAGCTGCCTTCTCGACTGGCCTACGCCGACGAGCGCAAGCTCGCCGAGGTCGCCGACGAACTGATCGACAAGCTGCATTCCGACGGGCCCGGTGCACTTCCCCCGTTGCCGCGCACGACGCCGCGCCGCCGCGGTCAGACGCACTCCCACACCCGCCAGCGCAGGCCTGATTCCAGCGCGCAACCCCAGCCCGGCCGGCGGACGAACGGCTGCGGTCAAGGCCCGTGACGGAGCATGGGCGCTCTGAGCGGACCCCTCACCGCGGCTCGTCCCTCGCCGCTCGATCGTCATCCGCTGGGCGCCTGCTCGTCCTGATCCTTGCGCTCCTGCTTGCCGTGGCACCGGTCGCCGCTCCCCCACTCGGGGCCGCCCAGCCGGGATCGATCCCGTTCCTGCGCGTGCAGATCGACAGCGTCACCCCCGACATCGTCACCACGACCAGCGATCAGATGGTGACGGTGACGGGCACCATCAGCAACGTCGGGGACCGCGCGGTGCGCGACGTCGTCGTACGCCTGGAGCGCGCCCCGGCCGTCACGTCGTCGAGCGCGTTGCGCACCGACCTCGCCGGCAACGTCGACCAGTACCAGCCCGTCGCCGATTTCATCACTGCCGCACCCGAACTCGCGCGTGGACAACAGGTTCCGTTTCGTCTGGCCTTCCCGCTGAGGTCCGCCGACGGGTCGTCGATGAGGATCGACACCCCTGGTGTGTATCCGCTCATGGTGAATGTCAACGGCACCCCCGACTACGGATCCGCCGCCCGTCTCGACGACTCGCGCTTCCTGCTTCCCGTGCTCGGGGTCCCGCCGCAGGAGGCGCAGGAGGGACAAGACGACGGGGTCGCGGCCGCCGAAGCGCTCGAGTCCGCGGTGCCCCCCGACACCACCCGTCCCGTCGGGCTGACGATGTTCTGGCCGCTGGCCGACCGGCCCCGGCTGGCCGCGGGCGCACCCGGCGGCACGACGCCCGTACGCCTGATCGACGACGAGTTGGCGACCTCGCTGGCCCCGGGCGGGCGCCTGGACACGATGCTGACCGCCGTGGACTTCGCGACCAGCCCCGAGGTCGATCCCGGCGGCGCCGTCACCCGCGCGCTGTGTCTGGCCGTCGACCCCGATCTGCTGGTCACTGTCAACGCCATGACCAACGGCTACGTCGTCAACGACGCCGCCGACGCCGGCCCCCGCACCCCGACCCATCCCGGGGCGGGACAACAGGCCGCCATCGACTGGATGAACAGGCTCAAGACGCTGGCCGCGCGGATGTGCGTCGCACCGACGACATACGCGCAGACCGACCTCGACGCGCTGAACCGGGTCGCCGACCCCGGCCTGTCCTCGATCGCCACCACCGGGTCGGGCGGCATCGTCGACCAGATCCTCGGCATCACCTCGACCCGCGGCGCGAGCCTGGTCGGCGACGGCCCGCTCACCGCGTCAGCGGTGCAGCTCCTGACCGCCCAGGGTCCGACCGTGGCCGTCGGGGCCGCGAATCTGGTCGGTCCGGAGGAAACCGCCGACGGGATGGCCGAGACGGCCGACACCCGTCCGATCCGCTATACCCCCAATGTCGTTGCCGCACAGTTCGATCCGGCTGTCGGCGCAGCCCTCGCGGGCGTCGGCCCCGCTCCGGAGTCCCCGTCCTATGTGGACCCGTCACTCGACATCTCCGTCAAACAGGACTCCGCGGCGGCCCGCCGCCAGGACGCACTCGCCTCGTTGCTGTGGCGCAGCCTGCATCCGGAGACCACACCGCGGACCGAGATCCTGATGCCTCCGCTGATGTGGAACCTGACCCCGCAGGACGCCCAGTCGATCCTCACCGCGGTGGCCACCAGCATCCGCGCGGGCCTCGCCACACCCCGGCCGCTGCCGGTGCTCATCAACGACGCGAACGCGGCGGCGGTCGACGCGCCGCTGCCGACCGGTCCCCTCGGCAACCCGCGGGGCCGGTTCGACGCAGGCGTGGTGACCGGCATCGCGGCGGCGACGGGCCGCCTGTGGGGGCTGACGGCGGCGCTGACCACCGACGAGCGCACCGGCCTGACCGGATACCAGTACACCGCGCCGCTGCGCGAGGACCTGCTTCGCGCGCTGAGCCTTTCGGTACCGCCGGACGCCCGCAACGGGCTCGCGCAGCAACGGTTGACCACGGTGGGGCGCACGGTCGAGGACCTCTTCAACGCCGTGACCATCGTCAACCCCGGCGGTTCCTACACGCTCGCGACCGAACGCAGCCCGCTGCCTCTGGCTCTGCGCAACGACCTCCCGGTGCCGATCCGCGTACGCCTGGACATCGACGCGCCGCCCGGCATGACGGTGACCGACATGGGCGAGATCGTGTTGCCCCCGGGCTTCCTGCCGCTGAAGGTTCCCATCGAGGTGCACTTCACCCAGCGCGTGGCGGTCGATGTGGCGCTGCGGACCGCCGACGGTGTGCCGCTGGGTGAGCCGGTTCGGCTGTCGGTGCACTCCAACGCCTACGGCAAGGTGCTGTTCTTCATCACGTTGACCGGCGGCGCGGTGTTGGCACTGCTGGTCGGGCGCCGCCTGTGGCATCGGTTCCGCGGCCAGCCCGACCGTGCCGACCTCGACCGGCCCGACCCGATCGAGGTCGCGCTCTCCTACCGCGACGACGAGACTCCGGCCGATGCGGGCGCCGGTCGCCGTGCCAGGACCGCGCCGGGCGGCAGCGATGCGTGAGGCAAAACCTCCCCGCGCGGCGGTGCGGACGGAGATGTCCGACGCCGCGGTGGTGTCGCGGTCGTGGGGCATGGCGCTGGCCACCCTCGTCAGCCGCCTGACCGGTTTCGCGCGCATCGTGCTGCTCGCCGCGATCCTGGGCGCGGCGCTGTCGAGCGCGTTCACCGTGGCCAATCAGCTGCCGAACATGATCGCCGCGCTGGTGCTCGAGGCGACGTTCACCGCGATCTTCGTGCCGGTGCTCGCGAGGGCCGAGCGCGACGACCCGGACGGCGGCACCGCCTTCGTACGACGGCTTCTGACCCTGGCCACCACGCTGCTGCTGGTCGTAACGCTGATCTCGACGGTGGCGGCTCCCCTACTCGTCGACCTGATGCTCGGACCCGACCCACTCGTGGACCGGCCGCTGACGACCGCGTTCGCCTACCTGTTGCTACCGCAGATCGTCTTCTATGGTCTGTCCTCGGTCTTCATGGCAATCCTGAATACCCGCAACATCTTCGGGCCGCCTGCCTGGGCGCCGGTGGTCAACAACGTCGTCGCCATCCTCACGCTGGTGGTGTATGTCCTTGTCCCGGGCGAACTCTCGCTCAACCCGGTGGAGATGAGCGATGCCAAGCTGCTCGTCCTGGGCATCGGCACCACCCTCGGCGTCGTCGCCCAGGCCACGGTGTTGTTCGCCGCGATCCGGCGTGAGCGGGTCAGCCTGCGACCGCTGTGGGGCATCGACGACCGGCTGAAGAAGTTCGGGATGATGGCCGTGGCGATGGTGCTGTACGTGCTCATCAGCCAGGTCGGTTTCATTGTCGGCAACCAGGTCGCCAGCTCGGCCGCCGCGTCGGGGCCCGCGATCTACAACTACACCTGGCTCATCCTGCAGCTGCCGTTCGGCATCGTCGGCGTCACCGTACTGACCGTGGTCATGCCGAGGTTGTCACGCAACGCGGCCGCCGAGAACGGGCCGGCCGTGCTGGCCGACCTGTCGCTGGCCACGCGGCTCACCATGGTCTCGCTCATCCCCATCGTCGCGATGATGACCGTCGGCGGGCCCGCCATCGGTAGCGCACTGTTCTCCTACGGCAATTTCGGTGCAGTCGACGCCGCGTACCTCGGGATGGCGATCACCCTCTCGTCGTTCACCCTCATCCCGTATGCCATGGTGCTGCTGCAGCTGCGCGTGTTCTACGCGCGACAGGAACCGTGGACGCCGATTGTGCTGATCATCGTCATCACCGTGGTGAAGATCGCCGCCTCGCTGGCCGCACCCCACCTGACCGAGGACCCCGAACTGGTCGCCGGCTACCTCGGATTGGCCAACGGGCTGGGCTTTCTCGCCGGTGCCACCGTCGGCCATCTGCTGCTGCGGGCGCGGCTCGATCCGCCCGGTGGACGGCTCGTCGGCCACGACGTCGTCCGCACGATCCTGGTCACCATCACCGCGTCGCTGGGCGCAGGCCTGGTCGCGCACGTGATCGACCAACTGCTCGGCCTGGAGAACCTCACCGAGCACTGGGGTGCCGGAGGTTCGCTGCTGCGGCTCTCGGCCCTTGGCCTGGTGATGGTGCCGCTGATCGTCGCCGTGATGCTTGCTGCGAAAGTCCCCGACGCCCACGCGGCGCTGGCCGCGGTGCGGCGACGCGTCGGTAGCCGCGCACCCGCGGCGGGACCGCCGGTCCGGGCCGTACCGCCTAGACCGCTGCCGTACCCTGATCGGAGGGGACGATCGGCCGATGTTGCCGACGACGGGAGGCGGAGAGGAACTGCGGTGAGCGACAAACCCACCAGCGACTCTTCGCCGGCGTCCGACCCCGCCGCGACCACGAGGATCACCCGACCCTCGCCAGACGACTTCCAACCCGACGTCCCCGACCTCCCCCACGAGGACGTCCACCCGCCCGCGGACGATTCCGCGACGACGGCCATTCCGGCAGCGAGCCCCACCGTCCGGCCCGCATCGGAGTCCCCGCCGCGGCCGCCGTCGGACTACGGCGGCGACCCCACCCGCGAGACGCTGGCCTTCGATCCGCCGCGCGAACCCGCGATCGAGACCGCGACCTCGGCCGAAGAGCTGCACCTGATCCCGGGAGCCACCGTCAACGGGCGCTACCGGCTCCTCGTGTCCCACGGCGGGCCCGCCGACCTCCAGTTCTGGCAGGCCCTCGACACGGCGCTCGACCGTCAGGTCGCGCTGACCTTCGTCGACCCCGACTCCACGATGCCCGCGCAGAAGGTGCAGGACATCCTGGACCGCACGCAGCGGCTCAGCCGCATCGACATGCCCGGCGTCGCCCGTGTGCTCGATGTCGTGAAGACGAGCGGCGGCGGCCTCGTGGTCTCCGAGTGGATCCGCGGCGGATCCCTGGCCGAGGTCGCCGAGACCAACCCGTCGCCGATCGGAGGCGCCCGCGCGATCCAGTCTCTGGCCGCCGCAGCCGAGGTCGCCCACCGCAACGGCGTGGCGCTCGCCATCGACCACCCGAACCGGATTCGTGTGAGCATCGACGGCGACGTGGCACTCGCATTCCCCGCCACGCTGCCCGACGCGTCGCCCGACGACGACATCCGCGGCATCGGTGCGGCGCTCTACGCGCTGTTGATCAACAAGTGGCCGCTGCCCGAGACCGGGGACCCCAGCGGTCTTGACCAGGCCGACCTCGATGCCGCCGGTCAACCGGTCGAGCCCAGGTCCGTCGACCGCGACATCCCGTTCCAGATCTCGGCCGCCGCGGCGCGCGCCGTCCAGGAGGGCGGCGGTATCCGCAGCGCGCCGACGCTGCTGAACCTGCTCCAGCAGGCCACCGCGATCGCCGACCGCACCGACCACATCTCACCGGTCGACGACCCCTCGCCCGAACCCCGCACCGGAGACGCGGAGTCGGAGACCGACGCCGACGCCGACGCCCGGCGGCGTAAGAACGTGATCATCGCACTGACCGTCGCCGGCGTCATCGTCGTCGTCGCGGTCGTTCTGCTCGCGACGGTGCTCAGCCGGATCTTCGGCGACGTCGGCAGCGGACTCGGCGGGGACGAACTCGGCCTCAATGCCCCTACGTCGTCGACCACTTCCGAGAGCCCGAGCACCAGTGGCTCGGCCATCAAACCCGTTCGCGCCACGGTGTTCTCACCCGAAGGCGAGGCCGACGCACCCGACCTCGCCTCATTGGCGATCGACGGCAACGCGACCACGGTGTGGCCCATCGACACCTACAGCGACCCGGTGCCGTTCCCGAACTTCAAGAACGGTGTGGGTCTGATGTTGCAGTTGTCCGAACCGGCCACCATCGGCTCGGTCACGATCAACCTCAACAGCACCGGTACGTCGGTACAGATCCGTTCGTCGGACACCGCGACACCGTCGTCGCTGGACGCCACGACGGCGCTGACCGACCCGACCCCGCTGCAGCCCGGGTCCAACACGATCGAGGTGGACGACGCCGAACCGACCTCGAACGTCCTCGTGTGGGTGTCCACCCTGGGACAGGTGAACGGGGAGAGCCGCTCCGACATCGCCGAGATCACACTCAACGCCCGCTCCTGACCGTCGCCCGGAAACTGGTGACCGACCCCTCCCCCGGTGCCGATTAGTGTTCGGCTGTGGGGATTTTCGGGGCTGAGCCGGAGCCGAGGGGGCGGCCGCGCACTGACGCCGACCTGCTGACCGCGCACGTCGCCGGGGACCGCTACGCCTTCGCGGAACTCTTCCACCGCCACCAGCGTCAGCTCTATCGGCTCGCGCAACTGACGAGCCGAGACCCCGACGACGCCGCCGATGCTCTGCAGGACGCGATGCTCGCCGCGCACCGCACCGCGCCTTTGTTCCGCCACGACTCCGCGGTGAGCAGCTGGCTGTACCGGATCGTGGTCAATGCATGCCTGGATCGGCTGCGCCGCAACAAGACTCGTCTATGGGATGTCCTGGACGACCAGGTGGCCGGTGCCGTCGATCCGACAGCACGACTCGAAACGACCCTTGTCATCGAACGGGCACTGATGCGTCTGCCGGTCGAGCAGCGGGCCGCGGTGGTCGCGGTGGACATGCAGGGGTTCTCGGTGGCCGAGACGGCGCGCCTGCTCGGCGTCGCCGAGGGGACGGTGAAGTCGCGGTGTTCCCGCGCCAGAACCAAACTGGCCGAATCGTTGAACTGTCTGGCTGCCGGCGCCGCCGCGGACTGAGCCCGTCGACTAGCCTCGAACGATCGAGCCCAGCGAAGACTCCGACGACCCGGCCACTGCGGCCCGCATCCGGCACGAACTCACGCAGTTGGACGACGGGAACGCCCCCGAGGTTCCGCCCGACGTCACCGCGCGGATCGACGCCGCTCTGCGCACCGCGCCGCACCCGGCTGCCCATGCGCTTGTGCGCCCGCAGCTGAGCCACGCGCAATGGGTGGGTCTGCTCGTCGGGGCCTGCGCCTTGTCGCTGGCCGCCGTCGGCGGTGCCCACCTGCTCGCCGACGACTCGCCTCCCGCGTTTCCCGCGGGGCCGACAGCGTCGCAGATCACGGTGTCGGCCCCGGCGTTCCCACTCTCCGCAGAGGAGGTGCGCGCCGTGCTCACCGCGCGGCCCGACCTGGGTCCGCTGACAGATCCCCGGCGGCGTGCGGCCTGCCTGGCCGGCCTCGGATACATCCCCGACGTCGACGTGCTCGGTGGGCGGCGGCTCGACGTCTCCGCCCGGCCTGCGGTGCTGCTGGTGCTGCCCGGGCACACGCCGGGAGCCGTCGACGCCGTCGTCGTAGACGCGGAGTGCGACGCCGACACCGCCGCGCCACTCGCGAGGACCTCGCTGCATCGGTGATCACGCCCGGTGACGCGGCGGGAACACCCCGGCCTACCCTGTTGTTTAGAGACTGCAGGTGTTTACGCAGCTGCGGTTCTGGAGAACTCTTGCCCCAGGCAGAAAGGTTCGCATGACCTCCTCAGAGACCGTTCACGACCTCATCATCATCGGGTCGGGCCCCGCCGGCTACACCGCAGCCGTCTACGCCGCCCGGGCCCAGCTCAAGCCGCTGGTGTTCGAGGGATCCCAGTTCGGCGGCGCGCTGATGACCACCACCGAGGTCGAGAACTACCCAGGCTTCCGCAACGGCATCACCGGCCCCGAGCTGATGGACGAGATGCGCGAACAGGCACTGCGCTTCGGCGCCGATCTGCGCATGGAGGATGTCGACGCCGTCAACCTCTCCGGGCCGGTGAAATCGGTCACGGTCGGCGACGAGACCCACCGGGCTCGCGCGGTCATCCTCGCGATGGGCGCTGCAGCTCGCCACCTCGGTGTCCCCGGTGAGGACGACCTTCTCGGTATGGGCGTCAGCACCTGTGCGACATGCGACGGCTTCTTCTTCCGCGATCAGGACATCGCCGTCGTCGGTGGCGGTGATTCCGCGATGGAGGAAGCAACGTTCTTGACCCGGTTCGCCCGGAGCGTGACGCTGATCCACCGGCGCGACGAATTCCGCGCGTCGAAGATCATGTTGGAGCGCGCGCAGGAGAACGAGAAGATCACCATCCTGACCAACACCCAGGTCACCGGAATCGAAGGTGATCCGAAGGTGACGGGAATCAAGTTGCGCAACAGCGTGACCGGCGAGGAGTCCACCTTGGCCGTGACGGGCGTGTTCGTCGCGATCGGCCATGACCCTCGTTCGGACCTGGTGCGCGGCGAGGTCGACCTCGACGATGAAGGCTACGTCCAGGTGGTCGGCCGCACCACCTACACGTCGGTCGAAGGTGTTTTCGCCGCAGGCGATCTCGTCGACCACACCTACCGCCAGGCGATCACGGCAGCCGGAAGTGGTTGTGCCGCTTCGATCGACGCCGAGCGGTGGTTGGCCGATCACGCCGAGCCGGGCGAAAGAACCTCTACAACAACCGATGACACCGACCTGATTGGAGCACAGCAGTGAGCGAATCCACGAAGACGGTGACGGACGACTCGTTCTCCGACGACGTCCTCGCCAGCGGCACACCGGTTCTGGTGGACTTCTGGGCGACATGGTGCGGACCGTGCAAGATGGTCGCCCCGGTACTGGAGGAGATCGCCTCCGAGAAGGCGGGCGCGCTCACCGTCGCGAAGCTCGACGTCGACGAGAATCCCGCCACCGCACGCGATTTTCAGGTGGTCTCGATCCCCACGATGATCCTCTTCAAGGACGGTCAGCCGGTGAAGCGGATCGTCGGCGCCAAGGGCAAGGCCGCGCTGCTGCGCGAGCTCGCGGAGGTCATCTAAACACCTCGGATCGCCACACATCGTGGCGTGATTCGCCGCCTGGGGTTTTTCCGAATCCCCTGACGGTCTGAGACAATGCTGCGTATGTCGAGTCTGCGTCGCGGTGACCGCGGTGGTGCGGTCGCCGAGATCCGGGCCGCACTCGCCGCGCTCGGAATGCTCGGCGATCCCGACGACGACCTGACCACCGGCAAGCATTTTGCGGCAGACATGTTCGACGACGACCTCGATCACGCCGTGCGGGCCTTCCAGCAGCATCGCGGTCTTCTGGTCGACGGGGTCGTCGGCGAGGCCACATACCGCGCCTTGAAGGAAGCCTCCTACCGGTTGGGCGCTCGCACCCTCAACCATCAGTTCGGTGCGCCGATGTACGGCGACGACGTGGCGACGCTGCAGGCACGCCTGCAAGATCTCGGGTTCTACACCGGCCTGGTAGACGGGCACTTCGGGCTGCAGACGCACAATGCGCTGTCGTCGTACCAGCGCGAGTACGGCCTCTATCCGGACGGAATCTGCGGCCCGGAAACGTTGCGCTCCTTGTACTTTCTCGGCGCCCGCGTCACTGGCGGTTCGCCCCACGCGATCCGCGAGGAAGAACTGGTCCGCAGCAGTGGGCCGCGGTTGTCCGGCAAGCGGATCATCGTCGACCCGGGCCGCGGCGGCGCCGACCACGGTCTGATCATGAACGGGCCGTCGGGCCCGATCAGCGAAGCAGACATTCTGTGGGACCTGGCGAGTCGGCTCGAAGGCCGGATGACGGCCATCGGAATCGAGACCTTTCTCTCGCGGCCGATCAACGCCTCCCCGACCGACGCCGAGCGCGCGGCGACGGCCAACACCGTCGGCGCCGACATGATGATCAGCCTTCGCTGCGCCACTCATTCCAGCCCCGCCGCCAACGGCGTCGCGTCCTTCCACTTCGGGAACTCGCACGGCTCCGTCTCGACGATCGGGCGCAACCTCGCTGACTTCATCCAACGAGAGGTCGTGGCGCGCACCGGTTTACGCGATTGCCGGGTGCATGGCAGGACGTGGGACCTGCTTCGCCTCACTCGGATGCCCACCGTGCAGGTCGACGTCGGTTACATCACCAACCCCGACGATCGCGCCACCCTGGTGTCGCCGGAGTCCCGCGATGCCCTCGCCGAAGGCATTCTCGCCGCCGTCAAGCGTCTCTACCTGCTCGGCAAGAACGACCGTCCGACAGGGACTTTCACGTTCGCCGAGCTGCTCGCGCACGAACTCGCCGTGGAGCAGGCCCGCCGCGGCTAGCGCCCTACGGGCAGGGGCTCGCCCCAGCCCCGACGGGTTGCTGCAGTTGTGCATTCTCCAGAAGCCGCTCCAGTGCAGCTTCGACGCCGGCTTTCCAACCAAGCCCCTGCTCGAGCTCGAGCCGTAGCCGCGGAAAGTACGTGTGGTGGGACACCACAACGAATCCGGCGTCGGTCAAGACGTCAGCGTCGAGCACGCACTGTTCGACAGAGCAGTCGCCGAGGGCCTCCACGACCGGGCGGACGTCGGACGGAACGGACTCCAGCAGCGAAAGCTCGGTGGCCTCCGCTGTACGACCGAATGCCTCCAGAGCACGCACCCCTCGACGAACCAGATCGTTCACAACCCCGGCGATGAGCGTGCGCGACAAGTCCTCGGCATTCTGTCCGGACTCGACGCCCAGCGTCGTGAGCAGAACGGCGTCGGCACTGACGGGCCCGGTCGGAAATCGCCCGGCCCGCGGCACCGACCTCGGCGGCGCGTAGAACACATATCCCAGACACGGGGCGTCGTCGGATTCCGGCGGTGGCGCTTCATCGAGCCCGGTGCTGGGACACTCGACAGCAAGCTGACCGCATGACCCCCACTCGAGCATGACCATCGACAGCCACGCTTCCTTCTCGAATTCCGGATCGGAGAGCTGATCACTCCCGCCGACGATGCCGGGGTCGACCTCCCAGTACACGCAGCGCCGCGCATGTTTCGGCAACTGCTCGAACGCCTCGAGCCGCAGGGGCGTGATACGTGCGGCCACTAATCTCCCCGGTCTCTTCGCCGTGCCGGAACCGACGGCTGCCCCTCCAGGATAGAAGGCGGGCGCCATCTCGGGCCTGTCCGGCCACCGGAATCGCCTTCACTTACGCTGCGATGCCAATTCACCTGGGGCACAAACTGTTTCCGCGACACAGCCGGCGTGGTCGCCCAGCGCCGGGCAGGTGTGTCACAGTGACGTAATTCCCCGGTGTGACCGGTCATGGCTTGGACGCGTTCATCATCTCCACAATTCGCTGCAAATCGTCCACCGAGCCGAACTCGACAACGATCTTTCCCTTTCGCTTGCCCAGGCTGACTGTGACGCGCGTGTCGAACGCGGTCGACAGCTGCTCGGCGACATCCTGCAGCCCGGGCATCTGAATCGGCTTGCGCCGTGGTGCCGAGGGCGTGGCGCCACCGTTGCGGTTGGCCAACGTGACCGCTTCTTCGGTGGCGCGGACCGACAGTCCTTCCGCCACGATGCGCGCGGCGAGTTCCTCCTGAAGTTCCGGGCCTCCCTCGAGGGACAGCAGAGCGCGGGCATGCCCGGCCGAGAGCACACCGGCTGCGACTCGTCGCTGAACCGCGATCGGTAGACGAAGCAGCCGGATCATGTTGGTGATCAGAGGGCGGGACCGCCCGATGCGGGACGCGAGTTCTTCGTGGGTGACGTTGAACTCGTCGAGCAGCTGCTGATAGGCCGCGGCTTCTTCCAACGGGTTCAACTGCGCACGGTGGATGTTCTCCAGCAGCGCGTCCCGCAGCATGCTGTCGTCGGTGGTCTCGCGGACGATCGCAGGGATCGTCGCGAGCCCGGCTTCCTGCGCCGCCCGCCACCGCCGCTCCCCCATCACCAGTTGGTAGCGCGGCGAGTTCGCGTCATCGCCCGCGGTCGCCCGCACGACGATCGGCTGCATGAGGCCGAACTCTTTGATCGAGTGCACCAGCTCGGAGAGCGCTTCTTCGTCGAAGACCTGGCGTGGCTGCCGGGGGTTCGGATCGATCTGCGACGGTGCAATCTCCCGGTACACCGCGCCTGCCGGGTTCGCATCGCCCGCAGTCTCGGCCGTCGGTGCGCCGCCGAGGAGAACGTCGGCCGCCGCCCCGCCCATCCTGGGTCCCAGCGTGGCCGGCTCGTCACCTTCGACCGGACCTGTCGGAATCAAGGATGCGAGCCCCCGGCCGAGGCCGCTGCGCTTGCCAGCCTGCTTGCTCATCAATCCCGTTCTCCTTCGCCCAGTGCAGTTACTGCTCGGTCGCTCATCGGTCCTGACCCTGCCCGCCGCGTAGAGCAAGTTCGCGACTGGCGTCGAGATAGCTCATCGCCCCCCGGGATCCAGGGTCGTAGTCGATGATGGTCATCCCGTATCCGGGAGCTTCCGAGACTTTCACGCTGCGCGGGATCACGGTGCGCAGGACCTTGTCGCCGAAGTGCTCGCGCACATCCATCGCGACCTGGTCGGCCAGCTTCGTGCGTCCGTCGTACATCGTCAGGACGACGGTGGTGACGTCGAGCTCCGGGTTCAGGTGAGACTTCACCATGTCGATGTTGCGCAATAACTGACCCACACCTTCCAGTGCGTAGTACTCGCACTGGATCGGGATCAGGACCTCGGGCGCGGCGACGAGCGCATTGATCGTCAGCAGCCCGAGCGACGGCGGACAGTCGATGAAGACGTAGTCGAAGTCGTAATGCTTCAACTCGGTAAGCGCGGTGCGCAACCGACCCTCGCGGGCGACCATGCTGACGAGTTCGATTTCGGCACCGGCCAGGTCGATGGTCGCCGGGATGCAGTAGAGCCGTTCGCTGTGGGGGCTGCGTTGCAGAGCGGTCTCGACTTTGATCTCGCCGATCAGCACCTCATAGGACGACGGCGTTCCGGGGCGGTGCTCGATGCCGAGCGCGGTGCTGGCATTGCCCTGGGGATCGAGGTCGATGACCAAGGTGCGCAGACCTTGCAAGGCAAGCGCCGCCGCGATGTTCACTGCGGTCGTCGTCTTGCCGACGCCGCCCTTCTGGTTCGCGATCGTGAAGACCCGCTGCTTCTTCGGCCGCGGCAGCTGTCCCTGGACGGCTGCCTGCATCAGGCGAACCGCGCGCTCCGCTTCTGCTCCGATCGGGGTGTCCCCGTCTTGGGAGTTCCACGTTTCACGTGAAACATCGGCCACCCCGGCATCGTTCGGGCCAGACATCAGCGGTGCTTCCTTCCCGACCGGGATTGCTTTCCCGACACCATTTCCTGAAACCCTACGACGACCGTCGCGGGCGGATCCACGAATCGACCGCCACATCTCTCCACCTTCACATCAGACATCCCCAGAGCGGCCATTGCCCGCCGATGCTCACGCACTTCGTCGTCCGCGCGCTCGCCCTTGATGGCGAGCATCCGGCCGCCAGGCCGTAGCAGAGGTGTGCTCCACTTGGCGAGCTTGTCCAGCGAGGCCACGGCGCGCGACACAACGACATCCGCTGCCCCCACCTCGTCACGAACGTTCCGGTCTTCGGCCCGTCCGCGGACGACGGTGCACTCGATGCCGAGTTCGTCGATCACTTCGCGTAAGAAATCGCTGCGGCGCAAGAGGGGTTCGATCATGAAGACGACAACGTCCGGGCGGGCCAACGCCAACGGTATCCCGGGGAGACCAGCTCCACTACCGATGTCCGCGACGCGCTCTCCGGGTGCCAGCAACTCTCCGACCACCGCGCAGTTCAAGACGTGCCTATCCCACAGGCGGTCTACCTCACGCGGTCCGAGTAGTCCGCGCTCGACGCCGGCACCGGCGAGAATCTGGGCGTAGCGCGCGGCGGCGTCGACCGCCGGGCCGAAGAGGTCGACCGCTGACGAGGGTGGCGGTGGCACGTCCGCGTGTTTCACGTGAAACATCCTCCGACTATTCGCGGCGCAACCACCGGCTCACTCCCCTAGGACGACGGAGAACTACAGGGATGTAACTCTCAGTCGACGAGGACGACGACGCGGCGCGACGGCTCGACGCCCTCGCTCTCGCTGTGGACGCCGCTGATACCGGCGACCGCGTCGTGCACGATCTTGCGCTCGAACGGCGTCATCGGAGAGAGCTCCTCGCGCTCACCGCTCTGCAACACCCGCTGCGCGACCTTCTCGCCCAGGGCCGCCAACTCATCGCGCCGGCGCCGGCGCCACTGTGCGATGTCCAGCATCAGCCGGCTACGCTCACCCGTCTTCTGGTGTACGGCCAGCCGGGTCAGCTCCTGAAGCGCGTCGAGCACCTCGCCCTTGCGCCCGACCAACTTGTTCAAGTCCCCGCCACCATCGATGCTCACGATCGCGCGGTCGCCTTCGACATCCAGATCGATGTCACCATCGAAGTCCAGCAGGTCCAACAGCTCTTCGAGATAGTCGCCGGCGATCTCGCCTTCGGCAACCAACCTCTCCTCCAGATCCTCGGTGGGACCTTCGGCGCCGTTCTCCGAGACCTCGACATCCTCGTTGGTCGGAAGTGCCTCGGCGGGCTCGGCAGCCGCGCCGTCAGTTTCGTGCTCTACATCAGTCATTGCTCACACCTCTCTCTGTTCGCGGTCTCCCGCGCGTCAACGCTTCCGTTTTTTGGGCCGCGCGCCAGGTTTCGGGGTGCGGTTCGCGGCCCCGTTCTGCGCAGCGGATGTGGTGGGATTCTGGGTTGTCGGCTTCGACCCTGCGGTGCCGTCGCCCGCCTCGTCTCTTCCGACACTTTCAGAAGGCTCGACGATCTCCTTGGCGGACCCATCCGCAGCCGACTCGGTCGCCGCCTTCTTCTTGCGGCTCGGCTTCGCCCCCGGCGCCGGCGCGTTCTGCGAACGCCGCTCAATCGCCTCCTGCTTCTTCAGCTCTTCTTCCTTCTCGATCTTGCCGAACACGTAGTGCTGCTGACCGAAGGTCCAGATGTTGTTCGCGAACCAGTACAGGATGATCGCCAGTGGCAGGAACGGGCCGCCGACCACGACGCCGAGCGGGAACACATACAACGCAAGCTTGTTCATCATCGCGGTCTGCGGATTCGCCGCTGCTTCCGGACTCTGCCGGGCAACCGAGGCGCGACTGTTGAAGTACGTCGCAATACCCGCGCAGATCATGATCGGAACACCGACGAGGACCACAGAGAGTCGGTCGAATTCCGTGAACGCGTCCAGACCGTGCTGCTGGATCATCGTCGCGCCCAGCGGTGCCCCGAAAAGGTTCGCGTCGAGGAAGTGCTGGACATCCGTCGCGCTGAAGAAGTAGTTGGGGAGCAACCGGTTCTCTTCGACCGACAGCCCCAGCCGACCGATGCCGGTCTGGGTGCGGTTGAAGGACATCAGGACGTGGTAAAGGCCGAGGAAGACCGGAACCTGCGCAAGCATTGGCAGGCAGCCGAGGATCGGGTTGAACCCATGCTCCCGCTGCAGCTTCTGCATCTCCAGCGCCATGCGCTGGCGGTCCTTGCCGTACTTCTTCTGCAGCGCTTTGATCTGTGGCTGCAACTCCTGCATCTGCCGTGTGGTGCGGATCTGCCGGACGAAGGGCTTGTAGAGAATCGCACGCAGGGTGAACACCAGGAACATCACCGACAGCGCCCAGGCGAAGAAGTTGGTGGGACCCAGGAGGAAGGCGAACGCCTTGTACCAGACCCACATGATCGCCGACACCGGGTAATAGATGATGTCGAGGCTGAACCAATTAAACGACACTCGTCTGACTCTTCCCTTGCTGTACCGGACTGAGCCGGTGATGGGTTACGTCACCAGCGCACTCCGTCGTTGCGTCACTGTGACTTTCGCGGTCGGGTATCGGATCCCACCCTCCGTTATGCCATGGACCGCATTTGAGCAGACGCACCAGGGCCAACCAGCCGCCCCGGAAGAATCCGAATTCGCTCAAAGCATCGACGGCGTACTGACTACAGGTCGGGGTGAACCGGCATGTCGGCAGTCGCAGCGGAGAGATTGTGTGGCGGTACAGCTGGATCACCGACACCGCGGCGCGCACCGCCCATGAGCGCGCGGTCACGACGGGGATCCGTTCCGCAGCCGGATGCGCTGCAGAGCTGTGCGCAGTTCCTGCTCGAGCCGCGGTGAATTCGCGTGCCGACTCGGGGGCAGAGCACGAATCACCACCCGCTCACTCGGGTCGAGCTCATCGAGGATGCCGCGCGCCGCGTGCCGCAACTTGCGCGACACCTTGTGGCGCTGCACGGCATTGCCGACTGCCTTGGAGACGATCAAGCCGATCCGGGGCCCAGGCTCGTCGAGCTCATCGGATCGCAAGGTGTACATGACGAGGTCAGGCTGCGCCGCCCGCTTTCCTCGACTGACTGTGGCACCGAACTCGGCCGACCGCGTCATCCGGTGTTGCGCCGGAAGCACCGCGTCAGACCTGACCGCGTCACGCAGTCAGTGAACGACGGCCCTTAGCGCGCCGGGCCGTGACGATCGCACGACCGGCGCGGGTGCGCATCCGCAGCCGGAAGCCGTGCACCTTGGCGCGGCGACGGTTGTTGGGCTGGAAGGTCCGCTTGCCCTTGGCCACGGCAGTCACTCCTTGTTGGGTTTGGCCCCCTAGCCGACACTCCCATGAAGTCCATGGCAGCCCGACACGGTCGGCCGTTGTTAAGCTCGATCGGTCTCGCAAAGCAGCCGGCGCGGTCCCCGGCCGGGGCCGGTCGCAGCCGTATCGCCACGTGCGGGCGACTGTTCGAGGGTACTGACGAGAATTCGCTGGGTCAAACCTGCTCCCCGGGCCTTGAGCTGCCTCACGAGCAGGCCCCGGCCTCGTCGGGAACATCACACGAACCACAGCTGTCACGTTCATCTGGAACGATTGAGCCAGACCCTATTTCGCTTCCTTCCAATGTTGCAGAACTGTTGGCACTCGGAGAGAAAACTGTTAGCTTCTGGCAATGCCGATTCCACGCCGGATCGGCGCAAGACAACGAAGCGAGGACGCCCGACCTTCGTCGCGAGCCCACTGATTGAACCCGTGATGAGCTCCGGCAACGCGGTGTTCTCGCCGGTAGACAACCAAACGGCGATGAGCGTCCTCTTTCCACAACCTGTGGATAACTTTGTGGACAGTTCGTCCTCGTTCTTTTGGCCGTCCCTGCCGGGACCGCGAGGGGGTAAGTGTCGTTGACAACTGACCCCGATCCACCTTTCGTTGCGATCTGGAACACCGTCGTCACCGAACTGAACGGAGCAGGCGGTCCGGGCAATGGGTCCTTGACCCCACAGCAGCGCGCCTGGCTGAAGCTGGTCCGACCGCTTGTCATCACCGAAGGCTTCGCACTGTTGTCGGTGCCGACGCCGTTCGTCCAGAACGAGATCGAACGCCATCTCCGCGAGCCGATCGTCGCCGCGCTGAGCCGCCAGCTCGGCCAGCGGGTCGAACTCGGCGTCCGCATCGCCGATCCTGTGTCGGACGGTTCCGACGATGTGACCCCGCCGGCACCGGTGTCGGCCGTGCTGACCGAATCCGACGACGACGACGTCGACGACGACCTTGCCGCCAGGGCAAGCGCCGAGGAGAGCTGGCCGTCGTTCTTCAACCGAGCCAAGACCGAGCACGACACCGCCTCGGTCACCTTGAACCGGCGCTACACGTTCGACACCTTCGTCATCGGCGCGTCCAACCGATTCGCCCATGCCGCGACTCTGGCAATTGCCGAGGCTCCGGCCCGGGCCTACAACCCGCTCTTCATCTGGGGTGAATCCGGTCTCGGCAAGACGCACCTGCTGCACGCCGCGGGCAACTACGCCCAACGACTGTTCCCGGGCATGCGCGTGAAGTACGTCTCCACCGAGGAATTCACCAACGACTTCATCAACTCGCTCCGCGACGACCGTCGAGCGTCGTTCAAGCGCACCTACCGCGACATCGATGTGCTGCTGGTCGATGACATCCAGTTCATCGAGGGCAAGGACGGCATCCAGGAAGAGTTCTTCCACACGTTCAACACCCTGCACAACGCGAACAAGCAGATCGTGATCTCCTCGGACCGGCCACCCAAACAGCTGGCCACCCTCGAGGACCGCCTCAGGACGCGGTTCGAGTGGGGGCTGATCACCGATGTTCAGCCGCCCGAGCTGGAGACGCGAATTGCGATCCTGCGCAAGAAGGCTCAGATGGATCGCCTGGATGTCCCCGACGACGTCCTCGAGTTGATCGCGAGCAGAATCGAGCGCAACATCCGCGAACTCGAAGGCGCGCTGATTCGCGTCACGGCGTTCGCGTCGCTGAACAAGACGTCGATCGACAAGTCTTTGGCCGAGATCGTGCTGCGCGACCTCATCTCCGATGCCACCACGATGCAGATCAGCACGGCGGCGATCATGGCGGCCACGGCAGAGTATTTCGAGACCAGCGTCGACGAACTACGCGGGCCCGGTAAGACACGCGCTCTCGCTCAATCCCGGCAGATCGCGATGTATCTGTGCCGGGAGCTCACCGATCTCTCGCTACCGAAGATCGGCCAGGCGTTCGGCCGGGACCACACCACGGTCATGTATGCAGAGAAGAAGATCCGGGCCGAAATGGCCGAGCGGCGTGAAGTTTTCGATCACGTCAAGGAACTCACCACGCGCATCCGCCAGCGCGCCAAGCGCTGACGTCGTCACCTCTTCGCATTCTTCACCGGCTCTTCACCCCTCCTCGGTTGTGTGCGTGTCGTTCGCGTGTCGCGGGCCGAATCACCGATGGCGACCGAAAATCTTTGGTCCCTGTCGTCTCACACGTCACAACTCAGGTTGTGCAGCACCCTGTGCACAACCTGAGGTCAACTCCCGGCACAACTGTCGTTCGCTCCCCAACTCGGCATCCATCCCCATTCGCTCCGCAGGTGCCCGCGAGATATCCACAATCTGCCAACACCCCGCGCGGCGCGCTGGCCTGCGGTGAGCCGCCCTCATCCCCAATCTGCACAACGGCTATCACTAATACTCATTTATCTCTCTCAATTTCTTCTAGAAGAAGGGCCCTGGGGAGAGTTGTACTTCACGGGTCCGACAGGGCGTGACCTCGCTGCATGTCAGCCCGATCGTTTAGCTTTCAAGTTGGGGCCGAAAGCTCTACGGTGGTTCAGCGGCAGCCGTTCAGCTGGTTGTTGCTCAGGCTGGATGTGCATCGAAGGGACGCTATGAACGTGGCGACAACGGCTGGTCTGTCGGATCTGAAATTCCGGCTGACTCGCGAGGACTTCGCCGACGCGGTTGCGTGGGTGGCGCGTAATCTGCCGTCCCGGCCGACGGTCCCCGTCCTGGCAGGCGTGTTGCTCACCGGATCCGACGAGGGTCTCACCATCTCCGGTTTCGACTACGAAGTCTCGGCCGAGGTTCAGATACCGGCCGAAATCGCTTCGCCCGGAAGCGTTCTCGTGTCCGGGCGGTTGTTGTCTGACATCGTTCGGGCTCTTCCGGCCAAGCCTGTCGACGTCAGCGTTGAGGGCACCAGGGTCTCGCTGACCTGCGGAAGTGCCCGATTCTCCCTCCCGACGATGGCCGTCGAGGACTACCCGACGCTGCCGACGCTTCCCGACGAGACGGGCGTGGTGTCGTCGGACCTGTTCGCCGAAGCCATCGGCCAGGTCGCGGTGGCCGCCGGCCGGGATGACACCCTGCCCATGCTGACCGGCATTCGCGTCGAGATCTCCGGTGAGAAGGTCGTTTTGGCCGCAACCGACCGGTTCCGTCTGGCTGTCCGCGAGTTGACCTGGTCGACCGGAGCGGCCGGTGTGGAAGCCGCGGTTCTGGTTCCGGCGAAGACACTCGCCGAGGCGGCGAAGGCAGGCACCGACGGCACCGAGGTTCATCTGTCGCTGGGGCAAGGACCGAGCGTCGGCAAAGAGGGGCTGCTCGGTATCCGCAGCAAGGGCAAGCGCAGCACCACCCGCCTCCTGGACGCGGAGTTCCCGAAATTCCGTCAGTTGCTCCCCACCGAGCACACCGCAATCGCGACCATCGGCGTCGCCGAACTCACCGAGGCCATCAAGCGCGTCGCCCTCGTCGCGGATCGCGGCGCGCAGGTGCGGATGGAATTCTCCGATGACGTGCTGCGCCTGTCCGCGGGTGCCGACGACGTCGGCCGCGCGGAGGAGGATCTGCCCGTGCAGTTCTCGGGCGATCCGCTGACGATCGCCTTCAACCCGACGTATCTGACCGACGGCCTGAGTTCGTTGCACGCCGACCGCGTGACCTTCGGCTTCACCACACCCAGCCGCCCGGCAGTATTGCGTCCGGCAGGCGAGGATGATGGAAGTGCAGCGGCCGGCGGTCCATTCCCGGCCGCACAAACCGACTATGTCTATCTGTTGATGCCGGTACGCCTCCCTGGCTGACCGGTCGAGTCGACAGGCGAAGGGGCGCCGACAATGCAGCTGGGTCTGATCGGTCTCGGCAAAATGGGTTTCAACATGCGCGAACGACTGCGCCAGGGAGGGCACGAAGTCGTCGGTTACGACCCGCGGCCCGAGGTCTCGGACGTGGCGTCGCTCGAGGAGCTGGCAGAGAAGTTGCCGTCTCCCCGCGTGGTGTGGGTGATGGTGCCGTCGGGCACGGTGACCGACAGCACCATCACCGCGCTGGCCGAGGTGCTCGGCGACGGCGACCTTGTCATCGACGGCGGGAATTCGCGCTACACCGAAGACGAGCCGCACGCCAAGCTGTTGGCGGAGAAGGGAATTGCGTATATCGACGCGGGTGTCTCCGGCGGGATCTGGGGATTGACAGAAGGTTACGGCCTGATGGTCGGCGGAAGTGACGCCGATGTCGCTCGGGCCATGCCGATCTTTGACGCACTGCGTCCGCCGGGGCCGCGGGAGGACGGATTCGTCCACGTCGGCCCGGTCGGCGCCGGTCATTTCGCGAAGATGGTGCACAACGGCATCGAGTACGCGTTGATGACCGCCTACGCGGAGGGTTACGAACTGCTGGCGGCAGAGGATCTGGTGAAGGATCCGCAGGCGGTCTATCAAGCGTGGACCAACGGAACCGTCGTGCGGTCCTGGCTGCAACAACTGCTCGCCAAAGCCCTCAAAGAGGATCCGAATCTCGCTGAAATCAGCGGCTACACAGAGGATTCCGGTGAAGGGCGGTGGACCGTCGAGGAAGCGATTCGGCTGAGGGTTCCGGTCCCCGGCATCGCCGCGTCGCTGTTCGCACGGTTCCTGTCGAGGCAGGATGACTCACCGACGATGAAGGCTGTGTCGGCGCTGCGTAACCAGTTCGGAGGACATGCCGTCAAACGGATCAGCGAGTCAGGCTGATTCGTCTGTGCATGTCCGCCACCTCGCGCTGACCGACTTCCGGTCATGGTCCCGGGTCGAGCTCGAGCTCGCCCCCGGGCGCACGGTGTTCGTGGGACCGAATGGCTTCGGTAAGACGAATCTCATTGAAGCCCTGTGGTATTCGGCGACATTGGGGTCTCACCGGGTGGCCTCGGACGCGCCGCTCATCAGAGCGGGTGCCGAGCGTGCCGTGGTCTCGACGATCGTCGTCAACGAAGGTCGCGAACTCGCCGTCGATCTGGACATCACGTCCGGGAGGGCGAACAAGGCGAGATTGAACCGCTCCCCCGTCCGGTCGGCTCGCGAGATTCTCGGCGTGCTGCGCGCGGTCCTGTTCGCCCCGGAAGACCTGGCTCTCGTCCGGGGAGACCCGGGTGATCGCCGGCGCTATCTGGATGAACTCGCCACCACACGGCGACCCCGGATCGCCGCTGTCCGAGCCGATTACGACAAAGTTCTCCGGCAACGGACGGCGCTGCTCAAGACCGCGTCCAGGTACCGCGGTGACCGCGGTGCGCTCGAGACATTGGATGTCTGGGACGGACACCTCGCCGGCCACGGTGCTCAGCTGATCGCCGCCCGTGCCGAACTCGTCAACGAGCTGGCACCGGAGGTGGAGAAGGCCTACCAATTGCTCGCCCCTGCCTCGCGCCCCGCGTCGATCCGCTATCGCAGCGGAGTGGATGTGGTCGAGGCGGAGGCCGCGGCAGGCAACTCCGATGCCGAAGTCTTCGAGGCGGCCCTGCTGGACGCGTTGAGCCGCCGCCGCGATGCTGAACTCGAGCGCGGGGTGTGCCTTGTCGGCCCTCACCGGGATGATCTCGAGCTGAAGCTGGGTGACCAGCCGGCGAAAGGTTTTGCCAGTCACGGTGAATCGTGGTCGATGGCCCTGGCACTCCGGCTCGCGGCCTACGAGCTGCTGCGTGCGGAAGGAAGTGACCCGGTGTTGTTGCTCGACGACGTCTTCGCCGAACTGGACAGCGCCCGCCGACAGGCGTTGGCGCAGGTCGCGGCGTCGGCGGAACAGGTTCTGGTGACCGCGGCTGTGCACGAGGACATTCCGGTCGACTGGGATGCGACCTTGGTCGAAATCACCATGCAGGACAGCGATTCGGGACGGGTTTCGGTGGTTCGCTCATGACGGACGACGAGGACGAGGCGTGGAAGCCGCCGGCTCATCTCGAAGGTCTCAAAGGTATGGATCTGGTGCGGCGCACGCTCGAGGAGGCCAGGGGCGCGGCCCGTCAGCAGGGTAAGAACGTCGGCCGCGGCAGGCACTCCCCCGAACCTCGGCGAAGTGCCGGTTCGGGGAGACGCCGGTGGTCGGGGCCGGGGCCCGACAGCCGCGATCCCCAGTTGTTGGGATCTTTGACGAGCGAGGTCGCCAAGACCCGCGGGTGGTCGGGCCGGGTGGCGGAAGGGTCGGTGTTCGGGCGCTGGCGTGCGGTCGTCGGAGATCAGATCGCCGACCATGCCGAACCCACCGCACTGAACGAGGGGGTTCTCACGGTTTCGGCGGAATCGACGGCGTGGGCGACGCAGCTGCGGATGGTGCAGACCCAGATTCTCGCCAAGATCGCCGCGGCGGTCGGCGACGGTGTGGTGAAGTCCTTGAAGATCGTCGGCCCGGTCGGTCCGTCCTGGCGAAAAGGGCCCCGCAGCGTGCCGGGTCGGGGTCCGAGAGACACCTACGGCTGAGGCTCCGGCGGAGGTAGCCTGAGAGCCGCCAGAAGACGACAGGGCTGTTTCGTCGCCGTCAAGACCTAACTGCATTCGAGAAATTCCGCGCACGGCGCGATTAGGTATCTGGAAACGCCGTTACAGAATGGGTCCTGACAGTACGTATAGGTAGACTGTGTCGGTGATCTGCGAGGGGCCGTCGACCTCTCCGCCGACTACCCCCTGTCATAGACCAAGGAGACGCGTCCAACGTGGCTGCCCAGAAGAAGAATGCGCCGGCCGAGTACGGCGCCGATTCGATCAAAGTCCTCGAAGGACTGGAGGCGGTCCGGAAACGACCGGGCATGTACATCGGTTCCACCGGTGAGCGCGGTCTGCACCATCTCATCTGGGAAGTGGTGGACAACGCGGTCGACGAGGCGATGGCGGGTTTCGCGACCCGCGTCGACGTCAGGATCCTCGAGGACGGCGGCGTTCAGGTCACCGACGACGGCCGAGGTATCCCCGTCGCGATGCATGCCACCGGCATCCCCACCGTCGACGTGGTCATGACGGTCCTGCACGCCGGCGGCAAGTTCGAGGAGGGCGCCTACCAGGTCTCGGGCGGTCTGCACGGTGTCGGTGTCTCGGTGGTCAACGCGCTGTCGACGCGGCTGGAGGCCGACATCCGCAAGGACGGCCACGAGTGGTTCCAGACCTATGACAGGTCGGTGCCGGGAACTCTTCGGCAGGGCGAGAAGACGACGAAGTCGGGAACGACGATTCGGTTCTGGGCCGACCCCGACATCTTCGAGACGACGGTCTACGACTTCGAGACGATCGCGCGGCGGCTGCAGGAGATGGCATTCCTCAACAAGGGCCTGACCATCGAACTGACCGACGAGCGTGTCACCGACTCCGAGGTCGTCGACGATGTGGTGAGTGACCACGCCGAAGCCCCGAAGTCCGCCGAGGAGAAGGCGGCGGAGGCGGCCGCGCCACACAAGGTCAAGCATCGCGTCTTCCACTACCCGGGCGGGCTGGTCGACTTCGTCAAGCACATCAACCGGACCAAGACTCCCATCCAGCCCAGCGTCATCGACTTCGACGGCAAGGGTGAGGGCCATGAGGTCGAGATCGCGATGCAGTGGAACGCGGGTTACTCGGAGTCGGTGCACACGTTCGCCAACACGATCAACACTCACGAGGGCGGAACGCACGAGGAGGGTTTCCGTGCGGCGTTGACGACCGTGGTCAACAAGTACGCGAAAGACAAGAAGCTGCTCAAGGACAAAGACCCGAACCTCACCGGTGACGACATCCGCGAAGGCCTGGCCGCAGTCATCTCGGTGAAGGTGTCGCAGCCGCAGTTCGAAGGCCAGACGAAGACGAAACTCGGCAACACCGAGGTCAAGTCGTTCGTCCAGAAGATCTGCAACGAGCAGATGACGCACTGGTTCGAGTCCAATCCGGCCGAGGCGAAAACCGTGATCAACAAAGCGGTTTCGTCGGCTCAGGCCCGCATCGCGGCGCGTAAGGCGCGGGAGTTGGTGCGACGCAAGAGCGCGACCGACATCGGTGGTTTGCCGGGCAAGCTGGCCGACTGCCGGTCGACCGATCCGAGCAAGTCGGAACTGTATGTGGTCGAGGGTGATTCGGCCGGTGGTTCGGCCAAGAGCGGTCGCGACTCGATGTTCCAGGCGATTCTGCCGTTGCGCGGCAAGATCATCAATGTCGAGAAGGCGCGTATCGACCGGGTGTTGAAGAACACCGAAGTCCAGGCGATCATCACTGCGCTCGGCACCGGTATCCACGACGAGTTCGACATCTCGAAGTTGCGGTATCACAAGATCGTGTTGATGGCCGATGCCGACGTCGACGGTCAGCACATCTCGACGCTGCTGCTGACGCTGCTGTTCCGGTTCATGAAACCCCTGGTGGAAAACGGGCACATCTTCCTGGCGCAGCCGCCGCTGTACAAGTTGAAGTGGCAGCGCACCGAGCCCGAGTTCGCGTATTCCGATCGGGAGCGCGACGGCCTGCTCGAAGCGGGTCGGGCCGCGGGTAAGCGGATCAACGCCGAGGACGGCATCCAGCGGTACAAGGGTCTGGGCGAGATGGACGCCAAGGAGTTGTGGGAGACCACGATGGATCCGTCGGTGCGGGTGCTGCGCCAGGTGACCCTCGATGACGCCGCGGCCGCCGACGAACTGTTCTCGATTCTCATGGGCGAAGACGTGGAAGCTCGCCGCAGTTTCATCACCCGAAACGCCAAAGACGTTCGCTTCCTGGATGTTTAAACCGCGACGCTTGCCCCAAGACAGCTAGGACATACTGAATGACTGACACCACGCTGCCCCCGACCGGGGAGTCCGGCGACCGCATCGAGCCGGTCGACATCCAGCAGGAGATGCAGCGCAGCTACATCGATTACGCGATGAGCGTCATCGTCGGCCGCGCCCTCCCCGAGGTCCGCGACGGCCTCAAGCCCGTGCACCGCCGCGTGCTGTACGCGATGTTCGACTCCGGTTTCCGCCCGGACCGCGGCCACGCGAAATCTGCTCGCTCCGTTGCCGAGACGATGGGTAACTACCACCCGCACGGTGACTCGTCGATCTACGACACCCTGGTGCGTATGGCCCAGCCGTGGTCGCTGCGCTACCCGCTGGTCGACGGCCAGGGCAACTTCGGCTCGCCGGGCAACGATCCCCCGGCGGCGATGCGCTACACCGAAGCGCGCCTCACTCCCCTGGCGATGGAGATGCTGCGCGAAATCGACGAGGAGACAGTCGATTTTATCCCGAACTACGACGGCCGCGTGCAGGAGCCGACGGTTCTTCCGAGCCGGTTCCCGAACCTGCTCGCCAACGGTTCGGGTGGTATCGCCGTCGGTATGGCCACCAACATGCCCCCGCACAACCTGCGGGAGCTGGCCGATGCCGTGTACTGGTGCCTCGACAACCATGAGGCCGACGAAGAGGCGACGCTGACAGCGGTCTGCGAGCGTGTCAAGGGTCCGGACTTCCCGACCCACGGTCTGATCGTCGGCGGACAAGGGATCACCGACACCTACACCACAGGTCGCGGTTCGATCAGGATGCGCGGCGTCGTCGAGATCGAAGAGGATTCGCGCGGCCGCACCTCGCTGGTCATCACCGAACTGCCCTACCAGGTCAACCACGACAACTTCATCACCTCGATCGCCGAGCAGGTCCGCGACGGCAAGCTGACCGGGATCTCGAACATCGAGGACCAGTCGAGCGACCGGGTGGGTCTGCGCATCGTCGTGGAGATCAAGCGGGACGCGGTCGCCAAGGTGGTGCTCAACAACCTCTACAAGCACACCCAGCTGCAGACCAGCTTCGGCGCCAACATGCTGGCGATCGTCGACGGGGTTCCGCGCACGCTGCGGCTCGACCAGCTGATCCGTCATTACGTCAACCATCAGCTCGACGTGATCATCCGACGGACCACCTACCGTCTGCGCAAGGCCAACGAACGGGCCCACATCCTGCGCGGTCTGGTCAAGGCGCTCGACGCGCTCGATGAAGTGATCGCGTTGATCCGTGCGTCCCAGACCGTCGAGATCGCGCGTAGCGGCCTGATCGAGTTGCTCGACATCGACGAGATTCAGGCCCAGGCGATCCTCGACATGCAGCTGCGTCGGCTCGCCGCTCTGGAACGTCAGCGCATCATCGACGACCTCGCCAAGATCGAAGCCGAGATCGCCGACCTCGAGGACATCCTCGCCAAGCCGGAGCGGCAACGTGCCATCGTGCGCGATGAACTCAAGGAGATCGTCGACAAATACGGCGACGACCGCAGGACGCGGATCATCGCCGCCGACGGTGAGGTCGCCGACGAGGACCTGATCGCGCGTGAGGACGTCGTCGTCACGATCACCGAGACCGGCTACGCCAAGCGCACCAAGACCGACCTCTACCGCAGCCAGAAGCGCGGCGGCAAGGGGGTCCAGGGGGCGGGCCTCAAGCAGGACGACATCGTCAACCACTTCTTCGTCTGCTCGACCCACGACTGGATCCTGTTCTTCACCACGCAGGGTCGCGTCTACCGGGCGAAGGCCTACGACCTGCCCGAAGCGTCTCGCACGGCACGCGGCCAGCACGTGGCCAACCTGCTCGCGTTCCAGCCGGAGGAACGGATCGCCCAGGTCATCCAGATCAAGGGCTACGAGGACGCCCCTTACCTGGTGCTGGCCACCCGCAACGGGTTGGTGAAAAAGTCGCGTCTCGTCGATTTCGACTCCAACCGTTCAGGCGGCATCGTCGCGGTCAACCTCCGCGACGGCGACGAACTGGTCGGCGCGGTGCTGTGTTCCTCGGAAGAGGACCTGCTGCTGGTCTCGGCGAACGGACAGTCGATTCGCTTCTCCGCCACAGACGAGGCGTTGCGGCCGATGGGTCGCGCCACCTCGGGTGTGCAGGGGATGCGCTTCAACGCCGACGACGCCCTGCTGTCGCTCAACGTCGTGCGGGAGGACACGTATCTGCTGGTCGCGACGTCCGGCGGGTACGCCAAGCGGACCGCGATCGAGGAGTACCCCGTGCAGGGCCGCGGCGGCAAGGGGGTGCTGACCATTCAGTTCGACAAGCGCCGTGGCACGCTGGTCGGAGCGCTGATCGTCGATGACGACACCGAGTTGTACGCCATCACGTCCGGCGGCGGTGTCATCAGGACGGCCGCGCGGCAGGTGCGTAAGGCCGGACGCCAGACCAAGGGTGTTCGGTTGATGAACCTGGGCGAGGGCGACACACTTATCGCGATCGCGCGCAACGCTGAAGCCGGCGACAGCACGGACGAGGTCATCACCGATGTCGACGCGGTTGTGGAGAACGACGCGGTTGCAGGGAACGAGGAATCGAGTGAGGAGTCGTAGGTGAGCTCACCGAATGAGCCGGGACCCGCGCGTGCGGGTGAGGGATCCGGCGGTGCCGGATCCGACGGCGGCTCACGAGCGGCCCACACCGCCGACGCCGGCGATCTGCCGCCGTGGCAGCGGGGCCCTGCGTCTCGGGCCAGGCAGCAGCAACCGGCGCAGGAGGCGCCGCGCCCGGACGGACCGCGCGGAGGTAACGCGGCCGGCCTCGATGCCCGGTTGAACCGCTTCATGGCGGGCGGCTCGGCACCCGCGTCCGAGACCGACCAGGCTCCCCGCAAGGAACCGGGTCCCCGTCCCGATCCGGCGCCGCGCAACGACCGAACGGACGTCGTCCGAACCGAGGGCAACCGTCCCGACGGCGGTTCGCGGCCCGATCAGGCCGGCGCGTATGCGAGCGAGATCCCCGACCTGTCCGGACCTCTCCCCCGCCCGCCGCAGCAGCAGCGCAAGCCGGTCGAGCGTCCGCAGACCGAGCAGCCCGCGAAACCGGCTGTGAAGGGCACGCCCGCGGCGGGGAACCGGGCGGTGCAGGTGGCCTCGCGCCAGCAGCACAAGGGCCCCGTGCGGGCCAGCATGCAGATCCGCCGCGTGGATCCGTGGAGCACGCTGAAGGTCTCGCTGCTGCTGTCGGTCGTGCTGTTCTTCGTGTGGATGATCGCCGTCGCGTTCCTGTACCTGGTGCTCGGTGGCATGGGCGTGTGGACCAAGCTGAACAGCAACGTCGGCGACCTGCTGACCAGCGCCAGTGGCAGCTCCGGCGGAGAACTGGTGTCCAGCGGCACCATCTTCGGTGGCGCCGCCCTGATCGGCCTGGTGAACATCGTGCTGATGACCGCAGGCGCGACGATCGGGGCCTTCATCTACAACCTCACCACCGACCTCGTGGGCGGTGTCGAGGTCACGCTGGCCGACCGGGACTGACCTCCTGCCTTCCGGTTTGGGGGACGGGATATCCGTGCGGTAATCTCGTCGCTCGGCCCGTGCGGTTGACGGGGCTATAGCTCAGGCGGTTAGAGCGCTTCGCTGATAACGAAGAGGTCGGAGGTTCGAGTCCTCCTAGCCCCACGGAAAGGTACATGGCGATGAAGCTGGTGCTGCTGCTCGCAACAGGTGTCGCGGCGGCGGCCGCGGTGACTGTCTGGCGAACGCAGCACGGTCCAGAGGTCTGGCACTCAGCCTCCGATGCACCTCCCCCCGAGGGGCCTTAGCTCAGTTGGTAGAGCGCTGCCTTTGCAAGGCAGATGTCAGGAGTTCGAATCTCCTAGGCTCCACAATCACATTCCCGTCGGCACATTCCCGTCGGCACATTCCTGCGGATTCACTGACCTCCTCTTCGGGTAGACCCCCGTCGTGCCGCGACGACGCGGCACTAGGCGACGAGGAGGGGCTCAGATGGCTGAATCAGCCGACTTGGAGAAGGACGCGAAGGACGCGCTGCTGAAGGCGATCCGCGCGGCAACCCCGAGCGCCTCCACCGCCGGGCTGCAACAGCTGGCGACCGCCTACGCGCTCACCATCGGCGCTGACAAGGGGAAGCTCCCGGGCGTCACCGCGACCGACAACTGAGTCCGTCGACGAAACTCAGCATTCGACGACGTTGAGGGCCAGCCCCCCGCGCGACGTCTCCTTGTACTTGTCGGCCATGTCGGCCCCGGTGTCGCGCATGGTCTTGATCGCGGTGTCCAGGCTGACGTGATGGGTGCCGTCACCGGCCAGGGCCATCCGTGCCGCGGTGATCGCCTTGACCGATGCGATCGCATTGCGCTCGATGCACGGGATCTGCACGAGACCGCCCACCGGATCACACGTCAGACCCAGGTTGTGCTCGATGCCGATCTCCGCCGCGTTCTCCACCTGGGCCGGCGAGCCCCCGAGCACTGCGGCCAGTGCGCCCGCGGCCATGGAGCACGCCGAACCGACCTCGCCCTGGCACCCCACTTCGGCACCCGAGATCGACGCGTTTGCCTTGAACAGTTGCCCGATGGCCGCCGCGGTCAGGAGGAACTCGACCACGCCGTCTTCGTCCGCGCCCGGAACGAAGCGCCAGTAGTAGTGCAGCACAGCGGGAATGATCCCCGCCGCCCCGTTCGTCGGGGCCGTGACCACGCGCCCACCCGCGGCGTTCTCTTCGTTGACCGCGAGCGCGTAGACCGTCACCCAGTCCATCGCGTACAGCGGATCGGCAGGGTTCGATTCCAGCGCCATCGCCAGGACCCGCGCGCGCCGCCGCACACGCAGGCTGCCCGGCAGCGTGCCGTCGGCGGCGAGCCCTCGGTCCACGCACTCGCGCATCGCCGACCAGATCCGCAACAGCCCCTCGCGTAGCCGCGGCCCATTGCCGAGCGCCGCCTCGTTGCGCGCGACGAGATCGGCGATGCTGCAGCGGTTTTCGACCGCGAGGGCCACCATGTCGGCCCCGGTCAGGAACGGATATGGCAGCACGACGTCCTCGGCGGCACCGTCGGCCGCCTCGTCCTCGTCGACCACGAACCCTCCGCCCACCGAGTAGTAGGTCCGCCGGGCCAGCATCGCGCCGCCGTCATCGAATGCGGTGAACACCATGCCGTTGCTGTGAAATTCCATGGCCTGCAACGACAGAACGATGTCATTCGCCATGTCGAACTCGATCGCCTGCCGACCGCCGAGCCGCAGCCGGTGCTGCGAACCGACCTCGGCTATACGCGCATGTGCGGTGTCGGGATCGACCGTCTCGGGATCGAGGCCCTCGAGCCCGAGCACAACCGCACCCGGTGTCCCGTGCCCGGCACCCGTGGCACCGAGCGACCCGTACAACTCGACGCGTACGCGAGCGACAGCATCGACTCCGAGGCGCTGGGTGAAGCGCCGCGCGGCCCGCATGGGGCCCACGGTGTGTGAGCTCGACGGGCCGATGCCGATCGAGAAGAGATCGAACACGGAGACGGCCATGACGGAACGCGTTTCCGCTAAGGCTTCGGTGCGACCTCGACGCTCGGCGGAAGCGGCGAGGGATCGGGCTGGGCGGACCGGCGCAGAATCGAGAAGGTCACCGCGCCTCCGGCGAGCACCGCGACACCGACGCCGGCGAAGAGGAACCGTCGTCCACGGCGCCGCGGCTTCCGGGCATTACCAAGTGCTGCAGGCAGATTCGCGAGGACCTCCTGCGCGGCAGCAACCTCGTCCTTCAGCTCCTCGGCAATCTTGCTGCGGCGGTATCGGTCGCTGACCCAGGAGGCCGAGGAACGCACGGACTCGACCCCGAGACCCACCGCTCCCCTGCCGACATCGACCGGGCCCACCGTCGAATACTTCAGGCCGCGGCCGAGCCGCTGGCTCGGGGTCAGGCGTACGCGGGTCTTGGAGCTCATATCCCACCTCATTCTTCACTGTGTTCTCGGTGCCGGTTGTCGCCCCACCAGCCTGCCACTCCGGCATAGGTACCGGTGCCCGGTTGGCCGGCGGACCCGTCGTGGCAGACTCGGTTCCGTGACGAGTCCTATTCAGACCGCGACCGCGACCCTCCATACCAACCGCGGCGACATCAAGATCGCCCTGTTCGGAAACCACGCCCCGAAGACCGTGTCGAATTTCGTCGGACTGGCCCAGGGCACCAAGGAGTACAGCACCGAGAACGCCTCCGGCGGCTCGTCGGGCCCGTTCTATGACGGCGTCATCTTCCACCGCGTCATCGAGGGCTTCATGATCCAGGGTGGTGACCCCACCGGCACCGGCCGCGGCGACGCCGGCTACAAGTTCGCCGACGAGTTCCATCCGGAGCTGCAGTTCGACAAGCCGTACCTGCTGGCGATGGCCAACGCGGGGCCCGGCACCAACGGTTCGCAGTTCTTCATCACGGTCACGCAGACGCCGCACCTGAACCGGCGTCACACGATCTTCGGTGAGGTCGTCGACCCGGAGTCGCAGAAGGTCGTCGACGCGATCGCCACGACCGCGACCGACCGCAGTGACCGCCCCACCGACCCGGTCGTCATCGAGTCGATCACCATCTCCTAGCGGTTGCCTCCTGATCCGGCGCCGGGCGCGAACCCGGCGTCGGTCAGTGCATCGAGGACGTGCAGGGGCTCGACACCGAGATCCCACCGGCTCAGCACGAGCAGGCGGTCATCTGTCGTGTCGATCTCAAGAAGCCGGACTGTCCGCCCGATCCGCCGGAATTCGGTGATCCGGATGCGATTGATATCGGCTCGGGTGAGCTGCCTCACCTGCCACCAGCCGCGGTAGCGCAGAGTGTCCTGGAAGATTGCCAGCTTAGGGCGCGCGATCCACGACATGACCGCGAACACCAGCAAACCGACCGCCGCCGTCCCGACGAGAATCTGCCCCGGCACGTCTGTGACCAGGGTCACAGCCCCTATGGCCAGTAGGACAGCAGCGATTCCGGCTACCACGATGGCTGCCGTCTTGGGTTGCCACTGTGTTTGCTGCACGGGTTCTATACACCCTCCTACCCCGACTGATGGGGTTATCCACAAGTGCTATCCCCAATGGGGATGAATCACATTCGTGTGATCCGATGACGACCAGGTTGCGAGCAAGGTAACAGCAGGCGACCAAGATGGATTCATCTCGGGCGCATCCGCCCTTACCTCCAACGCATCGTGAGCAACAGCCCCGTGATCATGAAGGCAAACGCGATCGCGTAGTTCCAGACGTTCAGGTCCGCCATCCATTGCAGGAACGACGGAACGTCGGGTCCACTGCCCGCCAACTGGAACACGATCAGCCACACCAGCCCGATCAGCATCAGCCCGACGAACAACACGACGAACCAGGTGCTCGACGGTCCAGCCTTGACCTTGACCGGAGTCCGGCTCACCGGGTTGATGGTGAAGTCGTTCTTCTTGCGGACCTTGGACTTGGGCATGCGTACCTTCGGACGTTCGGCGCCGCCACTGTCTCCGGTGCCACGAACGACCGGTCAGTGCGACGATGTGTACGGAAAGCCTAACGCAGGCCGCATGAGCAATTCTGATCATCGAGAGGAGCGGCGACTCGATGGCCGACGGCACGCCCGCCCCACGGAGGCGATCCGTGTGGCGCTTCGGGGTGCCCGTCGTGTGCCTGGCCGCCGGCCTGCTGCTCGGCACCACCCACGGGGTCTCCGGGGGTGACGAGATCCGCCGCAGTGACTCCCCCCGCCTGGTGGACCTCGTGCGCGAGGCGCAGACATCGGTCGACCGGCTCAGCGCCGAGCAGGGCGCACTCGCCCTGATGATCGACAATCATCACGGTGGCTCACCCGGAACCGACGCGGCGCTGGACGCGATCACCCGCCGAGGCGACCTGCTGGCCGCGGAGGCGGGACTGACGCCGCTGCGCGGCCCCGGCCTGGTGGTGACCCTCAACGATGCCCAGCGCGACGCCCAGGGCCGGTTTCCCCGGGATGCGTCCCCCGACGATCTCGTCGTGCACCAGCAGGACATCCAGGCGGTGATCAACGCGCTGTGGAGCGCCGGTGCGGAAGGCATCCAGGTGCAGGACCAACGCATCATCGCAACGTCCGCTCCTCGTTGCGTCGGCAACACGCTGCTGCTCAACGGCCGCACCTACAGCCCGCCCTACGTCATCTCCGCGATCGGGGATGCGTCGGCCATGCAAGCTGCGCTGGCGGCCGCGCCACTGGTGACGCTCTACAAGCGGTACGCGGTTCGCTTCGGTCTCGGTTACACCGAAGAGGTTCGGGACGTCGACCTCGTCGGGCACGGGGACTCGGTACGGATGAAGTTCGCTCAACCGATCGGCCCGCTCGGTTACTGACCGTAATAGCGATCCGTTCAGCGAATAGCGGACGGTTTGACTACACCTGTTGGCAAAGTTCTGATATACAAGCTTCTGCATTCAATGCTCGACTGAACTGGTGTTACGGCGGTATACGTGCCCAAATAGCAATGTATCGGTGAGAGAGTGCGCGAATCGGCTTACTTGAGCGAATTCGACATCGAAGTTAATTAGTGAATGTAGATGCAGGTTGCCGTAACAGCGGCAATCGGTGCAGGGGGGCCCGGTGAACCGTCAGATCCGTCGCGCGTTGGCAGGTGCGCTCGCCCTGCCTGCCGCCACCGTGCTAGCGCAGATCCCGTCCGCCCCGGCGGCGACGGTGCTTGCCGTCGAGGGCACCGCCCAGAAGCGGGGCAACGCGCAGACGGCGTTCAAGAGCGAGTTCTGCGCGCAGAACTCCTGCCGCTCGATCAACAACCTGCGAAGCCCTTTCGACGTGAAGCCGGGGTCCCGGCAATTGCAGTCGGCTGTGGACTCGACCCGGGGAGACATCGTTCTGATGGGTTACTCGCTGGGGGCGGCGACCATCTACGACCGGCTGCGCGAATGGGAGAAGACGCCGTCCCTGGCTCCGGACCCGGCGCGAGTGGTCCTCGTCGTCACATACGGCAACCCGGAGAACAAATTCGGCGGTGACGACAAGAACAATTCGTACGCGGGACTGCCTGCGACGCAGCCGTATCAGCATCTCGACGTCACGATGCAGTACGACAGTGTGGCGGATGTGCCGACCCGCTTCGGCTGGTACTCCCGGCTGAATCTGGCCTTCGGACGGCACATGGCCTACTTCGAGGATGTCGACATCAACGACCCGGACAACCTCGTCTATCGGGATCCGGACGGCACCAACTACATGCTCATCAAGGCCGAGACACTGCCGATGCTCGCGTGGATGGATCCCTGGGTCACCGACGAGCGCATGGCCGAACTCGATGCGAAGTACCGGCCGCTGATCGAGAAGGACTACGACCGCCCGGCCTATGTACCGCAGGGTGCGGGCGCGGACTGGGGCAACGGCAACCCGCCGCCGAGTGTCGACGCCGCGGGTGCCATCGACGATGCCGAAGAGGACGCCGCCGAAGACGCCGAGCACGCCGCGTCCGACGCCGCCGAGAGCCGCGACGAGCCTGACCGGCGGTCCAAGAAGTCCGATGACGGCGCCGCGATCGAGACCGACGGCGACGACGCGGCGTCCGACGTCGAAGCACCGGCTGCAGATGATGTCGTCGACGACGCTGACGGAGGCCCCGTGTCGGCCGACGAGTCAGTCAGCGGACAGGACACGGAGTCCTCGACGCAAGACTGACCTCCTCAGTGTCACAACTGCGTAAGGGTTAGCAGCACCTCAGTTGCTGTCGGTGGAGTTAGATTGAAGCGGGAGCTTCACGTCGCGCAGGGCGAAAATCAAGATCTGGCAAGGGTTTAACTACGCAACCGCGCGGAGCGAAACTCCGGCGTTTCAGAGACGAAAAGTCGGGAACTCCTTCGCCACAAATTCACCAGCAAAAAGCACTACACCGTTCACACACACCGGCGTCGGATTCGGGGATTCGATTGCGCGGGGCGTTTCCGTCGACTCGCCGAGGACCCTCATGAATCACCGTCGTCACAAGACCGGCAAAGCGGGCATCGCCGCGCTGGCAGCCGTTCTCATCCCGGGCATCAGCCTGCTCCCCGCAACCCCCACCGCCCACGCCGCGACCGTCCTGTTCGCCGAAGGAGCCACCCGGCAGAGCGGCGAAGCCCAGACCGCCTTCAACGGTGTGTTCTGCGAGCAGAACACCTGCCGATCGCTGGGCCGGGGAACGGTGACCAGGAAGATCACCTCCCAACAGATCCAGGCCGCGGTCGACACCACACCGGGCGAGCTCATCCTCGTCGGGTACTCGGTCGGAGGCGCCGGGATGTACGACCGCCTGCGCGAATGGGAGAAAAATCCTGCGCTGGCGCCCGACCCGGCCAGGATCAAGCTCATCGTGACCTTCGGCAATCCCGAGAACAAGTTCGGCGGGGAGAACCGTAACCAGACCGATGTCGGTCTGCCGGCGGTGCAACCCTACGAGCACCTCGACGTGGTCGCGCAGTACGACGGCGTCGCCGACAACCCGGCCCGGTTCGGCTTCTACTCCTTCATCAACTCCGCCGTGTTCTCCCGCCATTTCGCCTACTTCGACGGCCTCGACATCAACGACCCCGACAACCTGGTCATCCAAGAGGGCAACACGACCTACATGCTGATCCCGGCGAAGACGCTGCCGATGCTTCGCTGGATCCAACCGTTCGTCACCGAAGAGCGGCTCGCCGAACTGGACGCCAGGTACCGGCCGCTCGTGGAACGCGATTACGACCGACCGGCATACGTGCGCCAGGGCGAAGGAGCTGACTGGGGCAACGGCAACCCGCCGCCGAGCCTCGCCGACCCGGAACCGGCGATCCGAGCCGTCGCTGACGAAACCGATTCTCCGACAATCGCTTCCGAACCCGCAGCCGAGCCGGTGGCGAAGCGAGCGAGCCGGTCTGACGCTGCGCTCACCGCCGACGAGCAGGACGAGGTCGACGCTGAGCTCGAGGCAGACGATGCTGCGGAGGCATCCGAGGACACCGCGGCCGATGACGAGCCCGCAGACGACGACTCCGCCGCTGACGACAGCAGCACCGACGGAGCCGCCGACGCCGCCGACAGCAGCAGCGACTCGGAGGCCGCTGCCTGACGCCGGAACCGCGTAACATCTGGCGGTAGCCTGTTCGGATGCAGGTGTTGGTCGTCGACAATTACGACAGTTTCGTGTTCAACCTCGTGCAGTACCTCGGTCAGCTCGGGGTGGACGCGACGGTGTGGCGCAACGACGACGACCGGCTCTCCACCGAGGCCGACATCGCCAAGGCGGCCGACGAATTCGACGGGGTGCTGCTCAGCCCCGGACCGGGCACACCCGAGCGGGCCGGCGCCTCCATCCCGTTGGTGCACGCGTGTGCGGCGGCCGCCACGCCGCTGCTTGGCGTCTGCCTCGGTCACCAGGCCATCGGAGTGGCGTTCGGCGGCACCGTCGACCGGGCACCCGAGCTGCTTCACGGCAAGACCAGCACCGTCCATCACGCCGACGCAGGTGTGCTGAAGGGGCTTCCGGACCCGTTCACGGCGACCCGCTACCACTCGCTGACGATCCTGCCGGACACCGTGCCCGACGAGCTCGAGGTCATCGCCTGGACGAACGGGGGCGAGCGAAGCGACGGGGGAAAGCCCAGCGGCGTGATCATGGGTGTGCGGCACGTCGAACTGCCGGTGCACGGGGTGCAGTTCCACCCGGAGTCGATCCTGACCGAGGGCGGTCACCGGATGCTGGCGAACTGGCTGGCGTTCTGCGGTGCCGCACCGGCAGAAGCGCTGGTGCGAGAGCTCGAAGACGAGGTCTCGACCGCCGTGCAGGCCGCTACGACGCGAAGTTCAGCGTGATCCTCGCGCCGTAATTCACGCCCGTACCCGGTGACGGGCTCTGGGTCACCACGGCGTTGGTGCGCTGCCCGCTGTTCTGGACGTCGCCGCCCTTGTCGAGCACGCCGGTCCAGCCGAGTGCCCGCAGGCGGGGTTCGGCGTCGGTCCAGAACATCCCGGTCAGGTCGGGCATGACGAACTGGTTGCCGCGCGAGATCTGGATCTGGATGACCGTGTCCTGGGGGACGGTCTGGCCCGCCCCGGGTTCCAGTCCGACCACCTGACCGGCCGGTGTGGTGCTGTCGAACTCGACGGGCACGTTCTTGGTGAACCCGGACGCGCTCAGGACCTGCTGGCACACCTCGAGCGTCTGGCCGACGCACTCCGGCACGATCGCCGTCGCGGGACCCTTGCCCACCACGATCGTGATCTCGTTCGTGATGGCCGAGGTCTGGTTGGCCGGCGGCACCGTCGAGAGCACGCGGTCTCGCTGTTCGGGTAGCGACGCAGAGGTGGTCTGCCGGAACCGCTCGAAGCCCACGTCGGTCAGCCGCTTCACGGCATCGGCGTAGCTGAGGCCCGACACGTCGGGCACCTCGCGCTGCTCGGGTCCCGTCGAGACGTTGAGGGTGATCTCGTCGCCCGCGGCGACGGACTCGTTGGCGGTCGGTTCGGTGTTGATGACGTGGTCGGGCGGAACCTCGGAGTCCGGCTTCTGCTGCGTGCGGATCGAGAAGCCGCGGTTCTGCAGCGCGGCGATCGCGTCGGCGGAGGGTTGCCCGGTGACGTCGGGCACCTGGACGTCGCGGGTCTCGCCGCCGAACATGTTGATGCCGATCGTCACCACGACGGTCAGCACCGCGAGCACGGCGACGGCAATCAGCCACCGGCCCAGCGAGCCGCTTCGTTCACGCTGCTGATGCCGCGGCTGGTACCCGCCTGCGGGATCCATCGGCTCGGCCCGGTGCGTGGGCGCAGCGGCGAGCATCGACGTGCGCTCGGCGTCGGTGAACACCTTCGGCGCATCCGGCGCCTCGCCACTGTGCACCTTGACCAGGTCGGCGCGCATCTCTGCCGCCGTCTGATAGCGGTTGTCGGGGTTCTTGGCCAGCGCCTTGAGCACCACCGCATCCAGCTCGGGCGAGATGTCCGCGTGCCGTTGCGAGGGTGGCACCGGATCCTCGCGGACATGCTGATAGGCGACGGCCACGGGGGAGTCGCCGACGAAGGGTGGCTCGCCGGTCAGGATCTCGTAGAGCACACAGCCCAGCGAGTACACGTCCGATCTGGCGTCCACCTTCACGCCCCGGGCCTGCTCCGGCGAGAGGTATTGCGCAGTGCCGATCACCGCCGCGGTCTGGGTGACGGGGTTGCCCGCGTCGGCCAGCGCCCGTGCGATGCCGAAGTCCATGACCTTCACCGCGCCGGCCTTGCTGATCATGATGTTGGCCGGCTTGACGTCACGGTGGATGATGCCGTGCTGGTGGCTGAAGTTCAGGGCCTGGCACGCGTCGGCGATGACCTCGATGGCGCGCCGCGCCGGCATCGGCCCCTCGCTGTGCACGATGTCGCGCAGCGTCACACCGTCGACGTACTCCATGACGATGTAGGGCAACGGTCCGGTGGGCGTCTCGGCTTCGCCGGTGTCGTAGACCGCCACGATCGCCGGGTGGTTGAGGGCGGCGGCGTTCTGGGCCTCCCTGCGGAAGCGCAGATAGAAGCTGGGGTCGCGGGCCAGATCTGCGCGCAGCACCTTGATCGCGACGTCGCGGTGCAGGCGCAGGTCGCGGGCCAGATGGACTTCGGACATGCCGCCGAAACCCAGGATCTCGCCGACTTCGTAGCGGTCGGAAAGGTGCTGTGGGGTTGTCATCGCAATATCTGTTCTGAAGCGTGCAGCATCACCGACAGTGATGCCTCGTCGACGGGTCGGGATACCCGATTTCGGTCGGGTTCATGATCGGGTAGCGCCGGCGGTGCGGCTCCCGGAGTTGCCGGTGGCGGCTCAGGAGCCGAAGTCTGGCCGCTCGGTGTCTCGGTGATCGTGGTCGGGGCGGGACGGTCCTGGCGGTCCTGCGCATTGAGCACGATCAGGATCGCGATGACGATGGCCAGTGCTCCGAGCACACCCGCGGCCCACAGCAGTGCGCGCTGACCCGAGGAGAACGTCCGCCGGGCAGGCTGCGGTGAGCGATGGTGGCTGCCTGTCGCGCGGGTGCGCGACGTCTGGGCGGGTGCGCGCCCGGTCGCCTCCGGCGGCCTCGTCGCGATGGCGGGTGGCACGGCAGCGGGCGCGGCACGTCCGATGGACGGCGCGGCGTTCGGCCTCGGGGGCCGGCGGCCGGAGCGCACGGCCGCGACGGCATCGGCGAACGGACCACCGGACTTGTAGCGCATGCCAGGGTTCTTTACCAGCGTGATCTCGATCAGTTCGCGCACATTGGGCGGCAGATCGGCGGGCAGCGGGGGAGGCGTCTCCTTGATGTGCTTCATGGCCACGGTCAGGGCACCGTCTCCGGTGAACGGCCGCTTGCCCGACACCGCTTCGTATCCGACGACGCCGAGCGAGTAGACGTCGCTGGCCGCGGTGGCGTCGTGGCCGAGGGCCTGTTCCGGGGCGATGTACTGCGCCGTGCCCATGACCATGCCGGTCTGGGTGACGGGCGCGGCGTCGACGGCCTTGGCGATGCCGAAGTCGGTGAGCTTCACCTGGCCGGTGGGCGTGATGAGGATGTTGCCCGGCTTGACGTCCCGGTGGACCAGACCCGCGGTGTGGGCGACCTGCAGCGCACGGCCCGTCTGCTCGAGCATGTCGAGCGCGTGCCGCAGCGACAGCCGCCCCGTGCGCTTGATCACCGAGTTCAGTGGCTCACCGTTGACGAGCTCCATCACCAGGTAAGCGGTGCGGCCCTCACCGTCGATGTCGGTCTCGCCGTAGTCGTAAACACCGGCGATGCCGGGATGGTTGAGCATTGCGACGGTGCGCGCTTCGGCGCGGAACCGCTCGACGAACTCGGAGTCGGTCGAGTACTCGGCCTTGAGAACCTTGATGGCGACCCGGCGGCCCAGCCGGGAGTCCACGCCTTCCCAGACCTGACCCATGCCGCCGGTCGCGATCAGCCGCTGCAGCCGATAGCGCCCGGAGAGGGTGACCCCAACGCGCGGACTCATGTGCTGCCTCCGGCAATGTGAATCACGAGGCCTCCTGCAACGCGGCCGCGATCGTCGCGCGCCCGATCGGGGCGGCCAGCTCGCCACCCGTCGCCGACAAGCGGTCCCCGCCGTTCTCGACGAGCACCGCGACCGCGACTTTGGGTGCCTGAGCAGGCGCGAAGGCGATGTACCAGGCATGCGGCGGCGTGTTGCGCGGATCCGTGCCGTGCTCCGCAGTGCCGGTCTTGGATGCGATCTGCACGCCGGCGATGGCTCCCTTCTGCTGAGTCACCTGCTCGGCGGCGACCATCAAGTCCGTAAGTGTATCTGCGACCTGCTCAGGCACCGCCCGCTGCACTTCGGAGGGGGCGGTGGCGGCGATGTTCGCCAAGTCGGGGCCTCTCAGGCTGTCCACCAGGTAGGGGCGCATCGAGACGCCCTTGTTCGCGATGGTCGCCGCCACCATCGCGTTCTGAAGAGGCGTCAGCGCGACGTCCTTCTGTCCGATGCTGGACATGCCGAGCGCTGCGTCGTCATCGATCGGCCCGACCGTGGATTCGGCCACCTGCAGCGGGATCGTCGGGGCGAGCGCCCCGACTCCGAACCCGAGTGCGGTCGAGCGCAACTCGTCACTTCCGGTGTCGATGCCGAGCTGGACGAAAGCGGTGTTGCAGGAGTGCGCGAAGGCGTACTCGAGCGTCGTGGTCGGCCCGCCGCCGCAGGAGGCGCCGCCGAAGTTCTCCAGCGTCGCGGTGCTGTCGGGCAGCGGGATCTGCGGGGCGGCGGTCAGCTGCGTCTGCGGTGTGGCTCCGGCCTGCAGCGCCGACGCGGTGGTGATCACCTTGAATGTCGAACCCGGGGGATAGGTCTCGGAGATGGCCCGGTTCAGCAGAGGCGAGTCGGGGTCGTCGCGCAGCCGCTGCCACGCCTCGGCCTGCTCGCCGATGTCGTGGGACGCCAACACATTCGGGTCGTACGACGGAGCAGAGACCATCGCGAGGACTTTTCCGGTCGACGGTTCCAGCGCGACGACGGCGCCTTTGCATGGCCCGTTGCAGCCGTCCTCCATCGCGTCCCACGCGGCCTGCTGTACCTCGGGGTTGATGGTGGTGGCGACGTTGCCGCCGCGAGGGTCGCGCCCGGTGAAGAAGTCGGCGAGCCTGCGACCGAACAGGCGCTGATCGGAGCCGTTGAGGATGGTGTCCTCGGCGCGCTCGAGTCCGCTGCTGGAATAGCTCAGCGAGTAGAAGCCGGTCACCGGCGCATACGTCATCGGGTTCGGATAGACGCGCAGGAACCGGAACCGGCCCTCCGTCGACACCGAGTAGGCCAGCAACTGCCCGCCCGCCGAGATCTGGCCGCGCTGGCGCGAGTACTCGTCGAGGAGCACCCGTTGATTGCGCGGATCCGACCGCAGCCCGTCGGCGGTGAAGACCTGGGTCAGGGTGGCATTGGCCAGCAGCAGCACGATCAGGGCCATGATCATGACGGAGATACGGCGCAGCGAGGTGTTCATACCTTCTGGATCACCTCGGTGCTGGCTCCCGCGATGTTGCCCACCGGAAGCCCCTTGGTGACGATGGGCTTGCGCGCGTTGTGCGAGATGCGGACCAGGATCGCCAGCAGCAGGTAGTTGGCCACCAGAGACGACCCGCCGTAGGACATCCAGGGGGTGGTCAGACCCGTCAACGGGATGAGTTTCGTGACGCCGCCGACGACGATGAACAACTGAATGGCCAGCGTCGCGGCCAGGCCCGCCGCCAGCAGCTTGCCGAAGCTGTCCCGCACGGCGATCGCGGTCCGCAGCCCGCGGATGATCACGATGGTGTACAGCATCAGGACGGCTGAAAGACCAACCAGGCCAAGCTCTTCCCCGACCGCGGCGATGATGAAGTCGGTGGATGCCGCAGGTACGGTGCCGGGCTGCCCGTTGCCCAGGCCGGTGCCGAAGATGCCGCCGGTCGCGAAGCTGAAGAGGGACTGGACCATCTGATAGCCGGCGCCGTCGGGGTCGGCGAACGGATCGCGCCACGTCTGGACGCGCACGCGCACGTGGTCGAACGCGTAGTAGGCGGCCACGCTGCCGACCGCGAAAAGCCCGAGACCCAACACAACCCAGCTGAACCGCTCCGTGGCGATATAGACCATCACCAGGAAGGACGCGTATAGCAACAGGGACGTCCCGAGGTCCTTCTCGAAGATCATCACACCGATCGAGGCCATCCAGGCGGCCAGCAGCGGAGCGAGGTCGCGGGGACGGGGGAGATCCATGCCGAGGACATGCTTGCCGGCACTGGTGAACAGGCTGCGCTTGGACACCAGGACCGCGGCGAAGAAGATCAGCAGCAGGATCTTCGAGAACTCGGCGGGCTGAATCGAGAAGCCCTCGAACTGGATCCAGATCTTCGCGCCGTTCTGCTCGGACATGCTCCGAGGCAGCACGGCGGGAATCGCCAGCAGGACAAGCCCGGTCAGGCCGCACACGTACCCGTACCGCGACAGCACGCGATGATCGCGCAGGAAGATCACGATGGCCGAGAACCCGAGGACGCCGGCCAGGGTCCACAGCATCTGCTGGTTGGCCGTGCCGCCCAGGCCCTGTGCCGTGGGTTGGCCCTCGGCAAGGTCGAGGCGGTGAATCATGACCAGCCCCAGACCATTCAGCAGTGCCACGACGGGGAGCAGCAGCGGGTCGGCATACGGGGCGAAGCGCCGGACCGCCAGATGCGCACCGGTGAAGAGAGCGAGGTAGGCCGCGGTGTACTGGATCAGATCCCAGCGCAGACCCTGTTCCTGGTTGGCCTCGACGAGCAGCAGCGCGACCGTGGTGATTACCGCCGCGAAGGCGAGCAGGAACAGCTCGGCGTTGCGGCGGTTGGGCAGCGCCGGGGTCACCGCGACGAGAGGCTGCGGCTGGGTGGTCATGAGACTTCCCGGCAGTTCGTTCCCGGCTCAGGTGGTGGGGGAGGCAGTGCGGTCACCGTCGGTGAAGGGGTCGGCGACGGGGACGGCGCCGGCGAACCCGGAGCGGGAGGGGCCGGTGAGGGCGACGGTGCGGAGCCGGGAGTACGCGGTGCCGCCGGCGGGGTGTTGGTCGGATTCGCGCTCGGCTCAGGCGTTTCCGGTGCGCCGGACCTCGACGCGGTGGTCGACGGGGGCGCGGGACGCGGCGCGGGCGAGGCCGTCGACGCGGGGGCAGGAGGCGCGCACACCGGGAGCACGGAGCTGCGGGAGAGTTCCTCGATCTGGCCGATCGCTTCGTCGAGAGAGCCCGAGGGGAGACCGGCGATGACCTGGGCCCGCTCGGGGGGACGCATGTCGCCGACACCGAGGAGCCGGCAGTCCAGATTGCCGCCGGCCTGGTCGGCGCTGATGAGGGAGAGTTCGTTGCGGTTGTTCAGACATCCGAGGAGGTAAGGCTCCTGCAAGGAGACTCCGAGGAAGGAGCCCTGAACACCCCGCATGATCGAGACGGTGCCGTCGTGTTCGCTGACGTAGTAGTTGTTCCGCACGATCTCGCGTCCGACCGCCAGGCCTGCCAGCACCACCAGGACCAGCACCGTCGCGGCGATGACCATGCGCCGCCGGGACCGGGGGCGCGGTGGCGGCTCCTCGGGTTGGGGCACAACGCGTTTGGCGGCATTGCGCTTCGGATTGAACGCCGACGCGCGGCCCGCGGCGGTGTTCGGCGGTGCGCTCTGGTCGTCGTCGCCCGACACCGCGCCGGCGAGGATCGGTTGCGTCTGACCGTAGTCATAGTCGACGACATCGGCGACCACCACGGTGACGTTGTCGGGTCCGCCGCCGCGCAGCGCCAATTCGATGAGACGGTCCGCACTTTCAGCGACGTCGTCGATCTGGAGCGCCTCGGCGATGGTTTCCTGGCTGACCGGATCGGACAGGCCGTCGGAGCAGAGCAGATACCGATCGCCTGCGCGCGCTTCGCGCATGATCAGGGTGGGCTCGACCTCGTGGCCGGTGAGCGCACGCATGATCAGCGAGCGCTGCGGGTGGCTGTGCGCCTCCTCGGCGGTGATCCGGCCTTCGTCGACCAGGGTCTGAACGAACGTGTCGTCCTTGGTGATCTGGGTGAGCTCGCCGTCGCGCAACATGTATCCGCGCGAATCACCGATGTGCACCAGGCCCAGGCGGTTTCCGGCGAACAGGATCGCGGTCAGCGTGGTGCCCATGCCCTCGAGTTCGGGGTCGGCCTCCACGTGCGCGGCGATCGCCGAGTTTCCTTCGCGGACCGCCGAATCGAGCTTGCTGAGCAGGTCGCCGCCGGGCTCGTCGTCGTCGAGGTGCGCCAGCGCGGCGATCACCAGTTGGGAGGCCACTTCACCGGCGGCATGACCACCCATGCCGTCGGCGAGCGCGAGCAGGCGCGCCCCGGCGTAGACGGAGTCCTCGTTGTTGGCGCGCACCAGCCCCCGGTCGCTGCGGGCCGCGTATCGAAGTACGAGTGTCACATCGCTCCTCGCGTGCGCGGCGTCACGGGCGCAGCTCGATCACCGTTTTGCCGACTCGCACCGGTGTGCCCATCGGAACTCGTACCGCTGTCGTCACCTTCGCCCTGTCGAGGTATGTACCGTTGGTCGATCCTAGGTCCTCTACATACCATTCCGGACCTCGTGGCGAGAGCCTGGCATGGCGCGTCGAGGCGTAATCGTCGGTCAGCACGAGGGTGGAGTCATCGGCCCGGCCGATCAGGACGGGCTGGGTTCCCAGCGGTATGCGGGTGCCAGCCAAGGCGCCCTCGGTGACCACCAGCTGGCGGGGGACCGTCCTGCGTTCGCGGTTGGGCAGCAGGGACCCGCGCAGCGCCAGCCCGCGACGCACCATCACGGCGCCGGTGGGCGCGTAGATGTCGGTGCGCAGGATGCGCAGCACAGACCAGATGAACAACCACAGCAGCAACAGGAAGCCGACGCGGGTCAGCTGCAGAACAAGCCCCTGCATCTGACGTCCCTTCCGTCCTGTCGGCACCGCCACCACACGGGGGCGTCGAGGTGCCCCTCAGTGAACGCGGACGATGATCTCAGAGTGTCCCAGCCGGATGACGTCGCCGTCGGCCAGCTGCCACTCTTGCACCGGAGCGTTGTTCACCGTCGTGCCGTTGGTGGAATTGAGGTCTGACAATAGCGCGACCTGACCGTCCCAGCGGATCTCCAGGTGGCGTCGTGACACACCCGTGTCCGGAAGGCGGAACTGAGCATCCTGCCCGCGGCCGATCACATTGGCGCCCTCGCGCAGCTGATAGGTGCGCCCGCTGCCGTCATCGAGCTGCAGAGTGACGGTGGCGCCGCCCGGGTAGTCGCCCTGACCGGCGCCGTAGCCGCCGTAGCCGCCCTGCTGGGCCGGGGCTCCGTAACCCTGGTCGCCGTAGCCTTGATCGCCATAGCCCTGATCGGCGTACCCCGCAGGGGCCTCGCCGTAGCGGCCGTAGTCGGGCTGCGCGTAATCCTGGCGGCCGTAGGACTGCTGGCCGTAGCCGCCCTGATCCTGGTAACCACCCTGATCCGGGTAGCCGCCCTGGTCGGGGTATCCGCCGCGGTCCGGGTAGCCGCCCTGGCGTCCGTAGTCGTAGTCGTTGGACGGCGCGCCGTAGCCCTGCTGGCCGCCGGGCGGCGGTCCGTAACCGGCGGGCGGGCGCTGCTCGTAGGACTGCGGGGGGTAGTTGCCCGACGGAGGGCCATAGCCCGCGGGAGGCCGCTGCTCGTACGACTGGGGCGGGTAGCCGCCCTGGTCGGGGTAGCCGCCGCGGTCCGGGTAGCCGCCCTGGTCCGGGTAGCCGCCGCGGGGCGGGTAACCCTGATCGCCCTGCGGCGGGTAGCCCTGGTCGGCAGGCGGGTAACCGCGCTGGTCGTCGCCGCGGTTGTAGCCCTCGTTCTCCTGGCGGCTGTAGTACTCGTCTTCGGGGCGACCCTGTCCCTGGCCGGCGCGGTAGCTCGGATTGTCGGTCATCGCTGGTACTCCTGGTTCTGCGTGGGACGTGACGTCTCGTGGGGGTGGAGCGGGTTCGACTGTGGCGTCGGGATTGACCGCGCCACGCGCGCGAAACTGTCCGGTGTGCAGGTTGGGTGACTGCTCGAATCTGACGACCACATCACCATACGTTTGCCATCCCTGCTCATGGATGTATCCCTCCAAGTGCTTGGCGAAGGTGGTCGCGGTGATGTCCGGGTCGGCGATTACTTTGTGATAGTCAGGCACACTGAGGGTAATGACGTAGTCGTTCGGGGCCAAAACGCGCCCGCCGTGCAGCTCACGGGCCCCGGTGTCGGCCTCGCGACGGAGAAGGGACTCCACTTCCTGCGGGACGATCGATCCCCCGAAGACGCGGGCGAAGGCATTGCCGACCGAATCCTCAAGCTTGCGCTCGAAGCGGCCGACTAGTCCCATGACCCTGATCGCCTCCCTCGCTGCCTGCGGGATTTCGCCCGCACCGTTGGCGCCACCAGCGTGTCGGCTGGCAGCGATGCTTCCAAGCATGCTATCGGCCCCCTGTACCCACGAGGCACAAACAAATCTCTGAGAATCACATCGACGCTGGTCACAGTGCCGCATCCACCGGTTTTGGAGATGACGGGGGTGCGACAGTACGGTTGGGAGGTGGGGTTGCCTGCGTGATAGGCTCCCCCGGTTGTTTTCGGGCGAGTGGCGGAATGGCAGACGCGCTGGCTTCAGGTGCCAGTGTCCTTCGGGACGTGGGGGTTCAAGTCCCCCTTCGCCCACCACGAGGAGTTCTACGAACTCCACGCGCTTAGGTCACGAACCAGAAATGGTTCGTGACCTTCGTGTTTTGACGAGTTCGGCGGTGGGCGGTGTGACGATCTCGCCACCCTGCGGTGAACTAGCCCTTCTCGCGCAGGACCGTCGCCTCGAGCAGGCGCTGCACGCCCTTCGTCGCGGATTTGTTGACGGCCGTCGCGGCCCGGTGCAGCGCGCCGGGCGGCTTGGCGAGGTGCACCCGGACCTCGTCGCCGACGCTGACCATGCCGGCGTTCGTCACGTCGGCGTAAACGCCCAGGAAGCGGTTGGTGCGTTCGGCCAGCTGCCGGGTGATGCCCTTGTCGAGTTCGACGTCGGGCTGCGGTCGGGTGGGCACCACGCACCGGATCGTCGGAATCGTCACATGCAGCCGCGCCGATCCGACATCCAGATCGCCGCCGACCCAAGCGGTTTCGGGGAACTGACGGGTGGTTTCCCCCGCCTCGACGAGGACGTTGGGGCGGAACCTGCGGACGTCGTATTCATGGTCGCCCGGTGCCAGGTCCCGCAAGCTCGCGGTGGTCATCAAATGCACCGGGCTGAGGTCGTGGAACGCGCCCGGCGGCGTGGAGAACCGGGCGAGCGTGACGATGTCCTTGGTCGAGAACACCGACGTGTCGGGGAGCGCCTCGGTCTCGCCGAGGCCGAAGTCCTTGCGCACCTGGGACGCTCGAAAGTTGGCCAACGAGTCCGACACCGTCATCCGGTGCTGGCTGGTGTCGCCGACCGGAGGCAGCGCAACCAGACGCATCGGCCTGCCGACGAGCTCCGAGAGAGCGTCGTGGATCTCCGGGTCGTCGCTCGCCAGGTCACGCCCGTCGGGGAACGTCACGACGACACCGGGCACGTTGCCCGGACCCGCATCGACCGCGGGCTCGACCGCATAGCGCGCCGTACAGTTCAGGAGCGCCGGAACTCGCCGCGCTGAGGCAGTGACACCGCGCTCGATGTCGCGGACTGCCCACAGCCGATCGGCGTGAACGCCGCGACGTTCGATACGCACCCGGTCGACGCGGCTGCCGCCCATCGACTTGACGGGGAAGCGCCACAACTGCGCGATCTTCATCCACTACCACCTGCTTGTTTCGGTCGGATGCCCGTCGGTGGCACGACCTTAGCAATCCCGCGCAGATCGGCCTCTGACCACAGCGCTCCGGCGGCGTGCCCGAGGAGCAACTTCGCATAGAAGACCGGCCCGAACCACGGAGCAGCCTGCGAACGTCCGAGCCCCGCGTCCAGAGCGATCCCGCCCGCTGTCAGGACGAGGCCGAGGGGGCGTCGCCACCGCGCCGCGCGGCGAATGGCCACCGTGGCAGCGATCAGATAGCCGTACTGCGCAGTCGCCCATACCCACGGCGGAACCCTGCCCGATTCCCGGCGATCCATCCACGCCAGTAACGCGGGGTGCAGGTGCATGGCCGCGAATTGCAGGTGGTGACTGTCGGTTTGGCCGGGCCGCTCGTACCAACGGGCGCAGGCGCGGGTGTTGTTCGCCACCGCGCCGCCCCACAGGTCAAGGGCACACAACCGCAACAACACGCTCTCCGCGGTGCTCAGGGAGGCGGCGAACCGGGGCGCCGCGGCGGCTCCCACACCCGCGAACCCGAGAATGACCGCCGTGCCGGCCGGGCCGGTCTCAGGGCCGACGAACTCCCCCCACGCCGTGCGAAGTCTGCGGCCGATCACACCCACCAGCTTCAGCCGCCGCGGATCTCGTCGGTGATCTCGACGCCGCCGGAGTTTCGGTGGTCGTTCATGTTGCGGCACTCCCCGAAGATCCGGATCCCACCGCGCTCGGGATAGTTGCCCGGCCCGATCACGGCCCACACGTTGCCCTTGTGGACGGCGTCGCCCGCGGTGTGGATGCCGGGCGGGGTGCCCGCCGCCCATCCCGGCTGGGCCGCGACGGTGGTCGCCACCGTCTTGCTCGCGTCGATGTTCGTGGTGCCCGGCGGGACGACGAACGCGATGTCGACACGGCTGCGGTACGGGGGCTCACCCTGGTCGTTGCACCACTCCCACTGGTAGTTCGCGTACGTGACGTCCAGACCGGCCGCCGCAGTGATCGCCTTGGCGGCGTCGACGACCTGGGCGCGGGACTCCTCGTCGGAGATCGGGGTGGGCTCCTGCCGGTCTCGCTTGAACGGGAACATCTCCGAACATCCTCCTGTCGCAGGCAGTGCGGTGGCGAGTAGGACGAGAAGCGCCGCGGTGCGGCGCACGGTGTTCATGGGCATCGGTCACTCATTGTGCGGGCCGGTCCCATTCGGGGTCGTAGATGATGGGCGTCTCGACGGACAGATGCGGCAGTGGTACCTCACCGATGATCGGCAGGTCGAGGTTCTGCGGGGTGGAGACGGACAGTTCGGTGCGCGGCTGGGCCTGCAGGCCGAGCTCGCCGAGTGCGTCTCCGTTGCCAGTGACGATCTGGGTCATGCTCCGCAGCGACTCGCTACCGGAGGTGTAGTAGTAGGAATGGTCGGCCGGGTCGATCATGTCGGCGCCTGGGACTTCGGCTCGGAAACGCGTCGCGCCGAAGTCTTCGAACGCGGGGTCGAGGCCGAGGCCGGCGGAGGGCCCCATCATGTTGCCGAGCGACTCGTTGAGCTCACCGGGCAGATTGTTGCCCATCTGGCCGAGCCAGCCGACCGGATCCGTGGACGCGTCGCCGATGTAGACCCGGCCGCCGTCGAGGTTGAAGTCAGCCGCGCTCTGCGCGACGTCGGCGCCGGGGCTGCCGAGCAGGATGGCGTCGTCGGCCCGCATGCCGCTGTTGGCGAACGCGTCCGCGACAGTGGTCGACCCGTAGGAATGCCCTGCGACGGTGACGTGCTGGGGGACACCTGCCTCGTGGGTCACGCTGAGGCTGTTGACGTCCCACGCAAGGGCGTCCCCGCCGGCACGGGCGAGGCCCGTGTTGGCGATGTTCGGATCGGCGAAGCTTTCCGGGGTGTCGTAGCCCATCCAGGAGATGACGGCCGTCGGCTCGCGCGGCGCCGCCGCCAGCGACTCGTCGTAGAGGTTGATGGCGTCGTTGTGGCCGTCCGACAGCCAGCCGTCGCGAACGCTCGCGCTGGTGCCGGGCACGATGACCGCGGTGTTGACCGCTGTGTCGGGGTTGCCGATCGCGACAGCCGCGCGCCCCTTGCCGTCGAACGCCTGCGGGTCGTAGGCCCACAGCATCGTCGGACGCCAGCTCGCGCGGGCACGCTCCTCGGCGCCGACGTCGCTGTAGCGCCGGGGCTGCCCGTCCGGACCCTTCAGTTCGTTGACGCCCGTCATCTGATGGACAAGGCCCTCCTGGGTCTTCTTCGCGTTCTGGTAGCGCGTGATGTCGCCCTCGGACAGCCCATACCTACCCGGGTTGGCGGTCACCTCGTCGGCGGAGATGTTGTTGGCCCTGGCGACGTTCTCCACCCGATCGAGGTCGTCGTCCATGACCGCGACGTTGATCAGGTCGCGGGCTTCGGCGGGAATTCCGTTGAGATTGCCGAGAATCGGCGGGTGTTCGGCGATCAGCTCCTGCTGTTGTTGCTCGCTGAGCGAGTCCCACCACTGCTTGACGTCTACGGGGTCGGTGTCCGGTGACGGGATCTGGATCTGGTGGCCCCCGACTTCCACCGGAGGATTGGGGATGTCGACGCCCGCAGCCTGGTCGATCGCCGAGGCGGTGTTCTCGTCGAGATCGGTGAACAGCCGCAGCATCTCCTTGAGGAAGGTGCCGAGCTTGTCGGCGATCCCTTCGAGCAGGTCGCCGACCAACCACTGCTCCGGCGTCACGGTCCCGTCGTCGGCGACGGCGAACCCGAAGCGTTCGATCGTCGCCACCAGGTCCAGCAGCGCGTCGCGAAGCGCACCCATCTGCAGACCGCCGTTGCGCAGCGCCGACTCGAGGTTGAGCAAGCGGCGAGCGATCCGGTCCTGCTTGGCGATCTCCTTGAGGCCCCTGTCGATGGCGGCGGTGGCGGCATCGCCCGTCCAGTGTCCTTGCAGGAAAGACAGCATCTCCCGCCCGCCGGCGATGACGGCCTGCAGCTCGGAGTGCTTGCCGCGCATGGCATCGGCGGCGTCGACCAGCTTATCGGGCTCGGACGCCCGCACCGTCGAGATCGATACCGACAAGCTTCCTCCAGTCCGCCGCCATCGATCGTTCCATAGCTACGCTGACCGGATGACCAGCCAGCGGATCCCCGGCGGGGTGGTGCACACGCTGCCCGCCGATCTGCGCACCGCTCTCGCGGCCAATGCGAGCGCGCTGGCCGCGTGGAAGGACATCACGCCGCTGGCGCGCAACGAGTTCATCTGCTGGGTGGAGGACGCCAAGCAGGACAAGACCCGCGAGCGACGGATCCGTCGCACCCAGGAAGAGTTGGAAGAGGGCATGCGCCGGCCGTGCTGTTGGCCGGGGTGCAAGCACCGGGAGCGGACCGGGAAGGCCTAGCTGTTGCGCCGCGTCTCGCGGCGGTTGGCTTTCATGATCTCGGTGACGAGTTCGTCCTTGCTCATCCTGGATCGCCCGGAGATGTCGAGCCGGCGGGCCACATCGAGCAGGTGCTTCTTCGATGCGTTGGCATCGACCCCCTCAGCGCTCTCGCCGCTCGGGTTCGGTCCGCCGCTTTCGGCTCGATCGTCGGAGGGCCCGCGTTGCTCCTTTTCCTCCCAGTGATCGCCGACCTTCTCGTAGCTGTGCTTGAGCGCGCTGTAGGCGACGCGGTGCGCCCGCTCGGCGTCGTCATACTGCTCGGCGGCGGCGTCGTGCGCCTTCGCGAACGTGCGCTTGGCCTTGTCGTCCGACTTCTGCAGTGTGCTCGGCAGCTCGCTCTCCTTTGCCTTGCCGGACTTGGTGGTCTTCGGCATCGTGCACCTTCTGTCTGCGTAACGGGTTGCCGCTGAGGGTTATTGAGGCGGTTACCCACAATCGCCACCACGACACGTGTGTATGACGGCGAGGGCGGGGCATCCGGTGCGGCGTGGGTGTGGTCGTGATGGGTCAGATCGGGCGGGATCTGGTGCTGCGCACCGCGGATTGGCCCGCCGAAGGCGGTTCCGAGCCGGTCCTGGACAGGCTGGAGTGCCTCGGCGGCAAAGGTGCCAACCAGGCGGTCGGCCTCGCTCAGCTGGGCGTGCCGGTGGCCCTGATCGGGGTGGTCGGCGATGACCCTGACGGCACCACCGCACGCGGTCAGGCGGCCTCCGACGGAATCGACGTCGAGTACGTGGCGCGGCGCGGACGGACAGCGCTGCTGGTAACAGTGGTGGACGCGGCTTCGAACCGTCGCCTACTGGAACATTCGCCGCAGGACGCCATGCTGACGGTGAACGACATCGCGCAGGCCGGGCCCGTGATCGACACTTGCGACACCCTGTCGATTCAGCTGCAGCAACCCGCCGAGGCGGTGCTGGCTGCCGCCCGGCGCGGCCGGCGCGCGGGAATTCGGGTAGCCGTCGACGGTGCGGTGGAACCGGACGTGCGCGACGAACTGGCCGAACTCGTCGATGTGTGGCGTGCTGATGCCGAGGAAGCCGAAATGCTCAGCGGTGGACCTGTGCGCACCGTGGGACATGCCTCGGCGCTCGCGCGCAGGATGCTCGGCGCCCGTGCCACGGTGGCAGCGGTTGCGGTGCCCGGGGTCGGCGACCTCATCGCGTGGCCCGGCGGCCGTCGGCTCTTTCCGTTCTCCGATACCGAGGTGGTGGACCGCACCGGCGCGGGTGACGCGTTCGTGGCGGGGTTGCTCTTCGCGCTGCGTCGCAACGCGTCACCGGAGCATGCGGGTTCGGTGGCCGCGGCCGCGGCGAGCGCGACGGTCGCCCGGCTGGGCGGCCGGCCGGATCTGACGAGTTTGGCTGTGTGACAGAGCGATTGGTCGATGCGGTGCGGCGTCAGGGAGTCAGTGCGCCGAGTAACTGGTTGAACGCCTCCGTCATCGAGGGGTGTGTGTAGATCTCGTCGCGCAGTTGGGCGGCGGTGATGCCGTGGCGCATCGCCAGCGCCACGAGATTGATCACCTCGTGGGAGTCGTAGGACAACAGCGCCGCACCGAGTACCTCGTCGGTGTCGGCGTCGACGACGACCTTCATCAGCCCGGCGGTCTGTTCCACGATCTGCGCCCGAGGCACCGTGGCCATGTCGGCCACCCGCATCGTCGCCGTCCGGACGGTTTTCCCGGCCTCCTTGGCGGCGCGTTCGGTCATGCCCACCCGCGACAGCGGCGGGGTGAGGAACAGGCTGTAGGGCACTGCGCGGCGGTCGGCGGTCGACCGGCTGCCCGATCCGATCAACTGATCCAGGACGATCCGGTAGTCGTCGAGCGACACGTAGGTGAACTGGGGACCCCCGTTGACATCGCCGATGGCGAAGATGTGCGGTTGCGTGCTCCGCAGGTGTTCGTCGACGGCGACGGCCCCGGTGGCCGTCGTCTCCACACCGGCGCGGTCGAGCTGTAGTTCGTCGGTGACGGGTGCGCGGCCGAGTGCGACCAGGATCGTGTCGGCGTCTGCGACGCCCGTGCCTTCACCGACCCGGTAGTGCACGGAAGCCGTTCCGTCGGAATGGTTTTCGATGCGTTCGACGGCCGCCGAGGTGACGATGGACACGCCGGCGGCCGTGATGACCTCGCGCGCCGCGTCGGCGACATCGGCGTCCTCGCCGGCCAGGATCCCCGGCTTGCGCTCCAACACCGTCACCTCTGATCCATAGGCGGCCTGCATCGCCGCGAACTCCAGCCCGATGTAACCCCCACCGAGGACGACGAGACGTCGGGGCAGGTCGTGGGTGGTCAGAAGTTCGGTGCTGGTCACGACATTGGGGGCCTCGGCGAGACCGGGGATGTCGGGCAGGACCGCCGCCGACCCGGTTCCGATGACCACGTAGCGGCCGGAGACGGAGACGAGGTCGCCGTCGGCGGTCCGGACCTCGACGGTGTGTGGGTCGAGGAAGCGCGCCTGCCCGGTCAGCACCGTCGCGGTGTCCAGCGTGTCGAGCATGGCGAGGTTCCGGGCGCGCAACGACGAGGTCAGGCCCTGGGTGAATTCGACTGCTGCACTGTATGTTTTGCGATGCGGACCCGGGCCGAGGTGTTCGGAGTGGTGGACCATGGCCTTGGTCGGCACGCACCCGACGTTGATGCATGTGCCGCCGTACATCAGCGGTGAGCGTTCCACCATCACGACGCGCCAGCCCTGCTTGGCGAGCGCCGCCGCCAGGGTCTTGCCGCCCTTGCCGTAGCCGAGCACGACGAGGTCGGCGGAGATGTCGGTGGTGCTCATGGCGGCCCCAGTTCGTTGTCGGACGTGTCGACTGAACTGAACGCACTACCGGCCCGAAGTCTTCCACCGGTACGGCACTCAGCGCAGCGCAGCGCGCCCGCGAATTCGGCCGAGCACGATCAACGAGACCAGGGTGACAGCGAGCAGGAGCGTGGTGCTGGCGGCCGCCTGGAACACCTGCCCGCGGTCGGTCAACCCGAAGATCGTGACCGGAAGCGTCTTCCATGTCGCGGGGTAGACCATCACGGTGGCGCCCAGCTCACCCATCGACAGCGCGACCGCCAAGCCCGCGGCCGCCCCGAGTGCGGGAAGAAGCAATGGCAGCGTGATACGGACCAGCACCCGAGCCGGACCGGCGCCGAGGGATTCGGCGGCCTGCCGGTAGGCGGGGTCGAGACGGTCCAGCGCGGCGGAGACTGCGCTGAAGGCAAACGCCAGCACCAGAACGGCGTGGGCAAGGATCACGATCCACCGAGTTCCGCCCAGCAGCACCGGTTTCTCGTTGAACGCGATCAGCAGTCCCAATCCGATCGCGACCGACGGCACCGCGATGGGGAGGTGGAAGACCGCGTCGGTGACCCGGCGCAGCCAGTCGGGCGCCTCTCGCGCCGCCAGTGCGGCCCAGGTGCCGATCACCAACGCGAAACCGCCTGCCAGGAACGCTGTTTGGAGACTCACCGAGAGGCTGGCCAGGTCCTCGCCGGACAGGGCGGCACCGAATCGGGCGAAGCCCAGATCGGACGGCAGCGGCCCGGTCCACGAGCCGGCGAGACCGGCCAGCAGGACGGTGCCCAGCGGCAGTACGAACACGACCAGCACGACGATCGCGAAGACCGCCAGTGCCACCCCTCTACTTCGGGGGCTCCACAGCAACATCACCGACCCCCCTTCGGGTCGTCAGCCGGGCGAAGATCACCCGGTAGAGGCCGTACAGCGCGAGCGAGAGCAACACCTGCGCAGTGGCGATCACCGCGGCGCCGGGCAGGTCGAACGTGACGATGCCGCGCGTGTAGATCAGCACCGGCAGCGTGATGACGCCCTTGGCGCCGGTGAACAGCACTATGCCGAACTCGTTGAGGGTCAACAGGAGAACGAGGCTGCCGCCGGCGGCGAGGGCGGGCCAGGCCTCGGGCATGACGACCGTTCGCAGGACCGTCAGCGGCGAGGCACCCAGGCTCGCGGCGACGTTGAGCTGGGCCTGCGGGATCAACGAGAACGCCGCAAGCAGCGGCCGCACCACGAACGGTGTGAAGAAGGTGATCTCGGCGGTGATGACGCCTGCGGGCGTGTAGAGGAAGTCCAGCATGGGGGAACTGGAACCGGTGATCGCCGAGATCGCCGCGTTGACCGCGCCCGCGCTGCCGTAGAGGAATGTGAACGCGAGTGTGATGAGAAACGACGGCAGGGCCAAGACTGTGTCGATCAGTCGGCCCACCACCGCGGAACCGGGAAACGGGACGAAAGCCAGCACGATCGCGAGGAACGTCCCGAGGATCAGGCAGCCCAGCGTCGACGTCGCCGCGATGGCGACGGTGCGCCACAGCGCGTCGCGGAACACCTCGGAGCCGAGGACGGCGCCCCATGACCCCTCTGCCGACGATTCCACGAACACGCGCAGAAGGGGGTAGAGGACGACGAGCAGCACCAGCCCGAGGGGCGGCAGCACCCACAGCCACGCCTTCGAGCGCGGAGCGGCCGGCGTCGGCTGCGGTACCGCGGCGTCGGCCCTCTCCAGAACGTCTGTCATGCCGCGGTCCCCGGCGACACCAGGACGCCGGCGGGTTCGGGCAGACGCAGACCGACGGCGGCGCCGATCTCGAACGGCGTGTGCCCGGGGACGTCGACCTCGACGAGGGTGTCGGGAAGGGTGTCGACAGCAAGGACCAGTCGCGTCACTGCGCCGCGCCAGACCGCGGCGTTAACACTGGCCTGCAGCGCATCCCGCTCACGGGTGGACACGACCTGCAGCGCGTGCGGCCGTACGCACAGCAGTGCCGATGATCCGGGTGCCCAGTCGGCGTGACCGAACGCGGGCTGCGGGGCTTCGGCATTGACGGTGCGGGAGCCCACCTTCACCAGTGCGGAGGTGCCGATCACCCGGCCCACCTCGCACGGCAGCAGGTTTGCCCCGCCGAGGAACGCCGCCGTGAATGTCGTCGGAGGTCGCTTCCAGAGGTTCTCCGCGGTGTCGACGTCCATCAGGCGCGCGTCGTTCATCACCACGATGCGGTCGGCCAGCGCCAGTGCCTCGGCCTGGTCGTGGGTGACGTAGAGCATCGCGGTGTCCGGTAATGCCTCCTTGAGGCGCTGCAGCTCGGCCAGCATCGACTGTCGCAACTGGGCATCGAGCGCGGCGAGCGGTTCGTCGAGCAGCAGCACCGACGGCCGGATCGCCAGTGCGCGAGCGATCGCGACGCGCTGCTGCTGTCCGCCCGAAAGCTCACGCGGCAAACGCTTCTGGAAACCCGACATGCCGACCATGTCCAGCACGTCGTCGACCCGGGGCGTGATCTCACGCCGGGCCACCTTGTGCGCGCGCAGCCCGAACGCGACGTTGTCGGCGACCGACATGTGAGGAAACAGCGCATAGGACTGCAGGACGACGCCGATGCCGCGGCGCGCCGGCGCGAGGTCGGTGACGTCGCGGCCTGCGAGCCGCACCCGCCCCGACGTGGGACGGACGAACCCGGCCAGTGCGTTGAGCGCGGTCGACTTGCCCGACCCGCTGGGGCCCAGCAGTGCGATGGTTTCGCCCGCCGCCACCCTCAGGTTGAAGTCGACGAGTGCCGGTGTGACCTTTCTGCCGCGGCCGTAGGACACTCCTACCCGGTCGAAAAGGATTGCCGGAGTGTTTGGTTCGGCCGCTGCAGGTTGGAGCAGCCGGCTGGCCGGGCTGACCCGTGTCTCGGCCATGTCAGCTACCGGTGGCCTTCTGGTACTCGGCGAGGTCGGCGTCCAGATCGGCGAGGACGGCGTCCCAGTCCGGCACCCACACGTCGACGCCGTCGAGTACTGCCAGCGGGGTGTTCGGCTCCGTCGATCCGGTGCCCTTGAGGGATTCGAGGACGGGGATGCCGAGCGCGTCGGGGGCCACGGTCTTCTGGATGTCTTCCGAGATCAGGAACGCCAGCAGCTTCTTCGCGTCGTCGGCGTGGGGTGCGCCTGCGGTCACGCCGGCCACATAGGGCAGCGAGATGCTGGTCCGCCTTCCGTCGGCCCCTGCCGGGATGAAGATCTCGAACGTCGATCCGTCGTCCTTGATCGACGCGAGGTTCATCTGTACGTCGCCGTTGGCGACCAGCAGCTCGCCGTTGCTGACCTTGGGTTGCAACTTGCCGGTGGAGGACGACGGACCGACGTTGTTGGCCTGCAACGCCTTCAGATACTCGAGAGCGCCGGGCTTCCCGCGGAGATGCTGCAGCAGCACCAGCACGGCGGTGCCGTCACCGGCCTGCCCGGGCGTCGAGTACTGCAACTTGCCCTTGAACTCGGGCTTGAGCAGGTCGTCCCATGTCACGGGTGCAGGGTCGGCTCCGGGGTTGACGATGAAGCTCAGCGCGTTGTCGACGATCGGGACGAAGGTGCCATCGGGCCCGACCTGGTCAGCGGCGATGCCACTGGTGTCGGCGCCGCTGGGCTGCAACAGATTCGACTGCGCGGCCCGTTGGATGAAGGGAGGCAGCGTGACCAGCAGGTCGGCCTGCGGATTGGACTGTTCCTTCTCGACGCGGGAGACCACCTCGCCCGAGCCGGCTTCCACGAGGTTGACGTTGATACCGGTCTGCTCGGTGAACTTCTTGAAGGTGGGCTCATACCAGCCGGCCAGGCCGTCGGCACTGTAGACCGTCAGCGTGGTGCCGTCGCCGGAGCCGGACGATCCGGTCCCACCACACGCGGCGGACATGGTGGCGACGGCCGCGACGGCCATCACCGAGAGTGTCGTGCGGAGTTTCATGGTCAGCCTTTCACGAGGAGGTCAGCGAAGTCGGATACGGAGGTGACGATGTGGGTGGCGCCGGCGGCCGCGAGCTGACGCTCGTCATGGGCGCCGGTGAGAGTTCCTGCCGCGATGGCGCATCCGGCCCGCAGGGCGCTTTCGATGTCGCTGGCGGTGTCGCCGAGGGCGGCGACGGAGCGCACGCTGTCGGCGCCGGTGCGCAACAGCGCGGTGAGGATCAGGTCGGGGTAGGGGCGTCCGCGGACACCTTCGCCGGGTGCCAGGACGAGGTCGGCGATGTCCTGCCAGCCCAGCGCGGCCAGCAGTTTGCCCTGTGTGTCCGGTGAGAAGCCGGTCGTCAGCGCGACCTTGACACCGCTGTCGCGTAGCAGCGAAAGCGCCTCTGCTGCACCGGGAACAGGTTCGGCGCGGCCCGCACTGATCAGGGATGCATAGGCTTGCTCGAAGGCGACGTTGGCGCGCTGGGCGGTCGCTTCGTCGTCGAACAGCGCACGGAACACCGTGATCTTGGACTGCCCCATCGTGTCGAGGACGTACTGGCGGGCGTGTTCGCGTTCCGGCCCGCTCGCGGGGAGTCCGCCTGCTTCGGCGGCAGCCTCGAAAGCCTCGACGACGAGTCCGTCGTCGGCCACGGTGGTGCCGGCCATGTCGACGACAGCCAGCTGAATTCCGTTGTCGTGCATGGTCACAATCCCATCTCGTTGGCCGTCTGTTCACCGATGACCGGGCCCAGCGTCATGCCGCGGCCACCTGGTCCTGTCACGACCCACACCCCGGGGGCCACCTCTGCCCGGTAGGCCAGGCGCCCAGGGTCGACGCACTGGCTGTACACGCCGGCCCACCGCTGCCGGATCGGCGGCAGTGGACGGCCCAGTAGCTCTTCGACGACGCCGGTGAGGTAGCGGTAGGGCGCCTCTGTCACGTCGAACGCGAACGGCTCGTCGTACTCGTGGGTGTCGCCGATCGTGAGGCCGCCGTCGAGGCGCTGCACACACAGCAACTGCATGCGGTGCTCGTAGGCCACAGGGTCCTGATTCTCCCGGCGCTGCAACGAGTCCAAGGCGTTGCCGGCGTAGGCGGGGTAGTACCGCAGGCTGTCGCCGTCGGCGATCGCCGTGGTCAGCGGCTCGTCCAGCGGAGCGGTCTGCATCATCTGCAGGCGCACCCGGCGCACCGGCATGTCACCGGCCAGATCACGCACCAGTCCGCTGTGCGCGGCACCGGCACACACGATCACGACGTCGGCCTCGTGGGTGTTGCCGCGGTCGTCGCGGACGCGGGTGCCGTCGACGCTGCGCGCCTCGGTGCCCGGGATGAACTGGTAGCGCCCGGTGGCACCGAGGACTGCCCGCATCGCGGGCAGCGCCTGACGGGACTCGACTGCGCCGTCGCGGGTGCAGTGCAGGGCCGCGACGAATTTTCCGCGTAGAGCAGGGTTGACGGCGCGCGCGGCGCCGGGGTCGAGAAGCCGGAATCCGCGCCGCCCGGCGTCGGCCCTGCCGCAGACCTCCTCGGCGACAGCGACTTCGGCCGGCGTGCGCAGCAGCGTCATCGAGCCGCAGGGCCGGAAGCCGATGCCGGGCACTTCCGCGCTGATCTCCTCCCACAGGATGCGCGACCGCAGGCTGGCGTCGAGTTCCCCCGACGAGCGGCCCGACACCCAGACCAGACCGAAGTTGCGCACGGTGGCCCCGCGAGGTTCGGCCTCCCGTTCGAGGTGTGTGACGTCATGGCCCCTGCGGACTGCCTGCCACGCGTGGGCGGTTCCGAGGATGCCGGCGCCGATGATCGTGACCCGCATGGGCGCTGAGGTAACTCCGCGCGAACGTCCTTGCCGCAAGCAGGCGATGTGAGCAGCGGGAACAGCGGGTTAACAATTGGTATAGACCAATTTGGGGTATGGTCGGTGCATGCCGGGACAACCCGAAGCGGTGCGCACCGAAACAGCCGCGGTGCTGAGATCGTTGCGCGGAGTGTGGGACGAAGAAGCCGTCGACGAGTGGGATCACGCCATGCAAGCGGCAGCGCGTGCTCTCGACGACGGCGCTGACGACGAACTCGTGCTGGCGGCGGCGCTGCACGACATCGGGCACAGTCCGCTCCTCGGAGGGCCGGGGATGGAGGATCATTCCGGGCTGGCGCGCGACTGGATCGAGCCGCGGTTCGGGTCCCGTGTCGGCTGGCTGGCCTGGGCGCACGTGGCAGCCAAGCGGTACCTGGCTGCCACGGATCCCGCGTACGCGGCCGCCCTCAGCCCGACGTCGCTGGCTTCCCTGGCGGAGCAGGGTGGCCCGCGCATCGACCCCGAGTTCGCCGGCCACCCGTGGTGCCGCGACGCCCTGCGGCTACGCCGGTATGACGACGCCGCGAAAGACCCGGGCGCGGCGGGTGTGCCGCTGGCCGTGGTTCTCGACCTCGCGGAGAAACTCGCGCGGTGACCGTGCCGAAGCCCTACCTCGTCCGCACGCGCCTGGACGAGATTCTTGAGAACTTGCGCGAAGGAGATGCCTTCCCCCCCGAGCGGGAGTTGGCGGCGCGTTTCGGTGTCGCGCGCGAGACGGTGCGGCAGGCGGTGCACGAACTTCTGGTCGAGGGCCGCATCGAACGTCGCGGCCGCGGAACCGTGGTGTCGCGGCCCAAGCTCGTGCAACCGCTGTCGCTGAAGTCCTATACCGAGGGCGCGCAGCGGATGGGCCGGACGCCGGGCCGCTTGCTGGTGACCTGGGAGAACATCACCGTGGACGCGGAAGTGGCCGGCGCGCTTGATGTCTCGGCGTCCTCGCGGGTGATGCACCTGGAACGTGTCCTGCTCGCCGACGGCGCGCGCATCGGCCTGGAGAGCACGTATCTGCCGCTGCACCGATTCGCCGACCTGACGCGGGACTTCGACCCGACGAGCTCGCTGTATGCCGCGCTGCGGGCCAGGGGAGTGGAGTTCGGCACGGCAACCGAGCGCATCGAAACGGTTCTGCCGTCACCCAGGGAAGCGGGTCTGCTCGAGTCGACCACCGCGATGCCGATGCTGCTCCTCAACCGCAGATCGCTGGACGTGGACGGCGTCCCTATCGAGGTGGTGCGCGCGCTTTATCGCGGCGACCGGGTGGCGTTCGAGGCGGTGCTCACCGACCGCTGACGGCGCGGGGCGCTCGAAGGCCGAGCGTGCGCCGGCCCGCGGCGACCAACTGATCGCGCAGGGCATCGTCGTCGAGCGCCTCGAACTCACCACGGGCGGCGCCCGCGAACCCCGACATCACGATCGCTGCGTTCACCTGGCCGCCGACGCCGGGCTCGAGGGCGGCGAACAGGCGCATCTGACGCGTGACCGTCGAGCTCCATTCGGCCCTTCTTCGCACCAGCTCGGTGACGTGTGGGTCGCTGCTGAGCACCGAGATGAGGTTGCGGTTCGCTGCGGCGAGGGCGGCGTATCCGATCAACATGCGGTCGGCCCTGGCTCGGGCGGTGCGCTGCGCTTCCGCCTCTGCGATCAGCACCGCGAGCTCTGCCAGGACGGGGTCCAGGATCGCGTCAAGCAGCTCGTCCCGTGTCCGGAAGTAGTGGTAGATCGCCGATTTCGTCAGTCCGAGGGCCTCGGAGATCATCTGCAGCGACGTGCCCGCGACGCTGTGCTCACCGAACAGTTCGATGGCGACCTCGATCAGTCGCTGGCGGGTGGTGGCCTCACTCACAGCGCGATCGTAGCTGACCATTCGGCCAGGAGTTCACTTTACGTTTGGTCAGCTAAGTACTGTACGATCGGTCAGGTAGACGCTGTACGTTTGGTCAGCCAGTGGAGAAGACCGCAGGAGATTCGATGAGCACCGATTTCGGAATGAAGGACCGCAAGGCGCTGGACCTGTCCGGCAAGGTGGTGGTCATCGTCGGCGGTGGCCAGATGCCGGGGCCCGGGCTGGGCAACGGCCGGGCCACCGCCATTCTGGCCGCCCGGCACGGCGCCGAAGTGGTCGCCGCCGACCGCAACCTCGCCGCTGCACAGGAAACTGTGGATGTGATCACCGCCGAAGGCGGCAAAGGTTACGCCGTAGCGGCCGACGTCTCCGACAAGGAGGGCTGCCAGAAGATCTTCGATGCCACGATGAGCAGAAGCGGTCGTCTGGACGGCATGGTGTACAGCGTCGCGGTGAATCCACCGTTCGACCCGGTCGCCAACTCGATGACCACCGAGGACTTCAACTACGGCATCGACGTCAACATGTTGGGCTGCTACTACTGCAATCTCTTCGCAGCGCAGTGCATGGAGAAGAACGAGGGCGACACGACCGGCAGCATTGTCAACATCTCGTCCATCGCCAGCATCAAGAACGAGCTCGGCCTGAACATCGGCATCCTGCCGTACGCGCTCGGTAAGGCCGGCCTGAACTACATCACCGAGCTCACCGCCGCGGAGTTCGCCGCAGCGGGCATCCGCGCCAACACCCTGATGCTGGGCCCGATCAATTCCGTGCTGGGCAACCACGACTCGCAGACACTGTTCGGGCTCGCGCCCGACGAGGTCGAGGAAACCTACCTGGAGGTCGTCAAGCTGAAGATGGGGCGCGGCACCGTGTGGGAGACCGCCTATGCGGCCGTGTACCTGCTTGCCGACGAGTCCCGGTTCATGACCGGACAGCAGATCCGCCTGGACGGTGGAGCGACACTGATCCGCTGAGCGATGACCTCTGCGCCCCGCAGAGGTCAACATCGCATGAAGCTCAGCAAGTCGCAGGTGTGGTCGTTCGTTCATGCCGAGCGGGCCCGCCTCGCCGACGACCTGGCAACCTTGCCGACGCGCGCGTGGACCACACCATCACTGTGCCCGGGATGGGATGTGCACGACGTGCTGGCCCACCTCGTCGATACCGCGAGAACGTCGCGAATCGGGTTCGCGCGACGAATGTTTAACGCGCGCTTCGACTTCGACGGTGACAACGCCCTCGGGATCCGTCGTGAGCGGCGCGCGGACCCGCGGGACACCGTCGAAGCGTTGCGGGCGGCAGTCCCGCTGACCCTGACTCCGATCGCGCCGCGTCCCACCCGTCTGGTCGAGGCGATCGTCCACGGCGAGGACATCCGACGTCCCCTCGGTATCCCGGCCACCTATCAGCGCACCGCCGTCACGGCAGCCCTGGCCTATCAGATCAAGGCCGCCGTGGCGATGGGCGGCGGTCGCGAACGCGTCGAGGGGGTGCGTCTCGTCGCGACCGACGGTGATTTCGCCGCAGGCGCCGGAGACGAGGTGCGCGCCAGTGCGATCGACCTGCTGATGGCCGTATCCGGCCGAGGCGTCGACGCACGGGCGTTCGATGGTCCGGGCACGGCGCGCCTTACGCAGGTCTGACATCTGGACCTCACGCGCGTGATCGCGGACCCGAGGGGGTACCGGGTCGTCATGCGAATCGCAGACGCAGACGTTTTGTCAGCAGGAACGCATGCGGTCCGAGCGACCGTCGCCGCCGTGGTCGGTCAGGTGGAGACCGTGTCGTCCGGTGAGTCGTCGGCGTACGACGCAGTTTTGATGATCGACCGCGATGCGGATGTGCCGGGGGGAGTCCCGCTGCTCGAACCCGGGTCGTCCCATGAGGCAATAGTGCAGGCCGGGCCCGATCGTGCCGGAAGTGAGCCGCGTTGGATTCGCATCAAGATCCCGGACGCACACGGCGCCGGAAACGACCAGGACTTCGTTCTCGCGTCGTCCGGTGACGGGGCCCCGCTGCACCACGCGGTGCTGCCCGCCGACCCGGTTGCCCCGCTCTACTCGTCGTTGTGGCTCTACCTGGCCGGATTGCAGCCGGTGCTGTTCGGCATCAAAACCTCCACCGCCGGCTCCGATGTGCGGTTCGGTGCCCGAGACGAGCTGAGTTTCGTCATCAGCCCTCCGGTGGGACGCTTCCGCCACATCGGAACGCTGTCGCTGACGCAGTCGCGGAAGGAATCGGTGACGTTCTCCGGCGGCAACAGCGGAGGCGGTATCCGGCCGCTGCCGCCGGTGAACTTCTACTGACCGCGCCCGGTCTTCTGTTGGAGTTCGTCGATGAGTTCGGAGGCGCGGGCCTTGGTCGTGTCGTCGGGGACATCGACATTGGCTTCCTGCGCGAGGGTTTGTAGGTAGCTGCGCTGGGGCCCGGTCATCGGCTCGTCCCCGGTGACCCAGTCGGACGGGTCCTTCTCGGCGTTCTCCTGCGGTGCCTGGGTGATGTTGTCGCTCATGGGGTCTGAATGCCCGTCGCATGTATGTTCGAAACACGTGAATCCAGCGGTGGAGCTAGACGCAGTTCACGCCGGCGAGGTGGTGCTCGGGAAGGCGCAAGAACGCAAGCATGGCTGGTGTTCGTTTGTCCCGTGATCCCCGCCTGTACGACCGTGGTGACCGATTCCATGGTTCCCGATCTCATGGCGCTGGACGAATGCACGGTGGACGCCTACGACAAGCATGGCAAGGTGTGGCGGCTAGGCCGCGGGCCCACCGAAGCCGAAGTCCGTGAACGTATTTCGTCGTTGCCGGCTGTCTTCTCCCGCGTGACGGTCCACTACACCGCCGACCGCCTGGAAGCCGCTCGGGAAGCCGGATGGTTCGACATCAAGGTCATCGAGTACCGGGAGAAGGACTAGCCTGCGTCACGATGTGAACCGCCGCCTGCCAGTATCGACGCGTGGGCAAAAACGAACGCGCGAAGATCGTGATGTCAGACGGCGAGATCGCCGAGTTCATCGAACGCAGCCGCACGGCGACCATGGCCACGGTGCTGCCGAGCGGCCGGCCGCACCTGGTGGCGATGTGGTACGCCGTCATCGACGGACAGATCTGGTTCGAGACCAAAGCGAAGTCGCAGAAGGCCGTCAATCTGCGCCGAGATCCCACGATCACGGTGATGATCGAGGACGGTCTGTCCTACGACACGCTGCGCGGGGTGTCGATCGACGGTGAAGCAGAGATCCACGACGACCCGGAAACCAACCTGAAGGTCGGAATCAGCGTGTGGGAGCGCTACACCGGCCCGTATACCGACGAGATGCGGCCCTTCGTGGACCAGATGATGAACAACCGGATCTGTGTACGGGTCGTGCCGTCGCGGCTGCGGAGCTGGGACCATCGCAAGCTCGGTATGGGCGGCATGCCGGTCTCGGGCAGCACCGCGCAATATCTCAGCTGAGCGGCGCCCGCGGCGGGTTGAACCCAGGATTGGACAGCGCGGTGGCCGTTGCCGTCCCTAGCGGTCCGGATGCGTCCACGACAACGGCGGTGCCAGTGGCGACCCCGTCATGGCTGTGATGTGTCAGCGCCGCCAGCCCGAGGTAGGGCCCGTGGGGTAGGCGGCTGAGCGTGAGCGTGTAGTCGGCGTTGATGAACGGCAGACCATCGGTTCCGAAGTGGGTCAGCGAGCTCGCCATGTCCCCGGCCATGGCCGCGCGGGTGAACGCCGTCAGCTCGACGCCGTCGACCATCGGGGCGAGGTCGTACGCCCAGATGTACTTCGGGCCGTCGTGCGCCCACGCGCCGAGTCCGAAGCTCGGGGCGTCCCCGTTCTTGCCGTAGGTCCATACGAGCGTGACGACGTCGTCGGGAACCGGGTCCGGCAGGGGCGGAACCGGCGGCATGGTCACCTCCGTCGTCCACCGCGGGCCGGGCGGTTGGACACCGCGGCGCAGGAACAGCGCGTTGGCGCGGGCGACGACCGTCCCGGACTGCGTCATCGTGGCGTCGACCAGCTTGAGCCTGCGCCCTTCGCGGACCACCGAGGTCGCGACGCGAACAGAGTCGGCGAGCGCGGCGGGGCGAAACAGATCGACCGTGAGGCGGGCAGGCTGCAATTCCGGGTCGGCGGCGTCGCGCTCGATGACATGGCCGAGCAGTCCTCCGACGTAGTTGCCGCTGATCGTGTCGCCCCACGGCCCGCGCGCCCAGTCCGTCGGAGCGAAGGTGTCGCCGTCGGGAACGAAGAAACAGCGGGTGCCCACCGCGGCGACGATAGCGGAGACCGGCGGATTCTCAGCCGACGGCCAACGACGACGGCGGCGCAGATCCTCCGTGATGATCCTGGTGCGTCATCAGCTCGATGATCTGCGCGCGGTCGGCGGCGGACGGCAGTCCCATCCCCGGCGTGTACCTGTACACGTCGTGCAGAGGGGTGGAACCCGTTCTGCCGTCGATGATGTCGACGGACTCGGTGCTGATGAGCCCGGGGTGTTCGACACCGCACGCCTCGGCGACCTTCACGAGATCGCGGCGCAGGGTCTTGATGTAGTTCGCCGCGCGCACGGCCTTGATCTCCGGTACCAGGCCGCGGGCCAGCCACGCATTCTGAGTGGCGACTCCGGTGGGGCAGGTGTCCGTGTGGCACTTCTGCGCCTGGATGCATCCGATCGCGAGCATTGCCTCCCTCGCCACGTTGACCATGTCGCAGCCGAGCGCGAACGCGACGACCGCGTTGTCGGGGAGGCCGAGCTTGCCGCCGCCGATGAAGGTGACCTGTTCGTGCAGGGCCTGCTCGGCGAAGATGCGGTAAACCTGGGCGAAGCCGAGCTGGAACGGCAGCGACACACTGTCGGTGAAGATCAGCGGCGCGGCGCCGGTGCCGCCTTCACCGCCGTCGATGGTGACGAAGTCGACGCCGCGGCCGGTCTCGCGCATCAGGTGGGTGAGTTCGCGCCAGAAGTCGAGATCGCCGACGGCGGCTTTGATCCCGACGGGCAGGCCTGTCTCGGCGGCAATCAGCTCGACCCAGTCCAAAAGGCTGTCGGTGTCCGAGAATTCGGCATGCCGCGACGGGCTGACGCAGTCGCGGCCCTCCTCGATTCCTCGCGCCGCGGCGATCTCGGCGGAGACTTTGGCCGCGGGGAGCAGGCCGCCGAGGCTCGGTTTGGCGCCCTGGCTGAGCTTGATCTCGATGGCGCGCACCGGATCCCGCTCGACGACCTCTTTGAGCTTATCGAGGCTGAACCGGCCGTCGGCGTCGCGGCAGCCGAAGTACGCGGTGCCGATCTGGAACATCAGCTCACCGCCCTGCCGGTGAAAGCGGGAGATGCCACCCTCACCACTGTTGTGCAGGCATCCCGCGAGTTTGGCGCCTCGATTCAACGCCTCGACGGCGTTTGCGGACAACGAGCCATAGCTCATCGCCGAGATGTTGACGACCGAGGACGGCCGGAATGCCTTGCTCCTGTTCCGCGCTTCCCCGACGACTTTCGCGCAGGGCAGGTGTACCTCGTGGGCGGCGGTCGGCGATGACGGCGGCACGGTGTGCCCGAAGGTGCGGTGTTTGATCACCGGATAGCCGGCGGTGTGCTCGATGTCGTTGTCGGTGCCGAAACCGAAGTAGTTGTTCTCCTTCTTCGCCGAGGCGTACACCCATCGGCGCTGATCGCGGGTGAACGGCCGTTCTTCGTCGTTCGCGGCGACGATGTACTGGCGCAGCTCGGGCCCAATTGCCTCGATGAAGTACCGGGCGTGCCCGAGCAGCGGGAAGTTGCGCAGCAGCGCGTGTTTGCGTTGGAACAGGTCGCGGGCGGCGACTGCCGCAAGTGTCGAAGCGGCGGCGGCAGCGAAGGCGGAACCTGTCTTACCCATGACCTCCGAATTGCCCGAATGTGCGCACCGAAACGGGTGGTGGCGGAATGGACCTGCGGTTCAGCGGTGGGCGAGGGCGCGCTTGAGGTCGGTGGTCAGGGGATCGACCGAATCGGCGTACTCCGGATGCTTGTCGATGAACCCCGCCACCATCGAGCAGACGGCCACGATGCGCAGGCCGTCGGCCCGTGTCTTGTCGAGCGCCTCCTGCACCAGGATTGTCGCCAGCCCGCGTCCGCCGAACGCGTCGTCGATTTCGGTGTGGGGGAAGACCCGCTGGTTGCCCACGTCGATGAACTCGGTGAAGCCGGCTTTCTGCCCGTCGACGGAGATACTGAAGCGGTCCGCCTCGGCGGTGACGTCGGTGGGCGCGCCGGTCTTGTCGGTGGTCATACCTCCTCTATACCCCGGGGTTGGGCCGAGGGCGCAGGGTGGCGTTGGGGAGTGGGGGCGCGGGCAACCGGGCGACGGCACCGCGGTAACCGTGGACCACGCCGAAGCGCTCGTGTTCCCGCTGCCACTGCTCGCGGTAGCCTGCGATGTCGTCGTGGCTGCGGCCCACGAAGTTCCACCACATCACCAGCTCGTCGCCGAACGGTGTGCCCCCGAGCAGCACGACCCGGGCGGGGGTCTCGCCGCGGTTGGCGACCACGAGCCGGCTGTGTCCGGTGCCCTGATAGCCGAGATCGCCTGGTGCGAGGGCGGATTCGCATGCGGCGACATCGCCCTGGTCGACGAGGACGCCATGCTCGAACGTCGGGTCGACGTCCAGCGAGATCTCGGCGCCGGCTTCGAGGTCGACCTGCGCGCCCAGCAGCGGCGTGAACGTGTGAACCGGCGAGCGGTCGGCGTCGAGTTCGCCGAGGAACACCCGCACGACGGCGTCGCCCACGGCGCGCGGTTTCGGCGCGTGGTGCGCGAAATCCCTGTCGGTGTCACGATCGGCGTCAGGCAGTGCCACCCACAGCTGGACCCCGTGGAGCAGCGTCGTCGAGGCGGTGGAGACCTCGGAGTGACAGATGCCCGCGCCCGCTGTCATCAAGTTCAGCTCACCGGGCCGGACCATCGCGTGCACGCCTGCGCTGTCGCGGTGCTCGATCTCACCGCTGAACAACCAGCTGACCGTCTGCAGCCCGGTGTGCGGGTGCGGCGGGACGTCCATGCCGCTGCCTTGGCGGATATCGTGGGGTCCGTAGTGGTCGGCAAAGCACCAGGCGCCGATGAGCGACCGCTCCCGCTGCGGAAGGGTTCGCCGCACCCGGATTGCCCGCGGACCGCCCAGCGGTACCTCCCGCGGATGCAGCACGCCCGCCAGATTGGCAGCGAGTCCCGATGCCGCACAATCGACTTCGGCGGGTGCGACATCCGTGTTGCTCATGGACTCAGGCTAGACTCCTTCGCCGGCTGGATCATGGCGGAACGGATGACGTCGAGGTCGCCGTCGGAGATCTTGAACACCCCGAACCGGAACTTGTATCCCCATCGCGCCTTGTCCTCGACGAAGTCGAGGTCGTCGAGCAGGGGACGGATCGGCGTCTCCGCGCACTGGAGAAAGTCGACATTGCGTCGCCACGGCTGGAAATCCGGCGACACATCGCCTTGATAGGGCTCGTCATCGGCGACCTGGCCGATCGCCGTGAACGCCTGCAGTGGCGGGCCATCGGGGTAGACGGTCTTGGGCGAGTAGAAGACAATCCAGTCGCCGCGTTCCATCTTGCGCAGCATGTGGGGCTTGCCGTGATTGGCCTGCGTGAAGCGGCCGCGTACAGCGCGCTCGACGTGATCGCGGCTGACTGTGTTGATCCAGTTCGTCATAGCCGCACGCTATGCCCGACGCCCGACAATCCAGAGGCAGAAACCGGCGGCCCTGTGGATAACCTGCGCACTAGTCTGTCGCCATGAGCGAGGGCGCCGTCACGGCCGAGTACCTGCGGAATTTCACGTTCGAGAAGCCGCCGCTCGGCAAGCGCGGGTACAACGAGAAAGCAGTGCTCGACTTCGTCGCCCTCTGCGCCCGTCGTCTCGACGGTCGGGGCCACCTCACCGCCGACGACGTGCGTGCCGTTCGGTTCAACAAACCGCCGTTCGGCAAGCGCGGTTACGACGAGGCCCAGGTCGACGCCCTCCTCGACGAGATCTCAACCGCCATCGACCAACTCGATGCCTGAACAGGAGCCGCGACGCGCCGACCTGGCGGAGGTCCTACGCCGCCGCGGTCTGACCGAGGACGCCGCCCGGCCGGACGCCGTCGCGCGCAGGCACGCTGCCGGCGGCCGCACTGCCCGCGAGAACCTCGACGATCTGGTCGACTCCGGATCCTTCGTCGAGTACGGCCGGTTCGCCGTCGCACCGCAGCGCGCACGCCGTGACATCGACGAGCTGATCGCCCGCACGCCCGCCGACGGACTCATCGCAGGCACCGCCCGGATCAACGGAGCCCTCTTCGATGCCGACGCCGCTGCCTGTGCGGTGCTGTCCTACGACTACACCGTGCTCGCCGGCACCCAGGGAGGGCTGGGTCACCGGAAAAAGGACCGCCTGTTCGAATTGATCGAGCGGATGCGCCTGCCTACGGTCTTCTTCGCCGAGGGCGGTGGCGGCAGGCCCGGTGACACGGACTATCCGGCGGTGTCATCGCTCGATACCCGGGCTTTTGCCCTCTGGGCTCGGCTCTCTGGCCTCGTGCCCCGGATCGCTGTGGTCAAAGGCCGCTGTTTTGCCGGAAACGCCGTCATCGCAGGCGCTTCCGATCTGATCGTGGCGACCCGCGATGCTTCGCTGGGCATGGGCGGCCCCGCGATGATCGCCGGCGGCGGCCTCGGAGACGTCCCGCCCGATGACGTCGGTCCGATGACGGTGCAGGAGCCCAACGGCAACGTCGACGTCGTAGTCGACGACGAAGCCCAAGCCGTCGCGGTGACGAAACGTCTCGTCGGCTACTTCCAGGGATCCGTCGGCGAATGGACCGTGCCCGACCAAACCGCGCTGCGCACCGCGGTACCCGAGCGCGCTCGGCGCGCCTACGACGTCGCGCCCGTCATCGAGACCCTCGCCGACGAGAACTCGGTGACGTTCCTGCGCCCGCGATTCGCCCGGGAGATGGTGACGGCGCTGGCCCGCATCGAGGGGCGGCCCGTCGGCGTGATCGCCAACGACACACGGTTCACGGCGGGGGCCATCACGGCAGCGGCCTCCGACAAGGCCGCCCGCTTCCTCCAGCTGTGCGACGCATTCGGGTTGCCGGTGGTTTCGCTGATCGACTGCCCCGGATACATGGTGGGCCCGGCCGCCGAAGCCGACTCGTTGGTGAGGCGGGCATCGCGAATGTTGGTCGCAGGAGCGGCACTTCGCGCACCGCTCATTGCGGTGATCCTGCGCCGGGGCTACGGCCTCGGGGCGCAGGCCATGGCGGGTGGCAGTTTGCACGAGCCGGTGCTGACAGTGGCCTGGCCGGGTGCGCATCTCGGTCCGATGGGTCTCGAAGGGGCCGTCCGGCTCGGGATGCGCAAAGAACTGGAGGCGATCGCCGACGCGCAGGAGCGGGAGGAGCGGGTACGGATCGCCACGGCGGCGGCACAGGAGAACGCCAAGGCGCTCAACGCCGCGATGCTGTTCGAGATCGATGACGTGATCGACCCGGCGGACACCCGCTCAGTCGTCGCTGCCACCCTGGGGGCCACGAAAAAACCGGCTCCCGCTGGGAGCCGGTTCATCGACACTTGGTGAGTGTTCGGGTCGGTGCCGCCTGCGCCTCTCGGCAAGTGGTCGCTCGCGGCGACTGTGGGTTGGGGCCCGGGGCATGCCCGGCACCGACGAATCATGTAACCGCCACCCGGTCCGAACTATTCCGGGGCGCGTCCGCCGCCGACCCCTCGACCGGCGGCGGACGGCTCGGTGTCAAGCAATATCGGCGTAGTACACCCGGCGCTCGCCTACCGGGTAGCCGTTCTGTTCGGCCAGGGACTTGAGCTGCCGCAACGCGAAGGTGCGGCCGCGGCCCGCCTCGGGGACATAGATTCCCGCCCACAGACCCTCTGCGCGAGGCGACTCGTAGGCTTCCTTCGCGCACAGCCACCGTCGCGGACAGGACCGGCAGATCGCCTTGGCTTCGTCGTCAGCGGTTGTGGTCCAGCGTTCGGGGTCGCGCGTGCACTCGCCGACCGGCGTCTCATCCCAGGACTTTGCGTTCATCGGTGTGCTCCTTACCTCTGCCGGCGGCGCGATCGCCGCGATGACGCACAACGTAACCAAGAAACCGTAGCGCTGCAACAGTTTGTGCTTCAGTCTGGCGGTGGGGAGCGGGTCGAGCCGCAACGGTTCTTACACCGACAGGGCGTTCAACTGCACTTTTGCGCCCGCAGCGGTTTTCAGTAGGTGCTACAGATTGATCGAAATTTCTATTGCGTTGATACGGTATAGACCAGCGAAATGATGTAGTTTTGACGTGTTGCGGCGCTCTTTCCGGCGCTCGCTGGCCTTACCGCATGAGGGATTCCGGGAGATGACGAACGCTGAACCGGTCGACGCGTCGACCGGGGCACCGGACGCCGGCATGCTTCGGGCGGGCGCGGCCGCGGCCGCCCGGAGACGTGAACTCGACATCAGTCAACGCAGCCTGGCTGCCGAGGGCATCATCAACGCCGGCGCCCTCATCGCCTTCGAGAAGGGCAGAAGCTGGCCCCGGGAGCGGACGAGGGCACGCCTCGAGGAGATCCTGCAGTGGCCGCCGGGCACCATCGCGCGCCTTCGCAGAGGCGAACCCGTGCCCAGCAGCCGCCCCGCGCCAGCCGCAGCACTGCCCACGCCGGGCGGCGACGAGGCGTCACTCATCGCCCAGGCCGTGATCACCGCGGTCGGAGCCCTCGGCTCGTCGGCGGGCACGCTGCCCTCCGCCGACGATCCCGCGTTCATGCCGCGGGCGACCGCGATCCTCGCCGATCTGCGCCAGTTGGAGGCGGTCGCGTCGCGCGCCGCCCGGATCGGCCGGGTGACTCCCGCGCTCATCAAAGCGTTGAGCACCGTCCGCACGCTGTACGACGATCTGATGCTGCGCGCGGCCGCCGCACCGCACGCATCGTTGGGCCAGCGCCTCTATGCCGCCCGCCGCGGCGCGAACCTCACTGTCCTCGAAACCGCCCAGGCGGCGGGAGTCTCCGAAGAGGCGATCCGGCACACCGAAGCCGGCGAACCCGTCTCGGCGGCTGAGGTCGATGCGATCGAAGGGTTGGTCGCTCAGATCGCGTGAGCTTCAGCGGCGGTCGCGCGGGCGGTCGTCGCGAGGGAAGAACCCCGCCAACGCCGCTGTGACTTCGACGAGTTTGCGCCTTGCCGCCCGCGACATCTGACCGGTCCCGTCGATGACACCGCCCGGCCGCAGGCTGCCGTCGAACGGTATCTCGATGACGGGCTGGCCCTGGCCTGAAAACTGTTGAGCCAGAACTGATCTCGTGCGCTTGTCGGCGTGGCCGTCGGAATCGTTGAGGACCACCACAGTGCGCTGAAGCAGGGTCGTCATCCCCCGTGCGGCCAGCCAGTCGAGGGTCTGCCCGGCCGCGGCGGCACCGTCGACCCATGGCGAGGACACCACCACGAGCGCATCCAGATCGCGAAGCACTTCCTGGGTTACGGGCGAGTCCATCGTCGAGCTGCAGTCGGTGACCACGATGGAGAAGTGACGGTCGAGGCGGGCGGCGGCTTCGCGGTAGATCGCCGGGTCGAGCACCCGTCGCCGCGCCGGGGTCGCCTCCCCGGCGAGGACGAACAGGCCCGCGGCGTTGTGGCCGAGTCGGTTGCGGACGTCGGCGAACGTCTCCAGGTGCTGGTCGCCCGCGAGCTCCCAGAACGAACCCTGGGCGTTCGGGTCTACGCGGCTGCCCAGCTTGCCGAATGCGGTGTCGGCGTCGATGGCGACGACTCGGTCGTCCTGACGCAGTTCGGCGAGCAGCGAGCCGATGCACGCGGAAACCGTCGTCTTGCCGACCCCGCCCTTACCCATCACGCCGACCTTGAACCGTCCGCGAAGAGGCCCGCGTATCACGGCCTCCAGGTCGGCGAGCCGTCGCTCTTCGGGTGACGGACCGAGATTCACCAGACCGAAGGTGGCCCTGTAGAGGACCGCGCGCCATCCGCGACCGGGGACGGCTTTCCGTGTCGGGACGAGCTGATCGGGGCGGATGCGTTCGGCATACGACGTCGGCGGCTGCTGAGCCTGCGGATGCTGGGGGCCGGGCCAGGGAGGGCCGCCCGCCGGAGGTGACGGATAAACAGGAGCGGGTTGCGGCGGCACGGGGCGGGTAGGTGCCTGCCAACCCTGCTGTGGTGGCGGTTGCCGGAACATTCCGCGGGGTGCCGGCGGGGGAGGCATCACGGGGGCCTGGTCGGTCAGGGGCTCGGAGTCCCACCGGACCTCGTCGCGGTCGGTCACCACACGTCTCCTCTTCACTGCCGTACGTGCCGTCCAGGCAAGGCTAATGGCACGACGAACCCAGCAAACACCTTCGCCGAGCCGGGGAGCGGGCGGGGGCCGCCCGCCCGGACGGTCGGTCTGGGTGCTGCGCCGGGGGTGCGGCGAACGACTCGGGGCCATTCGCAGCCACTGCAATTCGTTTGCGAGAAGATCGATAAGGCACTTGGAGAATGCGAAGGAGATAGCTAATGAAGTGCTCATCTGCCTGCGGTATCGGACTGGAGGGTGACGAATTGGTGTCATAGGCACTCCGTCGCCGCTGGTACGCTCCCGTTGGAAGGGGTGCGACACATGGCAATGTTCGGCGACTCGAAGGGGTCTGGCAAAGGCAACGCCACCCCGGCGGTGGCCGGTGCGTACATCACAACGGATTCCCCAGCAGGGCGTCACGTCGATCCTGCGGTGCGCTGATGACCAGACCACTCTTCGGTGACGCCGAGCCCACCCACTACGACGACGTGGTGGGCGTCGAGGTGACGATCGACGGAATGCTGGTGATTGCCGACCGGCTTCATCTGGTGGATTTCCCGCTGTCGTTGGGAATCCGGCCGAACATCCCCTACGAGGAGCAACGCAAGATCGTATGGGACCAGGTGACCCGCGACCTGACTGCTCAGGGCGTTCTGACGGCCTACGGGGACCCTCACCCCGAGGTCGCGGCCATGGTCGATGCGCTGAGTCGGCCCGATCGGACCCTGGACTGCCGATGGTGGCGCCGCGACCGCGATGGCAAGATGGTCCGCTTCGTGGTGTGTCGCAAAGGGGAGCGTCATGTCGTCGCCGCACGGGATGAAGAAATGCTGGTGCTTCAGCGGGTGGCTCCGCAGGTCGGTCTCGCGGCGATGGTGAACGTCGTCCTGGGCAGCGCGTCCCCTGCGAACGTGGAACCGCTGACCGGCATCGTGTCCAAGCTGGCCGAGACGCGCACGGCCGATCAACTGGCCGCGTACGGCCAGCCTGCGCTGTCGGCCAAGATCTACGCCGAGGCCATTGGGTCGCCGGACAGCTGGGTCGAGATCACCGCCAACGAGCGACGGACGGGCGGTACCTACGCGGAGGCCGGTGTCGGCGCCGGGGTCCTCGACTCGGGCCACGGCCGGATCGTCTCGCTCCCGCGCCAGGTCGGTAACGAGCTCTACGGCAGCTTCCTGCCCGGTACCGACGAGAACCTGAAGCGAGCCCTGGACAGCCTGATGGAGTTCCTGCCGTCGAAGTCGTGGTTCGACCACGTCGCCGCTTCCGACGACCACGCTTCCGACTACTCCGTGCCGGACTGAGAAAGGCGAACGACTACGGTGGCCAACCCTCCGCACGATCCCCTCGACGAATGGCGACGGACCGGGGACGACGATCTGGCGGCGCTGGACTTCAGCGCGGCCGGTGCCGCCGAGGGCGAAACCGACCTGGGCCTGATCCTCGGCGACTACTCCTATTCCGAGGCACCCGAAGCCCCGGCGCCGGTGTCGATCGACGTCGACGCGGAAGACGACGCAGCGATGCCGATGTTCACGGTCACCAATCCACCGGGCACGGTGACGGTCACGACGTACCTGGACGGCCGTGTACATCAGATCGACCTCGCGCCCCACGCGGTCTCGCTGACGGAGTCGATGCTGGCCGACGAGATCGTCGTGATCGCCGGCCTGGCCACTCAGGATGCGAGGTCGGCCCAGTACACCTTCATGCTCGAGGGCATGCGAGAACAGGGCCATGACAACGTGGCCACCCGGGACTTCCTGAACCGGGATTTGGATCTGCCCACTCCCGAACAGGCTCAGGCTGCCCGCGCCGAACTGTTCGCGAACCGCTATGCAGGTGAGGAATGAGCAAGCCGCTTCGCTGATGTTGATGATCTGCGCGCCCATGTTGGCCGCGTGCACGATGGCCCGAGCCAGGCTTCGCAGCGAGCCGGCTGTCTGGGTGGAGTTCGGATCGTTGGGGTCGTTACGGGCGCCGACCGGCGAGAAACTGTCGGAGGTCTGGCGCAGCGAGAGGATCCTCGCGTCGGGTGCGACGCCGACGAACGCGTCGGTGGGAGCGGGACGCCCTGCGATGACGGCGGCGGTGAGAGTGCCGTGCGCATCACAGTCGGACATGCCGTTGCCTGCCGCGTCGACGAAGTCGCCCCCGGGTTCTGCGGGGACTCGCGGTGAGCCGTTCACGCCCGTGTCGATGACCGCCACAGTTACGCCGGCACCGGTTGCGAACTTCTGCGCCTCAGCCAGCTGCAAGTAGTCGTTGGCCCAGGGTCGGTCCGCGAAGTTGGAGTTCGGGAACACCGTCGGGCTGGCGCAGATGCGCCGCTGCTCCATCGGCTGGTCCGGACCGGTCTCATCAGGAGGAATCGCAGCGGGATCGATGATCGGCTGCTCGACCGCCCACGAAGGTGGAGCCGTCAGCAGCACCAGGAACAGAGCCGCAATCAGCGCACCAACTCGGCGCACGCGATGTCACCCCCCGAAACACCCGACCAGCGCATGGTGTGCTGGACCGCTCGCAGCAAACTCGCTGACCACGGTGGTATAGCCCAAAATGTCAGGTCCAGGCTACGCGTCTGAGGCACTCAGACAGCGTAAGGGTGTCTCGGGAGGGGTTGTTCCGCTTTCTTTCGGGACCGTCACCGGCCCCGTCAGGCGTCAGGCGTCGAGGTCTTTCTGGACCAGTTCGGCGATGGTGGCCAGTGCAGCCTCGTCGTCGGAGGCGACGGTCACCTGGGCGCCGTTTCCCGCGCCGAGGGTCATGATCATCAGCGCGGAGCCTGCGTCGACGGGCTCGCCCCCGTCGACTGACAGGGTGACGGGAACGCCGGCCTCGACGACGGCCTCGGCGATGATTGCCGCGGGACGGGCGTGCAGGCCGATGGACGAGCCGACGATGACGGTCTTGCTGGGCATGGTTCTCCTTATTTCTTGGTGGTGGATGGAACGGTCAGGCGGCGACGAGTTCGGGATCGTTCTTGACGCCCGTCTTGATGAACTGCTTGGCGGCGACGACCGCGAGGGCCGACGCGATGGTGCCCGCGACAATCGCGATCAGGAAGCCGAGCTTGTTGTCGATCGCGAAGAGCACGAAGACCCCGCCGTGTGGGGCGCGAGATCCGACGCTGAAGGCCATGCACAGCGCGCCCGTGATGGCACCGCCGAACATCATCGACGGGATGACGCGTAGCGGATCGGCCGCCGCGAAGGGGATGGCGCCCTCGGAGATGAACGATGCTCCGAGAAGCCATGCGGCGCGGCCGTTCTCCTTCTCCGGCTCACTGAACAGACGCGGGCGGATGGTCGTCGCCAGTGCCATGGCCAGCGGCGGCACCATACCTGCGGCCATGACAGCGGCCATGATCTCGAATGCCGCGGTGGTATCGGCTGCGAGGCCGGCGGTGGCGAACGCGTACGCCGCCTTGTTGACGGGGCCACCGAGGTCGAAGCACATCATCAGGCCGAGAATGATGCCGAGGAAGATCGCGGACGTGCCGGACAGCCCGCTGAGCCAGTTGGTGAGTCCGGTGTTGATGTTCGCCAACGGGCGTCCCACCAGGAAGAACATGATCAGGCCGACCGCCAGCGACGCTCCGAGAGGCACGATCACCACCGGCATCAAGCCCCGAAGCCACTGGGGGACCTTGATATTGCTGATCCACAGGGCAACAAAACCGGCGAGCACACCGCCGACGATGCCGCCGATGAAGCCGCCGCCGATGAAGACGGCAAGGGCGCCTGCGGTGAAGCCGGGCGCGATGCCGGGCCGGTCGGCGATGGCGAAGGAGATGTAGCCGGCGAGTGCGGGAACCAGGAAGCTGAATGCCAGCCCGCCCAGTGTGAACAGGATCGCGCCGAGATACTGTGCGAACCCGCCGTCGGGGAGGTTGGTCAGCGAGTTGTTGAGGGCGATGTCGTTGCCGGTGTCGGCGATCTCGTAGCCGCCGAAAAAGAAGCCGAGCGCGATCAGCAGACCACCCGCCGCGACGAACGGGATCATGTAGCTCACGCCGGTCAGCAGTATCTGACGCGTCCGCGTTCCCCAGCCGACATTGCCGGACGGCGCGCCGGGACCAGCCGAGCCTGAGCCTTCGACGCGAGCCGCATTCGGATTGTCGGCTGCGGCAACGGCTTCGGCGATCATCTTGGCCGGCTCGTTGATTGCGCGCTTGACGCCGGAAGCCACCACCGGCTTGCCCGCGAAGCGTCCCTTGTCCTTTACTCCGACGTCGGTGGCGAAGATGACGGCGTCGGCCTTGGCGATGGTGTCAGCGGGTAGGGGTGTGCTGCCGGATGACCCCTGCGTCTCGACGACGAGCGTGACGCCGGCATCCTTGGCCGCCTGGCTGAGCGAGTCTGCCGCCATATAGGTGTGCGCGATGCCGGTGGGGCAGGCGGTGATCGCGACGATCGACTTGGCGGCAGCCTTTGCAGCGGGCTGTTCGGCGGGCGCGGCCGGTGCCGCTCCCGCTGGCGGTGCCGGATTGACCACCCCTTCGACGAGGCCGACCACTTCCTCGGCAGACGAGGCGTTGCGCAGGGATTCGACGAAATCCTTGCGTACCAATGCCCTTGCCAGGCTGGACAACAGCTTCATGTGCTCCTGGCCACCGGAGTCCGGCGCCGCGATCAGGAACGCCAGGTCCGCGGGGCCGTCGGGAGCTCCGAAGTCGACACCCGGCTTGAGACGGGCGAATCCGATGGTGGGCGCGTCAACGTAGGGCGATCGGCAGTGGGGGATCGCGATGCCGCCGGGCAGGCCGGTCGCCGACTGCCCTTCGCGCGCCATGGCGGCCCCGACGAGCCCCTCGGCGTCGTTGGTGCGCCCTGCGGCAGCAAGGGTTTCGACGAGACGGGTGATGACGGCCTGCTTGTCACCGTCGACCGCGGCGTCGAGCAGCACCAGATCGCGGGTGATGATCGGAGTGGTGGAGGTGGTCATGGAACTACCTTGTCTCTCGTGTCTTACTGAGCGGCGGGGATGGGCGAAATGGGCGACACCTGAACGGCGTTGAGATCGATCTCGGCGGGGGAGGGCAGCGTGGTGCCCGGCAGGGAGGCTGCGGCGCTGCCGTACGCGACGGCCATCTGCAGCCGTTGCGGCGGGACCGCGCCGCCGACCTCGGCGCGCACGTACCCCGCCAGGGACGAGTCACCGGCGCCGACCGTGCTGCGGGGCGTGATGGGCGGCGGGCTCGCCATCCAGGCGCCGTTGCGGTCGACCAGCACCGCGCCGGCGGCACCGAGGGTGGCCAGTACCGCGCCGACTCCCCGGTCGATCAGTTGGCGGGCCGCGGCGACCACTGGCGCCGGATCACCCTGTGCGACTGCATCTTCGAGAGTCTCCGGTGAATAGCCCAGAACGCTCGCCAGTTCCTCGGCGTTGGGTTTGATGAGGTCGGGTGCGCCGCGTTCCAACGAGTCCACGAGTGCTGCCAGCGGTGCGTCGGAGGTGTCGACGGCGACCCGGCAGGAGTGCGCGGACAGAAGCGCGACGACGTCCGCATACCAGGACTCGGGAATGCCGGGCGGCAATGAACCCGACATCACCACCCAGTCGGCGTCCTCGGCGGCGTCCATCACGACGTCGGTGAAAGCCGTCAACGTCGCCGCGTCGATCATCGCGCCCGGCTCGTTGATCTTGGTGGTGGTGCCATCCTGCTCCGTGATCGTCAGGTTGGTTCGGGCCGGCTGATCGGTGGTCACGATCTGGAAGGGAACCGCGGCATTGGCCAGCGCGGTCAACAGAGGATCGTTCACGGCGGCAGGCAGGACGGCCAGTGCTTCGACACCGGCCATGGTCAGAACCTTGGCGACGTTGACGCCTTTGCCCCCGGCCTGGCTGGTCACCGACGTGACGCGATGGACGGCACCGCGCGTCAGCGGTGACGGCAGTGTGACCGTGCGGTCGATGCTCGGGTTGGGGGTGACGGTCACGATCACGGTTGGCCTCCTGCACGAATGACCTCGACGCCGTGCTCGGTCAGCTCGGTGCTGTCGGCGGCAGAGATCTCGGGGTCGGTGATGAGGGTGTCGACACTGGAGATGGGAGCGAAACTGACGAAGTCCTCGCGGCCGACTTTTGACGAATCAGCGGCCACGACAACGTAATTGGCGGCGCGGACCATGGCGCGCTTCACCGCGGCCTCCTCGCTGTCGGGGGTCGACAATCCGTGGCCCACGCTGATCGCATTGGTGCCGATGAAGGCGATGTCGACGCGCAGCGTGTCAAGTACACGCAGCGCCTGCTCACCGACGGCGGCCTGTGTGACACCGCGGACGCGGCCGCCGAGCAGCTGCAGGGAGACCGACGGGACCGTCGCCAACCTGGCCGCGATCGGAACGGAGTTGGTCACGACGACGAGCTCGCGGTCGGTCGGCATCTTCGCGGCGATCCGCATCGTGGTGGTGCCGGCGTCGAGGAGCACGCTCGCGCCGCTGAGCGGGAAGAACTCCGCAGCGGCGGCGGCGATCGCATCTTTGTGCTCGGCCCGGGTGACGTCGCGTTCGCCGACGCCCTGTTCGACGAGGTGCAGGGCGCGGACGGGGACCGCGCCGCCGTGCACCCTGCGCACGATGCCGGCCTTGTCCAGCACGGCGAGGTCGCGCCGGACGGTTTCGGTGGTGACGTCGTAGGTCTGTGCGAGTTCGGTCACCGAGGCGCGGCCCTTCGTCATCACCAGCGACGCGATGGCCTGCTGCCGTTCTTCCGGGTACATGGGACTCCGCACTGAGGGCTTATGTGGGTATTGCCGGCTTTTAATGTTGATATATTTGGTTTTACTCCTGAATGTGTTGACTTGTCAACGGTTTCTTGTAATCTGGTTCACATGACTGCGACGTCCCCGCTCACCTCACACTCGGTTCTGCACGGTGTTCCCGTTGTGGCCGGAGTTCAGTACGCGCCGGTGATCCGCCCGGGCACGCTGCCCGATGTCGACGCCGAGCCAACGGACGAGCTTCCCGAGGACGAACGGTCCGCGGAAGGAGAACGCTTCACCGCCGCGGCCGCGGCGGTGGCCGGGAGGCTGCGGGAGCGCGCCGCGCACGCGACGGGGGCCGCCTCCGAAGTGCTCGCGGCCACGGCGACACTCGCGACAGACCGCGGCTGGCTGGGCGCGGCGGAGAAGCGCATCAAGGACGGCGCCCCTGCCGTTCGGGCCGTCAACGGCGCCATCGATCAATTCGTCGAGATGTTCACCAAGCTCGGCGGTCTCATGGCCGAGCGCGTCACCGACCTGCGCGATATCCGCGACCGGGTAATCGCCGAGCTCAAAGGCCTGCCCGAACCCGGCGTCCCGCTACCCGACGAGCCGTCCATCCTCTGCGCCGAGGACCTCGCACCGGCGGACACCGCCGGCCTCGACCCGACGCTCGTCGTCGCGCTGGCCACCACCCTCGGCGGCCCGACCAGCCACACCGCGATCATCGCGCGCCAGCTCGGGATTCCATGCGTCGTCGCCGTCGCGGGTCTCGACGACGTGCCCGCCGGCACGATGGTGCTCGTCGACGGCACCCGCGGCACCGTGACCGTCGCCCCGGACGAAGCCCCGGCTCGCGAGGCTGTCGCCGAGGCCAAGCGCATCGCCGAGGCTGCGGCGAATTGGTCTGGCCCCGGCACCACGGCCGACGGCCACGCCGTCGCCGTGCTCGCCAACGTCCAGGACGGCGCCGCGGCACGCTCGGCGCGCCAGACCCCCGCCGAAGGCGTCGGCCTGTTCCGCACCGAACTGTGCTTCCTTAACACCGACACCGAACCGACCGTCGAGGAGCAGGCAAGCATCTACGCCGAGGTGCTCGAGGCATTCGCCGGTAACAAGGTCGTCGTCCGCACCCTGGATGCGGGCTCGGACAAACCGCTCAAGTTCGCGGGACATCCCGACGAGGCCAACCCGGCCCTCGGAGTCCGCGGTATTCGCATCGCCACAAACAATCCGGGGCTCCTGGACCACCAGCTCGAGGCCATCGCCCAGGCCGCCGAACGCACCGGAAATCCTCCGTGGGTCATGGCACCGATGATCGCGACCGCCGAGGAGGCGAAGAACTTCGCGGACAAGGCCCGTGCGTACGGCCTGACGCCGGGGGTGATGATCGAGGTGCCCGCCGCCGCGCTTCTGGCCGACCGAATCCTCGACCACGTCGACTTCCTCTCGATCGGGACCAACGATCTTGCGCAGTACACGATGGCCGCCGACCGGATGTCGGCCGAACTGGCGACGCTGACCGACCCGTGGCAGCCCGCCGTGCTGGCGCTCGTCGCGATGACGGTGAAAGCCGGTGCAGCGGTGGGCAAGCCGGTGGGCGTGTGCGGTGAAGCAGCCGCCGACCCGTTGCTCGCCTGCGTGCTGACGGGATTCGGGGTCACCTCATTGTCGGCGGCCGCCGCAGCGGTGCAGGGGGTGGGCGCCAAACTGGCGATGGTCACACTTCAGCAGTGCCGTGATGCGGCCGAGGCCGTCCTCGGCACCGCCAGCGCCGCCGAGGCACGCGCCGCGGCATTGGCCGTTCTCGGCTAGACGGTCCACCCGGTCTCCTGCGGCCACGACTCGACGTCGGTGCTCGCATCGCGAAGCTTCACGTACGCGTAGTCCTCGTCGGCTGCGACGGCCGTGGTGTCGGAGTAGACGCGCCGCGCCTCCTCCTCGGACCCCCGGACAAGGGAGCGTTCTTCTGCTCCTTTGCTCGGATCACCGCGGTCATACAACGTCGCGACCACGACCTCCCAGGTGTCCGTCGAGTTCTGTCCATGTGCGTCTGTCATCGGCCCTCCTCCGCCTAGCGCGGAGATACCCGGGTTCGCGCGGCTGATGTGCGCTCGCCGGCAGCACCGCACGGAATTAATCGGACCGCAGTCCGGTTGTTCCGGGCATGCCAGCCATCACAGCCGATACGCTCACCCTCCCGCGCATCGCGGGACCCACACCGACCGACACCGAACGCCCGGTGCGTTCCGTCACAACGGGACCGCGCGGGTACGAGGGCGAGGGCTTCCCCGTCGTCCGCGCGTTCGCCGGAGTGAACGCGCGTGATCTCGATCCGTTCATCCACATGGACCAGATGGGCGAGATCGAGTACCAGCCCGGCGAGCCGCGCGGAACCGATTGGCACCCGCACCGCGGGTTCGAGACCGTCACGTACATGATCGACGGCCGCTTCGCGCATCAGGATTCGCACGGCGGCGGTGGCCTGATCGCCGACGGCGCCACGCAGTGGATGACCGCCGGCTCCGGAATCCTGCACATCGAGACGCCACCGGCCGAACTCGTCGAGAGCGGCGGTGTGTTCCACGGAGTACAGCTGTGGGTGAACCTTCCGAAGAAGGACAAGTTCGCCGACCCGAACTACCAGGCGATCGAGGGCGCGCAGGCCAAGCTGCTGTCGTCGGATGACGGCGGCGCGCTGGTGCGGATCATCGCCGGTGACATCGACGGCCAGGCCGGCCCGGGGTCCACCCACACCCCGATCACTCTGGCGCACGCCACGATTCAGCCCGGCGCGCGGTTGGACCTGCCCTGGGCGCGTGACTTCAACGCGCTCGTCTACGTCCTGTCCGGTCGCGGATCTGTGGGTCCGGTCGGGCATCCGGTGCAGCAGGGACAGCTTGCAGTGCTCGGCCCCGGTGATCGCATCGCCGTCGCCGCCGACCTGTCACAAGACTCGAACCGGCCCGCACTTGAGGTTCTGTTACTGGGAGGCAAGCCGATTCGTGAACCGGTCTTTCAATACGGCCCGTTCGTGATGAACTCCAAATCGGAGATCATCCAGGCCGTCGAGGATTTCCAGTCCGGCAAGTTCGGAGCCATACCGCCGGATGCGCTGATGCCCCATCGGCCGTTGCGCTGAGGTCAGCGGTCGGCTTTCAGCGGGTAGATCAGCTCCAGCTCGCCGATGGCGGCAGCCGCGGTCAGCAGCGGTAGTGCGGCGGAGAGCCCGAGATTGTCGTCTCGGGCCTCCGACCGCAGTGCCCGTACGAAGTCGTCGCTAATGGGGGTCCACGTGTCGACGGCATCCCACCGACCTGTCACCCGGTCGCAGATGGCATCGACGTGGGACTCCAAGATCGTGCGGACATGGGGGTAGGAGCCCAGCGGCGGCGGGGTGGGGATGTCGGCGATCAAGTCGGCAACCGCGCGCAGCCGGATCGCCCGGTTGAACGACCGCACGATCGGGGCGCGGAAGTCGGTCTCCCCGCTGCTTTCCGAGAGATAGTGCCGGACGGCGTCATCGATCACGCGGGACGCGGAGAGTGCGTCATGGCTCAGCGTCGCCACCTCATCGGTGCGCGCCTCGGTGGCCCCGCGCGTGATGCGCAGAACCGCCGCTCGTAGATAACGCGCGAAAATGGCTCGGGCCGAATCGATCTGGCGTGTCACCGACGCTGTCGCGCCGCGCGGCCACAGCAGGATCGATACCGCCACCCCCACGAGTGCGCCCACGAAGACGTCTTCGACCCGCACCAGGCCGACCTGCCAACCGGTCGGCGCAATCAGGTTGAAGAAGATCAGCACCATCATCGTGAACGCGGCCTGCGCGGCGGTGAACGACGCGATCTCGGGCACATATGCAGAGCCGAACACGACGACCGGCATCAAGATCCACAGCACCACGGGGTCGACACCGACCAGATAGATCAAGACGGCGCCCAGCAGAAAACCGATCCCGGTGCCGAACACCGCACGCCACACGCGAGTGCCGGTGGTGAGAGCACTACTGCGCAACACCGACAGCGCGCCCAGCACCACCCAGAAGCCGTGCTCGATCGGGAAGACGTGCGTGACGGCGACCGCCAGCGCGAGGCCGAGGCCGGTACGAAGACTGTTGCGGACCGCCACCGCCCGGTTCTCCAGGAACCCGGACGCGATCTGGGCCGCCGCAACAGTTTCCGGAAGCAACCGGTCGGAAGCGCCCGTGGGCGGGAGCCGCAGGCCGAGTGCACGCGCCCACACCGGGCGTGCATCGGCGGCGGCCGCGGCCGCGATGATGCGGCCGGTGGCTCCGACAGTGGCGGCGATGGTGCGCCGTCGCAGCAGGTCCCGGCCCAACGCCACCGCCTGTTCATCATCGGGTGCACTCAGGATCGCATCGAGGTCTTCTCGCCACCGCCCCTGTGCCGTCGCGCGCAACACCGTCAGCGCTGCCGCCAGGTCTGCCCGTGCCAGCTCGCGGTCACCAGAGCGCGAGATACGGAGAACGGTGGCCGCGCAGCGCAATACGCGACCCACCGCGTCCTTATCGCGCAGCGTGACCCCGGCGTGCGGCCCCGTGCGGTCGGCGACCCATTCGAGGTCGTCGACGACGCGCACGAGGGCACGGCTGCCTGCCGTCAGGCCAACTGGCCGGAAGTCTGCTTCGAGGAAAGTCTGACGCAGGGAATCCATTGCCCTGCTGACGTTGTCGGCGGTCCCGGTCCCGTCCAATCGGTCCGCCAGGGCCGCGCACGCCCGAGCCGCCCGGCTGCGTAACTGGCCGTGATGACGTGGTGGCAGCAGGAACAGCGCGGCGGGAACACACACCGCCAGCGCGATCGCCCAACCCAGCAGGCGTTCTCCGATCGGACCGGGGGCCGTGCACGCGGGCAGGACGAACAGCACGAGAGTGGCGCGCTGCCCAGCGGCGATCGTTTCGCTGAGAACCCCGGAGAAGCTGACGGCCACTCCCAGAACGAACATCAATCCCACGGCAGGCCACGGATGTGGCGCCACCAGGGTGCCGAGGGTGATCAGGATGAAGCCGTTGACGCCGAGCCATGAATACGCCACAGCGCGGTTCTGCCGATTCCCCGGAAAGTCGGAGAAGACCAATAGCGCGACGGAACCGAAGATGGAGAAGAGAGGTGTCTGCGGATTGTCGCCGCCGATGAGGAAGCCGCATGCACCGGCGAGCGGCACCACCATCGCGGCTCTGAGGGCACGGCGAAAAGCATCGTTGTCGGGGTCTCGCTGCGCCGCACGCCGCACGATGCGTTGCCGGGTCTCGAACAACAGGGCAGACATCAGTGCCCGGGGGTCCTGAGACGGGATTCCAGGCGCTCGACGCCCGTGAGTAAGAGTTCCGTCATTGTTTGCTGCGGGAAAGATGCGGGTGCCGGCCGACCTACAAGGCGAGCAATCTGCCCGCCCGCGTCACTCATCGCGCGGCACCGAACCGAACCGACCCGAGTCGAGAGACTCGAGGAGCTGCCCGACAATCCATCGCAAACCGGAGGTGTCCGGAGGCAGGATCGCCTGCTCGTATCCGACGAGGAGGTAGACCGCCCACGCGGCGAACAGTTCGGCCTGTCGCTGGTCGTGAAGGATCTGCAGCGCCGATTCGCAGACCACGTCGAAGCGCTGCCTGTCGACGGCGGCCTGGACCTCACGCACCGCAGGGTCGATCGCACCCCACACCCGGATTGCGGACTCGGCGCTGTGCGGAAGTGTCAGACCGGCCTCGATGAGGCGGTCGATCCGGCGCCGGGGATCGGGCTCGGCCTGCACCGCCGCGATGACCTGAATCGTCGTCCCCTCCTGCCAGTGGGCCACCAACTGCTGGGTGTAGGAGGACCAGTTGGAGAAGTAGTGATAGAAGGATCCGGTCGTCACGCCGAGACGCTGACACACCTCGGCGAGTTTGAGGCCGCCGTAGCCCAACTCGGACAAGGCATCGAGGCCCGCTTCGAAGAATGCGTCTCGTGATGACACGACCCCCATGGGTCAAACCTAGTTCGCCCTCGGCCCGGGCCGAGCGGGCTACCGGCCCGCGGACCCGGGCGGCGCCTGCTTCCGCAGCTACGAACCGTTTGCTCACCGGTCTCTCTCGGGTAACGGGCCGAGGTCTCGTAACCGGGGGCCAGGTGACGTGTGGCACAATTTGACCGTGCCGTATACGGCTAGTCGAGGTCCAGGACGTCCTCCCGCAGCGAAGGCCGCTGAAACACGGGAGCGCATTCTGCGTGCCGCTCGCGAGGTGTTCAGCGAACTCGGCTACGACGCTGCGACGTTCCAGGCAATTGCCATTCGCGCAGATCTGACCCGCCCAGCGATCAATCACTACTTTGCGAGCAAACGCGTTCTCTGGGGCGAGGTCGTCGAGCAGACCAATGCAGGCATTGTGAGCGCCGGCATCGCCAGGGCACAGGAACAGCTGACGCTGATCGAACGCCTCTCGGCTTTCCTGTCGGTGGCCACCCAGGTCGACAGCGAAGATCGTTCCGCCGCAGCGTTCCTGGTGACATCGGTTCTGGAATCACAGCGCCACCCTGAGCTGAGCAACGACGAGCACGACTCGTTGAAGAACTCGCGCGCCTTCGTGTCGTGGGCCGTCAACGATGCGATCAGCCGCGGCGAGCTCAGCACCGACACCGACGTCGAGCACCTGGTCGAGATGCTCGTCGCCGTGGTGTGGGGCATGGGCTTCTATGCCGGCTTCGTCGGCGATCGCACCGAGCTCAGCGCTGTGGTGCACAAGCTCGAGTTGTTGCTCGCCAACAAATTGTGGAACCTGAGCGAGTAGTTCGCTCTTCCTGCTCACCTCCTGTGAGTCTGGCCCCTCGGGCTGTGTTGTGGCACACACCGCGCCCGATCACCGGCGACATTTAGATAGCCTTGCAAAGTAATAGAGACGCTCATCGTCCCCCGTGCTCAGACAAGAGGGATCCTGCTGTGAGTTCACTACGCACCGACAACGACACCTGGGACATCGCATCCAGCGTCGGAGCCACCGCGGTCATGGTGGCGGCCGCGCGTGCCGCCGAGACAGACCGGCCGGACCGGATCATCACGGACCCGTACGCGAAGGTCCTCGTCGCCGGTGCGGGCACGGGTGCGTGGGGATTCATCGGTGACACCGATTTTCGCGCCAAGGTCGCTGCCCAGGATCCCGAGGTCGACGCCCTCTTCGAGCACATGGGCAACTATCAGGCCGTCCGTACGCACTTCTTCGACGCGTACTTCGCCGCAGCCGTCGACGCAGGCATCCGGCAGGTCGTGATCCTGGCCTCCGGGCTCGACTCGCGGGCGTTCCGCCTGACCTGGCCGGCCGGCACGACTGTCTTCGAGATCGATCAGCCGCTGGTGCTGGAGTACAAATCCGCCACCCTGGCTGCGCAGGGCGCAACCCCGACCGCAGACCGCCGCGAGGTGGCCATCGATCTGCGGCAGGACTGGCCTGCCGCGCTGAAGGCGGCCGGCTTCGACGCGAGCCAGCCGACCGCCTGGCTGGCCGAGGGGCTGCTGATGTACCTGCCCGCCGACGCCCAGGACCGGTTGTTCGCGCAGATCAGCGACCTGAGCGCGCCCGGTAGCCGCGTCGCCGCGGAGTCGATGGGCGCCCATGACCCCGATCGTTGGGAACGGGTGCGCGAACGCTTCGACCGGATCACAGCGCAGCTGGACGCCGAACCTATGGACATCACCGAGCTGACGTACGAGGACCCCGACCGGGCCGAGGTGGCCGACTGGCTGGCCGCCAACGGCTGGCGGGCCGAGGCGGTCGACTCCCGCGACGAGATGCGTCGGCTCGACCGTCTCGTCGAGATACCCGACACCGGTGAGCAGGCATTCTCGACATTCACCACCGGGGTCAGACTCTGACGGGCGGTTGACACCTGTTCACCAACTGGATGGTTGGTTAGGATTCGGGTACTCCGAGGTCAGGAAGGAACCCCGTCATGACCACCGAATCCGTCGCACCCACCCAGGCCACCGCAGTCGCAGCCGATGTCCCTGCCATCGTCACCCGGCTACGGCAGACGTTCGCGACAGGACGCACCCGCCCGGTCGAATGGCGTAAGGAGCAGCTGCACGCGCTCGGACGCCTGATGTCCGAGAACGAGGCCGCCGTCACCGACGCCCTGGAAAAAGATCTGGGCCGCTCCCCGTTCGAGGCCTGGCTGGCCGACATCGCCAGCACCACGGGCGAGGCCGCGTACGCGGCCAAGAACGTCGGCAAGTGGATGAAGCGGCGACACCGTCTGCTCGAGATGTCGCAGCTGCCGGGCCGGGGCTGGGTGGAGTACGAGCCGTTCGGCACCGTGCTCATCATCGGCGCCTGGAACTTCCCCTTCGCCCTCACCCTCGGGCCCGCCGTCGGCGCGATCGCAGCCGGAAACACTGTCGTGCTCAAGCCTTCTGAGGTTGCTCCGGCGTCCTCGGCGCTGATGGCCGACCTCGTTCCCCGCTACCTCGACAACGACGCGATCGCCGTCATCGAGGGCGATGGCGCCGTCAGCCAGGAGCTGATCGCGCAGGGCTTCGACCATCTGCTGTTCACCGGCGGTACCGAGGTCGGCAGGCGCGTCTACGAGGGCGCGGCCCCCCACCTGACACCGGTCACCCTGGAACTGGGCGGCAAAAGCCCGGTCATCGTGTCGGCCGACGCCGACGTCGAGGTGGCCGCCAAGCGCATCGCGTGGACGAAGCTCATCAACTCAGGACAGATCTGCATCGCACCCGACTACGTGCTGGCCGACGCGTCGATCCGCGACCGACTCGTCGACGAACTCCGCAAGACGATCGACACGTTCGAGGCGGGCAATACCGGCAAGCGCATCGTCAACGAGCGTCACTTCAACCGGCTCGCCAACGCGCTGGCGGCGACCAAGGGCACCGTCGCGGTCGGCGGCGAGTCCGACGCCGTCAACCTCAAGATCCAGCCGACCGTCGTCGTGGATCCCGACCCCGCCGAGCCGTTGATGACCGACGAGATCTTCGGTCCGATCCTGCCCGTCCTGACGGTCCAAAACCTGGACGAGGCAATCTCTTTCGTCAACGCGCGGCCCAAGCCGCTGGCCGCCTACCTGTTCACCAAGGCCAAGGCGGTGCGCGAACGGGTGATCCGGGACGTGCCAGCAGGCGGCATGGTCGTCAACCACCTGATCTTCCATTTCGCCACCCACAAGCTGCCGTTCGGCGGCGTCGGGCCGTCCGGTCTGGGCGCCTACCACGGCAAGTTCGGGTTCGAGACGTTCAGCCACAAGAAGTCGGTGCTGACCAAGCCAACCCGACCCGACCTCACATCCATCATCTACCCGCCGTATACAGAGAAGGCGTTCAAGCTGGCGCGCAAGCTGTTCTAGCCTTGCACGCGTCCGGTCCCCTAAGAGAGGAACATCAGTGCCAGGAGTGCAGGATCGTGTCATCGTCGTCACGGGTGCCGGAGGGGGGCTCGGGCGTGAATACGCGCTGACCCTCGCACGTGAGGGCGCCAGCGTCGTCGTCAACGACCTCGGCGGCGCGCGCGACGGGACGGGTGCCGGACACAACATGGCCGACGACGTGGTCAAGGAGATTAAGGACGCCGGCGGCCGCGCCGTCGCCAACTACGACTCCGTGGCCGAGCCCGAGGGCGCCGCCAACATCATCAAGACCGCGGTCGACGAGTTCGGCAAGGTCGACGGCGTGGTCAGCAATGCGGGCATCCTGCGCGACGGCACGTTCCACAAGATGGAGTTCGGCAACTGGGACGCCGTCCTCAAGGTCCACCTGTACGGTGGCTACAACGTCATCCGCGCCGCCTGGCCGCACTTCCGCGAGAACGGCTTCGGCCGCGTGGTCGTCGCGACATCCACCTCGGGTTTGTTCGGCAACTTCGGCCAGGCCAACTACGGCGCCGCCAAGCTCGGCCTCGTCGGCCTGATCAACACGCTGGCCCAGGAGGGCGCGAAGTACAACATCAAGGCCAACGCCGTCGCGCCGATCGCCGCCACCCGCATGACGCAGGACATCCTGCCGCCCGAGGTGTTCGAGAAGCTGACGCCCGAGTACGTGGCACCGGTGATCGGCTACCTGTGCACCGAGGAACTGCCCGAGACCGCATCGGTGTTCATCGTCGGCGGCGGAAAGGTGCAGCGCGTCGCCCTGTTCCAGAACAGCGGCGTCACCTTCACCGAGGTGCCGACGGTCGACGACATCGCGGGCAAGTGGGGCGAGATCACCGACCTGTCGGCGGCTGAGCGGGCCACCTTCAGCCTTGGCTAATCTCCGATGAAAGCGCTTGTAGCGCAAGAGTTGTCGGGTCCTTCAGGGCTGGCGTACGCCGATGTCGATGACGTTTCCAGCGACACCGCTGTCGTCATCGACGTCGGTGCCGCCGGCGTCTGTTTCCCGGATCTGCTGATGCTGCGCGGCGAGTACCAGATGAAGATGCCGCCGCCGTTCGTACCCGGCGTCGAAGTGGCCGGAACCGTGCGGTCGGCCCCGGCCTCCTTGGGATTCACTGCAGGACAGCGGGTTTCCGGGTTCAGCCTGCTCGGCGGGTGGGCAGAACAGGTCGCGGTGCCTGCGGATGCCGTCATCCCGACCAACGACGCCCTCGACGACGCCTCGGCGGTCTGCCTGCTGGGCAACTACTACACGATGTACTTCGCGCTGCAGCGGCGAGGCGCACTGCAGCCCGGCGAGACGGTGATGGTGCTCGGATCCGGCGGCGGCGTCGGCACCGCGTCGGTGCAGATCGCAAAGGCACTGGGCGCCAAGGTGATCGCGATGGTGCACCGGCCGTCGGCCGTGCCGTTCGTCGAGTCGCTCGGTGCGGACGTGGTGCTGCCGCTGACCGACGGATGGCTCGACGCCGTCAAGGCGGAGACCGGCGGGCGTGGTGTCGACCTCGTCGTCGACCCGATCGGCGGGGCCGCGTTCGACGACGCGATCCGGGCGATGGCCACCGAAGGGCGTTTGCTTGTCATCGGGTTCGCCGCGGGCGGCATCCCGACAGTCAAGGTGAACCGTCTGCTGCTGCGCAACGTCAGCGTCGTCGGCGTCGGGTGGGGCGAGTTCGTCAACCGCACCCCGGGCGCGCAAGCTCAGGTCGGTGTCGCGTTGGCCTCGCTCGTGGATGCGGGTCTCAGACCGCCTGCGCCCGTGCGTTTTCCGCTGTCTGACGGCGTGGCGGCACTGCAGGCGCTGGCCGACGGTGAGATCAACGGCAAGCTGGTGCTGGAGCCGTGATGAGCGCTTGCGCGAAGAACAGACGATGGTGATCAAGGCGCTGGCGTTCGACGTATTCGGCACGGTCGTCGACTGGCGCTCCAGCGTCATCGGTCAGCTGGAATCCTTCGGACGTACACACGGTGTGGAGACCGATTGGGCGCAGTTCGCCGACGACTGGCGGGCCGGCTACGTCCCGGCGATGGACCGGGTGCGTCGTGGCGAGCTGCCGTGGACGCGGCTGGACGACCTGCACCGGGGCCGCCTCGTCGAGCTGCTCGACGGTGCCGGCATCACTGTCGGAGACGCCGCGATCGACGATCTCAACCGGGCCTGGCACCGCCTCGACCCGTGGCCCGACAGCGTCGCCGGACTGACGCGGCTCAAGCAGCGCTACACCATCACGACGCTGTCGAACGGCAACGTGTCGCTGCTGACGAACATGGCCAAACGCGCGGGACTGCCATGGGACTGCGTGCTGTCGGCCGAGATCTTCCGGCACTACAAGCCCGACCCGGAGGCCTATCTCGGCTGCGCGCAGATCCTCGACGTCGCGCCCGACGAGCTCATGCTCGCGGCCGCACACCCCGCGGACCTGCGCGCCGCCCGCGACGCCGGTTTGCGGACGGCGTTCGTGTTCCGGCCCCGCGAACACGGCCCCGCCCGCACATTGCGCAGACCTGCCGAGGGCGAATTCGATGTCATGGCAGACGACTTCCTCGATCTGGCCGACAAGCTGGGCGCCTGATCCCGCGCAGCCCGTAGCCTCACTGAGGTGAGCACCGTCGGCATCGTCCTCGTCGCGCTGGCGATCGCCGTCGGCCTCGTCGGGATCATCGTCCCGATCTTGCCCGGCGGAATCCTGGTGATGGGCGCGATCGGGGTGTGGGCGTTCGTCGAGAACACGGCCGTGTCCTGGGTGGTGTTCGGCGTGGCCGCACCACTTTTCTTCGCATCTCAGATCATCAAGTACACGTGGCCGGTCAAGCGGATGCGGGCGGCCGACGTGCGAACTTCTGTGCTTGTCGTCGGGGGTATTGCCGGCGTCGTCGGCTTCTTCGTCATCCCGGTGATCGGTCTGCTCATCGGATTCGTACTGGGCGTCTTCGCCGCCGAGCTGAGCATCCGTGGGAACGTCACCCGCGCGTGGGCGTCGACCTGGCACGCCCTCAAGGGCGTCGCGCTGTCCGTCGGGGTTGAACTCACAGGTGCGCTGCTGGCGACCATCGCCTGGGTCGTCGGCCTCTTTCTCGTCTAGCTCGCCGCACGTACTCGACGCGACCACGCGTCCGCGAGTCTGATGTGGATGGTGGCCTCGGTATCCGCTGCCGTCACCCTGATGACGATCCAGTCCAGTTCGATCATCTCCTCGAATCGCCGGATGTCCTTATCGAACTGCTCCCGACTCATCCGGTGATGCCTCCCCTCGTACTCCAATGCGATCTTCTGCTCGGGCCAGCCCAGATCGACCCGGCCGATGAGGACGTCGTACTCGTTGTAGACGGGAACCTGGGTGTGCGGCCGCGGGTAACCCGCCCGCACGACGCTGAGGCGGAGTGCCGTCTCGCGCGGTGACTCGGCGCCTGGATCGACGAGCGAGAGGACCTCGAGTGCCCTCTCGGTGCCGTGACGTCCCGGGTACCGGTGGACCGCATCCTGGATTGTCGCGACTTTCGTTCGAGTGGCACGCGCGAGTGCGTCTATCGATGCGACCGCGGTGTCGAGAGGATATCTGCGCGCGAGATCGATCGCGGTGCGCGCCGGTGTCGTCAGACGTATCCCGTCGACGGTGCACACCTCGTCCTCGGTCAGAGCGCTTCCCCACGTGATGATTCCCGGGGTGCGGCGACGATTGTCGTCGATCACCGTGGCCGGCAGTCCGGGGTCGATCCACCTGGTCCCGTGTACCGCAGCCGCCGAGTAGCCCGCCAGGACGCCATGGCCACGGGACCTAAGCCAACACGCCTTCGCCCGGATGAGCGCCGTCAACTCGACATCGTTCGACAGGTACACGTCGCGGTGTACCGCTCGGTATCGGGACCGCAGTGCGTGGCGTGTCAGCTCGCCAGCGGCCAACGCGGCGCGGCCGAGGAAGGGCTCATCCATCGCAGCAGTGTGCGCGTCGCCACCGACAACCGAACTTGCGTAACGCTGTGGCGGAAATCAGGCTCGGAAATCGCCGTGGCGTTACGCAACTAGCTGCGGGGTGGTGGGGCACCGAACTTGC